>CAKNFP010000001.1:660000-1998750 GCA_930633525.1 Hyphomicrobiales bacterium
AGAGCGCATGCGCTCGGCATAGCCCGGGTCGAGACCGACTACCGGCGTGTGCTGGACGATCGGTCGATCGACGCCGTCGTCGTGGCGTCACCGGATGACACACATGAGCGCATCGCCATCGATGCGCTGGCCGCGGGCAAGTCTGTGCTGCTGCAAAAGCCGATGGCCCTGAACAGCAGCCAGTGCCGGGCGATCATAGCCGCGGCCGGCGCAGCGGCAGGACGTCTCACCGTGAGCTTCATGCATCGCTACTTCCCGGAAGTGCGCTGGCTGGGTGAGATGCTGGATCAGCGGCGCCTAGGGGCTGTCCATTCGGTTCGTCTCCGCAATGCGACGCCGGGCGCCGACTGGGCGGAGTGGTTCTTCAATCCAGGCAATGTCTCGGGTGGCGTCGTCATGCAGCTTGGCGTGCATGGCATCGATCTCTGCCGGCATCTCTTTGGGCCCATCGCCGAACTGTCCGCGGAGATGATGACGGCACGGCCTGAGAGGAGTCTGGCTGATGGGCGGGTGGTACAGATGGTGCTTGAGGACAACGTCTTCGCGCTCTACCGCCTCGCCAATGGTATCCGGGTGAGCCACGAAATGAGTTATACCGAATTGCGGGGTTGCGATCGCTTTCGGCTTGAAATCTATGGGGAGCACGGAACGGTCTGGCTACGCACTGAGCGTGGGATGGCGGCCATGTTCGCGCCGTTCGTGACCGGCGTGCACGGCTGGGTCACGCCTGAGCTGCCGGAGGAGCCGCCTGGCCAAGCCCATCACCTGCACTGGCTCGGTGTCGTCCGCGGTGATGGGCCCGCCGATGATACCGCCCAGGCTGGGCTTCAGTCCGTGACGATTGCCGAGACGATCTACGAGGCAGCCCGCAGCGGCCGCCGGATAGCGGCCGAGGCAGCAGCCGGTTGAAGGGGAGGGCACCTTGACGATACGGATCGCGATCCTCGGGAGCGAGCACTATCACGCGAACTTCTGGACCAAGGCATTTATTGAAAGTCCGGATGCCGCAATTTCCGGCCTCTGGGACCCTGATCCTGACAAGGCCGCCGCATTCGCCGCGCAATACGGCCTGGTGGTCGAGCCAAACCTCGACCGGCTGATCATGGAAAGCGATGCCGTCGCGATCTGCTCCGCGACCTGTGATCATCTGCCACTCATCAAAGCGGCCGCCGCGCATCGGCGCCCTGTCCTGTGCGAGAAGCCCCTAGGGGTGAGCATGGCCGATTGCCTCCAGATTCAACAGGTCGTCACCGCGTCCGACATTCCCTTCATGCAAAGTTTTCCGAAGCGCTTCGACCCTATCAACAGCGAGATCGCGGCGCTGCTCAGGGATAAGGCCATTGGCCGGGTTACGCTGTGCCGGATACGCCATGGCCATAGCCATGGCTTGAACGCGGCATTCAGGTCGGCGTGGTTCGTCGATCCCGCACGCTCGGGTGGCGGGACCCTGCTGGATGAGGGCATTCACGCGGCCGATTTTCTGCGCTGGATGTTCGGTGAGCCGACATCGGTCTTCGCGACGGTGTCCTCCCGGACGCTCGGCCTTGGTGTGGAGGATACGGCTGTCGCGACGTTCCGTTACGACGATATGATCGCCGAAGTGGCTACGGGCTGGTGCTTCGCGGCCGCGGACACGTCTGTCGAGATCTATGGAACCGAGGGGACGATCTTGCTCAGCGGCGTTGATATCGCGTCACGATCGACGCGGGATCGCGATTTCCTGCGTGTCTTCCGGCGCCGGGGCGAGGGAGGCGAATGGACATCCTCCCCCACGACACCACATTTCAGAACGGGCATGTTCCATGAGCATGTCGCCTGGGCCTTCGTGCGGGCACTCAAGGAAGGCGCTCCCATGCCTGTTACTCTCGACGACGGCCTGCGGGCTTTCGCGATGGTTGATGCCGCCTACCGATCGGTGGCAAGTGGCCGGGTCGAGCGGATCGTCACGCCCGTGACGCAGCCTTGATGTGGTCTCATGTCCCCGCCGGGAGAACTTGACCTGCCAGGTCGGTTCGCACGGCGGCGTGTTCAGCGTGCCCGCTTCGCGGTATTGATCGGCTGTGTCGCAGGGGGGCGGCTTGGCGTCGCCTCGTGAGAGCTGCGCAGCCGATAGCGGTCGCCGGGGTAGAGAAACCGGCTGCGTGTCACCGGGACGCCGTCCCTCCAGGTCCGTCGATCAAGCAAAAGGCAAGGCTGGTTGCTGTCGATTTCCAGGAGGCGGCGGCTCTCCTCGTCCGCGCGAATGGCGCGGATCGTATTGTCGACAAAGGAAACCTCGGTTTCGCGCAGCAAATAGGTATGGGGAGTTATGCGTGTGAAGTCCTGCTTCAGATAATCGGGGGCCTCTTCGGCATTGACGAAACGATCCTCCAGCTGAAGCGGCGTTCCATCTTCCCTGTGCAGCAGGCGCGAATGATAAATGACGCCGTCGAAGGGGTGGGGCAGCATGCTGGCGAACGGACTGTCGCCGGGCACGACGCCGAGCGACAGGACCTCGCTGGTATGGACACCGCCACTGGTCCCTATTTCCTCGGAAATGTCGGGCAACTCGAAGATTGCGCATTGCATACGGGGCCCGATGACAAATGTACCGCGCCCTTGAACCCTGACCAGCATACCTGCGGTTTGCAGCTCCCGCAGGGCGCGCCGGACCGTGAGCGATGAAGCCCCGAATTCCTCAGCGAGAGTCTCCTCCGAGGGGACACGGAAATCCGCCGGCCAGATATCGCCGCGGATGCGTTTCTCGATCGTAGACTTGATCTGTTCGTAGAGCGGCAGGGAACTCTGCAATGCACTGCTCATGCGGACCTCGTCGATCAAGAAAATGATATTACAATATGGCCTCATAGATATGATAGCGAGGTGCCGTCCGTCCAGCGCAAATGCGGCAGATCGCATTTTTGGCGCGAAAAAACGACAAACGTCCAACGTCAGGTGACCTGCATTTTACATAAGTATACATATCGCACTTATCGTATGTATTTTCTCATGCAGTTGATGATACTCATCACTTATAGATTTTGTAGCCATTTGTGCGATCAGAACGGGTTATGTAAAAAAAGCCCGCCGGATGGTTCGGATCCGGCGGGCATTTCTCACGATACGCAATACTTGCGCCGTTGCGTCAATGCAGGTGTGCGGGAGCTGTTTCGGCCGGGTTGCGGCGTTCTGGTGCGGGCTCGCTACCCATCTTGTCACGCCGGCTGAACAGCCTCATGACGAAGACGAAGAACACCGGCACGAAGTAGATCGCCAGCAGTGTCGCCGAGATCATGCCGCCCATCACGCCGGTACCGATGGCATTCTGGCTCGCCGCGCTGGCTCCGGTCGCGATAGCGAGAGGAACGACGCCGAGGGTGAAGGCCAGCGACGTCATCAGGATTGGCCGGAACCGCAGCCGGCACGCCTCAATGGTCGCTTCCAGCAGCGGCTTGCCTTCGGCACGAAGGTCTTTCGCGAACTCGATGATGAGGATCGCGTTCTTGGCCGACAGCCCGATGATCGTGATGAGGCCGACCTTGAAGTAGACGTCATTTGGCATGTCGCGCAGCATGACCGCCGCGACCGATCCAAGCACGCCGAGCGGCACCACCATCATCACGGAGAGCGGGATCGACCAGCTCTCATAGAGTGCGGCCAGCAGAAGGAAGACGAACAGCACGGTCAGGCCCATGAGGAATGGAGCCTGCGATCCGGATTGGATCTCCTGCAGGGATTGGCCGGTCCACTCATAGCCGAAGCCGTTCGGCAACTCGCCGGCCAGCCGCTCCATCTCCTGGATGGCCGCGCCCGAGGAATAGCCGGGGGCTGCCGCGCCATTGATGCGGACGGTCGGATATCCGTTATAGCCGACGACCTGGGCGGGCCCCATCTGCCAATCGATCCGTGCGAAGGCCGACAGGGGAACCATCCCGCCTGCCGCGTTGCGTACGTTCAGTTTCAGCAGGTCTTCCGTCTGCATGCGCCGGCCCGCATCCGCCTGCACGGTCACCCGCTGCATGCGACCGGCATTGGGAAAGTCGTTGATGTAGGACGAGCCCAGATTGGTCGAAATGGCAGAGTTGATGTCGGCAAAGGTGACGCCGAAGGTATTGGCCTTTTCGCGATCGATGATCAGATTGACTTGCGCCGCATTGGGCATGCCCTCGACGCGCAAGCCGGAGAGTATCGGGCTCTTGGCGGCAGCATCCATCAGCTGCTTGCCCGCGGCGACAAGGGCCGTTTGCCCAAGGCCGCCGCGATCCTGCAGGCGGAAGGTGAAGCCGCTCGACGTGCCAAGGCCGGTAATGGCCGGCGGCGACAGGGCGAAAGCCATGGCATCGCGGACCTGGAACAAGGCGGCGTTCGCGCGTCCGGCAATCGCATCCGCCGAGTTGCCGGCGTCTCGCTCGCTCCAATCCTTCAGCGTCACGAAGGACAGCGCCGCGTTGTCGCCCGCCCCCGAGAAGCTGTAGCCCTGGATCATGACCATGCGGTCAACGGCTTTCTCCTCGGAAAAATGCTTCTCCGCTGTCTCGATGATGGCCTGCGTGCGGTTGCCACTCGCCTCAGGCGGCGCCTGCATATCGACGATGATGTATCCCTGGTCCTCATTGGGGAGGAAAGAGGTGGGCAGGCGGATGAAGGCCCATCCCAGCCCGACGAGCAGGGCGAGATAGATGATCATGAAGCGGCCGGCGCGGCGCACGATCCAGCTCACGCTTCCCGCGTAGCTGTGCGTGAACCTGTCGAAGCTGCGGTTGAACCAGCCGAAGAATCCCTTCTTCTCGTGATGTCCCTGCGGGATCGGCTTGAGCAAGGTCGCGCATAGGGCAGGGGTGAGCGACAGGGCAAGGAAGCCCGACAGCAGGATGGAGGTCACCATCGTCAGGCTGAACTGCTGGTAAATGATGCCAACCGCGCCGGGGAAAAACGCCATCGGCACGAACACAGCCGTCAGGACCAGTGTGATACCGACGATCGCGCCCGAGATCTGCTTCATCGCCTTGCGGGTGGCTTCAAGCGGCGGCAGTCCTTCCTCGGCCATGATGCGCTCGACATTCTCCACGACGACGATGGCGTCGTCGACCAGAATGCCGATGGCGAGCACCATGGCGAACATGGTGAGGACGTTGATCGAGAAGCCGGTGGCCAGCATCACGCCGCAGGTTCCAAGCAGAGCGACCGGAACCACCAGAGTCGGGATGATCGTGTAGCGGAAGTTCTGCAGGAACAGAAACATGACCACGAAGACGAGGGCGACGGCCTCGAGCAGCGTGTGCAGAACCTTCTCGATCGAAACCTCGACGAAGGGCGATGTGTCGTAAGGGATCGTGTATTCGATGCCGGCCGGGAAGAAGCGTGACAGTTCTTCCATCTTCGCGCGGATCGCCTTGGAGGTGGCGAGCGCGTTGCCGGTCGGCGACAGCTGAACGCCGATGGCTGCTGCGGGCTTGCCGTTGATGCGCGTGTTGAAGTTGTACGTTTCCGCGCCGACCTCGACACGCGCGACATCACGCAGGCGGACCGTCGATCCATCCGGATTGGCGCGCAGCACGATGGCCGCGAATTCCTCCGGGGTCGTCAACTGCCCCTTGACGAGAACGGTCGCCGAAATCTGCTGCTGGATCGGGTTGGGCTGTGCGCCGATACGGCCAGCGGCCACCTGGGCATTCTGCGCGCCGATGGCCGATGCAATGTCGCCGGTGGTCAGGTTGAGCCCGACCATCTTGTCCGGATCGATCCAGATGCGCATGGCGCGCTGGGAGGCGAAAAGCTGAGCGCGGCCGACGCCGTCGATGCGGCGGATTTCGCCGAGGACGTTGCGGCTGACATAGTCGCCCAACGCCACGGCATCCATCGAGCCGTCGGTGGAGATGAGCCCGGCCACCATGAGGAAGCCGGCCCCCGCTTCTTCCACCTCTACGCCCTGGCGTGTCACGCTTTCGGGCAGGCGCGCTTCGACACGCCGGATGGCGTTCTGGATGTCGACCGCCGCCTGGCTCGTTGAGGTGCCTGGCCGGAACGTCGCAGTGATCTGGACAAGACCTGATGAGTCCGAGGTCGATTCGAAATAGATCAACCCCGGAACACCATTGAGTTCTTCCTCAATCGGCCGGGTGACGCTCTGGTAGATTTCTTCCGGAGATGCGCCGGCATAGGTCGTCTGGATGGAGATCTGTGGCGGCGCGACATTCGGATACTGCGCGATCGGCAGCATTGGAATGGCGATGATGCCACCGATGACGATAAAGAGTGCGACCACCCAGGCGAAAATCGGGCGGCCGATGAAGAATTGCGCCATGATGACGGACCTTTACTCGACAGCCGTGTTTTTCTGGGCTGCTGCGGCACTCGCGTCGGCCGCTTTCCATGTTTGAGCCGAAACCGTGGCGCCAGGCGCGATCTTCTGGAAGCCTTCGACGACGACGCGCTCGCCCGGCTTCAGGCCGCGGTCGATAACGAAGCGTTCGCCGACCGTCCTGTTCACGCGGACCGGACGAATCTCGGCGATGTTCTTGTCAGTGACCACGAAGACCTGTGCGTTGCCGTTGGCATCGCGCTGGACGGCCTGCTGCGGAACGGCCACGGCGTCGTGCTGGATGCCCTGCTCGATCTGCACCCGCACATAGAGGCCTGGCAGAAGCTGCCCGTCCGGGTTGGGAAATTCAGCCCGCATCGTGATCTGCCCGGTCGTGATGTCGACGGCCGCCTCCGAGAACAGCAAGGTGCCGGCGTGCTCATAGACGCGGCCGTCGTCGAATTGCAGCGTGACACGGGCCTCGCCCTGGGCAGGGCCTTTCAGGCTTCCGCTGGCGAGAGCCTGGCGCAATTTCAGCAGTTCGTTCGATGATTGCGTGAAGTCCGCATAGACCGGATTGAGCTGCTGGATTGTCGCGAGATTCTCTGCGCTGCTCACCAGGGCACCTTCTGTAATCACCGCGCGGCCGATGCGGCCGGCGATCGGCGCACGAACTTCCGTGTACTGGAGATTGAGCTGCGCCTCGTTCAAGCCGGCTTCCGCCGCGGCGATGTCAGCGTCCGCCTGGGCAAGCGCCGCAACGGCGGATTCAAGCTGCTGCACGCTGGCGATGTTCCGGTCGCGCAATTCCTTCTGGCGATCGGCTTGCTGGCGGGCCTGGACCTGGGTGGCCCGCGCGCGCTGCAAGGTCGCCTTCGCGCTTTCCACACGCACCCTGAACATGTCGGCGTCGATACGGTAGAGCACATCCCCTGGCTTGACGAGGCTGCCTTGCTCGAACACGCGTTCCGTCACGATGCCTGACACACGCGGGCGCACTTCGGCGATCCGCGTGGGCGCGATGCGCCCCGGCAGTTCGTTGATGATCGGAATTCGCTCAGCGGCGACTTCGACCACGCTGACGGCCGAAGGCGGTGTTGCGCCGCTCTCGGCCGCAGCGGGCAACGTGGTGTTCGACAGGGCCAGGGGGAGAAAAATTGCGGCGGCCAGAATTCTGGCGGATAGGGAGGCAGATTTCATGGCGGATCGTCCGGTTAGCGCTCAGTCACGAGCTCGGCGTGGCGAGAAGCGCGCGCTTTGAGCATGCGTATATTCAGTGGTGGATCTGTCGGTGCCGTATCGACCAGCGCGTCGATTTCCTTCAAGATCTCGCTGCGGGCCGGCTCCGGCCAGTGGTGAAGCCCCAGATACTCCAGCACCATCAGACCTTCGACCGCGAGGAAAGCGAGCAACGCGCCGCGGGTGTTGGTCGATGTCTCCAGGACCTCCGTAAGTTCCTGGCGGAAGCTCTCCTGCATTGTCTGCTGCAGCTCGGTGTCCTGCGCCAGAGCAGCGCAAAGACTGACCGCGACGGCTGGGCTGTCTCGATATTGCACGGTCCTGGCCGCCGCTATGCGGCCGTGAATCTTTGCATCGGGGAGACCGTCCAGTTGCTCGGTCGCAGCCGCTATGCGGTCTTTTTCTTCTGCAAACCTGCGTTCTATGACCGCCTTTATCAGCGCTTGCTTGGATTTGAAGTCGTAGAGCACGCTGGCTTTGCTGACGCCCGCCTGATGCGCGACGGCGTCGAGCGTCAGTCTTGCAGCGCCATCGCGAACAACGACGGCCTCGGCCGCATCCAGGATGCTCTCCTGATTGATAACTCTCGGGCGCGCCATGGAATTCAACCGAATTTATTTCCGACCGGTTGGTTTTTAATGCCCGGGCTTTCGTTGTCAACAGCGGTTGATGTGCCGTCGGGACGACCAGTTGAGCGCCGAGTTTTTGTAACGCGCGGGAAAATATAAACTTTTGGATATTGCTCAGCTCACGTTGGGAGGAGACAGGGCTTTTGCGCTGTGCGCTGCGACACATTCGGGCGGTCGTTCACACACGGGGGAGGCGTCGTGACGTCTCGTATTTTGAGGACGTCATCGAGCCGTCATTGGGTTGTCAACGCAGCGACACGGGCCGCCGTCAGCTTGCCGGCAGTTTCTCACCTTGAAGGATCAATGATGATTGCCCGTCTTTTGCTCGCGATGCCCCTGACGGCCGTGCTCGCGGGAACCGCTTTCGCTCAGGCTGCGCCTGCCACGCTTGCCGGCCACGCGATCCTGCCGGCAAAGAGCTTTGTCGAGGCCCCGGCCGACGCGCCCGCCGACCTCAGGACATCGGGCAAGTTCACGACCGGCAAGCGTGTTGAGGCGGTCAACACTGTCGAGGGCCTCTCAAGCGGGCGCCCTACCGGCATGAAGGTGCCATTTACCGGCCAGCCGCTGCAGGGGCATTCCGGCATCAAGAAGATGGCTGACGGCACGTTCTGGGTGTTGACCGACAACGGCATGGGCGCCAAGGCGAACTCGCCGGATTCCATGCTGTATCTCAACCACTACCGCATCGACTGGGACAAAGGCACGGTCGAGCGCCTGGGAACGGTCTTCCTCAGCGATCCCGACAAGAAGGTGCCGTTCCGCATCGCGAACGAAGCGACAGACAAGCGTTACCTCACGGGTTCGGATTTCGATCCAGAAAGCTTCCAGATCATCGGCGACAAGATCTGGATCGGTGAGGAGTTCGGCCCTTATCTCATTCGCACGGACATGACGGGGAAGGTCGAGGCCGTCATTGAGACGACGGTCGACGGCAAGCCGGCGCGTTCGCCCGATCACTACGCCGTCACCACGCCAGCCGCGCCCAATCAGCCGGTCGCGTTCAACGTGCGCCGTTCGAAGGGCTATGAGGGCATGGCCGCGTCGAAAGACGGGCGCTTCCTCTATCCGCTTCTCGAGGGCCCCCTCTGGGATGCCGAGAAGAAGGATTGGGAAAAGACCGCGGACGGCAAGGAATACCTGCGTATTCTGGAGTTCGATGTGGCTGCGGAGAAGTGGACCGGCCGCCATTGGAAATTCGTTCTTGAGCAGAACGGTAACGCCATCGGCGATTTCAACATGATCGATCCGACGATGGGCTTGATCATCGAGCGCGACAATGGCGAAGGCACAGCCGACAAGGCCTGCCCGGAAGGCCAGAAGCGCCCCGACTGCTTCGCGGATATCGCGAAGTTTAAACGCGTCTACAAGGTTGAACTCAACGATGCCAATGCCAACGGCGTCGCGCGCAAGGTCGCTTATATCGATCTCATGAAGATCGCCGATCCGAACAAGAAGGCACGCAAGCCGTTGAACGGCGACGTGCTGACCTTCCCCTTCTTCACCATCGAGAATGTCGATCTGGTCGATGACAGCCACATCATCGTCGGGAACGACAACAATCTCCCCTTCTCGACGAGCCGCGAGCCGAATGCGCAGGACGACAATGAATTCGTCCTGCTCGAGGTCGCGGATTTTCTGAAGGCGCGTTGATCGACTTCGATCTTTAACTCAAAACCTGAGGAGCTTCCGGGTCCGCCCGGAAGCTCTTTGCTTTTGTGCCATGGCTCCCAAGCGGCTCTGCATGCCGGGCCATGGTCCCCCGGCAGTCGATAGCCGCGTCCGCGTCGATCTCTCGCGAGGACGTGGCCTTCAAGGCGAGGGGCGGCATGATTGCCCGGCGAAGCCCGCTGGCATCCTGGCTTATCCCCGGTGCAACCGTCGTCGAGAAAACGAGGCCAGCGTTGGCGTGATGGGTGATCATTCTGATTTATGAGCGCTTCCCATCTTATTGCGAATGGATCGCACTTGCAAAAGGCAACGAGATCGCTCATTTTGTATTGCAACTTAATCGCAACAAGGAGCGATCGATGACGGGTAGGGCAAGGCGGTCGGTGCTGGCTGGAGTTTTGGGAATTGTAGCAGCATCGTTTCTCACCGCCTCAGCGGCGACGGCCGAAGACAAGTTCAAGGCCGTGACGACCTTCACCGTCATCGCTGATATCGCCAAGAACGTGGCGGGTGAGGCGGCTGTGGTTGAATCCATCACGAAGCCGGGTGCGGAAATCCATAACTATCAGCCGACGCCCGGTGACATTCAAAAGGCTCAGGGCGCGAAGCTGATATTGTGGAATGGCCTTAATCTCGAGCTCTGGTTCGAGAAATTCTTCCAGAACCTCAAGGATGTGCCGGGCGTTGTCGTCTCGGAGGGCGTGGAGCCGATGGGCATCAGCGAGGGTCCCTATTCCGGCAAGCCCAATCCCCATGCCTGGATGTCGCCGTCTGCGGCGCTCATCTATGTCGACAATATTCGCGATGCCTTCGCCAAATACGATCCGAAGAATGCCGAGACCTACCGGGCGAACGCGGAAGCCTACAAGGCCAAGATCAAGGCGACGATCGACCCCATCAAGGCCGAACTCGCGGCCATTCCTGAGAACAAGCGGTGGCTTGTGTCGAGTGAAGGAGCCTTTTCCTATCTCGCGCGCGATTTTGGCTTGAGGGAGCTCTATCTCTGGCCGATCAATGCTGATCAGCAGGGCACGCCGCAGCAGGTTCGCAAGGTCATTGATGCGGTCAGGAAGAACGGTATCATGGTTGTCTTCTCCGAGAGCACCATCTCGGACAAGCCGGCGCGGCAGGTGGCGCGCGAAACGGGCGCTAAGTACGGTGGTGTACTCTATGTCGATTCGCTGACCGAGGCGGATGGGCCGGTGCCGACCTACATCGATCTGCTGCGCGTCACGTCCGATACGATTGCCAAGGGGCTCGCCCAGTGAACGCACCTGCCCATCGTATCGTCGCCGGTGCGACTCCCGCCGCCGGCGAGGGGCTGTCCGTTACAGGCGCGACAGTGACCTATCGCAACGGCCATACCGCGCTGCGCGACGCGACATTCGCGATCCCAACCGGAACGATCACCGCCCTCGTGGGCGTGAACGGCTCGGGAAAATCCACCCTGTTCAAGGCGATCATGGGCTTCGTTCGTCCGGCGAAGGGCAGTATTTCCATTCTCGGCCAGCCGGTTGATACCGCGCTCAAGAAGAACCTCGTGGCTTATGTCCCGCAGAGCGAGGAGGTGGACTGGAACTTCCCCGTGCTGGTCGAAGATGTCGTTATGATGGGTCGCTATGGGCACATGGGGTTCATGCGCATCCCCAAGGCGGCGGATCGCGAGGCGGTCTCGGCCGCGCTGGCGCGCGTCAATATGAGCGATTTCCGCAAGCGGCAGATCGGCGAACTCTCGGGCGGCCAGAAGAAGCGCGTCTTCCTGGCGCGTGCCCTCGCACAGGACGGCCGGGTCATTCTGCTCGACGAGCCCTTCACCGGCGTCGATGTGAAGACCGAGGATGCCATCGTAGCCCTGTTGCGCTCGCTGCGGGAAGAGGGGCGGGTGATGCTGGTATCCACCCATAACCTCGGCAGTGTCCCCGAATTCTGTGACCGTACGGTCCTGCTCAACCGCACCGTTCTCGCCTACGGCCCGACGGAGGAGACCTTCACCCAGGCCAATCTGGAACGCACGTTCGGCGGGGTGTTGCGCCATTTCGTGTTGCACGAGGCCGAGAACGGCAAGCAGAAGCCGGTTGGCGTGCTGACCGACGACGAGCGGCCGCTGGTGCTGCGCGATGGCCAGCTTGTTCCGCGCAAGCGTGCCGAGCGCAACGGGGACTAGCACGAATGGATATCATGCTGGAACCTTTTACCTATGGCTACATGGTCAACGCCATGTGGGTCTCGGCGCTCGTGGGCGGGGTCTGTGCCTTCCTGTCCTGCTATCTCATGCTGAAGGGATGGTCGCTCATCGGCGATGCCCTCTCGCACTCCATCGTGCCCGGTGTCGCGGGGGCCTATATGCTGGGCCTGCCCTTCTCGCTCGGCGCCTTCTTCTCAGGGGGGCTGGCGGCTGCGGTGATGCTCTTCCTCAACCAGCGAACCAAGCTCAAGGAAGATGCCATCATCGGGCTCATCTTCTCTTCGTTCTTCGGCCTTGGCCTGTTCATGGTCTCGCTGTCGCCGACCGCCGTGAACATCCAGACGATCGTGCTCGGCAACATTCTGGCGATCACGCCCGAGGACACGCTGCAGCTTGCCATCATCGGCTTCGTCTCGCTCGCGCTTCTGCTTCTCAAATGGAAGGATCTGATGGTCGTCTTCTTCGACGAGACGCATGCGCGTTCCATCGGCATCAATACCACCGCCCTCAAGGTGATGTTTTTCACGCTGCTCGCGGCATCCACGGTCGCCGCGCTGCAAACGGTGGGCGCGTTCCTCGTGATCTGCATGGTCGTGACGCCGGGGGCCACTGCCTTCCTGCTCACGGATCGTTTCCCGCGCCTGCTCCTCATCGCTGTCGTGATCGGCGCATTGACGAGCTTCTTCGGCGCCTATGCGAGCTACTATCTGGACGGGGCGACCGGCGGCATCATCGTGGTGCTGCAGACCCTGATCTTTCTGGTGGCATTTGTCTTTGCACCCAAGCACGGCATGCTTGCTGCCCGCAGGCGTGCCACACAGGCCGTGGAGTCCGGCTCATGAGCGTCCTTGCCACGCTGGCTGCACCCTTCCAGTTTGAATTCATGGTCAATGCGCTGGTCATCTCCATGCTGGTCGCGGTGCCGGCCGCACTGCTCTCATGCTTTCTGGTGCTCAAGGGCTGGTCCCTGATGGGGGATGCGATTTCCCACGCTGTATTCCCGGGGGTGGTGATCGCCTATATCGTCGGCTTCCCCTATGCTATCGGGGCCTTTGCCGCAGGCATGCTATGCGCCGTTGCGACAGGCTTCCTGAAGGACAACAGCAGGGTCAAGCAGGACACCGTGATGGGCGTGGTCTTCTCGGGCATGTTCGGCCTGGGATTGGTGATGTATGTCAAGATCCAGTCCGACGTCCATCTCGACCACATCCTCTTCGGCGACATGCTGGGGGTCAGCTGGAGCGATATTGCGGAAACGGCTGTCATCGCGACCGTGACTGCAGGCATCCTCGCGGTTAAGTGGCGAGATTTCCTGCTCCATGCCTTCGATCCGGCCCAGGCGCGTACGGTCGGCTTGCCGGTGCGGCTGCTGCACTACGGTTTATTGTGCCTCATCTCGTTGACCATCGTCGGCGCGCTCAAGGCCGTGGGAATCATACTCGCCATCGCTATGCTGATCGCGCCAGGCGCTATCGCCTTCCTGCTCACACGCCGGTTCAGCCATATGCTGCTGCTTGCGGTCGCCCTGGCCGTGGTGGCCTCATTCGGCGGCGTCTACATGTCGTTTTTCATTGATAGCGCGCCCGCGCCGACCATCGTGCTCATCATGACGGTCATGTTCATCGGCGCATTCCTGATCGCGACCCGACGGGCCGCGCGCACCGAAACCCGCGAGGCGAGTGCCTAGGGTGTGGCGTTGAGGCCAGCCGCGGGAGAGCAGCCTCAAGGCTGCTCGCCGCGGCCTGCCTTTTTGCGTGGAAGCGGCTTCACATAGATTTCGAGCCGGTGACTCACGATGGCATAGCCATGCCTGCGCGCGATTTCTTCCTGAAGGCGTTCGATCTCGTCCGAATGAAACTCGATCACGTCACCAGTTTCGACGTTGATGAGATGGTCGTGGTGACCATGATCCGCTGCCTCGTAGCGGGCACGCCCGTCGTTGAATGTGTGGCGCTCGAGGAGGCCCTTGTCCTGCAGGAGACTGACGGTGCGATAAACGGTGGCGATCGAAATGCCGGGGTCGATCGCATTGACTTGGCGATGCAACTCAACGACGTCCGGATGGCCTGTCGTTTCCGACAAAACCTTCATGATGATCCGACGGGGGCGCGTCAGCCGAAGTCCATTGTCTCGGCAGAGCGTGGCGATATCCGTCCCGAACTTCATTGTATTCCGCAGAGCTTCTTGAACAGTGAATTGGCATACTGCCATCGCTTTAGCGCAAACGCACCGCAATGACAAAAACGTGACGCAGATGATCCCCAGCTATGCTGCTCAGGGCGTCTGTCTGATGTGCTCGGGCCGGAAGCCCAGTCCGATCAACCGGCCCGCGAGATGGGCAAGCACAGGCCAACGGGCGATGCCGCGCATGAAAGCCGGAGGACCCGCACGCCGGCTCACATCCGCCTCGCGCTTACGCTTGTCGCGCCGCATCATCAACTGGAGCTTCTGAGTTGCGCGGGTAGGAAAGCGGCGACGTGCCTCGACAGCTGCGAGGTCCGCGCCGGTGAGGGTTCTCTCGCGTAGCGGTCGTGCCAGGATGTTGGCTGCCGCCACGGCATCCTGGATGGCGAGATTGACGCCCACGCCGCCGATCGGCGACATTGCGTGGGCCGCATCGCCAATACAGAGCAGCCCGGGCCGCCACCAGCGTTTCAGCCGGTCGATGCGCACGCTGAGAAGGTGGATATCGTCCCAGGAGGTAATTTCGTCGAGGCGACCGGCCGGGAGGGGCGACACCAATGCGACCTCCTGGCGGAAGGCGGCGAGACCGCGTTCGCGCACGTCGGCGAAGCTTCCCTTGCGGACGACATAGCCGCATTGCCAATAGTCCCCGCGGTCGATCATCACGAAACCCTGGCGAGGGCCGGCATGACCCATGGCTTGCGCGGGATCACCCGGCTGGCGTGACAGCCGCATCCACAGGACATCGCTCGGGCTGCCGAAGTTCTCGACCTCCAGGCCGGCGTCATCGCGTATGCGGGAATTGCGTCCGTCGGCACCGATGACGAGCTCAGCCGAAATCTCGACGTCGCCGTCGCCTGTTCTCGCGCGGATACCTGTGATTTTACCGTTGGCCTCGCACAATGCTTCCACCTCGGTATTCATCAGGAGGCGGAAATTGCTGAACCCCGCAGCGTGCGAAGCGATATAGCTGAGAAACTCCCACTGCGGCATGAAGGCAATGAAGCGACACTGCGTCGGCAAGCGGGAGAAATCAGCGATAGTGACGTTGCTGCCACCAATCTCAGCATGAAGCGAAGCTGCTTTCGTATGGGGCAGGGCAAGCAGGCCTTGCAGCAGGCCAAGCTCATGCATCACTTCCAGCGTGGAAGGATGAATGGTATCGCCACGGAAATCACGGAGAAAATCTCCGTGTTTTTCCGTGACGACGACGTCAATTCCGGCTCTGGCCAAGAGAAGCCCCAGCATAAGACCTGCGGGGCCGGCTCCGACAATCGCGCAGCCGGTCTTGATCCTGGCGAGACGGCCGGTCTTCACGAAGCGGACTTGGTCTTCCGCGAACGCTTCGCCGGGGCCGGAGCTGCTGCCGGCTCGGCCTTGGCCTTGCGTGCAGCCCGCTTGGGTGCGGCTTCCACGACAGGCTCGACCGTCTCGACTTCCGATTCCGCGCGGCGGCCGCCACGGATCTGTCCAAGGCCGGAGGCCCGCGCCAGCGCAGAGCGCGTAGCGGCGTAGTTCGGCGCGACCATCGGATAGTCTGCGGGGAGACCCCACTTCTGCCGGTATTCGGCCGGCGTCAGGCCGTAGTGGGCCTGGAGGTGACGCTTCAGCGACTTGAACTTCTTGCCGTCCTCAAGGCAGATAATGAAATCTGGCGTGATGGACTTGCGCACGGGCACGGCGGGCTCAGGCTTAGGCTCGCTGGCGGCGGCGACCGGTGCGTTCAGGGCGATGAGCGCGGAATAAATCTCGCCGATCAACTTCGGAAGTTCCTCTGCCGGGACGAGATTGTTCGAAACATAGGCCGAAACGACATCGGCGGAGAGCGTCACCAGATCGCTCGTGTCCGTCTGCTCCGTAGGCGTGGTCAAAGTTCTATCCTCTTCGATATTTAACGGGTGGTCCGTGCGGATGGATATAGGAACTATTTCGCTGATTTTATGAAAATTTCAAACATTAGATTGCCCTCAGAATGTTTTTTCTTCTCCCCCATGCCAAAATGCATTGATCGTGATCAGATTGGCTCGAGCCTTACAAGAATGAAGGTGCCTGCGACGATACGCGACAGCAGATTGCAAAATGACGCAAAACAATCCTAATCATAACAACATGTCAGTGCCATCCTTTCAATTCCTCCATGCAGCCGATTTGCATCTCGACAGCCCCTTGCGTGGACTTTCACGGCGTGGGGAATTAGCCGGCGCCTTTGTTGACGCGTCGCGGCAGGCGCTCGACAATCTAGTCACCGCCGCGATATCCGAACGGGTAGCCTTCCTTATTATTGCCGGCGACATCTATGATGGCGACTGGCGGGACTATGCCACCGGTCAATTTTTCGTCAGGCAGATGGGGCGTCTCGCGCAGGCGAATATTCCGGCGTTTCTGATTCGTGGCAACCACGATGCTGATTCGGTCATCACCCGGAATTTGCCCCTGCCTACGAATGTCTATTTGTTCTCGGTGCGTTCTGTGGCGACGACGACGATCGAGCCCCTGCGCGTCGCGCTGCACGGACGTGGATTTGCCAACCGCCATGTGCCTGACAATGTCGCGCTGACCTACCCGCCCGCTCTCGCCGGATATTTCAATATCGGTGTACTGCATACCTCGCTGACCGGCCGGGACGGGCACGATGTGTACGCGCCCTGTTCTATCGAGGATCTTCGGCGGGCAGGTTATGACTATTGGGCGCTGGGCCATATCCACAGACGCGAGGTCGTTTCCGAGCATCCTTTTGTTGTTTTTCCGGGCAACCTTCAGGGCCGGCATGCGCGCGAGACTGGCGAGAAGGGCGCGACCCTCGTCACTGTGACCGACGGGCGCATCACGGGCGTCGAGGCGCTCACGCTCGATGCCGCGCGCTTTGACCATGAGAGTATTGATCTCGGGGGTATCGCCGACATGGCCGGGTTCATGGCACGGGCACGCGAGGCTGTCGCGCGCGCGCATCTGCGCGCTGACGGGCGTCCGCTCGCACTGCGCCTCGCCCTTCTGGGTGAGACGCCGCTTCACGCCCTTCTTCACGCGCAGGCCGATCAGGTGAGCGAGGATATGCAGGCGGTGGCATGGGAGATCGGACTGGACATTCTGATCGAGAAAGTCCGCATCGAGACAACAGGTCCCCACGACGCGGCCGCTCGCGCCGCTCTCGGTGATTTCGCAGAGGTGCTGGCGGCTGCGGCTGCGGACCCCGCCTTCCGGGCCGAGATCGCGACGACGCTGGCGGACTTGCGCATGAAGGCACCGGCCGATGCCGCGGCTCTTGTCGGCTGGACGGGCGAGGAGGCGCAGGCCATCGGTGCGCGTGCCATCGATGCAGCGGAAGAGACCATTCTTGCCAGCCTCAGCGGTGTCGCGCTCAATGGCGGGGAGCCGTCATGAAGCTGTTGTCGCTGGGGCTGGAGCGATATGGCCGCTTCACGGATCGCGTTCTGGAGTTCGATCCCGCGGCGCGGGTTGTCGTGGTGCAGGGCGCGAATGAGGCTGGCAAGACAACGGCGCTCTCGGCCGTCACCGATGTCCTGTTCGGTATAGAAGAACGTTCGCGTTTCAATTTTCTCCACGAATACAAGTCGATGCGGTTGTCGGCGACCGTGGAGGGCGTCGACGGCCAGCGATTGTCGTTCGCGCGGTTGAAGCGGCGTGACAAGACGTTGATTGATCCTGAAACCGATGCGGTGCTTGCTGGCGATTGCCTTGCGCCCTTTCTCGGAGCCTATGATCGGCGCGCTTTCGAGGAGATTTTCGGCCTGAACCAGGCACGCCTGCGCGAGGGCGGGCGCAAGCTGCTCGCCGGAGGCGGGGATCTGGCGGAAACACTGCTGGCGGCGGCGCCGGGGCTCAGCCAGGTCACGACCCTGCGGGATCGCATGAAGAGCAGCGCGGCCCAGATTTTCAACCCGGATCGTCGCAGCGCTTCGCAGGCCTTCTACCGGTCCATGGACAAGCGGTCTCAAGCCCAGCGACGGTTGCGGGACGACGAAGTGCGTGTCGACGAGGTCAAGAAGATCCGTGAGGATGCCGAACAGAGCGCACGCCTGCGCGAACAGGCCGTGACGGCGGAGATCGACGCGGCTCTGGCCCTCCAGCGCGCCGAGGCGCTGGGACGCGGCGCCAGGGAACTGCGGATCATCGATGCCGAGCTCGCGTCGCGGGCCGGGATGGGCGAGGTGCCGGTGGTGCCCGCGGGCTTCGTCCGGCGTACACGCGGCTTGCTCGCGGCCTTCGACGAAGCCCGCGCGGTGGCGGATCGCGCCGCCGGCGAAAAGCGCGCGGCCCAGGCGGCCTTGGATGCCATCGCGCTCGATGATGAGATTCTGGGACTGGCCGAGGCGGTGACCGGCTGCGATGAGGAGCGCTCTGCCGTGCAGCGTGAACTGGCCAGCCTGCCGAAGCGAAACGCGGAGGTCCTGGAGGCTCAGGCCGCACTGAAGACATTGGCGCTCGGCCTCGGCTTGGAGAACCACGAGGCGCTGCTTGCCTTGAAGCCGGCTCCGCCCCTCCTGGCGCGGGCGGACAAGCTGGTCGATGGATTGCGCGCGTGGAGCGCATTGGCCGGCGCTCTTGAGAAAGACAAGGCGAAGATGGCCGATCTCCGTCGTCGGGTCGAAGATGCCCGCTCGGAGCTTGGCCATGTCGCCGATCCCCAGGCCTTCAAGCGCCGCGTCGCGGCCCTCGATGGTGCGGAGGAGCGCGAACGGGCGGTGAAGTCGCTCGATCTGCGCCTCGACGCCGGGCAGCTTGAGCTCGGCGATCGCTTGTCGCGCCTCGGCATCGGTGTTCCGGATCTCGATGCGCTGGCCCGTGTGCCGTTTCCTGAGCCCGCCGTGGCGGAGAGCGCCCAGCGCGCGGCCGGCGCCGCCGCGGAGCGCGTCGTGCGATACCGTCAGGCCCTGGCGGATCTTCACGAGCAACTCGCAAAGGCCGAAGCGCGCCTTGCCCTGCTGCTGGCCGGACGGCCAGCGCCGACGGAGGCGGCTATCGCCAACGCCCGACGTGAGAGGGACGATCTGTGGGGAGGCCTTCGGCCGCTTGCATCAGGCGAACGCAGTGCCGAGGCCTCCGACATGGATGCCGCACGCGCTTTCGAGCGGGCAGTATCGGGGGCGGACCAACTGGCCGATGAACGGCTGACGGAAGCCAAGCGGCTGGCCGATCTCGCCCGCGCCGAGCTTGATATCGCCGAATTGCGCGCCGGACGCATCGCGGCCGAGAGTCGGGTCCAGGATGCGATCCGCGAGGAAGAAACGCGGCTCGCGGAATGGGGGGCGCTGTGGGCGCGAGCAGCATTGGGGCCGGCGCCGGATGATCGCGCGCTCGCGCTCCTGAGAGAGGTCGGAGCGATCCGTCAGGCTCATGCGGCTTTGCGCCGAGAGGCGGCGGATGGCGAAGCGATCCGTGAGGCGGCGCGCGCCGACCGCGTCGAGATCGATCAATTGCGTCGGGATCTTGGTCTGCCTCCGCTGGCTGACGGACAGCCCGGGGCTGTTTCGCGCGGCATGGCGGAACTGCGGCACGCGGTCGCCGAGCTCGAACAGCGTTTTCTCGGAGCGCGCGATCATGAACGCGATCTGCAACGCCTCGGTGAGGCGGGTATCGACATAGCCCACCGGAGTGAGGAACTGGCGCGTGACAGGCAGGCCCTCGAGACGGAGGCAGCTGTCATCTTTCCACGGCTTGCCATCCGGAGTGAGGCGTCCGTCGATGAGGCCCGCGCCGCACTTGATCTATGGCGCCGCGCGCTGACCCTTGCGGAGGCGCTGGGCACGGCGGAGTATCGCGTTGCTGGCATTGTGCGGGATCGGGACGCGTTCATCGACGGTGTGATGGCACTTGCCACGCAGGCAGGCGTGGCGGCGGACCAGGACGATGCTTTCGCCGTTGCCAAATCCCTGCGGCACCGGCTTGATGCGGCGCGGCAGGCGCGGACGAAGGCCGACACGGCTCAGGAGGCGCTGGAGGTGCGGCGCAGGACGGCTGTTGCCGCCGAGATCGCGCTGGAACGCGCGCAATTGGCTCTGGACGAGCAGATCGCGCTCGCGGGACTGGCGGACCCGGAAATGTTGACCGCTGTTCTTGACACGTTGGAGGCGGCCGAAGCCTCCTCGGCCCGTCTTGCTGATGCCAGGGCACGCCTCGCCGATATCCGTGGCGCTCCGGGCGAAAACGAGATGCGGACCGCCATCGGGGATCGGGATGATGACAGCCTTGCACGCCTCATCGCGGAGGCCGCTGCCGCGCATGAGGAAGCGCGCGGCGCGCGTGACCTGGCCATCGAGCGCGACACGCATGCGCGCGCCGCCGTCGAGATGGTGGAGCGACGGGTGGGGGCGGCCGGTGCTGCGCAGGAAGAACAGGACACCGTGGCGGAAATCGCCGACGCGATGGAGCGCTTCACCCATGACTATGTCGCGGCGCGGCTGTTGACCGCCGCCATCGAGCGCTACCGCCAACAGCACCAGAGCCCGATCGTCGAGCGGGCATCGCAGGCCTTTGCGGTGCTCACGGGCGGCCGCTGGAGTGGCATCGCGGTCGATTACGACGAGGACCCGCCGCGGCTGGGTGCATTGCGGGACGGGCGCCTACTCGGTATCGACGCCTTGTCGGAGGGAACCGCGGACCAGCTCTTCCTGGCGTTGCGGATCGCCGCGATCATTGATCATGCGGGACGCGCAACACCACTGCCTTTTCTCGCGGACGATCTGTTCGTCACATTCGACGAGGGGCGGACGGAGGCGGGATTCCGGCTGCTCGGGGAACTGGGCGAGACGACGCAGGTCATCGTCTTCACCCACCATGAACATGTGGGCGCCGCCGCCTCCCGAGCGCTCGGGCCGGCCGCCGCCGTCATCCAGCTCTAGCTTGGCCATACCTATAATATGTGCGCCGCCGCCGATGGGCGTCGCCACACCTGTTTCAGTCGGCGAGTTCGCTCATGACCGCGAAAAGTTCAGCCTTTGTTTCGAAGCCGATGCCGGGGGCGTCGGGGAGGGCGACATAGCCGTTCTCAACGCGAATGCCGTCGGCGAAGCCGCAGAACGGCCGGAACACGTCCGGATAGGACTCATTGCCACCGAGATGGAGCCCGGCCGCGATGTTCAGCGACATCTGGTGGCCACCGTGCGGCACCACGCGCCGGCTTGACCAGCCGTGTTCCGCCAGAACGTCGAGCGTCCTGAGATACTCGACGAGTCCATAGCTGAGCGCGCAGTCGAACTGCAGGAAGTCACGGTCCGGCCGCATGCCGCCATAGCGGATGAGGTTGCGCGCATCCTGGTGCGAGAACAGGTTCTCTCCGGTAGCGAGCGATCCGTCATAATGCTCGGCGAGCTCGGCCTGAATGGCGTAGTCGAGCGGATCGCCCGCCTCCTCGTACCAGAATAGGCCGTAAGGTTTCAGGGCCTTGCCATAGGCGAGGGCAGTCTCGGTGTCGAAGCGGCCGTTGGCGTCAACACAGAGCCGGGCGCCTTCACCGACGACCTCCAGCACCGCGTCGATGCGGGCGAGATCTTCGTCAAGCGGGGCGGCGCCGATCTTCATCTTGACCACGTGATAGCCGCGATCGACATAGCTTCGCATTTCATCCTGAAGAGCGCCGAGGTCCTTGCCGGGATAGTAGTAGCCGCCGGCGGCATAGACCCAGACCCTGTCGTCGGCCACGCCACCGCGATAGCGCTCGGCGAGCACGCGGTAGAGGGGGCGGTCCTCGATCTTGGCGACGGCATCCCAGACAGCCATGTCGATGGTCCCGACGGCAACCGAGCGTTCGCCATGGCCGCCCGGCTTCTCGTTGGTCATCAGGGTCGACCAGATCTTGAAGGGATCGAGATTGTCGCCGGCATCGGTGATGAGGGCTTCCGGGGGCGCTTCCTTGAGGCGCGGCAGGAAGCGCTCGCGCAGGAGGCCGCCGGCGCCGTAGCGGCCGTTGGAGTTGAACCCATAGCCGATGACGGGTTTACCGTTGCGCACCACATCCGTAACAACAGCCACGACCGAGCAAGTCATTTTCGAGAAGTCGATATAAGCGTTGGCGATCGGCGAAGCGATCGACGCGGTCATTTCACGGACGTCGACAATACGCATGAAGAACTCCCAGTCGTCCCGGCGGGTGGCCGAGGCCGAGAGTAGCATTGTTTTGTGCTTCGTCTCCCCATCCGGTCGGCGTGGATGCGCCTCTCCTCGGCATGCTGTATGTCCTCGGATTGGCGGCTAGAGCATTTTCGAGCGAAGTGGATACCGGTTCGCGTGCGGAAAATGCATGGAAACAAAGACCCAGGGCCATTCCGGTGAACCGGAATTCGTCGGAAATGCTTTGGGTGAAGCGAGGTTCGGATGCGCAAGATTCTCATCATCGGCATTGGTGCCGGCAATCCGGATTATCTCACTGTTCAGGCCGTCGAGGCCCTGAACCAGGTGAATGTCTTCTTCATTCCCGACAAGGGTGTGGAGAAGGCCGCCCTGCGTGCGCTGCGGGAGGAGATCTGTGCGCGCTTCATCCGTCAGCCCGCCTATCGCTTCGTGACCATAGACGTGCCGGTGCGGGCGAAGAGCGTCGATTACAAGGCCGATGTCGCGGATTGGCACGCGGCGATCGAGGCGCGCTATACGGCTCTTCTCCAGAGCGAGCTGGCTGAAGGGGAGACTGGAGCGTTCCTGGTGTGGGGCGATCCCGCCCTCTACGACAGCACGCTGCGCATCATCCAGGCGATCGACGCGAAGGCCCCGTTCGCGTTCGACTACACCGTCATTCCCGGAATCACCAGCGTGCAGGCGCTGGCCGCGCAGCATCGCATCGCGCTCAACCGCATCGGCGAGCCGGTGCATGTCACGACGGGCCGAAAGCTGGGTGAGGCCCTGCCGGAGGACGCCGACACAGTGGTCGTCATGCTCGACGGCGAACAGGCGTTCAAGCGCCTTGTCGGCCAGGATCTTGAGATCTACTGGGGTGCCTATCTCGGCCGGCCGGAGGAAATCCTCGTGTCAGGCCCGCTTGATGATGTTGCCGAGGAGATCGATCGCCTGCGCCGCGAGGCGCGCGATGACAACGGCTGGATCATGGACACCTATCTCCTGCGTAGATCCAGGACGCGCTGAGCGCAGGCGCGCCAGAAGGCAAGCCCGGAGCCTTCAGGAGCTAGGCTGGCCCATGGTCTCGACCTTTCGCTCGCCGCCACATCTACCCCTCGTTTGCCGCTGGCTACCCACGAGGCGCTCTGGCTTGTTGCTGCTTTAATTTGAATATTGTATATTTTATTCAGACGCAGTGAGGCGAGCGGATCGGCCCCGTGAATCAGCCCTGTTCGTGGTTTTCGGCTGGTGGCAGACAATCTGCCGTCATCGCTGACGTTGCCTGGGGTGTATTCCGTTCTTGCTATCGGAGGAAAAAGGCATGTGGTCCGGTGTTCTTCCCGCAGTGACATCAAAGTTCAAGGAAGATGGTTCTCTCGATCATGACGAGATGACCCGCTGCTTCGGCCTGCAGATGGATGCCGGCTGCGATGGCCTCATTGTTTGCGGCTCGCTGGGCGAGGGCCCGATGATGACGCTCGATGAGCGTATCGAGGTCATGCGTACGGCGAAGTCCGTCAGCGGCGGCAAGCCCGTGTTGATGACGGTCGCCGCGGCTTCCACCCGCGAAAGCTGTGAGATCGCGCAGCGCGCCGCCAAGGCGGGCGCTGATGGGCTGATGGTGGTGCCGAGCCTTGTCTATCAAACGAATGAGGCCGAGACGGTCTCGACGCTGCGGGCGGTCGCACAGGCCGGCGATCTGCCGATCATGATCTACTCCAACAAGATCGCTTATCGTGTCGACGTCACGCCGGCTTTGATGGAGGAACTCGCCTCGGACGAGCGTTTCGTCGCCATCAAGGAATCCTCCGACGACATTCGGCGGACGACCGAAATCTTCAATCGCCTCGGTGATCGCTATGCGGTCCTGACGGGCGTGGACAATCTCGCCTACGAGGCGCTTGCGGTCGGCGCGGTGGGCTGGGTCGCGGGTCTCGTCGGCGCCTTTCCCAAGGAGACGGTCGCCATCTACCGCCTGATGAAGCAGGGCCGCCATGCCGAGGCGCTGGCGCTCTACCGCTGGTTCCGTTCTCTGCTCGATCTCGATGTGAGCACCTATCTCGTCCAGAATATCAAGCTGGCGGAGATGCTGGCCATTGGCTCGAACGAGCGCGTGCGCGCCCCGCGCCAACCGCTTTCCGGTGAGACACGCAAGCGTGTGGAATCGGTCATCAGGAATGCGCTAGAGATTCGCCCCGCGCTGCCGGCCTTCGGCTGAGCGCAAAGACGGAGATCAGGGCGTGACGCATCCCGCAGTCGAAAGCGAAGTGGATGTCGCGGTCGTCGGTGCCGGCATCATCGGCGTAGCGGCGGCGTCCTTCCTGCAGGACGACGGGCGCGACGTCCTGCTGATCGACCGGGGCGAGCCTGCTCACGGCGCCAGCTTCGGCAACGCCGGCGCCTTCGCGTTCTCGGACATCCTGCCGCTTGCTTCGCCGGGCATCATGCGCAAGGCGCCCCGCTGGCTTGTCGATCCGCTGGGCCCGCTCACCATCCCGCCGGCCTATCTGCCGCAGATCCTGCCCTGGCTCATCCGTTTCTGGCGGGCGAGCCGGCCGGACCGCGTACGCGGCGTGATGGTGGCGCAGGCCGCGATGATGCGCTTTGCCTCACAGGAGATGGCCAGGCTCGTCGTATCCGCCGATCTCGGCGGCATGGTCCGCGCGGATGGATCGCTCGAACTCTACGAAAGTGAGGCGGAACTCGCGGCTTCGCTATCCGGGTGGACGGCCCGTGAGAAGCAGAGCATCGCCTTCGAGCATGTCCGCGGCGCCGTGATGGCGGATCTCCAGCCCGGGCTTTCGCCGCGCTTCGTGGCGGGCACATTCGTTCCCGGCTGGAAGACCGTGTCGGACCCTTACGATTTCGCCAGCGCGCTTGCCGCGCGCGTCATCCGGAGGGGAGGGCGCATCGCGCGTCAGGATGTCGCCGGGATGCGTCCCGTCGAGGGCGGCGTCGCTCTCGATTGCAGGGATGGCAGCACCATCATGGCGCGGCAGGCTGTCATCGCCTGTGGCGCCTGGTCGAAACCATTGGCTCGCGCTCTGGGGGATGACGTGCCGCTCGAGACCGAGCGCGGCTACAACACCACCTTGCCGCTGGAGGCTTTCGATATCCGGCGTCAGCTCATATTTGGCGGCCACGGCTTCGTCATCACACCCTTGTCGTCGGGGATCCGCGTGGGCGGAGCCGTGGAACTCGGCGGGCTCGCGCGGGCGCCCAACTTCGCCCGCTCGGAGGCGATGCTGCGCAAGGCCGCAGATTTCCTGCCCGGATTGAAGACAGGCGGCGGGCGTCAATGGATGGGCTTTCGCCCCTCTCTGCCGGATAGCCTGCCGGTTATCGGGCCGTCTCGCGCCGCGCGGACAATCATCTATGCCTTCGGCCATGGCCATCTCGGCTTGACGCAATCGGCCGGAACGGGACGGCTGGTGGCGGATCTCGTCGCGGGCCGTGCGCCGGCGCTTGATATCTCTCCCTTCTCACCGCAACGTTTCCAGAGCATTTTCGAGCGAAGTGGAAACCGGTTCGCGTGAAAAAAATGCGTAGAAACAAAGGCCTGGAGTAATCCGATGGATCGGAATTACTCCAGGAATAGAGCGGAGGCCCCCCAATGGCTCGCCACAGCTTCTTCTGTATCGACGGTCACACCTGCGGCAATCCCGTGCGCCTCGTGTCGGGCGGCGGGCCGAACCTCAAGGGCGCTACAATGATCGAGAAGCGCGCCCATTTCCTGCGGGAGTATGACTGGATCCGCACCGGCTTGATGTTCGAGCCACGTGGGCACGACATGATGTCCGGCTCAATCCTCTATCCGCCCACGCGTGAGGATTGCGATGTCGCGATCCTGTTCATCGAGACTTCGGGATGCCTGCCGATGTGCGGGCATGGCACGATCGGCACGGTCACCATGGCGATCGAGCACGGGCTCGTCACACCGCGTGAGCCCGGCGTGCTGCGCCTCGATACGCCAGCCGGCTTGGTGGTGGCTGAATACCGACAGGTGGGCGCCTATGTGGAGGAGGTGCGGCTCACCAACGTGCCGGCCTTCCTTCATTCCCGGGATCTCACGGCCGATTGCCCCGTTCTCGGCGAGATTACCGTCGATGTGGCTTATGGCGGCAATTTCTACGCAATCGTCGAACCGCAGGAGCGCTATCACGATATGGCGGATTTCACGGCCTCGGATCTCGTTCAGATGAGCCGCGGGCTCCGCCAGTCCCTCAACGCGCGCTATAGCTTCAGCCATCCGGAAAAGCCGGAGATCCAGGGGCTCAGCCATGTGCTGTGGACGGGCGCGCCGACTGAGGCCGAGGCGACGGCGCGTAACGCGGTATTCTACGGCGACAAGGCCATCGACCGTTCCCCCTGCGGCACGGGCACTTCGGCGCGCATGGCGCATTGGGCGGCGACAGGACGGCTGAGGGAAGGGGACGCCTTCATCCACGAAAGCATCATCGGCTCGCTCTTCCATGGCCGTGTCGAGCGGACGACGACGGTGGGCGGCAAGCCGGCGATCATCCCCTCCATTGCGGGATGGGCACGGACGACCGGCTACAACACCATCTTCATCGATGATCGAGACCCCTATGCCCATGGCTTTCAAGTCATCTGAAAGCCCAAGGTGCGGGAGCTGACAGGTTGCCCATCGGGGCCCAAATCGTTCTTGCCAATCGCTGCTTTGCGCCCTGAGGCCCTTCGTGCGACAGAAGTGATTCAGGCTTCACTCACAGGTAATCTGCGTATGACGACCGGTTCCCCTCGCCCGGGTAAAGCCTTGCACCATCGCACCATGGCGCAGGGTGCCACCGATGAATTGCGCCGCCGGATTCTGGATGGCGAGCTGCGCTCTGGAGAGCAACTGCGCCAGACCGCGCTGGCGGAGGAACTCGGTATCAGCCGCATTCCGTTGCGGGAAGCGCTGGTGCAACTGGAGGCGGAAGGTCTCGTCAGGATCAACGCACACAAGGGCGCGGTCGTGAGCGAGCTCACGAGCGACGAAATCGACGAGCTGTTCGACCTGCGCGCCGCCATCGAGCCGATGCTGCTGAAGCGTTCAGCTCCGAAACTGACCCAGGAAGACTTTGCCCGCATGCGGGCGCTGCTCGACGAATATGACCGGGAGCTGGAGGACGCCAACGTGAGGCGCTGGGGCGAACTCAATGCTGAGTTCCATCGCCTTCTCTATCAGCACGCCGACAGACCCCGTTCGATCGGCCTCGTCTTCAATCTGCTGCAGGAGTGCGATCGCTACACGCGGGTGCAGTTGTCCATGACCGGCGCCAAGGCCCGCGCGGAAGAGGAGCATCGCGAAATCCTCCGGCTCTGCGCGGAGCGACAATTCGCGGCCGCCGCGAAGCTTCTGGCGTCGCATATCCTCAATGTGTCGGCATCGCTCAACGCGCTCGTGCGCGCGAAATAGCCTACGGGCCGTTACCCCCGACTGACGTCGCTGGCCGACAGGTAGATGGCCGCGACGGCTTCGATGCCTTTTTGATCCAGCGCGTCAAAGTGCCCCTCATGGGGGCTGTCGAGATCGATTACCCCGATGACCGCGCCGTCCTTGATCAACGGGACGACGAGTTCCGAGCGCGAGGCCGCGTCGCAGGCGATATGTCCGGGAAAGGCATGGACATCCGCGACGAGCACCGGTTGCCGCCGCTCGACCGCCGTGCCGCAGACGCCGCGACCGACCGGAATGCGGACGCAGGCGGGCTTGCCCTGGAACGGGCCCAGCACGAGTTCGCCGTCGCGCATGAGGTAAAAGCCGGCCCAGTTGAGGTCCGGCAGCAGGTGGAAGAGAAGCGCCGATGTATTGGCGGCGTTGGCAATGGCATCCGTTTCGCCAGCCAGCAGCGCTTGCAGCTGCGCGCCAAGGTCACGATAGAACGCGGCCTTGTCACCGCTGTCCACGACGCGCGTCTCGAACATCGCTCGCCTTCTCCCCTGTTCACACGGTCCGTAGAGGAAGTGGCAGCCTGAAGCGCCTGGCGCAAGGTCCAATCGCGAGGCCGTGCAAAGTGGTGCCGGGATCGGACCTCTCGCCCCCGGAGATGGCTCGCCTTATGCCGATGGTGGATGGTGTGCTTGCCAATGGCGGGCGATATCCAGCCGGCGCGCCACCCAGACCTGCTCATGGCTCTGGATGTAATCCAGGAACCGCGCGAGGCCGGCGGCGCGGCCGGGGCGTCCCACCAGGCGGCAGTGCAGGCCGACGGTCATCATCTTCGGATAGGTCGCGCCTTCCGCGTAGAGAACGTCGAAACTGTCCTTCAGATAGCGGAAGAAGGCCTCCCCATCCTGAAAGCCCTGCGGGTTGATGAAACGCATGTCATTGGCATCGAGCGTATAGGGAATAATGAGATGCGCGCCCTGTGGGCCAGATGCCCAATAGGGCAGATCATCGGCGTAGGAATCGGAGGAATAGGCGAAGCCGCCTTCCTCCATCACGAGGCGCAGCGTGTTCTCCGACGAGCGCCCGGTGTACCAGCCGAGTGGACGCTCCCCCGTCGCGTCACGATGGACGCGGATGGCTTCGTGCAGCTGCGCCCGCTCCTCCGCCTCGGACATGGTGCGATACTCGATCCACTTGAGCGCGTGGCTGGCGATCTCCCAGCCGGATTCCTTCATGGCGGCGACCTGCTCGGGGCTGCGCATCAGCGCGGTCGCGACGCCGAAGACCGTCGCTTTCAAGCCTCGCTCGTCGAACAGCCGGCGCAGGCGCCAGAAGCCGGCGCGCGCGCCATATTCGAACATGCTCTCCACATTCATGTGGCGTTGCCCCGGCCAGGGCTGGGCACCGAGCACGTCCGACAGGAAGGCCTCGGAGGCCGGGTCGCCGTGCAGAATGGAGTTCTCGCCGCCTTCCTCATAGTTCACGACGAACTGGACGGCGATGCGGGCGCGCCCCGGCCACCGGACGGCCGGGGGCGTGCGGCCATAGCCGACGAGATCGCGGGGATAGGAGGCGTCAGTCATTGTGGGATACTCCGGCGAGCGCGAGCACGCTGTGCAGGAGGACATTGGCGCCCGCGGCGCAATCCTCCGGCGTGGCGCTCTCGGCCTCGTTGTGGCTGATGCCGTCCTTGCACGGCACGAAGATCATGGCGGTTGGCACGGCTGACGCGACGGCGCAGGCATCGTGGCCGGCCCCAGACGTCATTTCCCGATAGGGCAGACCGCGTTCGGCCGCCGCCTGGGCTATCCAGGCAGCGACGTCCTGCGAGAAGGACAGCGGCTCCATGCTCCAGATCGGATCAAGCATGATGGCGACGCCCCGGGCTGCGGCGATGCGCTCGATCTCAGCGCGCATCTCGGCGCGCATGCGGCTGAAATGATCGCCGTCCGGATGACGGAACTCCAGGCTGAAGCTGACCTCGCCGGGGACGGTATTGCGCGAGCCGGGGCTGGCCTTCGCCATCCCGATGGTGCCGACACCGTCCGGGCCATGGGCGCGGGCGATATGCTCGGCCGCCAGCGCGAGCTCCGCGAAGGCCATCAACGCATCGCGACGCAGCGTCATCGGCGTGGTGCCGGCGTGGCTTTCGCGGCCGCTCACCATGCCGTTGTACCACTGCTGCCCCTTGGCGGCGGTGACCACGCCGATGGTCAGGCCTTCCGCCTCGAGAAGCGGCCCCTGCTCGATGTGGAGTTCCACCATCGCGGCGAAGCGACGGGCGCCGGGCACTTCCGGCCCGGCATAGCCGATGTCCGAGAGCGCCTCGCCAACCGTGACGCCCTCGGCATCCCGGCAGGCGAGCGCGGCCTCCAGCGTGACATGGCCGACATAGACCTCCGAGCCGAGTTCTCCGGGCGCGAAGCGCGCGCCTTCCTCGTTCGTCCAGTTGACGACGCAGAGGGGTGCCTCGGTCACGATGCCGGCTTCGTCCAGCGTCTCCAGCACCTCGAGGCCCGCCAGCACCCCAAGGATGCCGTCGAACTTGCCCCCGGTCGGCTGGGTATCGAGATGGGAGCCGATGGCAACGGCCGGGCGGCCGGGCTCGCGGCCCGGTCGCTGCACATACATGTTGCCGATCTGGTCGATGCCCACCTCATAGCCGGAGGCCTGCGCCCGCGCCACCAGCCAATCGCGGACCCGCTTGTCCTCCTCCGACAAGGTCAGGCGACGCACGCCGCCTTTGGGCGTGCCACCGAAGGTCGCCGTTGCCATGATATTCGACCAGAGCCGCTCGGCATTGATCGCGAGATTGGCCGTTGACGCGTCAGGCATGGTCGGTCACAGGCTCTCGAAGAGGATGTCCTGGGCGCCTTCCCACAAGGTGCTCTTGCCGAGCGCCACGAGGTTTTCCTGGCCCTTGGTGATCGTCATGAAATGGTTGCCGGCGAGCTGCCCCATCTTGCTCGCGAAGCGCACGCCGCCATAGGCCAGCAGCATTTCCGTCTCGCTATAGCCGCCCGGATAGAAAATGAACTGACCGGGGGCGGGGAAGCTCGTGGCGTTTTCGAAGGTCAGCCCGAAATCCTGATCGCCGAGAGGGATCCAGCAGCCCTCGCCGCTCCAGCGGACGTGGATGATTCTTTCTTTGTACGGCAGGAGCTTGCGAAAGATCTCGCAAGTTTTTGGCGCTGCCTCTTCTTCGAGCACCGCCTCAAACGTATAAAGTCCTGCAGTAATACGGATTTTCGTCATCGATCCCTCGGTCTGCCTCCAGCGGCATCAGCCGCTGACAATTTACATCCAATCTGCAAGATTATTGTATACGAGTTTTTCTTGCAATGTGAACAATCATCCGCTTTCATGGTGGCAGACTGGCGGCATCCGCTGGGGGCGCGAAACATAAGTGCCCTGGCCAAAAGCGGAGCGACAGAGGGGAGAACCGTACGATGATCACAAGACGCACATCATTGAAGATTGCGGCTCTGGGAGCTGTCTCCGGTGCTGCGCTGGCGATCGGCTCGCTGGCACCTGCCCTGGCGCAGACCAAGGAGCTCAAGATTGGCTTCGTCGGGGTAACGAGCGGCCCCGCAGCCGCTTGGGGAACATCCAACGTGCGTTCCATGCAGACACGCGCCGACTGGCTGAATGAGCAGGGCGGCGTGAAGATCGGCAATGACACTTACAAGATTACGGTCGTGACCTTTGACGATCAGAAGGATCCGCGCCGCGCGATCGCCGGCATGGAGAAGATGGCGCAGGAAGGTATTCGCTATGTCGTCGGCCCGAATGTCGATGACGGCGCGGCCGCGGTGCGCCCTGTCGCTGAATCGAAGGGCATTATTTATTTTCCCTATGCCTTCCCGAAATCTCTGTATGAGAAGCCGGCGTCCAACGCGGTGTTGGGCATGGTGGCAAATTACCAGTCGGCGCCTGAGATATACAAATATCTGAAGGACAACAAAGGCGTGAAGAAGGTCGCCTTCGTCGCGGCCAACGAGTCCGACCCGCTGAGCCAGCGTGATGGAGGCGTCGCGGCGGCCAAGGCGCTCGGTCTCGAAGTCGTGGCGGCCAACGACACCTACCAGAACGACACGCGCGATTTCACGCCCGTGCTGACGCCGATCGTCCGCCTGAAGCCGGACCTGCTTGTCCTGTCAGGCGTTGCGCCGGGGAATGCGCCGCTCCTGATCCGCGCGGCGCGCGAGCTCGGTTACCAGGGATTGATCTCCGCGGAGACCGCGCAGGATGCGACCGTGCTGCAGGAGGGGGCTGGAGCCCTCGCCAATGGCTTCATCTCGGTTGGTGGTGCCTCGACGCCGGAAATTCGCTCCAAGGCGATGGATGAGTTCATCGATCGCTACACGAAGAAGTTTGGCGAATACAATGACGAATCGAACACCAAGGTCTATGCGCTCGACTATATTATCGAGACGCTGAAGGCCAATCCTGCAGCTGTCGATAACGTCGAGGAATACAAGAAGACGATGGACAATTTCAGCGCGCCTAACCCTTACGTGAAGGATGGGCATCCCCTGAAGTATGTTGGCGCGACGTCCTTCGGTCAGAAGCGCCAGATCTCCGTGCCTATGGTGGTGACGGAGTTCAAGGATGGGAAGTTCCAGACGCTGTTCGTCGGCTCTGTCGACTGACACGGCGGCCTCAATGCACCTCCGGGACCTGGGGATGATACCCCGGGTCTCCTGCACGCGGGGTTACGCCGAATGGAACAGGTCTTTATCAACGGGCTCTATCTCGGTGCCCAATACGCGTTGATTGCACTAGGTCTTACCCTGATATTCGCATTGATGAATGTTCTGAACTTTGCCCATGGGCAGATGTATGTTCTTGGCGGGTTCGTTACCTATACGATATACGGGCAGCTGCAGTTGCCATTCATATTGGCATTGTTATGCTCGGGATTGACGTTGGCTGTTGTCGGCGCCTTTTGTGAAAAGTATCTGTTCCGACCTGTCATTCGCCGCAGTCAGCGCGATGAGAGCACCATGCTTCTCGCGGCTGCCATCGCTTTCCTGCTCGACGCGCTCATCCTGCTGTTGTTCGGGGAAAAGCAGCGTGGCGTGCCCAAGATCATCAACGGGGTCTTTCTGTCCGACACGATCGTGATGCCCTATGATCGGATCGTCGTGGGCATCGTCGCGATCCTGATGATCCTCGCCTTCGTGCTCTATATGCAATACAGCAAGACGGGGCGCGCCATGCGGGCATTGGCGCAGGACCGTGTCGCGGCCCAGCTCATGGGCGTCAATGTCGATCGCTACTCGATGATAGGCTTCGCGCTCGGGGCCATGCTCGCTGGCGTCGTGGGCGGTCTTCTGGTGACGATTACCGGCGTAAACTCAGGTATCGGCGGGCCCATCTCGATCAAGGCGTTCATGATGGTGATGATCGGCGGGGCGGGCGTTGTCGGCGGCGCCATCGCCGGCGGCTTTATCCTCGGGATGATGGAATCCGTCGGACTGACAGTGCTGCGCGAATTCGGCGATATCACTTATCTTGTGATTTTCGTTCTTCTCATGGTGTTTCTCAGCATCCGCCCGAACGGGCTGATGGGCAAGCCTTGGGGGTGAGACCATGTCCCATGTCCGCCAGGTTCTCACCGTCGCCATAGCTGTCGTCGTGCTTCTGGTCATTGTCCCAATGGCGATCAGCACGACTGGCCGAGCCGATCTGTACTATACGCTGACGTCCGTGGCGCTGCTGAGCATTATCAGCGCCGGGGTGTGGCTCACCTTTTACATCGGCCGCATCAACATCGGCCAGGGCGCCTATGCCCTGGTCGGCGGCTATGTTTCCGCCGTGCTGGTGACGCGCTACGGATTTTCGTTCTGGCTCACCCTTCCGCTGGCCGGGCTCTTCTGCGCGGTCGCCAGCGTGTTGATCGGGCTGCCGATCCTGCGGTTGCGCGGCGTCTATTTTGCCATGGTCACGCTGGTGCTGACCGAGGTTGCGCGGCTGCTGGCGCTGGCGTTGCCTATTACAAACGGGGCCAAGGGCATCGTCAGCATCCCATTGCCCGGGGCGGTGCGGATTTTCGGCCTGACCCTGATCCCGGACTTCGCGACGCTGCAAAACCCGCGGCTCGCCTTCTACATCATGTCCGTCGTGTTGATGCTCCTGTGCTTCATCGGCATGTACAGGCTGGTCAATTCGCGCATCGGGCATCTCTGCCAATCCCTGCAGCAGAATGAGGAACTGGCCTCGTCGATCGGCGTGGATATCGCGCGGCTCAGGGTCATCGCCTATGCGATCTCGTCATTCCTGGGCGGCGTCGGCGGCGCGATCTTTGCCTCGATTACCCAGTCCATCTATCCCTCCAGCTTCACCGTCGCGGATTCGGTCAACTTCATGCTGAATTGTTTCCTTGGCGGTCTCAGCTACGTCTTTGGCCCCATTCTCGGGACGTTTGTGCTCTACTTCGGATGGGATCTGCTCTACCGTTTCGGCGATTTCCAGTTGTTGATCTTTTCCGTCATTCTCATCGCTCTGATGCTGGTTTTGCCGAACGGCTTGTTCAGCCTGCGCTTGTCACGCCGTCGCGGCGAGGTGTCGCCATGAATGACATTCTCGCCGTCTCCGCGATCACCAAGCGCTATGGCGGGCTTGTCGCGGTCAAGGATGTCTCTTTTACTGTGCGGGAGAAGGAGATCCTCTCCGTCATCGGGCCGAATGGCGCCGGCAAGTCTACGCTGTTCAAGCTGATTTCTTCCTTTGTCACGCCGACATCGGGCGAGGTGCGCTTCCGGGGGGAGCGCATTTCGGGCCTCGCCCCGCACCAGACGGCGCGCAAGGGTGTGGTGCGCACCTTTCAGGAGACGACGATCTTCAAGGCCATGACGGTGCGCAATAATGTCATTGCGGCGCACCAACTGCGCGCGCGCGCAAGTCTTGCCGGCTTCTTCATCGGCACCAGTATCGCCCGGCAGGACGAAGTGGAATTCGGACGGTCGGCGGACGAGATACTGGCCTTTCTCGGCTTGTCGGCCATGCGCAACGAAGTCGCCAGCAACCTTCCCCATGGGCATTTGCGCGCGCTCGGGATTGCCATCGGCCTCGCCACGAATCCGGCCATCATCCTGCTCGATGAGCCCTTCGCCGGCATGAATCACGAGGAGACGCGGCGCGCGGTTGAGATCGTGCGGGGTGTGCGGGAGCGCGGTGTCACAGTCCTCTTGGTGGAGCACGACATGCCTGCCGTCATGACGATATCGGACCGGATTGTCGTCCTCAACTTCGGACAGAAGATCGCCGAGGGTACACCGCGGGAGATCAAGGAAAATCCCGCGGTTATCGAGGCTTATCTCGGCGTCGAAGATGAATCGATTGGACTTTGACCGATGGCTAATCTTCTGAGCGTCAAGGATGTCCAGCTCTATTACGACCATGTCTATGCCTTGAAGGGCGTGTCGATCGACGTCCACGAGGGCGAGACAGTCGCATTGATAGGTGCCAATGGGGCCGGCAAGTCATCCATTCTGCGCGCCATCACCGGCCTGAAGGGCATCCGGTCGGGCTCCATCCATTACGAAGGGCGAAGCATCGACAAGGCCGGGCCGGACGCGATCGTGCGCCTGGGTATTTCCATGGTGCCGGAGGGGCGGCGTGTTTTTCCGCTGATGACGGTACGCGACAATCTACTGATGGGGGCTTTCACGCGCACGGACAAGGCAGAGGTGAAGAACAGCCTCGACATGGTTTTGGCGCGCTTTCCCCGCCTCAGGGAGCGTTATTCGCAGGCGGCAGGCACCATGAGCGGCGGCGAGCAGCAGATGCTCGTCATCGGCCGCGCCCTGATGGCGCGCCCACGGCTGCTGCTCCTGGATGAGCCCTCGCTTGGCATCGCGCCAAAGCTGGTGCAGGACATCGCCCGTTCCATCGTGGCGATCAACAGGGAGGACAAGGTCAGCGTGCTTTTGGTGGAACAGAACTCGCGCATGGCCTTGCGCATCTCGCAGCGCGCCTATGCCATCGCGACGGGCCGGGTGGCGCTGAGCGGAGATTCAGCTGATCTGCTGACTGATAGTCGTGTCAAAGAGTTATATCTTGGTGGAGAGATTTAGGTGCGTATTCTGGTCGTTAATCCCAATACGACGGCTTCCATGACGGAGAAAATTGCGGCGGCAGGCAAACGCGTCGCGGCTCCCGGGACGGAGATCATTGCGGTCAACCCGGTCGATGGGCCGCCCAGTATCGAGGGATATTTCGACGAGGTATACGCCGTGCCGGGCCTGCTCGCGGAAATGCGCAGGGCGCCGGATATGGATGCCTATGTCGTTGCCTGTTTCGACGATACGGGTCTTGACGCCGCGCGCTGCATCACCTCCGCTCCAGTGGTTGGTATCGGCGAGGCGGCATTCCACATGGCAAGCCTCGTCGCGGGACGTTTCAGCGTGGTGACGACGCTGGCGCGCTCGGTGCCCGCGATCGAACATAACCTCAGCAAATACGGGCTTTCGACACGCTGCGCCCGAGTGCGCGCGTCGGACATCCCGGTGCTGGAGCTCGAGCGTCCCGGCTCGGATGCCTGCCGCATGATCTCGGCCGAAATCGACCGGGCGATCGTCGACGATCATGCGGAGGCGATTGTCCTGGGATGCGCGGGCATGACGGATCTCGCCGACCGCCTGTCGTCGGAACACGGCTTGCCTGTGCTCGACGGCGTGGCCTGCGCGGTGAAGCTTGCGGAGGGGCTCGTCAGTCTTGGCGCTCGAACCTCGAAGCTCGGGGGCTATGCTTCACCGGGGCGCAAGTCCTTTGCGGGCATTTTCGCGCCGGCCTCGCCCGGAGGCTCCGGCTCCCAGCCCCCAGCCTTGATGGAGGTTGAGAGAACGATCGAAGGGCGGCCAGGTTCAGGCGTTGAAAGCTTCGGCGGAGCTGGCAATTGACGCCGCACAGTTGGCTGTGGCAATGGGTGCAGCTTGTGGAAAGCGCTAATCCTGTCGGGATATGTTGCTCGCTCCGAACCAGTGGTCTTGAACGCATGCGAGGATGGGGAGAGATACGCGCGCGTTGAACCACCGATCCGGAGACGCAATCCGCCGGGTTGTGCCTTTGCGCGCAGCCGGGCGGCAGGTTCCGGAATTTGGTCCATGACTTTATGCGTGAGACGTCGTTGAAACAGGACAGCGCGCGCATCGCCGGCTGGCGACCTCTTCATGACAGCCTGCGCGAAGCGATCATCAGCCATCGTTTGTCGCCCGGTACAAAGTTGCCGGAGGATGAGCTCGCTTCGATCTATTCGGTCAGTCGCACGATCGTGAGGGCTGCCTTGCAGGCTTTGGCACATGATCGTTTGGTGCAGCTGAAGCCCAATCGCGGCGCGTTCATCGCCGAGCCCTCCAAGAAGGAAGCGCGCGAGGTCTTCGAGGCAAGGGCATTGATCGAGCCGAAGGTCGCTGCGTTGGCTGCGGCGGCTGCCAAGCCTGCTGATATCGCGCGCCTGCGCCACCATCTCGAACGCGAGCATGAGGCTCTGCATGCGGGGCGGGATGCCGATGCCATCGCCCTGTCAGCGCGTTTCCATGTCGATATCGCGGAAATCGCGGATCATTCGATCCTGACCGGTTTCGTGCGCGATCTTGTTTCGCGGTCGTCGCTCATTATCGCGCTTTACTGGCGTCGCCGCGACACGACCTGCGAGCGTCATGCGCATCAAGCTTTGTGCGATGCTCTCGCCAAAGGCGCAGAGAGCGACGCGGCGGCGCTCATGAAGAGCCACATCGTCGATCTCCTCTCGGGGCTGGATCTCGCGCGCGAAAAGAAGGAGACGTCCCGGCTCTCCGACGTTCTGGCCTCCGACAAGCTTTGAGATCCCTCGCGCGTAGCATGGCGGCGGAGGGCGGGCAGATCGTTTCGACGCATGGGTCTTCACGGGAGCCCGTCGACGCGTGCTGGCTGGTCCGCTTGCGCATCCCCGACGCGTGGGCGCACTGTTGTCGCGGATGAGGTCCGCAAACTAGGCCGACAATCAGAAGTAGCCGCCCTTGTCAGCGATCGACTGGATGCTCTCGCCATCAGCGACCCAGCCGAAAATCTTCTTCTCATTGGTGAGAATTTCTTCGGCGCGGAGCAGAATTGCGACAGCAAGTTTACGTGGGACGACGATGACACCATCGATGTCACCGACGACGATGTCGCCAGGTCTGATCCAGGCCGTGCCGATACGGATCGGTATCTGGTAGTGGGATATCAGGCAGCGTCCGAGGGAACCATTGGGACTGCGATAACGATAATAGATGGGGAAGTCTTTATCCAGGATCTGGTGGGTGTCGCGAATGCCGCCGTCGATGACAGCAGCGCGGATGCCCTTGCCGACGGCCGTCGCGGTCATCACGCCACCCCAGGCCGTTGCCTCGAGATCGCCTGACGTGTCCCAGACCACGAAGCTGCCTGCGGACATCGCATCCAGCATGCCGGTGCGGAAGGTCAGTTCCCCCGAGACCCTGGTGCTGGGCGCGCTTTTGACGGTGAAGGCAAAGCCAGCCACGGTCTTCCCGGGCAGGAGCGGTATCAGCGAGCCCGGCAGGGCCTGGTCCATCAGGCAGTGCTCGCGCAGAACGTCGCTGATCGCGCCCGTATATAGCCGCTCGTATCGCGTGAGCAACTCGTCATCGGGAATAGAAAGCGGCACGATATCGACAACTTCCCGCTCCCGGATCAACTGTTCCAGATTCATCATGACAGCCTCACGCTGGAGGGCGCCGGTATCGGTCTTGACCGCTGCGGTCGTCATTCTGATTGTCTCCTTGTGGACTATTTCACAGGCCGCCGACGACGGGGTACCAGTCCGGCCGGTAGGGGTCCTGGTGGAAGCGGGCGTAGTAGTCGCCCTTCTCCTCGTAGAAGGCCGCGTAGTAGCGCATCTTGTCTTCATCCAGCGTGACGCCGAGACCGGGCCCCGTCGGCACACGGATCGCCCCGCCTTCGTAACGCATCAAACCACCCTCGATGATATCGTCCGTGAGGTAGTGGTAATGGGCATCGCCGGCGAAGGTCATCTCCGGTATTGTCGCGGCGGTATGCAGCATGGCCGCAAGCTCGATACCGAATTCGGAGCCGGAATGCATGGCGACGCCGAGGCCAAAAGTCCGGCAGACCGCGGCAAGATCTTTGACGCCACGCGGTCCTTCCCAATAATGAATATCCGTCAGCACGATATCGACGGCGCCCATGCGAATGGCGGGCCCGAGATCGTCGAATTTAGCCGGATACATATTCGTGGCGATGGGAATACGAACAGCCTTGCGCACGGCCGCATTGCCTTCGAGTCCCCACGAGGGATCCTCGAGATACTCCAGCCCGACGGCCTCCAGCCGCTGGCCGATGCGAATGGCTGTCGGTACGGACCAGACGCCGTTGGGATCGATGCGCAGGCCGAACTGCGGGCCCATGCGTTCGCGGCAGAGTTCGACGGCCCGTGCCTCGATCTCCGGAGCCAGGACGCCCGCCTTCAGCTTCATGGCGTTGACGCCAAGCGTCTCATGCAATTCCTGGCACAGATCCGCCATGTCTTCGGGATGTTCATCATGGCCGCCGCCGGGGCGATCATAGCGCCAGAAGAGATAGGCGATCATCGCGATGCGGTCGCGCACCGGCCCGCCGAGAAGATCACAGAGCGGCCGCCCCAGCGCTTTGCCCTGAATGTCGAGGCAAGCCATCTCGATGGCCGCGTAAAGCCGCGCATTCGAGACATAGTAGATCGCGCGCAGCGTCTTCAGTTTGATCAACTCGAGATGGAACGGGTCCATTCCGATAATACGTGGCTTCAGCTTCATCAGGGCGCCGCGCTGGTCGCCGCCGCCCACCTCGCCAAGGCCCACGATGCCCTCGTCAGTGACGAGCTCCAGCACCGTGCGCATGAGATAGCCGGGATGGACGCCAGTGTTATGGCGTAGCTGTGCGTTGAGCGGGATAGCCACGCAGCGCACCTTCATGTCGATGATCTTCATGAACTGGGGTCCTCAAGTGAACGAGCGTCACCGGCTGGCGGATGTCGCGCCAAAGACCGGGTGGTGGCAGGTGGCGTCGAGAGCAAGTCCGTCTCTCGCGGATTTGCTCTAGTCGCGGCGCCCGCCGAGCCGGGAGTCGAGTGCGTCGCGGACGGCGTCGCCGAGAAAGTTGAAGGCGAGTACAGTGATGAATATGGCGAGCCCCGGGAAGAAGCTTATCCACCAGGACTGGTAGAACTGGATGCCGGTCGCCACCATGTAGCCCCAGCTCGGGGTGGGCGGCTGCACGCCGAGGCCGAGGAAGGACAATGCGCTTTCCGTGATAAGGGCCTGCGAGGCGGACAAGGACCCGTAAACGATGACATTGCCGGAGACATTCGGCCAGACGTGGCGCAGTAGAATGCGCGCGTTACTGACACCGACCGATTCCGCAGCCTTGATATAGTCGATCTCGCGCAAAGCAAGGACTTCGCTGCGGACGAGCCGCGCGAAGCCCGGCGTCTTGGTGATGGCGATCGCCAGCATCGCATTCATGAGATCCGGGCCAAGCACGGCGACGATGGCGAGCGCCAGGACAAGGAGCGGGAAGGCGAGAAAAGCATCCATGATGCGCATGATGAGCGCATCCCAGCGCCCGCCGAGCCAGCCAGAAATCAGCCCGAGCAGGGAACCGGCGGCAAGTGCGATGGCAATCGCGAAAACGACGACCTGCAACGAGACTGTTGCGCCATAGAGCACCCGGGACAGCACGTCGCGTCCGATCTCGTCGGTGCCGAACCAATGGGCCGCGCTTGGCGGCTCCATGAAGGCGTCGGGATCGATCTCAATCGGCGAATACGGCGAGATCCAAGGCGCAAGCAGTCCGAGCAGCGCGATGATCGCGAGTGCGGTGACGCCGAATGCGCCCTGCCACGATGTGAGGACACGGCGCAGGAAGATCGCGCTGGGTGACCGGGAAGCGCGCAGGCGTCCGGAAGATGGGATGTCGGCCATGGAGCTCACGTGAGTCACGATGCCACCTTCATTCGATGCGCTCATTGTCCCGTCCCCTCGACCGCTCGCACGGACACGAGCCAGCAGCTTGCCAAGAGTCTGGTTGGTCCACGGCTGCGTGTGATCAGGACGACAAATAAACAGACTACGCTTGGACGATCTACACCTGCACGCGCGGGTCCAGGACGCGATAGATGAAGTCGGTAAAGAGATTAACCGCAAAGACCGCGATGACGATGAACAGGATAGCGCCTTGTATCACCGGAAAATCCCGCTGAAAGATGCCATCCACCAGCATGCGGCCGAGGCCCGGCAGCGCGAAGACCGTTTCAGTCACCACCGCACCGCCAAGCAGCGCGCCGATCTGCAGGCCGATCACCGTGATGACCGGGATCAGCGCGTTACGCAGGCCGTGTCGAAGCACGACAATGAGTTCGCTGAGGCCTTTGGCGCGTGCCGTGCGGATATAGTCGAGCGAGAGGATCTGCAGCATCGAGGCACGTGTCTGCCGCATGACGAGCGCGGCGAAGGCGGTGCCGATGGTCACTGCCGGAAGGACCATGAGCCGGAGATTCTGCGCCGGATCGTCGATGAACCTAGTATAACCGGATGCCGGAAGCCAGCCAAGCTTCAGTGAAAAAAGCATGATCAGAAGTATTCCCATCCAGAAATAGGGAATGGCAACTGACGACATCGCGAGAAAACTGGTCATGACATCGATGACGGTGCCGCGAAAACGCGCCGCGATGATCCCCGCCGGTACGCCGATGGCAACGGCAATCAGAATAGACAGGAAGGCGAGTTCCAGCGTCACGGGTATGCGTGCGCTGAGCATGTCGCCCACGTCCTCGCGGGTGCGCAACGAGCGGCCGAAATCACCCTGGACGACACGGCCGAGCCATGTGACGTAGCGGACGGGCGCGGGCTGATCGAGGCCATATTCCACGCGGACTGCGGCACGCTGCTCCGCAGTCGCCTGCTCGCCGAGAATGGTGACCGTGGGGTCTCCGGGCAGGAGATTTGTGAGCGCGAAGACGATGATTGTGACGAAAAATGCCACAGGCAACATCTGCACCAGCTTGCGCGAGAAATAGTTGAACATGGCTCAGAACCGATCAAGACGGCGATGATCGCGCGCGATCTCCGCCACGACAGCGTCGGTGAAGGCGAAATGAGTGATCATCGCCGCGCGGGCGGCTGCGGGATCTTTCGCCTTCAGGGCATCGACGATTGCCTTGTGGCGGGCAAAGGTCGCGGCCGGATCGCGCAGGTCGCGCTGGAGGCCGAGCGCGCGCTGTGTAAAGCGGATCGTATCGCCAAGTGCCTCCATGAAATGCTCAAATAAGGTGTTGCCCGAACAGCGGGCCAGAGCCACGTGAAAGGCGAAGTCCGACTGCAGCCATTGTTCGAGGCTTCCGTCGATATTACGCTTCATCTTGTCGAGGGCGGTCTCGACCTGCTCGATCTGCAGGGGCGTTGCCCGCTCCGCCGCCAGCGCCGCGATCTCCGTTTCGACAGCGCGCCGCAGCTCGATGGCTTCGCGCAGCCCGTTGTCGATGGTGCGCACGGCAAGCCGGAGAAACTGGTCCAGCGGCGCCACGGTCAGCCCTTGTATGGTCGTGGGCTTGCCCTGCTGAATCTGGACGATGCCAAGGGCCGCGAGCCGTCCCAGTGCCTCTCGCACGACGGGCTTTGAGACATTGAGCTGGCGCGCGAGATCGGACTCGGAAGGCAGGGAATCCCCTGGACGAAAAACCTTCTGGCTCACCCTGTCGATGACGAATTGGGTGACCGTTTCGGTCAGGCGCTGTTTGTCGTTTGTTGTGGTCGGCGTTTCCAACATACCTAACAGATATCTTAAGAGTTATAGCCAGTCAATTGACCACCTATCTGATAGGTTGAAAATTCCAGCGTGGCGCAGCAATATCTTCGCGGTTTTCTGAATATATATTTGATATACATATAGAAACTCTGATTTTGGGAGCGATAAAGAACTCGCGTTAGCACCTTGCGGCCATCTCACAGCGCCGGGGCGACCGATCTGAAAGTCTATTGCCAGCTCGGAAGCATATCTGATATGTAGGCCTCAATGAGGTGCCGCGGACGCCGCGCGTGCCCGTTTGGAGGAGACCTTTCATGTCCATTATTTCACGTCGCGGATTGTTGATCGGCGCCTCGGGCGCGGGTCTGGTTGTTGGCTTTTCCGGTTTTCCGGCTTTTGCGCAGGGGGCCCCGGTTCGCGGAGGCACCATTACGGCTTCGATGGATCTCCAGCCCAAGAGCCTCGATCCCATCATGGGGGACGCGCCGACCTCAGATCGTTACGCATTGATTCAGATGTTTGAAGGACTTCTCAAGTTCGACGAGCGGGGCAACCTGCTGCCCTCGCTCGCCACGAGTTGGGAGTGGTCTGAAGATAAACAATCGATCGTATTCAAATTGCGCGAGAACGTCGTTTTTCATGACGGTGAGCCATTTGATGCCGCTGCCGTCGTTGCGAATATCTCCCGTGTCATAGCGCCTGGGTCGACGGCACCACGTACGCCTGATCTCGCGGATCTCGCGGGCGCTGAGGCGATCGATCCCATGACGGTTCGTGTCAAACTCAAGAAGCCCTCGGGCGCGGCCCTCGCGTCACTGGCGGTGGAAGCCGGCATGATGTGCTCGCCGGCGGCATTGAAGAAGTTGGGACAGGATTTCGGCAGGCAGCCAGTCGGCACGGGACCTTACAAATTTGCCGAATGGGTTGGCGGCAGCCATATTCGCTTCGTGCGCAACGAGCGCTACTGGCGTGATGGCGCGGACGGAAAGAAGCTTCCCTATTCAGACGCAGTGGTGCTGCGCATCATCCCGACGACCGCCGTCAAGATGGTGGAGGTCAAGTCCGGTGGCGTGCAACTCGTTGATGGTGTGACACCGCGCGATTTCGAGGAAGTGCAAGCTAATCCAGCCCTCAAGCTCATCGCGGTGCCGCCAGGTATAGCGCAATGGATGACCTTCAACGTCAAGAAGGGAATATTCACCAACCCGGCCCTGCGCGCCGCTGTCAATTACGGCGTGGATCGCAACGTCCTCATGAAGGGCATTACGCGTGGCTTCGGTGCTGTCACCCCCACATGGGTGCCGCCGACGGATTGGGCGTTCGACGCGAGCGTTCCCGCGCCCAGTCTCAATCCGGCCAAGGTGCAGGAACTTCTCAAGGAGGGCGGGCAGCCCAACGGCTTCAATGCCAAGCTGTCGATCATCCAGCGTGATCCCGATACCCAGGTCGCGCAGATCGTCCAGGCTCAGCTCAAGCCATTCAAGATCAATCTTGATATCGAGATCCTCGAGCGTCAGGCCTGGGTGCCGAAGGTGCTCGATCACCAGCACGAGATCGCCATCGGCCGTGTGAACGTGCCGCGGGCCGACCCCGATCAGGTTTTCGGGCCCTTCTTCGGACGCGCGGCCGCCCAGAATTGGTCAGGTATCAACGACGAGGAAGTCTTCAAGCTGGTCGATCAGGGCCGGGAGGAGACGGATCAGGCCAAGCGCAAGGCGATCTATAAGCAGCTGCAGACCGCTCTGAACGCCAATAATTACTATTCCTGGCTGTTTTTCCGGGAGGCGCGCCATGTCGCGCGCAAGGAACTGCAGAACATCGTCCTGGATTCAGGCGGTGCCTGGCAGCTGGCGGAAGCATGGATTGCCAAGAGCTGATGCTGCTTTTGCAAATGTAAGTCATATAGTCCAGTCGATAGCTATGAGTGACATAATGACGTTCAATGTGTTGCCTGGTGCGCCGGATATTCTCGATATCATTGAGCGATAAAAGCGGCTTTATACCGGACTTGTCTATGACATCATGGATGAAATGGGCCTGCCCAACCAGTCGCTCGCCACGGATATCAGGCCGCTGCGGGATGACATGGTCATCGCCGGGCCGGCCTTCACCGTGCAGGGGATTGCCGACCCGACCGGTGATCCCGGGCTTCGGGAGCGGCGCATCAAGATGTTCGGGGATATGCGCCATCCCTGCATCGATGTCCGCGATTGCGGTTTTGATGCCAGGGTCGCGCATTACGGCGAGATGAATGCAGTGCTCGGTCGCGCCAAAGGCGTGACCGGGGCCGTCATCGACGGTGGAATTCGCGATAGCGGGCTTATTCTCAAGATGGGCTTTCCCTGTTTCCGCCGCTACCACTCGCCGGTCGAGGCCGTCGCGCGCTGGAGCTACTATCGCTGGCAGCAACCTATTACGTTGCGCGGCAATCTGAGCGCGACCGTCACGGTCAATCCGGGTGACTTCATGTTCGGTGACATCGACGGGGTCCTCGTGATCCCGAAGGAACGGGCCCTGGAGGTTTTGCGGCTGGCGGAGGAACATGCCGCGACAGAGACGCGCGCCCGCGCGGATTTCGCCGATCCGGCCAACGATGCCGAGGAGGTCTACGGGCGCTACAAGAAGCTCTGACCTCCGATCAGCGGGGCGGCCGGTGAACGATCCCGGACAGTGACGTCCGGGGTCGTTGTCGCTTTGGAAGACCGCGTCCCAATACGGGCTTTCTTAAGGGCGCGACGGAATTTCCAGGCCGCGCTGAACAGCCGGGCGGGCAAGGCTGCGCTCAAGCCATTGCGGCACATGCGTCAGACTGGCGTAGTCGACGAGCTCGCCCGCGCCGTAGAAGCCGACGAGATTGCGGACCCAGCCGAGAAGTGAGATGTCCGCGATGGTATACTCGCTTCCCATGATCCACGCGCGACCGGCGAGACGTGTTTCCAGCACGCCGAGCAAGCGCTTGGATTCTGCCCGATAGCGCTCGAGCGGACGTTTGTCCTCGATTTCGCGGCCAGCGAATTTGTGAAAGAAGCCCAGCTGGCCGAACATCGGCCCGACCGCGGCCATCTGGAAGAACACCCATTGAATCGTTTCGTAGCGCGCGGCCGCGTCCGTGGGCAGGAATCGGCCGGTCTTCTCCGCGAGATAGAGCAGAATGGCGCCGGACTCGAACAGGCCAAGCGGCTTGCCGCCCGGTCCGTCCGGATCGATGATCGCGGGGATCTTACCATTGGGGTTGAGCGACAGGAACTCGGGCGTCCATGTCTCGTTCTGGCCGATATTGATGGTATGCGCCTCGTAGGGCAGGCCGGTCTCTTCCAGCATGATCGAGACCTTGACGCCGTTGGGCGTCGGTAGGGAGTAAAGCTGGATACGCTCGGGATGCTGCGCCGGCCAGCGGGCAGTGATGGCAAACGTGGAAAGATCGGACATAAAACGCTTTCCTCGATATCAGGTGGGACAGCGCCGCTTTGGCGGCGATGATCCCTTGGGGATGATTCCTGACCGCAGTGTTGCGCCAGGCGATAGCGTGAGCAACCGCCCTGGAAACATGCCCCCGTCCTCTGTTATGCGGCGTCGGTGGCGCAACCCGCCACGCTATGCGATCAAGTGCGTGAAAGACGTCCCGTATTTGATCGCCACATGCTCATTCTTCGATGGGATTGCGGAGTCCCTTTATTCGACATCATAGTTGGATGATCGCGTGCCAGGGAGGATGGCGCCAAAACGCCAATGCGCTGCCATGACCACTATCATGACCAAGAGAATCTATGAGGCGCCGGCCTCTTCCGACGGCGCGCGAGTGCTTGTCGATCGATTGTGGCCGCGCGGCGTCAGTCGCGACGCCGCCCAACTGACGGATTGGCTCCGCGATATCGCTCCGAGCAACGAACTGCGCGAGCTGTTCCATAGCAAGCCTGAGCTCTGGGACGAGTTCTGCGAGCGCTATGCGCGGGAACTCGATGCGCATCCTCAGGCCTTGAAGCCGTTGAAGGACCTCGTGGCGAAGGCGCCGGTCACGCTTCTCTACGCATCGCGGGAGGAGGCCCACAATAATGCGGTGGCCCTGAAGAACTACCTCGAAGGGCGGCAGAGCGAGGAGGGCGGTAGCCCCGCTGCCGACGGAAGACGAGAGTGATTGGCCGCAAAGTCCACGGCATTGATCAAGAGCCGTTGATCAATGCCGTGGACCCTGCGGTGACGCTGGCCTGGTCAGTCAATGATCACGTAGATCTTGCGGACGGTCTCGATCGTCTTCCAGGTGCCGGCGAAGCCCGGCTTCATCACGAAGCTGTCGCCCGCACGGTAAGTGATGGGCTCCTTGCCGTCCTCGGTCAGCTCGATGACACCTTCGAGAATATGGCAGAACTCATAGATATCGCTCTTCAGCATGACATTTTTGCCCGGCGTCATCTGCCAGACGCCGGTTTCCACCTTGCCGTCGATCGTGTCCTGCTCCCAGGTCGTGCAGGTGGGATCGCCTTCCAGCAGCCGATCGGGGGCGATTTTCGATATGACACCGTCGCCGAGCGCCGTGGTGGCAATGGTCTTCAGGAGGGACATGGCTTTTCCTTAAGGTTGCGAAGCGGCCGGGGAGCGGGCGAGCCGCAGCCTGGCCGGTGAAGAAGGCGCCCGTTCTCGGGCCGCAGTTGCACCATGCGCCCTATGCCTGATTCTCATCTGTCGCGATAACCTCCAAATTGCGCCCTCTGATTGCTAGCAAGCCCTATCAGGCACAAGCGACGGTCACCGGTTCGTCTCACAGCCGCGCCGCAAGCTCTTCCAGTTGGTCCGTGCAGCGGCCCCAGCCCTCGTGAAACCCCATACCTTCATGGGTTTCGCGATCTTCGGCCGTCCAGTGGCGGACACGCGCGGTGTATCGTGTTTTGCCGGGAGCGCCGGCCTCGTCCTCGAAGGTCAGGATGATGGTGATGAAGGGCTTTTCTGAAGGGATCCAAGCTTCACTATAGGCATCGGTAATGACGAGCCGTTCGTTTTCGACGACTTCGAGATAAACGCCGCGGTTCGGATAATCTTCTCCGTCTGGGCTGCGCATGACGATGAAATTCGAGCCGCCGGGGCGGACATCGAGTTCAGCTTCGCTGACACTCCACGGGCGTGGTGCGAACCACTGTTTCAGGAGCGCGGGATCGGTCCAGGCACGGAAAACGGCATGGCGGGGCGCCGCGAGCGTCCGGGAGAGCGAAAGCTCGTGGGCGGCCGGTGTCGTTGCAGTCGATGTCATAACAGTGTCCTCGCTAGATCTGCTGTTTGCCTCGCAGCTGGCACATTGCGTTTCGGAATGTAAACGCTATCATTGATTCTGCCTCGGGCATCCACCGCGCCTGACTGCGCCGCGATGCGGCGATTTTCGATTGTCCACGTACCCTGATGGGAGTGCTTTCTTCCCCCTAATAGGGATTTTGATTCATCTCCATCCTCCTCGCTTGGCACTCAACCGGGATTTGGCATGCAACCCGGATCGGGCCCCACCAACAGGCCAAGTGTTCAAGCTCCCACAGCTTCTGGGTCTTCCTATGGCAACGATTGTTATTACGGGCTGCGATACTGGTCTAGGCGTTGAATTCGCGAGGCAATATGTGGCCGAGGGCCACCGTGTCCATGCTACATGTCTCGATCCGCGGTCCGCTGATGAGACGCGGGGGATCGCTGGTGACATCACGGTGTCGAAACTCGATGTCACCGATCACGCGGCGATCGAAGCTTTCGCAGAAAGCCTTGGCGGTGCGCCTGTCGATATTCTTTTGAGCAACGCGGGGATCGGCAGGCCACACCCGCCGTTCGGAGAGACGGACTATTCAAACTGGCGGCGTATTCTTGAAACGAACCTGATCGGCCCGATGAAGCTCGCGGAATGCCTTGTCGAGAACGTCGCCGCCAGCGAACTGAAGACTATGGCTTTCGTGTCGAGCCGCATGGGGTCGATCACGCTCAACAATTCGGGCGGCTCCTATGCTTATCGGTCCAGCAAGGCGGGCCTGAACATGGTCGTCAAGACGCTGGCGGTCGACCTTGCGCCGCGTCATATCAGCGTGATCGCCCTGCATCCGGGCTGGGCCGCGACCGAACCCGGCGGGCGCGTGCCGGTGGCCGAAAGCGTTTCCGGAATGCGTGGCGTACTGCACCGAGCCGGCCGGCACCATACCGGCATCTTCCAGACCTATCACGACCAACCTTTGCCCTGGTAAGGCCATGACGGATAGTCCTGAAATAGAAGTCGTCGTCGACCGTCGACACCAGCTCGGGGAGTGCCCTTGCTGGCATGCGGAGGAGGGCGCGCTCTACTGGGTGGATGCGTTGCGTCCGGCCTTGCACAGACTGGGCGCCGATGGCGAGATCTCCACCTGGCAAATGCCGGCGGTGATCGGCTCCTTTGGCTTCCGCGACAAGGGTGGCATCGTGGCCGCTCTACAGACGGGCTTCGCGCTAGTTGAGCTCGTCGACGACCGCGGTACGAGTTTCGTGAAGCGTCTTGTCGATCCGGAGCCGGAGCGGCCTCTCAACATCCTCAACGATGGCAAATGCGACAGGCGCGGGCGTTTCTGGTGCGGTTCGCGTGATGCAGATCTCGCCCATCCAACAGGCGCGCTTTATCGCCTGGACGACTGCGCCCATGTTTCCTGCATGGATCGGGGCTTCATCGTCTCCAATGGAATAGCCTTCGCCCCTGATGATCGCACGTTCTACTTCGCGGACAGCCGCGCCGAGTCCGTTTTTGCCTATGATTTCGATATTGACGAAGGGGTGATTTCGAACCGACGCCTGTTTTTCTCGACCAAGGATATTCCAGGCCGTTGTGATGGCGCGACCGTCGACAGCGAGGGGTTCTATTGGTGCGCGCTCGTCCACGGCGGGCAGATCGCGCGGGTCGATCCGAAGGGCCGTTTCGACCGCCTCATCGATTTACCCGTCAAGCATCCCACGATGTGTGCCTTTGGCGGGCCGGACCTTGATATCCTTTACGTGACGAGCGCGGCATCGATGGTTCCGGAGGCCGAGCGTGCCAGCGTCGTCCACGCAGGTGCTGTCTTTGCAGTGCATGGCTTGGGCGTTCGCGGCCTACCGGAACCGAAATTCGCAGGCTGATTCAGGCGCCGCCTGAGAGTACGAGCGGCTCCTGCAGCTGTGTATCCTGGGATTGGAACAACAGCCGGATCGGCTTGCGCTGGGACGTGCCCACGCCGGGCTTTGCGGCGCTGATCTGGATATGATGGGACGGGTTGTCGGTGAAGACGAACCGTCCGTCGGGCCCGCTCGTGGTGTGGCTCTTTTCACGGAAGGTGGTGAAAGTGAAAGTCCACAGCGTCACGTCCGCGCCGGCGACGGGCTTGCCGGCGGCATCCACCACGGTGCCTTCTACCAATCCGTTGTTGTGCGCATTCGCGTAGAGGTCCCACGCGCCCGCGATGAGAGCGATGATGAGTGGCGTCAGCACGAAGCGATTGAGCAACCACTTGCGCCAGCGGGGGCGTTGAAAATCCTCATCTTCCACGATGCGACCTCATCCCTTGGTGGCGCCGGATGTGAGCCCCTGAATGAATTCCTTCTGCGCCAGGAGGAAAAGCAGGATGCCGGGTGCGAGAACCATCACACAGAAAGCATAGAGCGCGCCCGTCGTATCCTCCTGGTAGGACAGGAAGCGCGAGAGGCCGAGCGGCAAGGTCTGCATGTCGGCGGATCGTGTCATGATCAATGGCCAGAGGAAGTTGTTCCACGACCAGATGAATGACAGGATGATATTGGTCGCCATGGCGGATTTGGCGAGCGGCATCATGACTTTCCAGATAATGCGCCACTCGGACAGACCGTCGATCTTGGCGGCATCGATCAGGGACTTCGGCACCGCATCGAAACTCGCCTTGAAGACGAAGATGCAGATGATTGTCGAAAATTGCGGCAGCGCAAGACCCAGGTATGAGTCCAGCAGGCCGAGCTTGCCTGTGATGAGATACGCCGGAATGATCGTGGCCTGGAACGGCACCATCATGCAGGAGAGAAACAGCATCAGGACGAGGTTCTTGCCGCGAAAGCCCCGCGTCAGCGCATAGCCGGCCATCGCATTGAAGACGACATTGGCGGCGATCGTCAGGACGGACACGATCACGCTGTTCAGGAAATAGCGCGCGAAGGGGATCGCATACCAGACATCGACGTAATAGAAGATGTGCGGATTGCGCGGAATGATATTCGGCGGATAGGTGAAGATGTTCTCGCCAGATACGGATGTCTTGAACACCCAGTAAAATGGCACGAGCATGATGAAGCTCACGGCGAGCAGGATGAGGTGGATTGGCCAGCGGGGGTAACGAAGCATCAGTCCCGCTCCACCGCACCTGCATTGCCGCCCGAAAAGCGATTGGCCGCCCAGGCAATGGCAATGAGCAAAATGAAGAAGACCACCGTCACAGCGGCCGCATAATCGAACCGTGTCTGCACGAAACCGAGCTTATAGATGTAGGTGACGAGGATTTCCGTGGCGCGGCCCGGCCCGCCGCCGGTCATCACATAGACGAGGTCGAAGCTCGTGACGGAATTGAGCATCCCGATGACGAAGCACAGAAAGATCGAGGGCTTCAGCAACGGCAAGGTGATGCGCAGGAAGCGGCGGAAGGCGTTGGCGCCGTCAATCTCGGCCGCCTCATAGAGGTTGCTGGGGATATTCTGCAATCCCGTGAGCAGAATGATCATGTAGAAGCCGAGCATCTGCCAGATATTGGCGGCGATGACCGATGGCAGCGCCCAGGTGAAGGAGTTGAGAAACTGGATCGGCGAGTCGACGAGATGGAGCGAGCGTGCGACATAGTTGATCAGGCCGACGCGCTCATCGAACATCCACCGCCAGATAATGGCAACAGCCACCGTCATCAGCGGGTAGGACAGGAAGATCGCCGTCCGATAGACATCCCTGCCGCGGATATCTGCATTGACCAGAAGCGCCAGCGCCAAAGCGATCGCGATACCGATGGGCGCCGATCCGATGATGTAGAGCGTGTTCAAGAGCGATTGCCAGAACACCTCGTCGGTCAGCATCTCGTCGTAATTCTCGAAGCCGATCCAGACCGCGGGCCGCAACGGTGACCATGCCTGGAAGGATAAGATGACGTTCCAGGCGAGCGGAAGGATGCGGTAGAGCAGAAAGATCAATAACGACGGGGCAAGAAAGCACCAGATCAGGACGGCTTGCCGGGTGTTCTTCCGGGTGATGAAGAATGATCGGTAGTCCCGCCCCGCTTCTGCAACCGCTGTGGCCATTACGTCTTTCCGCTTGTCACGCTATATCGACCGAGGCCAGCTTCCCGCGGGCGGCGGGAAGCTGCATTTGGCAAGACGCGTCTGTCAGGAGCGTCGCATTACACGTGTGACCGCGCGCTCGGCGTCCGCCAGGGCCGTTTTCGGATCCTTCCGGCCGAGCACCGCGTTCTGGATCTCGGGCCAGAACGCGTCCTTGACCTGCGCGTCATTGGGCAGAGGCCAGTTGCCGGTCATCTTGTCCGTATGCTCGATCTGTGTCTGGAGCACAGTATGAGCGAGCGGATCCTCGGTCTTCATCTTGGCCAGGACCGAATTGTCGGCCTCGATATTGCCGGTGAGGATGCGCCGGTTCTGCGCAAATTTCGTCGCCCATTTGTTGCCCGTCATGTGCTTGATGAGCGACCAGGCGAGTTCGGGGTTCTTCGAGGACTTTGAAATGACGAAAGCGTGGTTGGTCGGCGTGGACCAGTTGCCCGGCGCCTGCGTCGCGCCAAGCGTGTCCGGGTTGACCCACGGACCCTGGCCCTTGACGAAGAAATACGAGGCCGAATGCGCCTGGAGCATGCCGACATTGCCGGCCGCAAAGGCGCCGTTTGGCTCGACCCAGCGTCCCGTCCAGGCGATCTTGTTGATGCCTCCGGAAGCGGTCGCCTTGGCGAGCTTCTCGAGCACGGCGGCGGTTTCGGGCGTGTTAAAAGCCGGTGTGCGCATGTCCGGTTTTAGGAGCTCGACGCCGTTCATCCGCATCAGCGGCCAGTAGAGCCAGTCGAAATTCAGGGTCAGGAAGCCCGTCTTCTCGCCCTTCGCCATGGCTTCGGAGAATTTAATGATCTCGTCGAACGACTGCGGTGGAGCCGATAGTCCGGCCTCCTTGAACATCGTCTTGTTATAATAGAGCAGGGTCTTGGCGACATAGAACGGAATGGCGAATTGCTTCTTGTCGTAGACAAAGCCCGAGAGGTAGTCCGGGTTATAGAGCTTCGCGACAGCCGGTTCCTTCTCCAGCAGCGGCGACATATCGAGGAGCGCTCCGTTGGCGGCCCATTCCACCCAGATCATCCCCTGGAGATCAACGATGTCAGGCGCCGTGCCCGCGACCAGTTGCGTCTGGTAAAAGGCCGGAAGCTCGGGGCCCTTCTTGTCCAGCCATTCGATCTCGACGCCGGGATTATCCTTGATGAAATCCGCGAACTGTTCTTTGAAGAACGCTTCCTGGTCCGCGATATTCCAGGTCAGCATGCTGATTTTCTTGTTGGATTGCGCCCTCAGATAGGCGGGGGCGGCCAGCACACCCGCCATCGCCAGTCCGCCTTTGATCACTGTCCTGCGATCCATCCCGTCCTCCCTCGAATTTTGTTATCCGGCTTTGCTGTGGCAACACGCGCCTTCACGCTCTGAGAATGCATCCCCGCTTCAAGGCGTTACGCAATCGATATGCAAACATCCCACAACGGCCGCTTGATCGGCCGGGTTTGCTTCAATCCCCTTTGCAAGAGCGTATGACGTGTTCTTCTGGTTGCCAATGCTCATTCTTCGGTTGATGATAGCGGTTGCAAACGCGTGGTCAAGCGCTCAACCGTAGCGCGCCGGTTCTTATTGTAAGAGGCTTTGTTTTCACGCAGTTATTAGGGTTATGAGCACGCTTCGATCGCCGTGATCGGCTGAAATGCAAGCGATTTCATCTGGTGCAACATTTCATCTAGTGCAACATAGTTCGGAATTACTGCCTTGGCGGGAAACCGCAGCGGAGGAAGTCGATGAGGGGAGAGCAGCCTATGTCTCGCCGCCAGCCTGGTGATCTACGCAGTGCCCGCTGGTATTCGGCGGGAGGGATGCGGGCCTTCGCCCATCGCCAGCGCATGCAGCAGATGGGCTTCCGGCGCGATGAGTTCATGGGGCGCCCTGTCATCGCCATCGTCAACACCTGGAGCGACCTGAGCCCCTGCCACGCGCATCTGCGTGAGCGGGCGGAGGCCGTGAAGCGGGGCGTTCTGCGCGCGGGCGGCTTTCCGGTGGAACTGCCCGCCTTGTCTCTCGGCGAAGTCATGGTGAAGCCGACAACCATGCTCTATCGTAATTTCCTGGCGATGGAGGTCGAGGAGCTGCTGCGCCAACACCCGATCGACGGGGCGGTGCTGCTCGGCGGCTGCGACAAGACCACGCCTGGCCTGGTCATGGGTGCCATCAGCATGAACATTCCGGCCATCTACTGCCCGGCTGGCCCGATGCTGAACGGACGTTGGCGCGGGACCAAGGTCGGCGCGGGGACACATACGCGCAAGTATTGGGACGACTATCGCGCGGGCCATCTCGGTGAAGCGGAGATGATCGAGATCGAGGGCATATCCACCCGGTCGCCCGGCACCTGCAATACGATGGGTACGGCATCAACCATGACGTCGATCGCCGACGCCCTCGGCTTGATGTTGCCCGGGGCTTCCAGCATCCCCGCGATGGACGCCGCGCATCCGCGCATGGCTTCCGCCTGCGGCGAGCGCATCGTCGAGATGGTGTGGAGCGATGTGAAGCCGCTCGACATCCTGACGCCGGGCGCGGTCCGCAATGCGCTGCACGTCGATGCGGCGCTGGGCGGTTCGACGAATGCCGCTGTCCATCTCGTCGCCATCGCGCGGCGCGCGGGCCTTGCCATATCCCTTGAGGATTTCGATGCCGCGGCCCGCCAGACCCCGGTTCTGGCGAATATCTTTCCGGCGGGGGATGCCCTGATGGAGGACTTCTTCTTTGCCGGCGGACTGCTCGGGCTGATGTCGCGGCTCACCGATAGGCTCGATCTCGATGCGGTGACCGCTGCCGGCGTGGTCTGGCGTGATGTTCTGGCGAAAGCGCGTGTGGACGACGACGATGTCATCCGGCCGCTCGACAGGCCGGTGGTCGACCGGCCCGCCATTGCGGTGCTGCGCGGCAATCTCGCCCCGGACGGTGCCGTCATCAAGCCGTCGGCGGCAAGCGAGCATCTGCTCGTTCATCGCGGGCCGGCCGTCGTGTTCGACAGTCACGCCGAGCTCAATGCCCGCATCGATGATCCCGAGCTTGCGATCGACGAGAACAGCGTGCTCATCCTGCGCGGCGCCGGGCCGGTGGGGGCGCCGGGCATGCCGGAGTGGGGGGCGCTGCCCTTGCCGAAGCGCCTGCTCGATCGCGGCGTCCGCGACCTCGTGCGCATCTCGGACGCAAGGATGAGTGGCACGCACTATGGTACCTGCGTCCTGCACGTCGCGCCGGAATCCCATGTGGGCGGGCCCCTTGCGCTGGTGAGAACGGGCGACGAGATCCTCCTCGACGTGCCGGGCCGGCGGCTCGAGATGCTTGTCGGTGATGAGGAACTGGCGCGTCGGCGCGAGAACTGGCAGCCGCCGCCGCGCCGGTTCAGCCGCGGCTACGGCGTGATTGTGGAAAGCCACATCACGCAGGCCGACAAGGGCTGCGATTTCGATTTTCTCGAGGCGGGCGCGGCCACGCCTGAACCGGAGATTTTCTGATCCGGCACGATACGGTAGAAGCGCCCCAGGCCCCATCAGCCCCTCTAGGAAGTTGGATTGCATGGCAAAGGTCCCGCCGGACGATATGCTGCCCACCGTCCTTCGTCCCCCGCCGCGGGAACGGCTTGGCACGACGCGCTCTCGCATGGAGGATGTTGCGCGGCTAGCGGGCGTGTCGACTGCGACCGTCTCGCGCGCGCTTCGCCAGCCAGACCGGGTTTCGCCCCCCGTCCGGGCGCGCGTGGACGAGGCCGTCGAGCGGCTGTCGTACCGGCGCAATCTCATGGCGGGAGCGCTGGCGAGCGCTCGCAGCATGACGATCGGTGTCATCATCCCCTCGATGATCAACTCGTTCTTCTCGGCAACGGTCGAGGCCATGGAAGAGGGTCTGGAGGGCAGCGGCTATCAATTGCTCATCGGCAACAGCCGCCATTCCATGGATGTCGAGGAACAGCTTGTTGCGTCCGTGATGGCCTGGTCTCCCGCCGCGATCGTGCTCACGGGGCGCCGTCACAGCCGCGAAACTATCCGAATGCTGCTCGACGCGGACATCCCGATCGTCGAGATGTGGGAACTGTCCGATCATCCCATCGACACCATCGTCGGCTTTTCCCAGCGCGCTGCCGGCCGGGTCGTCGTCCGCCATTTCGCGGAGCGTGGTGCGCGCAAGCTTGGCTTTATCGGCGCGATGCTCGATCGCGACTACCGTGCAGTCGATCGTTATGCCGGCTTTATTGAAGCGGCCGCGGAGGCTGGCTTTGCGCCGCCCGTGGAATACCGCCTCGAAAAAAGGGCGAGTGCAGTCGGGGGCAGTGAGGCGCTGCGCGACTTGGTCACGCGGCATCCTGACGTGGACGCCGTGTTCTGCACGAACGACATTCTCGCCTTGGGCGGGTTGTTCGAGGCGCAGCGGCAGGGGTGGCAGGTCCCCGGACGGCTCCGGATCTGTGGCTTCGGCGATCTCGAATTTGCCGCGGCCAGCGAGCCGGCGCTCACCACCGTGCGCCCGCCGCGCGGAGCGATCGGCACGAAGGTGGTTGATGTCTTGCTCTCCCGGCTCGGAGGCGAACCTGCCGGGCAGACCATCTTCGATCTCGGTTTCGAACTTGTCGCGCGCGGTTCGACGTGACCGCCCCATGCTTGTGAATGTAGCGGGTTTCAGCCGCGCTTGATCAGCGCCTCCAGATCCTGCGCGAGGCCGAGGCCCGGCGCGTCGCTCAGATGGACATGGCCCTCCGCAAGGGGCATCAATCCATCGATCAGGTGATCCCGCCATGGATTGGGATTGGTATCGATTTCGAGCAGGCCGTCGCCTCCGGAAGCGGCCAGGAGATGCGCCGATGCCAGGAGCCCGATCCCGCCGCCGAGATAGTGCGGGCAATAGGTCATGCCGGCCGCCGCTGCCTTGCGGGCCACATCGAGGCAGCCCGATAGTCCGCCCCATTTCGCCGCGTCAGGCTGGAGGAAGCCCAGGGTTCCGCTTGTGATCGCGGCTTCGAACTCCGCCGTCGCGTTCATGTTCTCGCCCGCCGCGATGGGAATGGGAATGGCCTCCGCCAATGCTCGCCATTCCGCCAGCGGCCTGTCGGCGGCAAGAGGCTCCTCCAGCCAGGCAAGCTTATAGGGGGCGAAGGCGCGCCCGAGCCGGATCGCCTCATCGCGCGCCCAGCCTTGATTGGCGTCGATCATCAGCGTCGCGTCATCGCCTATCGTGGCGCGGATAGTATCCAGCGCGCGCCGATCCACCTTCTCGCCGAAGCCGACCTTGAGCTTGAAGGCGCGATGGCCGCGCGCCAGTTCGGCGGCGGCCACCTCGCCCGGCCTTTCCGGGCCGATGCCGCTGGCATAGGCGCGCACCTGTCGCCGTTCAGGGGTGGTGAGCCCGTATTCACGTCGGATATAGGCGTGAAGCGGCAGGCCGGCCCTGCGCGCGGCAAGATCATGGCAAGCGATGTCGAACCCCGCCGCCACCTGGCGCAGGGGTCCCCATTCACCGGATTGCAGTGCCAGAATGTGCAGGGCCTGCATGAGCCGGGCGAACACCTCGCCCGTGGGCAGCGGAGACAGGCGCTGGAGCATGGGCCCGACCGTTGCGAGTGCGAGACGCGCGCGGTGCTCGGCACCGACGGAGGGGAAGTTGCACCAGACCTCGCCGAGCCCGCTGTGGCCGTCATGGTCACGGACTGCGATGAATACGGCGGGACGGTCGGTCATGGTCCCGAACGAGGTGCGGACCGGCGTGTCGATGGGCGCACGCACGGCGACGGCCTCGATCTGCGTTATCGCGATGACGTCCGCGCTCATCCATCCCCCCGCTAGGCTCGCAAAATGTTGCGCGAGATGAAATTCTGTTTCATCATGCGCAGCATAGAGCAAGTTCGGCCATCGGAGCCAGCCATCTTGAGCAGCCTTGTTCCCGAAAGCGACATGTTGGGCGACATGCGAGCGGACATGGGCGCGTCTGACAGCGCCGGGGCTGACGCGGGGGCATCATCGTCCGTGCGCGTGATAGATCGGACCATGCGCATCCTGCGGGTTTTGGCCGACAGCACGGATTCGATGACGCTGACCGAACTCAGCCAGCGCGTTGATCTTCATAAATCCACCGTGTTGCGGTTTCTCAAGACACTGGAAAAAGGCGGCTTCGTCGCGGCCGGCCACAACGGCAAGGGTTGGCGGCCGGGACCCGTCTTCCTGGACATACGGTCGCGCAGCATCGCGCGGCATGATCTGGCAGGGCTTGCGCGGCCCCTGATGGAGGAGGCGTGCAGCCAGACGGGCGAGACAGTCCAGCTGGCCATCCTGCCCGATACGAGCATCGTCTATCTCGCTAAGGTCGAACCCCTCGATCCGCCGCTGAAGCTCAACACGCAGATCGGGGCGCGCCGGCCTATCCATTGCACCGCGCTCGGCAAGGCGATTGCGGCCTATCGTGATCCGGCCGAAGTGGATGCCATGCTCAAGGAGGCGGGCATGCCCGCCTTCACCGCCCGCACGCTCACCAATGCCGAGGATTTGCATGAGGCTTTCGGCGCGATTCGCCGGGATGGCTATGCGGTGGACGATCGTGAATACAATGATCTCGTCTCCTGCGTGGCGGCACCGATCCGCAACGGCGAGGGCACGGTGGTCGCGGCGTTGAGCATTTCCAGCCTGGGACAGACGGCGAGCGCACCCCGCTTCGCCGAATTGATTGCCGTCGCGCGTGACACGGCGGCGCGGATAGGCGAGCTGCTGGGTTGGCATAGCCAGACGTCGCCGTGATAATAAACTCCGCGACAGGGCTGGTTAAGACCGCTCGCGGGGCATGAACTCAACAGCATCTGTGAAGTCGGACTGAAATGCCTCGCTTCGGGCTTTATCCGGGGATGTGTTTCTGGGAAAATCCGGTGCCCGAAGGTGATTATCGGGCAGCAGCGCCGATTGCACCGCCGCGTCGCTGCTCCAAGGATAAGAGCGGGTCCGTGCCGGAGAGCGCGGGTGATGATGGGGAGAGTTTGCGTGGTCGAGACTTCCGGGGCGGGCATGTCGCGTGCGGACAAGGGTGAGGGGGCGTTCGATCGTGTCCTCAAAGGGGGGCGCGTCATCGATCCGCGCAATGGCATCGACGCTGTCATGGATGTCGGTATCAGGGATGGCCGGATCGCGGCGGTGGCGCAACGGCTTGACGCCGGCACCGCATCGATCGATGACATGGCCGGCCACATTGTCGCGCCGGGCCTCATCGACATCCACACTCATGTCTATCATAAGGCGACCTCCCTGAGCGTGGATCCCGATCCGGTGGCGCGGCGCTCGGCGGTGACGACGCTGGTCGATGCGGGCAGCGCGGGCGCGGGTAACCTCGAAGGTCTCAAGGATTTCGTCGCGGCGCGATCCGCCTTCAACCTGCTCGCCTATGTCAATATTTCTTTCCCCGGCATCTTCGCCTTCGACAAGGCCTTCTCGGTCGGCGAGGCGACCGTGCGTGACCTCCTCAATGTCGAGCGCTGCGTGGAAGCCGTGGAGGCACACAAGGACTTCGTCGTCGGCATCAAGGTGCGTATCGGCGACAAGACATCTGGCGATGTGGGGCTCGAGGCCCTCGACCGCGCGATCGCCGCCGCCGAGCGCACCGGGTTGCCGGTGATGACGCATATCGGCGGACCGCCGCCATCCTATGAAGAGATTCTCGCGCGGATGCGGCCGGGCGATATCCTCACCCATTGCTTCCGCCCCGCGCCGAACGCGCCGGTGGACGGCTCCGGTCTCGTCCTCGGCGCGCTCCGCGAGGCCAGGGCACGGGGTGTGCTGTTCGACATCGGCCACGGCATGGGAGCGTTCGGCTTCGATAGCGCGGAGGCCGCCCTCTCTGACGGCTTTCCGCCGGACATGATCTCCAGCGATGTGCATGTCATGTCCATCAAGGGGCCTGCCTACGATCTGCTGCATACCATGAGCAAGCTGATGTGCTGCGGCGTTGGCGTCGCCGATGTGATTGCCATGGTGACGGATGCCCCGGCCAGGGCCATGAGCCGCGACCACATTGGCCATCTCGGCGTGGGGGCCGCCGCCGATATCAGCGTGCTGGATCTCGTCGAGGTCGCGGTGCCCTTCGTCGATGTGATCGGCCATCGCCGGGAAGGCATGAAACTCTTGAAGCCGTATGCGCTCTACGTGGCCGGAAAGCCGGAAGCGATTGCGCCGCGTCCTTTCGAGCCGGGGGCAGCATAGACCATGCTGTGAAAACTGTGCCCGGCTTCTTTCTCATTAGCGGGCGAATGCTTGGGAACCAACGGCTGCGTGTCATCCCCGGCGTCGCGCAGCGACGGGAAGGAAGGCCGTGAGCCGTGGCGCTTGACCTTTGGATCCCCCGGCCGGTTGCACCGGTCGCCGGGGATGACGCGACACGAGGACATGCTAAGCGGCGAGAGGCTTGGGACACAGAGGCTTGGGACACAGAGGCAGGAACAGAGGATATTGGGGAGCTCGCGATTCCATAGTTTCATCTGCCGATACATGGTATCTGCTGATGAAATTTTAGTTGCAAATCGCAGATTGAGCCCTATCGTCTTCGAGAAGCGGGCCGTGGAGCTCCGCCTGCCAAGACTATAGGGAGAGTTGGCTGATGTCGGTTGCCGGCGTGCTGGAGTCTGCTGCATTTCCCGCTAATCCCTTCCGCACCGCGCTCTCGCGCGGCCGCCCCCTTATCGGCATATGGTCGATGTTGAATTCCGTCGATGCCACGGAGGCGCTTTGCTGGTCCGGGTATGACTGGATCCTCATCGACGGAGAGCACGCGCCGGTTTCGCTGCACGATGTGATGACCCACTGTCGCACCGTCGCGGGCACGCCGACGATCCCGATCGTCCGGCTTTTGTGGAACGATCCGCTCCTGCTCAAGAGCCACCTCGACGCCGGCATCGGCACGATCATGCTGCCCTATGTGCAGACCGCCGAGGAGGCGGCCGAGGCAGTGCGGGCCATGCGTTACCCGCCGCGCGGCGCGCGTGGCATCGCCGCCATGCACCGGGGGAGCCGCTATTCCCGCATCAAGGACTATGCGCGACGCGCAGACGAGACGCTCTTCCTGATTGTCCAGATCGAGACGAAAGAGGCGCTGGACAATTGCGAGGCGATTGCGGCCGTCGATGGCGTCGACGCGGTCTTCTTCGGACCGGGCGATCTCGCCGCCAGCATGGGGTTGCCTGGTCAGGCAGCCCACCCGGATGTCACGGCGGCCATTGAAGATGGCCTGAGGCGTTGCCGCGCGTCCGGAAAGGCTGTTGGCGTGCTGGCGCCGAACGATGCCATCGCTGAGCAGCACATCCGTTCCGGCTTCGATTTCGTATCCGTGGCGAATGATTTCGCGATGCTTGTGCAGCGAGCAGATGCGGCCGCTGCTCATTTCCGGGAAGTCGTTACACAGTCGAGCGGGAGGGACTGAGCGATGGCGACTGTCGAGTTTGTCAAGCTCGTCAAGCGCTATGGGGCGATTGAGGTTGTTCATGCCATCGATCTCGCGATCCATGACGGCGAATTCATTGTTCTTGTTGGCCCGTCGGGCTGCGGAAAATCCACCTCGCTGAGGATGCTGGCGGGCCTGGAGGATGTCTCCGAGGGTGAAATTCGCATCGATGGCCGTGTCGTCAACGAGGTCGAGCCGCGTGATCGCGACATAGCCATGGTGTTCCAGGACTACGCGCTCTACCCGCATATGAGCGTGTACGAGAACATGGCTTTCTCGCTGCAGTATCGAAAGGTGCCGAAGCGCGAGATCGACAAGCGGGTGCGCGACGCGGCGGCGGTGCTGGGCCTCGACCCCTATCTCAACCGGCGGCCGAAGCAGCTCTCCGGTGGGCAACGCCAGCGCGTGGCCATGGGCCGCGCCATCGTGCGCAAGCCGCAGGTCTTTCTGTTCGACGAACCCTTGTCCAATCTCGACGCCAAGCTGCGTGGGTCCATGCGCATCGAGATGAAGAAGCTGCACCAGCGCCTCGGCGTGACGACCGTCTATGTCACCCACGATCAGGTCGAGGCGATGACCCTCGCTGATCGCGTTGTGGTGATGAACGGCGGCCATATCGAGCAGATCGGCACGCCGGATGAAGTCTACCACGCCCCGGCCAGCCTGTTTGTTGCCGGCTTCATCGGTGCGCCGACCATGAATCTCATTCCCGGCCGCGCCGAGGGCCGGGCTCTGAGGCTCGACGGCACCGATGCCGTCATCCCCTTGAATACGGATCTCGCCGAGGGCGCGCGGGTGGTCTTCGGCCTGCGTCCGGAGGACGTGGAGGTCGTGGAGGAGGGGGCCGCACCGCCGGGTTTCTTCGATCTCGCCGCAGTTGTCGAGGTTGTCGAGCCGCTCGGCGCCGACACGCTGGTGTTCACAACCCTCGCTGACCATGCGGTCGCTTCGCGGGTGCGGCCGGAAGTGCGCCCGGCACCGGGCGAAACGGTCAAGCTTCGCTGCAATCTCCGTCGCATGCATTTGTTTGACACGGAAACGGGGCGTGCCATCGGCGCGCCGCATACTCGCGCGGACAAGGGGCAGGCTGCCGCCGCCATAGCGGGGGCCGTGCATGCCTGACGCGGTATCAGATCCTCGACCGACGAGCGGTGGGCGCAGTCGTGTCGCGCTGGCCGGCTTCGGTGCCTGGGGACAGATGCATGCGCGTGCCCTCGGCGCGATCCCCGAGGCCGAACTCGTGGCGATCTATTGCCATGGCGCGAGCTCGGCCGCGGCCGCTGCCGAGCTCGCGCCCAGCGTTCCGGTTTTTCGTCGCTACGACGACCTCCTTGCCTCGGGCGCGCTCGATGTCGTCAATGTTGCGATTCCCAACGACCAGCACGCGGCTTTCGCCATTGCCGCGCTGAAGGCCGGGCATCATGTCTTTCTGGAGAAGCCCCTCGGCCTGTCGCTGGAGGAATGCGACGCTGTGCTCGGCGCGGCTGAGGCCGCGGGCAAGGCCGTCGCCGTCAATCATGAACTGCGTGTGTCCCATCAGTGGGGCAAGGTGCGCGAGATGATCGCGGCGGGCGACATCGGCAGGGTGACGCACCAGCATTTCTCGCTATTCCGCCACGCCTTTCGGCCAGGGGCTGGCGGCTGGCGGCGCGATCCCGCGCGGGTCGGCTCCTGGATCCTCGAGGAACTCGTCCATTTTGTCGATCTCGTGCTGTGGTACGCGCGGGAGAACGGGCCGCCGGCGCGCCTTCTCGCCCAGTCCACGTCGCCGTCCGGCTTGTCGGACACAGTATCCGTGCTGATGACATGGGCCGACGGCTCGACTGCGCTCGTGACGCAATGTCTGGCAGGTTTTCAGCATCACACGCTCCTTGAGATCGCCGGCGATGCCGGCGCCATCCGCACATGGTGGGCGGGCGCCAATGACCGCACGGCTCATCCCAATTTCGCGCTCGATGTAAAGCGGCGCGGCTCGGGCGACGTCGAGACGATCGCGGTGCCGCAATCCGGCGAAATTTTCGAGCTGGAGGAAAACCTGCGCCAAGCCCTACATGGTTTTCAGACAGGTGACATTGTGATGCCCGCCCGCGATGCGCGCATCGCGGTTGGGCTGTGTCTGGCTATAGAGCAAAGTATTCGCGATGGCGGCGCGGTTGAACTCACAGGGATGGTCTGAGGCGCTGGCCGCTTTCTTAGCAGTCCGACACAGGCGATGTTCGTTGTCCCGGCGCACGCACGGCGGCCTGGAACTGCGGGGCGCCACCTCTGCGCCAGAATGATTCCCTTGTTGTATCGAGGAAATCCGCGAACAGCCGGCGCGCTGCCTCGCGGCCGACACCACCGATGATCTCCACTGGCCGCGACAGGTGCCGCGGTGGTGCCTGCTCCAGCTTGACGGCCGCGCAACCGCCATAGGCATCCTCCATGGCGAAGACCAGCCGGGTGATTGGCAGGTGCAGCAGGGTACCGAAGCACATTACGCAAGGTTCGAGCGTTGTATACAGCGTGATCGCGTCGGCGCGCGAGAAGCTGTAGGCGCCTCTGAATACGTCGTGGAAGACATTCATTTCTGCATGGCTCAAATGGTTGGATGCCATGGTCTTGGTCGCGCGGCCCAGGATGCGGTTGCCCGTTGCCAGCACGGCGCCGACCGGGAACACATCCTTGCCCAGCGCAGTGCGCGCCTCGGCTAGCGCGTGCCCCATCATGGCCTCGTCGTCGGGACGGTATGCGCCCGCTTGCGCCATCAAGGTCACGCCCCCACCTGCTGCGCCGCGTGGAAGGCGAGACAGTCGGCTAGACTAGGGATGCCCGCGCGGGTGCCCGGCCGCGCGCATTTCAGCGCCGCGGCCGCGGCGGCGAAGGAAAAGGCCGCGCGGGTGCCGAGGCCGGCGCCGATGGCCAGTGCATAGGCACCGTGGAAGGTGTCGCCGGCGCCGTTGGTATTGACAGCGACAACGGGAAAGGCCGGCTGATGGTGCAGGGCGCTGTTCTCCAGCCATGTCACGCCGGCCTCGCCCCGGGTCACGGCGGTGATCCGGCAGCCGAAAGCGGCGGCGCGGACAAGCCCGTCTTCGACGTCGAGCCCCGTGAACTGGGCAAGGCCATTCTCTGAGAAGATCGCATGATCGGTCAGCGGCAAGAGGTGCTGCAAGGCGTCCGTCTCGGTGACGTCGCCATCAAGCACGGTCGGGACGCCGGCCGCGCGCGCCGCCCGGAAAAGCGCGAGCGCACCTGTCGGCCAGCGCGGATCGACGAGCGCGGCGGAGGCGCCGGCAATCTCGTGCAGCGGCAGCCAGCCCGCCTCATCGGGCAGGTCGCCACGGAAGTTGACGAGCTGTCGCTCGCCGGCGGCGTCGATAATGATGGCGGATAGCGACGACAGCGCGCCGTCGATGAGGCGAAGCCCGCCCACATCAACGCCTTCCGCGACGAGTTCGCGTTTCATGGCCTCGCCGGCGAGATCCTGGCCGGCGCGTCCCCAGAAGACCGCTCGCCCGCCGAGTCGCGCCACGGCAACGGCTGCGGTAGCGGCCATGCCGCCCCCCACGACGTGATAGCCTTGGGCCGGTATCTTCTGGTTGCCGCGGGTGAGGAGGCTGTCGACCTGCCAGGTCTGGTCGAGCGCGCAATGGCCGAGACAGATGACGCGCGTCTGGGCGGCGAGCGCGGTGAGGTCTGCGGAGGTTCGTTCGGGCATCGGGCCGTCGAGGTTGAGGGAAGCGAGGCCCGCTAGGGCATCCCTCCATAGGGCAAATCCGACTTGAAGGGAATCATCCGATGCCATCCAAGTCGGTGCGTTTGCACGTTTATTCCTGGCGGGGCGAGCTGGCGCTGTCAGGCCGAGCGCAAATAGCGGATCGGCCGGCCGGGAACGAGTGCTGCCGCCGCCTGGACGATGGCATCGGTGTCGATCCCATGGTGCCGGTACAGATCGGCGATGGTGCCGGTCTGGCCGAAATGCTCGACGCCGAGCGAGCGCGTGCGGTGACCATGGACCGAGCCGAGCCAGGCCAGCGTCGCCGGGTGGCCATCAAGCACCGTCACCAGCCCGCAATGGGAGGGCACATCCGCGAGGAGGCGCTCCACATGGCTGCGGGCATGGACGAGGCCGCGCTCGCGGGCGCGGCTCGCCGCCGTCCAGCCGGCGTTGAGGCGGTCAGCCGATGTGATGGCGAGCAGCCCGATATCGCGCCGGTCCTCGCCCATCAGGCCGACGGCGGCGATGGCCTCCGGGGCGATCGCGCCGGTATAGGCGACGACCACCTGGGCATTGGGGCCGGGCCTGCGCAGCCAATAGGCGCCATTGATGATGTCCTCGGCCAGTTCCGGCGTCATCGCGCGTTGTGGCTGCTCGACGCTGCGGGTGGAGAGCCGCAGGTAAACCGATCCGCCGACCGCATCGCGCAGCCATGTGGTCTCGTCGGGCTCCGCTTCACCGGAACGCTGCAGATAGGCGAAGGACCAGTTGAGGATGGTCGCGAGTTCATCCACGAAGGCCGGCTCGAAACTGGCAAGCCCGTCCTGCGCCATGCCGATCAGCGGCGTGGCGATCGATTGATGGGCGCCGCCTTCGGGCGCCAGCGTCACGCCGGATGGGGTTGCCGCCACGATGAAGCGTGCATCCTGATAGCAGGCGTAGTTCAGGGCATCGAGGCCACGCTCGATGAAGGGATCATAGAGGGTGCCGATCGGCAGCAGCCTCTCCCCGAAGATGGAGTGGGACAGGCCGAGCGCCGAGAGCATGATGAACAGGTTCATCTCGGCGATGCCGAGTTCCATGTGTTGGCCGCTGGGCGAGAAATTCCAGTTGAAGGTCGAGGGGATACGCTCGGCCTTGAAGGTGTCGGCCATCTCTTCGCGCGCGAAGAGGCCGCGCCGGTTCACCCAGGCGCCGAGATTAGTCGACACCGTCACATCCGGCGACGTCGTGACGATGCGGCGGGCGAGTTCCGTGTCACCCTTGGCGATCTCGTGCAGGATCAGGCCGAAGCCCTGCTGGGTCGACATCGCCGGCTGGGCGGGAACGGTGAGCGCCGCAGGCACGTCCACCTCGGGCGCCTGGTAGCGGCGGCGGCCCTTGGCGGCGAAGGGCACCGCGGCGAGGAAGCTCTTCAGCGTCTTTGCCGGCAGGCCGAGGCCTTCGAAGAGGTCCCACTCATGGCCTTCGCGGATGTTCAGGCTCTGCCGCAGCGTCTCGACCTGGGTCGGCGTCATGAGGCCGGCGTGGTTGTCCTTGTGGCCGGCGAGAGGCAGGCCGAAGCCCTTGATGGTATAGGCGATGAAGCACACCGGCCGATCATGGCCGCGCGCCTCCTCGAAAGCGGCGAGCAGCGAGGGCAGGTCATGCCCGCCAAGGTTGGCCATGAGGGCGGCCAGTTCCTCATCGCTGCGGCGGTCGATGAGGCGCGAGACGTCACCCTGGTCGCCGAGGTCATCGGTGAGGCGCTTGCGCCAGGCCGCGCCGCCCTGGAAGGTCAGGGCGGAATAGAGCTGGTTGGGGCAGTCGTCGATCCAGCGACGCAGCGCTTCGCCACCGGGCTCGGCGAAGGCGGCCTGCTGCAGCGTGCCATACTTCAGGATGACGACGTCCCAGCCGAAATTGCGGAAGATTGCCTCGAAGCGCGACCACAGCCCCTCGCGGACGACGGCATCGAGGCTCTGCCTGTTGTAGTCGACGATCCACCATGTGTTGCGCAGGCCGTGCTTCCAGCCCTCCAGCAGGGCCTCGAAGATATTGCCTTCGTCCATCTCGGCGTCGCCGACCAGCGCGACCATGCGGCCCTCGGGCCTCGCCGTGCCCCAGCCCTTGGCGCGGACATAGTCCTGGACCAACGCGGAAAAGAGCGTCTGCGCCACGCCGAGGCCGACCGAGCCGGTGGAAAAATCGACGTCGTCCGTGTCCTTGGTGCGCGATGGATAGGACTGCACGCCCTTGTAGCCCCGGAAGTTCTCCAGCTTCTCGCGGGTCTGGTTGCCGAGGAGATACTGAATGGCGTGGAAAACGGGGCTCGCATGCGGCTTGACCGCGACCCGGTCCTCCGGCCGCAGCACCGCGCCATAGAGCGCCGTCATGATCGTAGCGAGCGACGCCGATGAAGCCTGGTGGCCGCCCACCTTCAGGCCGTCCGTGTTGGCACGCAGGTGGTTGGCGTTGTGGATAGTCCAGGTGGAAAGCCACAGAATCTTGCGTTCGAGCTCGGCGAGAACGGGCAGGCGGACGTCGGTCATGAAAGTTACCCCGCAGGAATTTCCATGATGATAGACCGGGGCGGTTGCCAAAAGTAGCCAATCTCGCTTGCATTGAGCCGTCTATATGGTGATATCAGCCAATATAGTTTGAAAATAGGCGGATCTGTGCCAAATGCGTGCGCTGGATGATATCGACAGGAAGATCATTGCCGCCGTGCAGAGCGATGGTCGCATAACGACCCATGAACTCGCGGAACGGGTCGGTCTGTCGCCGTCCCCCTGCGCCAGGCGGCTACGACTGCTCGAGGAGGCGGGTGTCATCAAGGGCTATACGGCGATCATCGACCAGACCAAGGTGGGGTTACCGGTCAGCGCGTTTGCCTCGATCAAGCTGGAACGCCAGCGCGAGGAGAGCCTGGATCGTTTCGCCAAGGCGGTCGCGCTATGGCCGGAGGTAGCCGATTGCTACCTGATGACCGGGCAGCGCGACTATCTCTTGCGGATCGTCGTGAAGGATCTCAAAGCTTATGAGCAGTTTCTGAAGGACAAGCTCACCCGCCTCGACGGCGTTGCTTCCATCGAAACGAGTTTCGCGCTCGGACAGGTCAAGCGCTCGGAAGCCCTGCCCCTGCGATGAGGCTCCTCTGCCATGAGGCCTCCATAGGGCCGCGATGAGGCTCCTGCGGCGGGTCGCTCAGATCATCGCCAGCGGCCTTTTGCGGCGCGGCGGCGGAAAGACGGCATCGATCGCGGCGGTGTCCTCCGGCGTCAGCTGGAGATTTGCGGCGCGCGCATTGGCTTCCACATGGGCTTTGCGGCTTGCCTTGGGGATTGCGATCAATCCCGGCTGGCGCAGCGCCCAGGCCAGCGCCACCTGCGCGGGTGTCGCGCCATGGCGCGTCGCGATTTCGATGAGTGGCGTCGATTGGAGGAATTCGCCTCCCTGGCCAAGGGGAGAATAGGCCATAAGGGGAATGCCATGCGCGGTTTGCCATGGCAGAAGATCGAATTCGATGCCGCGATAGTCCGGGTTGTAGAGGACCTGGTTGACGGTGCAGGCGCCGGCGGGTGCTATATCCAGCAACTCCTCCATGTCGGCGGTATCGAAATTCGATACGCCCCAATAGCGGATCTTGCCGACCTCCCTCAGATCCTCGAACGCGGCGACGGTCTCGGCCAGTGGAATGCCGCCGCGCCAATGCAGCAGATACAGATCGATGACGTCCGTGCCGAGCCGCCTGAGACTGGCCTCGCAGGCGGCAAGCGTGCCGGTGCGAGAGGCATTGCTCGGCAAGACCTTGCTGACGAGAAAAACATCCTTGCGCCGTCCTTTGATCGCTGCGCCGACGAGCTCTTCCGCCGCCCCGTCGCTATACATCTCCGCCGTGTCGATCAATGTGAGGCCGAGATCAATGCCGGCGATCAGCGTTTCTTTTTCCGCGCGGAGGTCGCCGCCGCGCTCGCCCATCATCCATGTTCCCTGCCCAAGGACGGGTACCTCGCCGCCGTTTCTCAAGCCGATTCGCCGCATAACATCCCCATGACTCGACTTCGCCTTTGATGCCCCGAGGGCCTGTTCACGGTTATTGCATAACGCGGCTATGATGCGACAGGGGATTGGTGCACCGGGGAAGATGAGGCTTCATTCCTGCGCAGAGCCTCCATATTGTTGCGGCCCGGCGTCGCATCTGTGCCAAAATGAACGATCCATTCTGGTGCATGTCCCGAAATGGCGCAAACTTGCGGGGCATTCGCGGCGCCATTCCCGAGGGTGGGCGCTCCCCGAATGAGGTACCGACCCGCCATCTGTTGTGGCTCTGCCCCCCGTCGGCTAGAGGGGCGCTCAAGTCTTCATCATGACAACGTGGCATTCAAGCACCGGAAAATACGCGGCCGGGCAACTTGTCGTTTGCTTTTCAGTGTGCAGGCAACGTGAATTTTTGTGCTCTCCTGCAGGTATTTAGGGGAGGCAGCACGATGGTTTGCTGTCAAGCTCAGGTTCATTTTTAGAACAACTGACAAGTTGTGATAGGAGCGTCGCGAGTCGCGGCAGGCAAGCACGATTAACTAATCTCGCTGATCTCAGTTTCCATGATCTACATGGCGGCGCATCGCTTCTGGCATGGGCTTCGCTGGCTTACCAATGGCAGAGAGGCGGAAGGGGCGAGTGACCGCCGTTTCATTGTCCGCAACGAGTTGGGAGTGCGTTCGAGCGCGTGGTTGCGCGGTGGTAGTCCGGTGAGCGCCATGGGCGTTCGTCAGTCGAGGCTGTCCACTGTTGTAGGCGCCCCGGCGGCGCCGACATCAGCCGCATGTGGAGCCATTGCCCGGTGCGTCTGTATGGGGGGGCAACGCATGCGAGATCTGACACGGGCTGAGATTACCGTACTGCAACATTTGCGTAATGGCGATACTGCGGAAGTGCTGGGTCTTCGCCTGGGAGTCTCCTGGCCTCGTGGGAACTGGGTAACGACAACGCTGCGCCGACTGGCGCGCAGGGGCCTGGTCGCACGCACCCTAAAGGGGGAGGGGAAAGGTGAAGTGGAAACCTTTCAGGTGACACTCCGCGGCCAGGACGCACTTACGAAAGTTGTATAGCCTCATGGCGCGAGGCCGTTTGGTATTGCCAGGTAAAACTGCACCACCTCCCGCCCAGACCGCGCTGTATGCTGATACCCGCCTAGGTCTATTCGGGAGAGTTCCGCAGGCTAGTTTATACCGCTTAGGTCTTATCCTCTTGCTAAAGAGTCATAGGTGGCTATTTGAGGGGGCTGGGTGATGGGATTTCACTATCGGATAGTGCCGCCTTCATCCATGAACTCGAAAGGCATGTGCTTATGGGGGAGAAGAACGCAATACAGTTGCGGGGCGCGTCTCGACCCTGGCGAAAGGTCCAGGGCCCTTAACAATCGGAAAACAATAAGGGAATTCTCGTTAACCATATCTTGATTCTTCATAAACTGGAACGAATCGCCGCATCGTTTATATATATACGTGCAAGAGCCTGCTCACGTTAACGGGTAATCTCAATAATTACTCGTATTGATTCTACGGTCTGCGGTGATCGCAAGCGTTCACGTTCGTTCTAATATATAGTTTACTGCACAGTTTGTTGTGGTAATGTGGCATTATGTTTTGTTAGGGCGAGCGTGTCTAGGGGCGGTGACTCTAAAATTCGTAAAAGTGCAAGCTTGTTCTGCGTATCGAAAGTTTGCCGGAGGTACACATGCGGCAAATGAAGTTGACTTTGACTGAGGAAGATAGACGGCGCCTGCTTGACATCGTCGAACGAGGCGATCCGTCGTCGATGACGGTGCTCAGGGCGCGAATAGTGCTCGATAGCGAGAAAAATCCCCGCCGGGACGTCGCGCGCGAGTTGGGCGTCGCAAGCCAAACGATCGCGAAGTGGTGGCGGCGCTATGAGCTGGAGGGTATCAACGGGCTGTACGACCGCCCCCGCTCCGGCAAGCCGAGACGTTTCTCGCGTCACGAGTTGATCGCGTTGATCAACCAGACTTTGTTGAAGGATTGTCCTGGGCGGCTTTCTTGGAGCGTCCGGACAGTTGCGAAGGAAACGGGCCTCTCGCCCGCGATGGTTGGCCGTGCCTGGCGTGATCTCACGCGGGAGCGACGTGCCCTGTTGCGTGACGAGCTGGTGAATGTGCCATCGGCTGCTGCGATGGCGACGGAGCCGGCCGAGCCTGCTTCTCACCCATAACCGGCGAACCAGCGCGTGGGGCTGGCTGGCGCTCCGGAGCGGCATGGAATATGCCGCGACACCGATGGCTCATCGGGACGAAAGACCTTTGTCGGCTTTCGGATAAGCTCTACGTTCGACAAGGCGATTGAGAGGCTGTCTCGGTGAAGGCGGCAAATGGGGCCGCTGGAAGGGCGTCGTGCTATTGTGCTCGCGCCTTGGGCCGTTGTCATCGCCCAAGAGGCAATTCTCCAAGCAGCGACTCCAAGAACACAAGATATTCCAGGGGAAGTGTGAAGCGGCCTTCCGTTCGAAATTTCAGACAACAATAAAACAGAGCGTTTCGCGAGTCTGAAGGTAAGCGGAATGCTCCGACCCGCGTGACGAATGGAGGTCATGGCGAGTGAGGGAGATTTCCCGAGCGTCGACGTTCTTATAAAAGAGATGTCAATAAAATATGAATATATCAGGAGGCGGAATAGGAATAGAAGAAATTGTCGGTGTTAAAATAATGATAAACGCCGATATTTCGTAAAACTGATAGGGGAATTTCATCATGACAGCTGAAATCTTATCGCCGGTGGCTCATGGGCCGGTTCTTTGGGAGGGGACTTCTCGCCGGCGGCACTGGACAGAGTGAGTACAATGGATGCCATTCTCCCCGCGTCGCTATCGGTGCGACCATCGACCACCACGATTATCATCATCGAGCCGCGGACGCTGATCCGCGACTGCCTCCTGCAAAGCCTGAGGGCGCTCACCAACGGCGATACGGTGCTTGCCTTCGCGACTGTCGAGGACTGGCGGGTGGCTGATCCGCAACCCGCTCCGAACACCATTATTTTGCTGTGCCCGGTTGGCCGGAAGGCCAAAGATGTCGACGAAGAGATCAACGTACTCCCGGATGGCTGCAAGCACATGCCAGTCGTTCTGCTCTCGGATATCGAAGAGGCAGAACAGATACTCGATGCGTTGGATCATGGTGCGCGCGGTTATATTCCGACAAGCATGTCGCTCGACGTCGCCGTCGAGGCCTTGCACCTCGTCAAGGCGGGCGGTGTCTTCGTGCCGGCGAGCAGCCTTATCTCGTCCCGACGCTCCATCGAGGAGCATGCCCAGACGGCAAAAAATCACGGCAATAGCCTGTTCACCGTGCGTCAGGCAGCGGTTGTTGGCGCCTTACGGCAGGGCAAGGCGAACAAGCGTATCGCCTATGAGCTCAACATGCAGGAAAGCACGGTCAAGGTGCACGTCCGCAACATCATGCGGAAGTTAAAAGCCAAGAACAGGACGGAGGTCGCGGTGTTGACCCACGAGCTGTTCCTCAAGGGCGATGATGGCTGACGCGTATTGGGGAATTCCCAAAATGGAGAAATGGGAGATTGCGATGATCGTGAGCCCTGCATCGTCCCGTGAACCCGGTGATCGCATGATCGATTGGCGTGGTCTTCTACGACGGTGGCGGCTCATCATCCTCTCTGCTCTTGTCCTGGGACTAGCGCTGGCTATCGTCATTCTTAACCTGACGCCGGCCCGTTACACAGCCGAGGCCAGTCTCGTGCTCGAGGCCCGCAAGGTCCAGGTCATTCTTCAGGACGCCGTGGTCTCGCGTCTACCTCAGGACAGCCCGGTCCTGCGCACGGAGCTCGATGTCATCAGTTCGCGCTCGCTGGCGGAAAAAGCTCTGGAGAAGCTTGGCGAAGCGAGATCCGACGCGGATGTCGCCGCCACGGACAGTCAGCTGCCGCCTCTATCCCCATCCAGCGCTTGGCAATACTTGAGTCCATGGCAATATTTGCCGTGGTCGCGAGGGCACGAGCAGGAACCGTCGAGTGAAAATAGCCGGCGGGCTGATATCGACAGGCTTCTGAACGGATTGCGCGTCAGCAATGACGGCCGTTCCTATACGATTTTCATTGCCTATACTGACAAGGACCCGGTGTACGCGGCCCGCGTTGCCAATGCCTTCGCGGAAGCCTATCTCGACCAGCAGACCGGCCTGCAGGCCGGCGCTACCCGCCAAGCCAGCGCCTGGCTCGGCAAGAAGCTCGATGATTTGCGTTCCACATTGCAAAGTTCAGAGGTGGCCGTTGAAGACTTGCGGCGCAAGGCCGGCCTGGTGGAGGCAAACGGTACGCCGCTCCTGGTGCAGCGCCTCGATGCCCTCAACCGCGAACTCGTGATTGCCCGTGCCAACCGCGCGGGTGCCGAGGCCCGCCTGGCGACGGCGCGCCGCCTGGCGCAGGAGGATGCCGGTGCGAGCGCCGCGACCTTTCCGGAGGTGCTGAATTCGCCGGTCATCCAACTGCTGCGCAGGGATCAGGCGCAGTTCAGCCGCGAACTCGGCGGCCTGGAGAATGCCGGTGCGTCGAAGAGCGCCCAGATTCCGGCACTCAAATCGCAACTCGATGCCCTCCAGCAGCAGATCGCGACCGAGACAGAACGCGTGTTGCTGAGCCTTGCCAATGAGGTGGATGTTGCGCGACGCAAGGAGGAGGCCCTCACGTCCGAGTTCAGTGCCTCCCAGGCGAGCTATGCGGCCTCCAGCGACACCCTCATCCACGTGAAGCAGCTCGAGCGGGAGGCCGATGCCAATCGTGCGGTCTATGAGAGCTTTCTCAATCGCTACAAGCAGACCCTGGAGCAGGATGGACTGGCAGCGCCGGAGGCGCGTCTCGTCTCCCGCGCCGAGCCGCCACGTCGCCCTTCGACCGCGCGATTGCCCGTGCTGGTTTTCGGATTGGTCGGCGGGCTGGGCATTGGCCTGGGCCTTGCGATGATGATGGAGCATTTCGACGATCGCGTGCGCACCGCGGCTGCGCTCGAGCAGGCCACGGGCACCAAGGTGCTCGCACAGGTCCCCCTTGTGTCGGCAATGCGCCGGCGAACGGTAACGTCGCCCATCATGCCGCCTGGATCGTCCTATGACAGGGCCTTCGCCAAATTGCAGGCAACATTGCGCCTCTCGCCGCAGACCGGGAATGCCAAGGTCATCATGGTGACATCGGCGTCGATGGGCGATGGCAAGACGACCACGTGCGTCTCGCTTGCCCGGTCCATTGCGCGGGGCGGTGAGCAGGTGGTGATTGTCGACGCGGACTGGCATCGCCCGGCGGTCGCTACCATGCTGCGGGGAACGCTGGCGCCCGGTCTGGCCGATGCGGTGCGCGGCGGCACGAGCTTGGCCGATTGCGCGCAAATCGATCGTCAGTCGGGCGTTCATTTTATCGCGCCCGGCCTGACCCAGGGGCTGCCGCAATCGGTACTTGGCTCGGAGACTGTCGGCGCCTGCATCGCCCAGCTCAGGCAGCGCTACGATATCGTGCTCATCGACACGCCCCCGGTTCTCAGTTCGGCTGAGGCGGCCCTGGTCGGCCGTTTCGCCGATGCCACGCTGTTCATCGTCCGATGGGGCAGGACAGGCACGCGGGAAGTGGTCGCAGGTCTGCGAGAGCTCAGCTTGTGCGGCCTGGATCGCGTGAGCCTCGTGCTCGGCGGTATTGATCCACGCCTCCTGCCGCAATACGGCAGCACTGCCGCGGACGATGGTGGCGAGGGTGGAGCAGGCCCGGCGAGGCGCCATGGCCGCCCGCAGCCCGGCCTCGTGGCGCGGCCTTCTCCGGCGGCAGCCCGTGGGGCAGCCGTTATCAAGGTTGGGAGCGACAGGTCATGACGCGGCCTATCACATGGCTCGTGGCGATGGGCCTCACGAGCATCTGCTTGCAGGCCGGCATTCCGGCCCGTGCCGCCGACGATGGCGGCTATCGCGCGGGCGTTGGGGATACGCTCAACGTGGTCGTTTACGGCGAGGACAAACTATCCGGGCGCTTTCGCGTGAGCCCGGCGGGTACCATCAGTTATCCGCTCGTCGGCGAAGTGGCCGTCGCTGATTTGTCGACGATCGAGATCGGCCGGAAGATTGCCGCGGTGCTCGCGGAACGCATACCGGCCAACGGCCTGCCAAGCGTGGAGATCGTCGAATACGCGCATGTCTTCGTGCTCGGCAATGTCGACAAGCCTGGGCCCTATCAATACAGGCCGGGCATGACGGTGCTGGAACTCGTGGCGCTCGGCGGCGGCGAGCGGCGCGCCGCGAGCAGCGAAACGGTCATGTTGCAGATCATCTCCACCGAACAGGAACTGGTTGATCTCAGGATCGCGCGCTGGTCCGAGATGGTGCGCAAGACGCGCGTCCGCGCGGAAATCGCCGGGCAGGAATTTGACGGCAAGGAGACGATCGCGGGCGGCGAACTCGTTGCGGCCAGTACGCGCCAGGCTGCTGTCGACAATGAGGTGTCCTTGTTTCGTGTCAGGCGCACAATTCTCGCCGAGCAGAACAAGGCGCTAGCCGCGCAGCGCGCGAGCTATGACCAGGAAATCGCCTCGCTCGAAGAGGGCATCAAGCTGCACGACGAGGAATTGCGCCTCCTGGAGCAGGAAGTCGGGACGCAGCAAGGCCTTTACGACAAGGGGCTCGCCGTCCAGCCGCGGCTTCTTGCCGTGAAGCGCGAGCTCTCCGCCACGCGCCGCAATGCGCTGGAGCTGCGTTCCTATCTGGCGAGGGCGCATCAGCGCCAGCTTGAGGTCGATCAGAAGATCGCCGAATTGCGTGATCAGTGGGTGCGCGAGAATGCAACCATGCTCGCGGAGCTTGATATCAGCACCGCCCGGCGTGACGAGAGGATCGGCTCGCTCGTGGCCACTCTCGGCGAATTGCGCGGACAGGCGAGCAGCACGCGGGCGGCCGAAAGACGCACGACAAACTATAGCGTGACCCGCCAGGAGGAGGGGCGCTATGTCACGCGACCTGTCGGCGAACTCGATGCCATAGCGCCCCGCGATATCCTCCGGATCGACGTCGCCGGTCCGGGACGCGTCAGTGAGAGCGTGAGCTTGCCCCAAGGCGCCAGCCCGGGATCCGGCAGCGCGCTGGCAGCCGCGTCCGTTCCGCGGCTCCCATGATGAGGGGAAGGGGGTGGCGGCTAAGCCAGCCCCGCAACGAGGATGGGCCTGGCTGTTTCCGCGGCCAGGCCCATCCTGTTGGCTCAAATCATGGATCGATCACCGCACTGCCGTCTGCGCGGCTCCTGAGGACAGGGGCGGCAGGCTGAAGGTGAGTGCATCTTCGCGAGCACGCCAATGGCCGTAGGCGTCCGTGAGACCGGCGCGCAGCCCGATGCGCGGCGTCCAGCCGAGATCCCTGAGGCGGGTTGTGTCAAGCAGCTTGCGCGGGGCACCATCGGGTTTCGAGGTATCGAAAGCGAATGAGCCGGCATAACCGATGACTTCGGCGATGGCCCCGGCAAGCTCCCGGATGGTCACTTCCATGCCGGAGCCGATGTTGATCGGTTCCGGGGCCTCATAGGCCTTCAGCAGGAAGATGCAGGCATCGGCGAGATCGTCAACGTGAAGAAACTCGCGTCGCGGCGCGCCCGAGCCCCAGATCTCGACAACGCGCTTTCCCGCTTCCCTGGCTTCATGGATCTTGCGCATCAGCGCAGGGATGACATGCGAACTCGTCAGGTCGAAATTGTCGTTCGGCCCATAGAGATTCGTCGGCATGGCCGTGATGAAGCGGCAGCCGTACTCCCTGGAGTACGCCTCGGCGAGTTTCAGGCCAGCGATCTTGGCGACCGCATAGGCTTCATTGGTGGGTTCGAGGGCGCCTGTGAGCAGAGCACTTTCCTCGATGGGCTGCGCGGCGAGCTTCGGATAGATGCAGCTTGATCCGAGATAAAGAAGTTTGGTCACGCCGGCACGCCGGGCGGCCGATATGACATTCGCGCCGATCATGAGGTTGTCGTAGAGAAACTCGGCTGGAAATGTCGCATTCGCGACGATCCCGCCCACGCGTGCGGCGGCGACAAAAACGATGTCGGGGCGCCTCTTGAACATCCAGGCTTCCACATCAGCCTGGCGGGTGAGATCAAGCTCCGTGCGATCGACTGTCAGGACCTTGCAGTCCTCGCGGGCGAGGCGCCGCATCATGGCCGATCCGACCATGCCCCTGTGACCGGCGACGAAAATGCGCCGACCGGATAGGGCCATCGCATCACCGTGAGGATGCATGAGGTCGTTCGGCGTGTGTCGATGTGGAAAGCCGTTTTCTGCTGCGGTCATTGCGCTGCCTCCGTGGCACGATACCCAGGCTGCGATGGTGCGCCGCTACTCCGGATGCCTCGCGCCATCATCGCTGCATAGGTTACGGCGCGGCTTGGCTCGCTTCACCTTGCCCGAAGGTGGCAACAGGCTTCAGGCCAATTGCCATCCCTTCCGCCAAGGGCGTGGCTGAGAGGCAGGCCTTTGCAGGACGGCGGATAACGTCATCGCCGAAAGGCGGTATCTTTGGCGTGGCTGGCTCTCCGAAAGATCAACTCGGACGAAATCGCCAGTCGGTTGATGATGGCGCAGGGCGGCTCGCCGCCGGGACGCCAGTAACGACTGCTCAATGCGGCATGAGGAGGAACTCGGCCATGGCGATCGTCGATGTCATCGTGCCTTGCTATCGCTACGGCAATTTCCTGGAGCGGTGTATCGCGAGTATTGTCGACCAGGGTTTGGAAGATATCCGCATCCTCATCATTGACGATGCTTCACCGGACGACAGTGCCGCTGTTGCGGAGGCTATCGCCTGGCGCGACCGGCGCGTCACTGTCATCATCCATCCGGTCAACCAGGGGCATATCGCCACCTACAACGAGGGCATCGACTGGGTCGAGTCGCCCTATATGCTGCTTCTCAGCGCTGATGATCTCCTGGCTCCAGGCGCGCTGAAACGCGCAATCGCCCTCATGGAGGCCAACCCCAGGGTGGTTTTGACCTATGGAGATTGGAGCGAACTCCCCGCCGGCGTGGACCACCGGCCGTTGTGGTCGGCGCTTGAGGCCCAGGGAACCGACCGGACACAAGGCTGGCGGGTCGAGTCCGGTGAGCGCTTCATCCGGAGGGCCTGCACGGCCGCCATAAACCCCGTCGTGACTGTAACTGCGATCCTGCGTAGCGCGGCACAGAAGGCAGTGGGGCCATACCGGGCCGAGTTGACGCATTCCGGCGACATGGAAATGTGGTTGCGCTTCGCCATGCACGGCGATGTCGCGCAAACACACGCGGTCCAGGGCATTCGCGGCGTCCATGGCGAGAACATGTCGCTGAAAGCCGACGATGTGTTGTTGCGGGACTGCGAGCAGCGGGAGCTCGCTTTCCAGTCCTTCTTCGCGGGGCCGGGCGCTTCCCTGCCGGATGCAACGCGCTTGCGGGCACTTGCCTTGCGCCGGCTCGCCGAGCAGGCCTTCTGGACAGGCCAGGCGCAGCGCTGGCGTGGCAACCCGGCGAGCGGGCGTGATCTTGTTCGGTTCGCCTGCCGTTTGAGGCCATCGCTGCTGGTGGCGCCGCCTGTGGGGCACCTCCTGCGTTCGCCGCAGGCAAGCCGCCGGTTGGCGGCCCTTTTCAGTGAGAGTGGATGGGCGAGGGCGTTACCCTTCAGAATGGCGGCAAAAGCCGGGCGCTCGCCTTCGTCGCCATGAGCCGCAGGCGGCCGATGCCACGCCGAAAGTTGCGATGCAGCGCCGATGGACTGTCGCGGTAGGCGACAAGGCTTTCGTCCAGATTGACGAAGCGATTGTACCCCGCGCGCATCATCCGGATCCAGAGATCGTAGTCCTCCGGCAGCCCGCGCATCGCGCGATACCCCCCGACGGCGCGCACGCTGTCCCTGTTCAGGAGCACACCTGTGTGATTCATGAACCAGTAGCCTGGTGAGCGCACGACGTGCGCGCGGGTTATCTTGCTTGGATGATGGGTGGTAAAGTGGCTTTCCCCGAAAGCCGTGAACTGGCAACCGAGCACGTCGGGAGCCGGATGCCCGTCGAGGTGATCGCAGAAGGCCGCCAGGAGGCCAGGATCAGCCACGTCATCGGAATCGAGCTTGAGCGCGAATGGCGTGGGACAGGCCTCGAGGGCGCGGTTCATCGTTGGCCCGAGCGAGAGATTGCGCGGGTTGTAGAGCACATCCACCAGCAGGCTGTCGTCGATCGCGGCGAGATAGGCTCGCGTGTCCAGGCGGTCGCTGCCGTCATCGATGACGAGGATGTAAGCCGGTCGCCGTGTCTGCGCCAAGAGGGAATCCAGCGCGACATGGAGCATGGCGGGATCGGTGTTGTAGACCGGCACAATGGCCGTCACCATCTCCGCGACCGGCCGGCCCGCGATCGTCGCGTCCGTCTTGCGGAGATAATCCCCCAGGCTATCGACTAGAGGGCGTCCTTCCGGGAAATGCGCGAGCTGGCGTGTCCTATCGATGGTGATTGTCGGAAAAGGCTCGACCAGGGCTGTCACATGACACCTCCATGGGAACGAAGCGCTGGAGCCTGTGCTCCGAGTTATTGATACGGAGCGACTTCTAGTCCGTGAGCTGGTTCAGCCTAACGGGAAGTCGCCCCAGGCGGGTGCGCACGGCGCCAATGACGCTTCGGGGGGCGGGCAATAGTTCCAGCAGCGGATGCCGCGTGGCAGACAGCGCGACCAGCCAGCCAATCGCGCTGCCGGCGACCGCACCGGCCAATGCGAGGGCGCCGGGGTGCGGCGTGAAGCCGTCGGCAACCGCGATCGCAAGGGGAGCCGCGCTGGCGCCCGCCGTCACGATGGCGCTGCGCACAAGCCGTTCGATTAGGGCGCCCCAGGGGAAGGGCATGTGTCTGCGGATCACGATGAAGCTGACCACCATCTGCAGGGGGCCCGTGACGAAGAGACTCGCCGCGACCGCTTCGAGACTGTGGAAGGCAGCCAGCGTGACGATGAGGGCCGATGGCGGCAGCACGACGAGGCTTGCCGTCAACGTGTCCCTGATGCGTCCGACCGCAACCAGGACGGGGTAGGTCAGGAAGGCCGCGAATAACGAGAGGGAACCAAGCGCCAGCAACCGGACGACGGGGGCAGCCCCCATCCACGCTGGGCCGAGCACGATGGCGACGACCGGCTCTGCCAGGATTGCCAGGCCAACGAGGAACGGCCATTGCACGGCGGTCGCCAGGGCGATGCCGTGGAGATAGGCGCTCGAGAGCTCGCCGCCCGCCCGCACCTCGCGGGCAAAAGCCGGCAGCAGCACGGGCTGCAATGCCGAGAGCAGAGAGCGTTCCGGCATCTGCACCAGCATGGTCGCACGGCTGAACAGGCCCACGGCATCGAAGCCGAGGATGCGTGCAAGCACCAGTTGCGGCCAGGCCAGATACAGATTGTTGATGACCGCGGTGGCGCTGGCGTAACCCCCAAAGGCAAAGACATGCCGCCAGTCAGCGAGGCCTGGCCGGAAGGTCGTCATGACAGGGCGCAACGCCAGTGCTGCGGCCAGGATGGCGACCGCCGAGGCCACATAGGCCAGGGCAAGGCTGCGGTAACCGAAGCCGGCCATGGCAAGGCCGACGGCTGTCGCGCCGTTGACGCATCCGCCGATGGTGTTGATGAGCGCTATCCTGTCGAAGGCCATCTCGCGGCGCAGGAGGGACAGGATGGGGTTGATGAAGGCGCCCAGCATGAAGCCGGCCGTCGAGATCCTCAGCACGATGGCGAGCCGCGCGTCGCCGTAGAAGGAGGCGATGGGCCCCGCCGTCACAAGCACAACGCCGATGACGAACGCGGACAGGACGAAGGTCACGGTGAATGTCGTTCGCACACCCTCTGTCGTGATCGCATGGGCCTGGATCAGATAGGAGCTCGCCCCGAAATCGCGCAGGATCTCACCAAGCAGGATGATGGTACCGCCGATCACGAAGACGCCGATCTCGTCGGGGCTCACGAGCCGAGCCAGCGCTGCCGTCATCCCCAGGTTGATCAGGCTGGTGGCATAGCGCTCGATGAATGAGAAAGCGAATGAGCGGCGCAGACCTGTCATCGATCACCTGAGGGAAAGAAACGGTACCAGAGTCTACGCCATGTCCCTGGCGCGCTGGCCTCATCCGAAGGTGGAGCCCAGGCTACGAAAAAGGAGGGATGGGGGGCGACGGGTGTGACGACGGGCGCTGCCCTTTGGCGAGCCTTTACCTCTGACGGCCGCCGTGCCGGCCCGGCGTGTTACCTGAAATCCTGAATCGCCGCGATCCGGGCGTTCGTTAACATTGGATGAACGCCAGATCGGCGCCAATCAAGCCGCCCCCGGGTACGCCTGGAATAATGGCGCGCCTGGATCGATCGGGCTGCGGAGTTCGATATGCCGCTGCACGCCACACATCTGATGAACGCCTTCCTCCTGGCCGTCGTTCTGATCCTGCTGCTCAGGGGGATCGCCTGGCCGCTCGGGCTGATAGACAAGCCCGATAGCCGCAAGCTGCATCATGGCGGTGTGCCGGTCGTTGGTGGCATTGCCATGTTCCTCGCATTCTCTCTCACGGCCTGTCTGGTTGACGGTCTCCTGGAGACGTGCTGGCCACTGCTCGCGGGACTGGCGATCCTGGTTGGCCTTGGGGTCGTGGACGATCGGTTCAACCTGCGCGCTCCGCCGCGTCTCGCGGTGCAGATCACGGCGGCCCTTGTCATTGTCGCGCCCGGCGGCCATCTCATCACCGATCTCGGCGACGTCATCGGATTTGGTCTCGGAGCGGGCGCCGGAGGCGAGCGGGCGCTGGAACTCGGCATCTTCGCCATGCCGTTCACGCTCATCTTCATGGTCGGCGTGATCAATGCCCTCAACATGATCGACGGTCTGGACGGCCTGGCCGGCGGCGTCGCAGCGTCGGCCTTCTTCTGGCTGGCGATGGCTGGTTATTTCTCCGACGCAGGAAGCGCCACCCTGCCGCTCCTGCTGCTGTGTGTGACCGCGGGGTTTCTGCTGTTCAATCTGCGCCATCCCTGGCAGGCCCGCGCGCGGGTCTTCATGGGCGATGCGGGCTCGACCATGCTCGGCGCGAGCATCGCGTTTCTGACGATCGACGCCGCCACCGGCCCGGCCCGTCTGGCGCCGCTGCCGGCCTGGCTCTGGCTTTGTGCTTTGCCGGCTATTGATACATTGAGTCTGATCGTTCGGCGCCTTATGGTCGGGCAAAGCCCCATGGCGAGTGATCGTCGCCACCTGCATCACCTTCTCCTGGAGGCGGGGCTCTCGGCACGTGCTGCCACGACCACGATCGTCATGGTCACGTTCCTGCTCGGCGGCATCGGCATGCTGGGCGTGTGGCTTGGCATTTCCACCCATGTGATGGTTCTCGGCCTGGTGCTGGTGCTGGGCTTGCACGTGTTCTTCGTCGGCCATCATGAGCATCGCGCGGCGCGGCGCAACGCCGGCGCGGCCGCTCCGGCGGCGGATCCGGTGATGTCATCGCAGCCTGTGCGAAAGCGTCTGTCATGAAACTCGCTTATTTCGGCTTCCCGCATCGTGGCGGCACCTACACGGTCTACCGGCTTCTGCGCGACGAGCTCGCGCCGTTCGGGACGAAGCTCTGCTGGATCGGCACCGGCGAGGCGGCGCATCGCGCGATCCGCGATCCCGCCTTCGCCGCGGAACTGGCCCATGGTTTTGTCACGGGCATGGCCACGGATGGTGAGCAGGCGCAGGCACGTTCTCTCGTGAGCGCGCTGGAAGCTGGCAGCTTCGACGGCGTGATCGTCAGCGTGCTGGCGGACAGGGCGCAGACCAATGCGGTGCGTTATCTGGCGGCCCCGATGCTGCGCATCATGATCGTGCACAATATTACTCCCGCGACGTATGCCGCCGCGCGCGCCATCCGTGATCATGTGCATGCGACCGTCGGCGTCTCGCCACGCATTCGGGATGACCTCGTCAGATCCTATGGATTCGACGACAGGTACACGATGGCCATTCCCAACGGCACGGATCTCGCTGAGCATCTGCCCGCAGCGCGGCCGTTTGTGGCGCATGCGCCGCTGCGGCTTTTGTCGCTCGGGCGGATCGAGGATGTCGCCAAGGGCGTGTTCTGGCTGCCGCAGATCCTTGAAGCGCTTCCGCCCGAGATCACCTTGACGATTGCCGGCTCCGGCCCTGACGCGGAGCGCCTGCGCGCGCTCTCAATGTCGCTGGGAGCGCGCGTCCGCTTCACGGGCGAAGTCGACCCCGATACTGTGGATGCCTTGATGAAGACCCACGACATTCTTCTCGCGCCATCGCGTTTCGAGGGCTTCATGATCACCGCGGTCGAGGCCATGGCGCGGGGCTGTGTGCCCGTCATCGCGCGGATCCATGGGGTCACCGATTCCATCGTCACGGACGGTGCCGACGGCCTGTTGTTCCCCGTGGGGGATTGGCGCGCCGCTGCTGCGGGGATCCTGTGTCTCGACAACGATCGCCCGCTGCTGCATCGGCTGGCCGCCGCGGGATGCTGGACAGCCCATGAACGGTTCCGGGCCGATCTGATGGCGTCGCGCTATCACACGCTGATCCGCCGGCTCGTCCATGACCGCCCCGCCATCGCGAAGCCACTGTCTTTCGATCACTGGCGCATGGCGGGCGGGCTGAGGCCCGGGCTACGCAGCTATCTGCCTTCGCCGATCAAGAATGTTCTGCGCGTCCTGCGCGAGCGGGCCGTGTCATGATGAGCGCCCGGCACGCCCTTCACGGCGAAGGCGCCCGCCCGCTCAGGACGATCGGCGCCTACCGGCCGAGCCCGCACAGCCGCGCCAACAAGATCGCCCGGCTGGCCTGGGGTTGCGTGTGGCTCCTGCTGTTCCGGCCAAGCCCCAAGCCGTTCCATGCCTGGCGGCGGATGCTGCTCAGATTGTTCGGCGCCGAGATCGGCCCCGGCGCCGTCATCCATGCCTCCGCGCGCATCTGGGCGCCCTGGAACCTGACCATGGGCACCTGCGCCAGCCTCAGCCATCGCGTCGACTGCTATGCGGTCGATCTCATTTCCATCGGCGACTACGCGACGGTGAGCCAGTACAGCTTCCTGTGCGCGGCGAGCCATGACATCGACGCGCCCGACATGCCGCTCGTGACGGCGCCTATCGTCATCGGCGCCCATGCCTGGATCGCGGCCGATGCCTTTGTCGGGCCGGGTGTGACCATCGGTGAGGGGGCCGTGGTTGGGGCGCGTGCCTCGGCCTTTCGTCCGGTGCCGCCATGGACCGTCGTGGCGGGCAACCCGGCGCGGGCGATCCGTATGCGTCGACCCGCGGTGGCAGCCGCTCAAGGGGCGAATTGGGCTGCCGAGCACAGGGGGCAAGCGACATGAGCATTTCCGTTCTCATCCTGACCTTGAACGAGGAAAACATCCTGCCCTCATGTCTCGCGTCGGTCGCGTGGAGCGATGATGTCGTGGTGCTCGATTCCTTCAGCACCGACCGTACAGTAGAGATCGCGAAAGCGGCAGGCGCGCGTGTCTATCAACGTGCCTACGATAATGAGCACACACAGCATAATTACGCGTTGAAGGAAATACACTTCAAATACCCATGGGTTTACATGCCCGACGCGGATGAAATAACTCCGCCGGATCTGCGCGATGAGATGCTGGCAGCCGTTGCCGATCCGGACCGGCCGGAAGCGGGCTTCCGTGTGCGCTTCAAGGTCATCTTCATGGGCCAGTGGCTCAAGCACAGCAGCCTCTATCCCACCTGGGTCATGCGCCTTGTCAGGCCGGAGAAAGTGCATTTCGAGCGCGAGATCAATTCGGTCTGCGTTGTCGATGGGCCGGTTGGCCGGCTACAGGGGCACTTCACTCACTACAGTTTCAACAAGGGGCTCAATGCCTGGTACGAGAAGCACAATCGCTACTCGTGGCATGAAGCGCGCGAGTCCCTGATGAGCCTCGAGCGGGGCAGCCTCAGGATGAGTGATCTCTTCAGCAGGGAAGCGCCTCGCCGCCGCCGCGCGATGAAGGAATTGTCCTTCCGTCTGCCTTGCCGGCCCACGCTGCGGTTTCTTTACATGTACTTTGTCAGACGTGGATTTCTGGACGGTTGGGCAGGCTATGTCTATTGCCGCCTGCTTGTCGCCTATGAATACATGATCGTGATCAAGATCGCGGAGATCCGCCGCCGACGCCAAGGTTTGCCTGTATGAACAGCGTTTGCCGGTATGAGGGATGGCCAGTGTGAAGGGCTGCCGGTCTGCGGATCGGGCCGAAGGGATGCTTCGATGCAGCAAAGTCCGGTCCCCCTGGGTCCCGAGGTTGCCAGGCGTTCGGCAGGTCGTCCGCGCTGGTGGTCGGGGATGACTACGGACGGGATGACCTTGCGCCATCGCTTGGTCCTTTCACCGGGCGCGGGTCTTCTTCTGATCGCCGCGCTCGCCGTCACCGCGATGATCATGCTGCCGGCTTTCGGGCTCCTGGCGGCCGAGCGATTGCTGTCGGTGCACTCCGAGGCCGGCAGCGCCGATGCCATCGTGGTGCTGGGCGGGGACGGTCCACGCCGCGCCTATCGCGCGGCGTCGCTCTATCGCGCTGGCGTGGCACCACAGGTTATTATCGCGGGCGATGGCGATTGTCAGTTCATTCGGCAGATGATGATTGATCGCGGTGTCCCGGGGGCCGTGATCCAGACGGAATGTCGATCGCGCAATACTTGGGAAAACGCACTCTTCTCCGTTCCCATGCTGATTCAAGCCAAAGTGCGTCGGGCTGTCATCGTCACCAGCTGGTTCCATAGCAGGCGCGCTCTCGCTTGCTTCCGGGCGGTGGCGCCACAGGTGGCCTTTGCGTCGTCGCCCGTTGAGCCGGAATGGCCGTCCTGGCGTCTTGTGGCGGATCCCGACAGCGGTCGCATCCTTCTCGAGTATGTGAAAGTCGCCTGGTACATGCTGCGCTATGGCGTCGATATAACGGGGTTCGGTGGGGCCGATACGCAGGGGGGGACGTCATGAGCGCCTACAGCGAGGCCGGATGGCTCTGGGACAACTGGATGTGGACAGCCATTGTCGCTGCCATCACCATTGCCATGCTGCTGTCGGCGATGACCCGTCCGGGCAAGATCTACGAGTTTCCATTCCTCGCAGCGGCCATAACCTTCGCCTTCATTCTCCCGCAACTGCCCGGCCTCGCGACAGATCGCTTCCTGCCGGCCGGTGGCTATGCGAAGGCAATCGCTTTCACCGGCCTCTGTCTTGCCATGTGTCAGATGGGCTGGTGGGCTTGCCGAAGGCCGATGCGTCTTGTCGACTGGACCTTCGACGAGCGCCGCCTGCTGATAGCGGCCGGCGTGTTGTCCCTGATCGGCGCATCCTTCTACATCCAGCTGAGTCGGTTGCCGCGCGACGTGACCGTGGGCACCACGATCAGCGGGCTGCCGGTGGTATACCTTTTCTTTTCGCGGATGCTGACCTATGGCCTGGCGCTGGGTCTCATCTGCCTCGCGCGGCGTCCGTCTGCATGGGCATGGGCCATCGTACTCGGTGGAAGCCTCCTTTATCTCGATCGCATAATTATCACCGGCAAACGCGGTGAGGCCATGGAATTCCTGATGCTCATCGCATTGGCGCTGTGGTTCCACCGGGGTTGGGCGGCGCCGCGTTTCCTGATGCTGACAGGGTTGGTCGCGGGAACCTTGCTGCTGGGATCGACCCATGACTATCGTGAGTTGACGCGGAGTGAAGGTATTCCAGATGTCGCGTCCCTTTCTCAAATCGATATCGTTGAGAATTTCGACCAGATTCTGGAAAGAGGCGGTCCGGAAATGCACAATGCGGTCCTGCGCATTGCGGCCACCGATCGCAGTCGTGACTTTGACTACGGCGCGTTTCACTGGAACATGCTGGTTTATACCTTCGTCCCCGCCCAACTGGTCGGCCAGGCCCTGAAGGGCGCGCTGATGATCGACATGGATCAGCGATACGACCGGGAATATGATCCATTACTTGGAAGTACCGAGACAGGCATGGCCGATGCCTTTTCATCCTTCTGGTACTTCGGGGCCCTCAAGTTCTTCCTGATTGCATTTGCCATGCGCGCGATCTACCGCGCCGCGATCGGCGGCAGCACGGGTGCGGAAATCGTGTATCTCCTGTCGGTGGTGCCGGCGATGCATACGTTTTCCCATTTCACGCAGTGGATCCTGTCAGCCTGGGTGCAACTGGCGATCTTCCTCCTGCCGGCGTTGCTTTATGCACGCCAGCGGAGGGATGAAGCCTTGAGGGACAATGCCTTGCCGGTGCGGATCAGCGATCACCAGATATCGATGCAGCCTGGCCTGACGCCACCCCTACAGATCCACTCATAGACGGCGGAAAACTCCTGGGCCACGGCTGGCCAGCTGAAATGCTCCCCGACCAGCGTGCGGCCGGCCTCGCCCATCGCCGCGAGCAGCGTAGGCGGCCATGCGGCAAGATCGACAAGACATGCGGTCAAGCTGTCGACATCGGGCATCACCGCGACGGCAGCGCCATGGGAGACGCCTTCCGGCAGGTTGCATTGCGGCGTCATCAGCACCGGCAGGCCGTGTTGCCAGGCTTCCAGGATCGCCATCGGCAGGCCCTCGCTCACCGAGGGCAGAATGAAGGCATCTGAGGCGGCGAAGGTCGCCTCTTTCGCGGCGTCATGCTGCGGGCCGATGAAATGCACACTGGCGCCGAGCGCGAGATTGGCCGCGAGAGACCGCAAGCCGGCGACATAGCTGTCCGCTCCCCAGCCGGCGAGCACGAGTTGCCAGGCCGAGGCCCGCGTCCCCGCGCGTTGCTTGAAGGCGCCCCAGGCACGGATGAGGTTCGTCAGCCCCTTCTTCGGGGTCAGCCGCCCGAGAAAAAGAAGCACGCGCGCATCGTCCGGCAGCGCCGCGCGCCAGGCCGGGCGCGCCGCCGGGCTGCTCTTCGGGGCGGTGACGCCGTTGCGGATGACACAGACGGGATTGCGCAGGCCGAAGGCGCGGATCGCCTCCAGTTCCGCGTCGCAAAGCGCGTGGATACAGGCGGCGTTGGTGAGATGCGCGCGCTCATAGAGGCGCGTCGCGATGTCCTTTTTCCAGCCGCTGTTGGCGAGTGCCCAGGAGTCCAGCATGCCGTGCGGGCTCACGATGTAGGGCGCATGCCTCGCGGCGCCCCACCGGCGTGCCGCGACCGAGGGGTACATCCACAAGCCATGGACGTGGAGAACATCGAGGTCGACGGCGGCCATCGCGGCGGACAATCCCGGCGCATAACCGAAACCGCGAGGGCCGGCGGTCGTGCACAACTGCACCGGCAACGCGCCCCAGCCCCCGAGATCGCGGTTCCCGCCGTGATCGGCGAGGGAAAAGACCTCTATGTGGTGCGATAGCGCGGGCGCATGCAAGGCCAGGCCGAGCGCCTGGACGCAAGCCGCGACCCCACCCGCCGTCGGCGCAATGGAGCCAAGCAGCATGCCCACCTTCAGCGGAGAGGGCGCGGGCAGCGGCGCGGCCCTGGCCGGGGATGCGATCGTCAGCGCGTCGATCAATGGCATGGTCATGGTCGCTCTCGGGATATGGAAGGCGCATCGTGGAGGGCACGAGCCTGGGCGAGGGCCGATCGGAGGCGCTGTCCGTAATGGGCGAGGTCGTGCTCGGCGGCCCGCAGGCTCGCCTCATGCGCCATTTCCTGGCGTAGCCGGGGATTGCCGGCGAGGCCCAGCAGCGCGACAACGATCGCATCGACATCGCGGATTGGCACGACATGGCCGTCCCGGCCGTCGCGTACAACGCTGCCGGCATTCGGTGTGGTCACCACGGGCAAACCCGCCGCGAGCGCCTCATAGGTGGCCGTGGCGGAGCCCTCGCAGATCGAGGGAAGCAGGAACACGTCCGCCCAGGCGTAGTGGCGCTGGATCTCGGCACGCGGAACCGCCCCCACCAGCTCGACCTCACGGGCGAGCGCCAGTCGGGCGGCGGGGGCGAGCGGGCAGGGGCCGACCATGCGGAAGGTCATGCGCCCCTTGAGTTGCCTTGCGACCTCCAGCACATAGGGCGAGCCCTTTCGCAGGCCGATCCCGCCCACCGTCAGCACGCGCAAGGGGCCGCCGTGGGGCGTGCGCGGGGGCAGCGCAAAGCGCTGATCAACGCCATAGGGCACGACGACCGTCCGCGCGCCGTCGCCCCCTGTAGCGATCACAGCATCGCGCACGAAGGTGGAACCGCAGATCACCAGGTCCGCTGCACGCCATTCCGCGATTTCCTGGGCGGCGAATTGCGGGACGAGGCGGTTCGCGGCGCCCTGCGCTTGCCAGTCGGGAAAGCGCGTTTCCTCTTCCGCTATCAGCTGCTCGACAGTCCCGCGCGGCGCGATGATCTGCTCCACGGCGGTCCAGAGGCCGGCCGCGCGGGCGGCCCTGAGAACATCGAGACTTTCGCCGGAGAACGTGTAAAGCCCGGCCGCTTCGCCGAAGCCATGGGCGGCGACGCGGCGCGCCAGTGTCCGCCCGCCCCACAGCGCCGCCGCGGTCTCGCGCTCGGGCGTTCGCGCCCCAAGGCGCCGGAGCGCCAGGGCGAGCCCGAAGCCCGGAAAGGTCGTTAGCCGGCGAAGATCGATGTCGTCCGGCACGCGGCCGGTGAGGCGCCGTACCGCGCCCGGCAACAGACGAGGCGGCAGGCGACCGACGAGGCGCGGCCACCCCTGGACGGCGGTGACGTCAGTATAGAGCCGCGCGAGTTCTCCCTGCGCGGCCAGCATGCGCGGCACGGCATAATGCATCCGCGCGCCGAGCTGGACGACGGCGACGGGGCCGAGCCGCTCGCGCGGGCCGGCCTGCCTCGCACCATTGAGGCTCTCGTGCAGACGTTGCATCGACGGCCATTCGCCGGTTCCGTGGCTTTCACCGGATGCCGATGGGGCCTGCGGCGGGAGCGCGTTCATGTCGGCAACCCGCGCGACAGGGCCGGCGCGTCCGTGCCCGCCCGCGCGGGCGCCAGCGCATCGACCAGATGGCGCCACTCCGTGATGCCGCGCGCTTCGCTGAAGCGCTCGTTATACACGCGACGCGCATTGATTCCCAACTCCAGCCTGCGCTCGGGCGATTGCGCGAGGTCGAGCACGGCGCGCTCGAGCCCGTCGACGTCTCCGATGGCGACCGACGCGCCGCAGTCCGCATGCGCCAGCACCCGGGCGATCTCGCCGTCGGTATTGCCGACGAACAGTGTGGGTCTGCCTGCCGCCGCGATGCCGTAGAACTTGCTGGGCACGATATAGGGCTCCATCGACGGCAGCAGGGTGACGAGATGGATGTCGGGCAGGCCGAGGCATTCCGTCAGCCGCTCGCGGGGCTGGAGGGGCTTGAACAGGACGTTGGTCAGGCCACGGCGGGCCACCTCCGCCTCGACGGCTGCACGCCGATAGCCGCCACCGACGAACAGGAACACGATGTCGTCCCGCATCCTGAGCCGCTCGGCCGTGGCCAGCACCGTGTCGAATTCATGCGCGCGGCCAAGGTTGCCGGAATAGCCGACGACGCATTTGCCCGCGAGCCCCCATTCGCGTCTGAGGGCGCCTTCCCCGGGCGTTATCGGCTGGATGGCCGCGCCGTCGGACCAATGGTGGATGATGGCGAGGCTCGATACGGGTATGCCGCGATCGGCGAGATGCATGGCCATCCGCTCGATCGGCACCACATTGCGATAGGCCGCCTTCAGTGAAAGATCCCGCAGCCATAACGCGACGCGGGTCGCGAGCCCCTCGCGGCCGAGCACCCCGAGGTCCATGGCGATTTCGGGGAAGAGATCGAGGATCCAGTTGACCATGATGCCGCCCTTCAGGCGCACGGCCGCCATCGCGGTAACCGACAGCATCGGCGGATCTGTGCAGATGATAGCGACGTCGCCGCGCTGGACATGTCTGAGGAGGGCGGCAAAGACGCTTATGTGGAAGGTGGCATAGTCGAGCATGCGACCGATCAGCCTGTCGCGGCCAAAGCGCGTGGTGGCGAGGCGGTGGATGCGCACGGGGCCGACCTCCCCCTCCGCCTCCAATGTCTGGCTCACGTCGTTGTGGACGCGCTGGCTCGCCAGCACATGCACGCTGTCAGTGGCCGCCGCTGCTGAGCGCTCGGCAAGGCCCTGTGCGAGGCTGGTCGCGATGCGGCTGGTTGCCGACTCGTCGGGGAAGAAATAGCGGTTGGCCAGGATGATCTGCATCGCGATACCTCCGCGCTCCGCGGTTTTTGTCGCCGGGACGCGGATGAACGTGCGGCCGGGCACCGCTGATTGTCCTCGCCCGCGAGGCCTGCCGACAAGGCGTGCAAAAGAGGTAGGACGCGCAGCACGCTACCACAGCCGTCTACGCCTCACGGGTGACCGCCTAGCCTCCTAGCCATCGTCGCCTGTAACGCTTTTCCCCGGGGCCGGATCCGCCGCATTCGGAGGCTCCATCACGGCCACGTTCGGCCTAGCGTGTGTCGTTGGGCGCTGCGGCAAAGTCGGCGCGCGGACGGGAGACGGGCTGATGGCTATCGCCAATGTCGAACTGGGAGATGGGGTGACGATATTCCAGCCGGATCTCGTCAATCTCTATGGGTGCCATATCGGGCCCGGGACACGGATCGGCCCTTTCGTGGAAATACAGAAGGGCAGTGTCATCGGGGCGCGCTGCAAGATTTCGTCTCACTCCTTCATCTGCGAGGGTGTGACGATCGAAGATGAAGTCATGATTGCCCACGGGGTCATGTTCACCAACGGCATCTATCCCCGCGCGACGACGGAAGCCGGCGTCCTGCAAACCGAGGATGACTGGGAGCTCGTGCGAACACTGGTACGCCGACGCGCCTCTATTGGCTCCAACGCGACAATTGTCTGCGGCATCACGATCGGCGAGGGCGCTCTCGTCGGCGCCGGTGCGGTGGTGACGCGCGATGTGCCCGATCACTCGATCGTCGTCGGGGTTCCCGCGCGCGTCATTGGCGATGCACGGGAGAAGGAGAGGGGCGGCGGCGATGTCCGTTCCCACACAATTCACGCTCCACTCGTCGCCGGGAGGCACGCATGAAGGGTCACAATCCGCGCCTACCCCGGCCGGCGCACGGCGGGAGCATCGGTATCGGCGTGATCGGCTATGGATACTGGGGGCCGAATATCGCGCGCTGCATAGCGGCCACCGAGGGGTGTCATGTGGCGGCCATCGGCGATGCTTCCAGCGACGCTCTCGCCCGTGCCGGCCGCATGTATTCCGGCGCCAATCTCTGGAAGAACTGGCATGACGTCATCGCCGATCCGGCGGTTGACGCCGTCGCGGTCGTGACGCCTGTTCGCCAGCACTACGAGATGGCGCTCGCCGCGCTGCGGGCCGGCAAACATGTGCTGGTCGAGAAGCCGATGACCGAGACCTCGGCGCAAGGGGCGGCGCTCATCGAGGAAGCCGACCGACGCAATCTCATTCTGATGGTCGACCACACGTTCGTCTACACGGGCGCTGTCCAGAAAATCCGGGACCTTGTCGTGCAGGGCATCGTCGGGGATGTTTATTACTACGATTCGACCCGCATAAATCTTGGGCTATTCCAGAGGGACGTTAATGTCATCTGGGATCTCGCGGTCCATGACCTCTCGATCATCGATTTTTTGCTTGATGATGTGCCCGTGGCCATATCGGCTTGCGGGGCCGACCATCTGCACGGCAACCGCGAGAACATGGCGCATATCGTGCTCTATTTCTCGCGTGGCACCATCGCCCATCTGAACGTCAACTGGCTCGCGCCGGTCAAGGTGCGTCGCACGCTGATCGGCGGCAGCCAGCGCATGATCGTCTATGACGACCTGGAGCCGAGCGAGAAGGTGAAGGTCTACGATCGCGGCGTCGATATCAGCGCCGAGCCGCAACGGGTTTACGACGCGCGCGTGTCCTACCGGATCGGCGACATGTGGGCTCCGCAGACCTCCGTGAAGGAGGCGCTCGTCACCGAGATCGAGCACTTCGTCGATTGCGTCGCCAATAACCACGTCCCGCTCACAAGCGGCGCGGTCGGGCTTAATATCGTCTCCTATCTCGAATATGCGACCCAATCGCTCAATCAGCGCGGGCATCCGGTTGATCTCGTGCCGCTGAGGAGGGTGTCATGATCCCGCTCCTCGATCTCAGGGCGCAGTACGCGACGATTGCGGCAGAGCTCGAAAGCGCTGCCGTCGCCGTGCTGCGAAGCGGCAGCTATGTGCTCGGACCCACTCTTGACGCTTTCGAACGCAATTTTGCTGCCTTTTGCGGCGTCCCTGAGGCCGTCGGTGTCAGCAGTGGCACCGCGGCGCTCCATCTCGCGCTGGAAGCGGCGGGTGTGGGGGCCGGTGACGAGGTGATCACGACGCCTCTCACCTTCGTCGCGACTGTCGCCGCCATTGAATATTGCGGCGCGCGGCCCGTGCTCGTCGATGTCGACCCGGACAGCCTGACGCTCGACCCGGCGCGGATCGAGAGGGCGATCACGCCGCGCACGCGCGCTGTCATGCCCGTCCATCTCCATGGGCGGCTTGCGGACATGGAAGCCATCGTGGCGATCGCCCGGCGGCACGGTCTGCTTGTTATTGAGGATGCGGCCCAGGCCCATGGGGCGGAACGAGATGGCCGCCGCGCCGGGGCTTTCGGTGATATCGGCTGCTTCAGCTTCTATCCCGGCAAGAATCTTGGCGCCTGCGGCGAAGGCGGCGCCATCGTCACCAACCGTCCCGATCTCGCGAATGCCGTGCGTTGCCTGCGCGACTGGGGGCAGGCGGGCAAGTACAACCATATCCGCAAGGGCTACAACCTGCGTCTCGATGCGATCCAGGCCGCGTTGCTCGACGTGAAGCTCCGCTACCTTCCGGGTTGGACGGAGGAGCGCCGCCGTGTCGCCGATGCCTATCACCTTGGGCTCGGTGCGGCGGATGTCGTGCTACCCGCCCGAGCCGGCCTTGATCATGTCCACCATGTGTTCGCAATCCGCTCGCCGGCGCGTGATGGGCTGGCGGCGGCCCTTCATCTGCAGGGCGTGGCGACAGGCATCCACTATCCCTGCCCGGTCCACCTGCAGCCGGCCTACGCCGATCTCGGTTATCGCGAAGGGGATTTTCCGATCGCCGAGGCGGTCGCGCGCGAGACGCTTTCGCTGCCGATCTATCCCGAACTCACGCCTGAGCAGATTGACCATATCGTATCGGCTGTCAGCCGCGCCAGCGTTCCGTCGCGCCGGCCCGCGCAGGCGGATCGCGGACGCGGTGGCGAAAGGCGTGAAGACGCCAGCCCTGATGCAACTGCCGCATTTCCCCAACCCGGCCGTCCGGATTGCGATCCGGCAATCGATGAGGTTCGTGATGCTCGACGTTCCGCATGACACGCCCAACGGCGCGACCCAATGCCTGTCCGAGGCCTGCAAGGTCCTTGCCGGTCACCGCATGCTCGTCACCGGTGGTGCCGGCTTCGTCGGCTCCCACATCGTCGATGGACTTCTGAAGGTCGGTTGCAGCGAGGTCGTCGTCATCGACAACATGATCCGGGGACGTCCCGAGAACCTGGCCTCGGCGCTTGCATCTGGACGCGTGCGCCTGATCGAGGGCGATATTCGCGATCGCGCATTGATGGCGAGCCTCCTGTCCGGCGTGGACACGGTCTTCCACCAGGCGGCGCTGCGCATCACCCATTGCGCGGCCGAACCGCGGCTTGCCATGGAAGTGATGGTCGATGCCACCTTCGATCTTCTCGACCGGTGCCGGCAGATGGGCACGCGCAAGATCGTCATGGCATCGTCCGCGTCGGTCTATGGACTGGCCGAGAGTTTCCCCACGACCGAGCGGCAGCATCCCTATGGCAACCGCACGCTCTACGGCGCGGCCAAGGCCTTTGGAGAGGGAATGCTTCGTTCTTACTATGACATGTACGGCCTCAACTATGTCGCCCTGCGCTATTTCAATGTCTATGGGCCGCGTATGGATATCCACGGACGCTACACCGAGGTGTTGATCCGCTGGATGGAGCGGCTTGCCGCCGGCGAGGCGCCGGTGATCTTCGGCTCCGGTCTGCAGACGATGGACATGGTGCATGTGCGTGATGTCGCCCGCGCCAATCTCCTGGCCGCGGCCTCCGATGCGACGGATATCGCCTTGAATGTCGGGACCGGCAAGGAGACATCTCTGCTTGAGCTCGCGGGGGTCCTGGCGGCGGTGATGCGCCAATCCGACCTCACCGCGATCCATGAGGCCGAACGCGCGGTCAACCCCGTGCCGCGTCGGCTGGCCGACACAACAGCGGCACGCCAAGCGATTGGCTTCTCCGCCCATGTGCCTCTGGCGCAAGGCATGCGCGAGCTGGTGAACTGGTGGCAGGAGCAGCCGGAGTGTGCGTCACTCTCTGCCGCGCGGGCCCATATAGCCATGCCCGCCATGCCGGCGTGGAGGGCGGAGATCGTATCATGATCCCGCTCGTTATCCCTATGGTAGGGCCCGCGGAGGCTGAAGCCGCGGCCGAGGTCGTGCTGTCGGGGTGGCTCACGCAGGGACCCGAAGTCGCGGCCTTCGAGGCCGAATTCGCGGCGCTTGTGGGCGCGCCGCACGCCTGCGCGGTCTCCAACTGCACGGTCGCCCTGCATCTCGCACTGATGGCGCTTGGCGTGGGGGAGGGGGATGAGGTCGTCACCGTCAGTCACACCTTCATCGCCTCGGCGAACGCGATCAGGCAATGCGGTGCGACACCGGTTTTCGTGGATATTCTGCCCGAAACCTTCACGATGGATCCCGGCGCGGTGGCGGCGGCCATCACGCCGCGCACACGCGCCATTCTCTGCGTGCACCAGATGGGCATGCCCTGCGACCTCGCAGAGCTTCTGCCGATCGCCCGGGCCTATGGACTGCCGCTGATCGAGGACGCGGCCTGCGCCATTGGATCAGAGATCCAGCTCGGTGATCGTTGGCAGCCGATCGGCGCCCCCCACGGCGATATTGCCTGCTTCTCGCTTCACCCGCGCAAGGTGCTGACCGTGGGCGACGGGGGTGTCATCACGACGCGTAATCCGGAATGGGACCGGCTGTTCCGGTTGTGGCGCCAGCATGGCATGAGCATCCCGGATGCCGCGCGCCACCAGAGCGCGCGGGTGGTCGTCGAGGATTATCCGACGATCGGCTTCAACTATCGCCTGACCGACGTGCAGGCGGCGATCGGCCGTCAGCAATTGAAGCGCCTGCCCTGGATCATCCGGCGCCGGCGGGAGCTGGCGGACGACTATCGCGCGCTTCTCCAGGGCATTCCCGGACTGCGGCCGCCAACCGAGCCGCGCTGGGCGCGCTCCAATTGGCAGAGCTACTGCGTTCGGCTGCCGGCCCGCGCCAAACAGCGCGACGTGATGCAGGGGATGCTCGACCGCCAGATCGCCACACGTCGCGGCATCATGTGTATCCATATGGAGCCTGCCTACGCCGACCTGCCGCAACGCCTGCCACTGCCCGCCTCGGAGAAGGCACGCGATGAATGCGTGCTGCTGCCGCTGTTTCCGCAGATGACGGCGGAGATGCAGGAGGAGGTCGTGGCCTCGCTTCGGGAGGTGTTGTCATGAACAGCATTCATTCGCAGATATCTGCCGCCGTGAGCGGCGCCGCAATGCTGGCGGACACGATGTTTCCTCCACGCCTCGCCACGCCTCCGGCCAAGTTCGGGGTCAAGCCCGAGGCCGAGTTCCTCCCGACGCGGCTCGTTGCGCTCATGCAGCAATCGATCGCGGCGACGGGGCTCGACCTGACGGGCCTCGCCGTCCTGACGGAGGCGGCGACGGGCGCCTACGCGGTGACGCCGGTGATCGCGGCCATGGCCGGGGCGCGTGAGGTCTATGCGGTGGCGCGCCCGAGCCGTCATGGCCCCGTCGGCCTCGCGCATGCGACTGTTGAGGCGCTCGCCCAGGCGGCCGGCGTTTCGGCAAGGATCGCGCTGCTCGACCATGTGCCCGAGGATCGGCTCGGCGCGATCGATATCGTCACCAACAGCGGCCATCTCCGACCTCTTGGAGCAAGCCTCATTGAACGGCTGTCGCCGGAAGCGGTGATCGCGCTGATGTTCGAGGCCTGGGAGTTCCGGCCGGACGATATCGCGCTCGCGGCTTGCCGAACCCGCGGCATCCCGGTCGTCGGCGTCAACGAGCGGCATCCGGCTATCGATGTCTTTTCCTTCTTGGGCCCACTCGCGGCAGCGTTGCTGCGCGACTCGGGCGTGACGCTTGCGGGGAGCCGGGTTGCTGTGATCTGCGACAATCCGTTCGGGCTCTACCTTCTGCAAGGGCTGGCCGATGCCGATAGCTTCGCGTGGCTGTTCCCGGACGTCAGCGACATGTTCGCCGCCGACTGGGACGCCGTCGTCGTCGCCTTGCGGCCCTCCGATTCGATGCGGCTCGATGAGCATGATGCACGCCGCCTCGCGGAACTGGCGCCGGAAGCTTGCATCGCCCAGTTCTGGGGCGATATCGACCGGGCGGCCTTTAGCGATGCGGGGTTGACGGTCTGGCCGCGCCAGGCGCCTCGACCCGGGCATATGGGCATCCTCCTCAGCGCGCTCGGGCCGGAACCCATCGTGCGGCTCCAGACAGGCGGTTTGCGCGCTGCCGAGTGGGTCAGGCGCGGCGGTGGCGCCATGCCGGATGGTTTCGCACAAATAGTGTGACGAGACGGCATGTCCGCGAAAAGAGGGCCATCTCCACAAGAGCATTAAGCTCCCAGAAAATCGATTCGTGAGTCCGGGGCGACCAAGCAAGGGGAGGTCGTCCTGGAGGGATTTTTTATTGTAACAATTCGATATTGCATTTTCGGATACTCGATCATCATCAACAACGTCGCGGTTGCATTTTATCCGCCTGTTCGTGCTGTCGGTCCGCCGTACGAATACATTCCCGCATTCTCGCAATGCGATGGGGAGCATTTCCACTTTCCCCCCGCATCTATCTGGATTATTGACGTCGCTCTGTGGAAACGCGCACATCCCGCAAGACGCTTTTCGTCTTTCGTGATCAAGCTGAGGGTCGGCGTGGGGCAGCCTGCGGCGTTGGAAATACGGAAATAATACAAATTCATTATGTGATTTTTTATTTTTATGTTCTAGTTTATGTAAATTATGAAAGCCTTTCTCTCCGCCTTGGGCGAGATGGTTTTCGCTGCGACGGGGAGAAGGGGATCTGGCAGGCTTTTGTCTGGCCCTTCAATCAGTTGCGAGGATGTAGAGGAGAGGCGCGCCATAGGGCTGAGGGGTGGCGCGGCTCGGTAAGCGGTGTTTGGTCTGGGGGTGGCCTGTTCATGGCCCCTCGGGATCGGGTGAAGGATGATTGAGAACGGGCAATGGGATGCCTATCTCACGCAGAGTGGCATGACGGGATGCGACGGAGACGATGAGCAATTTCTTTGAGGAAGAGGTTCTTTCGGTTCAGCATTGGACACCGACGCTGTTCAGCTTCACCACGACGCGGGACTCCGGTTTCCGGTTCCTCAATGGCCAGTTTGTGATGATCGGCCTACCGGTCAACGGCAAGCCGCTGCTGCGCGCCTATTCCATCGCCAGCGCCAATTACGAAGAGAGTCTGGAATTCTATTCCATCAAGGTGCCGGATGGCCCGCTCACCTCGCGGCTCCAGCATCTGAAGCCAGGTGATCGCATCATCGTCGGCCGCAAGCCGACGGGCACCCTGGTTCAGGATAATCTTCTGCCTGGCCGCAATCTCTACCTGCTCGCCACCGGCACGGGCCTGGCGCCCTTCCTCAGCGTCATCAAGGATCCGGAGAGTTATCAGCGTTTCGAGCGCGTGGTGCTGGTGCATGGTTGCCGGTATGTGGCGGAGCTCGCGTTCCAGGATCGCATCCTGAGTGAACTTCCGGGCGATGAATTCCTCGGAGAGGACGTGACGGCGAAGCTTCTCTACTATCCGACGGTGACCCGCGAACCCTTCCGTAACCAGGGACGCATCACGGCCCTGCTCGAAGCCGGCAAGCTGGAGGCCGATCTCGGTCTGGCACCCCTCGATCCTGAGCAAGACCGTGTCATGATCTGCGGCAGCCCCGAGATGCTGGCGGATCTCAAGAGGTTTCTCGACGGCCGGGGCTTCATCGAGGGCAATCACGGCGAGCCCGGGCAATATGTCATCGAAAAGGCCTTCGCCCAGAAGTAGGCGGGCCGCGCGCGCTTCGCCGATGGGGTGCGCTGGGTGAAAGATGAGACGCAGGCGATGATGGCCCATCGTTGGCCCATGCGCCGGATTGTCTGCGAGATCCGACAGGGTTCTTTTACGGTCTTCGCTTATTCCTTATGCCTGTGGAGCATGCTCCTGGTGGGCCTCCAATAAGGAGGCCGCAATGGGGCGTGATCGCGGTTTAGGCTTCGGGCCCGGTGCCGGCTGTTTGGCGCGTTCCATTCCGCAGGCCGGTTCCGAGGCAACTTCTTTCACCCTCGTGTGTAAGGAGGATGCGTAAAGTGAACGGGCGAATGATCGCGGACAAAGGGCTATCTGGCTTTCGGTCCAGGGGCCCGCGGCTCTTTCCTCCCATGTCGGGAGGGCGGCCATGACCATCCAGCAGCCTGTCCAATCCCAGCCTGTCCAGTCCCTTGTGCGTTCGATACCGGCGCAGGTCACGGTCACACCGTCGCGGCGCATCACCGTGTTGGGCGCGGGCCATATCGGTACGACCATTGCGACGATGCTCGCTGGCGCCGGCCACACGGTGACACTCGCCGATGCCCGCGAGGCGCAGCTCGCGCTGGTGCGTGGCAAGAGATTGAAGCGCGCCCGCATCGACGCAGCAGACAGGAGTGCTCTGCTGCGGCATCTGAAAGATCAGGACATCGTCGTCAGCGCCTTGCCCTACACCCTCAACAGGGGCATCGCCCAGGCGGCCGTGGAGACGGGCACGCATTACTTCGATCTCACCGAGGACGTCGCGACCACCGCGTTCATCCGCACGCTCGCCTCCTCGGCGCCTGTCGCCCTGATGCCTCAATGCGGCCTCGCGCCCGGTTTCATCTGCGTGCTCGGCGCCGAAATGGCCCGGCGTTTCGAGCGACCGCACAGCCTGAGCATGCGCGTCGGCGCCCTGCCGCGCTACCCCACCAACGCCTTGCGTTACAACGTAACCTGGTCGATCGATGGCCTTATCAACGAGTATTGCAACCCGTGCGAGATCATTCACGCGGGGCAGATCACACGCGTCCCGGCGCTTGACGGCCTGGAGAACGTCTTGATCGATGGCGTGGCCTACGAAGCGTTCAATACATCCGGCGGGCTCGGCACCCTCACCGAGACCCTGGCCGGCCAGGTCGACGATATGTCCTACAAGACGCTGCGCTATCCCGGCCACGCCGAGATCATGAAGCTCCTGTTGCAGGGACTTGCGCTCGCCGAGGACCGGGGGACGCTGCGCCGCATCCTCGAACGCGCCGCGCCGTTCACGCCCAATGACGTGGTGATCATCTTCGTGACGGGGATCGGCGAACGCCGGAGCCGGATGGAGGAGGACAGCATCATCCTCCGCTATGAAAGCACGGCCGAGTTTGGCGCCATCCAGCTCACCACCGCCGCCGGCTGCGTCGCCATGATCGAGCTGTTCCTGACCGGCCGGCTACCGGCGCGAGGCTTCCTGAAGCAGGAGGATGCGCGCCTCGAGGAATTCCTCGGCACCTCGGCCGGGCAACTGCTGGTGCGCCATGCGCGCGGATCGGAGACGGAGTGATCCATCCGCTGCACTGGAGCTGAGAGTTTCGGCAGCGCTTTCTAGGTGGTCGTCGGGGCGGGGGCAGTAGGATCCGAAATCCTCTGCCGGGTGGTCGTCGCTTGATAGCCCACCCATAGGGCGAGTGCCCAGAATGGCAGGACATACAGCGCCACGCGCGTATCCTCGTCGAGGGCGAGGAAAATCGTCACGAGGCCCAGAAAGGCGAGCACGGCCCAGTTCACATAGGGAGCGCCGGGCATGCGAAAGGCAACGCCCGGCACGCGCCCCTCCGCGACCGCCTGGCGCCAGCGCAGATGCGTCCACATGATCATGCCCCAGGTCCAGATGCCGCCAATGGTGCTGATGCTGGTGATCCACACGAACACACGGCCCGGCACGAGATAATTGAGCAGGACGCCGATCAGCATGATGGCGGCAGAGAATGTGATGGCTGTCGCCGGGACATGCTTGGTGCTCAAACGCCCGAAGGCCGCCGGCGCCTGGCCATTCTGGGCGAGCGCATGCAGCATGCGACCCGTGGAAAACAAGCCGCTGTTGCAGGACGAGGCCGCCGAACTGATGATCACGAGGTAGACGATCGTGGTGGCGGACGGAATGCCGCTCCTGGCGAAGACTTCGACGAAGGGGCTTTGATCCGGTGCGAATTCTGTCCAGGGGATCAGGATCATGATGATCGCAAGGGACCCGATGTAAAAGAACAGGATCCGCCAGATGACGCTGTTCACCGCGCGAGGCAATGTGCGCTGAGGCTCGGCCGCTTCACCCGCCGTCACGCCAATGATCTCTATGCCCTGAAACGCGAAGACGACCAGCTGCAGAGTAATGGCAAAGCCCAATAGGCCTTGGGGGAAGAAGCCGCCGTCGGCCCAGAGATTGGCCAGCCGGGCTTGATGCGCCAAAGGGCCCGCGCCGAAGAGCAGAGCCGCGATCCCGATGCCGATCAACGCCAGGATCGTGGCGATCTTGATGATTGCAAACCAGAATTCGAACTCACCGAATGTCCGCACGGCGAGGCGGTTCGCGGCATATAATATGCCGAGCGTGACGAGTGCGGGTATCCATTGTGGCACGTCTGGATACCAATACCGCACGAACAGCGCGATGGCGGTGATCTCCGCCATGCCCATCGTCACCCAGACGAACCAATAGGACCAGCCCGTGACAAAGCCGGCCCAGCGACCGACAAATTCGTTGGCATGGCTTGCGAAGGCGCCGGAGACCGGCCGGTGCATGACGAGCTCGCCGAGAGCGCGCATGATGAAATAGATTGCGCAGCCAGCGACGGCATAGGCCGCGAGCAGGCCGGGGCCGTTCTTCGCGATAGCACGCCCCGAGCCGAGGAAGAGGCCGACTCCGATCACGCCTCCCAGGGAGATAAGCTTGATATGGCGTGGCTTGAGGCCCCGCGTATAGGCCGGCTCGCCATTCCGCGCTCCACTCATCGGTCGTCTCCCACTCTGGATAGGGTGCGAGCCCCTCGATAGGTGAAGCCACCGATGGTCGATAGATAAACGGGCGTGTCTCTTATGTAGATCGTGTGGCGAACAGCGCGTGCGCAAAAACAGGAATAGCTTGCGCGTCAATGATGAGGTTGGGGCGGCTTACGCAATAGGATGATGCCGCGGATAAAAAGGATTGGTTCGAACATTCAGCCTATTCCCGGGTAACAGAACGAGGGTTCTGTTACCCGGATGTTCATTGGCGTGCAGAGGAAAGCGTTACTTGTCGTTGGCGCCCTTCAGCACGGGCGTCCACCGCGCCACTTCGCTGACGACGAGATCCTGAAGAGCCTGCGGGGACCGGCCGGGCTTGTCGGCGATAACGCCGCCGAGGTCGAGCAGGCGCTTGCGGGTGTTCTCATCATCCAGCGCCACGACGAGCGCATTATTCAGCTTCGCGATGACGTCCTGAGGCGTGCCCTTCGGCGCGAAAATCGCGTTCCAGGCGCTCACCTGGTATTCCGGTAGGCCGGCTTCCTTGGTGGTCGGGACGTCAGGCAGCGAGGGCGAACGCTCGGGAATGGCCACGCCATAGGCCTTGATCGTGCCGGCCTGGATCTGCGGAACCAGGTTCACGATCTGGTCGCACATGAAGTCGACCTGGCCGGAAACGAGGTCGTTCAGCGCCGGGCCGGTGCCTCCATAGGGGACCAGCGTCGGCTTGATGCCGAGCTGCGCGTCGAGCAAGGTGCAGGTGGTGTGCGACACCGAGCCGACGCCGGCATGGGCCTGGTTGACCTTGTCGGCATTGGCCTTCACATAGGCCACGAATTCCTTGAGATCCTTGGCCGGGAAATCCTTCTTCGCGACGATGAGGATCGGCGTTCCCGCAGCGAGGCCGACGGGCGCGAAATCCTTGGCCGGATCATATTTCAGGTTGGGGTAGAGCGCTGGCGCGGCGCCGTGGGTCCCCATATGGCCCATCACAAGGGTATAGCCATCAGGCGCCGCCTGGGCTGCACGCGTGCTGCCCGTGGTGCCGCCGGCGCCGGCCACGTTTTCCACGATGATCTGCTGCCCAAGCGTCTTCGACATGTTCTCGGCGACAATACGCGCGATCACGTCCGTCGGGCCGCCCGCCGCGAAGGGAACGATCATCGTGATGGGCCGCTCGGGATAAGCCGCGGCGGCGCTTCCCAGCGAAAGGCCAAGGCCCGCGGCAACGGTGGCGGCAGCCGCGAGGCCCGTCACAAGGCGCCTCGAAATGGTCTTGTTCATTGAATGATCCTCCCAAAGTCATGCAATTCGTTCAAACAGATAACCGGCGAGTTACTCCGTGAAGACCTCGTCCCGGCTCTTGCGGATCGACGGCAGGACGGCCACGGCGAGCAGTCCCACGGCAATCAGGAGAAGGCCGGCGCTCACCGGACGTTCCACGAAGGTCATCAGGTCGCCGCGGGAAATGATGAGCGCCCGCCGCAGGTTCTCCTCCATCAGCTTGCCAAGGACATAACCGAGCAGCAGTGGCGCTGGTTCAAAACCCAGCTTGAGGATGCCATAGCCTATGACAGCGAAGATGGCGGTGAAGACCACGTCGGCCGGCGAATTGTTGATGGAATAGACGCCGATGCTCGAGAAGATCAGGATCGCCGGAAACATCAGGCGATAGGGTACCTTGAGCAGCTTCACCCACAGGCCGATCATCGGGAGGTTGATGACGAGCAGCATCAGGTTGCCGATCCACATCGACGCGATCATGCCCCAGAACATATTGGGGTTGCGTGTCATTACCTGCGGGCCCGGCACGATGCCGTGAATGGTCATGGCGCCAACCATCAGCGCCATCACGGCATTCGGCGGAATGCCGAGGGTCAGCAGCGGAATGAAGGATGTCTGCGCGCCTGCGTTGTTCGCGGATTCCGGGCCAGCCACACCCTCGATGGCGCCACGGCCGAAGCGCCGCGGTTCCTTGGCGATTTTCTTTTCCAGCGAGTAGGAGGCAAAGGGGCCGAGCACGGCGCCATTGCCGGGCAATATCCCGAGGATGCTGCCGATGACGGTGCCCCGCAGGATCGATGGAGCCGATTGCCTGAGTTCCGCGAGCGACGGCAGCAGGCGGCCGATCGCCTTGCGGACGACATCACGGTGCTCCGTCACTTCCAGATTGCGCAGCACCTCGGCGAAGCCGAAAATTCCCATGGCCAGAATGGCGAAGTCGATACCGTCCGCGAGTGGGCCATAGCCGAATGTCATGCGCTCCTCGCCGGTCTCGAGATCCGTGCCGACGGTGGCGAGCAGGAGGCCCGCGAGGATCATGGCCATGGCCTTGAGCACCGAGCCGCGCGCCAGCACCACCGCGAAGACAAGGCCCATCACCATGAGCGAGAAATATTCCGCCGGGCCGAAGAGGAGCGCGAGCTTGGTCAGCGGCACGGCGACGGCAGCAATCATCAGCGTTGCCACCGTACCCGCAAAGAAGGAGCCGATGGCCGCAATGCCGAGCGCTGTGCCCGCCCTGCCTTGCTTCGCCATTTCGTGGCCGTCGAGGGTCGTGACGACGGCGGTTGCCTCTCCCGGGATGTTGACGAGAATGGCGGTCGTCGAGCCGCCATATTGGGCGCCGTAGTAAATGCCCGCCAGCATGATGAGCGCACCGACCGGATCGATGCCGAAGGTAATCGGCAGCAGCATCGTGATGGTCGCGATGGGGCCGACGCCCGGCAGCACGCCGACCAGTGTTCCGATGAGGCAGCCGAGCAGGCACAGCCCGATGTTCTGCAGGGTCAGCGCCGTGGAGAATCCGAGCGCAAGATGAGCGATGATGTCCATGATCGGCGCCCTCAGTAATACATGACGCCGGGAATGATGAAGACGGGGATCGGCAGGTTGAGCCCGTATTTGAACAAGCCGATCGAAAAGGCCGTCATCGCAATCGCAAAGACGATCAGTTCTTTGATGCGCGTTTCCGGTGAGGCAAAGCCGGAGATGATCGCGAGCAGGGGCCCCGCGACCGCGAGACCAACGGTTCTGACGGTGGCCGCGAAGGCGATGAGCCCGAGGCAGACGAAGAATGGCCCGCGCAGATGCCAGCGCTCCAGCGTTTCTCCGTCCTTCATGAAGGAAATAGCGATGAGGATGAGGCCGCAGAGCGCCAGAAGGGTAGCGATGGTGCGGGGCAGCATGCCGGGCCCCATGGCCCTGAGCGATCCTTGCGTCAGGTCACTGGACGCCCAGAACGCGAGGATTGCGATACCAATCAGGCTCAGGCCAGCTGCAAAATTCTGAGGACCACGGATGAGGTGACGCACTGCCCCTGCTGCTGGGCGTTCCCCGTGCTGAGCCATTTTCCCCCCTGGGTTGGATCGTTTCCCAGTCGTGTTTCAATTACGCGATTATATTGTACGCACTATCGGACTAATGTCCGTCGTGTTCAACCAAAACGATAGAGATCACGGTTCCTTCTGACCCTATCTATACGGATTGACGAATTATGCACTTCGACCTTTGGCGAATGCCATCAGAATCACTTATGCCGCCCTCGCGCGATCGGATTGTCCTTCGCGACGCGATAAGCGGCACACTTCGAGCCAAGGATTATCTTTGAAAGAGCCTACGTGTGGCGTGGAAAAGCTCGACGACAGTCCCGCCGCCAACTGCGTTTTCTGCGGGGATGCACCGCTGCGCCGAGCGCGCAGCCTCTGCCTCGGATCGGGCGGCTTCTAGCGCCCCAGCCGGCGGAAGCCGACATAGCCTTCATCGGCATCGTAGAGATAGTCGAAACCATTGAGGGCGTGGACGCTGGTGTTCACGAAAGTCGGGCGATCCTTGCCGCCGACCAGGACGATTCGTGATGGCGCAAGCGGATCACCGCCCATTCCGGCCGTGAAGAGATAGCCGGGCGCTTCATTGGAAGGGCGTGCGCTGAAGGTGACCGTGACCTGAGTGCCCGGCACGAGCGTGCGGCCGTGGTCGCCCTGGGTGACAAAACCGGCTTCCTGGTCCCGGGGCACGGTCAGATACATCACGGAAACGCCGGTATCGATCAAGGCCGTGCCGCAAGCGGGCTCGCCGCCGCCGATGCTGATGCACCCGGGTATGGGCGCCCAGTCACTGCCGTCGTCTTTCCTGGCGAGCTTCACGAAGCGGAACTCGCCTTCCGTATTGGCGCGGGTGAGGCCCACATGCACGCCGGCCCGCGTCACCACATAGCCGCGCCGAAGGCGGCCGGGCTTATCGGCCTCGCCCATTTCGGGCAGGTTGAGGAAGGGGTTCTTGTCCGGTGTGCTTTGGCTCTGCTGGTCGCCTTCGCGCGAGAAGCCGACGCCGAGCATGACCACGTGACGCGGATCATCCGTGGGCTGGCAGTCGCGCGCGTTCTCAAAACAGTCGATCTGGCGCACGGCGAGAACAGGCAGGGGGCGGGTGGTGATGGCATCCCCGCCAACGCCGCTGATCGTCACGGGCGTCATGACCCAGTCCCCGCGCATGATGCGGCCGGAACTCGTGTAGGTCAGTTTGCCCGGCGCGACCACCGGCAGGCTGTCGACACCGGGAATGAGGCTTGCCGCGACCACGATGCCGGTTGAGCCCGTATCCATCACGGCCCGATAGTCGGGCCCGCCGAAGGAAAGATGCAGCGTCGGCGAACGGCGCATGGGCTCGTCCGCGGCCGGCGCATCGAGAAACCGCAGAAACGTCCCGCGGCCCTCGTCGGTGTAGCGCGGCTCGGCCATAGCAGTCGCGGGCAGCACACACGCCGCGATCAGGGCCGCGACACCCAGTCGTGACAGACGCATCAGCGTTCGGCCTTGGGCAGGTAATGGGCCAGCGCGTGCGCCAGTTTCGGCGCCGTTAGCGTCTGCAGCCAGACCTTGCCCGGCCCGGTGAGCTGGGCCAGGAACAGCCCATCACCGCCGAACATCACATTCTTGACGCCGCGGATGGTTGTCAGCTGGAAATTGACGGTATCCTCGAACATGCCGACATGGCCGGGGTGGACCTGCAGGCCCTCGCCTTCTTTCAAGTCGTAGATGACAGTCTCGCCGCCCAGCTCGACCCAGGCTGTGCACGTGCCGGAGAGCTTCTGCAGCGTGAAGCCGTCGCCCCCGAAGATCCCGGCGCCGAGCGATTGCTGGAACCCTATGCCGAGTTCAACGCCGGCGGTGGCGCAGAGGAAGCCGTGGTGGTGGATGAAATAGGAGCGGCCGCCGCCCACCTGCACCTCGTGGAGGCTGCCGGGGATCTGGGCGGTGAAGGCGACAAGCCCCGCGCCTCCCTCCGCCTCGAATTCCGTCATGAACAGGCCGCCACCCGTCAACGCCCGCCCCATGGATCCCCAGAAACCACTTGAGCCGGCAGTCGCCGTGGTGGTCGTGAGCTTGACCGGGCCTGCGAGCCAGGAGAGCTGGTCAGGCTCGGCGATGATTTTCTCACCGGCCTCGAGATTGATTTGCAGAACGGGAAGCGTCGTGCCGGTAATCGTTGTCTGCATCGCGGGAGCCCATCATGAGAACCTGATGGCACGTTATACAAACCAGCGCTGCGATAAACAGAATTACGTCTGTATCATTAATCCCGGGGATCTCATGCAGCCGAGCTTACGTCGGCATTGGGTGACGGCTCGTGATGCATGGCGTCAACCGGTTTGCCGCCGACCCAGACGCCTTCGACACTCAGATCTTCCGTCAGATGCACGATGTCGGCGCGCCGCCCCGGCACGAGCCGCCCGTAGTCCGTCGTGACGCCGAGCGCCATGGCTGGATAGAGTGAGGCCATGCGCAGTGCTTCCTCCAGCGCGACGCCGACCGTGTCGGCCATGAAACGCACGGCGTCGACAAGGACGAGGTCCGAGCCGGCGAGCGTGCCGTCCTCCAGCGTCAGGCGATCGCCGACGCGTTTTACCTCCCGGTCGTTCAGGAGGAAGCTGTCCTCGGACGAGCCGGCCGTTGGCATCGCGTCGCTGACGAGGAAGAAGGGCAGGCCGCGCTTAGCCTGCATGGCTGTGTTCAGGGTGGCGGGATGCACATGGTGTCCGTCGGCGATGAGCCCGCACCACACCTGCTCGCTGGCGAGCGCGGCGCCGACGACGCCGGGATCGCGGCTGCCAAACTGACTCATGGCGTTGAAGAGGTGGGTGACGCAGCGCGCGCCCGCTTGGAACAGGGCCATGGCCTGGTCGTAGGTGGCGTTGCTATGGCCAATCGAGACCGTCACGCCGGCCTTGATGAGCGCGGCAATCTGCTGGCTGTTCACGGCCTCGGGCGCGAGGGTGATCATGACATGGCGCAGACCCGTATGGGTCAGCCGCAGCAATTCGCCGTCATTCAGATCTCGGATCAGCTCCGGGTCATGGGCGCCCTTCTTCGCGGGGGCGATGAAGGGCCCCTCGATATGGATGCCGAGGCACCCCTCGATCCCTTGGGCAATGGCCTGGCGCACAGCGGTGATGGCGCCGTACGTGACTTCGGGATGATCGGTGATGACGGTCGGAAGCAGGGCGGTCGTCCCCATGCGGGCATGGGCCGTCACGATATCGCGAATGCCGTCGACGGTCGGCTGGCTGTTGAACAGCACGCCGCCGCCGCCATTGACCTGCAGATCGATGAAACCAGCGGTGACGAGGCCGCCATCGGCGTGGACGATCTCGATATTCGCCGGCAGCTCCCGCGATGGCACGATCGCGCGGATGCGGCCCTCATCGACGATAAGCGCGTGTTTGCGGTGGCGGGTTCGGCCGTCGAAAACGTCAGCGCCCGAGAGTGCAAAACGCGTTGGGACGTCCGTCATGGGTCATGGCTCCGCGATCGTTAACAACCTGTGGATGCGCGATCCCTGCCGAGGCGTCAACATCTGCGTGTTCCGGCGCTCGATCATAATGGACAGCAATGGCGGCCGCGCCATGTCTGTTCCATTGCTTTTCGATTGATCAGCCGCGCTGCGCCATTGTTGTCGATGTGATGATTTTTCCATGGCCGACGCCTATGCTTCGGGACAAGAGGCGTCATGGGCTCCCGCTCAGGAGGCGGTCACTACGTCAGATCGAGACGTTGCCTGCCGACCATGATAGGACGTGGGCACCAGATGCAAGACAATACGGAGGCCGGTGTGGCAGTAGTCGAACGCGACAATCAGGGATCCTGCGCTATCCTGCGGCTGAACAGGCCTGAAGCTCTCAACGCGTTGAATGCCGAAGTCCTCCATGCGCTCGGTGACGCGATCGATGCAGTGGCGAAGGATAAGGCTGTGCGCGCGGTCATCGTCACGGGCGCGGGTCCTAAGGCCTTCTGCGCAGGCGCGGATATCAAGGAATTCATTGCCCAGTCACCCATCGCCATGAAGGAAAGGGCCGAACTCGGCCAATCGACGTTCGCCAGGCTTGGGCGCCTGCGCGTTCCTTCCATCGCGGCGATCAATGGTTTTGCCTTCGGCGGCGGCTTCGAGCTCGCACTGGCCTGCACATTCCGCGTGGCGCTGGCGTCGGCCAAGATGGGCCTGCCGGAAGTCAAGCTCGGGCTTCTGCCCGGTTTCGGCGGCACGCAGCGCCTGCCGCGCCTCATCGGGGAGGCCCGCGCGCTTGAGTTGATCATGAGCGGCCGGTTCATCGATGCGGCCGAAGCCGACAAGTTCGGCCTCGTCAACCGTGTCACGAACGAAGATGTGGTCGCTGCGGCGCTTGCCTTCGCCGGCGAATTCACGGGGTTCAGCCTGTCCTCCCAGAGCCTCGCGCGGGCCGCCGTGGAGCGGGGGGCCTCCGTCGCGCTCGCGGAGGGGTTGCGCATCGAGGCCGAGCTCTTCGGGCTCGTCTCCTCGAGCGAGGACGCGGCGGAAGGATGCGCCGCCTTCGTCGAGAAGCGCGCGGCGGTTTTCAAGGATCGCTAAATCTGTATTGTGCTCATGCCGGATCGCCTTGGTCCGGCATGGCTCGCTGCCGCTGTCCCGGCTGTGTCCCAAGAGTCTCCCGACTGTTTCCCGACTGTGTCTCAACTGTGTCCCAAGAGGTTGCGTAATGGCGTCGTCTTATCGTGTGCTTGGCCAGTGGACCGGGTTCTGCCGCGCAGCGACCTTCGCAGCGGGGCTTACTGTGGCCACGCTGCTGGCGTCTGGTGCGCAAGCTGACGACGGATTCAACCTGAACGCGGAAGCCTTTCTCAAGGCGCTGAATTCCCAGCCGGCGATGACAGACGCGAAGCTCGCCTTCGCCGTGGGCAAGACCATGGCGGCGCCCGATGGCTCGTCGCTCGTTTTCTTCACGGGCGGCGACTGCGTGAAAGGGCAGGGGCATACGACGCGCCGCGGCGTCCTGCTGACCTTCTCGCTGACCGTGCCGGATTCCTGCCTGGGTGATAGCGCGAAGGTCGCGCCCTATCTGCATACGATCGTGGCGACGCTGGAGCCGACGCTGGCGGCGCGCGAGATCGCGCCCTCGATCGACGCACTGTTTACCGCGGCGAAAGCCACCCCCGGCAAGCTCGCGCTACGGCAGATTGGCGGGCGCCTCTATGGCGCAGCCTATGACAATGAGGCAGGCCAGACTACCTTCATACCCTACCCGACAATCAACTGATCTGGACGCGGGCCGCGGATGGCGGACGAACCGGCGAGGCACGGTTCGTCCGTTCAGCAGGGATTGCCCGCTTTTTGCGGCGGGGCGGGTTCAGCCGGCGTTGCCGCCGCTCGCGAGATTGGCGGGCTTGCCATCGACGGGGGTGTCGAGGCCCTGCTTCAGCGTGTTCAGGTGGAATTCCCGGATGCGGCTGTTTTCGGGATCGCTCACGAAAGCGCTGTTGCCGATGATTGCGAGACTGGGAACCGGTGTCGCCGCGCCAAAAGCGCAATCGAAGTTCCCGACGGCGTCGAAGGTGGCGATCTCCTTCCACGCCGGGGCGATGTCATAGACCCGGAGCTTGCCGTCCTGGGTCAGGTTGACCACCCGCTTCCCATCGGGACTGATTTCATACTGGCAGGTCGGCTGCCCACCGGGCACGGCGAAGACATCGGCCTTGGAGAGCGTGGCGGCTTTGGGGTCGATGCGCAGGAACGCGTCATAGGGCGATTTCAGGCCGTAGTTGGCGACCATATATTGTCCGCCGGCCGCCGCCTTGATGGTGCTGGAGCGTCGCTCGTCGGGGTAGGAGATCTTGCGCGCGCCCCATGTGCCGTCCGCCGCCTGGCCGATGACCAGAAGCCCGCCGTCACCGCGCTCGTCCCCGGCGATTGCCTGGTTGCACCCGAAGACATGGGTGTTGGCGAGCGAGGCATGGCCGTGGAATTCCTTGCAGGACTTTGCCGGATCGCCCGTGTCATTGAACGAGGCGACGCGGGACCAGCCCTTCGTCCGGTCGAGGATTTCATAACCGTCCGGGCGTGAGGAAACCTTCTGGTTGTCGCCCTTGGCATAGGCCGGCTTCGTCACCGAGATGAGCCATTGCTCCTTGCCCAGCGGGATCGCGATGCCGTGCTGCGGCGCCGGGCCCTGCCACTCCGTGACCTCCGGCTTGGTCTCGCCGAGGGAATCGAGCGGCACGAGATAGGCCTTGGCGTTGCTCTTGGCCTCCCAGGGGCGCAAGCCATCGTAGAACACGGCGAGCCAGTCGTTCTCGGAGACCACATGGGCGGGGCGGTCCCCTTTGAAGGTCAACTCAAGCAGCTTGACCTCGCCCTTGTCCAGATCCTCGTGGTCGCCGTGGGATTCAAACGTGAGGCCGTTATCGAGGATGCGGACGGTTCCCGTATCGTCGCCCGTCTTGATGACCACGTGGCGCCGGTCGTCGGCTGTCGCGAACACCGGATTGGCCTTCGGCACATCGAAGCCGTGGGTCACCTCACCGGTGTCGAGATCGAGCACGCGGACAACCGGCTTTTCATGATCGGCAAAGACGAGCCGTCCCCGTTTGACGGCATGATCATGCGCCAGCGCGCCGCCCGGCATCGCGCAAGTGAAGGCGACAGCAAGGGCGGTGGACGCGAGCAGCGCGGAAAGATCAGGTCGGATCACGATTGTCTCCTGAAATGGGATGCCATTGGTAATGGATAAAGAATGTAACACTATAACATCACATAGAAGTCAATGGCCGGACGGTGCCATCCTCTTGGCAGGGGGCTGACGGCGGGACCCGCCCCCATGCGCCGGCCCCCGGGACCTTGACCCAGGGGCAGTGTCTCGCTATGAATTGTTATGATATAACATTTCATTTAATGGCAAGTATCCACTCCGGATCCAAGCCAGGATCGAACCCCAAGATCGAACCCAAGACCGAACCATGAGAATGATTGCAGAGAACGACCAACGTCTCCCCGTCACCGTGCTGTCCGGCTTCCTCGGGGCCGGCAAGACCACGCTTCTCAACCATGTGCTCAACAATCGCGAAGGGCGGAAAGTCGCGGTCATCGTCAATGACATGTCTGAGGTGAATATCGACGCCGATCTCGTTCGCGACGGCGGCGCCGGTCTCTCGCGCACTGACGAGAGGCTGGTCGAGATGACCAACGGCTGCATCTGCTGCACGCTGCGCGACGATCTTCTGGCGGAGGTGCGCCGGCTGAGCGCGGAGGGCCGTTTCGACTATCTCCTCATCGAAGGGACAGGGATCGCCGAACCGCTGCCGGTGGCGAGCACCTTCTCCTTCCGCGACGAAGACGGGCAGAGCCTCTCGGACGTGGCGCGGCTCGACACCATGGTCACGGTCGTCGATGCCGCGCATCTGCTGAAGGATTACGGCTCCAACGCCTTCCTGCGCGATCGCGGGGAGACTGCCGGCGAGGACGACGATCGCACGCTGGTCGATCTTCTCGTCGAGCAGATCGAATTCGCCGATATCGTCGTGATCAACAAGAAGTCCGAGGTCTCGCGCGACCAGTTGGCTCTGGTCCGCAAGGTCGTGACGGCACTGAATGCCGATGCGCGCGTCATTGAGACGGACTTTGGCCGGGTGCCGCTCGACGCGGTGCTGAACACGAGCCTGTTCGATGAGGACAAGGCCCAGCAGCATCCGCTCTGGTACAAGGAACTCTACGGCTTTGCGGCGCATGTGCCAGAGACGGAGGAATACGGCATCCAGAGCTTTGCCTATCGCGCCCGCCGACCGTTCCATCCCGCCAAGTTCAACGCCTTCATCAACAGCGCCTGGCCGGGTCTCATCCGCGCCAAGGGCCATTTCTGGCTCGCGACCCGTCCGCAATGGGTGGGGGATTTCTCGCTGGCGGGCGCGATTGCCCGCGTGACCGGCATGGGCCACTGGTGGGCCGCCATCCCGAAGGCCCACTGGCCGGATCATCCGGACTGGCAGACGCTGCTCGCGCGCCACTGGAGCCCGGTCTGGGGCGATCGCCGCCAGGAGCTCGTTTTCATCGGAACGGGGATGGATGAAGCGGCCATTCGTGCCGCCCTCGACGATTGCCTCGTCGGCCCGGCCAATCCCATCCGCTTCGATCCGGGCGCCTATCGGCGGCTGCGCGATCCCTTTCCGTTCTGGGGGCAGGCGGAAGTCGCCTGAGCATTTCCGCGCAACCATCGCTTGACCTGATGCAGGTCCATGGTCGAGTGATGGGGAAACGATGGCCGCGCGCATCGCGATGCCGCCGGTCGCCATAGCGAGGGAGTGCAGCATGAAGATCGCGTTCTTGGGGCTCGGCGTGATGGGTTCGCCCATGGCGCGCCATCTGGCGGCGAAGGGCCATGAGGTCACCGTCTACAATCGCACGCTCGCCAAGGCGGAGGCCTGGGTGGCGGCCCATGGCGGCCGTCTGGGCAGGACCCCGGCCGAAGCCGCTGCCGGCCAGGACATCGTCATGAGCTGCGTCGGCAATGACGAGGACCTGCGCGCCGTGATCCTCGGGACAGACGGCGCCCTCTCGGCCATGAAGGCAGGCGCGATCCTCGTCGACCATACGACCGCCTCCGCGGACGTCGCCCGTGAGATCGCGGCCGCGGCTGCGGAAAGGGGGATTGGCTTCATCGACGCCCCGGTGTCCGGTGGCCAGGCCGGCGCCGAGAACGGCGTGCTGACCGTGATGTGCGGTGGCGACGCGGAGGTTTATGCACGCGCCGAGCCGGCCATTCTCAGCTTTGCCCGTGCCTCGCGGCTGATGGGACCGGCAGGGTCGGGACAGTTGACCAAGATGGTCAACCAGATCTGCATCGCCGGCCTTGTGCAGGCCCTGTCCGAGGGCGTCCATTTCGCCCAGAGCGCGGGTCTCGATGTCGAAGCCGTGCTCGACGTGATTTCCAAGGGCGCCGCTGGTTCCTGGCAGATGGAAAATCGCGGCAAGACCATGAACCAGGGGAAGTTCGACTTCGGCTTCGCCGTGGACTGGATGCGCAAGGACTTGTCGATCTGCCTGTCCGAAGCGCGGCGCAACGGTGCGACCCTGCCCGCCACGGCGCTCGTCGACCAGTTCTATGGCGAGGTGCAGAAGAACGGCGGTAGCCGCTGGGATACGTCGAGCCTGATCACCCGTCTGACCAAGGCGAAGTGAGGGGCGGGAACGAGGCACTCGTGGCAACGACCGCTCAACCTCCGTGTCATCCCCGGCGGGCTGCGAAGCAGCCCGGGACGGGGACCCGCGAACAGGCAATGAAAGATCGAAGATCTGCAGTGAGCATGGATCCTCTTCCCGGCGCTACGCGCCGCCGAGGATGACACGCTGGTTTTCGGCCTGTCGTCCCGTTGCACCGTGTTGAGCCGCGTCGGCATTCATGGCTTCCGGGCTCAATCCTGCGGATTGCCCCTGGAATGACCAGGACCGAGGCGGCCCTCCGGAACGGTCCGGGATCAGCGTGACCGGCCCCGCGCTTCCACCGGCATCAGGACGTCCGGCGCGCCTGGCCGCGTCATCAGGATTTCGTCGTGCAGGTTCACCACCACGCAGACGTGGTTCGGAATGATCCGCACCGTCTCACCAATCTCGGGGCGGCGGGTGCAGGCCGATAGATCGACAATGCCGTGCTCTTCGTTGAGCTTGGCAATGACGGCCTCGGGATAGTCGCGCATCAACCCGTAGCCGCGCGCCGCCCCGCCCGGCGTGAGATCGCTCGAAAGCGTCTTCGAGCCGGCATCGATGATGGCGCGGTCGGCCGTCGGCCGGCTGACCACGGTCGCCTCGATATGAAGGGCGCAGTCATCCAAAGTCGCCGCCCCCTGGCCGATGGTGTTGCGATCGTTGTAGATGTACGTGCCGACCCGGAGCTCCGTGACACCCGGCACCTCATGGGCGTGAAAGGCTCGTGGCGTGCCGCCCGCCGAAATGGTCGGTATGGCGACCCCTTCCGCCGCAAACAGGGATTTGGCCTCGCTGATGAACGCAGCCGCCTCCGGGCCGAGCGGATAGGTCATCAGGCCGCCGAAGGTGAGCCCCCGGGCGGTTGAGATCCGTTTCGCGAGGACGAGCGCGTCGGAGGGGGAGCCAACGCCGGCGCGCTGTCCTCCGCTCTCGAATTCGATGAGGACGCGGATCGGCGTGCCTGCGGCCTCGGCCGCCTCGGCGGCGGTGTCAATGGCGAGCGTGCTGTCCGCGACGACGGCGAGTGTCGCCTTGCGCGCCAAGGCCGCCAGGCGCGCGGCTTTGACCGGACCGATCAGCGGATAGGAAATCAGGATGTCGGTTATGCCGGCGTCGATCATGATCTCGGCCTCGCCGAGTTTCTGGCAGGTGATGCCGACCGCGCCGAGTTCCATCTGCCATTTGGCAAGCCCGGGCATCTTGTGCGTCTTGATATGCGGCCTCAGCTTCAGCCCGTGCTGATCGCAATAGGCCTGCATGCGCTTCAGATTAGCCTCGACGATGGCGAGATCGACTACGGGCATCGGCGTGTCATCGGCATGCGGTTGAAAATTCATGAGGCCATCTCCCGGGGCAGGGGCGTGCTATGTGGGCTGGTGCTTCTTGTCGCGTCGCGCGCGTTACCCCTGCAGCATGTATGCTACATCTCGAAAGATACGCGGACCACTCTGCTTTGCGGCTTGATCTCGACTGCTCAACCTGCGAGTTGTTCGACGACGAGTGGAGTGCGACCCGCCATGTGGCCAGCCAGCATTGTGTCGACGCGTAATCGAGCCGGCTCCGTTTGCGCGAAGACTGGCGGGCATCCCGCACCGACGCATCAACGGCGGGGCGCAATCACTGCATTGCGGGGACTGTGTGTCGCAGTGGGCCTCGCGGTCGTTCTGGCCGGCTGCAGCACCCCGAGAGGCGTGCTCGCGCCCGTGGCTGAAACGGTGCCCGGTGCTTCGAAAGTGTCGATGATCGTCGCCACGACGCGCCAGGCTGCGAATGACCCCGGCACCATGTTCACCGGTGAACGTGGCACGATGGCCTCCTTCGCCGAAATCACCGTATCCATCCCGCCGGAGAGCGCCCGCAAGGTCGGCGAGGTGCAGTGGCCCCGCCGCCTGCCCGGGAATCCCGCCACGGATTTTGTGACGCTGCAGGCCGAGCAGCTGACGCAGAAGGAAGCCATCGCCTGGTTCAGCCGCTCGGTGAAGAAGACGCCCAAGCGGCGCGTTCTCGTCTTCATTCACGGCTTCAACAACCGTTTTGAAGATGCGGTGTATCGCTTCGCCCAGATCATCCATGATTCCAACATGGACGTGACGCCGGTCCTGTTCACCTGGCCCTCACGCGGCAGCCTCCTCGCCTATGGCTATGACCGCGAGAGCAGCAACTATTCGCGCAATGCGCTGGAAAATCTACTGCAGTGGCTGGCGCGTGATCCGGCCGTCGGGGAAATCTCTGTCCTCGCGCATTCAATGGGGAACTGGGTCACGCTCGAAGCATTGCGGCAGATGGCCATTCGTAACGGGCATATTCCATCCAAGATCCGCAATGTGATGCTGGCCGCGCCGGACGTCGATGTCGATGTGTTCCGCAGCCAGATGGTGGACATGGGCAAACCCCGGCCCAATTTCACCCTGTTCGTCTCGCAGGATGACAAGGCTCTTGCCGTATCGCGGCGCGTATGGGGCAGCGTGAATCGCCTTGGAGCCGTCGATCCCGAGGTCGAGCCTTACAAGAAGGAATTCACCGACTACAAATTCACGGTGCTTGATCTTACCAAGCTGCAGGGATCTGATAGCCTCAACCACGGAAAATTCGCCGAAAGCCCCGAGGTTGTGCAGCTCATCGGTCAGCGTCTTGCATCCGGGCAGACGATCACCGATTCCCGGGTCGGACTGGGTGACCACATCATCGGCATGACGGCCGGCGCCGCGGCGACCGTCGGCACGGCGGCGGGCCTCGTTATTTCCGCGCCTATGGCGGTTCTCGACCCCAATACGCGGGAGAACTACGGCAACCACATGCAAACGCTCGGCGACAGCATCGCCGACACCACGAAGTCGACCGGCGACCTTCTCACCAAGGCGCCAGCAGATGCCTTGCGGCACAACCGGTAGTTCGGGCTCGGCAACGGTCGGGCGCTCGTTATGAGCGCGACCGGGCCTTGAGACTCGGCGCGTGGTGCGCTAAAGCTTCGCCCACCAGGCCGGGCCCCTCTGGCAGTTCGTCAACGAACTGCGATGTCGGACTGGACATCGAACGGAGTGGCCTGAGACATTCGTCATCAGCTCAAGCGACGCATCAAGCAGCGCGGGCTCGGGGTTTCCCGTCAGCCCGGCTTCGAGAATCGCAAGCTGTTGGCGATCCCGTCGCTATCCATGGCCACTCTTTCCAGTATGGCGAAAGAGGACAACCATTGATGAGTGAGTTCTTTACGGGCGAGGCTCTCACCGCGCTGCTTCAGGTCATCATGATCGACCTGGTGCTGGCCGGTGACAACGCCATCGTAATTGGCCTGGCCGCGGCCGGTCTGCCCAAGGATCAACGCGCCAGAGCAATCCTTATCGGCATCATCGCCGCGACGGTTCTTCGTATCATCTTTGCTGGATTGACGACCCAGTTGCTGCAGATCGTCGGCCTCCTGCTGGCGGGCGGTATCCTTCTGCTCTGGGTGTGCTGGAAGATGTGGCGCGAGCTGCGCACCCCGCACGTTGAGGAGGAAGCGGCTGCCGAGGCGCTCGCCGATAAAGACCTCAATGCCGACGGCACCATCGCCGGCGGGGCGCCGCGCAAGACATTTGCCCAGGCCGCGTGGCAGATCGTCATCGCTGACGTCTCCATGTCGCTCGACAACGTGCTGGCCGTGGCGGGTGCGGCGCGCGAGCATCCGGGCGTGCTGGTTTTCGGCCTGGCGCTGTCGATCGCCCTCATGGGTCTTGCCGCGAGCTTCATCGCCAATCTGCTGCAGCGTTTCCGGTGGATCGCCTATGTCGGCCTCGCCGTCATCCTCTATGTCGCGCTCGAGATGATTTATCGCGGTGCGCTTGAGGTCTGGCCGCTGGTCAACGGGGCGGCGACCTGACCGAGGCTCCGGGAAGCCTCAGGTTTCTCAGAGCTGCCTCCGACATCCATCGTGGCGATCCGGTACCCCGGATCGCCATTTTCTTATGAATGCCACAGTGACTGGCGCGCTTGGTCTGTTACGGGCGACGGTCCGGCTAGAATGCGTTAGTCAGGATGAAGAGCGCGCTCTTGATGAGGGCATAGAGCACCCCCGATACCACTACGACCGACAGGATGGTCGTCGCATAGCCAATCAGTACGGCGATGCCGTCACGCTCCAGAATGCCGAGGGCAAAGAAGCAGATCGCCAGTGCGGGCAGCATGTTTCCGAGCGGAATCGGCAGAAACAGGATGACGGCCAGGCAGAGCGCGATGAAACCGATGAACCGTTCGGTGATCGCGAAAAGGCTTAGACGCGGCTTCAGCAGGCGCTCGGAACGGGCGATCCAGGGCGCGAGCTTGTTGATGAGCGTCGCGAAGTCCTGCCGCCGCATGGACCTGTCCGCAATGATCTTCGGCAGCCAGGGGTGAGGGTAGCCGACCATGAGTTGCGCGGCGAGGAACAGCAGCGGCAGACCGAGGATCGCGGACGTGCCCGGTGGGGCTGGCATGACATTGGGCACGGCGAAGATGAAGAGCAGTGCGCCGAAGGCCCGATCCCGCCCGATGGTCAGAAGATCGCGCAGGGAAATGCGATCCCGCGACGTATCCTGGGCAATGGCCGTGAGAATGGCCGACAGGCGAACAGGTTCGTCTTCTGCGGCCGCCCTCGTGGCGATGGGTACGGGGACCAGCCTGTCCAGGTGGCGGGGCTCGTCACGGGGTACCTGGCGTAGGTCATGCATCTAGAAGGGTGCTCCGGCGCGGCCGGCGGCGCGCCCACAAAAAAGGCACCGAACTTGCGGTGCCTCCCAAAATCCCGAAGGACGCTATTAGGATAAGCGGTGCGGACGATAGCTCGGGATCTTGACGATCCCGAGGCATCGCTTGGCATCCGGTCGCTTATTCGTCGCGCTGACCGGTGAACTGCAGCAGAAGCTGGAACAGGTTCACGAAATTCAGGTAGAGCGAGAAGGCGCCGAACACGGCCATCTTCTGCCGGGATTCATCGCTGAAATGTTCGGCATAACGCTCCTTGATCGACTGGGTATCCCAGGCGGTCAGGCCGACGAAAACGATCACGCCGATCACCGAGATCGCGAACTGCAGGGCGCTCGAGGCCAGGAAGATGTTCACGAGGCTCGCGATGATCACGCCGATCAGGCCCATGATCATGAACGAACCGAACTGCGAGAGATCCCGCTTCGTCGTGTAGCCGTAGAGGCTCGTCGCGCCGAACATCGCGGCGGTGATGAAGAAGGTGCGAGCGATGCTTGTGCCGGTGAACACCAGGAACACGGAGGCGAGCGACAGGCCCATCACCCCGCAGAAGGCCCAGAAGGCCATTTGCGCCGAGGCGGCCGACATCTTCTCGATACGGAAGGAGAAGAAGAACACGAAGGCGAGCGGCGCCAGCATCACCACCCACTTCAGCGGGCTCGAGAAGATCGGCACATAAAGCGCGGGCGTCGTGCCAACCACATAGGCCACGATGCCTGTGAGGACGAGGCCGATGCACATGTAGTTGTAGACCCGCAGCATGTGCTGCCGAAGGCCCTCGTCGAAAACAGCACCACCGGCGCGCGCTGCGCCGGTCTGCCATGCGGGATTGGGGTTCATTCCGGTCGTCTCCTGGTGATCATCAATAAAGGGCGTTGGCCAGCGTCCGTGCCGCCGCGACGAGTTCGCGGTCAGCGGGGCCGGTCAGCGCATAGGCCATGTCGCCCATCTGCCAATAGGCGACCGTTTCCGTGTTGCGCTGCGCCGCAGCCGGAGCGACGACCGCGAAACTGTCTGCGCGTGCCGCGAAGAGCGAGACGCGCCCGAGTTCCTCGGCGTCGAAGACAATCTCGACGCTGGAGCCGGCGGCAGCGGGAAGGATCTGGATATCGAGCACGCGCCAGCCGGCCGGCAGGATCGGCATGGCGAGCGCGGTCGAGGCGCGGATGGCGGCTGGATCATAGGTCGCGGTCGTCGCAGGGGCCGTCGCGGCCATCCGCGCGGCCTCGATCCGGTGCGCCTTGACGGCATCGTCCACGAAAGCCGCCGGTATGGGAGCCGCCGTGCTCGAAGAGCCGGTGAACTCGGCGTGGGCAATCCAGCCGGCCGCGGCGATCACCGCCGCGGTCGCGAAGCGACGCAGGCGGCTCAGTGCCCGGGCCCTTGCGAGGCCTCGCTCCAGCCGCCGTGCTGTCTCCGTGGTCTGGGGCCGGGCCAGGGAGGAATGCTCCGCGAAGGCCAGACGCAGCTCGTCGCGTGTGCGCATATCAGCCATCACCCGCGCGGCGATCTCGGGATGCCGCGCCAGATGATCCTCCACCTCGATGCGGCGGGGCATATCGAGCTGGCCGTCCACATAGGCGTTGAGGTCATAGGTCGTGACTGGGTCAATGGGTCGAATCATCTGTTCCTCCCACTACGCGCAGATGATCAGGGCGTCCCGGCGTTGCCGGAGCCACGCGGTCCTTGTCCCCGGAAGGCACGGTTTTGTCCGCCGCCTGCTCGCCCTCCTCGAAGCCGCGCAGGGTGGCTCTGGCCCGGCCGAGGCGCGACATCAGCGTGCCCACGGGGATGCCGAGCGTCATCGCGGCCTCCTGGTAGCTCATACCCTCGATGGCGACGAGGTGGAGCGCCATGCGTTGCTCGTCCGGCAAGACCATGAAGGCCTGGCGGACCTGCGCCAGACGCACGGAATGCTCCTGACCCGGCAAAATGACGGTGTCGGCTGTGTCAGCGGCTCCGGCGATGCGCAAGGTGTCGGCGCGGGTCTTGCGCTGTCCGTCGATGAAGTGGTTGTGCAGGATGGAGAACAGCCACGTGCGCAGGTTGCGGCCCGGGCGGAAGCTGCTCTTCTTTTCGTAGGCCTTGACCAGCGTGTCATGCACGAGGTCCTCGGCGCTCGCCGCGTCCCGCGTGAGCGCGCGGGCATAGCGCCGGAGCGCCGGCAGCAGGCTGAGGACGTTCATGCGGTTGGTATCGCGCGTCATGCCCCATATACGAAGCGTCCCTGCCGCTTAATCCCGGTGAGCCGAGATTTTTTTGCGAGGAGCGCAGGAAAGGGGCTTCAGCCCGTGCCGAGCAGCTCATCCTGACGGCGGCGCAGCTTGACGATCTCCATGGTCTCGTCCGGCCGGCAATTGTCATAGGTCAGGTATTCACCGGCCTTGATTGCCCGCGTCACGACAGCGCGTTCGGCGAGCCCGACCGGCAGGAGACGGCCTTCGCGCGCGGCGCCGACGGTGGTGATCCAGCCGCGATAGTGGTCCTCGCCGATCTTGCCGAGCGTGATACCCGGGGCGAGATCCTCCTTGGCCAGAGCGCCGACTTCCGCGACAGGCCGCTCCAGCGGCACCATGTGGGGCTGACGATGCAGCACGAGCGAGGCGGCTGTCAGCGGTACTTCGAGGCTTGTGAGATGGTAGGGGCGCATGAAGGTGAAATAGGGCCCATCTCCCATCTTGAGGTCGCGCATGCGCTCGTGGATGCGCGGGTGCGGAGCCTTGACCACCACGAACACGCCGGGGGCGACACCCTTGCCGACGGAGTAGTCGACGACGCCGGTGCGCGACAGGACGCCGCCGTCCTCGACGGGGATGAGCGTCCTGGCGAGATCCGGCACGGTCGCGGCCGGTCCATGCATGCCGGGCCTGTCCGGCACGAGGCCGGTGGCGTTGGCGATGGCCGCCATCTCGATCATCGTCTTGGAGCCGTCGACGAACTCCACGAGCATGCGTGGGTTCATGTTGCGGCGGGTCGCTTCCTCCACATATTCGGCGGGCTTCGCATCGAACTTGAGCGGGTTGTTCTTGCCCTTGCCAGCCGCGATGATCGGATAGCCAAGGCTCTGCGCGAAGCGGATGAGCTCCATGGCGGCCGATGGTTCATCGCCGGCGCCCAGCGAATAGAGGACGCCTGCCTCTTCGGCCGCGCGGCGCAGGGAAGCGCCGACGGTGACGTCGGCCTCCACATTCATCATCACCACATGCTTGCCGTGGCGCATGGCGGTCATCGCAAGTTCGGCCCCGACGCCGGGATTGCCGGTGGCGTCGATGATCACGTCCACCTGGTCAGCGGTGCAGGCAAGCGTCCCGTCACCGGTGATGGCCATGCGGCCGGCGCGGATGGCATCCTCCACGGCGCCCTTGCCGTCGGCGGCCCGCGCCGTGTCACGCGAGAGGCCCGCGATGTCGAGCGCATGCCAGGCATGGTCGGTCCGCGTCTCGGCGAGGACGGCGATCTCGATGCCCGGCATCAATGAGACCTGGGTCACGATGTCGGTGCCCATTTCACCGGCACCGATCAGGCCGACGCGCACGGGCCGCCCCTCGGCCTGGCGTTTCGCCAGATCCGTCGTGAGATCGGCATTGCCGCCCTGCTTACCCGCTTTGCCCGTGGTCATGGCACTCCCCATGGCGCTTCCCATGCGTCTACACCCTGTATGCGTCGACACCATGCCTGCCGGGATCCGCACTCGCGGACCGACAGGCCTATTTGCTGGTGTGCTTAGCACAGCCATGGCACGGCGGGCAGGGCAACGCAAAGCCGGCGTCGTGCAAGCGGCGTGTTCAGTCCGCGCAAATGAGCGTCTCGCGCCGATTGGTCTGGAGACCGCCGTATAAACCCGCTAGGTGTTAACGATCACCGGGCTGTTTCAGCGCCAATCCCCATTCTCACCTTGGCTTGAATGACAAGCTGATGACTGTCGCCAAACTGTAATGCGAAACGCCGTATAAGGCGGCACGATCATGACGGGAGATATCCATGTCGCTGAGATTTCCGGCCCTGTTCGCGGCCGTCGCTGCCTGCGCCCTGGCGTTGGGCCTTGGAACCGCCTCGGCCCAGTCGGGCAAGATCACGCTCTATACGTCACAGCCGGATGCCGACGCGGCCAAGACGGTTGAAGCCTTCAAGAAGGCTTACCCGAATGTCGAGGTCGACATTTTTCGCTCCGGCACTGTCGAGGTGATGTCCAAGCTTGCCGCTGAATTCGCCGGTGGGCAGCCGGGCGCCGATGTTCTGCTGATCGCCGACGCCGTCTCCATGGAGGCCCTGAAGCGCGACGATCGCCTCATGAAATATGACGCGGCCAAGGTCGATGGCCTGCGCGCGGGCTCCTTCGATAAGGACAAGACCTATTTCGGCTCCAAGCTGATCACGACCGGCATCGCCTACAACACGGCGGCCGCCAAGAAGCCGACCTCCTGGACCGATCTCGCAGACCCCGCGCTGAAGGGCCAGATCGTCGCGCCGAGCCCGCTCTATTCGGGCGCCGCCGCGATCATGCTGTCGGCTTTCGCCGCGCGTCCCGACCTGGGCTGGAAGTTCTTCGATGCCTTGAAGACGAACGACGCCGTCACTGTCCGTGGCAACGGCGCCGTGCTCAAGTCCGTCGCCGGTGGCGAAAAGGCCTATGGCGTGCTTGTCGACTTCATGGCTCTCAATGCCAAGGCCAAGGGCTCGCCGGTGGAGTTCGTCTTCCCGAAGGAGGGCGCGCCGGCCGTCACGGAGCCGGTCGCCATCCTCAAGGCCACCAAGAACCCCGAGGCGGCCAAGGCCTTCATCGATTTCATCCTCTCCGACGATGGCCAGAAGCTCGCGGTGTCGCAGGGCTACATCCCGGCCAAGGAAGGCATCCCAAATCCGTCATGGCTGCCGGAGGGCACCGAGATCAAGCTGATGCCCATCGACATTCAGGCCGTGCTCTCCACGACCGAAGCCGATAAGAAGCGCTTCGCCGACATGTTCGGCGGCTGATCAGCAGCAATAGAGGCGCTTTCGTTTCATGAGCCTGGTTGCGGACAATTCGGGACGTCGCCAGGATCGCATTCTCTTCGCCGCGCTCTGCGTCGTCATCGGGCTCCTGTCCCTGATGCCGCTGGCGCGGCTTCTGTTTGAGGCCTTCGCGCCGGGCGGCGTGCCCTCGTTCAAGGCCCTCACCGCCACCCTCGGCAGCACCAATACCTGGACCGCCACCCTCCATAGCCTCGAAACCGCCATTGGCGGCACCGTGATCGCCGTGGTTCTGGGCGGCGTCGTAGCCCTTGTCGTCGCGCTCACCGACATGCGTGGCCGCAACGCCTTCGTGCTGTGCTTCGTGCTGCCGTTGATGATCGCGCCGCAGGTGACCGCGCTCGCCTGGCTGCAGGTCGTCGGGCCCGCGAGCCCGCTGCTCAAGCTGCTCAACCTCGCCCCGCCCATCGGCGCGCGCAACCCGCTCTATTCGCGCGAGGGTATCATCCTGCTGCTCGGCATCCAGTATGCGCCGCTCGTCTTCCTGACGCTGCGCGCAGGCCTGCGCAGCCTGCCGCGCGAACTCACCGAGGCGGCGCGGGCGGCCGGCGCCGGCCGCTTCTTCATCCTGCGCACCATCATCCTGCCGCTGATGACGCCTGGGCTGGTCGCGGGCACCGCGCTCGCCTTCGTCTCGTCGATCGGCAATTTCGGCATCCCCGCCTTTCTTGGCATTCCCGGCCGCTATGTCGTTCTTCCGACCCTGATCTACCAGCGCCTCTCGGGCCTGGGGCCGTCCGTCCTGTCCGAGGTCGCGGTTCTGTCCATGCTCATTGGCGTCATCGCCATGGCGGGCATCCTTCTGCAGGATGTCATGGTGCGTCGGCGTGACTTCCGCATCACCACGACATCCATCGCCGCGCGGCCCTTCCCGCTGGGGCGCTGGCGGCTTCCCGTCGAGGCCGCGCTGTGGGGGATCGCGCTGATCGTGCTCGTCCTGCCGATGGTCGGGCTGTTCCTGACATCGCTGGTGCCGGCGTTCGGTGTGCCGCTCAATGCGACCACCGCGACGCTCGCCAACTACACCTTCGTGCTGTTCGAGCACGCGGCGGCCAAGCGCGCCTTCTTCAACAGCTTCTCGCTGTCGGCCGTCGCGGCGGTCGCCATCATGCTCCTGTCCGTGCCGCTCGGCTATTTCCTGGTATGGCGGCGCTCTCCTATCCTGCGGGCGCTGAATGTCATCGTGGAACTACCCTATGCCCTGCCGGGCGTGGTGCTGGCCATCGCGGCGATCCTGATCTTCCTCAAGCCGCTGCCGGTCCTCGGCGTGAGCCTCTACGGCACGGTCTGGATCATCCTCTTCGCCTATCTCGCGCGCTTCCTCGTGCTTGGACTTCGCCCGGCGATGTCGGGCTATCATCAGGTGGACCGCGCGCTGGAGGAGGCGGCGCAGGTGGCGGGGGCTGGCCTCATCTACAGGCTTCGCACCGTGATCTTTCCGCTTGTGGCGCCGGCCGCGACGGCGGGCGCGTTGCTGGTCTTCCTCACGGCCTTCAACGAACTCACTGTCTCGGCCCTGCTCTGGTCGTCGGGCTCCGAGACGCTCGGTGTCATCGTCTTTTCCTTCGAGCAGGCCGGCGATTCCAATTACGCGGCGGCGGTCGCCGTGCTCACCGTGCTGGTCACACTGGCCTTGATGCTCGCGACCCTCGTCTTCGCCAAGCGTATCCCCCCTGGAGTCCTGCCGTGGCGCGACTGACCATAGACACCGTCACGAAGGACTTCGGGCCGTTCAAGGCGCTCGATCGCGTCAGCCTCGACGCGGCGGATGGCGAGTTCATCGCCGTCCTAGGACCCTCGGGTTGTGGCAAGACCACGCTGCTACGGCTGATCGCGGGTTTCGACGATGTGACCAGCGGGACGATCCGTATTGGCGAGCGCGTGGTGTCGTCACCCGCCGCCCATGTCGCGACGGAGTTGCGCCGGGTCGGCATCGTCTTCCAGAACTATGCGCTGTGGCCGCATATGAGCGTCGCGGAGAATGTCGGCTACAGCCTGCGCGTCGCGGGCGTGTCTCCGGCGGAGAGGAGCCGGCGCGTGGAGGAGGCCCTGGCGCTCGTCGATCTCGTGGGGTTCGGCGACCGCCGTCCCGCCAATCTCTCCGGCGGTCAGCGCCAGCGCGTGGCATTGGCCCGCTGCCTTGTCGCGGCGCCGTCCCTTGTGCTGCTCGACGAGCCGCTCGCCAATCTCGATGTTCACCTGCGCGCGGCCATGGAGGATGAGTTCGCGGCCTTTCACCGCCGCACGGGCAACACGATGATCTACATCACCCATGATCAGGCGGAGGCCATGGCGCTTGCCGATCGTATCGCGGTGATCGACCACGGGCGCCTGATGCAGCTCGCGACGCCGAGTGAACTCTACCGCGAGCCGGCCAACGCCATGGTGGCCTCCTTTATAGGCCACGGCATGGTGCTGCCACTCACCAATATCCTCCCCGAGCGGGCGGGCCGGGCGCGTGCGCGCCTTTTCGGCCGTGAGTTGATGCTCCGCTGCGCTGAGGACCAACGCGCGGCCGGGCAGGGTGAACTCTGCGTGCGCGCCGGTGATCTCACTTTAACTGACGCCGGCGGCGATGGACTCGCCTGCCGCGTCACCCGTGTCGTCTATCGCGGCGGCCTGTTTCGCGTCGAGGCGGCGGTGGAGGCCGAGGGCGGTCCGACTCTGTCGCTCGACGTGCCGGAACCGGCGACCGTCGAGGTCGGCGATGCCGTCACGATCGCGGTTAAGCCGGGACAGGGTTGGGCGATACCGACGACGGGCGGGAGGGGGGCAGTATGAAGCTCAGGCTCTACGGCGGTTTCGGCGAGAAAGGCCGTACCAGCCTCGGCATCGAGAGCGCGTCGACACGCCTGATCATCGATGTCGGCATCAACACCAATGCTCCCCGCGACGCCGATTGGGAGCGCGCTTACCATCCCGCCATCAGCCCGGCGGATCTGGTCGCCGCTGATGCCCTCATCATCACCCACGCCCACGAGGATCATCTCGGCGGCCTCGGCTGGTGCCTTCGCCACGGCTTTCGCGGGCGCATCCTGATGACGGCTGAAACGCGCGCCGATATGCCCGCCTGCCTCAGGGACTATGCCGAACCCACTGACGCGGCCCTCGCCTTGGCCGCGCCGATCGCGCTCATCGCGCCGGGCGAGGCGTTCGCGGTCGGCGATCTCACCATCACCACCGGGCGCAATGGCCATGTGGTCGGCGGCGTCTGGTGCCTCGTCACCGGGGAAGGGCAGCGGGTGCTCTATTGCGGCGACGTCGTGCCGAAGAGCAGCGTTTTCGCCTATGACGCGCCGCCGCCTGCCGACGTGGTGCTCTTCGACGCGTCCTATGGCGATGACGACGTGCCACCGGCCACACGGGCCGAGGCTGTCGTCGATTGGGTCGCCGCACATCCGCGCTGCCTTCTGCCGGTGCCGCTCTCCGGCCGCTCGCTCGAACTGCTGGCTTTGCTCCCGCCGCCGCTTGCGCTAGCGCCGGGCCTGCGCGATGCGCTCAAGGCCCAGATCGCCGACGCGCGCTGGCTCTGGCCGGGGCTACAGGCCGGGCTCGCCGCGAAGCTTGAGGCCGCCATCGACTGGAGTGAAAGCGAGAGCTGGCCCGACCGGCCACTCCTGACCCACGATGCCATGGGGCTCGGCGGCCCGGCGGCTGGTCATCTGCCGCGTGCCGTGCGGGATGGGGTGCCGATCCTGTTCACGGGGCATGTGCCGGCGGCAAGCCCGGCGCATGCGATCCGCCAGGCCGGGCAGGCGGATTGGCTGCGCCTGCCGACGCATCCCACGTGGTCGGAGAACGTGGCCATTGTCACGGCAAGCGGTGCACGGCTCAGCCTCGGCCATTCCTGCGGCCCGGCCGGCCTCCGCGCCATGGCAGGCCGCCTGCCAATCCTCGATGCGGAAGCCCGCACCGGCGACCTCATTGCCTTGTGACGACAGCCGGGCGCCGATGTGATCTTTTATGCGCGGTCCGAGAGGGCTAAGCTCGGGCCACGCCGGATCAAGTCCGCTTGATGAGGAGTTGCTCCAAGGCCCGACGCGGGAGGATCCACTGATGTCCAGCCATTTTCCGCCAGATCTCGGACGGATCGTCGACCGCGCTTTCGGTTTTCAGCCGCGCGACATCCGCCATGTGCTGGATCGCATCCACGCTCATGCGCTCGAGCCGCGCATGGCCCCTGCCGAACTCGAAGCGGCGGCGCTTGCCCTCGGCTATCCCTCGGTTCATGCCTTCGGCCATGCGGTGGGACTGCCGATCCGCACCATTGATGCCTGGATGCGTCTCGGTGTCCCGCAGGAATCGGCCCAGCTCGTGCGGGCGCTCCTCGCCATGCAGGACCGCTTCACTGAGGCAGCCGAGGAATTCGATCAGTTCACGCATGTCGGTCTGGTCGACTATCTCAAGGACAAGCGGGGATAGGATCGGCCGCCCCTGGTCCCGCGGGAGGGCGCCGCACTGATCCCTCCCCTTCAGGGGAGGGTGGCGCCGCAGGCGCCGGGTGGGGTGCGCTCTGATCTGATACGGCCGGCAGGAGGCAATACTTGCATGGCCGGCGGAGCATCTCTGTCGGCCGCGTGACCCCACCCGACCTCGCTGGCGCGAGGCCACCCTCCCCTGAAGGGGAGGGATCAGCGTGGGTGCCTCTCGCGTGTCATCCCCGGCGACGCGAAGGGGATCCATGAACACGCCGGTGCCGTTTAAGTGACTGTTGAAGCTTATTAATTAACGCTCCACCGCTGCGCGGTGTCCCAGCATGACCCAACCGCGCTCACTTACCGCCACAACGCCGGGGCGGGCGTGTCCCTGGCGATGATATGCGTGGCAGCGCGGGTCAACGCGCCATCGGGATCGGGTTGGCGAAGGTAGGTTTCGAGATCACGGGTCAACCGCTCCACCGCATGCGGCCGCATGAAGCCGGCAAGGCCGACCGCGCGGTGAGCGCGTTCGATCACGTCGAGGCCGGCCCTTTCCACGGCGAGACGCGCGAGCTGGACATAAGCGACCTTCGTCTCCGCGTCTCCTTCGGGATTCTCCGCCATCAGCGCCGCGCGCTGTACCCAGAGACGTGCGGTTTCCACTGCGATCGCAGCTTCCCCTATACGCGCCAGATGGAGCGGTGCTTCGGCTCCCTTGGACTGCCTGGCGTTGAGGCGCATCGCGTCGAACAAGGCCTCGATGCCACCGAGCTGCACGGCCGCAACGCGCCAGGCCGACGCCGACAACAGGGGCTCATGGCCAAAGGCGCCGGGCTCGCCGACGAGGGCCGCGCGGTCGATCTCGAAACCTGTGAAATCGACCGTTCCGCTGGCCGAGGCCCGCATGCCATGGGCGCGCCAACTGGAAAGGCTGGCGCGGGCTCCGAGCGGCAGCCGCGCCAGAACGAGCTGCGTCCTGCCATCGCTGCGCAGGGCGGTGACGAGCGGCCGGGTGACGTAGCCTGCCCCCGGTGCCTGGATCTTGACACCCGCGAGCCTGCCGCCAGTGGTGGGATTGCCGAGGCGCACGGACTCCTTGCCGTCGACCGTCCACAGGCTGAACAGATGGCCGGCATGCGCGTCCGCGGCGGCGGCTTCGCGCTGCGCCTTGGTGCCGTAGGCGAGGATGAGCTTCAGCGCGTGGACATGTCCCTCATAGAGGCGGCCCACCGAGAGATTGCCCCGTCCGAGCAGGCTGAGCACCGTCGCGAGTTGCTGGACACCGGCGCGTCCGATGCCGAGGTCACGCCCGTCGAGCGCCTCCGGCAGCGGCGCCGCCATCATCCCGCTGGAGACCAGGCCCGCGATATCCTCGGCCGGAAAGGTCTCGTCGTCATCGAGATCCTCAGCACGGCGCGCGGCCTGCAGTGACAGCCTCTGCGCGATGGCCTCGATGGAAGGCGGGGGCGGGGGTTGCTGGATCTTCTGCGAAACTGCGGTCATCGCTACGTCCTACTCAACAGATCCCGCTCCATCCCGGTCCTCACATCAGAGCCCGCACCGGCGCGCGGCGATCATGGTCCAAATGGCATGGCGGACTTTGGTCCCCATGCTGCGCGTGTCGCAAAAGCCCTCGGACCAGCCTGGCCGAGGGGTGGCACGCGCTGAGTCGTCTGCAGGATTATGCTCAGATTCGGGGCCCCCGTGCACGTGCCGCCAGACGGGAAATGCGAATAACGCTGATTGCCGTTGGCCAGCCTCGTGGCTTGAGCTACCCCTGAAGCGGACGACGGCGGCGCGGACGGTGCGTGATTCGCTCTCCCTTGGGAACGATTGCAAGCCCGATGGTGATTGATCGGCTGGAGCACGGATATGGGTGGACCGGAGTTGGGCGAAACGGACGTGGTCACGGCGATTGGTGTCATCAGCGGCACCTCGATGGATGGCATCGACGTCGCCGTTGTGCGCACCGACGGTGACCGCGTGGTGGAGCCGGGTGTCGGGCTGACCCTTCCCTATCCCGACGACGTACGCAGCGCGCTGGTCGGCATCGTGGCGGAGGCCGAGCGGGTGCTGAACGAGCCCCTGGCCGACCTCGAACAAGCGGTGACAGACGCGCATATCGCGGCGATCGAGACGTTCATGGGCCATGCTGGCATCGATCGTCGCACAGTGTCGCTGATCGGCCTTCACGGCCAGACCGTCTATCACCGACCCGACCTCAGGTTCACGCGTCAGCTCGGCTTCGGCGCCGAGGTGGCGCGGCGGCTCGGCATCGACACCGTCAATCGCTTTCGCCATGCGGATGTGGAAGCCGGGGGCGAGGGCGCCCCATTCGCCCCGCTTTATCACCGCGCCTTGGCGTCCGGCCTCGCGCAGCCGCTGATGGTGCTCAATCTCGGCGGGGTTGCCAATGTTACCTATCTCGACGGTGACACGGCGATTGCCTTCGATACCGGGCCGGCGAGCGCGCTCCTCGATGACTTCGTGATGCGCCGACGCAGCGTGACCTATGACAAGGATGGCGCGCTGGCGGCCTCCGGCCGGATCGACGAGGCACTCGTCGCGGCCTTCATGGACAATCCGTTCTTTGCCCGGACGCCGCCGAAGTCGCTGGACCGCAACGACTTCCATCGCCGCGCGGCCGGCGTCGAAGCGCTGCCCGACGCGGATGGAGCGGCGACGCTCGCCGCCTTCACCGTGGAATCGGTGGCCGCCAGCCTCCGCCATGTGCCGACCCCGCCGGCGCGTTGGCTCGTGACGGGCGGCGGCCGCCACAACGCTCATCTCATGGGGCGTTTGCGCGAGCGCCTCGGCGTCGCCGTCGAGCCGGTGGAGGCCGTCGGCTGGCACGGCGACTTTCTGGAGGCCGAGGCTTTCGCCTATCTCGCCGTGCGGGCACGCCGCGGGTTGCCGCTCAGCCTGCCGACCACCACCGGCGTGCCGCATCCCATGCCCGGCGGCGAGCTGCACCGCGCCGCGTGAGGTGGTGCTTCGTTCCCGCGGTGGGGACGGTCACGAAAGGGCAAGTTGGGCGATCAGAGGTGTGGGCCTGATTCTCCCTCACCCTGTCCCTCTCCCACAGGGAGAGGAGACGCTATCGTTGAACCCTGAGATCAGCATAGGACGCGGGTTACCTCTCCCCGCCGCCGGGGAGAGGTCGGCTCGCAGAGCCGGGTGAGGGGCTTGTTTGCCTCACGCCACCAGACGTGCCTTGCCAGGCGGGATGGTGACGATGACGCGGTCGCCGGCCTGATAGAGGCGGCTTGGCTCCGCCAGCGCCTTCAGGCTGATATTGCCGACCTTCAAGACATAGCGCACGCGTGCGCCGAGGAAGACGCGGGTCTCGACCGTGGCAGCGAAGGAGTGTCCCTCGGTGCGCGCTGCATCCTCGCCATCGAGCGTCAGGTCCTCCTGGCGCAGCGCGAGATGGTTGGCGCCTTGAGCGCCCGGCGCTTCCACGGCGAGCTTGCTGCCGTCGGGCAGCCGCGCCATGGCCATGCCGCCCGCGGTCTCGACCTCGACCGGCACCACATTGGCAGAGCCGATGAAGCTCGCGGCGAAGCGTGAGCCGGCAGTCTCGTAGATGGCGAGCGGCGGCCCCTGTTCCTCGATGCGGCCGGCGTTCATCAACACCACGTGGTCGGAGAGGCTGAGCGCCTCTTCCTGGTCGTGGGTGACGAAGATGGTGGTGAGGCCGAGCCGGCGGTGCAGCTCGATAAGTTCCACCTGCATGTCCTCGCGCAGGCGCGCGTCGAGATTGGACAGGGGTTCATCGAGCAGGAGCACGGCGGGGTCGGAGACGATGGCGCGGGCCAGCGCCACGCGCTGCTGCTGGCCGCCTGAGAGCTGGCGGGGCATGCGGTCGGCGAGATGGCCGAGCTGCACCGTCTCCAGCGCGGCGGTGACGCGCGCTTCCTGTTCCTCTCGTGAGCCACGGCGGCGCATCCTGAGCGGGAAGCGCACGTTCTCGCGGACGTTCATATGCGGCATCAGCGCGTAGGACTGGAACATCATGGCGATGTCCCGATCCTCCGGCGGCAGCCGGGTCACGTCGCGGCCAGCGATGGTGACCTGGCCGGCGGTCGCGCTTTCCAGCCCCGCGACGATGCGCAATAGCGTGGTCTTGCCGCAGCCGGACGGCCCGAGCAGGCTGAGGAACGTGCCCTTCGGGATATCGAGTGAGATGCCGTGAAGGATCTTGGTGCGGCCGAAGGTCTTCTCGATGCCGGCGAGGCTGACCGCGGGAGAGGCGGCAAGGGAGGCATCAGGGGAGGCTGTCGGGATCATCTCAGGCACCCGTGAAACGTTGAATGCCGAGCAGGCGGTCGATCACCACGATCAGCAGGATGGTCACGCCGATCATGAGGGTCGACACGGCCGCGACCGAGGGATCGGGACTGAACTCGAGCTGGTTGTAGATCTGGATGGGGAGGGTCACGAGGTCAGGGGTGCGCAGGAAAAGCGCCACCACGGCTTCGTCGAAGGAGATGTTGAAGGCGAAGAAGGCGCCGGCGGCCAACCCTGGCAGGCACTGGGGCAACACGACGAAGACAAGCCGCTGCCAGCGGCGTGCGCCCATGGTCGCGGCCGCCTCCTCCAGAAAGGGGTCGGACTCGGCGAGCACGGCGAGCGTCGTGCGCACCACATAGGGCAGGGCCACCACGGTGTGGCCGATCCACAGCGCGACGAAGGAAACCGGGCCGAAAGTGGCGCTCCACAGCATCAGGAGGCCGATCGCGAAGATGATGGTCGGCAGGATGAGCGGTGACAGGAATATGCCGGCGAGCAATGCCGCGCCCGGCAGGCGGCGGCGATGCAGCGTGATCGCGGCGCCCGCGCCGATGACGGTGGCGCAGATCGTCACGAGAACGGCGAGCTTCAGGCTGGTCCATGCCGCGCCGAGATAAGCACCTGACGTGAGGATGGCGCTGTACCACCTCAGACTGAAGCCGGTTGGGGGGAAGGCGATGAACTGGCTTTCCGAAACTGACACCCCCGCCACCACGACGAGCGGTGCCAGCACGAAGACGAGCGTCAGCACGACGAAGAGAAAGGCCGTGATGCGCACGGTGGTCGGGACGGCTCTAACCATGCCGGCGCCCCGTCAGCTTGAGATAGGGCATGAGCACGAGAAACACGCCAATGAGCAGGATGACCGACTGCGCGGCCGCGAAGTTCCATTCCAGCGTCTTGGTCGCCGCCTCGTAGATCGAGCCGGCCACAACCGGCAGGCGCACGCCACCCAGCAACGAGGGCGTGATGAAGGAACTGACCGACAGCGTAAAGACGAGTAGTGAGCCGGCGACGATGCCGGGCATCGCAAGCGGCAGGACAACGGTGCGCAGCGTCGCGAGGAAGCTGGCGCCCATGGTGCGCGCCGCCTCTTCCAGCCGCCGGTCGATCTTCATGACGACACCGAGCACGGAGAGCGTCATGAAGGGCAGGAGGACCTGAACCATGCCGATGACGATCGCGCTCTCCGTCTGCATCAGGGTGAAGTTGCGATTGACGAAGCCGAGCTTCCAGAGCGTGAAGGGGATGAGGCCGCCGCGCCCGAGCAGCACCATCCAGCCGAAGGTGCGCACCACGACGCTCGTCATCAGCGGCAGGATGACGAGGATGATGAGCCAGAGCCTCAGGCGAGGGCCGACATGCGCCATGACATAGGCAAGCGGAAAGCCGATGACCGCGGCAATGACGGTGATGAGAAGCGACAGGCGCAGGGTGCGCCAGACGATGCCGAGATAGTAGCTGTCGCCGAGAAAACGGGTGAAATGCTCAACCGTCAGTCCGCCGGTGGTGTTCTCGAGGCTCAGCAGCAGCATCTGCCCGATGGGCAGGATGAAGGCGAGGACGATGAGAAAGACACCCGGCGCGGATAAAGTCGCGTCCTCGGCGATACCGCCGAGGACGCGTGTCGACACGCCTTGAGGGGGGGAGGGGGGCGTGCCGACAACTCCGTTGTCTGTGGACGAACTCACGCGGCGGTCCACATTACTTTGCAATCAACTTTTTCCAGCGCTCGATCAATGCGGCGCGGTTGGCATCGACCGCGACGGGATCGAAGCGGACGAGGCCGGCGACCGCATCCGGCCCGTAGACCACTTCCTTAGACACTGTGTCGTCGAGCTTCGTGGCTTTATTGGTCGGTGAGTAGCGCAATTCCTGCGCCCAGCCGGCCTGGACTTCCGGAGACAGCGAGAAATCGATAAATTTCTTCGCGAGGTCCTGGTTCGGACGGTTCGCGACCAGATTAGCGGTGAGATAGACCGCCGGCGTTCCTTCCGCGCCCTGGACGAATTCGACCGGCAGCCCTGCCTTGCGCAGCGTATAGGCATAGTCCTGCGCGTAAGGCGCAATCCACGCATCGTTCTGCGCGAAGTTCTGCTGCATCTCCGGCGAGGTCGCGACGACAACGGCGCTGTCGAGCAAGGTCTTGACAGCATCAAAGCCAGGATCGGCCTTGGTGATCTCGCCGCCCTTGACCTTGTTGATCATCAGGAAGCCGAGGAGACCGTAGCTGTTCGAGAGGTCCGTCAGGACGATATGGTCCTTGTATTCCGCTTTCCAGAGGTCGGCCCATTTCTCCGGCTTCTTGGCCTTCTCCTTGTTATAGAGAAGGCCGATGGCGGCCACCGCATGGACAGGGCCTTCGCCGCGGGAAAGTCCCTCGACCGCGAAGGGATAGAGTTCCTTGGCGTTGGTGAGTTCGTCCGGCTTGATCGGGGCGATCAGGCCCTCACGCGCGGCGACGACTTCCTGGCCGCCGGAAAAATGGATGACATCGAACTGCGGCGCGGCCTTCTGGGCCCGCAGCTGCGCCAGGGCATCGGCCGAATAGGCGGTGATGACCTGAACGTCGACGTCGTATTTCTTGGAGAACGGCTCGATGACGAGCTTGCGATGGATCTGCTCGTAGGCGCCGCCATAGGAGTTGATGACGAGCTTTTCGCGCGCCGCGGCCGGAGAGATCACGCCGCTGGCGGCCAGTGCCACGGTGAGGCCAAGGCCCGCATTCAGGACAACGCGTCTCGTCGCTGCAATCTTTGACATCGTATAAATCCCCTCTCGTTTATCGTTCGGCAGAATGTGCATGGCGCGGAGCCAACCCAACAGGAACAAGTCGCCCGTTGTTGGGACGCGAAGGACTTCAAATGGATCGGGAGCGAAATCTGGCCGCTCCCGGCTTCCCCATACGATCGTCAGTATCAGCCCTCGATGCGGCCGATCTCGACGGTCTTGATGCCTTCCACGCGGATGGAGCGGCAGGCCTCGGCAACGTCCTCAAGACCCTCGGTCATGCGGCCGAAGATGTTGCAGGGCGTCCAGCCGAGCGGCCCGAAAATGCGGCCGCCATTGTCGTAGAACATGCCGATTTCCCAGAATTCGTCGGTCAGGCCCTTCATGAGGTTGGGCGCCTGATAGAACCACAGGCACTCGCCCGCGATGGGGAAGCATGTCTGGTTCTCGGCGGGCACGCCGCGCGGATCGAAGTTCTGCGCTTCCTTCGGCAGGCCGGTCATGATCTCGGGGCCAGCGAACATGGCATGGGAAGCAGGCACGCGGATGGGCTTGGCAAGCGCGTTCCAGATCGTCTCGCAGGTCACCGGCGCATTGTCCCAATAGGGCTCGATGATGCCGCGGACATTCTTTTCAACAAAGCTCAGGTAAAAACGCTTAGATGCCATGAAACGGGCTCCCAGTATCACGACCGTGTCATTGCGGCGGCCGTAATCGTTAACTGGATACTAAAACTGCCCCCCGCCACGCCGGTTGTCCAATCGTCGTTCTCTATTCATGCGATAAAATAAATTTATCAAAAAAGCCGTGATTAAACCCAGGCTTTCGCAGGATCGATCGACGCGCAGAAGTCGGAAGCGCTTTCTTTCGCAAGGGATACAACGCGTTCCATCAATACGGCGCCGGGTGCGGGGTGATAGTTGGCGATAAACTGCATTGGTGGAAGAGGCTTCGCGACGTTCATATCAATGAGAAGCCCGGCTTCGATGTCCTTGGCGACGCACAAGGTGGGAACCGCCGCGACGCCGAAACCGTCGATCGTCAGGCGGATCATCGTCGTCAGCGAATTCGAGAAAGACAGCTGCGAGGCCAGCACGCTCTCGTCCTGGAAATACGGCGCGATGGCGCGATAGGGCGGCGTATGCCGCTGAAAGGTGATGAGCGGCATGGCGCCCAATTCGGCGACCGAATAGACGCGGCCGGCCTCGGCCAGCTTCGGGCTGGCAACCCAGGACAGGGAATAAGTACAGACGACGAAACTGCGATAACCCTCCTCCAGCACCGGATCGAGGCAGAAATTCAAGTCGATCTCGCCATCGCGCATGCCGGAGAGCAGATTGGTCGTGGTGTCGACGATGATGTCGATCTGGGCGCGCGGAAAGACATCACGCAGTTTTTGATAGAAGCTCGGCAGCCATGTCTGCACGATGGCATCAATTGCGCCGATGCGCAGCGTCACGGCGAATTGATCGGGGTCGGCGAAGCCAACCTTGAGGCGCTCGTAGTCGGCAAGCAGCTTCTCGATCACCGTCAGGGCGGCATGCCCGGCGGGCGTGAGGTGGAACTTGCGCCCTTCCCGTTCGATGAGGCGGACGCCAAGCTCTTGCTCGAGCGCTGCGATGCGCGAGGAGATGGCAGGCTGCGTCGTGTGTAGCTGATCGGCGGTACGCCCGAAGTGGCGTAGCCGCGAGAGCAGAACGAACGTCTCGAAATTGGCCAGTTTCATGGCGGCGGGTCACTCGTCCAATGCGGATCGCGCAGCTTGGTCCCAATGATGCTCGCATGGCGGAAGATGGCCTCGGCCATGCGCTTGCGGAGGTCTTCATCGGCCGCGGCAGACGGGTAGGACAGACAAAAACCCATGATCTCCCCGCGGCCGGGATCGGCGACAGCCGCCCCGACCGAGCCGATGCCGGGGGTCATGAGGCTCAGTGACTGCGATATGCGCGTGCGCCGGATCTCACTGACCTCAGCGAGTATCTGGTGCCCGCTGAACCCATGGCGCGTCTCATCAGGGGCCTGATACCGCAGCTGCGCCAGGATGTCGGCGTCGGGAGCGCGCGCCAGGATCGCGCGACCGATGATCGACTGGAAGGCTGGCCGGCGCTCCGAGACTGCCGCGATGTGCTGGAGCGGAAAGGACCCTTGCCGGGCGACCAGAAGAACGCGCTCGTCGCCGACGATGATGCCGGCGTGGCCCGTGAAGCCGAACTCCTCGACGAGGGCGATGACGGCGTCCTCGACAAGGTCCATCAGGCCGTGCCGCGCCAGATAGGCGCGTGCGAGATCGAGCGTCAGACCGCCCGCCACATAGCTGCTGTCGCGGTCATCGCGCTCCAGAAGATGAAAATCCGCGAGCGTACGCAGGAGACGGGATACCGACGCTTTCGGGATATCGAGCTCGCGACAAACCTCGCTGACGCGCAAGATGGCGCGATCCTCGGCGATAAGTGACAAGATTTTCAGACCGTTCTCGAGCGAGCTCATGGCTGATCGTTCCATTTGGACGAACGATGTTGACACATGTGATACATCGCGTTTTGATAGATCGTCAATCGAGGAGAGTCGGGGGCGCCATTGGGATGCGCATCCCAATAGCCTTGCAACCGCCCGGACTGGGCCTCGTGAAATAACGGCATGATCAGGTGATTTCCTTTTTCAGGTGAGCAGGTCAGCATGAGCACGGTGGTCGGTACAGCAATTGGCGAGCGTGGCAAGATCACGCGTGGGCATCTTGACCTTGGCGAATATCCCGATGGCGCGATCCGTTCGCCTGTTGTCATCGCATCTGGCGCCGAACCTGGGCCGGTATTGTGGCTGCAGGCCTGCATCCACGGCCCGGAGGTTGTGGGTCCACTCGCTATCCAACGTTTTCTGAAGACTGTTGATCTCAGCCAGCTCAAGGGCACGGTCGCATGCCTGATGCTGGCCAATCCGCTCGGCTTCCGCGGCTACAACCGCCTCACGCCCCAGGACGGATACAATCTCAACCGCGTGTTCCCCGGTGATCCCGAGGGCCATTACAGCTACCAGCTCGCGCACAAGCTGCTCGAGGTTTCGCTCGCCACGGGCGACGCGATGCTCGATCTGCATTCCGGTGGCGATCTCACCATCACCTGCCACTACACGCTGTTCCACAATGACGGCTCCGCGCAGGGTGCCGCCTCGGAGCGCCTCGCTTATGCGACGGGCACGCCAAACGTGTGGAATTCTCTGGAGCCCTCGCTCGCGGGCGCGCATTTCGCTGCCTACACCAAGCGCGGCAAGCCCGCGCTCATCGTCGAGAGCGGCGGCGGCGCCCGCGTGACGGAAGAGGACATCGCCCGTCTGACCCAGGCGATCTTCGGTGTCCTGCAGGAAATGAAGATGCTGCCGGGCCAGCCGCCGAAGCTCGATCGCTATCGCCTCGGTGCCGATGCCATCCACATGAAGGCGACCCGCGGCGGACTTTTCCTGCCGTTCGTGGCTCCCGGCGACGATGTCGTGCGCGGCCAGCATATCGCCGATATCGTGGACCTCTATGGCGACGTGGTTCAGGCGGTGCACTGCCCGGTCGAGCGTGCCTGGGTTGGCTCCATCCGCCGCCCGCACATGCCGATCTACAACGGCGACCAGGTCTTCGAACTCGTAGGGACGCGCGAGGCCTGAGCGCCGGAATGACGTCCAGAATATCCAACATAGAAAAACACAGGGGTTTGCAATGAGTATGGATCAATTGGACCGTCGCGCGTTCATGGCGGCGCTCGCCGCCGTCGGTGCCGGCTCGCTGCTGCCGTCCTTCGCGCAGGCGCAGGATGCCAGCTTCAAGGGACGCCAGCTCCTGTCGTCGGGCTTTGGCGGGTCGACGATGGACATTATCCAGAAGGCGGCGTTCGATCCCTTCGATGCGGCCTCGGGCGCCAAGACCACCCAGGTGCCCATGCAGTCCGCGGCGGCGCTCGCGCGGATGAAGGCCGAGGCCGGCAATCCGCAGATCGACATGTACCAGTTCTCGGGCGGGCAGGAAGCCCAGGCCAAGAGCGAGGGGCTGACCGAGCCGCTGAAGTCCGTTCCCAACCTCGCGAATATCCCCGACGGCCTGAAGGATCCGGATGGCCACTGGGTGACCTGGGCGGTCATCGCGGAAGGCATCGTCTATAACAAGGAGAAGATCCCGACGCCGCCGACCAGCTACAAGGATTTCTTCAAGCCGGAATACAAGGGGCACATCGCTTTCCCCGCCATTACCAACGGCTTCGGCATGGACTTCCTGGTCATGCTCGCGCGGACCTTCGGTGGCGGCGAGGACAATATCGATCCCGGCTTCGAGGCGATGGCGAAGCTGAAGAACGAGACGATCTTCAAGGCGGCCTCCGATCTCCCCGGCCTCTTCGGCCAGGGCGATATCTGGATCATGCCTTATGACACCGGCAATGCCTTCAAGACGGCGCAGAGCGGCCTGCCGGTCGCCTTCGCGGCCCCGCAGGAAGGTAGCCCCGCGGTTCCGATCACCTCCTGCATCGCCAAGGGCGCCAAGAATGCCGACGTCGCCAACGGCGCCATCAACTATCTCCTGAAGCCGGAAGCACAGATCGCCATCGCCGAGGGCATGCGTTGGACAGCCTCCAACGTCAACACGAAGCTGCCGCCCGAACTCGCCAAGGACGTCCCGGACGTCAAGCAGCTCGCCCAGCTCGACCGTGCGAAGATCAACGCCAACCGCGCCGCCTGGACGGAGCGTTGGAACCGCGAGATTGCCCGGTGACCGCGGCGCGCCCGGTCCTCGACGTGCCGGGCACGAATGGCGCGGCGGCCTCGTCGCCGCGCCTTATCCCTTACGTGCCCGTCCTTCTCTTCGCGCCGTGCTTCATCATTTACGCCATCCTGTTCATCTGGCCGCAGCTCTCGCTGCTGGCGACGAGCTTTGTCGATGGCAACCAGTGGTCGGTTGCGCATTATCAACGTTTCCTCGGTGACAGCTATTATTGGGAGTTGCTGGGGCGCACGCTGTTTCTCGGCGTGATAACGACGGTCATTACGCTCGTTCTCGGGCTGCCCGTGGCCTATCTCCTGGCGCGTATGCAATCCCGCTGGGCGGGTTTTCTCCTGGTCCTCACCACCTTTCCGCTGCTGGTCAGCGCCGTCGTGCGCTCTTTCGGCTGGATGGTGTTGTTCTTCCGGGACGGGCTTATCAGCAAGCTGGTCGTGGCGCTCGGGCTTGCCACGCCGCCGTTTCAGCTCATGTACACCATGAGTGGCGTCGTCATCGCCCTGGCGCAGGTTCTGCTGCCGCTGATGGTGCTGACACTCTATGGTGTATTCCGCTCCATCGATCGCGACCTCGAGCTCGCGGCCATGAGCCTTGGCGCGAGGCCCTCGCTGGCGCTCTGGCTGGTGACTTTCCGTCTGGCGCGCGGCGGCATTCTGGCGGGATCGCTTCTCGTCTTCTCGCTCGCCATCAGCACCTTCGCCACGCCGAGCCTCGTCGGCGGCGCGCGGGCGCATGTGATGTCGACGGCAATCTACGAACAGACCATCGAGCTTCTGAACTGGCCCTTCGCGGCGGCGCTGTCGTCCATCCTGCTCGTTTTCGTGCTGGTGCTGGCGCTCGTTTATGGCCGGGTTCTGGAAGGGCGCGGACAGACGGAGGCGCGGTCATGACAATCGATCTGGCGCTGGCGCCTGTCTATGGCCGGGTTCTGGAAGAGCATGAGCAGATGGAGGCGCGGTCATGACCATCGATCTGAAATCGCCCTTCGGGGCGCTTCTCCTGGCGCTGACCATCATCGCCTTCTGCTATCTCCTGCTGCCGATCCTCGTCATCGTCGTCGCGCCGCTTGGCAGTACGGGCTATCTCTCCTTCCCGCCGCAAGGATTGACGCTCAAGTGGTATCAGGCGGCGGTTGGCGACATGCGTTATGTCGGCAGCTTCTTCACCAGCCTCAAGGTCGCGACCATCACGGCCATTGTCGCGACCGTCATCGGGATCCTCGCGGCGCATGGCCTCACGCGCTACGAGTTTCGCGGGCGTAAGTTCATCGAGGCCCTGTTCCTGTCGCCGCTGATCCTGCCGACATTGGTGCTGGCGGTGGGGTTGTCGATCTTCTTCTCGCGGACCGGCCTGTTGACGGGCACCGCGCGGCTCGTCGCCTCGCATGTCATCGTCTGCACGCCCTATGTCATCCGCGTCAGCCTGCCGGTCTTCCAGCGGTTCGACCGGACGTTGGAGGAGGCGGCCCAGAACCTGGGCGCGACACCGCTGCAGAGCTTCATGATGGTGCTCCTGCCCGTCGTGCGTCCGGCCATCATCGCCGGTGCCGTCATGGCCTTCATCACGTCCTTCGATGAGGTCGTGCTGGCGCTGTTCCTCGCCGAGCCGTCCGCGCCGACATTGCCGGTCACGATCTACTCGGCCGTGCAGCTCGGCTTCGACCCATCGGTTGCGGCGGTGTCGGGGCTGCTTGTTCTGCTGACCATGGCGCTGATGGTCATCTATCACATCTTTGGCGCCGTCAGGGATTAACCCATGGAAATCGTTATCGAGAACCTCGCCAAGGTCTATGGCAATTCCCATGCGGTGCGCGACTTCAGCGTCACCATTGAAAAGGGCGAGATGGTCGCGCTTCTGGGGCCTTCCGGCTGCGGCAAGACGACGACGCTGCGAATGGTCGCCGGCTTCATCAAGCCATCGGCCGGGCGCATCGTGGTGCGCGGTCGGGACCTGACGGGACTACCGCCGCACAAGCGTGATACGGGTCTCGTCTTCCAGAACTATGCGCTCTTCCCGCATATGACGGTTGCCGAGAACATAGCCTTTGGGCTGCGCCGTCGCGGTGTGCCGACGGCCGACCGTGAGCAGCGCGTGGCCCGGATGATCGCGACCATGCAGCTCACCGGACTTGCCGATCGCCTGCCGAGGCAGCTCTCGGGCGGCCAGCAGCAGCGTGTGGCTGTCGCCCGCGCACTGGTCATCAATCCTTCGATCCTGCTGCTCGACGAACCGTTTTCAAACCTCGACGCCAAGCTGCGTGAATCGACGGGCCTGGAACTGCGCCGCATCCAGCGCGAGCTCGGCCTGACATCGATCTTCGTGACCCACGACCAGAACGAGGCGATGGCCATCGCGGATCGCATCGCCGTCATGAACGGCGGCGCGGTGGAGCAGATCGGCGCTGCGGTCGACATCTACGAGCGGCCGAAGACACGCTTCGTCGCCGACTTCATCGGCAGCGCGAATTTCCTGCCCGCGACCGTCGAAGCGCGCGATGGCAATGTCGTCACGCTCCGCCATGGCCTGGGCGTCACTGTGCTGCCGGCGGAAGGCCAGGCCTTTGACAAGGGCAAGCCCGTCACCCTGATGGTGCGCCCTGAATGTGTCGCCATCCATCCCGCGGCGGCGGAAGCGGGGCTCGGGACGATTGAGACGATCTCCTATCAAGGATCGTCGGCGCATATCTTCGTGAAGTTGCGCGATGGCGACCGCACAATGCTCATCGAGCGCCATGGCCGCGAGCTCGCCGGCCTGGAGGTCGGTAAGTCCGTTGATCTCAACGTCAAGGCTCAGGATCTGACGCTGTTCGCGGCGTGAGTACAAGCCGTCCCGGGAAGCTTGAGTTATGCGTTCTTTCCGGGACGGCCACGTCGCAGGGGTATCTTGATCATTCAAGCCATGCGTTGATGGAATTTCTCTGAGTTACACTCAGCATAAAACTAGCTTATCGTGCGCCCCCGTGACGAAAGAGGGGGTGAGACCATGCGGGCCTTTTTGATCGCCGTATTGTCCATGGCGATGTCTTCTGCGGCGTTCGCGGCGGATACGTTGGAAAGAGTACGCGAGACCGGCTCGCTGCGGCTGGGCTTCCGCGCGGATGCGCCGCCCTATTCCTACCGGGCCGCGAATGGCGATCCCGCAGGCTATATCGTTGATCTCTGCCGGGAAGTTGCGACCGGTGTGAAGAATGCGCAGAATATCCCTTCACTCAAGATCGACTATGTCGAAGTGACGTCCAAGACGCGCTTTGAGGCGCTCCGTGACGGCAAGATCGATATTCTCTGTGATCCGACGTCGATGACCATGTCGCGCCGGGCGGTCGTTGATTTCTCGCTTCCGACCTTCATCGATGGTGCCGGGGTTCTTCACCGGATCAATGACGTGCACCGCCTGGAAGATCTGCGGGGCAAGAAGATCGGGGCGCTGCAAGGCACGACGACCGAGGAAACCTTGCGGACTACGCTGGCGCAGCTCGGCATTGAGGCCGAGATCGTGCCAATGCCGGATCATCCCGCCGGCGTTCGCCAATTGACCGAAGGCAAGATCGACGCCTATTTCGCCGATCGCGGCATCCTGAATTATCATCTCCTGAATAGCAGGAACCCCGCTGGGCTGAAGCTTTCCGACCAGTATTTCACTTTTGAGACCTACGCCCTGGCCCTGCCGCGCGGGGACGACAAGCTGCGTTTGCTGGCCGATGCTACGCTGGCTGAGCTTTACCGCACCGACCGCGTCAAGAAGATCTACGCGCGGAGCTTCGGGAGCTTTCCACCCGACCAATTCATCAAGGCGTTATTCGTCATCAACGGTGTGCCGAAGTAGCGTTGCAATACTGTCAAAAGTTTGAAGGCCGCCGACGGTCTTCGATGGATAGCCTTCCCGTGCGGCCGTGTCGTGCGGAGGGAGGGGTACGAAATGATCGACGCGCCTACCTCTCCCCGGCGGGGAGAGGTCGCGCCGAAGGCGCGGGTGAGGGGACGCTTGCCGGGGATGGCTTCCCCCTCACCCCAGCCCTCTCCCGTCGGGGAGAGGGAGCATCGCGGCGGTTCCCCGTCATCCCCTGCTGGCGGTCTGTTCCTTTGCCGACTGGTCGCGCGGCTCAGCCTGTTCCGGGCAAGCCGAGAGCCTCACGCCTCCATCTGGTCCTCGAAGGCTTCGATGATGTCGTCATCCATGGCTGAGAAGGGGCGTTTCGGGTCGAGTCTGGCGCCCGCCGAGAGCAGCAGGCGGACGGTCTCGACATGGTCGCCGCGCGGGCGGGGACAATGTTTGGCGCCGTGCAGCGTCGTGTCCAGCGCCGTTCCCCCATAGGCGTTGCGGTGCGTGAGGTCGTGCGGTCGTTCGAGATAGAAGGCGACATAGTCGCTGAAGCCATACCAGGCGGCGGATTGTAGCGGCGTGAGCCCTTCCCGGTCCACGGCCTGCGGATCGAAGCCGACTTCGTCCATCAGCCGGAGTACGTCGAGACGGCCTGGCTGGCGCGCCAGCTCGACATGCAGGCATTGCTCGGACCGAGACAGCCGCGACACGATATCCGGCGCCTCCGCCCAACGGGCGAGCGCCTCGCGACGATTACCCGACAGGACGGCGAGAAGAAAGCGCTCGTTTGCGTCCAGATCGCCGGAGAGGCCACGTGCGGCAAGCCCGTCCAGCATGGAGCGGTTCCCATGCACAGCGGCAAGTGCATAGGCTGAACGGCCATTGGCGCGGGCGATCGTATCAACGCCGTAGCTCAGGAGCAGATCGAGAAAGCGCGCATCGCGACCCCGGCGGATGGCATGGTGCAGCGCGTTGCCCGAATGAGGCAGGCCCTCATTGGGATCGCCGCCATGGGCGAGGATGAGTGCGGCGCCCTCCAGATTGTCGAAATCAAGCATGCGGAAAAGCGCATTGGTGCCGGGGAAGCGCACGCCGTAACGGATCAACAGCCTGAGTCCGTCCAGCGTCTCCATCTCGCAGGCGTGATAGGCGGATTCCCCGTCGTTCGGGTCCGCACCGGCTTCCAGCAAGGCTTCCGCGACTGCGAGATTGCCGGCAACACGCATGGCGCCATAAAGCAGTGGCAGTGGCGTATTTTCGTCGGGCTCGTGGTAGCGCGCGTTGGGGTCCGCGCCGAGCGCGATAAACCGCCTGACAAGCCTGATCTGCGCGTCGAGAAGGTCTGGGCGCAGGCGGAAATACTGGGACGTCACGAGGCGCGGCAGGCAATCGAAGACCGGATCGCCGCCGCGCACCTCCTTCTGTGGGGCCAGCAGCGCGGCCGGGTCCGCGTCGAGCCGCGCATTGATGCGCGCCTCATCATAGAGCGCGAGCTGTAGTGCGAGCGAGGTGTCTGCGAGGTCGGGCGCCTGTTCCAGGATGCGCGCGGCCTGCCGCAGACGGCCGTGATAGAGGGCCGATCCCAGCGTGCTTCGCAATTGCTGGAGGCTCGCCTGCCGTATCTCCACCTCCTGACGCAGGCGTGGCCAGCTCGCGAAACCCGCATCGACCGCAATGACATGGAGGCAGTTTGACAGCTTGGGCTCGGCGCTGTCACCGCAGACAGCGGCCAGCCGTCCCATGGCGACGGCATCGCCATCGCGCGCCGCGCGTTTCAGGTCTTTGGCGGCCTTCTTGAGATAGTCGATATTGAAGCGGGCGCCAGTCCGCTCGCGAGGGATGGCTGTATCGCCTTCTTCAGGCGCTTCGGCGGGCGAGGGGGAGCGTTCGTTCGGCATCATGCTTTCTCCGCGATAACCCCATGGTCCACTGGGAGGGTTCGGAAAAAGCCGGATGGCATCGTTGATACGGGGTGAGTTCAACTCTGTCCGTGGACCGGGATGCGCCCCCGAAGACGCAAGCCTTTCATAGCACGGCGCCGCCGCATGCCGTCAAGACGGATCCCGCCCCCTGCCAATCAGCCGTCGTTTTCGGCGGAAAGCTCCTCGGGCTTGAGCCAGCTGGCGGGCTTGGCTTTGAAGCGCACGCCCGCTCCCCCGCTTGGGCTTGGCGCGTTGTCTTCCATGAAAACGATGCCTGCCTGCTCCAATGGCCGGATGAGGGCGGCCAGCGTCGATGTATTCGGGAAGGTCTTTTCGCTCTCGAAGGCGGAAATGGTATTGCGATGAACCTGAGCGCGATCGGCGAGATCTCGAACCGTCCAGTTCAGCAACGCACGCGCCGCCCGAAGCTGCGCGCCCGTTAGAAAAGATGTGGGCAAGGTATGCTCCTGTCACTGAACGGTGACATTTGCACATAATGCTGATAGAAGCAAGATCGGCTTTGTGGACATGGTCCGATCGAAAGGACATCAGCGCAGTGGACGGTCAATCTGCGCGCTTCCTCATTCCTCGGACGTGAGAAGGCCGCCCGCGTTCCCCCTCTCCCCGGCGGGGAGGGGGCTGGGGTGAGGGGGAAGCATTCCCGCAGTGAGCTCCCCCTCACCCGCGCCTGCGGCGCGAACTCTCCCCGCCGGGGAGAGGTGAGCGGCGGCGATCGTATGCCCCACCGTCGAAGAGGCGGCACGATCTCTCAGTCCCTCCCTTGGAGCTGAGCTTGGCTGCGCCCCGTCACGCCTCTCATCAAACGGCTCCGCGCCCGATGGGCTTTATCCTCAAAACGCCGGTGTCGCGTAAAGCACCTTGCCGTTCACCTTGATCTCGACGTCCTGGAGATAGGGGCGCGCGCCCTCCGCCGAGATGTCGATGCCAAGGCCGGGAGCGTCGGGCGCATGGATTTCGCCATGGGAGTCGCGCTCGATATGGTTGGCGGTGAAGGCGAGCGCCAACGGCTTCGGCATGGCGGGATATTCCGCGATGACGTGGTCTTTCAAGCCCGCGTAGGCCTGGATCGAGGCTGACAAGGCGAGGTGGGACGTGAAGGTGTGATTGACGAAGGTCACGCCCTTGGCGACCGCGTGGTCGGCGATTTCCTTCGAAGGGCCGATGCCGCCGATACGTCCGCAGTCGATCTGCACATAGCCGACACCGCCGTGGTCGATGAGCTGCTTGGCCATATGCACGTTATGGGCACCTTCGCCGCCGGCGAGGCGAACCTTGGAGCCTTTGTGCGCCAGCGCCGCATAGGCATCGATGGCGCTTGCCTGGAAGGGCTCCTCGAACCACAGCACGCCGGCCTTTTCCATGGCCGGAAGGCGGGCGGCCGCGCGCTCGACATCCTCCAGAAAGATCTGGCCGGTGTCGACCAGAAGGAGGCCATCCGGACCAAGCCCCTCGCGCGCGGCGGCGAAATGCTCGGCATCCACCTCCACGCTGCCGCGGCCGATGGGACCCCAGCCGAACTTGGCGGCGCGGAAGTTGCGCGCCCGGGCGTCGCGCGCGCGTTCCAGCGTCTCCTGTGTGGTGTCACCGAAGAGCACGGACGCGTAAGGCGTTTTGGCGTAGCTGGTCTCATAACCGAGCATCCGCCAGACCGGCTGGCCGCGCATCTTGCCGAGAGCGTCCCACAAGGCCATCTCGACCCCGGACAGGGTATGGGGAGCCTGCAGCAGGTCCATCGAGTTATAGGCGACATCGACGGAGATGCGCGCGATGTCGGCCGGGCTCTCGAGCCGCTTGCCCAGCACGGAATCCGCCACAGGCCGGCAAACGCCGTGGGACATCGGACAGATGAAAGCCGCGATGGAGGGCAGGGGGGCCGCCTCGCATTCCCCCCAGCCGACGTGGCCGCCGGCCACGACGCGGACGAGCAGCGCGTCCTGGCTGCCGTCCGCTTCGTCGGTGACTTCGGGCATGGAGAGATAGAAAAAGTCGACGGCGTCGATCGTCGTCACGTGATTTTTCCTTTGAGATTATAGATGACAGGCTTAGGCGAGAACGTCACATCCGGCTCCATCGGGTACATCGGCCGAGCGCAGATGGTATGTCCGAGGCTGTTGAGGTTCGCTGAGGTCGCGCCGGGCGCGTCGATATTGAAGTTGTGCTCGCACCACTCCTCGAACATGTGATATTCGGTGTGCGGTGACTTCACGACGATCAGGTCGAAGTCAAGCGGATCGAGGCCGTTGGCGTAGTACATCGCCCTGTCGAACAGGCTGACCGAGCGACTCATGACCACCACGGTGAAATTGCCGAAGGTGAGCACCGCGGTCGGACCGGCCGAGAGCGGCGCTTTCATGGTCTCCAGAAGCGCCTCGCCATCCGACAGCAGCTTGACCCGCGCCTTGACCGGCATGGGCGGGAAGCGCCGGGGATCGACCGTGCCGCCGAGTGTCACCTCGATCGTCGCACCGACACCGGCGGCATGGGCGGCTGCGGCGGCCTTTTCATCGACGATTGGCGCCAGCACCTTCTTGTCGTAGCCGGCGGCGCTGAGTGCCGCGATGATGGCGTTGCTGTCCCCCGATGCGCCTGAGGACGTGGCATCGGCAGCATCAGTGAAGATGAGCGGGCCCGGCATCGCCTTGGCCTGGGCGATGGCCCGCTCGAGGCTGATGAGCTTGCCCTGCATGCGAAAGCGCTGCGGCCAGAATTCCTCCGAGAGGCGTACGGCCTCGCGCTCGGCGGTGGCGGCATCGCCATCGGTTAGCACCAGCACCTGCGAGCAGAGTTCCGGCACGTCGGTAAAGGGGTTGCCGATCATGATGCCGGCGGCGAGCGCCTTGCCTTCCTCCTCCAGCCGGCGGCAGTCGCGCAGGAGGTCCCCGTAACAACCGCTCTTGGTGATGAGCTCGTCGCCCCGCACGAGCGTGGGCATGACGACACGCGCCGCCACAGGCTTGAGGTCGTTGTCCAGGATCTTCAGGAGGAGTTCCGCGGCGCGCCGGCCCGTATCGGCGAAGTCGACATGCGGATAGGTCCAGTAGATCGTGAAGCCGTTGACCTGCCGCAACATGCGGTCGGTCAGGATGCCATGGAGGTCGAGCGAGATGACGATCGGCATGTCGGGGCCGACGCGCTCGCGCAGTTTCTCGAGAAGATAGCCCTCCGGATCGAGCTCGCCTTCGGCGGCCATGGCGCCGTGCAGCGAGAAATAAATGCCGTCGATGCCGTCGAGCTTGGCGAAGATGGCATCGAGAATCTCGCCCGACAGGCGCTTCCAGCCCGCTGCTGAGAGGATGCCGGCGCTGCCTGAGCGCGCGCCGATGGATGGCACGACCTCGATATCGGGCCGGGCCTCGAAGACGGCGAAGGCCCCTCCCAATTCCTGGTTGGTGCCGCGCTGTTCGAAGAGCGCATTGCCACGCCGGATATGAAAGTTTTCATAGCCGGATGGCAGGGGGTTGAAGGAGGAGATTTCCTGTTTGCAGTCAGCCACAAGAATACGTTTCATGACCGGTCTCCGGGATAGGCGGCGGGAAGCGTCGGCGTTGTGGCGCCGGGCGTGTCAGAGTTTCGAACGAGGATCAAAGGCATCGCGCAGGCCGTCGCCGAGTAGGTTGAGGCCGAGCACGCAGAGGATGATGGCAAGGCCAGGGAAGACGGTGATCCATGGCGCCTCGCGCATGAAATCGCGCCCTTGCGCGATGATCGCGCCGAAGGATGGCGATGGTGGCGGGGGGCCGGCGCCGACGAAGGAGAGCGCGGCCTCCGCGAGGATCGCGATCGCGAAGACATAGGTCAGGCGCACGATCAGCGGCCCGGTGGCATTCAGCAGCACATGGCGGAACAGGATGGTGAGCTCGGCCACGCCAAGCGAGCGCGCGGCGTCCACATAGTCAAGCTCCCGGCCGACGAGCACGGAGGCGCGGACGATGCGTGCCGTATGCGGCATGGTCGCGATGGACAACGCGATGACCACATTCGTGAGCGAGGCGCCGAGAATGGCGCTGACCACCATGGCGAGCACGATCGACGGGAAGGCCATCAATGCGTCCATGAGGCGCATGATCGGATTGTCCAGGCGGGGAAAGAAGCCCGAGATCGCCCCGATGACGGTTCCGACGAGACCGGTGAGGACCACCGTCATGGCGCCGATGGCGAGCGAGATACGGGCACCGACCATGACGCGCGAAAGGATGTCGCGGCCAAAATGGTCCGTGCCGAACCAGTAGACGCTGTTGGGCGGGGTAAGCCGCATGCGGGCGTTGCTGCGCAAGGGATCGAAGGGCGCAAGGGCATCGGCGAAGATGGCGACGAGCGACATCAGGATGACGAGCGCCGCGCCGACCATGAAGGAGCGGCTGCGCAGGAGGCGACGCAGGCTCGCCTGCCTCGGGCTGAGGCTGGGCCGCTCGACGTGTAGGGCAATTTCCGCCATCAGGACAGCCTCACGCGTGGGTCAACCACCGCATAGAGGATATCGACGATGAGATTGATGGAGAGATAGACGACGGCAAGGAAAAGCAGGCCACCCTGCAGGACAGGAAAGTCACGGGAGGCGATGGCGCCGACGATCAGGCGACCGATACCGGGTATGGAAAATACCTGTTCAATGATGACTGTGCCTCCGAGCAATGCGCCGGCGACGATGCCGATGACGGTGAGGATAGGGATCATGGCGTTCGGCAGGCCGTGGCGCAGCACGATGGCAAGGCGCGACAAGCCCTTGGCGTCGGCGGTGCGGATGAAATCCTGGTTCAGCGTTTCCAGCATCGAGGCCCGCGCCATGCGCGCGATGAACCCGACCTGTACCAGCCCGAGCGTCAGGGCCGGCAGGGTGATCGTCCGCAGCCAGCCCACGGGGTCGGTGGTGAATGGCGTGAAGCCGCCGCTCGGCAGCCAGCCCAGCGAAACCGCGAAGACGAGCACCATGACGAGGCCCAGCCAGAAGTCCGGAATGGACAGCCCGAGCAGCGCCGTCGTCATCAGCGCCTGATCCGGCCAGCGATTGTGGTAGACAGCGGCAACGACACCCGCGGCTATGCCGGCGACAATCGCGATCACCAGAGCAACACCGGCAAGGGCGAGGGTGACGGGCAGCCGCTCCAGAAGAGCGCTCATGACCGATCTGTTGAGGAGGATGGATTGCCCGAGGTCGCCGCTCAGCACGCGCCCGTACCACTCCATCATCTGCAGCGGGAGAGGCTTGTCGAGCCCGAGCGCCGTGCGCAGCTTGGCGATCTGCTCAGGCGTTGCGGAGGCGTCCAGGAAGGCGGCCGCGGTGTCGCCCGGCACGAGCCAGATCAGGGCGAACGACATCAGCGAGACGAGCGCGAGAACGAGGAACGCTCCCGCAAGCCGCCGAATGAGAAAAGCTGTCATGGCATGCTCATAGTCGGTGTGGCATCCCGTGCCACAATCTTAGGGCCAGTCGATATTCGTGCCGCAAGCATGCGTTCTCCATCTGGCCACCCCCATGACTGGAATGGGCACAAGAACCACTTGGTGTCATCCCGGAAGCCGCGCTGAACTCGGGTGTTGGCGAGTTCAGTCATCTTGGATCAACAAGTCGGGTAGACCCAACTTGTGCGGCTGTCCGGGATCCAGAAACGCTGGTGCCTCGGCTATACGACGCGGTGTTCGAAGCCAGTGCCCATTCGGAAAGTGCATCGGCCCTGGATCCCGGGCTCATCGCTGCGCGATGCCCCGGGTTCATCGTCGTGCGATGAACCCGGGATGACAGGCGCGGGTTATTCCTGAATGTCGAGGTGGCTACGGCTCCAGCCAGACACCCCACATCCGCGGGATGCGGTAAGGCTTGAAGTTCTTGAGTTTCGAGGTGCTCGCCTGGAACACACCGTAGTTTCCGGCCTTCATGGCGACCGCGTTGTCGTACATATGGGCCTGGAACTTGTCGAAGATGGCCTTACGCTTACCTTCGTCCATTTCGGCGTTGAAGGCGACTGCAAGTTCATCGATGACGGGATCTTTCGCCTGCTGCGAGAGGCCGTTGACCCACGGCGCCATCACGGAGCCGGGTCCTTCATAGGGCTCGATGCCGAACCCGTGAGTCCAGAAGGTCCAACCTTGCGGTGTGAAGCCCATCTTTGACACGGTCGGCCAGTCGGCGACCGAGATGTCGACATTGACGCCGATATCCTTCAGGCGCTCCTGCAACACGGTGGCCGTGTCGATGTTTGCACGCAAATTGTCGACGATGAAGGTCAGCTTCTCTCCCTTATAGCCCGATTTCGCGAGCAGGGCCTTGGCAGCTTCAAGGTCACCCTTGTTATACTTGTCGCTGCCGGCAGTTGTATAGAAGGCCGAGCCCGGATAGAGCCAGCTCGGATCCATCTGGTAGATATCAGAGTAGGCAATACTCATGATATCTTCCATATTGAGGGCCGCCTGTACGGCCAGCCGGAAGTTCTTGTCGTTGCCCGGTGCCGCGCCCTGGTTGAACTTGATCACCTGCAGGCCGAACGGCACCACTTTTTCGACCGTGAAGCGCTTGTCTTCCGCAAGGCGCTTCGCCGTCGGGCCATCGACCGTCTCGTTGAACTGGATCTCACCCGACTCGAGCGCGGCCGTCCGCGCGCCGGCCTCCGGCATGAAGCGGAAGGTGACGGTATCGAGGAAGGCCTCCTTCTTGCCAGCGAAGCCATCGCGCCCTGTTCCCTTGGGATTCGGGCTATAGCCGTCATAACGCGCGATCTTTACATGGCTGTCGGGCTTGTATTCGACGAACTTGTACGGACCTGTGCCGATAATCTCGATCTTGCCGGCTTCCTTGGCCGCTTCACTGGCGGGATAAATGGCGATCGGCGCGCGTGGCGAGGAGAGATTGTCCAGGAACGTGGCCTGAACATTCTTCAGCGTGATGGTGACCTCGTGCGGCCCCGTCGCCTTGATGCTCTCGATCGCCGAGACAAGCGCGGGCGACGCGCCGATCTTGCGGTAGCGCTCGATGGACGCCACGACGTCGTTGGCATCGAGTTCCTTGCCATTGTGGAACTTCACGCCCTTGCGGATGGGGAAGACATAGGTCTTGCCATCGGGAGAAATGGTCACTCCCTCCGCGAGTTCGGGAACCGGCTTGGCGTTCTCGTCACGCGCATAAAGCGTTTCGAAGATATGCAAGGTTACGTTACGTGCCGCCTGCGCCGATGTTATCTGCGCATCAAGTGATGGCGGCGCCTGGCTGATGCCGATGACGATGTCGCCACCCTTCGTCTGTGCAACCGCCATCGTCTGGAAAGACATGAGCATGGCCGCGACCGCGGCTGCTCCGAGAATGCTTCGCCTTCTCATATTTCTGTTCCCCTTCTGGTCGTATTTTTGCGCGATGACATCAAGCTGCTGCGCGGACTTCGTCGTAATCCTCCATTAGGACCGCCACCGCATCACCCCGCTGTACGCGGCCTGGCCCAGCCGACATCCACAAGACACCGTCGAGCTTGTAGCGGACCTCGATGGGAGCCCGGTCAATATCCTCGACGAAATGCAGGAGGCCGGCGAGGTCGCCGGCTTTGCAGGCGTCGCCCACGACATGGCGCGGCTCGAAAAGCCCGTTTGCCGGGGCAAAGCTGTAGCCGGCCGCGTCGCGGACCATCATGTGGCGGGTCCTTGGCGAGCCGTCGCGCTGGCGGGTGTCCGGTTGACCGTCCATGAGTTCGAAATGCTTGAGAATGTTGGTAAGCGCACGGTCGGCGATACGCACGCCCTCAACATTCACGCGTCCCCAGCCGCCGAGCTCCGTGCCGAGCGAAAGGATACCGCGCCGCTCCACCGACGAAGTGAGGGTCGCACCTTCATCAACGCCCCAGAACACCACGTTGTACGGGGCGCCGAAAGCCGATGCCGCCGCCATGGTGCGGTCGCGGAGCGCGCCGTCCTTTACATAATGCATGTTGGTGGACAAGGCCGAGTCGCCCGAATGCCCCGCCGTGTGCAAGTCAACCGAGATATCGACATGAGGAAGAATGATCGAATCCACGAAATGCGCAAGCATTTCCGAGAATGTTCCACGCGGATTACCGGGAAAGCATCGGTTCATGTCGCGATTATCCACAGGTGATAATCGTGTATCATTCATGACGGCCGGAATATTGAGCGCCGGAATCATGATGACGCGGCCCTGAATAGTTCTGGGATCGAGTGAGCGCGCCAACCGGGAGACGGCTATCTGGCCTTCGTACTCATCGCCATGGACGCCGCCTGTGAACAGCACGGTCGGCCCCGAGCCGTTCTTGACGGATACGATCGGGATTTCGACAGTGCCCCACCCGGAGGTATTCCGTGAAAGCGGCGCCCTCAGGTAGCCCGCCTGTTTTCCAGATGCGTCGAGATCAATGTCACATCGAATGCGGCTTTCAGTGGAAGTCCCCACATTGCCCTCCTTGCTCTTATAATCGTATCATCGTATACGATACTACGATAAGTCAAGTGAACTCATCGAGCACAGTGGTCGCCGGGGTACGATGCAACATACGAGGACGAGCGCAGTAACAGAACCCATGCGTCCGGCTGACGCGGCCAATGCGGATTGGCAGCGGCTCCAGCCGCAGACTCTTGTGGATCTTGCCATCGAGGCGATCATTGCGGGAGCCTCCGCCGGCCTCATCCTGCCGGGCGATCGCATTGTGGAAGCCGAACTCGCGCGCAAGCTCGGGGTGAGCCGCGTGCCCGTGCGCGAGGCGCTGCGGCTTCTCGAAAGCCAGGGCGTGGTTGTCAACGAGCCATACAAGGGCATCCGTCTGCGGCCCGTGACCAACGAGCGCGTGTCGGATCTCATCGAGGCGCGTATCGCGCTGGAGGCCAGTGCAACCGCCCGCGCCGTGTCCGGCGGGCGCAATCGCGGCGCGCATCTCGATTTGCTGCGCAACGCCGTCGGCGAGATGGAGTTGATGGCGGCCCGTGGCGATGCCTATGGCGTCGCAGTCGCCGATACCAAGTTCCATCGGGCGCTTTGTCTGTTGGGCGGCAACAGCGTGACGCTCGACCTGTGGGAAACGCTGGCCCGCCAGTTCACCATCATCTTCGGCCTCGCAACCTTCGGCAAGCCGATGTTCGGCGTGGTCGAGGAGCATCAGGAACTGCTTGCGATCTTCGAAGCTGGCGACATCGCGGCGATCAGCTCGACACTGGATGACCATATCACCGTGATGAACCACGCCATGGATTATGAGGCGATCATCGCCCGCCGGCGTGCCGAGAGGGAAGAACAGTGACCAACAGGGAGATGTCTCGTTCCATGCCCGTGCCTTCCACACCTGCAGCGCGCCCGGCGGCCTTGCCGCCTTTCCGGATCACCCGCATAGAGGCCGCCCCCCTGTTCGGCGAGAGCCCGAAAGGCGGCTGGTCGGCTGAGATACGGCCGGACGACTCGATCCATGCGATCATTGCGGTCCATACCGATCAGGGCGTGACGGGCTACGGCAGTTCCTTCACGGATGGCCGCCTTGTGCAGGCGGGCCTCAAGGTGCTGGAACCGCTGTTCCTCGGCGAGGATGCGCTTTCCCCCGAATTCGTCGCCGAGAAGCTGCATCAGAATACGTTCTGGATGGGACGTGGCGGCACGCTGACGCACACCATCAGCGGCATCGACATCGCGCTGTGGGACATTCTTGGCCAGGCGACGGGCCTCAGCGTCGGTCGCCTCCTTGGCGGCAGCTATCGGCGGCGTGTGCAGCCCTATTGCTCGCTGCTGATGGAAGAGCCCGCCGTAATGCGCGACGTCATCACGAGCTACCGCGAGAAGGGCTTCACTGCCTTCAAGATCGGCTGGGGTCCCTTCGGCCGGGCGCTCGATACACGCCTCGACGAAGCGATCGTCCGGGCCGCGCGCGAGGCGGCCGGCGACAAGGCCAAGCTCTTCGTGGACGCCGGCGCCAGCGACGCGCAATGGCCGCACGGTTTCAAATGGGCGAAGCGGACAGCCGAGATGCTGGCGCAGTTCGATGTGGGCTGGTTCGAGGAACCGGTGCGCCCGGACGCGATCGACGACTATTGGGAACTGCGCCGGTGCTCGCCGGTGCCGATCGCCGGTTGCGAGGTCATCACGCGGCGCCAGGCTTTCATACCGTGGCTCACGCGCGGCGCCATTGACATCGTGCAGCCTGACGTCACCAAGGTCGGCGGCATCTCCGAACAGCGCCGCATTGCCTGGATGGCGGATGATTTCGGCGTCAAATACATCGGCCATGGCTGGAACACAGCTCTTGGTCTTGCCGCGGACCTGCAGATGGCTTCGGCATTCTCCAGCGCCGACCTTGTCGAGTTCATTGGTGGCAGCCCTTATGTCGACGGCATCCTCGCCGAGCCCTTCGTGCTCGATGCGGAGGGCTGGCTGACGATCCCCGAGCTGCCCGGCCTTGGCGTCACTATCGATCGCGAGAAGCTCAGCCGGTATACACCGGACGTGCAGCCATTGTTTACCTGAAATGAAGACGGCGGGACTGATGCCCCGCCGTTCCACTTCCGATGAGCGCGCTGAAGTCGCGCCGGACAAGTGTATCTCCATAAAAACGACGGTCACTCTGGCTGGCGTCTGTTAACCATTGTGGCGAGCTGCCTGTTCAGGCGCATAATATTGCATCCGGCGCAGTTTTCCTGCTGCACGTGCTGTCATGTTCTGCCACTACTGTCTCGTTGGTTCCCACAGGGAATTTAGCGGGCAGGGGCGGACATATGGCGACTTCAGATGGTGGCGTGATCGATTTGACAACGCCAGCGGGTATTCTCGCGGTCGAACAGGTGGCGCGGCTTTACAACGTCTATGTCGGGCGTGATCCGGATGCCGCCGGGCTTTCGTTCTGGATGGATCTGTACGACGATGGAACGTCGATCGACGCCATTTCCAACGCCTTTTTCGAAAGCGCCGAATTCCAGCAGCAGCATCCGGGCGTCGACACGGACAACACGGTTTTCCTGACAGCGCTCTACCAGAATACATTCGGCCGCGCGCCGGATCAGGCAGGGCTCACCTTCTGGCTGAACGCGATGCAGTCTGGCATGCCCGCATCGCAGGTGGGTGTCGCCTTTGCCTCTTCTTCGGAAGCAGCGAGCGTGTCGGCTGCCCTCGGCACGATGACGCTGAGCGACATTAATGCCGACCGCATCCCCGACCTCGTCATCGGTTCGGCCGCCGGTCCACTCTCCTACGTCACCGTGTTCGACGGCAACAACGGTGCCGTGCTGCAGACGTGGCTGCCGTTCGGCGCCGATAACGTCGACGGCGTCGAGGTTGCCAGCGGCGATGTCGACGGTGACGGCTTCGACGACATCATCGCCGTTTCGCCCGGCGCGAACGGCGGTGGTCAGGTGCAGGTGCTGTTCGGCGGTGCCGACTATGCCTATACGGGCTCGTCGTATAGCGCGCCCAACCTGACCTTCACGTCCTTTGCCGCGTTCTCCGGCACATATGGCGGCGGCATGAAGGTCGCCGTGCGCGACCTCAATGGCGACGGCCGCGCGGAAATCCTCCTCACCCAGACAGACCCGGCTTCAGGCGGGACATCGCCGGTTCAGCTTCTGCAGCTCGATGCAGGCCGCACCGGCGCCCCGACGGACGTGACCCCCAGCGGCCTTCTCGGGGACTGGTACGTGGCCGGCCATGGCCTGTCCGCCGCCATGGGCGATACGGACGGCAATGGATATGGCGAGATCATTCTGGGCGATCTCTCGGGCGCCAATCTCGTCGTCGCCACCATCAATCCAGAGGATCTGTCCGTCGTCGGCACGCGCGTGCTTCAGCCGTACGGCAGTGACTTCACGGGCGGCGTCATCGCGACCGCGATCAGCGCGCAGCAGACGATCATCCAGTATCCGAACGGGCTTAGCGCCTCGATGCTCGAACAGTGGGCCCTGCCGAATATCGGGCCGACGGACGCCCTTCTGCGCGGGGCCGGCGTGCCCGGAGCGCTCATCGTCCAAACGAATAGTCCGGATGCCAACCCACTGGAGATCCTGGCCGACGACAGCACGCGGTCCATAGCCTGGGACGGCTCGAGCGCGCCGGTTTTCGCCGGCGGCGGTGTGCTGTTCCCGCAGCCGCCCGCCGACTCCGGCGCTAACCCGGTTCTTCCCGGCGGCTCGGCCTCTCCCATTCTCATCACCGGTGGTTTTGGGGGAACCGAAGTGTCACTCATGCGCTATGACAGCACGAGTGGTGCCTGGGTCGCGATCGACAATTCAAGCAACGTGGTCGATGGGGAGACAGCCTGGACCAACCCATGGGGACCTGGATCTGTCGAGCAGTCGTCCTCCACCCGTACCAAATATGGTCTCGTCGAGGTCTCCCAGGTCTCGTACCATTCGCCTTATGTGGTGAGTTTCGGCTCAGTATCCGCGGATGAGCTTGCTTCGCTGACGTCCGACTTCCAGTCCCATTACCAGGGTGCCATCGCGGCCACCGAGGCCTGGAACGAGAAATTCATCACAGGCCCCACCGCCGACGTCAGCTCCTGGGGGCCGCTGCCTCCCGGCGCGTCGAACCCCGATGCCATGCCTTCGGATCTGTTCAATCCGAAATTCACGTTGCCAGAGGGAGCGACGGAGACGGTTCAGGAGCTGTTCCAGGCGCGGGTGATGGCGTCTGCCTTGATGAACTACGGCATCGCCTATGAGCATCATCACGCGCCGACCTGGTACGCCTACGAGCCCGGATCGGATGCGGCGATGCTGCCGCAGGTCGCATGGGGAGCCAGCGTATCGGGTTTCCATACCCAAGGGATGGACTGCACCGACTTCACGAGCTGGTATTATAACTTTGCTTTTGGTTTCTGGATCAACTCGGACACCCAGATCCAAGCCAACCAGCTCACGGTCGATGTCGCCTGGCTTGGCCAGACGCTCACGGCGGAGCGCGTGGCGTTGGCCACAGACATTTACGGCGCGGACGGGCAGGCCACCGATGCCGAGATCCAGGCCTATCTCGAGGCCACGCTGCAGCCCGGCGACATTCTCTATATCTCGCCGACCCCCGTGAATGGCGATCCGAGCCACGCCACGCCCGGCCAGGCGAGCCATGCCATCACCTGGATGGGCGACTATGCGCAGCTCGCCGGCGGCGGCGGCACCTTCATCATCGATTCGACCGGCAGCGAATCCTACGACAGCAACGGTCAGTACTATCCCAATGGGGTCGAAATTCGGCAGTTCGATTCCGGGACATGGTATTTCAAGAACATCGTCGGTGTCACCCGCTGGCTGACCACCGAGAACGTCGATGCGCTCGCCGACGGGCTTGGCTTCTCGATCTGACGTCTTGGCCCCTGTTGGAAAGCCCGGCGAATCGATGATCCGCCGGGCTTTTTTTTAGACGCTCGCGTGAGCGGGCATGAACTTCAGCGCCACGCCGTTGATGCAGTAGCGCAGGTAGGTCGGGGGTGGGCCGTCCTCGAACACATGGCCGAGATGGCTGCCGCACCGCGCGCAATGCACTTCCGTGCGCGTCATCCCGTGGCTGTGGTCGACGGTGGTCTCCACACTGCCAGGCACGGGATCGTTGAAGCTCGGCCAGCCAGTGCCGCTCTCGAACTTGAGGCTCGATTCGAACAGGGGTTGGTCGCAACCGACGCAGGAAAATGTGCCCGCCCGCTTTTCATGAAGCAGGGCGCAGCTGCCGGGGCGTTCGGTGCCGTGGCTGCGCATGATGTCATATTGCTCGGGCGTCAACATCGCCCGCCATTCGGCGTCCGTCCGCGTTACAGGGAAATGGGTGCTCGCCATGAAATGCCTCCTCGCGCGCTGCCGTTAAGTGCCCTCAATCTGGGATGCCGAGGTCAAATTGGCAATGAGGGCCAGTCCTGCGGCGGATCGCGCCATGGCAATGGTATGGAAGAGGCGTATGAGAGGGCCCCGGCGGGCGGATCGCCCGCGCTAAAGTGTGGCCTCGTAGGGTGCGTCTGCCATGAAGTGGGAACTTTATCTCGGCCTACCTCTGGTCGTTATCGGCTTCGTCGCCGTCTTCCGGCTGCTTTTCAGAATGGATTGAGCCAATCGGACTGAGAGTCCGTCAGCCGGCCTTCCATTCGCCACGGCAAGAAATCGCGGTGGCGAGGGGAGGGGCGGCTGCATGATTATGGCCAGGCGAGCGCCATGTCGGCGGCCGCCTTGCGCAAGACCCCGACGAGGGAGGTGATGCGCTCGGCGGGGAGGCGCGAAATTGGCGCTGCCACGCTCATGGAGCCGACGAGCACGCTCTCGCGAAAGATCGGAACCGCGACGGCGCCGACACCAACCTCCGCCTCCTCGCGGGCGAGGCCGTAGCCGCGCCGCCGTGTCTCATCGAGCTCACGGGTGAGATCGGCCAGGTTGCGGATGGTATTGGGTGGTGCATCCGCCCATTTGCCAAGGCCCGAGGCGATGGCGATCCGCGCGGCGTCCTCCGCGGAGAGCGTCGCGAGCCACACCTTCCCGTTCGCCGTTGCGAAGGGAACAATGCGCTCACCCATATCGGGCTCGTAGACGAGGCCGGAACGGCGTCCGCGTGCAGACGCCGTCCACACCAGCGTTTCGTTCTGGACGGTGGTGAGGCGTACCAGTTCCTTGGTGCGCTGCGCGACATCGTCGAGGATCGGCTGGCGCAGGTTCGCCGGATCGAGATGGGCAAGCTGACGCTGGCCGATGAGGGCCATGTGCAGCGTCAGGCCGTAGCACTCGCTTTCCTGGCTCTGATCGGCCCATCCGTTGTCCACGAGACCCGTCAGGATCCGGTGCGCGGCACTCTTGGGAATATTCAGGCGATGGGCGATATCCGACAGCCGGATGGGTTCTTCCGCCAGCGCCAGAAGCTCCAGCGTCGCCAGAACGCGGTCGACCGGCCCGCTCGGGGGATCGCGGCCGATGTCCTGGATCGAGCCGGATTTCCAGGGGCCTGTTTTTCCAGACAGCGCCGTCATCGCTAGTGTGCCTCGCCGTGAAGCACGCCGCGTGACAGGAAGATCTCGGTGATTTCCTCGGTCTTCTCGAGGAATTCCGGATCACGGCGTGCCGCCAATCCGCGCGGACGCGCCATGTTGATCTCCATGATGCGCTCGATACGGCCGGGGCGTGGCGTCATCACGATCACCCGATCGGCCAGCAGGACGGCCTCGTCGATGGAATGGGTGATGAACAGAATGGTCATCCGGTGCTTCAGCCAGAGTGCTTCCAGATCGACACGCATCTGCTCGCGCGTCAGCGCGTCGAGCGCGCCGAAGGGCTCATCCATCAGCAGGAGACGCGGCTGCAGAAGCAGGGCGCGCGCGATCGATGCGCGCTGCTTCATGCCGCCCGACAGCTCGTGGGGATAGCGTTCGACGAAATCGGCAAGGCCCACGCTTTTCAGGAGCTCCAATGCCTTGGCACGCAGCGGCGCCTTGCTCTGGCCCACCATGTCGGCGGGAAAAAGCACGTTCTCAACGATCGTACGCCAGGCGAGCAGGACGTGATTCTGGAACACGATGCTCATGCCGGACGGCGGTTTGGTCGAGGTATCGTCGAAAACCGTGATCTTGCCGGTGGTCGGCAGGGACAGACGGGAAATCAGCCGCAGCATGGTCGATTTTCCACAGCCCGAAGGACCGACGACAGCGACGAACTCACCATCGCCGATCGTGAGGTCAACGCGTTCGAGTGCAACGACGGGGGCGCCTGCCGTGCCGAAGGTTTTTGTAACCCCCTCGAGCGTGACGCCGGGGCGGTAGGTCCTGCCCGCAGGGGCTGAACCCGCGCTCGTCGTGGCATCACGCGTCCTGGCATCGCTCATCCACTATCCTCCCTAGTTCGCGAACTTGCGCCGCGAAAAATAACTTGACGGAACGTTGTTCCAAACAGAACTATGTTCCAGCAATAGGTCAAGCCCTTCGATCACGAAACGGCGCGCTTGGGAGGAAAAACTTGGGAGGAAAAAGTTGAAAGCGATGGGTGGTTGGATGCGCCAGCTGCAGACGGTGGCGAGCCTCGTCGGCGCCGTGCTGGCATGGGAACTTGCAGTCCGCATCTTCAAAACACCGGAATACATCCTGCCGGCGCCGAGCAAGGTGCTGTACGACCTGTTCCGGAACTATGCGGCTGTGCTGCCGGCCTCCTATTACACCATGCAGCCCATGGTGCTCGGCTTCCTTGTCGCGGTCGTGCTGGGCGTTCTGCTCGCGCTGCTCGTGGTCTATTCGCACCTTTTCGAGCGCATCTTCTATCCCTTGCTCGTTGTGCTGCAGATCATCCCGAAGATCGCGATCGCGCCCCTTTTCATCATCTGGGTGGGTTTCGGCCTGCCGTCGAAAGTCCTGCTCGTCTTCCTGCTGTCGTTCTTTCCGATCGTTGTGAACTCGATCGTCGCCTTCAAATCCATCGAGAGCGACGTCTATGATCTCGCGAAGTCTTATCGGGCGAGCCGGCTCAAGATCTTCTGGCGGGTCGAGCTGCCGAGCGCGCTGCCTTCTCTGTTCGCAGGCTTCAAGGTTGCAGCGGCCTTGTCCGCGACCGCGGCGGTCGTCGCCGAGTTCGTCGCCTCGGATAACGGCCTTGGCTATCTGCTGCTGAACTATAATGGCAATCTCAACACCAGCATGACCTTTGCCGTCATTCTCGTGCTGAGCCTGCTCGGGCTCATTCTCTATGGCGTCGTTGAGCTCATCGAGCGGTGGGCTATCCCGTGGCATGTGTCGCAGCGTCGCGATGATTTCACGGTCGGAAAGAGCGGGGTGTGAGGCTGCTGACGACCCGCGCCGCAACCTTTGAGGCGAGCACCATGATGCAGGGCCTCATCCTGTGTCTGGTTCAAGGTAACAGATCATAATTTCAGGGAGATAACGTTATGGGGATGATGAAGCACACACGGCGCGGGATCATCGCGTTGGCCATGGGCCTCAGCATGGGCGCAGTGGCGGCCTCGCCGGCCTCCGCCCAGGATGCCGTGAGCCTGCGCCTGAACTGGCTGCTCAGCGGCGTTCATTCGATCTTCTACTACGGCGTAGACAAAGGCTTTTATAACGACGAGAAGATCAACCTCACCATCGGCGAGGGACAAGGCTCGGCGCGCGCGGTGCAGGTCACTGCGACGGGCGGCGATACGTTCGGTGTGGCCGATGGCGGCAGCGTGATCGCCGCCGCGACACGTGGCGCGCCGGTCAAGTCCGTGCTCGGGATCATGAACACGTCGCCCTACGGCATGTCGTTCCGGGCGGACTCCGGCGTCAAGACCATCAAGGACGTGGAGGGCAAGACCATCGGCGCCACCGCCGGCGAGGCTTCCATGGCGCTTCTTCCCGCCATCTGGAAGAACAACGGCATCGATCCCAGCAAGGTCCGCATTCTCAATGTCGATGGCCCCGGCAAGCTGGTGGCCATTCTCGAGAAGCGCTCCGACGGCATTCTGGCCGGCCTCGAGGGCCAGGTCATCATTCTGGAGCAGCGCGGGCTCGACCAGAAGGTGTTCTCCTTCGCCGAGCTCGGCGTGAACACCCAAGGGCTGACCATCGTCGCCAGCAACAACACCATCGAGAACAAGAAAGACCTCGTGCAGCGCTTCGTCCGCGCCACGGTGAAGGCGATGGAAGCCGCCAAGGCCGATCCCGATGCGGCGGTCGCTGCCGCCATCAAGGCCCGTCCCGAGGCCGACAAGGCGCTCCTGAAGGCTCAGCTCCTCGCCTCGATCAACCTGATCCCGTCGCCTGAGGCACCCAGCCTGCCGATCGGCGAAATGGCGCCGGCTGACTGGACGCGCACGCTCGACCTGATGAAGTCCTATCAGGACGTGTCGACGACCATGACGCCCGAGAGCTTCTACACGAACGAATTCGTCAAGAAGTAGCAACACCATCCGCCGCGTCACCAGCGCGGCGGATTACCTTTATGAACTGGAATGGATGGCAATCGGCGCGATGGTCGCACAGTATGAATTGACGGGACGGGTCGCCATCATCACCGGCGGCACGGGTGGTTTCGGCAGGGCCATTGCCGCGCGTCTTGCCGGGTGCGGGGCGGTGCCGGTGCTGTGGGACTTGCCAGCTTCATTGGCGCGGGTGGGCGATCTCACCTTCGCCACGCAGGCCGTCGACGTGACCGACGCGGCGAGTGTCGAGGCGGCGGCAGCCGATTTCGCCAAGCGCTTCGGGGAGCCCGACATTCTCGTCAACAATGCGGGTATCGTTGGGGAGGTTCGTCGCACGTGGGAGATCCCGGTCGACGAATTTCGCCGCATCGTCGATGTCAATCTCATGGGCGCCTTCCACGTTTGTCGCGCGGTCGTGCCTTTGATGCTGTCCAAGGACAAGGCGGAGCGGCGGGGGCGCATTATCAATGTGGCCTCCATCCAGGCGAAGGAAGGCATGCACAATGCCGCCGCCTACAGCGCCGCCAAGGCCGGGCTCGTTGCCCTGACCAAGAGCCTGGGCAAGGAGCTTGCGGAGGAGGGCATCCTCGTCAATGCCATCACGCCGGCCGCCTCGCTCACCGCCATGAGCATCGATGCGCCACCGGAGCGGCTGGCGGATATCCTCTCACGCATCCCGATGCGTCGTTTTCTCCAACCGGACGAGGTGGCCGCGATGATCGCCTGGCTCGCTTCCGACGAATGCAGTTTCAGCACTGGCGCCGTCTTCGACCTGTCGGGCGGCCGGGCGACTTACTGAGGTACATGTCATGGCATTGCTGGGACGCGCCGTTGTCGCGATCTGGAACGATATTCTGCCGGAAGGGAAGGCCAACTTCATCGAGTGGCACAACCGCGAGCATATTCCCGAGCGCGTCGGGATCCCCGGCTTTCTGCGCGGACGGCGCTATGAAGCCTACTACGGCGAACCCGCCTACTACACCCTGTACGAGGCGGAGGATGCGGGCGTTCTCGTCGGCAAGGACTATCTCGAGCGCCTCAACAATCCCACGCGGTGGACGAAGGAGGCGACGGCCGCCTTCCGCAACACCACGCGTGGGGTCTGCGAGACCATCTTTTCGCAGGGCATCGGTGATGGCGGGGTGATCATGACCCTGCGCTTCGATGCCGAAGCGGACAAGCGCGAGCCGCTCTCGGATTACCTGCGGAAGCGCCTCGGCGAGGTGGCTGGCCATTATGCCATTTCGGGCGTGCATCTGTGCGTTGCCGATGCGGCGGCGAGCGGCATCGAGACGGCCGAGAAGAAGGGACGCGAGGTCGGCGTGCCGAACTGGATCATCATGATCGAAGGATCCGAGACCGCGGCGGTGGACGCGGCCACGGATCACTTGCTGCACGGCGGGCTGGTTGCGCACGGCGCCATCGACGAGCCGGCCCGTGGGCTCTATCGCCTGGAATATTGCCTCACGGATATTTCCCGCTGAGGCGGGATGGGCGGCAAGTATCGTCGCACGGTGAGTGGTGTCGCGTAGTAGTCGCCCGATCGTCCGGAGGCGTCCTGCCTGGCGTCTCCAATCGGCGCGGCAGGGGACCGCCACGGCAATTTACACCAGCGCGTTGACGCCGCTCATATAGATCCCGGCGAAGGCGATCTTGCCATCGCTGATATGGTAAAATGAAGCGTTGTGCTTGTGGTGCTCGCGGCCGGAGGGCTCGATGTTGATGACGTCGAGCTGGCAGGCGATGCGCTGGGTTTCCGCGTCGAATACCCATGAGAAGTTGCCGTGCCAGATCTTCGCATAGCGGCTGAAGAGCCGCTCGAACATCGCACGCACGCCTGCATCCCGGCCGATATGGTCAAGCTGGTCGGTCTCGATGCGAAACCGACAGTCCTCGGTGAGAATCGCCATCAGCCCATCCATGTCCTTCCCATCCACGCAGCGAAAGTAATGCTCCAGAAGCGCGATGGCGTCCTCGCGGGTGAGATGGGAGCGCGAAGCAATCATGACAACATGAACCTTTTACCATGCTGAGGCTGTAGAGAGACAAGGTCTGGGCGTGCAAAGCCGGATCCTCAGGCCGCGGGCGCCACCACATCTACGGTAATGTGGTTAGTCCCCACGAGCACACCGTCCGCAGTATAAGCCGAGAGGACAAAATCGAAGTCCGTATAAGGCGTAAAATTGTATGGAGGCGCGCCATAAAAATCTTGGGCAATCTTGTTGATCTCGCTCAAGATGAAATCGGAGCCGATATTGATGTTTCCCTGTGCCAGCTGAGGATTATCGCCGTCGGCGTCAGCAAGACGGACAATACCGGCTTGATCCAGCCAATCGGTCACGCCATTCGACCCAGTGAGATCAAGCTTGATGTAACTGCGCCCAAAACTCAGATCAACGTCGATTTGAAGCGTGAATCGATAATCTTCAAGTTGTCCGGCATGGCCGTCCAAGCCGGTCAGGATGGAAAAATCGATCGACCAAGCCGCCAGATCATTGCGTGTCTCGGTTGCTCCATGCGCGCCGGCGACCTGGCTACCAGATTCAACAATGAACTGCACACGGCCGCTTGCATCCAGACCGCGTACAACAGTCTCATCGCTGCCGATGTAGTGGGCCTTCAACGCGAGCTCGACACCCGCATAGTCATTTCTGACAAGGCTGAAATCGTTGGGTATGTGGCCTGGGCCAAGGTACAGATCGCCCGTGCCAGGATCGTATCCCGCGCTGTTTAAAGTAGCGCCGATCTCGTGATCGCGCTGGCCGGAGCGAGCGATACCCTGTTCCCAATCATAGGCCAGTGTCGCTTCATACAGCGCCCTGTCGCTCTCAAGCCCCGAATAGACCGGGCGGGCTTCCACCCAATCGGGCACGAGTTGTTGCAGGTGAGCAAGGACATCCGCATCGAAATTGCGGCTCGCCATGTCTGCGACAGAGCCCTTTCCAAGCAGGATATCGTGAGCGGACTGGTCGAGACCGGGTGCAAGCTTGCCAGTGAACTCGTCGACCGGCGCGCCCCCGTTCTCCAGATATCGGGCATATTCAGCAGCCAGGCGGACAAATGCGATATTGAGGGCTTCAGCAGCCGCGCCGAGTGTAACGTTCCCGAGCACGTCGTGGTCCAGCGGCGTTGGGTCATCATACCCCAATGACCCCTCATTTGTCAGGGCTAGGCTTCCACCGTGGATACTCGAGAGATAATCATATTCATTGTTGAGAGAAATCCAGCGAGCAACAAAGCCATTTCCCTCGGAAGGATAGGCAATACTGTCGACAGTGGCGCCCGGAAGGGTGAAGTGCATCCCTTCCTCGACGAAGACGCCTTTGACGCCTTCGAGGTAGGGGGCGCGGTAGAGGGCAGCTTCCTTGATGCCGCCGGAAAGATAGACGCTTCCACCGCCCGTAAAATTGAGGGGGTTCAATGACATGAGCGAGCCGATATTGACCCCTGTTTCAGGCGGTACGTCGAAACCCTTCAGATATCTGAGGTCGTCGAAGCTCCAGCTTAGCGTCTTGCCCCCGTATGAAAGGTGGTAGGCTCCGTTTCCAGAACTAAAAGTGTAGTCGCCCGGCAAGGTTAGATGGAGTATGCCGTCATTGAATCGTGCAATCGGTATGTCTGTTATTGAGCCATGGGGCTGGGTCAACGTCCCATCTAACGCGTCGGCGATGAATGCACCGAGGTTCTCGCCGTGCGCGGCTCGGAATTCTGCTGAAGCAAAAAACGCACCGGCCAGTTGGGGGCCGTCGAGTTGCCCGCTTTCGAATGCCTGCGTCCAGTATTCCAGGCCGGCTTCATCGGGCGCACGACCGAGCAGGTTCTGATAGAACAGGGTAACAAGCTCTCTGGCGGAGACCTCTTCGCCAATCTCTGGATGCAATGTCTTGAATTCCGCCGAACCCGCAAATTCATCCATGATGGCACTGAATGAGAGGAGGCCGCCGGTATAGACGTCGGACCAGAACGTGAAACCAGCTGCGTCGGGCGCACGCCCAAAGGCACCCTGGTAGAGCGCGAGCGTCGGCAGAATCTCGTTGTGAACAAGCGTATATTCTGGTGAGCCGATGAAATCCTGACGGATGGCTTCGATGGGTCGGCCGCTTCCCAGCACGCTATTCCAATAACCTTCTTCTGCTATGTTCGGCGAGCGAAACAGCAGCTCCTGATAGAGCAAATGAATCTCTGTGGCCATTGATGCATCCCCCGTCATCGTAACGGCGCGAATTACGCGAGCTGCCGGGCTAGCGCAAGGGCAGAAGACGTGCTGAAAATTGTTTTGTTCTCAAATTATTGCGAGAATTCTTCAAGAAAACGACGTCCGATAAGATGCCATCACCGGCGATCCCACTGAGATCGCCGGTGATATCGCTCCCCCAAGCTATGCCGTGGTGTCAGCTCGCGAAGAAGTTCTGCGTGCCGTGCGCTTCGATGGCCTCGGCGAGGCGGTTGAGCGCGTGGACGTAGGCTGCCGTCCGCACCGACACGTTCTTCTCGCGGGCGGTGTTCCAGATTGCCCGGCCTTCGCGCTCCATGATCACGCGCAGGCGCTCGTGAATCTCCTCGAGCGTCCAGTAGTAGCCCTGGCGGTTCTGCACCCACTCGAAATAGGAGACCGTGACGCCACCGGCATTGGCGAGGATGTCCGGCAGGACGATGATGTTCTTGCGCGCCAGGATGGCGTCCGCAGTCGATGTGACCGGGCCGTTGGCCAGCTCCAGAATGAGCTTGGCCTTGATGGTCTCGGCATTGCCCTCATGGATCATGTTCTCGAGGGCCGATGGCACCAGCACGTCGCAGTCCACGCCGACGAGCTGCTCGGCGGCGAGGGACTGGTGTCCATGCGAGCCGACAGTCGATACCACCGATCGTCCCTGGTTCTTGGCGACCAGCAGGGCATGGACGTCGAGGCCGCCAGCGGCATAGACCGCTCCCTCGGAGTCCGAAACCGCGACGATCTTGTGGCCGTCAGCCGCGAGAAGCCGCGCGATATGTTGGCCGGCATTGCCGAAACCCTGGACTGCGGCCTTCAATGTCTGGCCAAGCCCGAGATCCGTGGCCAGATGGCGCACAAGATAATAGCCGCCACGGGCGGTCGCGTCGCCGCGTCCCAGAGAGCCGCCAAGGGCAAGCGGCTTGCCGGTGATGACCGCGGGAGCGGCCTGCCCGACGATCTGCGCATACTCATCGGCCATCCAGCCCATGATCATGGCATTGGTGTAGACGTCAGGCGCGGGAATGTCGCGGTCCGGGCCGATGATGCGCGAGAAGGCCTGGATATAGGCACGGGAAAGACGCTCCAGCTCGGCCTTGGACAGCTTGCGCGGATCGACCTGGACGGCGCCCTTGCCGCCGCCATAGGGCAGGTTCATGACCGCGCATTTGAAGGTCATCCAGAAGGCGAGCGTTTCCACCTCGTCAGCCGTCGCATCGGGATGGAAGCGGATGCCGCCCTTCGTCGGGCCGCGCGTGTCGTCGTAGCGACAGCGCCAGGCCAGGAACGATTTTCGCGATCCGTCATCCATTCGGATCATCAGGCGGACTTTCGTCGTTTCGCGCGCATATTTGAGCTTCTCGATCACGTCCGCATCGATAGCGAGATGGGCGGCGGCTTCGTCCAGACGAACGAGTGCGTGATCGAGAAGGCTGCCTTCGGACATGATTGCTCCTGCTGTATGAGATGAGGGCACACGTCTGCATAATCAGACAGCAGGGGCAGCACAAGCATCGCGCAACGCCTCGCCAAAAAAAGATGCTTTTTTATGCGATGCTTATGAGATGAGCGTTTATCGCCTTTCTTCTGAGCAATTAGGGCTGATCTTCAAGGAGGAGCGGCAAAGGTTGCCGCTGGCTCCTGAGTGGCAGAGCGCTCGACCATCGCGGCAGGAAGCGCCCGGGTGTCAGCGCGGAAAGTCGCCCGCGCGGGCCGTCGGATGAGACCCTGGTAACAGACTGGCTGATCATCGCACAGCGGCCCATTGTGCATCTGCGTAGCAACCGTGCTGTGCTGCCTGATTGTCATTTGCGTGGTCCGGTGGATCGTCGGCGGAGGGGTACGCGGATTTCCACCGGGTCCAGCCCAATGTCCGTCTCTAACAACGGATCGTGTCGCGGTGAGAAGGATATATGCCGTCGGGCTTGGTTAATCAGTCTTCGCGCAACGCGGAACTGTCGGACTGCCTTCCGCGTTTCAAAGCGAGATTGCTCGCGAAAGCGTCTCGTGCGGCGCGCCGCTCGACTGCGAGCGGATAGAGCATCAAGACATGTGGAGGTATGGGCATGCGGTCGTCATTGATCATCGGAGCTATCTTCGCCCTCACGACGTTTCCCGCTCTGGCCCAGGACATGTCCGGCGCCGGCAACCGTGGCTGGGACGAGCGCCGCGGCTATGGCCGTGACTGGCGCTCGGACCGAGACGACCGCGGGGACCGGGCTGATCGCCAAGACCGTGACGAGCAGCGCGACTGGCGCAGTTCCATGCACGAGATGCGCGATCACGAACGCGGCGACCAGGACATGAGCGGCGGCGGCAGCGGTTTTCTCATCCGGAGCGGAGACATACGTCTTGCCGTGCGCTGCGGCGACCGGGAGACGATGCGTTCCTGCGTTGATGCCGCACTCATGCTGTTTGACCGTGTCCAGTCACGCGCAACGGCGGAAAAGCCCGCCGCAGGCAATCCGCAGACAGCTCCAAACGCTCAATAACGCCGAATGCGCGACAAGGATGGCCTCGGACGCATCGAGCGTCCCGGGGCCTTTTTCATGCTCTCTCGCCACGCGGTGGCATATGCAGCCATCCACGTTTTGAAGCTATGTCGAGAATCTCTGCAAGGGAGAGGGATGGTACAGCTGGCCTGGCTTGAACAGGCGACCTCCTGATCCACAATCAGGCGCTCTAACCAACTGAGCTACAGCTGCGCAGATCCATGATATGCGCCGGGCAACGGCCGCATATCCATCAGCGAGCGGGAAACTATGCGCAACCACGCACGAATGCAAGATCCACGTTGCATGGAAGTTGATTGTGGGGCGTCGATCCTCCCGGCCATGGTGGCGGATGGGAAGAAAGTGATGTTTTCCCGTATGTTACGAGGTGTGATTGCGCGATTTTGGCGAGGGGCAGCGGAAGATACGCGTGCCGCAGGACCCCTTCACCCACCATAATTCTTACGACAATCCACAACTGTGGTGCGCAACGCCGGCGTTATCGGTGTCCGTTCGTCTCCTTGGCGGTCGACACCACGTCATGGCTGTAACGTGTCGCTGTTTCGGCGATATCCCGAACGCGCGCTGTCGCGTCCTCGTACTGCCGCCGCAATTCCCGAGTCTGCAATTCCACCGCCTCTGCGATCGAGGTCACGTTCATCAGCGAACGCCACAGGCCGAAAGTCGCGTCTGTCTGGCTGCGAAGGAGATCAAGGATCTTGCCGTTGATTTCGTTGGCAGCTTTGCTCGCCACATTCGCATTCGCGATAACACTGCGGTTCCACGTGTCGCGCTGCTCCTGCGCCGTCGCGTAGGCCTGGCGTGCCTGCTGCAGCCCGCTCCCGGCGATTGTGGCAAAGGAGGAATGCTCCTGGCCCTGGTGATCCTGGCCTAGGCCCAGGCCCTTCCGGGCAGCCGCTTGAGTCTGAGAGGCGGATGCCTGGGCTGCCTTGAGTGATGCCGCGACGGCCTCTTCTGCAAGTTTCGAAAGCGCTTCGGTCTGGCGAAGCGTCGCCTCGGCCTGGGCCACTATAGCGGCGTGGGCGGTGGGCGCAGGTTCGGTGGGCGTGTTGGGCTTCTTCGATGCCGTAGGCTCGGGCGCCGTTGCCGCGGCTGTTTCTGGTTTGGCCACAACGGGCTTGGACGGAGCGGCGGGCTTCGTTTCAAAGGCTGGCTTGGCCTCAGTGGCTTTTACCGTGGCGGGAGCTGACTGTTCCGCCTGGGGCTTGGCGGGAGTGATAAGCTTGGCATCGCTCTGTGACGCAGCCGGCTTCGGGGCCGCAGCCGCCTTCGGAGCCCCGCCGATCACGGAGGTTGAGGTCGCCGCCTCGGCCGGGATAGCCTTGGATGGTACGGGCTGCTTCTGCGCGGGCGCAGCTTTGGGTTTGCCGGCCTGAGGCTTGGCTGCGGGCGCGCCATCGGATGCCGTCTTGCCAGTCGCAGCGATCTTGCCGATTGAAGATGAGTCAGGTGTCTTGCGCTTATCCATGGGTGCAACTCCTCAGGGGCGAATGGAACTGGGTCCAGTGATGCCGGGCCGTGAGTTCCCGCCATCCGCCATACCGACAACCGGATAAGCCAGCCCTGGCCTCCCACGGAGCGCAGCCAGGACCGGCCATTTGTATCGCGTCACTCCTCACAGACTGGCCTGCGGGAACTCCTGGGCCAACCCGTTCCGCGAAGGCGCAAACCTTCGTGTGCAACTTACCTGAGCGTCGAACCGGAAAGCTTGGCTTAGGCCACCGCGACCTTCGCTTCGCCGGTCCCCGGTTCGGGAAAACGACGCTTCACCCGAGACGAAGCGGCAGATCCGATTTCATCGGAATTGCCCAACGTCCATGGTCAGCCCGCTTTGGATGTCCCATTCTTCGTCGTGGCAGCCTTTGTCGCTGCCTGCGTCACGTCCTCGCCGGCCTTCTGGACCGCGGCCGTGAAATCCTTGAGCTGGTTCTGCAGGGAGGCGACCTGGGATTGGAGGTAGTCGGCCTGATGTTTCATGGCCTCGCTGACATCCTTGGACTTTACGAGCTTCTGCGCGAGGTCCAAAGCTGCCGTCACATTGTGCTCGGCGTAAGCCAGCGTCCGGCGCGTCACATCACCAGCCCCGGCGTTGAAAGAAGTCGGCGCGGCGAAGGTATCAACCGCCTTGTTCGCCGCATCGAGGAAGCCCGTGAAAGCCTTGCGGGCCTGCTCCACGCCCTGCTCGGCAAACTGGCGGAGCTCCGCGGGGATCTCGTAATGGGGGAAATTGGATTGGCTCATGGTATGCTCCTTGGGATTTGTATGAGTTTGTGCGGTGCAATATACATGTTGCAGTGCACAAGCGCAAGGTGCGCCAGGGCAGCTTGAGCGGGTTTCTGCTGTGCTGATCAGCCTTCTTAAGGAAACTGTCGTCCATACTATGCCATCTTGCCAGCCGCCGCATTAACACTAACATCAGGTTAGTGCGGATAGGTCGATTGCATGCCGTGACGGCCCGGGGCAGGGCCTGTTATTAAGGCTTCGTTAGCTATCGAGCGTCTGGTGCGATCGGTATCAAAGCGGATCAAGGCTGAGTTGAAGGAGTTCAGCGCGGTGATAGCCGATCTACGGCGAGACACATCGCTGGCGCCGTTCCTGAAGTCCAGGACGGCAGTGATAGTATGGTCAGTGGCGGAGCCCCGTGTGATATGGGCCTCTGCCGAGGCCAGGCCGCTTGTTGCCGCTCTTACCGATGATCAGACCCGGGCGTTCACCTCCGAGACGGAGAGCCGGCTTGCGCGGCTAGCCCTCCGCATGCCGGCCCATGGCGTGCGTCTCGAGCGCTGGCGCATCAACAGCGGCCGCCAGAGCGACATCGTGACGCTGGCTTGCCGTCCCGTCACAGCTGACAATGGCGAAACCTTGCTCGCCACTGTCGTTGTCGGCGCGCTGCCGCGCGGAATAACCAGCAGCCTTGCTCCCTCGATTGCAGAGCCTCAGGGCGATCATGTTCCCGGGCTGGCTACCGGGGCGGAGATCGTGGCGGCGGAAGTTTCCGCGCCGCCTCTCCACCTGCCGACTTATATACGCACGCTGGCGAAGACGCGCCGAAGCCTGCGCTTCGTCTGGGCTTCCGATATCGCGGGCCGTCTCATCAGGGTTTCGCCGGAACTCGCGACGGTGGTCGGGCCGGAGGCGGCCGATATCGTCGGCCGGCGCTGGAATGACCTGATCGGCTCCATCGTTCATGACCCGCAGGGGGACATCGCGAAGGCGCTTGCGCGCCGCCAGACCTGGCCTCGCTGTTCGGTTCTGTGGCAGGTTGGGGCCGGCGAGGCATTTCTTCCGGTGGAACTGGGCGCGCTCGTCGTGACCGCCGAGGGCGAGCAGATCTTCCAGGGCTACGGCTTGTGCCGCCTGGATGGGGTGCAGGATTCTGAGCTCCACGACACTGGGTCCCACGACACCGGGTCCCACGACATCGGGTCCCAGGACGACAAGGGCCTGCACGGCGGGAGCGACCAGGACGAGGGGCGGGATGCCGCGCCGCCGCATATCCCGCGTGAGCCTTCGATCGCCGTCGTCGATGCGTCGCTGGCCACGGTGCCGGAGCCCGATGACCAGCTGGTCGAGCAGCCCGTCGTGCTGAATGAAGCGACGGCAGACAAGGTGGCGAGCGCGCCACCTCCGGCAGCCGTCGGGGAGGCGCTGTCTCCCGATACGGTCCAAGTGTTGGCGCCGCACGCCCCGGCCGATGAGCCAGTCTATGACGCGTGTGAAGCCAGCCAGCAGGAGGTCGTCACGGTCGTAGTGACCGCCGCCGGGGCCGAGATTGTCGAGGGCGTCGCGGTTGAGGATGCGCCGCCAGAGGATCTCGACGGCCAAGTGTCTTTAGGCCAAGTGTCTTTGGGTCAAGTGTCTTTGGGTCAAGTGTCTTTGGGCCAAACGTCTTCCGACCAGGAGACAGCGGAGGAAGAGCCTCCCTCTCAGGAGCGGGCACCGCAGCAAGAGCCGGCCCCTTCGATGCCGGCTACGGTGGAGGTTGCTAAGCCCGCCGCGCTCGGCGTGTCCTCCGAGATGGATGAGGCTCCGGCCAGGCGACGGGAAGCCGGCAGGGGCACGGTTGCTGATGCCGTGACCCCGGAAGTCCCGCGCGTTGCGGAGGTTTCCGTTTCCGAGGAGGCGGCTTCCAGGGATGGTGCGTCGCCGGAGGATGCCTCCAGCAGCACGGCTGATGGCGAGGCGTCTGGCATCGATGCCGTTCCGCCACAGGATACCGCCAGCGAAGCGGCGTCAGAGGTCCGTGTCGAGCCGGTGCGGCCGACGGAACCGCCCGCGAATGACCAGACGGCAGCAGACGGCGCTCCAGCCGCGCCCACCGGCGGCGATGGCGAGACCGCGGGTCAATTCGCGGCGGTGCGCGGGCAGGTCCGTGCTACGCTCGGCACGCCCAAGGTCGTTCCGCTGCGTGTGGTGGATACCGCCCGGGACAAGGGCGGCGAGGCCGACGCGCGCGCGTCGCAGCGCCCATCCCTTTCAACCAACGAGCGCAATGCCTTTCGCGAGATCGCGCGCGCGCTCGGTGCGCGCTATCTCGGCGAGGAGGAACCCGGCGGCGTGCCGGATGCGGGGCCTCCGCCCAGCCCCCAGCCCATGCCTTCGCGAAACGGTGAGGAGCAGGCGGCTTCCGGGAAGGATGCTCCGGACCGCGCGGCTTCTGAAGTCGCTGACAGCGGGCCTCGGCCGTCCGGCGCGGATGCAGGCCGTGCGCAGGATCGCAAGAGCGCGCGCGCTATCAACTATGTGGGTGAGCGGCCTTCCTTCGCGCCGCTGACGGACAAGCTGCCTATCGGCATTCTGGTCAGTCGCGGCGATGACATTCTCTATGCCAATCGCACGCTGCTCGACTTTCTCGGCTATGCCGATATCACAGGCCTCGCGGCTGTTGGCCTGTGGAACCTCTTCGCCAGCCGCGCCCAGGTCGGCGATGGCGCGGCGCCCGTTGCCCTGAAGGCCGCCAATGGCGACGATCTCGCGGTCGATGCCCGGTTGACCACGCTCGAATGGAACGGCGCGCCGGCGACGCTCCTGTCCTTCCGCCGTTCGGTGGAGCCGGAGATCGCCGACCGCATCCGCGCCCTCGAAGGCGAGCTCGTGCTGCACGAGGGGCAGGCGCAGGAACTCAGCCAGATCCTCGACACGGCGACCGACGGCGTCATCATTCTTGATGACGCCGGCCGGATATTGTCCCTCAACCGCTCTGCCGAAGCGCTGTTCGGCTATGATGAGGGCGATATCGCCGGCGAGTTTTTCACCTTGCTGCTCGCCCCGGAAAGCCATGTCGTCGCCGTCGATTATCTCGAGGGCCTGAAGGCGGGCGGCGTCGCCAGCGTCATGAACGATGGGCGCGAGGTTGTCAGCCGTGTCCGCCAAGGCGGCCATAGCCCCCTCACGATCACCATGGGGCGGGTGAGCGAGCCGCCGAACCGCAAGTTCTGCGTCGTCGCCCGCGACATGACAGCCTTCAAGAAGGCCGAGGCCGACCTGATGCGGGCGAAGAGGCTGGCCGAGGAGGCGAGTGCCCAGAAGTCCGACTTCCTCGCCAAGATCAGCCATGAAATCCGCACGCCGCTGAACGCGATCATCGGCTTTGCCGAGGTCATGCAGGAGGAACGCTTCGGCCCCATCGGCAATGAGCGTTACAAGGAATATCTGAACGACATCCACGTCTCCGGCGGGCATGTCATCAGCCTCGTCAATGATCTCCTCGATCTCGCGAAGATCGAGGCGGGGCGGCTCGACCTGAATTTCGCGAGCGTCAACCTGAACGAGGTCGTCGCGGGCTGTGTCGCCCTGATGCAGCCGCAGGCGAGCCGCTCGCGAATCGTGCTGCGCACCTCGCTCGGGCCGAAGCTGCCACCGGTGGTGGCGGACGAGCGCGCCATGCGCCAGGTCGTTCTCAACATTCTCTCGAATGCGGTGAAATTCACCGATGCCGGCGGGCAGGTCATCGTCTCCACCGCCCTGACAGACCGTGGCGAGATTGCGCTGAGGGTACGCGACACCGGCATCGGCATGTCGGCGACGGAAATCGAGCAGGCGCTGGAGCCGTTCCGCCAGCTCGCCACCTCGCGCCGTCACGGCGGCACAGGGCTTGGCCTGCCGCTGACCAAGGCGCTTGTGGAAGCCAACCGCGGCGCGCTGTCCATCACCAGCGCCAAGCGCGAGGGCACGCTCGTCGAGATCGTGCTGCCACGCACGCGGGTGCTGGCGGAATAGGCAAATCAAATCGCCGGCCGCGCCGCGCCATATGTGAACAAGTCGTTAACTATCCGTACCACCGGCATTATTAACGATGTGGCAAGTTTGCATCGTGTCGCCAGCGCGGATGCTTATGGCTCGAATTGCATCTCCTGCGGCGCAAACTGCCACGCTGATGCTGTGTGCAATAGACCAAGGTGAGGCCATAGCGATCGTGACGTGACAGATTTTCGTCCGACGCGTGTATGTGAGCAATTCCAGGTCAAGTAGAATAGAAGTCCGCTTTGGAATTGCGGTCTCATCTCACCAGATGTTCCCCTGTCAAGCGCGGTGTCTCGCCATGTCGAGACGCGGCGTGAATCAATGGCGCCGGTGTGTATCCGCGGTGTATCCAAGCGGAATCATGCCCGCGAAGTGCTGCGACGTTGCCGCCGCGTGGTGACGTGACGTTTGCGCGTTGTGTTCCCGAAGGAATGACTGAAAACCATGCGATGCCGGCGGCGTCGCTGTGATTGATTGCGCGAATTTTCGAGAATAACAGGAGATTTTCAGTGGCAGCCATTGCAGAGACAAAATTGGCGCGGCCGGGCAAGACGAAGCCAGCGCAAGCCGACATCGGTGAAAAGAAGAGGCGTCCCAAGTCGCTACGCTATGCTGCGGCTGTACTTGGCGGCGTGAGCGTGGTGTCTTTGGCCTGTGCGCTGACGGCGACGGCGGCGAAGGCGCAAAGCCCACTTGTGGACGTCACAGGTAAGGACAAAAACGGTGATAACGTCACGATTACCGTGACCGATAAAACAAACGGCTCAAAACTCGACAACGCAAATATCAAAGGCGATGGAACAGCACTCTCTTACACAGGTTCGCTCACGCTGACCAACACCGGATCTGCCAATCTGAGTGTGGATGGTACATCGACGCTCAAGACATCCACAATCGACACATCCAAAATCTCGAATTCGGAAATTGTGGGAACAAATACTGGAAAATTGAATCTGGACGGGGAATCGTCCCTGACGAAAGCAACCGTCAAGAACTCAACCGTTCAGGATGCGACGATCACCGGAACGGGTAGCGCGACGCTTAATCTGGACGGGACGTCATCGCTGAAGTCAGCGATTGTCGAGAGTGCGACCCTGAAGAACGCGGCCATCACAGGTCAGACGGGTTCAACGCTCGCTTTGGAAGGCTCGTCGAGCCTGAAGAATGCTACGGTCGATGCGTCGAGCATCACACAATCAACGGTGTCTGGTTCGAAGGTGACGAATGTTGAGGTCACGGATGGCACCGTGTCTCAGGCAGTTGGCCTGAAGCTGGTTGGCAACACGAACGTCCTGAATAATGCTAGTTTGAAAGACGCTACAGTCACCAATCTCACGGCGACGGACTCTACGATCACGGACTCGACAGTGACCTCCGTCCAGGTTATCGGTTCGAGCCTGACGGCGAAGATCAATGTCACCGGTGAGAACATCCTCACCACGTCCGACATCGACAACGTGAAGGTTAAAACCACGACCGGTAACGGCCTTGTCGTATCGCCGAACACCGGGTCAAGCACGGCGGGCGCGGGCGCGGTCGCTGTCGGTATCGACACCAATGCCAGCGGTCCGGCGAGCGTCGCCATCGGCCAGTCGGCGAGCGCTACCGGCACGAATACAGTGGCCATCGGCCATTCGGCGAAGGCTGACGCCGAAGGTGCTACGGCGATAGGCAATGCCTCGGCGTCCCAACTCAATTCGAGCGCGTTCGGCAACCAGGCCAGCGCGACCGGCCAGCGCGCGGTCGCCCTGGGCTTTCAAGCAACTGCTGACAAATCTGATGGCACGGCGCTCGGTCCGAGTGCGCAGGCGACCGGCGCTAGTGCAACGGCCGTTGGCGCAAACGCCAGCGCCTCGGGTGACAACGCGTCAGCCTTTGGCTTGAGCGCAAAGGCCGTCGGCTCTTCGTCCCTCGCTCTCGGCCAGGCGGCTGAGGCGAACGGTGCGGGCGCCGCGGCAATCGGCTCCGGAGCCAAGGCATCCCTCGATGGCGGTATCGCTTTTGGTCAGAGTGCCTCGTCATCGGCGAAGAATGCGGTCGCTATCGGCAGTTCGGCCGCCGCGTCTGTCGAGGACGGTGTTGCGATCGGCCGGCAGAGCAAAGCCGCCGGCAAGGGCGCCATCGCGCTCGGCGCCGGCGTGAATGCGGCGTCGGAGGGCGCTGTCGGCATCGGCATGAATGCAGGCGGCACGGCCGGCGGCGGCCAGAACAGCGTGGTTATCGGCGCCAATGCTGGTACGACGTCGGCTGAGGCCAACGCGGTCATCATCGGTGCGAACACGTCTGGCAAGGCCAACGCTGTTGCCCTGGGCCTCGCGGCGACCGTCAATGCCAATTCCGGTGTGGGTATTGGTGACGGCGCCAACGTCGATGGTGCGGCCACCAAGGGCGTGGCGATCGGCGCGGGAGCGAGCGTGTCAGGGATCAACGCGGTGGCCATCGGCGCAGGGTCGACTGCCGGCGAGAACGACACCGTGTCCGTCGGCACGATCACGCAGCGCCGCAAGGTCGTCAATGTGGCTGAAGGCACGAATGATTACGATGCCGTCAACTTCAAACAGTTGAAGGTCGAGCAGACACGTATCGATACGCTGACGACCGACCTCGGTACGGTTACGAACAACTTCAATACACTTGACGGCAACGCCTTGAAGTATGTCGGTGGCTCATACTCCGCGGTGCGCGGAGGTGCCAACACACGCATCTCCGGAGTGGCGGATCCGACGGACGATTACGACGCGACGAACAGGAAGTACGTCAATACCTATGTTGATGGCAAGGTGAGCGGTATTAATGCGGATGTCAGCAATGCGCTTAAATACGATCCGCAAACGGGCGTCTACAATGCGGCACGCACCGGCATAGGCGGCAATGGCAATCCGCAGAACGTGAAGATCACCGGTGTAAAGGATGGCGATGTCAACGCAACCAGCACCGATGCCATTAATGGATCACAGTTGAATACTGTGATTGGCCGGATTGATGGTTTGGATACAAGCGTTGGCAATACGATCAAATACGATGAAAATCACGCGAGTGGTGCCGCTTATTCAGCCGCCAGAAACGGCGCGGCCGCACGAATCACGGATGTCGCCGACGCAAAGGTGAGTTCTGATGCGGTCAATAAGGGGCAGTTCGACGGCAAGGTTGCCGAGCTTCAAGAGTCAATAAATGGTGCTGTGCAGGGCCTTCCTCCTTCTGGTGGCATTACTGGTCTCGACTCCTTTGGCATTGGTCCGGGGACGAAGACAACGGGGCAATACAGTACAGTCTTTGGCAATAATGCTCAGACGCTTGCCGACAATGCAACAGCCATCGGCTCCCACGCCAAGGTGACTGAAAGCGGCAAGAACAGCGTTGCGCTCGGTGCCAAGTCGGTCGCGGACCAGGAGAACACGGTCTCCGTCGGTGACGCGGCAAGCGGTATGCTTCGCCGCATCACCAATGTGGCCGAAGGTATCGATCAGAACGACGTTGTCACGGTCAAGCAGTTGACGGCGGCCCTTGGCGGCGGCGATGGCGGCGCGACATCGACAGTCGTGGCGGGCCGTACCTCCGGGCAGCAGTCGGTGGCTGTGGGCGGCAACTCCAATGCTGGGGCATCCTACGCAACGGCGGTCGGCGCCAGCGCGCAGGCGATGGGTGAGGGGGCGACGGCCTTCGGTGCGGGCGCCCAGGCCATGGGCTCGGGCGGCACGGCGATCGGCCGCAACGCCTTCGCGGCAGGCCCGAACGACACGGCGCTTGGCAACAACGCCAGGGTCGAGGCCGACAATTCGACGGCTCTTGGCGCCAACTCGCTGGTGAGGGCCAATGCCACGAACGCGGTCGCCCTCGGCGCCGGTTCGGTGGCGGACGCCCCGAATACCGTGTCCGTCGGCGCGCCGGGCGCGGAACGCCGTATCACCAATGTGGCCCCTGGTGTTCTGGCGACCGATGCCGTGAACGTCGGCCAGTTGTACAGCGAGACGCGGACCATCCAGAAGGAGGCTCGGCGCGGTATCGCGGCGACCGCCGCCCTGGCTCCGGCGCTGACCCCATCCGCTCCTGGAAAGACGACGGTCTCGGCCTCCACGGGCTTCTACCGGAGCGAGTTCGGCTTCGGCGTCAGCGTCGCCCATCGCCTCGACACGGCGGTGCCTGTCATGATCCACGCCGGCTACGCCAATGGCGGCGGCAAGGAGCATGTCGGCCGTGTCGGTGTGGCCATGGAGTTCTAAGTCACAAATACAGGCATGGCCGCTCCGGCGGCCATGCCAGCGAGACCCTTGTTTTGGCGCTACGAAAACAACTTGAGCCGCGGCCGCGAGGCCCGGCTTTTTTTCATTTGGCATGACTTACGGGGCATGACGGGCGGCGAAAATGATGAGGGCGACCATCCCGGTGGGATGACCGCCCTCTTTTATCTGAAGCGTTGGCCGCTTCCCCTCAGATCTCTCTCATATCGAATGCAATCAGCGTGCCAACTCGGAAACACGCGGGGATCCGGGTATTCGCGCGTCGCTGCGCAAGCGGCGGCGTCCATCATGCCGCTTCAATGGGCAGTTGATGCCTGCTTTTTTCGCGCAGCCGCCCCTGACGACGAGGAGCCGGCCCTCAGCGTGAGAGCCCGTGGTCCCAATAGGGCGTCGGGGCGTAGAGTTCGCCGAGATAGTCGATGAAGGCGCGGACCTTCTGCTCGAGATGCCTGCGGCTTGGATAGACCGCGTAGACGGCGACGCGGTGCGAGCCGCCATAATCGGGCAGCACGGCCTGGAGCTGGCCAGCCTGCAGTTCCGGCCCGATATCCCATGTCGAGCGCAGCGCGATGCCGATGCCGGCGAGCACGGCTTCCCGCACAACTTCGCTGGAATTGGTACGCAGCGGCGCGGATATAGGGACCGTCACCGGTCCATCCGGCCCAGCAAGCCGCCAGTGGTCGGCGTTGTGCACGAGCAAGGTGTGACGGACGAGGTCGGCGGGGCTCTGCGGCTCGCCGTGCCGGGCGAGGTAGGCGGGCGTCGCGCAGAGCACGCGGTTATTGGGCGCGAGCCGCTTCGCGACCAGGCTTGAATCGGCGAGATCGGCGATGCGGATGGCGACGTCGAAGCCTTCGCCGACCACATCGACGAAGCTGTCCGAGAGGTCGAGGTCGACAGTCACGGCGGTGTAACGGTCGAGGAAAGCCTTGAGATGGGGGGCGATATGCAAACGGCCGAACGAGGTCGGCGCTGATACCCTCAGGACACCACGCGCCACGCTGCTGCCCCGCGCCACCCAGGCTTCCGCCTCCTCGATGCTGGCGAGGATGGACACGACACGCTCGTAGAAGCCCTGGCCGGCCTCGGTCAGGCTGATCTGCCGGGTCGTCCGCTGCAGCAGCCTGACGCCCAGCCTCTCCTCGAGCCTGCGGATGCGCTTGGAGACGACCGCGGCGGAGAAACCGAGCTCGCGGCCAGCCGCCGACATGCCCTTGGCGGCCACGACACGGGCGAAAATATCGAGATCCCCTAGCTGATCCATGGCCTGCGACATTATTTCCAAAAGAGAAATAATGTCGTCTTGATTATGTGCCCTGTCAAAGGCTTTCGAATAGGCTAGAGTTGTTCAATAGTCAGGGGATTGCAGCCCGGCCAGGAGTCAGAATGGCTGGGAGATCTCGATTCGGGAGGGTTTCATGACGTCGATAGCATTTCCCGTCCCCGATTCCGCGATTTTGGCCCGTCGCGACGCGATCATCGCGGGGCTTGCGGCTCTGGTGCCTGCGCAAAGCCTGATCACCAGCGAGGACGAGCGGCGCGCATTCGAGACGGATGCGCTCACCGCCTATCGCCGGATGCCCCTGGCGGTGGTGCTCCCGACGTCGACGGCGGAGGTGGCGGCGGTGCTCGCCTTCTGTCATCGCGAGGGCGTGAAGGTGGTGCCGCGGGGCGCCGGCACCTCGCTGGCGGGCGGCGCGATTCCGCAGGAGGATGCGATCGTGCTCGGCACCTCCAAGCTGAGCCAGGTGCTTGTTATCGACTATGCCGATCGCACGGCGCGCGTGCAGGCGGGCATCACCAATCTCGCCATCAGCCAGGCGGTGTCTCCGGAAGGCTTCTTCTACGCCCCGGACCCGTCGAGCCAGCTCGCCTGCACCATCGCGGGCAACATCGCGATGAATTCGGGCGGCGCCCACTGCCTGAAATATGGCGTCACCACCAATAACCTCATCGGCGTCACCATGGTTCTGCTGGACGGCACCGTGGTCGAGATCGGTGGCGATGCCCTGGACAGTCCGGGCTATGATCTGCTTGGCCTCATCACTGGGTCCGAAGGCCAGCTCGGTGTCTTCACCGAAGCGACGGTGCGTATCCTCCGTCAGGCGGAGGGCGCGCGGCCCGTGCTGTTCGGCTTCGCATCCAATGAACTCGCCGGCGAATGCGTGGCGGCGCTGATTGGCGCCGGCATCATTCCCGTTGCGCTGGAATTCATGGACAAGCCCGCCATCACCATCTGCGAAGCCTTCGCCCATGCGGGCTATCCGCTTGATGTCGAGGCCATGCTGATCGTCGAGGTGGAGGGCTCGGACGAGGAGATCGACGACGCCCTCGCACGGATCTGCGCGATCGCCGACCGCTTTTCGCCCATGACCGTCAAGGTTTCGCAATCGGAAGCGGAAAGCGCGGCCATCTGGAAGGGGCGCAAATCCGCCTTCGGCGCCATGGGGCGGATCGCCGATTATCTCTGCATGGATGGCACCATTCCGACGGGGCAACTGCCGCTGGTGCTGCGCCGGATCACCGAGATCTGCGAGAGCCATGGGCTCAAGGTGGCGAATATCTTCCATGCGGGCGATGGCAACCTGCATCCGCTCGTTCTCTACGACATCAACAAACCCGGCGAGCTGGAGAAGGCCGAGCAGGCAGGAGCCGAGATTCTCAAGCTCTGCGTGGAAGTGGGCGGGTGCCTCACCGGAGAGCATGGCGTCGGCATCGAGAAGCGCGACCTGATGACCGAACAATACAATTCCGTCGACCTCGCCCAGCAAATGCGGATACGCGCGGTCTTTGACCCGGCCTGGCTTCTCAACCCGGCCAAAGTCTTTCCGCTGGAGGGGCGCGATCCGCCTCAAGGCTGGGTGCACATAGCCGGCAAGGCGGTCGCTGCGTGATGACGACACATGTTCCGCAGAGTGAGCAGGAGGCTGCCGCCGTCATTGCCGCGGCATCGGGGCAGCGGACCAATCTTGGCGTTTTGGGTGCTGGCACGAAGGCGGGCGTCGGCCGCGCCGTCGCCCGCAGCGACAGCCTCTCGTCGGCGGGGCTCGCCGGGATCACGCTTTGTGAGCCGGCAGAACTGGTGATCGGCGCGCGCGCCGGCACGCCGCTCGCCGAGGTGGAGCGGACACTGGCCGGCAACGGGCAGGAATTGTCTTTCGAGCCGCCGGATCTGCGGGCTCTGCTGGGCATCGCTGGTGAGCCGACCATCGGCGGGCTCGCCGCCGCCAATCTGTCCGGCCCCCGACGCATCATGGCCGGTGCATGCCGCGACAGCCTCATCGGTGTGCGTGCCGTCAACGGGCGCGGCGAGATCGTGAAATCCGGCGGCCGTGTCATGAAGAACGTGACCGGCCTCGATCTCGTCAAGCTGCTCGCGGGGAGCTGGGGGACGCTGGCCTTCCTCACCGAGGTCACTTTCAAGGTGCTGCCGCAGCCTGAACGCCGCGCGACGCTGGTGCTGCATGGCCTGGATGACAAGCGCGCCATTGCGGCCTTGTCGGCAGGACTTGGCTCGCCTTTCGAGGTGAGTGGCGCGGCGCATTTGCCGGCCATGGACGGCAAGGACGCACGCACGCTGTTGCGCACCGAAGGCTTCGCCTTCTCAGTGGACTACCGCCTGAAATCGTTGCAGGCACTGCTTTCGTCTTTTGGTGATGGGGAGATCCTGGACGATGTCGACGGCGCCGCGCTCTGGCGGGATGTGCGCGATGTCGCGCATTTCATGCGGGATGGCGATGCGGTGTGGCGCATTTCGTCTGCGCCATCCCGCGGGGCGGATATCACGTCAGCCTTGTCCACAGCGCTCGATTGCCGCTTCATCTATGATTGGGGCGGCGGGCTCATCTGGCTCAGTGTGCCGGCGGAGGGTGACGCAGGCGCGTCGGTCGTCCGCGCGATCGTCACGAGGATAGGTGACCACGCGACGTTGTTCCGCGCCCCGGCGGCGATCCGCGCCAATGTGGCGGTGTTCCACCCGATCGCGGCGCCGTTGATGCGGTTGAGCAAGGACATCAAGCGCGCCTTCGATCCCGAGGGGGTCTTTGAGCCCGGCCGTATGTACGACGGCGTTTGACGGGCTCGCCAGCCGATACCCAAATAGAGCAGAGACTGCGATGCAGACGAACTTCAGGCCCGAGCAGTTGATCGATCCGCAGATGCGGGAATCTGAATCGATTTTGCGGACCTGTGTCCATTGCGGATTTTGTACGGCGACCTGTCCGACCTATCTTCTGCTTGGCGATGAACTCGATAGCCCGCGTGGGCGCATCTACCTCGTCAAGGATATGCTTGAATCAGGCAAGCCGGCGACGCCGGAGGTGGTCACGCATATCGATCGCTGTCTCTCCTGTCTGTCTTGCATGACGACCTGCCCGTCGGGCGTCAATTATATGCATCTCGTGGACCATGCCCGCGCGCATATCGAGGAGACATACCGGCGCCCGTGGCACGACCGGTTGCTGCGTAGCGTTCTGGCGCAGGTGCTTCCATACCCCGGTCGTTTCCGGCTGGCGCTGGCGGCGGCACGCCTGGGCAAGCCCTTCGCGGGCCTTCTCGGCAAGCTGCCGAAGGTCGGCATGCGCCTCTCCGCCATGCTCGCGCTGGCGCCAAGCCATCTGCCGCCTCGCGCGGTGGAAACCGGGCCGCGCGTTATTCCGGCCGTGGGGCCGCGACGCGGGCGCGTGGCGCTACTTTCCGGCTGTGCGCAGCCGGTGCTCAACCCGGACATCAATGCGGCAACCATCCGGCTGCTTACGCGCAACGGGATCGAGGTGGTCCTTGCCGCCGGCGAGGGATGTTGCGGGGCGCTCGTGCACCACATGGGGCGTGATGAGGCGAGCCATGTCTTCGCCAAGCGCAACATTGACGCCTGGACGCGCGAAATCGAGGGGCAGGGGCTCGATGCCATCGTCATCACAGCCTCCGGCTGTGGCACGACGATCAAGGACTATGGCTTCATGTTCCGCGAGGACGCCGCTTACAAGGACAAGGCGGCGCGCGTCGCCGCGCTCGCGAAGGATATCACCGAATATCTCACAACCCTCGACCTTGCCCGGGCCACGGCAGGTGAAGGTTATGTCGTAGCCTATCATTCGGCCTGTTCGATGCAGCACGGACAGCAAATCAAGGAAACGCCGAAAACATTGCTGAAGCGCGCTGGCTTTACGGTGAAGGACGTGCCGGAAGGGCATATCTGCTGTGGATCTGCTGGAACCTACAATCTTCTGCAGCCTGAGCTGTCTGGGCAACTTCGCAGCCGTAAGACATCCAATATCGCCCGCACGGGCGCGACAATCGTCGCGACGGGTAACATCGGGTGTCTGGAACAGCTCCGAAAGGGTTTCGCAGAGCGCAATTCTGATATGATTTTGCTGCATACCGTAGAGCTCCTTGATTGGGCGGACGGTGGCCCAATACCTGTCGCGTTGAAAACGCGCGCTGCCGGCTGATCGCCCGGCCTCAAACAGAAAAAACATCGAGATATTACTGAATTACCTGCCGATTCGGTCGGCGGCTGATGAGTCACGCCGCGTGGAATCGGCCCCTCCATCTGCAAGCTTAACGGCAATCACAATTATGTGATGACGCGAGCGCATTGCGCCCGCGAAGGCGTCTTTTTCCCTTGCTAAAGTTGGTTGCAAAGAAAACTATTACGGAAGGTCTTGTCAATTCGGGAAAAATAGAGCGTTAATGATTTATTAACCATATTCCCAAAGAGGCGGGCCATGACCACCACCACGAACACCCTGAGAGAGTTTGTCGCTGCCAATGCCGGGCAACTCGCCAACGTCGACTACGCCAAGATGCGCGGTGTCGCGAAGGCGGTTTACGACGATCCGTCCCTGCTCGACGCCTTCGCGCAGGATCCCGAGGCGACGGCGCGCGCTATCAATGGTTTCGAGGTGCCGGAAGGCTTCCACATTCACATTGCCGACGCGCAGAACAACTTCATCCCCCCGGAAGATGACGGCATCTTCGGGGCTGAAGGCATCGACACCTGGGGTCGTATCGAGACGCGCGCTGGCTACAAGACGGTCAGCTTGGTCATGTGCGCGGCTCCGGCTGAGCACTGATCGCAGTTCGGCCCGCGCCATCGACTGGGGGGTATGAGAGGCGCGCGGCGACGTGGTTCAAGTGAAGTGCCTGCGTGCAGGCGCCAATAAATGACTATGTTGACTGTTGTGACGCGGACGGAGCAAGCTAAAATGCTTCCGTTCGCGTCATTTTATTTGCGCTTGGTGCTTTATGCGTAGCCGTATGAGCCGATTTGCGGAGGGATGCTTCAATTCATCAATATTGAGCATTCTCTCTCAAGCTGATGCTTCAATCAGGCCGAGAGGCTCAATTTCCGAAAAGCGATTGGCTGGATTGTGTAAAATTCTAAGCTTGAATAGTCGTTGGGGATTTCCGGACCGTCTCATTGAGGGCGGACGGAGCTTGCGACAGGTAGCGGGGCCACAGGACTGGCTTTGGTGTTCCGAAGAACGAGCCCCGACCGATTAAGAGAATAACCCTTGGTCGTCCCGTCCTGGCCTGACTAGATCGATTATTGACGCTTTAAGGGTCGTCACACCACGGTGGACGCGTGATACAGATCCAGCAGGGGCCCACCTTGGCTTGCGCAAGAAGCGCTCAAGAAACGCTATAGCTCTTTCGCCAGATACACGTTCCCCCACAACTGGCTGCGTACGAAAATTGGCGCGGCCATCAGCGTCGTGGGCACGATGCGTCCGTCGCTCATATGTCGCTGGAACAGCGTCGCCGCATAGGGATTGCGGTTGCGAACGGCGACAAGCATCTTCGACCGTTCCATGATGCGCTTGTTGCGTGAATTGAGATCATTCCACTGATGTTCGCCGGGCCTCTGCGGCAGCGAATACTGTGGGTGATGGACCGGGATATAGGAATTGCGGTCACACGCCAGCATGAAGAGGCTGGATGGACATCTATCCTTCCAGCGCTCGTAGATCGGCGGCAGGACCTCTTCATAGAAAGGCGTCGCCTTGGTCTCGTACTGGATGGGGTCGGTGCCCGCGATACGCTGATAGTCGAAAGTGATGAGATCCGTGAGACGGACTTCGCCGGAATTGACCCCGTCCTCGAAGGTGTCGCTGATCTCTTTTGCCACGCCCTGAATGATTGTGATGATGGGCTGATTGACTTGGTGGACCTCTTGGATGGCCGCTTCGATCCGCCTTGTTGTATCGGGGCGCAGGTTTTCAAACCGCACATGCACACCATCGTCACTGAGCGCGACGATTGTGACATTGATCGCTCCGATCTTTTCCGCATCGAGCCGCCCGGCCATGCCGACCGCAAATAACGTGATATCCGCGGCCAGGAGGCAGCCACCTTTCGACAGGTCGATGACCTGGACGGGGGCGGAGATCTCATCAAGGGAAAGGACGGCCTCAAGGAGAATCGGAACGCGCTCGTAGCGGCGGCGGTTGCCGACGACGGTATCACGCAGGGCCGCCATGGAGCGCTGGGTGAGCCAATGCAGCGAGCGCTCCATGTTGCCGGTGGCACTGCCGGCGCTGCGGCTGGCGGCGCGCGCCGATTCGGTCATTTCCTGCATGGCCTTGGCGCTGCCGGACACCGAGCCGACGAAGGACAGGCTCCGTGTCGCGCGGTCGGCGACGTCACGCGTGCCGGCAATCTGCGCCGAAACAGCGTCCCGCACCGAGCCGAGCACAGGATCGATGCGCCGGATGAGCGTCGCAATGCGATCAACGGCTTCGTGGCTCTCGCTGGCGAAGGTCTGCAACATCTGAATCTGCGATGAGATATCGCCGGTTGCGTCCTGCACCTCGTTGGCGAGCAGTTTCACTTCCGTCGCAACGACGGCGAATCCCCGGCCGGCCGGGCCAGCGCGGGCGGCCTCGATGCTGGCGTTGAGGGCGAGAAGATTGGTCTGCCGGGCGACCGTGCCGATCACGGCGACGACGCTGGCGATACGTTCGACCGCCGAGCCAAGCCGCTCCATCCGGCTTGTCACGTCGCTCGCAAGGGCATGGGCTTCGCGAATGAAATCGTCGGTGCCAGATATATCACGCTCGATGGACTGACTGGCCTGGTCGAGCTTCTCGGTCGTCCGCACCAGGCCCATCGTGAGGTCGTGAGCCGTGGCGGAAAGGGACGACAGTTCCGAGCTCGCGTCACGGATATGGTCGACGAGGGTTACGCTTTCATCGACCTTGGATTGCACCTGCTCGGCGGAATAGCCGATGATGCGCATGGTCAACAACGTGTCGTCCTCGAGCTGCCGCAGCATCGCATCGATGCCAGCCAGCGGCGCAGAGGTCTCCTGCTCCGCCTGCGCTGCGGGCACAGGGGGATCCATCTCCGCATCTTGGCGGCGATGTCGAAACAGGCTGACGATCGACACGCGTCCTCACCAGGAAAAACAGCGCCCCTTCTGATGAAGGCCCGCCAGTTTACTTTCACTTATGCATGACTAGTAAACGGTTAAAGGGGGTGGGCGCTAGGGGCAGGATCCGTTGATCTGCCCAGGAATGTGCGGGGCCCGTTCGTCCGGGTGCAACAACCTGGGCGCTTCTTCAGGAGCCCCACCCTCTGCGGTCGTTCTTTTTGCCGTCTGGGGCGCGGCCGCAATCCTATTGACTGGTCAAACCTTATGAACGTTTGGAGCGAAAGACCCTGTCCGCCGAGGCCGTTCAATGACGAGGCATCGGGCCGATTGTTTCCGAATTCGCATAAATGATGGTTCGTTCCGTATCTTTTTTTCATAAGCGGATTGGCCGACACTCCTCGCCAGTCAAGGGAGAAAGCGCATGTCCAATCATGAAGCGCCAGCCGGTGTCGTCGTCACCGGCGCTGCGGTCACCGGCCGCGACGAGATACTCACTCCGGCCGCCTTGGGTTTTCTAGCGGATCTGCATCGTCGCTTCGACGCCACACGTCGCCGCCTTCTCGCCCTGAGGGCCGAGCGGCAGAAGTCATTCGACGCAGGCCAGACGCCGGATTTCCTGGCTGAGACCAAGCATATTCGTGACGGCGACTGGAAGGTCGCGCCCATCCCGCGCGACCTCCTGGATCGCCGGGTCGAGATCACCGGTCCCGTGGATCGCAAGATGATCATCAACGCCCTGAACTGCGGGGCGAGGATGTTCATGGCCGATTTCGAGGATGCTTCCTCGCCGACCTGGGAGAACATGGTCGAGGGCCAGGCCAATCTGCGTGACCGCTGGCAGGGCCGCATCGACTTCACCGATCCGACCTCCGGCAAGCACTACAAGCTGTCTGACAAGCCGGCGACCTTGATCGTCCGCCCGCGCGGCTGGCATCTCCTTGAGGAGCATGTCACGGTGGACGGCGCGCCGATGTCGGGCTCGCTGTTCGACTTCGGCCTCTATGTCTTCCACAATGCCAAGGACATCATTGCCCAGGGTGCGACGCCGGCCTTCTATCTGCCGAAGATGGAAAGCCATATCGAGGCACGACTCTGGAATGACGTCTTCACCCATGCGGAGGAAGTGCTGGGCGTCGCCAAGGGCACGTTCAAGGCGACGGTGCTGATCGAGACGTTGCCGGCCGCCTTCGAGATGGATGAGATCATCTACGAGCTGCGCGACCATATGGCCGGCCTCAACTGCGGCCGCTGGGACTATATCTTTTCCTTCATCAAGCGTCTGGGCAAGAATCCCGACTTCATCACGCCGGACCGTGGGGCGATGGTGATGGGCAAGGCTTTCCTCAGCGCCTATTCGCTGCTTCTGATCAAGACCTGCCACCGTCGCGGCGCCTTCGCCATGGGCGGCATGGCGGCGCAGATCCCGGTGAAGAACAACCCGGCCGCCAACGAGGCTGCCTTCGCCAAGGTGCGCGCCGACAAGGAGCGCGAGGCGGGCAACGGCCATGATGGCACCTGGGTCGCCCATCCGGACCTCGTGCCGGTGGCGATGGAGGTGTTCGACCGGCTGATGCCGACGCCGAACCAGCTCGACAAGCTGCGGGAGGATGTCACCATCACGCGCGAGAATATGCTGGAGGTACATGAAGGTGTCCGCACCGAGGCGGGGCTGCGCGAGAACATCCGCGTCGGGGTGCAGTATATAGAAGCGTGGCTGCGCGGTCGCGGCGCCGTGCCGCTCTATAATCTCATGGAAGACGCGGCGACCGCCGAGATCAGCCGGGCGCAGATCTGGCAGTGGCTGTTCCATGGCGCCAAGCTCGACGACGGCCGCGCGGTGACGCCGAATCTGTTCAAGGCTGCGCTCAACGACGAGATGGCGGAACTGCGCAAGACGCTCGGTCCCGAGGTCTATGACAAGGGGCGGTTCCCGGAGGCGATCAAGCTTTTCGCCGACATGTCGCTTGCCAAGGAATTCGAAGAATTCCTGACGCTGCCGGCCTACAAGCTGATTGCCTGAGGCCGACGAGGCGGACTGCAATCTCATGGTGTCATTTCGGGCCCTCGCCTCAGCGAGGAGCCCGGAAGCAATCAACACCGCCGATACCGAAAAATCCGCGTCGTGTTCATGGATCTCCTTCCCGGCGGGCGGCTTTGCCGGCCGGGAAGGGCATCCGTGGCCGTCTTCAACCGGAACAGCCGTCCCGCGGATACGCCTGTCCGATCGGGATCCTCATCGCAAGGCGGGATGACAGGTGCCGGGAACCGCGCCGGCCTTGCCTCACTCGCCTTTCGCTACCGCCTCTCGCCGAAGAAGGCCCTCAGCATCTCGACCGCTTCGCCGGCGCGCAGGCCGCCATAGACCTCCGGCGCGTGATGGCAGGTGGGCTGATGATAAAGCCGTGGTCCGCTCTCGACGCCGCCGCCCTTGGGGTCGCTGGCCGCGAAGTAGAGCCGGCGTATCCGCGCGAAAGAAATCGCCGCCGCGCACATGGGGCAGGGCTCCAGCGTCACATAGAGATCGCAGCCCGTGAGCCGTTCGTCGCCCAATGCGGCGCAAGCCGCACGGATGGCGAGGATCTCTGCGTGGGCTGTCGGGTCGTTCAATGCGCGCGTGCGGTTGCCGGCCACTGCCAGCACCTCACCATTCTTGACGATGACGGCGCCGATCGGCACCTCGCCCCGTTCCTCGGCGGCGCGGGCCGCATCGAAGGCAAGGGAGAGAGGGTCCGGGTTTGATGGCGGCATCTGTTCATCCACGAGCTGTCAGCCGAGGTTCTTGGTACCGGCCTGTGGTTGCGGTGCCTATACATGGATCGACAAAGGCGTCGAAATAATTCTGCGAGACCACATTGCGCCGCAGCATGGGACTCTCGCTTCCGGGGGAACACTCTGCTATCACGGCGCCATGAACGACAAGCCGGAAGACGAACGCCCCAAGGGGCGTGGCCGCCGGGACGCGCCGCGCGGCGCCGGTCCCCGCGACAACAGCAATTTCAAGCCGCCACAGCGCGCTTCGTCCCCTGGGGGTGAACGTGACGGGCAGGCTCGTGGCGAGCGGCCGCGCACCGGCCGCTTCAAGGACAAGGTTGCAGGCGAGGGGCGGCCGGAAGGCCGATCCTTTGGCGCCAAGCCTCGCTTCGGTGATAAGCCGCGCTTTGGTGAAAAACCGCGCTTCGGCGATAAGCCGGCGGGCGGCAGGCCTTTCGGAGCCAAGCCCCGTCCCGCTGGTGAGCGCCCTGCAGGTGACGAGCGCCGCCCGGCGCGTGGTCCGCGTGGCGAGGCCGATGCGCGGTTCGAGGGCAAGCCTCGCTTCGGTGACAAGCCCCGCTTCGGTGACAAGTCCGGTGGAGACAGGCCCTTTGCCGGCCGCGCCGCGCCGCGAGACGGGGCACCGGGTGAATGGCGTCGGGAGCGTCCCGCTGGTGAGCGCCCCGCAGGTGACGAGCGCCGTCCGGCACGTGGTCCGCGTGGCGAGGGCGATGCGCGGTTTGAGGGCAAACCCCGCTTTGGTGACAAGCCACGCTTTGGTGACAAGCCGCGCGGCGGGGCTGACCGGCTCGACTTCAAGGCGCGCAAGTCCGCGCAGCGCCCGGCCGTTGCAGCCGGAGAGGATGAGGCGCAAGCCGACGGGCGCGAGCGCATCGCCAAGGTCATGGCCCGCGCCGGTGTGGCGTCGCGCCGTGACGCGGAGGTGATGATCGAGGAGGGGCGCGTCGCCGTAAATGGCGAAGTGCTGACCACCCCGGCGACACTCGTCGGCCCGGAGGACAAGGTCGCCATCGACGGCGCGGCGATGCCCTCACGGGATCGCACGCGTCTGTGGTTCTTCCACAAGCCGCGCGGCCTCGTGACGACAGCCAAGGATCCGGAGGGGCGCCCGACGGTTTTCGAGGCTCTGCCGCCTGACATGCCGCGCGTGGTGACGGTCGGCCGGCTCGACATCAATACCGAGGGCCTCCTGCTCCTCACGAACGATGGCGGCCTCGCCAAGGTGCTGGCGCATCCGACCACCGGTTGGCTGCGGCGCTACCGCGTGCGCGCCTATGGTGAAGTCGATCAGGCCATCCTCGACACGCTGGCCGACGGCGTGACCGTTGACGGCATGCACTACGGGCCGATCGAGGCGAAGCTGGAACGCGCCCAGGGCGACAACGTCTGGCTCATGCTCGGTCTGCGCGAGGGCAAGAACCGCGAGGTCAAGCGCGTGCTCGAACATCTCGGGCTGCGCGTCAACCGCCTCATCCGCGTGTCCTTCGGCCCGTTTCAGCTGGGTGATCTCGGCGAGGGTGCGGTCGAGGAACTGCGCAGCGCCATCCTGCGCGACCAGTTGGGACCGACGCTGGCGGCGGAAGCGGGCGTCGATTTCGAAGGAAGCGCCGCGCCTCAACCGGCGCGGGCCCGCTCACCGCGTCCCGCGCGTGGGGAGCGATCGGAGACGCGTTTCGAGCGTGACACGGATCGCGGCAGCGAAGGCTTCGAGGAGCGTGCGGGCGGCACCGGCCGCGGCCGCGACGATCTTGGCCGGCCTTCGCGCAGCATCTGGCGCGACGAGGAGACGGAGGCCGCGCGCCCGCAGGGCAAGCGCCTGCCGCGTAGGGGTTCTGATCCACAGACCGCGCGCCAGGAGAGCGCCGCGCGGGAGCACCGCCGTGCGAGCCCGGTGAGCGACCCGAAGGGGCGGCGTGTCCTCGTGGAGCGGATCGTTTCGGAACCCGTCGAATCCAAGCCCGCGCGCCGTGGCCCACGGCCGTTCCGCCGGGACGAGGCCGAAGGTGGCCCCCGTGGCGGCAGGGTTGGCATGGATGCCCGGCCGAAGCGTGGAGAGCGCGATGGCGAGCGGCCCAGGCGCTTTGGCACCGAGGGCAAATCCTTCGGTGACAAACCAGTCGGCGGGAAGCGCTTCGGCGATAGACCTTCGGACGGCAAGTCTTTCGGGGCCAAGTCTTTCGGAACTAAGTCTTTCGGCGACAAGAGCCGCGATAGCGCCGGCGGCAAATCTTTCGGCTCCAAGCCGTTTGGAGCCAAGCCGGGCGGCAAATCCTTTGGTGGCAAGTCCTTTGGTGGAAAGCCCGTTGGCGGCAAGCCCGGCGGCAGCCGCCCGAGTGGTGGCAGGGGCAAGCCCGGTGGCTTTGGCGGCGCGCCGCGCCGGCCGCGGTCTTCGTAAGGCGACGCGAGCGCCATGCGGATCATCGGCGGAGACCATAAGGGACGCCGGCTCGCCGCGCCAAAATCGAGCGCGGTGCGGCCGACTTCCGACCGCCTGCGCGAGACGGTTTTCAACGTCCTCGCCCATGGCTATGACGATCCCGTTCCCGGCGCGCGGGTGCTGGATCTCTTCGCCGGCACGGGTGCCCTGGGGCTGGAAGCCCTTTCACGCGGTGCTGCCTTCGCCATCCTGGTCGATGACGGCACCGAGGCACGCGGCCTGATGCGCGCCAATGTGGAAACGCTAGGTGTGGCCGGCGTTACGCGCATCCTGCGCCGCAATGCAACGCACATGGGCCCGGTCATGCCGCTCGAGCCTTCGACGCTGGTCTTCTGCGATCCGCCCTATGGCAAGGGGTTGGCGGAACGGGCGTTAATTTCGGCTGCCGAGGGCGGCTGGCTCGCGCCCGATGCAATCGTTGTCGTCGAGGAGGCGGCGGGCGCAGGTTTTACCGTGCCCGGCGGCTTTGCGATGCTCGATCGCCGTGACTATGGCGAGACCGAAGTGATCTTCATGGCTTGGGGCTCCGAACCTCCCAAGGCGTGAGTTTACCGAGGGTGTAGGTCATGGCTCGCGCCTTCAGGCGATCAGCGCTGACGGTGCAGCTAAAGGACAGGTCGGTCCAGCCTCTCTCGTCGCGGATCTGGCCATTTCCCGTAAGGGTATTGCTCGCCAGGCTGGCGGAGTTGACAGGCACGTCGAGAAACAGGCGATCCGGCTTCCTGAGTGAGCTGTCCTTTTTCATCTGCTGCAGGCCAAGTCGTTCGCAGACCCATACCGCGCGCGTTCGTGGATCCTGCTTGCGGAGCGCCCGCTCGAACGAGCCGGCGTAGGCAGGGATAATGGTCCCCGCAATCGCAATTGAAGCCAAGGCGATCGTCAGGGCCTTCAGTTGATGCGTCATGGCTGTCCTTGCGCTGAGGTGGGCATGTAACGATGAGAGGCGGCGGACTTCGGTTCACAAGCCCACTGTCGGAAGCTGCCCATAAGTTTGTGTGATGTCGTTGGAACTAGCGCCGCCCGAACAGGCGTTCGATATCGGCAAGCTTCAGCTCGACATAGGTCGGCCGGCCGTGGTTGCACTGGCCGGACAGCGGCGTCACTTCCATATCGCGGAGAAGTGCGTTCATCTCCTCCGGCTTCAGGCGGCGACCGGAGCGCACGGAGCCATGGCAGGCCATCGTCGCCAGCACATGGTCCAGCCGTTCCTCGAGGGCACGCGCGTCGCCCCACTCGGTAAGGGCATCGGCGACATCCATCACGAGGCGGCGGATGTCGCCGCCGGCGAGCGCCGCGGGCATCTCGCGCACCGCGACTGCGTCCGGCCCGAAGCTTTCAACGACCAGGCCGAGCCCTGCCAGAACCTCGGCCTGCGCATCCAGCCGCTCGACCGCGCCTGAATCGAGTTCGACGACCTCCGGGATGAGCAGCAATTGGCGCGCGATGCCGTTGGCGGCGCGTTCGCGCTTCATGCGCTCATAGACGAGGCGCTCGTGGGCGGCGTGCTGGTCGACGATCACCAGCCCCTCGCGTGTTTGCGCGATGATGTAGTTCTCGTGGATCTGGGCGCGCGCGGCGCCGAGCGGCTGGTCCAGGTCCGCCTCGCTGGGCGCCGTCGCATGGGCGCTGGCATCCGCGGATAGCGGCGGCGGGGCAAGGCTGGTTGGCTCGCCGAAACCCGTGAGCGGCGCCTGCCAGCCCGTCACGCTGGGGCGTGGTGTGAAATCACCGGCCTGAAAGGCGCGCTGGGGGAAGGGGGCAAGGCGCCCAGCACCAGCCGTCGGTGGAAGAGTGGCGGGTCGGAAGGTGGCAAATGTGCGGTCCCCACCGGTCGAGGTGGCGCGATGGCCCGCCCGCACCAGGGCTTCGCGCAGGGCTCCGACGATCAGGCCGCGCACGAGACCGGGGTCGCGGAAGCGCACCTCCGTCTTGGCGGGATGGACATTCACGTCCACAAGCCGGGGATCGCAATTGACGACGAGGCCGATTGCGGGATGCCTGTCGGACGGCAGCACGTCCATATAGCCGGCGCGCACCGCGCCGAAGATCAGCTTATCGCGAACCGGGCGGCCATTGACGATGGCGTGGATATGGGCGGCGGTGCCGCGGTGGAAGGTCGGCAGACCGGCATAACCGCCGAGCGTCACGCCTTCGCGCGTCGCATCGATCGGGATGGCATTGGCGTGGAATTCCGGCCCGAGCAGCCGGCTGAGACGCCGCAGCAGCGCCTCCTCATCCTCGCCTTCCGCGGGCAGGTCGACGGTGGTGAGATGCTCCCCCGCGACGGTGAAGCGCACGTGGGGATGCGCCATGGCGAGCCGCTTGACGGCCTCGACGACGGCCTGCGCCTCGGCACGGTCGGTCTTCAGGAATTTGAGGCGAGCGGGCGTGGCGGAAAACAGGTCCGTCACCTCGATCCGCGTGCCGGGATTGGCGGCCGCCGGCCGGACCTCGCCCTTCCGTCCGCCATCCACCACGATCTGCCAGCCGTTCGCGCCATCGCGGCGGCGGGTGGTGATGGAGAGCCGGGCGATGGCGCCGATCGACGGCAGGGCCTCGCCCCGGAAGCCGAGCGAATTGATGGAGAACAGATCGGAGGTTGGCAGTTTCGAGGTGGCATGCCGCTCGACGGCGAGCGCCAGATCATCCGCCGACATGCCCATGCCATTGTCCGTGACGCGGATCAGACGGCGACCGCCGCCATCAATGACCACCTCGATGGCGGTCGCGCCGGCGTCGATGGCGTTCTCCACCAACTCCTTGACGGCCGAGGCTGGCCGCTCGACCACCTCGCCCGCGGCGATCTGGTCGATGAGGACGGGCTCAAGGCGCCGGACAAGGCCGGCCGGCCGTTCGTCGAGGGAGAGAGGACGCATCACGCTGGCAGTCTAGACGATTCGCTCGTCAGCTTCCGTGTCATTCCCGGCGGCGCTTAGCGCCAGGAAGGCAATCCACAACCTGTCCGCGCCCAACCTCCGGATTCCCTTCCCGCCCGGCTTCGCCGGCCGCCGGAATGACAGTGAGGGAAGCCCACCTCGTGAAGATATCCGTGAACGCTTATCGCTGGCGTTCCCTCTCCCATCCGGGAGAGGGACAGGGTGAGGGCTATATCCTCATGACGATGTTGACCCCTCACCCGGCACTTCGTGCCGACCTCTCCCCGGCGGGGAGAGGTGAGAGGCGGCGATCGTGGCTCTTACCCCGTTGAGACAGCCGGGACTGGCCCGGCCATGATGGTGGAGGGAGGGCGTCAGGCCTTGCCTTCGGTCAGATACTTCTTAGCGAGGATCTTCGCTTCCTCGACTGCGGGCTGGTCGAAGGGGTCGAGACCGAGCGCATAGCCGGTGAGGATCGTTTCCAGCATGAAATGCATGAGAAGCTGGCCCATCGCCGTCTCGTTCAGCACCGGCACGTGGATGCGCCGCACGGGGCAGCCGTTCTTGGCGAAGGTGTCGATCATGGCGAGCCCCTGGGCCGCCACGAAATCGCCGATGCGCTTGTGAGCAAAACCCGGTTCGCCCGCACGCTTCGACAAGGCCTCGTCCATCACCGAGCCCTTGCCAGCTACGTCGGTGGTGATCACCGTGAAGAGCTTGTCCTTGGGGCCGGCGAGATAGAGCTGCTGCTGGCTGTGCTGGTCGACCGGCCCGAGCGCGCCAACGGGCTGCGTGCCCTTGCCGTCCTTGCCGAGGCTCTCCGCCCACAGCTGCACCCACCATTTCATGAAGCGCTCAAGCCGGTCGGAATAGGCCATCACGACGGCGATGTCCTTGCCCTCGAGGGTGGCCGCTACATTGAGCGCGGCACCCACGGCGGCGGGGTTATCCTTGACATCCGTACCGTCACCGAAAGGCGCAAGGGCCCTGGCAGCGCCCGCGCGGATCGCCGCGACATCAATGTTGAGCGCCGCGGCCGGTATGAGGCCGACATTGCTGAGGACGGAATAGCGACCGCCAACATTCGGATCATGCTCCAGGAAGCTGACGCCCTCGGGGGCGAGCAGATCACGCAGCGCGTTGCGCTTGCCATCCTTCTGCGGCTCGGACAGGCCGAAGATGAGGTCCTTGGCGCGGTCCCTGAGCCCGGCGCGGTCGAGCGCGGTGAGCACGGCGATCACCTGCATCAGCGTCTCGCCGGTGCCGCCCGACTTCGAAACGGCGAAGAAGCGCGTGGTGCCGAGCGGCAGCCGCTCAAGCACGGCCTGATAGGTGAGCGGGTCGAGATTGTCGAAGAAATGAATGCGTGGGCCATCGCCGAGGCGGCCAAGACCGGGCACCAGATAGTCGGCGAGCTGCGCCAGCGCCTGCGCGCCGAGGCTCGATCCGCCGACGCCGAGAACCACGATATCGGTGGCGCCCTCACGGAGCTTGGCGGCGGTGGCGCGGATGCTGTCGAGATCATCCGTGGTGGCCGGCAGGCGGAGCAGGGGAAGGGTGCCCTTGCTCTGGTCCTCGCGAAGGCGCTCGGCGGCGGTGCCCACAGCCGACAGCGCGGCGTCTATGGCGGTTGCCGGCAGACCGTGTCCGCCAACCTGTGCGGCCAGGGCAAGATCGATGGACTGGGTGAAACTCATGCGCCACTCCTGTCGGCCAATAAGGCTATGGGTAGGAACGGCTCCGGGGAAGGGAGGTTCCGCAAGTCTGATAACGGCGGGTTATTACAATCCGATGGGCCGACCGGCGACCACGACGAGCGGATCCCCGCTTCCGAAAAGGCGCTTCGCCGCGCGGTTGAGATCATCCATCGTCACCGCTTCCACCAGCGCGTTGCGGCGATCGATATAGTCGATGCCGAGGCCGTCGATCGCGATATGCACGAGCTGGCGGGCGATCTTGGTCGATGTATCGAAATGCAGTGCATAAGAGCCGATGAGGAACTGCTTCGCCTTGCCGAATTCCTCCTCGCTCGCGCCATCCTTCACCAGACGGTCGATCTCGCTCTTGATGACGCTGAGCGCTTCACCCGCGCGTTCGTTCTTGGTGGCCGTGCCGCCCATGAAGAGGGGGCATTGGCGCAGCGGATGGAGTGATGTCCACACGCTGTAGGCGAGGCCGCGCTTCTCGCGCACCTCCTGGAACAGGCGGGAGGTGAAGGTGCCGCCACCGAGAATGTGGTTGGCAATATAGCCGGCCATGTAGTCCGGATCCTGCCGCGCGAGCCCGGGCAGGCCGAAGCGCACCACGGATTGCGGCACGTCGATGTCGACGATGGCATGTTTGCCGAGATTGCCGAGGGTGAGCGGGCTGACCGGCGCGAGTTCAGCCCCGGCCGGCAGGTCGCTGAAAAGCTGGTCAAGACGCTTGCCGAGGGTATCGGCATCAATCGCGCCGACGACGGCGACGTAGAGATTGCCCCGTGAGAAACCATGCTTGTGCAGGGCGCCTACATCGTCCCGGCTGACGGTCCCCAGGCTCTCGATCGTGCCACGTACGGGATGCGCGTAGGGATGCCCGCCGCAGGCTTCGGTGAAGAAGGCGCGGTTCGCAAGGCTGTCGGGGTCCTTCGCCTCGTGGCGGAGGCCGGCAAGGATCTGTTCGCGCACGCGCTCCACCGCGTCGGTGTCGAAGCGCGGCCGGGTGAGGGCAAGACGGAACAGGTCGAAGGCCTCGTCCGCGTGCCGCGTCAAGGTCTTGAGGGCGCCGTGCCAGCTGTCGCGATCGGCGTTGAAATGGAGCTCGATGGCGCGATCCGCCAGGCGCTCCTGGAACTGGTCGCCGGTGAGTTCGCCCGCGCCTTCGTCGAGAAGGCCGGCCATCAGCGCGGCGGTGCCCGCCTTGCCGTCTGCGTCCTGCGCCGCGCCACCGAGGAATGCGACCTCCATGGCGATGAGCGGAATGGCATGTTCCTCGACAAGCCAGGCCTCGATGCCGCCGGGCGAAACAACCCGTTGCACGGCGCGCGAGGCGGCGGAGGATTCACGAACGGTCATCATGCATCTCGCTTCTGAATGGCGTCAGGCGCGGCGCGGCTCAAGATAGCCGGTCACAGCGTGTCCCTTGTGGATGAAGCGCTCGCCGACGTCGCGGATCTCGTCGGCCGTCACCTCTTCGATGCGCTGGGTCCACAGCTTCACGTCCTCGACGCTTTCGCCGATGGCGAGCGACGAGCCGAAAAGCCGTGCGAGATGCGCCTGGCTGTCCTGCGCGTAAACCATCTCGGCGACAAAGCGGGTCTTGGCCCGCTCCAGCTCCTCGTTGGATACGCCGCGCGCGAGGAAGGCCGCGACGGCCGCGTTGATGGCGGCTTCAAGCGCCTCGAGCGTCACACCCGGGCGGGGAGCGGCGTGGATGACGAACTGTCCGGCATCGAGCAGCGAGCCATAGTAATAGGCGCCCGCGGAAACGGCGATTTCCTGTTCGAGCACGAGGCCGCGATACAGCGCCGAGGTCTGACCGCCGCCGAGGATCTCGGCCAGCAGCTCGAGCGCGTAGCTCTCCCGTCCCTCCTGACTGCGAGACGAAGGCACGAGATAGCTCTGCTGCAGATAGGGCTGCTCGACCTTCTCGTCGGTCACCGTGACGCGCCGCGAGGCATTGAGGACGGGCTCGCGCGGCCGACGCCGTTCAGGACGCGCCCCGCGGGCCGGCACCTTGCCGTAGGTTTCCTCGGCCAGTGCGCGCACGCCCTCCGCCTCGACATCGCCAGCGACGACCAGAATAGCGTTTTCCGGGGTGTAGAACCGCTTGTAATAGTCAAGTGCGTCGTCGCGCGTCAGGCCCTCGATTTCGTGCATCCAGCCGATGATGGGCGTGCCATAGGGGTGATGGACGAACAGCGAGGCCGAAAGCGCCTCGGCGAGCTGGGCGCCGGGATCGGTTTCCACGCGCATGCGCCGCTCTTCCAGCACAACATCGCGCTCCGGACCGACCACGTCCTCGTCGAAGGCAAGGCCGTTCATCCGGTCTGCCTCGAAACGCATCATGGTGCCGAGATGCTCCTTCGCCACCCGCTGGAAATACGCGGTGTAGTCGTAGGAGGTGAAAGCGTTCTCCTGGCCGCCGAGGCTCGCCACCACCTGCGAGAACTCGCCGGCAGGATGCGTGGCCGTGCCCTTGAACATCAGATGCTCAAGGAAATGGGCGATGCCGGATTTCAGCGGCGGATCATCGGCTGAACCGTTGCAATACCAGACCATATGGGTCACCACCGGGACGCGCCGGTCCGGGATGACCACGACTTCAAGCCCATTGCCGAGGGTGAAGGAAGACACCTGCGGGCCGCCACCCGTGGCCGAAGGGGAAACAGCGGGATTGAGGCCGGCGAGCGGTGTTGAGGGCATCAGCAGCTCTTCAGGATGAGGACGCGAACCGCGCTACCGTAGCGCGATCCCGTTTTGGGGTACAACACAGGATCGTACGGTGGTGTGAAAGCCACGATCCAACGCCAGACAACGCCCCTCTTGAAAGAGGAGCGTTGCTGAAAGCTAAGCTTCGTCGGTGTCAATTTCAATCAAGCGCGATCGCGACGTCGCGTTTATCGAGCGGTACGGTTAGCGGCTACCCGCCTGCTGCCGGATGAACTCACGCTCGATATCGCCTGGCGATTCGCGAACGATAGGCGTTCCCTTGCCGTCACCGAGCGGCGCATTCGCCGACGGTATGCGGTAGCCCTTCGGAGGTTCGGCGAGCGAGTTACGGCCCGGTTCCTTTCCGTAGGCGAGGTTGGATTTCTGCTCCATCGCGTGCCCGTTGTTGCGAAGCACGTCAGGATTCACGAGGAGTTCCTCGCGGCAGTTGTCGCCCATGCAGCTTCTGGCGCGCTCTCCTGGCGCATACGCTCCGGAACCGGCGCGGCGGCCAGCACGAATCTGATCCACGCTGAGCGCGCGGCCGTCATAGCTGTCATTGCGAACAGGAACCGGCTGCCGGGCCTCGCGCTGCGCGCGGCGGGCGGCCGCAACGTCGGGATCATTCGGCCAGTTGCCATCACGGGCGTTGGCCGCGGCGCGGGGCGCCGGGAGATTGCCGGCACCGGGCGGGATCACGAGAGGCGCACGCTCACGATATTCGATCGGGGCGCGATCTTCCTCGATAATACCGAGCCTCCCAAGGACGTCCTTCATGAAGACGCCAGATGTGTCCTGCGCCGAGGCAGGTGTCGCACTGGCCATGAGCCCAAGCATCAAGGCGGCGACTGGCAGTCCCCATGTCCTTACGTCGAGACGCGTCATGATGTTAGTCCTACTCTCATGTCGGCAGCGCTTGATCAGTGTTGTTGACATGATGCGGCAACAGTGAGGCGCCGCCCAGCAAAAATCATAACAAACACCGTGATCGGGCCACATCTCCCCTAAATAACCCGTCAGTACTCTGACGGGCAGCTCTCCACCCCTTCATACCAGCCGCGCCGCTCATCGAGAAGCCCGTGTGAGGAAGCTTCCTTCAAGAGGTCGTGTCTGGACCGGATGCCTGGGAGTTCGAGGCGTTCGCGCGCCGATGCTCCAGGAACAGGGCGTCATATAGAATGCCGATGACGCCTGCGACAATCGCCGCATCGGCAATGTTGAAGACATACCAGCTATATCCAAAGGCGTGAAGATGCGCAAAATCGAGCACCGCGCCATAGGTGGCGCGATCAACGGCATTGCCGAGCGCCCCGCCGATGATGAGGCCGATGGCGACTGCCATGAGCCCCGTCTTGATGCGCCTCAGCCAAATACCCAGCCCGATGGCGGCTGCCAGCGACAGGATGACGAGCACCCATGGGCCGATAGGCCCCTCCTGCTGGAACAGGCCGTAGGAGACGCCCCGGTTCCAGACCAGCATGAGATCGAAGAACGGCGTGACCGCGATGGGCGGCCGGGCGCCGATATCGACGACATGATAGAGCCAGAGTTTCGACGCCTGGTCGGCGACGAAAGTCAGGCCGGCCAGGAGAGCACCCAGACGGGCGGGCGACATGCTCATGCGCGCTCGTGGGCCGCGTCCCAAACGCGTAGCGCCTCGGCGTCGCGCGGCGTGACGTCGGGATATTCAGGATCGCTGCCGACATCCGGCGAGATCTTCCAGGAGCGGGCGCATTTGCGTCCCGCGGCAAGCCCAGGGACCACGACAACGCCGGCCACATCGTCGAGGCGGAAACCGTCCGCGGGACCGACACCGGAGATGACCTGGATTGCCGAGGTGATCGCGACTTCCGCAAGGTCAATGCCCTTGAGAGCCGCCATCAACTCCGCGTCCTCGATGAAGACGATGGGCGCGGCATCGAGGCTGGAGCCGATACGCTTCTGCGCGCGCTCGATCTCGAGGGCACCTGTGATCACGCGGCGGACGCGGCGGATATTGTCCCACTTGGCCTTCAGGCTGTCGTGGCGCCAGTCCGGCGGGATCTGCGGGAAGAGTTCGAGATGGACCGAATCCCCCTCGGACGGGAAACGCGCCAGCCACGCCTCTTCCGCGGTGAAAACGAGGATCGGCGCGAGCCAGGTCGTCACGCAGCGGAACACCTGGTCGATGACGCTCAGCGCGCTGCGCCGTGTGAGGCTGTGGGCCGGGTCGCAGTACAGCGCATCCTTGCGCACGTCGAAATAGAAGGCCGACAGATCGGAGGTCATGAAGACCGAGAGGGCTGCGACGACACGCTTGTAGTCGAAGGCCGCATAGGCCTTGCGAACCTCTTCGTCGAGCTCGGCGAGGCGGTGCAGTATCAGCCGTTCCAGTTCCGGCATCTGGCTGACCTGAACGATGTCATGCCCCTTGAAATGGTGGAGCGTGCCGAGCATCCAGCGGATGGTATTGCGAAGCTTGCGATAGTGGTCGACGACGCTCTTGATGATCTCGGGGCCGATGCGCTGGTCATCGGAATAGTCCACCGAAGCGGTCCAGAGGCGCAGGATATCGGCGCCAGCGGTGCGGATGACATCCTGCGGGGCCACCGTGTTGCCGAGCGACTTCGACATCTTGCGGCCGTGCTCGTCGAGCGTGAAGCCGTGCGTCAGCACGATGTCGAACGGCGCGCGGCCGCGCGTGCCGCAGCTCTCCAGCAGCGAGGAGTGGAACCAGCCGCGGTGCTGGTCGGAGCCTTCGAGATACATGACCTTGTCATGCCCGCCGTCGACGGCGCGGCGCGCCTTCAATTCCGGCCGCACTTCAAGGGTGAAGGCATGGGTCGAGCCCGATTCGAACCACACATCGAGGATGTCGTTGACCGGCGTCCAATCTTGCGGGTCGTCGACGAGACCATCGAGAAACTGGCGCGGATCGGCCGCGAACCAGGCATCGGCCCCTTCGGCGACGAAGGCAGCCGCGATCCGGTCCGCCAGTTCCTTGTTGGCCTTGAAGCTCGGTCCCGGTGCGAGATCGACGACATTGCCGGCGGCATCCTCACGCATGAAGATGGCGATCGGCACGCCCCAGGCGCGCTGGCGCGAGATCACCCAGTCCGGCCTGTTCTGGATCATGCCGTTGATGCGGTTCTCGCCCGTCTCCGGCACCCATTCCGTCGCGGCGATGGCCGTCAGGGCCCGCTGGCGCAGGGTATCGCCCTGACCGGCGATATCCTTGTCCATGGCGATGAACCATTGTGGCGTGTTGCGGAAGATGAGCGGTGCCTTGGAGCGCCAGGAATGCGGATACTGATGCTTCAGGCGGCCGCGCGCGATCAGGGCGTTCGCGGCGACGAGCGCCTCGATGACACGCTTGTTGGCGTCGCCTTCCTTGCCCTTGTCATCAAGGACGCGCGCGCCGGCGAACAGCGGCACATGGCTGTAATAGGCGCCGTCGGGTCCGACCGTATGCGGCACGGCTGACGTGCCGGCGCGCTCGAAGACGGCGCGGTTGTTGATGAAGGTGACGTAATCGTCGGCGCCGTGGCCCGGCGCGGTATGCACGAAGCCGGTGCCCGCGTCGTCCGTCACATAGTCGGCAACGACGAGCGGCACATCGAAGTCATAGCCCTGGCCGCGCAGCGGGTGCGCGGCGTGGATACCGGCGAGCGTCTCCGCGCTGATCTCCGCGCGGCGCTCATGAGCTTCAACCTTGGCGGCGTTCAGCACATCGGCGGCCAGCTTGTCGGCGAGGATATAGCGGTCTCCCACCTTCGCCCAATTGCCCTCGGGCGCGGCTGTGACCTCATAGAGGCCGTAGGTGATGCTCTTCGAGAAGGCGATGGCGCGGTTCGCGGGGATCGTCCAGGGCGTCGTGGTCCAGATGATCACCGATGCTCCGACGAGCGCGGGATCGGCGCTCGCGACGACCGGGAACTTCGTGAAGATCGTCGGGGAGGTGTGCTCCTGGTACTCGACCTCGGCCTCGGCGAGCGCGGTGCGCTCGACGATGGACCACATGACCGGCTTCGAGCCGCGATAGAGCTGGCCACTCGCCGCGAATTTCATGACCTCGCGGGCGATCTGGGCCTCCGCATCGAATGTCATGGTGGCGTAGGGGTGATCCCAGTCGCCCTCGACGCCGAGCCGCTTGAACTCCTCGCGCTGCACATCGAGCCAATGCTGGGCAAAGGCGCGGCATTCGCGGCGGAATTCGATGATCGGCACGTCGTCCTTGTCGCGCCCCTTGGCGCGGTACTGCTCCTCGACCTTCCATTCGATCGGCAGGCCGTGGCAATCCCAACCGGGCACGTAGTTGGCGTCATGGTCCAGCATCTGCTGTGAGCGCGCGACGAGATCCTTCAGGATCTTGTTCAGCGCGTGGCCGATGTGGATGTTGCCGTTCGCGTAGGGAGGGCCGTCATGCAGGACGAAACGCTTGCGGTCCTTACCGGCCGCGCGCAGCTTCTTGTACAAGCCGATACGCTTCCAGCGATCGAGAAATTCGGGCTCGCGCTGGGGCAGTCCGGCGCGCATCGGAAAGTCCGTCTGCGGCAGGAAAAGCGTCTCGGAATAGTCCCGCTGCGCGGAAGAAGAGGGCGTGTCAGCGGGTGATACGGGAGAATCGGTCATGAGCCTGGCCGGTTGAAAGTCGCGCCCTTTGCATCGGGGCAGGGGCGCTGAGCATGAGAATGTAGCGAACGGGCCTGGAGCCCACGATAACCCGGACCTTCGCGAGGCGCGGCCCGGGAGGCGGATGCTCCAGAAGCCGTGCGCTTAGGCGAAAGCCGGGCTCTTAATTCGCTTCGTATCAAGAAACCTGTCCATGCAAGGTCTTCTAGCAGCAGCCTCCGCCGGAATAAAGACCGTAGGGACGTCTATCCGAGAGCGGCCCCAGCGATCGACCGGCGCAGTGCAACGGGAAGCAGCCCCACATCTGCACAGCTTGGTCTCAGGCGCCCTGCGAAGGGGCGAGCAGCCGTTCGCAATGCGACCTGAAGCTGTCGAGATCCATGCGAAGCTTTGTGACACCGCGTGCCAGGCTGTCACGGGTGCGCGTCGTGTCCTCGGCCGTCCGCTCGACCAGCGCGAGGGTGTCACTGCGCTCGCCGGCCCCAGCCGCGGCCGTTTCGATGGAACGGGCGATTTCCTGCGTCGCGGCGCTCTGCTGGCCGACCGCATCGGCGATGATCATGGTCATCCGGTCGATGGACGCGATGGTGCCGGTGATGGACCCTATCGCGGCGACCGCCTGCGATGTCGCCGATTGCATCGAATTGATCTGTCCGCGGATGTCCTCGGTGGCTCGCGCGGTCTGGCTGGCGAGCGCCTTCACTTCCTGCGCGACGATCGCGAAGCCGCGACCGGCTTCGCCGGCGCGCGCGGCCTCGATCGTCGCATTAAGCGCCAGGAGGTTGGTCTGCTCGGCGATGGCGGTGATGAGCGTGACAACCTCGCCGATTTTGGCGCTGGAGCGGTCAAGCGCCCCCACGAGCGCGCTTGTGCCCTCTGCCTCACGAACGGCGCGGGCTGCGATATCCGAGCCTTGCGAAAGCTGGCGGCCGATCTCATTGATCGAGCTCGTCAGCTCCACGGCGGCGGCGGCGGCTGTCTGAACCCCATGCGTGGAGAGATGCGCGGAGCGGACGCTCTCGCGAATGCGCGCAATGGTCGTTTCGCATATGTCGCTCGTTTCCTTCGAGGACGAGTCGATGGAACCGGCGGCCTCGGCGACGGCATTGGCCAATCGCGTCAGGCGCTCCACGCCGCGCGGATCGAGACTGATGCGCTGCTCGCGCGTCACTAAGGCCTGCGCTTCGGTGAGTTTCGTGAGGGCCGCCTTCGTAGAGATCAGTTCCTGACGCACGCGCTCCAGTGCCTGCGACAGTCGCATGTCTTCACGGGAACTTGTGGCGTCCGGCACAGGGCTTGCCAGGTCGCCGTCACTGAGCGAGACGAGTCTGGCCCCCAGGGAACTGAGACCGGGCGCTGCGGGCAGAGGCAGAAAAAGCGAAATCAAGGCGAGCACGACCGCGGCTGGCAGAATCACGAACATCGAGTCGATGGACAGGTCGCTCTCGAGGCGACGCGCAATCGCCATCACAGCTGCGAACGCGACGAAAAGAATGCCAAAACGGACCATAAGCTCGCCGGGCGTGGCCTTCACAATTTTGGTCAGGGGCATTGGCAAAGCGACCGTCCGTTACAAGGATGGTTCATCTTACCGAACATGATTAAAAAAAAGTGGAGAAATACCGCTGCATGGCGCGGCCGAGCTTATGAAAGGCACTACCGTGTCCCCTGGGCGGCCGGATATCCCGACTGGAACCCAGCCTTGAGGCTGCCGGGCACGAGAGGCTGGGTGAGGGAGGGGTTGTTCCTTCTGCCGCCGCGGTATGCACGCGGAGCTTGGCCCATAGCGTTTCCCACACTGTTCGCACGAAGCGCGCATCAATTAAGAAAATGGAAGCGCGTCCAATTAATCCCGAGTTCGTCCGGCATCTTAGGATGTCCTGCGTAAAGGCCATTGTCGCCTCTTCGCAGGTGCCGTTAGGCCGAATAGGGGGAGTGGCAGGCGGAGCGGTCTGTCGGATCGGGTGCCGCCAGTGAAGCTATCAGCGACGGGATCGTCTCGTCCGGATGGGCGATGTGGCTTCGGGCGGCCTCTGAATCGCGGTTCATCTGGGCGACCAGCGCATCCACATCGTCGAAACGTTCCTCGCCGCGCAGCCATGCCACGAATTCGACATCGATCAACGCATCATAAAGATTGCCGGCAAAGGAGAAGAGATGAACTTCGAGCAACGGAGGGCCGTTGTCGAAGGTAGGGCGGCGGCCGAAGCTGGCGACACCATCAAATACCGAGTCGGCGTGGCGCACACGGACGGCATAGATGCCGTAGCGCAGGCCGAAGTCTTTCCAAAGATGCATGTTTGCGGTGGGGAAGCCGAGAAGCCGGCCGCGCTTGTCGCCATGCACGACCGTGCCGCTGACCAGCCAGCGGTAGCCGAGCATCTTGTTGGCTGAGTTTATGTCGCCGCGCGCCAGCGCCTCGCGGATGGCGGTGGAGGATACTCTGATGTTGTGATCCTCGCCGTCACCGACGGCCGTCACCATGATGACCGGAATTCCATGATGGGCGGCGCGCTTGCTCAGAAAGTCGGGGGAGCCCTCACGGCCGCGTCCGAAATGGAAGTCCCCGCCGATAACGATGCCGGCAGCGCCGATCTCGCTGATCAGCAACCGGTCGACGAACTCCTCAGCGGTGGTGGCCGCGAGCTTGTGATCGAAGGGAAGGACGACTGCGCCGGAGAGACCGAAATGGGCCATCAGCCGCTTCTTGAGCGGCAGGGGGGTCAGCGCAAACGTCGGGCGCTGCGGCGCAAAGAACAGGCTTGGGTGCGGATCAAAGGTCAGGGCGCTGGCCGGGCGGCCACGGTCTTTCGCTAATTCCACCGCCGTGCGGATGACAGCCTGGTGACCGCGGTGAATGCCATCAAAATTGCCGATAGCCAGAATCGGGCTGGCGAGTTCTGCCGGTAAGGTACTCGATCGCGTTACGAGGAATGGTGTATCTTGGGTCATGGTGCGGTTGCGACCAATTTTGGACAATGGATGCCGGCCGGCGTCGAACCCTGCCTCTATGCCTATCCCGTGGTCAAGCGGCAGGTCGCCGCAAGACGTCCGGGTTCAAGCCACACGCCCATTCATATCAGCTCTATGCGCGGGGACGGCTTTGGGTGTGAGCCGCTTGATGCTTGTGCGCAGAGTAAAGATTCGGTTGCGTCCCACGGCTATTTCTCTATTAACCGCGCTGGGGGCTGTGATCCGTTCAATGCGCTGGTGCGAGCAGGAAGAATTGCGCTTCTTGCTCGGTCCCCGGTTTGGTTTGGATTGTTCCATACCGCACGACGAATCCATTTGGAGCTGCCGTGATGCTTGACTTTGCAATGCCGATTCTCATCGTCGATGATTTCCAGACGATGGTCCGCATTGTTCGGAATCTCCTTGAGCAGATTGGCTTTCATGACATCGACGAGGCGCCGAATGGTGAAAGCGCTTTGGCCAAGCTTAAGCTCAAGCAGTATGGACTGGTCATTTCCGATTGGAACATGGAGCCGATGAGCGGCTTTGAACTTGTCCAGCTCGTCCGAGCCAATCCGGCATTCGACAGCATGCGTTTTATCATGGTGACGGCTGAATCCAAGACGGAGAGCGTCATCGCGGCCAAGCGCGCCGGTGTTGACAACTATATTGTCAAACCCTTCAACGCGCAGATATTGAAGGCTAAGATCGAAGCAACCTGCGGTATAGGTTGAGGGTGTCGACAATGGATGCCGGGACTTGCCTGGATCTGTAGCGGCGTTACATTTTTGGTACTGTCTCGAAAGTTCGTTACAATTAATCGAGGAATGACCGGCAGGTCGCCGGCCCCTCTCAAATATGGTGAGCGCCAAGGAAGACGCCCGCAAGTGAGGGCGCCGGGCTAGTGCTCCCCACTTCGCTTACCAGCGCACCATGTCGATCATCATCGCGGGATGGTGGCTTTGTTCCACGATCCAGCGGCCGAGTGCCGCGGTGTCGAGCGCTCCAGCCGGATCGGCAAACTCGCGTGCATGAATGCCGCGGCTGACAAAGAGCGCATCAATGCCAACAGCGGAGGCGCCCGCGACATCCGTGCGGATCGCGTCGCCTACGGCTAGAACGCGGTGTGGCGCGATCGGCGCTCCGCGCGCGGTCGATGCGAGCTCGAAGGCGGCATCGTAGATCGGGCGATGCGGCTTGCCCGCATAGGTGACAGTGCCGCCGAGCGCTTCATAGAGCGCTGCCAGCGCCCCGGCGCAGTAGATGAGATGGTGGCCACGCTCGACGACGAGGTCCGGATTGGCGCAGATCATCGCCAGGCCACGGTTCCGCATGGCCTCGAACCGATCGCGGTAATGTTCTGGCGTCTCGTGGTTGTCGTCGAACAGGCCGGTGCATACGACGTAGCGTGCATCCTCAACCGGCACGAGGCGTGCATGGAGGCCCTGGAAAAGCGGCAGGTCTCTCTCCGGCCCCAGGTGGAAGAGCGGATCATTGCCATGCTGGGCGATGCTGCGGCGGGCGACGTCACCTGAGGTGATGATGTCGTCATAGGCGTCCCGGCGGACTCCGAGGTTATCCAGGAGCGGCAGCACTTCCTGCCCCGGGCGTGGCGCATTGGAGATGAGGATGACGGTGCCACCTTGGGCACGGAAACGGTTCAGCGCGTCGCCGGTTGCGGCGAAAGCGCGCACGCCGTCATGGAGAACCCCCCAGATATCGCACAGAATAACGTCATAGCGATCCGCGACCGAGGACAAGCCCTCGATCACCGGAATGGGCCCCACCGCGTCTGACATAATATCTCCTTCTGCACCGGCGCTTCGGTATAAAATTCCATAATAGAGCAACAGGAGCCGGTGTGGCTCTTGTCGCGGGAGCATACTGTTGGAATTTGTCACGCCTAATACATCTCGGTCGCCGGTGCCAGCGGCAAGGTCGGCTTGGCCATGGGCAAAATCGGGTTTGAAGTTCCTTGATGCCGGTGTCATGAAGGGTGTCGCCCCGCTTCTGCCGGCCTGCCGAATGGCCGCGCGAGCCCAGATGGCGGGTGTTTAGCGGTGGTTTACGTCACCCACGGAGCCTTTTCATGTCCTCTGCCTACGATCACGCCGGTCGATCGGCGTCTGCCACCCCGAACGACCTTGAAGCCTTCTGGATGCCCTTCACGGCGAACCGGTCGTTCAAGGCCAAGCCCCGCCTGGTCGTGAGTTCGAAGGACATTCACTACATCGCCAATGACGGCAGCAAGATCATCGACGGGTCATCGGGCCTGTGGTGCTGCAATGCCGGCCATAACCGCGATGCAATCATCGATGCCATCCAGAAGCAGGCGGCTGAGCTCGATTATGCGCCGAGCTTCCAGTTCGGACATCCCAAGGCTTTCACCCTGGCTGCCCGTCTCGCGGCGCTCGCTCCGGGCGATCTCGACCATGTGTTCTTCGCCAATTCCGGCTCCGAAGCGGTCGACACGGCGCTGAAGATCGCGCTGGCCTACTGGAACGTGCAGGGCAAGGGCTCGAAATCGCGTCTCATCGGACGCGAGCGCGGTTATCACGGCGTCGGCTTCGGCGGCACCGCGGTCGGCGGCATTGTCGCCAACCGCAAGCTTTACGGCAACCTGCTGGCGGGCGTCGATCACATCAGCCACACGTATAATCGCGAAAAGCAGGCCTTCTCCCGCGGCGAGCCGGAGTGGGGTGCCCATCTCGCGGATGACCTGGAGCGTCTGGTCGCGCTGCACGATGCCTCGACCATTGCAGCCGTCATCGTCGAGCCCATGGCAGGATCGACAGGGGCGCTGCCACCGCCGAAAGGCTATCTCAAGCGCCTGCGCGAGATCTGTGACAAGCATGGCATCCTGCTGATTTTCGACGAGGTCATCACCGGTTTTGGCCGTTTGGGTGCGAGCTTCGCGGCCGAGCGCTTCGGTGTTATCCCGGACATCATGACCTTCGCGAAGGGTGTCACTTCCGGCACGGTGCCGATGGGCGGCTGCTTCGTGCGCAAGGGCATCTATGAAGCCTTCATGCAGGGCGGGCCGATGCATGCCATCGAGCTGACGCACGGGTACACCTATTCGGCTCATCCGCTGGCCTGCGCCGCGAGCCTCGCCACGCTCGATATCTATCGCGACGAAGGGCTGTTCGAACGGGCGCGCGAGCTCGAGCCCGTCTGGGCCGATGCCATCCACGCGCTGAAGGGCGAGCCCAATGTCGAGGATATCCGCTCGATCGGCCTCGTCGGCGCCGTCGATCTCAAGCCGCGCGATGGCGCACCGGGCACGCGGGGCTTTGAAGCCTTGGACCGCGCGTTCCACGAGCACGGCCTGATGTTCCGCACAGCCGGTGACACCATTGCCCTGTCGCCGCCGCTGATCATTACCGAGAGTCAGATCGGCGAGATCGCCGACAAGCTCAAGGCCGTCATCCGCGCCGTCGCGTGAGCGGAAGGGGCGGGGCCTCGATCGCGCCGCCCCTCGTTCCGTCATCACTGTTCGGTCCGAATTTCGTCACGTCTTCCCGTTAGAAAAGTCTATGCGTCGATGGGGATGTACCCGCGCGTAAGACATGAGGGACGAGCGCGATGAACGAGCAGGAGAAGGACGTTATCGGCGGTATATTCGACCGCCTGCGGCAGGCCGACGGCCAGCCGCGCGATCCCGAGGCGGAAGCCTTCATTCGCGAGCGTATCGCCGCGCAGCCCGCCGCCCCCTATATCATGGCCCAGGTCGTGCACGTGCAGGAGCAGGCGCTCGCTAATCTCAACCAGCGTGTCGCCACACTTGAGGCCGAGCTCGCGGAAGCCCGCAACGTGCCGCAGGCTCAACAGGCGGGCGGGTTTCTCTCGGGACTGTTCGGCGGTGCGCCTAGCGCCCCGACGCGCCCCAGTGCGGCGCCCTTGACGCCGGAGGCTGCGCCGCGTGCGGGTGCCCGCCCTGAGGGCACGGATTTCCAAGGCGCTCAACCGCCGGCCGGCCCTTGGGGTGGCGCCAATGCGCCCGGCTTCGGTGCAGGTGCGGGCGGTCCCTGGGGACAACGCATGGGTGGCGGCGGATTCCTGTCCTCGGCACTGACCACCGCCGCCGGCGTCGCTGGCGGCCTCGTTGCCGGAAACCTGCTGGCCAGCGCTTTCGGCCTCGGCTCTCACGGTCAGGCGGGCGCTTCCCAGGCAGGCACTTCGGCGGATACCGCCTCGGCCGCATCGACGCCGCAGGCCGATCCGGCTGCGGCGACGGATGCGAAGGACGATGCCCCGCAGGTGCAAGAGGCAAACTACGACGAGTCAGATTCCGACGATGATGATTCCGACGCTGGATATGACACCGGCGGCGATACGTCGGATTGGCTGTAGGCCTCAAGGGTGGGAGGCGTCTTTTTCGCCTCCGAACAGCCTCGTTCAAGAATGGCCCGCATTGGTCATCCCCGGGCAGCCGTAAGGCCGAGCCCGGGATTTAGAACCGATGCGGTTTCCGAACGAGCGGAGGCTTCGAACTTCGCGTCGCAAGTCCGCGACAGACGGACTTGCTCTAGCTTACGACCACCCGCGTGCCTACGCCCACCCGATTGTAGAGGTCGATGACATCATTGTTCATCATCCGGATGCATCCGGATGAGACAGCCCGGCCGATGGTATGCGGCTCATTCGTGCCGTGAATCCGGAACAAGGTGTTGCCGAGATAGAGCGCCCGAGCGCCGAGCGGATTGCTCGGTCCGCCCTCCATGTAGCGGGGCAGGTCGGGCCGACGCTTGCGCATCTCGGCTGGCGGCCGCCATGAGGGCCATTCGCGCATCATGCTCACGCTCTCGCGACCCTTCCAGGTGAATCCCTGGCGGCCGACGCCGATCCCGTAGCGTATCGCCCGCCCGCCGGGCTGGACGAGATAGAGATAGCGCGTGCGGGTATCGACAATGATGGTGCCGGCCTTCTCCCGGCCGTCGTAGGCGACTTCCTGGCGCTGAAGGCGGCTCGCGACCTCCGCCTGTGGCGCATAGCTGCGGCGGGAATCGATACCATCCGGCGGCACATTCGCTGTTCGCATCCGGCGCCCTTGATACCGTCCGTCATAGCCTCCGCCCTGGCGGGAGCCGTAATAGTCACCACGCGCCGGACCATTCAGCGCATCGGCCAGAGGGTCACGCTGAATGGGGAGGTATTGCTCGCCATGGGCAGCGCGGCCGGCTCTTGAGCCGTGGCCGGCCGGTGGGGCGGGCTGATAGAAGTACTCCGGCGCCTGGGTGCCGCTCTGTCGGCCGCCTGTCGCCAGGAACTCCAGGAAACCACCGCCCAGATTGCCGCTTGATGCGGGATAGCCTCCCTGCTGGGCAGAGGCGAGTGACGGCACAATGAGGCTCAATGTCAGCGCGACGGCTGGCAGAAATTGGCGATGGCGCATCGGCTGTCCTCGTTTCGGATGTCCGCTTGGACAAGGATAGCGGGCCGAGTGGTGAATCCGCCCTTACTGGCTTACCGTCTCCCGCCGTAATAGGGGCGTGAAATTGCCAATAGGGTTAGAGTATTCTTGCGCTGATGCGCGCAATCAACATTTGCATCAGGATCGCTTTGCTTTGAGCCGTTGAAGGATAGCGGCGCGGAGGCCAGCCACGTCGAGTCCAAGAATAAGGGCGGCGTAGATCGCACCGCCGATGACGGGGCCTGCAACAAGCGCGACAAGTGCGCTGTCGACGGCGCGCAGCGGCCAGACCGCGGCGGCCATGAGGGCGGTGGCGCCGAGAATGACCAGCAAATCTTTCATTGGGGGGCGTCCCGCCATCAACGGCAATGCGAGCATGAAGGTGAGGCCGAGCGCCGCCAGCATGCCGCCCATCTGCGCCAGCGCGAAGCCGATCGGGCCGTAGAGGGCGGGCAGGACAGCCATGAGCGCCAGATTGACCACCAAGCCGAAGCCGGCGGCGACGATGACGGGTTTCGTTCGCTTCTCGATCTGGAACACCGGGTTGAGCGCGAACTGCAGCAGCGAGAAGGACAGGAGCGCCGGGATGAGCACGAGCGAATAGCTGGCGAACGGCCCCTGGAAATCGGACGGCACGAACAGGCGTTGGAACGGCGGCAGCAGCACGAAATAGCCAGCGGCAAGCGGCGCGAGAAAGGCCAGGATGATGACGAGATTGCGTGACACCTGCAGGTTCGCGGCCTCGCGGCCATGCGTTTCGTCCGTGCGGACGGCAAGCTGGAACAGGAGGATATCGACCGCCGAGCCCGCGACAGCGAAGATCCGGATGCCGAGGTCGGCGGCGAGCGAGAAATAGCCCGCTTCGGCGAAGCCGTAGTGCGAAGCCACGGCGCCACGGTTGAGGATCGTCATCAGCTGAAAGATGGCATTCGCCCCGACGAGCGGCAGGCCGTAGGCGAGAAAGGTTCGCGCCAGTGTGGACTGTGCCGCGCGTGGGCTGAGCCCGGGATCCCGGAGGGCGATGCGACCGACGATGATGGCGATCAGCGAGCCGGCGGCGAAGCCGAGCGCGACAACTGCCGCATCCCCGAATAGCATGGCGCTACCGACCATCAGGATGAATAGTGCGACATTCTTGACGATGACGAGATGCGCGTAGCCGCGTTCCAGAAAGCGTGCCCGGGCGAGCGCCGTGTGGAAATCGAAGATGCCGATGGCGATGCACATCGCGGCGGTGGCGCCGATGAGCCCGGGACTGAAGCCGACATCCACGCCCGAGAGAATGACGAGGCAGGCGCCGACGACGATCGCCAGCGCCATGATGGCGAATGTCGTCTCCAGGGTGGAGCGCACGGCGGGATCCTCCCGCCGCGTCCTCTCCGAATAGAAGCGTGTCGCGGAGAGGCGCAGCCAGTCCAGGCACACCGTATTGACGACGGTGGCGATCGCTGCGGCGATCGCATAACGGCCGAACTCCGCGGGCCCAAGGAATTTGGCGACGAGAAGCCCGAGCAGAAAATTGAGGATGGAATTGACGGCAAAGGTCAAGATGATCGTCATGCCGTCTTATCCCAAGCCTCGACTTATTGAGCGTCGGACGATCCGTACCAACAAAACGCTCGCCGTGCCTGAGAGAAGGACGCGTTTTTGATGAATTTCATCTAAACGCGTCCCTTGTTTTCTCCGGGTCAGGCCGGTGCCGAACTCATTGGCCGGCCGGTCGCCACCGGGCTGAAGAGGCCGTCCGCATGACGCTCCATGATGATCCGCCGGTCATGCAGCGCGTTCAATGTGGAGCGATGGCCGATTGACACGACGGTGGTATCCGGCAGCTTCTCCGCGATCACGGTATAGACGGCCTTCTCCAGCGGCTCGTCGAGGGCGGCGGTTGCTTCGTCAAGAAGCAACCAGTCGGGCTTGGCCAGGAGCGCGCGGGCGATGGCAAGACGCTGCTGCTCGCCACCCGATAGGCGTTGCTGCCAGGCATGCGCCTCGTCGAGCTGCGGGATGAGATGCGGCAGCTGCACGTCCGCCAGTGCCTGGCGAATGGCCGCGTCGTCATAGGCTCCCTCCTGCGCGGGGTAGGTGACGGCCTCGCGCAGGGTGCCGAGCGGGATATAGGGCTGCTGCGGCAGGAGCATGAGTGTCTTGCCGGCCGGCACCGTCAGCTTGCCTTCCGCATAGGGCCAGATACCGGCGATGGCGCGGAAGAGCGTCGATTTGCCGGAGCCCGACGGACCGGCGATCAGCGTGTCGCGGCCCTCCTCCAACGCAAGATACGGCACGGTGAGAATGGTCTCTCCCGTGGGGGCCGAGAGGGTCGCGTTGTCGACGATCAGTGCCTCGGCGCCACCCTCTTTTCGGGTGAGCACATGGGTATCGGTGCCAACCGTCGCCGCCCGTTCCATCGTCTCGTCGAAGCCGATGAGCCGGTCGACGATCGCCTTGTAGGAGGCCACCGTGGAATAGGCATCCACGAAGAAGGAGAGCGCGTCCTGGACCTGCCCGAACGATGAGTTCGTCTGCATGAGATCGCCCAGCGTGACGCGGCCCGAAAAGTAATTGTGTGCGGTCAACAGGAAGGGGAAGACGACAGCCGCTTGCCCATAGCCCGATGTGAAGGCGGTGAGGATCTTCTGCACACCGACGAGCTGCAGGAAGTTCTTCACGACGAAGCTGAACAGTCGGCCGAGCTGGCTACGCTCGGCCTGGTCACCCTCCATCAGGGCGATCTGCTCGCCGTACTCACGGACACGGGCCATTCCAAAGCGGAAATCGGCCTCATAGCGCTGCTGCATGAAGTTGAGGTGGATTAGCTTCCGGCCGAAATAATGCGCACCCGCCGTACCTGCGATCGAATAGATCAGCGCCACCCAGAAAAGAAAGCCGGGAATCGTGATGTCCGTGAACGGCAGCGTCATCTTCGAGGAGAGGTTCCAGAGGATGAAAGCAAAGGAAAACAGCGTGACGACCGAGGTGAGCAGCCCGAGGAACAGCGTCATCGTCATCGTGACGAACTGGTCGATGTCTTCTTGGATGCGCTGGTCCGGGTTGTCGGCCTTCTGGCCGAGGAACCGCATGCGATAGTGGGCGTTGCCTCGCATCCAGCGGTCGAGATAAAGATCCGTCATGGTCCGCCGCCACCGGATGACGAGATACGAGCGCACGACATAGGCGATAACCGTGCGGGTGATCCACACCGTTGCAATGATGCAAAAGACGCCGAGCAGGCTCCAGAACGTTCCCTCGTCCTTGGCTTGCAAGGCGTTGTAAAAATAGTTGTTCCAGTAGGACAGCACGACATTCAGCGCCACGCCGCCGAGGGCGAGCAGAATGACCGCCGTCAGCATGAACAGGCCGATCCAGCGTTCTTGTGCCCGGAAGGTACCGAGGGGCCAGACCCGAATCTCCCCGATCTCGCGGGAGTTGAAATAGGGCTTGGTGAGATGCCAGATGGCGAGGAGAAAGCTTTTTAATCCGTCGATCATGCGTGTGCCGGCCATGCGGAGAAATGCACGGCCGATATCCCCGTGTTTGGCGCGGCTGCGCGATGCCCGATCATTTAACTCGCCCAAATCGCGCCATTCGCCATGCCCTTCAGCATGCCGACGTCGCGATCCGACCCACGCAATAGCTAGCGCGAAGATCGGAAGGCGACAATGTGCGACGTGCACTCACGATGGGATTGCGAGTGCGTTAAGGATTTGTAATGGCTGATCGTCAGCAATCCACGCCAAACTCGGGAGCGCTAGCTCAGGTCGAGCGGTGTGAAGTCCAGGATGCCTCGAGCGTTCATGGCGAACTGTTCGAGTGTCATCCCTCCGAGCCTGATCTCGGTGTTTTCAGCGAGCTGGAGCACGACTGTGCCGGTGTAGGGGGCGTCCACCATCCAGCTGTGGGCTCTGGCGAGGACTTCCTCCTCCGTGGTGAAGCCCAATGCGTAAACGTTGAGGCGGTCTCCTTCGGCAACATCGAAGCCATCGATCCAGGCGAAGTCGGTCTCAGGCGTCGCAACGAACAAATTGGCGTTGACGCGATTTAGGATAGTCGGCGATCCAACTAGCGGGACAATATGGTCGCCGGAAATGATCTCAATGAAATTGAAATCCTCTCTCGGCGGATATGCCACATCAGAGCTAAGTACATAGATAGAAAATGGTCCTATATTCTCGATGTGGCTGGGATGGTCATGATTTATATTTATCATTTTTCACCTGCAATACCCTGATTGCGGTGAGATATATACTTATTGTAGTTTTGTTTTTGGCTTTTGCGCTTTACGTATTGCCATGCATGCATCATGCATAAATATCAGTGACAGTTATCGGGGCGCGCGACCAAAACAGCGAGCGCGCTGGCGCCGATCGTGGGCGTATCAGCACTCCGCCTCCACCGGCTGAGCGCTGTAGTCCTCGAAGCGCCGCGCTTCCCGTGGTCGCGATGTATGGCGTGCAATAAAAAAAGCGCGGCCGAAGCCGCGCTTTCTGAAAACCTCTCGTCCTGTCTGGACGGGTTTTGCCTGCCCAGACTGGTCGATGATGGACGGGACTTCCTCAGAAGTCCATGCCGCCCATGCCGCCGCCGCCGCCCATCGGCATGGCAGGCTTTTCCTTCGGCAGTTCGGCAACCATCGCCTCGGTCGTGACGAGGAGGCCGGCAACCGAAGCCGCGTCCTGGAGAGCCGTGCGCACGACCTTGGCAGGATCGACGATGCCGGCTTCCAGCATGTCGACATACTGCTCGGTCTGGGCGTTGAAGCCGTAGGTCGAGGACTTGTTTTCAATGATCTTGCCGACCACGATCGAGCCTTCGACGCCTGCGTTCTCGACGATCTGGCGGATCGGCGCTTCGAGGGCCTTGAGCACGATGTTGATGCCAGCCTGGACGTCAGCGTTGTCGTCCTTGAGCTTGGCAACAGCAGCCTTGGCGCGCAGCAGCGCGGTGCCGCCGCCGGGGACGATGCCTTCCTCGACAGCCGCGCGGGTGGCGTTGAGGGCGTCGTCCACGCGGTCCTTCTTTTCCTTGACCTCGATCTCGGTGGCGCCGCCAACGCGGATCACGGCAACGCCGCCCGCGAGCTTGGCGAGACGCTCCTGGAGCTTCTCACGGTCGTAGTCCGAGGTGGTCTCCTCGATCTGCGCCTTGATCTGGCCAACGCGGGCTTCGATGTCCTTCTTCTTGCCCGAGCCGTCGATGATCGTGGTGTTTTCCTTCTCGATGCGGATGCGCTTGGCGCGGCCGAGCATCTGAAGGGTCACGTTCTCGAGCTTGATGCCGATGTCTTCGGAGATGACCTGGCCAGCGGTAAGGACGGCGATGTCCTCGAGCATGGCCTTGCGGCGGTCGCCGAAGCCAGGAGCCTTGACGGCGGCAACCTTCAGGCCACCACGCAGCTTGTTGACGACGAGCGTGGCAAGAGCCTCGCCTTCCACGTCTTCAGCGATGATGACGAGCGGCTTGCCGGACTGCACGACGGCCTCGAGGACCGGCAGCATGGCCTGGAGCGACGAGAGCTTCTTCTCGTGGATGAGGATGTAGGGATCCTCGAGCTCGGCGATCATCTTTTCCGCATTCGTGATGAAATACGGAGAGAGATAGCCGCGGTCGAACTGCATGCCCTCGACGACGTCGAGCTCGGTCTCGGCGGTCTTGGCTTCCTCGACGGTGATGACACCCTCGTTGCCGACCTTCTGCATCGCATGGGCGATCATCTCGCCGATGGCGGTGTCGCCGTTCGACGAGATCGTGCCGACCTGGGCGACTTCCTCGGAAGACTTCACCTTCTTGGCGCGCTTCTCGATGTCCTTGATGGCCTCGATCGTGGCAAGGTCGATGCCGCGCTTCAGGTCCATCGGGTTCATGCCGGCGGCAACCGCCTTGGCGCCTTCCTTCACGATCGCCTGGGCGAGAACGGTCGCGGTGGTCGTGCCGTCACCAGCCAGGTCGTTGGTCTTGGAGGCGACTTCGCGCACCATCTGGGCGCCCATGTTCTCGAACTTGTCCTCAAGCTCGATTTCCTTGGCGACGGTGACGCCGTCCTTCGTGATGCGCGGTGCGCCGAAGGACTTCTCGATGACGACGTTACGGCCCTTCGGACCCAGCGTCACCTTCACGGCATTGGCGAGAATGTCGACACCGCGCAGCATCTTCTCGCGGGCGTCGGACGAAAATTTTACTTCCTTGGCAGCCATGGATAGCTCCTGAGCAAACCTGAATGTTGGGAAAGACGTTCTGGCTCGACGCGACGAAAATGCCGCCGCCGATCGCTAGTGCGATTAGCCGATCACGCCCATGATGTCGGATTCCTTCATGATCAGGAGGTCCTGGCCATCGATCTTGACCTCGGTTCCGGACCACTTGCCAAACAGGACGCGGTCGCCCTTCTTGACGTCGAGGGCAACGAGCTTGCCGTTGTCATCGCGAGCGCCGGAGCCCACGGCCACGATCTCGCCTTCTTGCGGCTTTTCCTTCGCGGTGTCCGGAATGATGATGCCGCCCTTGGTCTTCTCTTCGCTGTCGAGACGGCGAACGACCACGCGGTCGTGCAGGGGACGGAAAGCCATGAATCTATTCCTCTCGGCAGACCCACCATGCATGGGGGGCTGAATTGTCGGGCTTGTTAGCACTCATTTGAGGCGAGTGCTAACGCGCCACCGAGATAAGCATGTCCCCTACAGGAGTCAAGGAGCGCCGTAACCGTCAAATACGCGAAAAATGAGGAGCCACGCGGAAAGGGTTAAGGCAGGCCTCGCGCAAGGCTTGTGCTGCGGCTGTGCCATCGGAAGCGCAGGCTGGGCGCGATCGCATCAATCCGCTGTTTTGGGGCGCGTGAGCGCAACTCATCCCGGGGTAAGCCGCAGGCTTTAGGCCCGCGATCTGGAACCGAAACCGATGCGGTTTGAAACTCGCCGCTGCCTTCACGCAAGACATCCTGCTGCAAGACGTCTTCTTCTTGGGGGAGCAGGGTTTCTGGATCCGGACACGATCCCATGAATCGTTCCGGGTTCCCGTGTCTTTCCGAAAATGCCGACTTAGAGGGATCTGTCGGCCTTCACGACACCGGCCTGACCCTGCAGGACGAGTTGTCCGCCGACGATGTCCCAGCGCTGAGCCGTCCGCAAGGCGACGAAGAACGCCCGCTCCGCGGCCTCGACATCCTTGCTGCACGAGCGCTTCGTGAGGGCGAAAGGACCAACGGCGAAAGTCTGGCCGCGCAGGGGATAGGCGGTGGCCGAAAACGTGTTGCAGCCGCCGAAGCCGCGCATGCGCAGGGTCTGGTCAACCGTGAAGGAAGGACGCTGGGCGCCCCGCGGCAGGGGTTTGTCATTCAGGGTAACGGCCACCCAGGATGCCCCAAGGGGAAACTGCTTCTCGCGGCGAGGCTGCTGTTGCTGCGTTTCCTGCGGCTTCCCACCACGGGAGCCGCCCTGCTGGGCTTGGGCAGGCGCAACCGAGAGAAGGCAGAGGGCAATCAGAGCGTAGCGAAATTTCATGGATTCTTCCAACCGATCTCAGCCGGACCTTAGAGCATGATACCGCACAGGGAAAGCCAGTTTCCGGTGATCCGAAACTCTATCCCATTGGAAATGATCAGGTTCGTTGGTCCGCTCACTTGTCCGTTATCAGCAGTTCACCCGTGCCGAGGGTAAATTGATGTCGCCGCATCTCACGTTCCCCCCCGCGCGTTGTTAACCATTTCGAGCCCCATTCGCCAGAGGCAAAATTCGACGGGCTGACGCATTCATGCCGCGAGATGCCAAACCTCCGTGGCGAAGGCGTGGCATTTGGCGGGACGGTTGGAAACAAGTTCGTGAGCGCCGGCCCTCAGGTGATCCGGGCAAACAGCCGGTCGGAGAGCCCGTTGGCGGCGCGGAAAACGGAATCCACGCGCTGCACCGTCACCGGGTCGGCGCCGTTGGCGGAGAGAAGGTCGACGACCGCGAACACGTTCTTGACGGGCGCGTGGATTGTCACGAGCCCGCGCTCATCCGGCCCGCCAAAAGGAAGGCGACAGCCCAGGCGGCCTTCGATCTCGGCGCGGAGCGCCGCGTCAAACTCGGGCAGCACGGCCCGCAACTGGCGCGAGGTCCGGGCCTCTTCCTCGGCGGCGATGCGCGAGAGGATGGTGCGGGCGGCCGCCTGAGCCTCCGGGCTCCACTCGGCCGTCACCGATGCGACGAGATTGGCCTCCGAGCGCAGGATGACGCCGTCGTCGACGATCTTCAGGGCGTTGGCCGCCAGGGTGGTGCCCGTGGTGGTGATGTCGACGATCAATTCGGCTGTGCCGGACGCCGGCGCGCCTTCGGTCGCGCCGAAGCTCTCGACGATGCGGTAGTCGGCGATGCCGTGCTCGGCGAAGAAGCGCCGGGTGAGATTGATATATTTGGTTGCGACCCGCAGGCGCCGGCCATGCCGGTGCCGCAGATCCGCCGCCACGTCGTCGAGATCGGCCATGCTGCGCACGTCGATCCAGGCCTGCGGCACGGCGACGACCACGTTGGCCTGGCCGAAGCCGAGCGGTGTCAGCAATTCCACCACGGTATCGGCGTCGGAGATTTCTTCGCGGATCAGATCCTCGCCGGTGACGCCGAGATGGGCCGTGCCGGCCGCGAGCTGCGTCACGATCTCTGCGGCGGACAGAAAGAGCACCTCCGCATTCGGCACGCCGGAAATCAGGGCACGGTAGTTGCGCGCGCCGCGCGGCTGCACGAATTCGAGGCCCGCCTGGGCGAAGAACCGCGCGGTATTTTCCTGCAGCCGGCCCTTGGAGGGTACGGCCAGAACGAGCGGCGCCGTCATGTCCGGTCTCCCGCGCTGGTGGGTCGAGGCGCGCCGCTGAGCCGGTCGAGCCAGATGGCGAAGCCGACCGCGGGTATCGGTTCCCGGGCGCCGAGATGGCTGAGCAAGCCGTCATAACGGCCACCGCCGACGATGGGCTTCGTCTCTGGCCGGCCGGGATCATGGGCCTCGAAGATGAGGCCGGTGTAGTAATCGAGATTGCGGGCGAAGTCGGCGGCGAAGACGAAGCTGTCGACGTCTAGGCCGCGCGCGGCCATGAAGCCGGTGCGCGCCTCGCATTGGTCGAGTGCCGCGTCGAGGTCGAGCCCGGCGTCGCGCGTGAGCCCGCGGATCTGGCCGATCGCCGTGTCGGGATCGCCGGAGATCGCGAGATAGCGCGTCAGGATGTCGCGGATCTCGTCGTCGATCCGTGCATGGCGGCTGGAGGCACGGGCCAGGAAGCGCTCAGCGATCTCGCCCGCCGAGCGGCCGCCGACGCTCGTGACGCCGGCGATGGCCATCACGTCCTCGACGAAGGCGCGGGCCGCCTGCGGATCCTGGCCCTCGATGGCCGCGAGCAGGCCTGCGTGGTCCTGGCCGTTGCGGCCGTTGCCATCCTCGCCGTTGAGAACAGCTTCGAGCCGGCCCTGGACGACGGCGCGCAGCACGCGGCGGCGCACCGGTGGCGCGAGATCGAGCTTATCGAGAAGCGCGGTCAGGAGCCCGACGTCGCCCATGCGGATGACTGGATGGGTAATGCCGAGGGACGCCAGCGCCTCGAGCGCCAGCGCCACGATTTCAGCGTCTGCCGCTTCGGGGTCTGTCCGGCCGAAGGCCTCGACGCCGGCCTGCGGGAACTCGCCCGAGGTGCCGGCCCGCAACCGGAAGACCGGGCCGAGATAGCTGAAAGACGCGCGGCTCCCTGCCTCGGGTGAGGCGAGATAGTCGCGGCTGACGGGAATGGTGTAATCCGGGCGCAGGCAGAGCTCCCGGCCCGCGGCGTCCTGGGTGACGAACATATGCCGGCGGATGTCTTCGCCCGAGAGGTCGAGGAAGACATCAACCGGCTGCAGGACAGCCGGCTCGACCCGGCTGTAGCCGGCCCGTGCGAACAGCGCGCCAAGCGCATTCGCCTGATCGAGTTCAAGCATGACGAAACCTATTCACCTTCGTTGCAGGCGTCTTTAGCAAGCGCGCCTGTCACGCGCGACCCAATTCTCGCGGAAGGGTGAATGGCGGCTGGCGCGGGACGCGAAAAGAACGCTTCGCGTCAGCCGTGGCGGGCGAGCACCTTCGTCACGGCGGCCACGATTTCGGCCTCCGGCACGGCGAACTGCGCTTCGGCCTGGCGGTGCAGATAATCCTCGCGGTCCTTGCCGGCGCCGGCGAGTTCGGCGCCGAGCACGAGGTCCTTGATCGTCACCTCGCCCTTGGCGCGCTCGTCCGAACCCTGGATGACGACGCATTGGCTGCCCCGCCTGTCGGCATATTTCATCTGCGCCTTCATGCCGGATGAGCCGAGATAGAGCTCGGCCCGGATGCCGGCTTGGCGCAAGGTGGCCACCAGCTTCTGATAGTGGCCGATCTCGGTACGGTCCATCACCAGGACGACCACGGGGCCGCGACTGGCGGCCGCCGACACGAGCGGGCTGCCGACAGCCTTGAGCGCCGCAAGCAACCGCGACACGCCGATGGAGAAGCCGGTCGCCGGAACCGGCTCGCCCCGGAAGCGCGAGACGAGGCCGTCATAACGCCCGCCGCCCGCCACCGAGCCGAAGCGCACCGTCTGGCCTTCATCGTTCTGGACGGTGAAGGTGAGTTCGGCCTCGTAGACGGGCCCCGTGTAGTACTCGAGGCCACGCACGACGGAGGGATCGATGAGGATGCGCCCGTCGTCATAGCCGGCGGCGGTGATCAGGGCCGCGATCTCGCGCAGCTCAGCGACGCCCTCGGCGCCACGCGCTGAGCCGGCAACGACCCCGTCGAGATTGTTGCAGGTCGCGACGGCGTCAGCGCCCCGCGCGGCTGTGAAGGCGAGAACACGCTCGATCGCGTCCGGCTCAAGGCCCGCGCCCTTGGTGAAATCGCCGGAGGGGTCCATGCGGCCCTTGCCGAGGAGATCGCGCACGCCGTCGGCGCCGACCTTGTCGAGCTTGTCGATGGCGCGCAGCACGGTCAGCCGCTGGCCGACATGCGCCTCGCCGCCGAGGCCGATCGCCTCAAGCACGCCGTCGAGAACCTTGCGGTTGTTGACCTTGATGACGTAGTCGCCGCGCTGGATGCCGACGTGCTCCAGCGTGTCGGCCGCCATCATGCAGATCTCGGCATCGGCCGCGACCGAGGCTGCGCCCACCGTGTCGGCATCGAACTGCATGAACTGGCGGAAGCGGCCGGGGCCGGGCTTCTCGTTGCGGAACACCCACCCGCCGCGATAGCTCCGGTAGGGCTTCGGCAGCACGTCGAAATTCTCGGCGACATAACGGGCGAGCGGCGCGGTCAGGTCATAGCGCAGCGACAGCCACTGCTCATCGTCGTCCTGAAAGGAGAACACGCCTTCATTCGGCCGGTCCTGGTCGGGCAGGAACTTGCCCAGCGCGTCGGTGAACTCGATGAAGGGCGTTTCCACAGCCTCGAAGCCATAGAGCTCATAGGTCTCGCGGATCTTGGCGAGCATATGCTCGGTCGCCGCCACGTCGGTGGGGCCACGGTCGCCGAAACCGCGCGGCAGGCGGGCGAGGAGCTTCTGGGCTTTAGCTTGGTCTGACATGGAATGGCGCCGTGATGACAATCGGAAACGCGGATCGCCCACGTTTCCCTGCGTCCTACCGCAGGCAGGCCCTGCTGTCATCCCCGCAGCGTCAGGACGCGGTATTCGCTCGCAGCCATGCGAGGAGAGCGTCATACCTGAAAGCCTTGGCCTCGTAGAGGCCGATGATGAAGGCGTAGGTGTCGTCAGAGCTCGCGGTGAGCTTCAGCCCGTTGAGCAGAAGAAAGACGTGCGTTATGGCGAAAGCAGCTCGCTTGTTCCCATCGATGAAGGGATGGTTCTGGGCTATGCTTTCCCAAAGAGCTGCCGCTTCCTCCACAAGATCGGAATAGTAGCCGTGCAACGGCCGCGCTAACGCCGCTTCGAGCGCTCCATTGTCGCGAATTCCTCGTGCGCCCCCGAACTGTTCCAATTGCCGGTCGTGTAGCTCGATCGCAAGCTCCAGCGATATGTAGCGTGTCATTTCGCGAGGCGTTCGTAGAGCGTGCCGTACTGCTGCACGCTCTGTTCATACGCCTCAAGCACGCTTTCACGCGAGGCCATCTTTGGTGCACGCGCGAATGATGACGCCAGCTCTTCGACGGCTTTCTCCAGGAGATCCCCGACTTCGCGGTCGCCGCCGACTGATGCGCGCAGCTCATCGAGCAGGTCGGCATCGACCTCGATCGTGATGGTCGCGCGGCGGGTGGTGCTCATGGTCCTCTCCTGTCAGGAGCCATGATAGCACAACACGCCGCATCCCCATAAGTAGCCGGCAACGTTCATGGATTCCCGTCTCAATCCCGCGCGGCTGACCCGTGATGACACCGGCGGATCATCCCAGCGATCATCCCAGGTCGAGCTTCATGCCGACATGGCTCGCGACGAAGCCGAGGCGCTCATAGAAACGGCGGGCATCGGTGCGGACGGAGTTGCTGGTGAGCTGCACGAAGCGGCAGCCCTTGGCGCGGCAGGCGCCAATCGCATAAGTGATGAGCTCGCGGCCGAGACCCTTGTTGCGGTGGCTTTCGGCAATCCGCACACCCTCGATCTGGCCACGCGTCGACCCCCGGTAGCTCAGGCCGGGAATGAAGGTCAGCTGGCAGCAGCCGACGATCTGCCCTTCGTCCTCCATGACGATGAGCCGGTTGTTGGGATCCTGGGTGATAGCCGTGAAGGCCGCGAGATAGCCGGCGGGAACGACGGCGTCCGGCAGGATCTCGCGCGCCTTGCCGAGCTGATCGTCCGCCAGCATCTGGATTATCGTCCGGAGGTCGTCGATGGTCGCATCGCGGATGGATGTCATTGGCCACCTGAAAGAAAAGGAATAACGGCGTCGAGCACCGCCTCAGGCGCTTCCTCCGCCACGAAATGACCCGCCGCGACGCCTGCGCCGGTCATGCCTGGCGCGAAGGTCTTGTGCCACGCAGCCAGTGCCGGCCCGGCCCCGCCGGAGAGATAGCTTTCGCCGCAAACGAGAAAGCTTGGGCAGGCGATCGTCCTGCTGGCGCCGAGGTCGGCTTCATCCTGTTCGCGATCAAGGCCGGCGCCGGCGCGATAGTCCTCGCAGAAGGCATGGATGCGGTTCGGCTCATTGCTGGCGGCGCGATAATGCGCGAGCGCGCGGGGATCGAAGGCAGAGAGGTCCCCCGTGCCCGACCAGGCCGCCAGGAGCCCGTCGAAGTAGCGCTGCGGGTTCTTCAGGATCTCGGTCTCCGGACGGGGGGCGGGCTCAGCCAGAAATCGCCAGTGCGGGGCGACGCTTTCGTCCCGGGCCATGCGCTGCCATTGCACCATCGTCGGGACGATATCGAGCAGGGCGAGCGCCGTCAGACGGCCGGGATCGTCGAGGGCCAGGCGATAGCCGACGCGCGCGCCGCGATCGTGCCCCATCAGCGCGAAACGCGCATGGCCCAGCTCGCTCATGGCCGCGACGACATCTTGGCCCATGGCTCGCTTGGAATAGACCTCATGGGCCGGGTCGCTTTCAGGCGCCGTCGACCAGCCATAACCGCGCAGGTCCATGGCGACGACCGTGAAATGCTCGGCGAGCCGCGGCGCCACGCGGTGCCAGCAGACATGGGTCTGCGGAAAGCCGTGCAGCAGCACGAGCGGAGGGCCGGAGCCACCGCTGCGGGCAAAGATGCGGCCCATGTCCACATCGATCCAATGGGATTGGAAACCGGGAAAGAGATCAGCGAGATCGGGCATGGGTCGGTCCTCGGGCTGCTTCTCGTGGCAATTCATGCAGCTCTGTCTCGGTTCCCGCAAGGCCGGAACATCGGGCAAAAGTACACCGGCCTCTTTTCGCGGGGCCGCCGCGCCTCCGGCCTGCCCCGCCGGGCTGATTCCGATCTTTACTTGATCTCTCGGCGCGGAGGCCCTACGCCTCTCGCCAATGCCGCGCGGCGGCCCTCGTTGCCAAGATCATAGATAAAGTCATGACTGAGACGTCCCCGGTGGCGCGCCGGCGCACCTTTGCCATCATCTCGCATCCGGACGCGGGCAAGACGACGCTCACCGAAAAGCTCCTGATGTTCGGCGGCGCCATCCAGATGGCGGGCGAGGTTCGCGCCAAGCGCAGCGGCGCCCAGACACGCTCCGACTGGATGGCTATCGAGCGCCAGCGCGGCATCTCGGTCGTGACCTCCGTCATGACCTTCGAATATGCCGACCGGGTCTTCAACCTGCTCGACACGCCCGGCCACGAGGACTTCTCGGAAGACACCTACCGGACGTTGAGCGCGGTCGATTCCGCCATCATGGTGATCGACGCGGCCAAGGGCATCGAGGCGCGTACCAAGAAGTTGTTCGAGGTCTGCCGCCTGCGTGACATTCCGATCATCACCTTCATTAACAAGATGGACCGTGAGACGCGCGACCCCTTCGAGCTCCTCGACGAGATCGAGAAGACGCTGGCGCTCGACACGGCACCCGTGACCTGGCCGGTGGGATCCGGCCGCAGCTTCGCCGGCACGATCGATCTGCGCCGGAATGTCCTGCGCCGCATCGACGTGGACGAGGCGCCGACGCCGGTCTCGGGCCCGGACGATCCGCTGATCGACACGCTGCTGCCCGCTCACGAGATTGGTGCGTGGCGCGAGGAGGCGGGTCTTGCCTTCGAGGCCTGCAAGCCCTTCGATCTGGAGGCCTTTCGCGAGGGGCACCTGACACCGGTGTTCTTCGGCAGCGCGCTGCGCAACTTCGGCGTGCGCGATCTCATCGACGCCATCGCCGAAATGGCGCCAGCCCCGCGCGACCAGGAGGCCGACCAGCGGATGGTCGAGGCCGGCGAGCCGCGCATGACGGGCTTCGTCTTCAAGATCCAGGCGAACATGGATCCGAACCACCGCGACCGGATCGCCTTCATCCGGGTGTGCTCGGGCAAGCTGGCGCGCGGCATGAAGGCCAAGCTCGTGCGTACGGGCAAGCCGATCACGGTATCCGCGCCGCAGTTTTTCTTCGCGCGGGAGCGCGGCATCGTGGACGAGGCCTTCGCCGGCGACGTGGTCGGGCTGCCGAACCATGGCACGCTCCGCATCGGCGATACGCTGACCGAGGGCGAGGATATCGTCTTCCGCGGCGTGCCGAGCTTCGCGCCGGAAATCCTGCGCCGCATCAAGCTCACCGATGCAATGAAGGCCAAGAAGTTGCGCGAGGCGCTGCAGCAGATGGCGGAGGAGGGCGTCGTGCAGCTCTTCCTGCCACATGACGGCTCCGGTGCCATTGTCGGCGTGGTCGGCGCGCTCCAGCTCGACGTGCTGAAGGAGCGCTTGCAGGCCGAATACGGCCTGCCGATCGATTATGAGCAGACCCGCTTTTCCATCTGCCGCTGGATCGAGGCGAAGGACAAGGTGGAGCACGAGCGTTTCCTCAATGCCCATGGCTCATCCATCGCCAACGATCTCGACGGCGACCCGGTATTCCTCGCCTCCAACGCCTTCTCGCTGAAATACGAGCAGGATCGCTGGAAGGACATCACCTTCACCGACGTGAAGGACTACCAGAAGAGCGCCAAGGAGGCGTGAGCTGGGAAACCCGGCGTGTCATTCCCGGCGCTACGCGCCGCCGAGGATGACACTTTGGTTTTCGCTCTGCGCAGCCCTTTTCATCAAGGCGTCGGCCTTTTCCGGCCGGGAGAAGGTCCACCGCTTGAGCGACGAAGGCATCACGCTTTGAGGTGGACTGTTCCCCTCACCTCAGCCCTCTCCCCAGCGGGGAGAGGGAGAGCGTCGCGGCTGCCGATCATTAGGGTTCCCTCTCCCGAGTGGGAGAGGGACAGGGTGAGGGAGCGTGCTCACGGCTTGACCTCGTCGTGCCGGCATTCTTCACTGCCGCGCCAGGGACGAAGGAGACGCGGGCTATGCTGACGATCTGGGGACGGGCCAATTCCACCAATGTGAAGAAGGCCCTGTGGTGCGCGCGGGAGCTCGATCTTCCCTTCGAGCGGATCGACGCGGGCGGTGCCTTCGGCATCGTCGACGATCCCGACTACCGGGCGATGAACCCGAACGGCCTCGTGCCGACCGTCAGGGATGGCGAGCTCGTTCTGTGGGAATCTCACACGATCGTGCGCTATCTCGCGGCGCGCTATGGCGACGGCACGCTCTATCCGACCGATCCTGTTGCGCGCGCGTCCATGGAAAAGTGGATGGATTGGGTGCTGGGCGGGCTTACCGAGCCCTTCCGCTGCGTGATTTGGAATATCGTGCGGCGTACTCCTGCGGAGCGGGACAATGCCGAGCTCGAGCGTGGGCTCGCCGGCTGCGCCAAGCTGTTTGCCATCGCCGACGCGGCGCTTGCCCGGCAACCCTATCTATCGGGAGCGGCCTTCGGCGTCGCCGATATCGCACTCGGGCCGCATGCCTATGCCTGGCTCGGCATGCCGATCGAGCGTCCGGAACTGCCGCATCTCGCGGCCTGGTTCGCGCGGCTGAACGAGCGGCCGGCCTTCCGGGAGATCGTGGCTATCCCGCTCACCTGACGCCGCTCACGACAGCCGGGTGCCGGCAAAGTCCGCAGCGGCGATCTCGCTGCAGAGCGAAGCCCAGTTGCAGCCGGCGCAGGCGGAACGCGACGTTCCGGCTCTGAAGGCCGCTCTCAAGCGCTCCCGCTCATTCGGGCCGATGACGAGATGCTCACCGGTGCAAACCGGTTGCAGCAGCAGGTCCTCGACCGCGCGCGCTGCCGCGCTGTCGCGAGCCTCTACACGCGCGGTCCGGCAATGCGCATCGTCAGCCTCCGGCCCACACAGGAGCGGCGCGCAGATGTCGTCAGGACCGGCGACAATGAGGATGTCCTCGGAGGCGAGCCGCCTGATGATCGCGTCGAGATTGGCGGTGAAGGCCGCGGAATAACCGCGGCCGGCATAGGTCAGCATGCACAGCAGGTGGTGCGGGCGCAGCCGGACCGTCACCCCCGGCGCGCCTTGTAGATATGGCCACCCGCCTTGACCAGGGTCGCAGCCAGCGCGGACTTCAGGATCGCGCCGATGAGAAAGGGTGTCGCGCCCACGGCGATGGCCTTGTTCAGGCCGAGCATTCCGGCGAGCCATGCGGTGCCCAGCAGCAGCGCGAAGACATTCGCGGCGAGCATCACCGCGAAGGCCAGGAGCCAGTGGCGTCCGAGCCATCCGCGCTCGGCGCAAAAGCCGACGCCTGCCGCCATAAAGGGAAAGGCCAGGATATAGCCGGCCGTCGGCCCCAGGAATGGCGCGCCGCCGCCCGCGCCGCCGGACAGGACAGGCAGGCCGACCATGGCCTCGGCGAGCCAGGCGAGCACAGTGATCGCGCCCATGCGCCAGCCGAAGATCGCGCCGATGATGGTGACGGCAAAGGTCTGCATCGTCACCGGCACGGGCACCATCGGCACCGCGATCTGCGAGGAGATGGCGAGAAACACGGTACCCAGAATGACTGCCCCAAGCTGGACCGGAAGCGAGCGCCCTTGCAGCAACAGCGGCGACGGCGCGCCTGAGGCGGTGAGGTCGGTCATGTTCTTTTCTCCAGATTATAGATAAAAATGCGTTTCGATCTACGAATGAATCCACATATGGAGATTCGACGCAAGGCTGGGCGCGATCACGCGCGGAAAAATGGCGCTTCAGGCCGCTGATCTGAAAAATTATAGATAATTTGGATGAATGGATTTCTGCGGCTCGGGGCGCCAAAGTCAGCCGTCAGCGCTTAGCCGACGACGAAGGCCTTGCGTCTTTGGCCGGCGGGGCCGTCGATGGGGCGCTGGCCGATCCAGCGCACATGGCGCGCCAGCAGTCCGCAGGCAGTGTCGATATCACCCTGGCGCAGGGCCGCGAGGATGGCGCGGTGATCGTGGTCCGTGCGGGCTTCCCACTGCGTTTGCCAGCTCGCGAAGAGAAAGCGCGCGCTCGCCGCATGCAGATCGTCGATGGCCGCCAGGAGGCGCGGCATACCGCAGGGGGTCAGGATCAGGCGGTGGAAGCGACGGTTGGCCTCCTCCCAGGAGCGCACGTCGCGGGAGAGATCACCGGCTTTCGTGGCGGCCTCGGCCGCGTCGAGGATGGCCGCCGTCAGATGGGGCGCGGCGTGGCGCAGGGCGAGGCCTTCGAGCGCCGCGCGCATCTCCGCGACCTCCTTCACCTCCTCCAGCGAGAAGGACGCCACACGAACGCCGCGCCGCGGCTCGCTGATGGCAAGTCCCTGGGCTTCCAGTCGCCGGAAGGCCTCGCGCACCGGCACATGGCTGGTGCCGAATTCCGCGGCGATATGATCCTGCCTTAGCCTTGAGCCCGGCTCGATGGCGCCGGAGACGATCCGATCCGCGAGGATCCGGCTGATCCGCGTGGCGATGGTGTCATCCGGGGGCTCAGACTGTCTCGCCGCGCCGCGCGCCATGGTCCTGCTCCCCGCAAGGATGATGCGTCAGGAAACCAGTTCCCTCACGCCTTGTCCCGCCCCACCACGCGCCATCCGATGTCGCTGCGGCAGAAGCCTTCCGGCCAGTCGATCGCGGCCACCGCCTTATAGGCGAGGCGCTGGGCGTCGGCGATCGAGGGGCCGAGGCCGGTGACGTTCAGCACCCGCCCGCCATTGGCGAGATAGCGCGGCCCGTCCTGCTTCGTGCCGGCGTGGAAGACGATGACGTTCTCGACGGCATCGGCCGCCTCGATGCCACCGATTTCGCTGCCGCGCTGGTAGGTGCCGGGATAGCCGTTCGCCGCCATGACCACCGTGAGCGCGGCGTCGTCCCACCAGCGCACGTCGAAGCTGCCGAGTTCCTCGTCCACCGTGGCGAGAAGCGCGGCCACGAGATCGGTCTTCATGCGCGGCATCAGCACCTGGCATTCGGGATCGCCGAAGCGGGCGTTGTATTCGATGAGCTTCGGGCCATCCGCGGTCAGCATCAGTCCCGCATAGAGCACGCCCTTGTAGGGGGTGCCGCGCGCCTTCATCGCCGCGACGGTCGGGCGGATGATGCGCTCGATCACCTCCGCCTCAAGCTGCGGTGTCAGCACCGGGGCCGGGGAGTAGGCGCCCATGCCGCCCGTATTGGGGCCTTCATCGCCGTCGAAGGCGCGCTTGTGGTCCTGGGCCGAGGCCAGCGCCACCACGTTGGTGCCGTCGGAGAGCGCGAAGAAGCTCGCTTCCTCGCCGACGAGGCATTCCTCGATCACGACTTCCGCGCCCGCATCACCGAGGCCGCCGGCGAACATCATGGCAAGCGCTTCGTTGGCCTCGACCAGGCTCATCGCCACCACGACGCCCTTGCCGGCAGCGAGGCCGTCCGCCTTGATGACGATGGGGGCGCCCTTCTCGGCGACATAGGCGCGGGCGGCCGCTTCATCCGTGAATCGTGCAAAGTCGGCGGTCGGAATGCCGGCCTCGACGCAGAGCTCCTTGGTGAAGGCTTTCGAGCCTTCGAGCTGGGCGGCCGCCTTCGTCGGCCCGAAGGCCCGGATGCCGGCTGCCGTCAGGTCATCCACCAGCCCGGCCACAAGAGGCGCCTCGGGTCCGACCACTACGAGATCGATAGCCTCGGCGTCACAGAATGCAATGACAGCCGCGTGATCCGTGGTGTCGAGGGCGACATTCTCGCCGCATTGGGCCGTGCCGGGGTTGCCGGGCGCGGTAAACAAGTGGTCGCACAGGGGGCTCGCGGAGATCTTCCATGCCAGGGCGTGCTCACGCCCGCCGGAGCCGATGAGGAGTATGTTCATCTCTAGGATCTCTTCGATGATCGTGTGCCAGAGCCGGCGTGATATGCGGGGCCGGCGTTCGCCGTCCTCACATGCCGATCCTCGGGGTCTAACCCGTCATGACGGCAGCGACAAGGCTGACGCGGCATGCCAGAGGCCGGTGGCGCGTCAGGTTCACATTTCCGTTGCGGCAGTGATGGAGCGATGCAACCTTCGCAACCGGAAGGGGTGAATGGCGATGGAAGGCCGAATCATTACGCTGGCCCAGCAGAAGGGCGGTTCCGGCAAGACGACGCTGGCGGCGCATCTGGCCGTTGCCTTTGCCCGCCTCGGCCGCGCGGTGGCCATTCTCGATGTGGACCCGCAGGGCAGCCTCGGCCAGTGGTTCGAGCGCCGCGAGACGCATTTCGGTCCTGACGCGATCGACATCAGTTTCGGCACCGCCAGCGGCTGGGGCGCGAGGCGCGAGGCCCGCGGCTTCGCCCGCAACCATGACATTGTGATCGTCGACACACCGCCGAAGTCCGACGTCGAGTCGCGTTCGGCGATCGAGGCGGCGGACCTCGTGGTCGTGCCCGTCCAGCCCACGCAGATCGATCTGTGGGCGACGGATCCCACCTTGCAGAATATCGCGCGCGAGGGCACGCCCTCGCTCATCGTCCTCAATCGTGTCGTGCAGCGCGCCGGCCTGACCGGCGAGATGATCGAGGCCATCCAGGCGTTGGGCAGGGATACGGCCGCCACCAGCCTCGGCAACCGGGTGGCCTTCGCGGCCAGCATTGGGCGGGGGCTCAGCGTCCAGGAGATCGAGCCCGCCGGCAAGGGCGCGCAGGAAATCGCCGCCTTAACCGGTGAAATCCATCAGAGGCTGACCTCAACCTGAGGCCGTCCGGCAGAGGTCAATCAGGCTGAAAACGGTCAGGCCGGGGACAGGCCGACGCGTCCCCACCCCGGCAACTTCAGGGCAGGGCGCCGGATATCGAGACCGGCGACGAGCCCGAGACAATTGATCTCGATGCCCTCGATCCACGCCACGGTGACCCCCAGGGCGCCCAGCACGGACAATTGCACACCGCTGCGGCTCGGCGCGAGGCCCGCGAACAGGCCGCCGTTGAGCCAGCCATCCGTGCGGAAGTCCTTGCCCAGCGCGGTCGGCAACAGCGCGCCCGCAAGCTGTGGCACCTGCGTCGCCAGATACGACACGAAGGTATTGGAGTTCGGGCCCGGCCATGCCGCATAGCTGCCGGAAGCGGCATGCGGATAGGCGGAAATAGCCGCTTCGATGCGCGGAATGAGCGCCTGCGCGTCCGGCCCACGCAGCGAGAACAGGATGCTGGGCTCGTTGCCGAACCAGCGGGCGTCGGCCTCGCGATGGTTGGTTCTGACCGGATTGCCCCAGCCCACCACGTCGTAGCGGGAATAACGCGCCGCACCCGCCTGTTTCAGTACGACCCAGCTATGATGCGCCACGATGCCTCGCCAGCGCCCGACCCGCGCGGCGAGTACGTGGATGACTGCTTCAGGCTCGGCGGCTGCCTCCGGCAGGATGCGCGCGGATGTCCAGTCGGCGTCGGACCAGGAACGGGGCCAGCCCCTCTCGTGCCACCACGCCGCATGGGTGGCAAGCGGGATCAGGAACAGGAGGAGGATCAGGAGGGCGGCGCGCTTGATCAAGGCGTGCCCCTTCGCAGCACGGCGTTACAGGAGAGGACCGGACAGGCGCAGGACATTCTCGACGAACCGCTCCATGAAAGGTCGCGCGGACCAACTGCTCCCTTTGAGCAACTCGGAGTCCGAGATGTATGTTTCCTGCAAGCGACGCAATGTCCTCGCGAAATCTTGATCGTAGACGAACAGCGCGACTTCATAGTTGAGCCACAAGCTGCGCATGTCGAGATTGACGGTGCCGAACATAGCGAGCGCCCCGTCTGCGGTAATCGACTTGGTGTGCAGAAGTCCGCCTTTGTAAAGGTAGACATTCACGCCCATCTCGAGAAGTTCATCGTAATAGGAGCGACTGGCGTATCGGCTGAGCAGAGAGTCGACCTTCTCGGGAAGGATAAGCGAGACTTTCACGCCGCGGCCGGATGCTGCGCGCAAGGCTCGCAACAATGACTCGTCGGGCACGAAATAGGGCGTGGTCAGAACGAGTTCGGATGTGGCGGCGCTCACCAGCGCGAGCAGCATGAGCAGAAGCCCATCGCCCGTCTCGCCGGGGCCGGAGGCGACAACCTGCATCGCCGCGCCCGGCATCTGCCCGTCCGGCTTGGGCTCGTCGTTGGCCCCATCGCCGGCAAGCGCATCGGCTGTTGTCGCGGGGGTGAGGACCATCTGTGGGCGGGGCGTGAGAATGAGGGGTTTGTCGCCGGTCTCGAGCGACCAGTCCCCGACCATCACGGCAGCCAGCGAGGTCACCACGCCGCCTTCCAGGCGGACCATGGCATCGACCCATTCGCCGACGCCGGCATCCTGTTTGAAGAAGGCAGGATCGACGAGATTCATGCTGCCTGTCCAGGCGATGGCCTGGTCGATTACGACCACCTTGCGGTGGAGTCTGAGATCCGTGCGGCCGACGGCGCTGCGCAGGAGGCCGACGGGCAACGCCTCGCGCAGTTCGACGCCGGCCTCGCGCAGCCGCTGGGGCTGATCCGTTTTCCACCAGGGCCGCGCGCCCAGCGCATCGATGAGGACGCGGCAGCTCACGCCACGCTCCGCCGCCCGAACGAGCGCCGCCAGGATTTCGTCCGCCTTCCCGCCGGCGTTCCAGATGTAGAACTCCATCAGGATACTGGTTTTCGCGCCGTCGATGTCCCGGGCAATCCTGTCGAGGATTTCATCGGTACCGGAGAGGAGCGTGAAAGCGTTGTCCTTCGTCAGGCTGCTGCCGGCGGTGAGAAGGCCGAGATGGTGGATGCCGTTGGCGCTCGGCGGAAGGTCTGACCAGTCGATCTCCGGCGCGACATCGCTGTCGGTCTGGTCCGCATCGCTCTCATAGACTTGGCGCAGGTGCTGGAAGCCGCGCGAGCGGCGGCCGCTGATGCGGCGATTGCCGATGAGGAAATAGAGAAGGGGACCAACGAAGGGCAGGAGCGCGATCAGGAGCAGCCACGCAAGCGCCACGCCCGTGGCCGGACGCTTCATGATCACGTGGATGGAAATCCCCGCGATGACCGCGCCATGTGTCAGCCAAATGAGATTGGCCGGATCAAGAAAGGTCAAATCACAGGCACCCTGTCATAGTGTAATGGCACGACGCGCAAACATCCCTGTTGGCTGGCTATTCATAGGCTATCAGCGCAAGCAAGGCAGTTGCAAAAATCAAACGGCATAATAGGAAGCTTTTTTCGTCGTTGGATAAGCATTTGGCCATGTGCGCGCTGTCAGTCGTCAATCCCGCGGGGCGACGCATTGCTTCGGGCGAGAAGACGGTGGAGGTGCGTCGCTGGATACCATCCCTCAAGCCAGCCGATGACCTGCTGATTGTGGAGAACGGTCGTTATCTCCGTCAGGAGGGCGATGAGGATGTTGACGGACGAGCGGTTGCAATCGTCCGGGTGAAGGCGGTTCGCCCCTTCGTGATGGCGGATATGGAAGCTGCCTGCGCCTCATATTTCGAGGAAGGGTGGTGGGCCTGGGATCTGGTGGACCTCCGGCCCCTATCTCGGCGCGCGACCGTCCGCGCGGCCCGCGGCATTTATCGCGTCGCCTTGCCGGCTGAATGATCAGGTGACGAGGGGCTACTCGAAGCGTTTCGCACCACGAAAAAATATTGATGAACAGAGCGTTAAAGCGGTCCCCTGGCGCTGGGCTGCCATGCTGAATTGTAATAACCCAAAAGGCGCGGAGCGTGCATGATAGGGCGTCCAGGGAACGTCCAGAGGTGAGCGGCGAAAGCCGTCTCCAGCAATTGCCGTGATACTGTCAACGCAAGCGCGCGGAATGCTCTATGCCGTGCTCGCCAATCTCGTCTTCGCCGGCTGCGATACGGTCGTAAAGCTTCTTTCGACCCGCCATCCGGTATTTCAGATCATCACGATGCAGGCCTGCGTGGCATCCGTCGTTGTGCTTCTGATCTTTATGCGCGGCGGCTATATCGCCAAAAGAAGCGGGCTTGTTCACGATCGGCATGTCCGGAATCCCAAGCTTCTGGCATTGCGGGGACTTCTCGCTGGTATCGGATCGACGGCCGGCCTTTACGCCTTTTCCTTGCTTCCGCTTGCTGATGTCTATGCGATAACTTTCGCATCGCCGCTTTTGGTGACCATGGCATCTGTTGTTATCTTGCGGGAGGAGGTCGGCATTCGGCGCTGGGCGGCCGTGATCGCGGGCCTCATCGGCATTCTCATCATGGTCCGACCGGGATATGCGGCGGTCAATATGGGCCATATCGCGGCCTTCATCAGCATCTTCGTGTCGACGGCGGTGGTGCTGATCATGCGGTCCATCGGCGCCACCGAAAGCCGCAACATGATGGTGGGCGCCGTGCTCGCCGGCCAGCTGATGGCCGGAATACCCGGCACCTTCCTCTGGTTTTCCCCGCCTTCGGCTTTCGACATCGGCCTTGTGGTCATCGGCGGTCTTCTCAATGTCGCGGCCCAGTTCCTCTTTCTCGAAGCCCTGCGGCTCGCGCCGGCCTCCAGCGTCGCGCCGATGCAATACACCAAGCTGGTCTGGGCGCTGATTGTGGGCGCGCTGCTGTTCGGGGATCTGCCGACGGTCCACATGCTGCTCGGCGCCGCCATCGTCATCGCGTCCGTGCTCTACATGTTCCATCGCGAGCGCAAGCGGGGGGTCGCCCCAAGTGTAGCCTGAACGGGAATGCGTAGCCTGAACGGGAATGCGTAGCCTGAACGGGCGCGGGTGGCCTGAACCGCCTATGCCTTTCCGCTTGATCGCGTGCCGGCAGCCAGTATCGTGCGGCCATGAGCGACAGCATGACGGGTCACGACTTCGCGGGTGAAGGTCTCGCGACGAATATCCAGGAATGGACGGTATCGAGCCTGTCCGGTGCCCTGAAGCGGACGCTGGAGGATGCCTTCGGCCATGTCCGTCTCAAGGGCGAGGTGTCCGGCTATCGCGGACCGCATTCCTCCGGCCACTGCTATTTCGCCTTGAAGGACGAGGGCGCCAAGCTCGAGGCCGTGATCTGGAAGGGTGTCTTCAACCGGCTCAAGATCAAGCCGCAGGAAGGTCTCGAAGTGGTCGTCACCGGCCGCATCACCACCTTCCCCGGTTCCTCGAAATACCAGATCATCGTCGAGAGCATCGAGCCGGCCGGCGTCGGCGCGCTGATGGCCATTCTCGAGGAACGCCGGCGCAAGCTCGCCGCCGAGGGATTGTTCGACGAGGCGCGCAAGCAGCTTCTGCCGTTCCTGCCCACCGTCATCGGCGTCGTCACCTCGCCGACCGGTGCCGTCATCCGCGATATCCTCCACCGGCTGGAGGATCGTTTTCCGAGCCATGTGCTCGTCTGGCCCGTGCGCGTGCAGGGCGAAACCAGCGCGGCGGAGGTGGCGGCCGCCATCAACGGCTTCAACACGCTCCCCGCCGGTGGCGCCATCCCCCGGCCCGACGTCATCATCGTCGCGCGCGGGGGCGGCTCGCTGGAGGACCTGTGGTCGTTCAATGACGAGGCGGTCGTGCGCGCCGCCGCCGACAGCGACATCCCGCTCGTCTCGGCGGTGGGCCATGAGACGGACTGGACACTCATCGACTACGCGGCCGATCTGCGCTGCCCCACGCCAACCGGTGCGGCGGAGAAGGTCGTGCCCGTGCGTCGCGACCTCGCGCTGCGTCTCGCCGATCTCGGCCGCCGGCATGGCGAGGCGATGGCGCGACTCGGCGAGCGTCGGCGGACCGATTTGCGCAGCCTGGCGCGAGCCTTGCGCCGGCCGGAGGATCTCGTCGCCGCGCCGCGCCAGCGGCTCGATCTCGCCGCCGGCAAGCTTGTCCATGGCTTGCGCATCAATGCCCGCCGGCATGAAGTTGCGCTCGGCGCGCTCGCCCAGCGTCTTCTGCGCCTGTCACCCCATCTGCAGCTGGAGCAGTCGCGCGCGCGGCTGGCGCGGGCGGGGCAGCAACTCGACCGCTGTTTCGCGGCCAACAGCCATCGCTATGCCCAGGCGTTCATGCGCGTGGCGGGTCGATTGTCGAGCCAGGGGCTCCGGCACAAGGTCGATCGCGGCCGTGATCGGCTTGTGCTCGCAGGCAGCCGTCTCGACGAGATGGCACCCGAGATCGTGACGCGGCGTCGCAAGCAGCTTGAAAGCGTTTGGAAACTGATCGACAGTCTGGGCCACAAGGGAGTTCTGGCCAGGGGGTACGCGCTTGTGCTGGACGAGGCGCGCCATCCTGTCCGCAGTGCGAGCGCGGTCGCGGCGGGCATGCCGTTGACGATCATGCTATCCGATGGCGATATCGGCGCCGTTGCGGTCGATAGCGCGGAGGGGCCCGGCAAGGGAACGGGCGGAGTGGCTCGTGGCGGTCGCACCGCGCCGCGAAAGGCGGGTGAGGCGGTGGCAAAGGCCGGACCGGACACACAGAGCAGCCTGTTCGACGACACCTGATCTCGCGACCTATGTAGCAAGGGCGTAACCATGAACCGGCATGACTATCGCTTCAACGGGAACGGCGAGGCGAGCCTGCAATATCTCGATGCGGATTTTCGCGTGCTGAAGCCCGGCAGCTATGTGGTCTGCGCTGTCACGGGCGAGCGCATTCCGCTCGACAAGCTCCGCTATTGGAGTGTCGATCGGCAGGAGGCCTATGCCTCGCCCGAGGCTGTGCTGGAACGCCACAAGGCTCTGCGGCTGGCTTAGCGGGGCCTCTTCCGGCCCTTCTTCGTCTTGCGCAGCCAGCCTGACACGAATGCAGCGAGGCCCGCTTCGTCGTCGGGCATGAAGCGCACCGGCAACACCACGAGGCCGGGCAGATGAGCGATATCGTCGCCGAGACGCGCGCGGTCCTTCTCCGTCGTGACGAGCAGGGCGTCGAGAGCCTGAGCACGGGCCGCCAACGCTCTCAGGTCCGCGGGGGTGTAGGGTTGGTGATCACCGAATGGCGCTTCGTCAACGACCTCCGCTCCGATGGACCGCAGCGTCGCGAAAAACTTCTCTGGCCTGCCGATCCCGGCGAAGGCCGCGACACGCTTGCCGCGCAAGCGGGCAGCTGCCCCTGCGTCGGGCACGAGTTCCCCGCTGAAGATCGGGCGATGGCGGGCAACGTCCATGACCGCCGCGCGGGCTGGGCCGCGCCCGACCATGATGAAGGCATCGACATGGGGCAATTGGACGGGCAGGGGGGCGCGCAGGGGGCCGGCCGGAACGCAGAGCCGGTTTCCGAACCCAGCCTCACCATCAACAACGGCGAAAGTGACGGTCTTGGCCAGCGAGGGGTTTTGCAGCCCGTCGTCCATCACGATGACCGACGCGCCCTCGGCCTTGGCCAGGGCAGCGCCCGCCGGCCGGTCACGCGATACCACCACGGGCAGGTGGCGGGCGATAATCAGGGGCTCGTCACCGACGGCCTCCGCGTCATGGGTGCCGGGTGTGACGACGACCGGGCCGGGAAGATGTCCGCCATAGCCGCGGCTCAGCACATGCGGCGTTTCCTGGCGGGCGCTGAGCAGATCCGCGATAGCGATGGCGACGGGTGTCTTGCCAGCGCCCCCGGCCGTCAGATTACCGATGCAGATGACGGGGCAGGGTGGTTTCGCGCCGGAACGCCCCATGCGACGCGCCGTGATCGCGCCGTAGATGAAGCCGATCGGCTGTAGAAGGCGGGCGAGGAACGAGGGTCGCGCGCGCCACCAGAACGACGGCGTGCGCATCAGTCGGCCGCCATCCGGCAGGCGCAGGACGGCAAGGCTCTAGCCATCATGCGCGCGCTTCCAGATGCATCTGCAGGATGTAAGGCTCGATCGCGTTCATGGTGCGCTCGACCGCGCCGCCGAGCTCCTCCACCGTGGCCGCCGCCGCCCGCGCCATCGAGCGGGTGCGCGCGGCATCCGAGAACAGCAATGAGAGCGCGCGCGCCAGGCTTTCCTCGTCCGAGATCGGCATGGCGCCGTCGCGACGGTCTATGGCCGCATAGACATCCGCGAAATTATGCACATAGGGGCCGTGGAGGATCGCCGTGCCAAGCTTGGCGGGTTCGATGGGGTTCTGGCCGCCGAGTGGCACCAGCGAGCGCCCGATGAAGGCGACCGTGGCCAGGCGGTAGAACAGGCCAAGCTCACCAATCGTATCGGCGATGTAGATGTCCGTATGCCGGTCGGGCAGAAGGCCGTGGGAGCGTTGCGCAACGGTGAGCCCGGCCCGCCGGACGATCTCGGCGACCGCCTCGCCCCGCTCGGGATGGCGGGGGGCGATGATCGTCAGGAGGTCCGGCTGGTAGGCGAGCAGCATGCGATGCGCGGCGGCGACCATCTCTTCCTCGCCGCCGTGGGTGCTGGCCGCGACCCAGACCGGTCGGTCGCCGATCAGGCCCGTGAGGGTTGCCAGCGAGGATGCGTCGGCGGGTGGCGCCGGCACATCGAACTTGAGATTGCCGGCGATGTTGACGCGCGGGGCGCCGAGCGTCGCCAGGCGCTCGGCGTCAGCCTTCGACTGCGCCAGGCATAGGTCGAAACTCTGCAGGAGATGGCGGGCGCTCTTCGGAAAGCGCCGCCAGCGGCGCAACGCGCGCTCTGACAGTCGGGCATTGACGAGAATGAGCGGGATGCCACGCGCATGCACCTCGCTGATCATGTTCGGCCACAGCTCCGATTCCGCGATGAGGACGAGATCGGGTTCCCAGTGATTGAGGAAGCGCCTGACGTAGCGCGGCACGTCGAGCGGCATGAACTGATGCAGCACGCGCGGTGGCAGGCGCCGGGTGATCATCTTTGCGGAGGTCACGGTCCCGGATGTGACGAGCACGGTGAAGCCTCGGCGCGTGAGGCGCTCCATGACGGGCAAGAGGGAAACGATCTCGCCGACGCTGGCGCCGTGAACCCAGGCGATGCGCCCGTCCGGCCTGGCCCGGCCAGGAAAGCCGCGTCGCTCGGCAAGCCGCGTCGGGTCTTCCTTGCCGCGTCTCTGGCGCCATCGCAGAACGAGCGCCGCGACGGGCTCGAGTGCCGCCATGATCGTCCCGTAAAGCCGGAGCAAAAAGCTGTCACGCATGCTCATGCGAGGGGGCTCCTGCCAAGCGGCTCCAGGGGCGGGCTATCCGGTCTTTCACGTGATCTTCATCCACGACATAATCGTCAAAATATGGCTAAAGAAATGGGGCCAAACGGCTTTGGGATAGATGCGGCCGCGCCTTCGCGCGGGAGCGATGGTTGGAGCGCAGGCCGCGTTCAACAGTGGCAGCCCCTGTGCAGTTCAAGTCACCTCTGACCGTCAACAGCCTCTAGGACGGCATTGCAAGTGCAGAATGCGCCGATCGACAACACGTGAACGTAAGGCACTGAATAGCGGTGAAAATATCAGACGGCATGGCTTTTTGTGTCAGCCGCCATGGAACGGGCGCCGGGATCCACAGCGCCGATGCGGCCATAGGCGCGCGCATGCACCGCATCCAGCTCTTTCTCGATCCTGAGGCGATAGGCCTCCAGCGTCTCGGGATCGGCGTCGCGCGGGACAGAAATTGCTTCACCGACGGCGATAGCGCCCCGCCCGAAAGGCATCCCTATCGAAGCCCGGTCCCAGCTGCGAAAATCGATACGGCGGCTCGTGACGACGGCCACCGGCACGACGGGCCGCCCGGAGAGCCGGCTGAGCATCACGATCCCGTCTCCGCAGACGCGGGAAACCTTGGGAATATCGGCGGTCAGCACCACCATCTCGCCATCCGCCAGCGTCTTGAGGAGGCTCCGCAAGGCCGCCGCGCCGCCTTTTTCTCGGACCTTCGCGCCGCGTGCGCCGGAACCGCGAATGGCACGGATGCCGAGGCGGGCCAGCGCGATGGCGTTGAACTCGCCATCGCCATGGCGCGAGACGAGGGCGGCCGCCCGGTCCTGGGAGCGTTTGGCGAAGGGGATCATGAAATGCTGCCCATGCCACATGGCCACGATGACCGGTAGCGGCCCGATGCGGGCATAGGCGATATCAGCGCTGCCGTCGCCATCCCAGACGAACGTATTGGTGCGCTGGACAAGCCGGAGATAGCCTGCAAGCAGGTGCCCGAGCAGGGATTGTACCGGGCGCGATCGCAGGAGCCGCTTGAGAGGCTTGGCCATTATTTGCGCTATGGTCCCGCGATCAGACCGCGTCCGGCGTCAGGAGCCGGTGCAGGTGAACGATGAAATAGCGCATATGGGCGTTGTCGACGGTCGACTGCGCCTTGGCTTTCCACGCCACATGGGCGCTCTTGTAGTCGGGATAGATGCCGACGATGTCGAGTTTCGACAGATCGCGGAAATCATATCCGTCCAGATGCTCCAGCTCGCCGCCGAAGACGAGGTGGAGAAGTTGTTTGCTGCCATTTTCGCTCATGGTCTAGCTCCGCGTAAAGCGCTCTGGCTCAGGTTGTGTGGCCCGGCCGCCGGGGCGCTGCAATGGCCGCCAGAGCTTGCCCGTGCAGCGGAGACGTTGCAGCAACAAGTATGCCATGGGTTGGCCGGGGTTTGTTGTAGACGGGATGGCGACCATCCGCCTCTGTCAGTATGGCGCCGGCTTCAGACAGAACAATGTCGGAAGCGGCGATGTCCCAGTCGTGCGCGTCCGATGAGGCGATGCCCAGATCGAGGCTGCCATCGGCCACGAAGGTCAGACGCAGCGCCAGGGACGGAATTTTCGGCTGTGGCAGCGTCCCGGAAACGTGCTGGGCAACGCGTTCGAGCTCCGGCTTCGGACCGGCAATGCGGAGGCCTTCGCCAGCACTTCGCCGCGGCGCATGCATGGGCCGCCCGTTGTGGGAGGCGCCATGGCCACGGATTGCCTCGTAGCTCGACCCCAGTGCCGGCGCGTGCACGATGCCGGCGATCGGACGGGAATCCACCATCAGGGCGATAGCGACAGCCCAGCGCGGGTCGCCTGCCGCAAAGGCGCGGGTGCCGTCGATCGGATCGACCACCCACATGATCCGCTGGTTGAGCCGGGCCGGGTCATCGGTCGTCTCTTCGGAAAGCCAACCGGCCTCCGGCAGGACAGCCGACAGCCGTCGGCGAAGGAGCCTGTCGACGGCAATGTCCGCTTCCGTGACCGGCGAGCCGCCCATCTTCGCCCAGGTGCGGGCCGTCGTTGCCAATCCCTCGCGGAAATGGGCCAGCGCCACACGGCCGGCCTCCTCGGCGGTCATGCGCAGGAAGGCTCGCAGTTGGGTCGGCTCGTTGAGAGAAAGCGGCATCGGTCCCGAACGGTGGATGAGAACGCCAGTGCATGGGCCTTCTACGCCCGCGCCCATGTCTGGGCAACAGTTCCGGGCGCAACGGTGTGAAACTGCCGGGCGCGCCGCCATCAGTGATTTTACGATGCAGGGCCGCCGCGCATAATCATCACAGAGATCACGGTCCTGGCGGTAGGTATTGCGACAAGCCGACGGGGCCGGCAGAAAGGTTTCGTTGAGCATCACTCGGTGTTTTGTACGGTTACACGATCTTAACCCAACACTTTAACCGGATATGGCGCCGGTGTCTGCATGATGGCGGTGTCGATGCGAGAGCTTCGTTCAAGAAAGCCAAAGCTCGTCAAGCAGAAGGTGTCAGATAATGCCAGGCGTCCCACCCTTTCGGGAAAGCCGGCCCGGCGATAACTGCGCAATGCAGCCTGAAACCGGGGCGGCGATATCCAAGAAGCCCAAGCCTGTGGCGGCGTCTTTTCCGCGCATGGCCGCGTGCCAGGGACGAGGCGCACGCGCCGATGCGTCCCGGCACTGGGGGCTCGTCTTCAAGCCGCTCGGAAGCGGCATGGAGGAGTGCTTTATGGAGGAGCACTTTGCGCTGATCGTCGTTGACGGGAGCCGGCAGGATGTCGTCGGCTTCTATGACGCGACCGATATCGTGGCCCAGTGGCAGGCCTATGCGAAGGCTGCCGGGTTGCCATTGCTCCTGCCGCATGGGGCTAGAAGTGATGCCTATGAGCGGCTCTACGACCATGTCGGGGCGGTGCGGCTTGGCACGTTCATAGCCAGCCGGCGCCATGCCTTGCTCTCTGGCCGCCGGCCCCGCTTCCTCGTGCGCCGCAAGACCGCACGCCTGCCGGAGCGGCCGGTCGTCTGGCGCTGATCGCGATCAGAAATTCCGCAGAATGGCGTCGAGGCTCAGGCCGGCGAACAGGAGAAGGCCCGCGTCGCGGTTTGATTGGAAGAGCATGAGCGCGCCTGCCTCGTCCCCCAGGCGGATGCGGAAGAGCTGCCAGACGAGATGGCCCGCGAAAGCCGCAAGCCCGCAATAGGCGAGGGCGCCGGCGTGCGCCGTTACCACGGCCGCGAGCGCAAGAAGCGCCGCCACCGCATAGCAGAGGCCAATGCCTAGTCTGGCGTGGGCGCCGAACAGCCGCGCCGAGGATTTGATCCCGGCGATCGGATCATCCTCGATATCCTGAAGGGCGTAAATCGTGTCGTAGCCGACCGTCCAGGCTATGGCCGCGCCATAGATGAAGAAGGCCGGCGGATCGAGCCGTCCGGCCAGGGCTGCCCAGCCCATCAGGCCACCCCAGGCGAAGGCGAGGCCTAGCACCAGCTGCGGCATCGATGTCACCCGCTTCATGAACGGATAGATCGCGACGATCACGAGCGATGCGAGCCCGACCATGATGGCGAAGCCGTTGAACTGCAGGAGGACCGCAAGGCCCACCAGGCAGAGCGCGACAAGAAGCGCCAGCGCCTGCCGTGGCGTGACCTGCCCCGACGGGAGCGGGCGATGGCGCGTCCGCGCCACCATGGCGTCGAGATCGCGATCGACGATGTCGTTGTAGGTACTTCCCGCCCCGCGCATGACGGTCGCGCCGATCAGGAACAGCATGAGATGCCAGGGATCGGGTCCGGCGCGCCCGAGTGCGCCGGCGGCCAGCGCCGCGGACCACCAGCAGGGCAGCAGCAGCAGCCACAGGCCGATCGGCCGGTCGAGACGCATCAGGCGCAGATAAGGCCGCCAGGCCTGCGGGGCGTATCGATCGACCCAGTTGCCGGGGCGCGCGTCGGGCAGGGGACGGTCGATACTGTCGATCATGGGGCGATCATGTCTGCGCGGGCTGAAAAGGCCTCCATGCCCACATGGTCAGGAGGCATGAGGAAGGGGGTATTGGGAGCGGGAACAGCGGGGCATGACCTGAGACCGCCCCAGCTCGGCTGCTCCTGATAGTCCCGTGGGTTAGAGCGCTCCCTGGGGGATACGCATCGGCCCTGTCAGGACGTCGCCGCCCGGGGCGACATTGAAGGGCGAATTCGACTGCTGCTGCTGTTGCTGCTGGGCCCGCTTCTGCATGGTGGCCTGCTGGGCCGCCGCGTTGCAGGCCTGCCCACGGAATTTGGTCACCCGTGAGTTGTCAGCCTTGAAGCCGTTCACGAATTCGTCCGGGATCTGGCACCAATCCTTGTTGGAATCGACCCATTTCAATGTGGTCGAACCGTTGCTGGCGAGGTTCGTCAACAGTGAGCAGGCCGATTTCGCGTCGGGCTTCTTGCCGAGCTTGTTCAGGCGCTCGACGAGTGCCTTGCGCTGATCCAGGAAGGTCTTGATCTGCTCGCAACCGGACGCCTGCGCTGCAGCGGGAGAAACCGCAGGACCCATGAACGGTGCGAGCATCAGCCCAGCGAAAAGAGCCAGGTGACGGACTCGCAAACCATCCAACCGTTTCATCAACCAACCCTCGATTGCCGCTGTTAACGATAAGTTTAATTCGCAATAGGGGAGATTGCCACCCCGGGGCCGCGCTCTACAAAAAGAGATTGGCCTCAAGATGCGTAATCTCCACTCCGAATGACGCGCCGCAGCATCCGCATGAACGCGAAAGAGACGGCTCGCATCTGTCTATGGACAAAGCAAGCTGCAAAGGCAAACCACTGAAACGCCTTTACCTCCTCTTTCCGCTCGCCGCCACAGATGCTGCAGGATTGTGGCCGTTTTCGAGCGGATCTCCCACACTTGTGGGTGCATCAAAAAAACGCGGCAGGCAGCTTTACCCACCTTACAATGTCGTGATCACTGCCTCGGGATAACATCGGCGAGCCTCTGCGCAGCCGAATCACCCACACCAAAAGCTCCAATCGCATGACGGTCAATGACGTGAACGGAACCGCCTCTCCATCCGCGCACCGCTCAGCCCGGGCGCCGCGCCTGTTCCTGGAGGCCGGCCTCGCTGCCGATGTGGTGGTGGAGCTCGACAAAGCGCAGGCGAATTACCTCGGCAATGTGCTGCGCCTGAAAGCCGGGCAGCCTGTGCTCGTCTTCAATGGCCGCGACGGCGAATGGCGCGCCGATGTCGAGACGTCCGGGCGGAGGGGACTGGCGCTGGCAATCCGCGCGCAGACCCGGGAACAGACGGCCCTTGGACACATTCACTACCTTTTTGCGCCGCTCAAGCAGGCCCGGCTCGACTATGTCGTGCAGAAGGCCGTGGAGATGGGTGTTGCGAGCCTGATGCCTGTTGTGACGCAGCACACACAGGTCACGCGGATCAATCACGATCGCCTCGTCGCCAATGTCATCGAGGCGGCCGAGCAATGCGGCATCCTCTCGGTGCCGGAGGTCCGGGCGGAAATGCGTCTCGCAGAGGCGGTGGCAAGCCTGTCGCCGACCTGTCGGCTCATTTTCTGTGACGAGGAAGCGCCCCAGCCCGATCCCATCGCGGCCCTCGGCGGGGTGGATACCGCGGGCGAGGTCGCGGTCCTCATCGGGCCGGAGGGCGGCTTCGATGAGAACGAGCGTCGCTTCCTCACGACCCATCCCGGTGTGCTGCGGCTGGCGCTCGGGCCGCGTATCCTGCGCGCCGATACCGCGGCCGTCGCGGCGCTGGCGCTTGTCCAGGCCGTCATCGGCGATTGGCGGGACCTTGCGCCACGGGCTGGCTAGTGCCGCCCACTGGGGTGGCTCAGATTTCGCGTTCCTGAGTCCATTGCCGAGCTGCTTCCAGCACTCTATCTACTCCTGCAATTGTCATCATGCCCGATGCCGGGCCGCAGGGAAGTCTTTGTATGGCCCGGGATTCCTCGAACGCGTCGCCGATTGCCTCTCGCGATGAGCTGATTGCCTATATCGCGGAGGGCGCCAAACCCGCCGAGCAATGGCGCATCGGTACCGAGCACGAGAAAATCCCGTTCTATGTCAAGGACAACCGGCCGGTGCCCTATGATGGCCCGCGTGGTATCCGGGCGTTGCTCGACGGCATGCAGGGTCTGCTCGGCTGGCGGCCCATCATGGAAGGCGACCATCCCATCGGCCTGGAGGATGTGACGGGTGGTGGGGCCATATCGCTTGAACCCGGCGGGCAGTTCGAGCTGTCGGGCGCGCCCCTGACAACGCTGCATCAGATGTCATGCGAAACCCAAGCCCATCTCGCCCAGGTGCGCGAGGTGGCCGAGCCGCTGGGCATCGGATTTCTCACCCTCGGCATGAGCCCGCTGTGGAGCCTGGACGAGACGCCCGTGATGCCGAAGGGGCGCTATGAGATCATGCGCCGCTACATGCCGAAGGTTGGTCAGCATGGCCTCGACATGATGTTCCGGACGGCGACCGTTCAGGTCAATCTCGACTTCGCGTCCGAGGCGGACATGGTCGAGAAGCTGCGCATCGGCCTGGCCTTGCAGCCGCTTGCAACCGCATTGTTCGCCAATTCGCCGTTCACGGAAGGCCGTCCCAACGGCTTCCAGTCCATGCGCTCGCGCATCTGGCTCGATACCGATGCCGATCGCACGGGCATGCTGCCCTTCGCCTTCGAGGACGGCATGGGCTACGAGCGCTACGTGGACTGGGCGCTCGACGTTCCGATGTATTTCGTCAAGCGCGGCGACACCTACCACGATGTCACCGGTGCCTCGTTCAAGGATCTGATGGCGGGCCGCCTGGCTGCCCTGCCGGGCGAGCATGCGACGCTCTCGGACTGGGCCAACCATCTCTCCACGCTGTTCCCCGAAGTGCGCCTGAAGCGCTATCTGGAGATGCGCGGGGCCGACACCGGCTCGACGCCTTTCCTCTGCGCGCTGCCTGCCTTCTGGGTCGGGCTGCTCTATGACGATGTCGCGCGAGACGCCGTCTGGCAGCTTGTAAAGGGCTGGAGCGACGCGGATCGCGAGACCCTGCGCCGTGACGTGCCCGTGCAGGGCTTGGCCGCGACCGTGGCGGGACGCCCACTGCGCGAGGTCGCGCGTGAGGTGCTTCAGCTTTCAAGCGCGGGCCTTGCCCGGCGCGGCCGCCGCGACGCCCAGGGCCGCGATGAGGCCCATTTCCTCGATATACTGGACGAGGTTGTGGGCACGGGCGAAAATGCCGCCCAACGCATGCTCGCGCGCTATGCCGACACGTGGCGAGAGACCGTCGAACCAGTGTTCAAGACATACGTATACTGATCCGGGCGCGCTACGGGCATCAGACCGATGCCTGTAGCGACTTGGCATCCCCTTTGTTCGCAATCGGGGGCCAGGCATCTGACCAAACCGGGGTCTGTCATGGACGGACCCGCGCGAAACGCTGTTCCAGAACTTCATGGCCCCATTGGGCGCCAGTCCATTCCGCGGCACAGACAAAGCCGTGTTTTTCATAAAGGTGCCGGGCGGCGGCAAGGCCGCTGAACGTCCACAAATGGGTTTCGGCGAAGCCCTTCTCATCGGCGAAGGCCAGCGCTGTTGCAAGCAGCCTGCGCCCGACGCCACTGTTGCGTAGCGTGTCGTCGACAATGAACCATCGCAGATGCGCGATATCAGCGCCCAGATCCTCGCCGTCGATGGCAATCGAGCCGATGATGTCCTCACCTTGCATGGCGGTCCAGATCGCGTTCCTGGGGTGCTCCAGACGGCCGCAGAACTCGGCCAAGCCGCTCGCGACGACGGATTCGAAGTGCTGGCCAAAGCCTGAGACCCGCGAATAATAGAGCGCGTGCATCTGCGTGAGGCGTGCGATAAGGCCCGGGCGGTATCCCCTGACGATTTCTATGTGTGAAGCTTTGGCGTGGCCGCTGGTCCGCGCGGCCAGCGCATTGGCATAAAGGCTCAGCCCTTCCAGGACGGTGCGATCCTGGCCGGGCCCCAGGCGGCCAAGCGCCTCAGCGACCTGGTTTCGCGCGAAAGCATGGATCGCTTCAACGCGCTCTTTTCCGAAAGCCGTCAAAGACAGCAGCTTGACGCGGCCATCCTCGTCGCCGGCCTCCACCTTGAGGTGGCCGGACGCCGCAAGTTTGCGCAACATTCTGCTGATGCTTGATTTTTCGAGATGGAGTCGCTCCGCGAGATCGCGGGCCGTAATGCCGCCTCCGTCAATTTCGATCAGGGCATGAACCGCCGAGGGAGAAAGATCGGTGCCGGCGAAAGCTCCGCCCATGAAGCCCAATTCGCGAACAAGCTGGCGCGATGCGGCGCGTATGGGATCGATGGAATGAAGCGCTGGGGGAGGAGACATGATCAGCCTGGGTCATTTGGTTGTATGGTACAACTAAATCGCCAAGAACTGGTGAGTGTCAAGCAGGTCGCATGAACGCGTGACACAAGCTCCCGTGCCACGCGCGTCGCTGATCTCAATTCAGACCAATAGAGGCAGCTTGGTCTTTACCGCTCATACACCCTGAGCCGCGATAAGCCGGTCCGCCGGTTTGGCTTTAACGTCTTCGACAGGGCTTGCCGCCGATGCTCTCAGCACGACGGGAGACAGGCATGTTCAAAGCGTATCTGCGGAACGAGAAGGCCGCCACGACGATCGAATACGGCGTGATCGCTGCCTTTGTCGTGGTCGGCATCATTGCCAACCTCTCGATTATCGGCCCAAGCATTCTAAGGCTGATCGAGACCGCCTCCAGCTCGCTGCGGTGAGTGTTTCCCTGGCGGATGGAAACATCCGGCCGGGAAAAATGCTTCAAATTCAATGAAATACGGCATCGTTCGCGGGCAAGCCCTGCGCGATGTCCGATCATTCCCTTTGGCGTAGGGAGGTGCGGCTATTCCGCCGCCAGTTCAAGGAACTGGCGATCGCGGCGGAGGTTGTCGAGGCTCTGGATGATATGCTCCGCAAGTGCGGCGCTGAGCACCGACGAGGCGCGATTGTTACGCACGAGGCCGATCTTGCAGGAGGGAAGCGCCGGGAACCCGTCCGAGGGGCCGAGCACCCGCATGCCCGGGCGGACGGCGCTCTCCGGCAACACAGCCACGGCGAGCCCCGCCATGACGGCCGCGCCAACGGCGGTCGAGTTCCAGCTCGAATACAGAATGCGATAGCTCTTGCCCGCACTGTCGAGCGCTTCTGTCGCGCTTTGGCGCCAGTTGCATGTCGCACGACCGAGTGCGAGGGGGATCGGCGTCTCCTCATGGGTGCAATGCCGGGTCGATGTAACCCAGAGCAGTTGCTCGACGCGGACCACCTCGGCCAGATGCGGCCGGCCTTCTATATGCGTGATGATCGCAAGGTCGAGATCCCCCGCCTGGATGCGTTCGAGCAGGATGGGGGTGGGCTCGCAGACGACGGTGACCTCTACCTTCGGGTTCGAACGGGAGAAACGGGCCAGGATCTCCGGCAGGTAGCGATCGGCATAGTCATCCGGCAGGCCGAGGCGTACACGGCCGGCGAGATCAGCTTCACCGAAGCTGGCAAGACATTCGCGGTTGAGCTGGATGATGCGGCGCGCGTAATCGAGGAGACGCTCTCCGTCCTCGGTCAACCGCGAATGGCGGCCGTCACGCTCGAAAACGGACAGGCCGAGCCGCTCCTCAAGCCGCTTCATCTGCATCGAGACTGCAGACTGGGTCTTGTGCACGAGCTCCGCAGCGCGCGTGAACGATCCCGTATCGGCAATCGCGACGAAGGTCTTGAGCTGATCCGAGTCGAGAAGATGGGACATGGTCATCCCCCGGGCGATTTATATGACGCCGTATTCAATCATATTTCGTGATGATTTCAATGAAAAACATTCTCTGTAGTGATTCGTCCCCTTCGGCTATAGTGCCCTCGTATCCAGAAAGAGGGATCGAAAGGCTGCGGCCATGCTTGCGCTTCGTTTTGGAGCGTGATGGCGCACGCTTGTGTTTTTCGGCTCTCGCTGCAAAAGGATCAGGTCGATGGAAGAAGTTTTAAGTAGTGAAAACAGTAGTTTGGCGCATGGGCACGAAGGCCGCGGCGGGGTCTCGGGCTCGCTCTGGGGCGCCCGGATCCAGAGGTGGGGTTGGGTGGTTGCTTTCCGGATCGCGCGTACCGCGCGGGCTCTGCGTCACCGGCGCGAGGTATGGCAGCTGACGGAATTCGACGAGCGCGCTCTGCACGATATCGGATTATCGCGCAGCGACGTGACCGGCGCTTTGTCCCAGCCGCTCCATAGCGACCCGTCGATCATTCTTGCCGAGCGTGCGGAGAAGCGCGTTCGTAAATCCATGCGCCGCGCATGAATGCATCGCGACAACGCCCGGGACGACATAGTCCCATGACCGCCGGTGACCACAAGGGCCATTGATTTCCAGTCAGTGGCCCTTTTCTTTTGCGTGCAGGCCCAGGAGTTTCGGCCGCCCATGATGGATGTCGGCCAGGTTGTCTGGGCTATCGGACTGCCTCACCCTCGGCGAGAATGTCCCGCGTCTCCGCGCTGAGGCCTTGCGAAGACGTCGGAGGCTCCGTCAAGGGTTCGGGTGTGACGACCGCTGCAAGGCCATGGTGAAGCAGGTCGGCGCCTCCCAGGAAGCCATCGCTTTTCTGCAGCATCAGCCGCGCGACGTCGCGGCGCCGCACATCATCCTGCACGGCGATCGCATCCTCACGGCGGTAGCCGAGTTCCTCGAGCGCAGCCCGCCCCAGGGTCAGCGCGGATTCGAATGTCTCGCGCAACTGGTAGTCCACCTCCTGCTGCATCAGGGTGATGGCATGCGCGCGGTCGATCGCGCGGGCGTAGACGGCCGCGCCGGGAAATTCGGCGCGCAGAATCTCGACAATCGTCGTCGCGGTCTCGGGGCTGTCCACGCAGACACAGATCACCGTCGCCTGCGCGGCGCCGGAAGCGCGCAGCACGTCAAGCCGGGTTCCATCGCCGTAGTAGACCCTGAAGCCGAAGCGCGATGCCTCGCGAATGCGATCGACATCATGATCGATGACCGTCACGTCGATCCGCTGGGCGAGCAGGATCTGATTCACGACTTGGCCGAAGCGCCCGAAGCCGATGACGATGACTTTGCCGTTTGCGTCGGCAAGCGCCTCGAGATCCGTATCTCCGGTTTTCTCCGGCGGGCGCGTGCGCTCCAGCGTCCTGTCCACAATTTTGGCGAAGATCGGGCCGATCAGCATTGTCAATGCCGCCATTGCCGTCACGATCTGAACCTGATCGCCGTCGAGCAGCCCGCGCGAGCCCGCGAGCGGAAAGATGACGAACGAGAATTCGCCCGCCGGCCCGAGCAGGGCGCCCATCCTGAGGCTGTCGCGCCAGCTACTGCCGAAGATCCGGCCGGCGACGGCACCGATCATCGTCTTGGCTATAACGAGAGCCGGAACCGCGAGCGCCAGCAAACCGACATGCGCGATCACCACATCGATATCGATCGACATGCCGACGCTCATGAAGAAGAGGCCCAGCAGCACGCCGCGGAAAGGCTCGATATCCGCCTCCAGCTGATGGCGGAAGTTCGATTCCGCGAGGAGCACGCCGGCGAGGAAGGCGCCCATCGCCATCGACAGACCCACCTTCTCCATGATGAAGGCGGCGCCGAGAACGACGAGCAATGCCGCCGCGGTCATGACTTCACGCGCACCGCTGGAAGCGAGCAGCCGGAAAAACGGATTGAGCAGGTAGCGGCCGATCAGCACGACCGCCGCAACCGCGATCAGCGCGCGGGCAATTTCGAAGAGCGTGGTGACGAGGCTGCCACCGCCCGCGCTGAGCGCCGTCGTCGTGGCGAGCAGGGGCACGAGCGCGAGGATCGGGACGATCGACAGATCCTGGAACAGGAGGATCGCGAAGCTGCGTTCGCCATAGGCGGCGTGCAGATCCCCGCGTTCCTCCAGTGTCTGCAAGGCGATGGCCGTGGCTGAGAGCGCGAGCGCGAGGCCGGTGACCACGCTGCCGCGCATGGGAATGCCGGCGGCCGTGAGCGCCAGCATCGCAACGCCGCCGGTCATCAGGAGCTGCGTCAGCCCGAGGCCGAAGATGTCGCGGCGCATGGCGAAGAGCCGTGACAGATTGAGCTCGAGCCCCACGATGAACAGAAGGAGCACGACACCGATCTCGGCGACGCCGGCAACCGTCTCCGGCTCACCGATCAGCGCCAGGCCATCCGGGCCGATGAAGACGCCCGCGCAAAGATATCCAAGTACAGCTCCGAGGCCGATGCGCCGGAAGATCGGCACGGCCACGACGGCTGCGCCGCAAAAGACGAGGACCGGCAGCAGGTAGCTGGCATGGGAGGCGCTGTCGTTCATGGAATGCTCTGCGAGCTCGAAGGAAAGAGATGGACGGAGCCACTGCCCGGATGCGCACGACGCCTCGATCGAGGCGTCGATGATCTTCTGTCGCTATGAACTAAGGCGGGGGGAGGGCGCTGTCGATCAAACCATGATGGGCCAGAGCGGTGGCGAGTCCCTGGGGGGAGCCGAAGACATGACCTGTCAGCCCCGCGAGCTCCGCCCCGCGGACATTGCGCGGTTTGTCATCGGTGAAGAATGCCTCGTGCGGGGCGACGCCAAGGCGCCTCGTGAGAGCCCGATAGATCTCGGGATCAGGCTTTTTCAGGCCGAACATGGCGGACACAAACAGCCGCTCGCCAAAAAGCGCGGGGAGGGCGGGGAACAGCGTCCCCATTTCCTCTGCGACGAGAAAGCCGTTGTTGGTGAGAAGCGCGACCGGGATGCGCATCTTCACCGCCTCCACCATTGCCAGGACCTCGGGGCAGGGGCGCATGGCAAGCCGCCGCGCGTTGACCCATTCCGCGCGGGTCAGCGGGTAGCCGAGACGCTCCCCGAAGCCGGCGAGATAGCGGGCCGAGTCGAGATCCCCGGCGTCGGACCGCGCCTCGAAGCCGGATTCCCATATCGCGGAGAGGATATAGTCCGTGGAGCGGCCGCTGAGGGCGGCGAGCGTATCGATGCGGGCTGCGCGATCATAGATGCATAGGACGTCGTCCATATCGAAGATCGCGAGCTTCACCTGAGACATGATATTCGACCTATTGAACCGCGCTCGGCTTGACATGCCATGCCTGCTACCGCACATCCAGCTATGCCCAGCCGGAACCGATGATGACCGCTGTTCTAGACACCCCTGTTGCAAAGCCGCCACTGACGGTGCTGATCTGTGCGCCGCGTGGGTTCTGTGCGGGGGTCGTCCGCGCCATCGACGCGGTTGAAAAGGCCCTCGCGCTCTATGGTCCGCCAGTCTACGTGCGTCATGAGATCGTCCACAATAAATATGTCGTGGAAAGCCTGAAGCGGAAAGGCGCCGTCTTTGTGGATGAACTGGACGAGGTGCCGGATACCGAGGCGCCCGTGATCTTCTCCGCCCACGGCGTGCCGAAATCCGTGCCTGACGAGGCCTTGAAACGCCGTCTTTTCGGGATCGACGCAACCTGTCCGCTGGTGACCAAAGTGCATCGCGAGGCAGAGGTTCATCACAAGAAGGGCCGGCACGTGCTGCTCATCGGTCATGCCGGCCATCCCGAGGTCGTCGGCACCATGGGGCAATTGCCGCCGGGGGCGATATCCCTCGTCGAGACGATCGACGATGTCGGGACCATCGCGGTCGCGGACCCTGACAATCTCGCCTATGTCACCCAGACGACATTGTCGGTGGATGACACCCAGGCGGTCGTCGATGCGCTGAAGGCGCGTTTCCCCACGATCGCCGCGCCGCATAAGGAAGACATCTGCTACGCCACCACCAATCGCCAGGAGGCGGTCAAGCGCGTGGCGCCGCAGGTGGACGCGATGATCGTGGTGGGATCGCCGAATTCGTCGAATTCGCAGCGTCTGCGCGAGGTCGCCGAGCGTGCCGGCTGTCCCGTCGCCCGGCTCGTCCTGCGCAACGAGGAGATCGACTGGACCCTTTTCTCCAGCATCCGCAGCCTTGGCGTCACGGCGGGCGCCTCCGCGCCCGAGATCCTGGTGGAGGAAATCATCGATGCTTTCGCGGAACGCTTCGAGGTGACGGTGGAAACGGTCTCGACGGCGGACGAAAGTGTGTTCTTCCCGCTGCCGCGGGCCTTGCGGGACCAGGCGGCGGAGTAAAGGCGATGGCGGTTTATACGGACGTGGGCGACGAGGAGCTTGCGAGCTTCGTCGCAGGCTACGACATTGGTCAGGTGCTCTCGGTGAAGGGCATAGCCGAGGGCGTCGAGAACTCGAACTTCCTGCTCCATACGGAGCGCGGCTTTTATATCCTGACCCTCTATGAGAAGCGCGTCCGTCAGGATGACCTGCCGTTTTTCATCGGGTTGATGGACCATCTCGCCAGACGCGGCATCATCTGTCCCGAGCCCGTGCGCATGCTTTCCGGCGAGACGCTGGGCAGGCTCGCCGGCCGGCCGGCCGCGATCGTGACATTTCTTGACGGCGTCTGGGTGAAGCGGCCGACGGCAACCCATTGCCGTGCCGTTGGCAGCGCGCTTGCCGCCTTCCACAAGGCGGGCGCGGATTTCTCCATCAGGCGGCCGAACAACCTGTCCCTCTCCGGCTGGCGTCCCCTGTTCGAGCAGGCGGGCGAGGGTGCTGATCGGGTGGCGGCCGGCTTGACCGAGCGCACCGCCGCGGCCCTGTCGGAGCTGGAGCGCGGCTGGCCGACCGGCTTGCCGCAGGGCGTCATCCATGCGGATCTCTTCCCCGACAATGTCTTCTTCCTCGGAGCAAAGCTATCCGGGCTGATCGACTTTTATTTCGCCTGCAATGACGCCCTCGCCTATGATCTGGCGATCTGCCTCAATGCCTGGTGTTTCGAGACGGATGGCTCCTTCAACCTGACCAAGGGGCAGGCGCTGATCGACGGCTATGAGGCCCAGCGGGCTCTGACGCCGGAGGAAGTGGCGGCCTTGCCGATCCTCTGTCGCGGCTCGGCGCTGCGCTTCATGCTGACCCGGCTTGTCGATTGGCTGAACGTGCCGCCGGGGGCCCTGGTGAAGCCCAAGGACCCGCTGGAATACGACCGCAAGCTCGCTTTCCATCGCCGCGTGACCGATGCGCGCGACTATGGGCTGCGCCGGTGACGGCCGACCGTGTCGTGATCCATACCGATGGCGCGTGTTCCGGCAATCCCGGTCCTGGCGGCTGGGGGGCCGTGCTCGCCTACAAGGGCCATGAGAAGGAGCTTTCCGGCGGCGAGGCGATGACCACCAACAACCGCATGGAGTTGATGGCCGCGATTGCCGCTCTGGAATCCCTGAAGCGCGACTGCGTCGTCGATCTCTATACGGATTCCCAATATGTGCGCTCCGGCATCACCCAGTGGCTCGCCAACTGGAAAGCGCGCGGCTGGCGCACGGCTGACAAGAAGCCCGTGAAGAACGAGGACCTGTGGCGACGGCTCGATGAGGCGCGGACGCGGCACGAGGTTTCCTGGCATTGGGTCAAGGGCCACGCCGGCCACGTCGAGAATGAGCGCGTCGACGCGCTGGCCCGCGCCGGCATGGCGCCGTTCAAGGCAGGGCGTTGAACGCTTTGCAAAGCCGGCTCAGCACCCTGCAAAATTTGCAGCCCCAAAACGGCACATTGTGAATTACTTCTGCTCAACCTGATCTTTACCTAAACCGCGCATGATCCGGATTGTCAGTTGCGTAACCGGATTATCGCGTCATGGGCATTGCTTTTAACCATGCCGCTGGAGCCTCGCCCCGGAGTAAGGTCTCGCGTACCGGGGCGAGGGTGCCAGTGGAAACGGCGGAATTTCATCCGCTTCCCGTCGATCAGGTTCTGGTTGGCGATTGCGTTGCCTCCCTGAATTCCCTTCCGGCCCACAGCGTCGATCTCATCTTCGCCGACCCTCCCTATAATCTGCAGCTTGAGGGTGCGTTGACGCGACCGGACAATAGTCTCGTCGATGCGGTCGATGACGACTGGGACAAGTTTAATAGTTTCACCGAATATGACGCGTTCACCCGTGCCTGGCTCGCGGCCTGCCGCCGTGTTCTCAAGAAGAACGGCACGTTGTTCGTCATCGGCTCCTATCACAATATTTTCCGGGTCGGCTCATCGCTGCAGGACCTCGGCTACTGGATCCTCAACGACATCGTCTGGCGCAAAGCCAATCCGATGCCGAATTTCCGCGGGCGGCGCTTCACGAACGCCCATGAGACGCTCATCTGGGCGTCGCACAGCGCGGACAGCAAGAACTACACCTTCCACTACGAGACACTGAAAGCGGGCAACGACGATGTGCAAATGCGCTCGGACTGGCATTTCCCGCTGTGCACCGGCGAGGAGCGCCTGAAGGACGCCAGCGGCCAGAAGCTTCATGCCACGCAGAAACCGGAGGCGCTGCTCGCACGTGTCCTCCTCGCCGCCAGCAATCCGGGTGACGTCGTGCTCGATCCTTTCTTCGGAACGGGCACCACGGGCGCGGTCGCCAAGCGTCTCGGCCGTCATTTCATCGGGCTGGAGCGCGATCCCTCGTATGCCGCCGCCGCCCGTGAGCGTATCGCCGGCATCGAGCGCCTCTCCGGTCCGGTCATATCCGCGGCGCCCGCGAAACGGACGGAGCCGCGCGTGCCCTTTCTGGCGCTCGTCGAGGCTGGCCTCGTCACACCAGGCGAAACGGTCACGGATCACGCGGGCCGCCATCACGCGGTCATCCGCGCCGACGGCACGCTTTGCGCCGGCCCGGCCGTGGGATCCATCCACAAGATCGGGGCGCTCGTCCAGGGCTTCCCCTCATGCAACGGCTGGACGTTCTGGCATCTGGAACGCAACGGCGTCCGTGTTCCGATCGATGATCTGCGCACGACCATCCGGGCGGAAATCGCCAAGGCAGCCTGAGCCGCTCATGTAAGCGCGCATTTGAAACCGGCCCCGCAAGAGGCCGGTTTTTTGCATTGTGCCCGTGAACCGGGGCCGCGCAGGTGGCGTCGCGCTTCAGGAGCGGGCTGTATCGGGTTTCGGCGGCAGGGGTGTCACCGTCACGTTCACATGCCGCGCGCGACCCGCCCCCATTCCAAAGGTCATGCCCGCAATCGTCACGCCGAAGTAGAGCAGGGCGACGCTGTCCCAGGACCCTGTCCAGCTGTGCAGCAGCCCCGTTGCGAAGGGCCCTGTTGCGGCGAGCGTGTAACCGACGCTCTGTGCCATGCTCGAGAGGCGCGCCGCGACGTGGGAATCCGGGGATCGCAGCACGATGGTGAGCAGCGCCAGCGCGAAATTTCCGCCCTGGCCGATGCCCAGCAGCAAGGCCCAGATCGCCACGGTGGAGAGCGGCGCGAAAAGGCAGCCGAGCATGCCGACGAGACCCATCGACATGATGATGATGATCATGCCCCGCTGGTCGCGTCGCCGTGCCGCCAGAATAGGCGCGATGAGCGCCGCCGGCACCTGCGCGAGCACCGACCCGGAGACCGTGAGGCCGGCTGTCAGGGGATCAAGGCCGCGGTCGCGCAGAATCTGGATGAGCCAGCCCAGAACGATATAGGCGAGCAGTGACTGCAGGCCGGTGAAGAGGGTGACCTGCCAGGCCAGGCGATCGCGCCACAGCCCTGTGACAGCATATTGGACTGGCTTGGCATGATTGCCGAGCCGCTTGGGGATGCAGGGCCACCACAGCATGGCGGCGAGCACGGCAGGCACGGCCCAGAAGGCGAGCGCCGCAGGCCAGCTGTCGAAGGCCCTGGCGAGTGGCACGGTCGCCCCGGCGCCGAGCGCGCCGCCCGCGCAGAGTGCCATGGTGTAGACACCGGTCATCAGGCTGGCGTGCCTGGGGAAGTCCCGTTTCACGAGCCCCGGCATCAGCACGCCGATGATACCGATCGATGCGCCGGCGATGATCGCACTGCCGAGAAGCGGCAGGAATGACGGAAAGACGCGGAGCGCAAGTCCGGCGGCCATCGCGAGCAGGATAACCAGCACCACCCTCTCGGTGCCGAAGCGACGCGCCAGTGGTGGCGCGGTGAGGCCGAATGCGCCGAGGCACAGCACGGGCAGGGTGGTGAGAACGCTGACGAAAGTGGTGGATGCGCCGGTATCGCGCATCAACTCCTCAAGCACTGAACCGACGCTGGAGAGCGCCGGTCGCAGGTTGATGGAAACCAGAACGAGAACGACCGCCAACCACCATCGCGGCAGGCCGGCGGCGGCTACCGGAGCCTGAGGGGGCTCGACCAGCTCGGCTTCCGGAAGAAGCTCGTCCGCCAGCGTCGGGGAAGCGTGTTCTTGTGGAAAGGTATGTCCTTGGGGCAATCTGGGCGCGGTTGGTCCCGCTACCTCTGTCGTCATTGCATCAGCTTTCAGGGAGGCGGGGAGGGATCTTCCGCCTGAGGCCCGGCCACGGCCGCAAAAGAACAATCGACGAGATGTCGCGCGGCCCGCGCTGCATCTTGCGGAGACTGGCTGACGATGGCGTCGAGCAGCGCCCGATAATCATCTCGCGCGGGATATGCCGCGCCAGCATCGTGTGCCGTTTCTAGCAGACTTTGCGCGGGCGGTGAAAGTAGACTGACGGACGACGCAACGGCCCGAAAGAGCACGGAGATGGCTTTGTTATGAGCCGCGTCGGCGACAGAACTATGAAAACGATCCAAATTGGGCCCGGGAGCGCGACTTTCTGGCGGAGCGGCAAAGATTTCATCGATGGCGGACGCGATGCGGCCGACATCCTCGAAATCACGCCGTTCGGCCGCCAGCCGCGCCAAAGCTTCGCTCAGCATGCGCCACAGGTCGAGCTGGTCATCGAAGCCCGCTTCTCCGAGTGCCTTCAACAGCGCAGCGGTATCGGTCTGGCTGCGCACATAGGTACCATCACCCTGGCGAACGTCGAGAATGCCGCTATGGGCCAGGGCTCGCACAGCCTCCCGTACCGTGTTGCGGCTGACTTTGAGGAGGCCGGCCAGAGCGGTCTCCGTCGGAATGCGCGAGCCGATCGGCCAGGTGCCGTCCTCGATCGCGGTGCGGATGCTGTCGATGGCGTTGTCGACGAGGGAGCGGCGGTTCGCAGCGGTCAGCATCGATCTTCGTCCATCCGGCCCGCACCGGCGGGCGCCAAGGCCCTCCATAATCGGCGCCAGGTTTTACCGCGGCGATAAGGCGATTGCCGGAATAGTGAGGCAAGCCGCGTTCAGGAGGGGCGGATCTCGATTCGCGCCTTGGCGAGTACCTTGCGCATCAGGCTGGGCAGGGCTTCGGTATCGAGGCTGGCGGCCGCGACCCAGCGCATGCCGGGAGGGGCGGGTGTCCTCTGGGGGACGTCGGCGCGCAGGATCGTCAGTTCCAGCGGGAAATGCGTGAACACATGGCGCACCACGCCGTTCAGCGCGGCCCAGCGCGCCTGCATCGGCGCGTGCGCAAGCAGGTCGCCCCCCGGGCCGTCGGGAGACCATGGGCTGCCGGGCAATTCCGCCATGCCGCCGAGCAGGCCTTCCGGCGGGCGGGTGCGAAGCAGCACCGCGCCGTCACCGCGCACCGCGACGAAGCTCGTACCGAGGCGCAAGATGCCCTCCTTCTTGGCGGCCTTGCGCGGAAAGGTCTCCGCCGTGCCGGCGGCGCGCGCCACACACGGCCCGGACCAGGGGCACAACACGCAAGCCGGCCGCTTCGGCGTGCAGATCGTCGCGCCGAGGTCCATGAAGGCCTGGGCAAAGTCTCCGGCGCGTTCACGCGGGACGAGGGCCTGGGCCAGCGCGTGGAACAGGGGCTTGGCCTTGGGCAGCGGCTCTTCCACAGCATAGAGGCGCGCCAGCACCCGCTCGACATTGCCATCGACCGCCGCGGCGGGGATGTCGAAGGCGATCGCCCCCACCGCCGCCGCCGTATAGGCGCCGATACCGGGCAGGGCGCGCAGCTGGTCGACATCGGCCGGAAAGCGCGCGCCATGGCGCGCCACGACCATCTGCGCGCAGGCATGCAGGTTGCGGGCGCGGGAATAGTAGCCAAGCCCCGCCCAGGCTTGCATCACGGCCTCCTGAGGGGCGCGTGCGAGATCGCCGACAGTCGGAAATCGCTGCAGGAAGCGCTCGAAATAAGGCTTCACGGCCGTCACGGTGGTCTGCTGCAGCATGATCTCCGACAGCCACACGCGGTAGGGATCAGCAATTTCGCCGGGCTTTGCCCGCCAGGGCAGGTCGCGGCGGTGGCGATCGTACCAGGCGAGCAGGGCCGAGGCCTCCACGGAACCCGAGCCGGCTGCCGGTGCGAGAAGATCGGCTTGTCCCGGGCTCGCTCGCGAAGAGCGCCTGGGCGCAGTTCCTTTGCGGGCGGACTTCACGGGGGCGGCTTCGGTGTCTACCATGATATGATCTGTAGCGGCCCGCTCGCGGTCAGGCTAGAGCAGGTCGGTCTGGTGCGGATTGTCTCGCTGAGAAATAGACGAGCAGGTCCCCAAGCTTGGATGGAAGTATCTGATTCTATCCAGGTCGGAATTGCTCCAGGGGGGCAGACACCCTCTCTGGAGGTGGCTTCTGTGGGGCTTTGGGTTGAGGCATCGGGATGGGCCTTTGGGTTGAGCTATGACGCGATCTTTCCGGCCTAACCAGCGATTCGTGCCGGGCGGCGGCGCGGCTGGCGCCTTCGTGCGGCCACATCAGCGGCTTCCGGCGAAGCCGCTGGCCGATCTTGTGGATGGCTGCATCGCACCGGTGCTCGCGAAGCAGGGCTTCGCGGCATCCGATATCATCATGGCCTGGCCGGAAATCGTCGGGGATCGGCTGGCACGCCACGCCGAGCCGATCAGGCTCGATTGGCCCGGCGGGGCGCGGCGGCGTTATGCGGAGGAGGCCGAGCCCGCGACGCTCGTCGTGCGGGTCACAGGCGCTTTCGCGCTGGAGCTGCAGCATATGGCGCCTGTCGTCATCGAGCGCGTGAACAGCCACTTCGGCTGGCGCTGCGTCGCGCGTCTCGCCCTACGCCAAGGGCCGCTGCAGCGCAGGACTAAAGTTGCCGAGCCGCCTCGAAACCTGTCGCCGGCAGCCGCACGCGCCGTTGAAGACCATGTCGCCGATGTGGCGGATGAAGGATTGCAGCAGGCTCTGCGACGTCTCGGCCAGGCTGTCCTGTCGCGGTAGACGCCCTTTCGCCGCCTTTAGGCCGCTATTGCACGCAACCGTGACTGAACGTCGCTTGCCAGATGCGTTGCCGCATCTATGGTGTGCGCCGAACAGGCATGGTTTTCGATCCGTCTTGCCTGTAGCTCGAACTTGCCGCCGCTGGCGGTGCCCTATCCAAGGAGACTACCGCGATGACGCTCAGCCGTCGCACTTTCGCTGCTTGCCTCGTCGGTACCATAGCCGCAGGTGTCATGGGTCTCCCGGGGCTTTCCCTGCAATCGGCCATGGCCCAGTCGCCGACCGACCTCAATGCGCAGGGACCGCTCGGCGATGTCGTGCTTGGCTCGCCCGATGCCAAGGTCACGATCATTGAATATGCCTCTCTGACATGCTCGCACTGCGCGAACTTCCACGAGGCAACCTATCCGACGTTGAAGTCGAAATACATCGATACCGGCAAGGTACGCTTCATCCTGCGCGAATTCCCGCTGGATCCGCTGGCGACCGCGGGCTTCATGCTGGCCCGCTGCGCCGGCAACGACAAGTACTATGCCGTGACGGATCTGCTGTTCAATCAGCAGCGCAACTGGGCCTTCAACGACAAGCCCCTCGATGCCTTGCTGCAGCTGGCCAAGCAGGCCGGTTTCACACAGGAAAGTTTCGAGGCCTGCTTGAAGGATCAGAAGACCTATGATGCGGTGAACTGGGTCAGGGACAACGGCGCCAACAAGCTCGGCGTCAATGCCACGCCAACCTTCTTCATCAATGGGAAGGTCGAGAACGGAGCGCTTTCTGTTGACCGTCTGGAGCAGATCCTTACGCCCCTCGTCGGTGGGTAAGGATCACGCGGCGTGTATAACGGCGCGAGCTCCCATGTGGCTGGAGCGACGCGCCGATTTTTCGATGGGACAGGATGACCTGTCGCGAGAAGTGCTGGCGGCAGCCGCCGGCACTTTTCCGGTTGAAGCAAGGAAACGGTCCTTGCGGGCCGGAGCCTTCAGCGTCCGCTTGGGCAGCTGCGCGGTCACACCATGAAGCTCACCCGCCTCAGGATCGCGGGCTTCAAGTCCTTCGTCGAGCCATCGGAATTTCTGATAGAGCCGGGCCTGACGGGGGTCGTCGGCCCCAACGGCTGCGGCAAGTCGAATCTTGTCGAGGCGCTGCGCTGGGTCATGGGCGAGAGCTCGTACAAGTCGCTGCGCGCCTCGGGCATGGACGACGTCATCTTCGCCGGCACCAACGGCCGGCCGGCGCGCAACAGCGCCGAGGTGATGGTCGTCGTCGATAACAGCGCGCGGACGGCACCCGCCGCATTCAACGATACCGACAATCTGGAAATCGCGCGCCGGATCGAGCGCGAATCGGGCTCCTCCTACCGCATCAACGGTCGCGAGGTGCGCGCCCGCGACGTGCAGCTCCTGTTCGCCGACGCGGCGACCGGTGCCCGCTCGCACGCCATGGTGCGCCAGGGGCAGATCGGCGAGATCATCGCGGCGAAGCCGCAGGCGCGCCGCCGTATCCTGGAGGATGCGGCCGGTGTCGCCGGCCTGCACACCCGCCGCCACGAGGCTGAACTGCGCCTGAGGGCGGCGGAGGACAACCTGCTGCGGCTCGACGACGTGATGCGCGAGATCGAGACGCAGGTCGACGCGCTGCGCCGGCAGGGACGACAGGCCCAACGGTACCGCCTGCTGTCGGCCGATATCCGCAAGCTCGAAGCGCTGCTCCTGCTCATCGCCTTCACCGAGGCGCGCGCCGCCGTGGCGCAGTCCGAGCAGGCGCTGGCCGCCGAGGTGCGGCTGGTCGCGGAACGCACGCAGGCGCAGGCTGAGGCTGCGAAGGCGCAGGCCATCGCGGCCCACGCGCTTCCCGGGCTGCGGCAGGCGGAGGTCGAGGCCGCCGCGGCGCTGCAGCGACTGACCCTTGCGCGTAATGATCTCGACGGCGAAGAGCGGCGCTCCCGCGAACGCCAGACCGAACTGGAGCGCCGACTGGTCGAGATCGACCGTGATCTGGCGCGCGAGCAGGCCTCCGGCAGCGACGCGGCGATGACGCTTCTGAAGCTGCGGGGTGAACAGGACGAACTCAGCGCTGTCCCGGGCGACACAAGCGACCCCACGAAGACCCTCAAGGCGGAACTGGCGACGGCGGAGGCGCGGTTGGCCGGCGCTGAGCGTGAGTTGGCCGTCATGCAGGCAGAGCTCGCCGAGGCCGGCGCCAAACATGCGGCCTTCGAGCGGTCGCTGCGGGACGAGCGATCCCGCGTCGAGCGCGCCGCGCATGAACGCCAGGTCATAGAAGACCAACTTGCCGAGCTGGACGATGGCGCGGGCGGAGCGGACGCTCTTGAGCCCCTGCGTGAAGGCTTGGCCTTTGCGGAAGAGCATTCCGCCCTCGCCGAGGAGACGGTCGCGGAGGCGCGCCTCGCCATCGAGGCGGCACGCGACCGCGAAGCCCACGTCGCCGGCCCCGCAGCCGAGATGGAGCGTCGCGCCCAGCGTCTCGACACCGAGGCACAGACACTCGCCAAGCTCGTCGCAGTACCGGCGGACGGTCCCTGGCAAGGCGTCATCGAGGCCATCACGGTGAGCAAAGGCTATGAAGCCGCGCTTGCCGCAGCGTTCGGCGAGGATCTCGATGCCCCTTTGGCGTCCGCCGCGCCTTCGCACTGGGCTGATGTCTCCGCCATGGCGGGGGAAGACGCGGCGCTTCCAGACGGGGCGGTGCCGCTGACGGACAAGGTCGATGGACCGTCCGCGCTTGCCCGTCGCTTGCGCCAGATCGGAGTTGTGGAGCGTCGGGATGGAGCGCGGCTTCGCCCTTCGCTGAAACCTGGGCAAAGGCTCGTCTCGCGCGAAGGGGATCTCTGGCGCTGGGACGGCTTCACGGTTGCCGCCGAGGCGTCATCCCCGGCGGCGCGGCGTCTTGCCGAACGCAACCGTCTCGCCGAGCTTGAGATCGAGGCGGCCGAGGCGCGCCTGGCGGCTGATGAGGCGGCACAGGGGTTGCGCGACGCCCGCGATGGCGTCGCCGAGGCGACCCGTCGGGAGGCGGTCGCGATCGAGGCAGAGCGCGCCGCCCGCCGCGAGATGGACAGGGCGCGCCAGGCGTTCACGACGGCCGAGCGTGACGCGGCGGCGGCGGCGGCGCGTCGTCTCGGCCTTGTCGAGGCCCAGACCCGGCTGTGTGCCGCGGAGGAGGAAGGGCTCGCCCGAATCGAGGAAATCGAGGCGGGGCTGGACGCGCTCGATAGCTTGCCCGAGATCAAGGGTCGGCTCGATAGTGCGACCGCCATCGTCGCCGGTCAGCGCGGCGCGACCGCCGATATCAGGGCCAGGGTGCAGAGCCAGCAGCGCGAGGCTGAATTGCGCCGCCAGCGCCACGCCGCGATCGCGGCCGAGATCGACGCCTGGACAGCCCGTGCGACGCGCGCGGCCGAGGCAAGCGAGGAGCTCGCCGAGCGTCGCGCCGCCACCGAGACCGAGCTCGAACAACTCGCCGACATGCCCGATACGTTCCTGTTGCGCCGCCGCGCGCTCCTGTCGGAGATCGCCGAGGCCGAGGAGCGGCGCAAGGCGGCGGCCGATCGCCTCGCCGAGGCGGAGAAGGCGTTGGTGGACGCCGACCGCCTCGCCAAGGTGGCGCTCGATGAATTGGGGACAGCCCGCGAGGCGCGCGCCGGAACGGAAGCACGCCTCGAGGCGGCACGCGCCAAGTTTACGGAGGTGACGCACGATGTCGCCGAAACGCTGGAGGCCTCGCCGGCCACCCTGCATGAGCAGGCCGGCGTCGCCATCGATTCGCAGTTGCCGGAAGCGCAGGCCGTGGAGACACGGCTTGCGGATCTCAAGGCTGATCGCGAGCGGTTAGGCGCCGTCAATCTGCGTGCGGAAATGGAATTGGCGGAGGCCGAGGAGAAGCGGGACGGTCTCTCCGGGGAGCGCAGTGATCTGACGGAGGCGATTCGGCGCCTTCGCCAGGCGATCGGCAATCTCAATCGGGAAGGGCGAGAGCGTCTGCTGGCCGCCTTCGACATTGTGAACGGCCATTTCCAGCGCTTGTTCACCAGCCTTTTCGGGGGCGGCACGGCTGAGCTGACGCTGATTGATTCGGACGATCCACTCGAGGCGGGCCTCGAGATTCTCGTCCGTCCCCCCGGCAAGAAGCCCCAGGTGATGACGCTCCTGTCCGGTGGCGAGCAGGCCCTGACCGCGACCGCGCTCATCTTCGCGGTGTTCCTTACAAACCCATCGCCCGTCTGTGTTCTGGACGAGGTGGACGCACCTCTCGATGACGCCAATGTCGAGCGCTATTGCGAGCTTCTACGTGATATGGCGCGGCAGACGGAAACGCGCTTCATCGTTATCACCCACAATCCCATCACCATGGCGCAGATGGACCGGCTGTTCGGCGTGACGATGGCCGAGCGCGGCGTTTCACAACTCGTCTCGGTGGACCTTGAGGTCGCCGAACGCATCCTTGAAGCGACCTAATGTTGGACAGGGGAGGAAAGTATTTCTCCCGGGTGGCGTAAAAGTCGAAATTGTTGTAATTATATCAACGGCTTATAGTTTTTCGCCGCATTCTTGACACTCTCCCGGTCGCTCACTATTGTGCGCCGCGTTCATGGAGCCTTGAACTTCACGCCGACACCCTCAAAAAGAGTGCCGGCTTGACGTTTGTCTACATGAATCTCATCTATCTGCGCCATTGTGCGTCGTCATTCCTAGGGATCTGCCATGGCTGGTGATAAGCAGCCGCCATCCGGGACGAACCGCCCGGCAGGATCCAGGGATCAGGAGCTCGCCAAGCGGCTCCATGATCTTGGTGACAGGCTCGCTGTGGCGGAGAAGGCAAGCCAATCCTCTTCGGGGGAGGCCGGTGCCGGCGGCAAGGCTGACGCCTCGTCGATCGGAAGCGCCATGCGGCTTGCCGGGGAGTTCGCGTCTGGCGTCATCGTCGGGGCGGCCCTCGGATGGGGAGTGGATCAGTTCTTCGGCACCAAGCCGTGGGGGCTGATGATCCTTCTATTGCTCGGTTTCGCGGCGGGCGTGATGAACGTTATGCGCGCGGCCGGGTTCGTGGGGTCGGGATCGAAGAAATAGCGATCCTGGTCTTTGGTTAGGCGGAGCGCGTCGGGTATCCGGCGCGGACATGGAAGCGGGAGCCGAGCGGCCAATGGCCAGTCCCACCGAACAGTTCCAGATTAAGCCCCTTTCGGGTCCGCTTTTCCACATTAGTGAATCGCCGATTCACTTCACCAATTCTGCGGCCTTCATGGTTGCGTCGGTGGCGATCGTCATCGTCTTCCTGTTGCTGACGTCGAGCCAGCGCTCGATGGTGCCGGGCCGCCTCCAGAACCTTGGCGAGCTGACCTACGAGTTCGTAGCCAATACGGTACGACAGTCCGCCGGCAAGGACGGGATGGTCTTCCTGCCGTTGGTGTTCTCGCTCTTCAGCTTCATTCTGATGGCGAACGTGCTGGGCCTGCTGCCGTATTCGTTCACGGTGACCAGCCAGATCGTCGTCACGGGGGCGCTGTCGCTTCTCGTTATCGGTGTCGTGATCGTCTATGGCTTCGTCAAGCATGGCATGGGCTTCCTCAAGCTCTTCGTGCCGTCGGGCGTGCCTGGCTGGCTCCTGCCGCTGCTCGTCGCCGTCGAGGTCGTCTCCTTCCTGTCCCGCCCGATCAGCCTTGCCGTTCGTCTTTTCGCCAACATGCTGGCGGGACACATCGCCCTCAAGATCTTCGCAGGCTTCGTCACGATCCTGCTGGCCCAGGGCTTCCTCGCCATCCTGTCGCCTCTGCCGCTCATCTTCACTGTCGCATTGACTGCGCTTGAGGTGCTCGTCGCGGTTCTGCAGGCCTATGTCTTCGCCGTGCTGACTAGCATTTATCTGCACGACGCCCTGCATCCCGGCCACTGACACGCCGGCCGGTTTTTCCGCCATCTCCCAAGGAGCACTAAAGATGGATCCTGTTGCAGCAAAGTACATCGGCGCGGGTCTCGCGTGCCTCGGTATGGCCGGCGCCGCCATTGGCCTCGGCAATCTCTTCGGTCAGTTCTTCGCCGGTGCCCTGCGCAACCCGTCTGCGGCCGATGGCCAGCGCCCGACCCTGCTCCTCGGCTTCGCGCTGACGGAAGCTCTCGGCATCTTCTCGCTTCTCGTCGCGCTGCTTCTGCTCTTCGCCGTTTAAGGCGAAGCTACATTCGACTGATGGCGACCAGACCTTCGGAACTTGCTTCCGGAGGTCATCGCGCGACGCGGAGTTGACGAATGGCCGAACCGGTCACGACTGGAGCCGAAGCCCATGGCAGCGGCGCATTCCCGCCGTTCCAAGCCGAGACGTTTGCGTCCCAGCTGTTCTGGTTGGCGGTGACATTCGCTCTGCTTTACTGGTTCCTCGCGAAAGTGGCTCTGCCGCGCATCGGCGGAACTATTGCGCAGCGGCACGATAAAATTCAGGGCGACCTTCACGAGGCGATTGCCGCCAAGAAGGAAGCCGAAGCGGCTGGTCTCGCCTATGAGGCAGCACTGTCCGATGCGAAGTCCCGTTCGCAGGCGATCGCTGCCGAGACGCATCAGCGTCTGCAGGCCGAGACGGATGCCAAGCGTCGTGAGCTCGACGCGGCCCTGGCCGAGAAGCTTGCCGCGGCCGAGAAGGTGATTTCCGAGACCAAGTCGGCTGCGCTGACCCATGTCGAGGGTATCGCCACGGATGCGGCTGACGCGATCCTTCAGCGCGTGCTCGGGGCCAAGCCGTCCCAGGAGCAGGTCTCCGCGGCCGTCAAGACAGCGTTGAAGGGGTAAGGTCATGGACGCTACTTTCTGGGCAGCGGTCTCGTTCGTTCTCTTTCTCGTGCTGGCCCTCTACCTCGGCGGAGGTCGCGCTGTCGTCGCCGGGCTCGACGCCCGCGCCAAGCGCATCTCCGATGAGCTGGCCGAGGCAACGCGCTTCCGTGCGGAAGCCGAGGCCCTTCTCAAGGAATACCAGGCCAAGCGGGCTGCGGCGGAAAAGGAAGCTGCCGACATCGTCGCGAATGCCAAGGTGGAAGCTGAGCGTGTTGCCGCGGAGGCCCACCAGCGCATGAGCGACTTCGTGGCGCGCCGTACGGCTTCCGCTGAGGCGAAGATCGCCCAGGCCGAGGCCCAGGCCACCGCGGAAGTGCGGGCGGCTGCCGTCGATGCAGCCTTGAAGGCATCCGAGACGGTCCTGAAGGACGCTGTAAAGGGTGAGAAAGGCGCTTCGATCTTCGCATCGAGCCTCGCCGATCTCCGTTCGAAGCTGAACTGATACGCCTGAGCTCTCCGCTCCGGTTTTAAAGAGAAAGCCCGGCTCTGAACGCAGAGCCGGGCTTTCTGCTTTTCGGCGGCTTGCGGATATCTCGGCAGACGCGCGATGCGTAGGCTCCCAACGTAAAAACCCCGGCTCGCGCCGGGGTTTTGTCGTTATTGCGGATGAGGGCCTCGGCAGTGATCAGCTGATCGACTTCAGAAAGTCCTCATAGTCGCTTTCGCTCATCAGGCTCTCGAACTCGGCCGGGTCAGCGAGCTTCATCTGGAAGAACCAGCCCTTGCCGACGGGGTCTTCGTTGATGGTTCCGGGGGCGGCCTCGAGCTCCGCATTGATGGCGACCACTTCGCCTGCAACCGGCGCATAGACCTCGCTCGCAGCCTTCACGCTCTCCACCACCGCGGCATCATCGCCCTTGGCAAAGACCTTGCCGATCTGGGGGAGTTCAATGAAGACGACATCGCCCAGTTGCTCCTGGGCGTAGTCGGTGATGCCGACAGTCGCCGTGTCGCCTTCGAGGCGGACGTATTCATGGTCCTTGGAATAACGCGTCGTCATTTCTGTCTCCGGAAAGTCTTCTGTTGATCAGCGTTTGTAGCGATGAGCCACAAAGGGAAGGGGAACGATGCTGGCGGGAAGAAGCTTGCCGCGCACGGACAGCTGAATGTCGGTGCCCACGCCGGCGAAGTCGCGAACCACATAGCCCATGGCGACAGGGCCTTCCGCCGTCGGTCCGAAGCCGCCCGAGGTGACTTCGCCAATGAGTTCACCGCTGGCGTCCAGGATCTGTGTGCCCTCCCGCGCCGGCGCCCGGCCCTGGGGGAGGATGCCGACGCGTTGACGCAGTGGTCCCTCCGCCAGTTCGCCCACGATGCGGCGGTAGCCGGGGAATCCGCCATCGGTGCGACGACGCTTCTGGATAGACCAGGTGAGCCCCGCCTCGACAGGAGAGGTCTCCTGGTTGATGTCATGCCCGTAGAGGCAGAGGCCGGCCTCGAGCCGCAACGAATCGCGCGCGCCGAGGCCCACCGGCTCGACCTCGGACTGGCTCATGAGGAGATCCCAAAGCGCCACTGCGTCGCTGTTGGCGACGGAAATCTCGTAGCCGTCCTCTCCGGTGTAGCCGGAACGCGAGACGAGCGTCGGGATGCCGCCGATGGAGAGGGAGCCAACGGTCATGAAGCCCATCCCGGCGGCGGCTTCGTCGTAGCGGGAGAGAACGGCAACCGCCTGAGGTCCCTGGAGCGCGAGCAGCGCTCTGTCGTCGTTGCGCTGAAGCTTCACCGTGTCCGGCAGGTTCAGGTCGAGGTGGACGTAATCGGATTCCTTGCAGCCCGCATTGACCACGAGCCCAAGCTTGCCGTCGTCGGCCGGATCCGGCCCGCGCGAGACCATGAGGTCGTCGAGAATGCCGCCCTGTTCATTGAGGAACTGGGTATACCGCTGGCGACCGAACCCCAGCCCCGCGATATCCGCGGGAACGAGGGCTTCCAGTGCGGCCGCGGTCGTTGCGTGGTCGGGGCCGATGAGGAGTGCCTGACCCATATGTGAGACATCGAACAACCCAGCCGCCGCCCGGGTATGAAGGTGCTCGTGCAGGATGCCCTTGCCGTATTGGATCGGCATCTCATAGCCGGCAAAGGGCGCCATGCGGGCGCCAAGGGCAACGTGCCGCTCATAGAGCGGAGTACGCAAGGGGAGATCGTCGTTCGACTGGCCCGCCATTCCAGATCCTTCCACAAAAAAGGGACGCTCATGGCTATAATTGCCCAAAAGGGCATCCGGTCCCAACGGAAACCGGCTCCATGCGCACCCCCTCTGTCTGTGGACCTGAGAGATTTCCCGCCTGGACGGCGCCATGCGCCATCCCGCGATTACCCCCGTCGGTGGGGCAGCCCATGAGGGCTACCCGCTTTCCAGAGTGTCAATTCCGTGCGGTCCCTTGTGCCTGAGCGTTTCCGGGGTGGTTGCGCCTTCGGCGCCGAACCGTGGTGCGGTCCGGGCTCTTCCGCAGGAATGAACGACAAAGACCGTCATAAGGCCTCGGCCTGATCTGTCAATCGGCTATTGCCCAGAGTGCTGCCGCATTTTTTTGCGGTGCGGAAACACTTCTGGTTCTCTATTCCCGCACAACTGTCGACCGGATGAGGAATTCCCTTTTTTCGGAACAGTCCTAGCGGCGACGACGACCGGTGCGAGCCTCTACCGGGCCACTGCCAAGGCCGACCATGATGGTGACCTCGCCTTCACCGGCCGGAACGTTGATGCCGTCCTCGACCACCGTGAAGGCGGCTTGTGTTTCACCGGCGGCAAAAGCAACGGCCGTTGTGCGCGTGCGGTTGGCAAGTACCGTGCTGCCGCGCTTGACCGTGAAATGCACCGGGACGGTGACACGGCCGACATTGCCGCCGGAGCCGAGCAGCGCAAGCGCTTCGACGCCAACTTTCAGTTGATAGCCGCCGTCGCCGGTTATGGTGCATTCACGGGCGACATCGGTGATGGAGACCTGATAGCGCGCGTTCTCGCCGCCGACCCGGATGGCGGATCCGCCCTCGGTGATGTCGACCTTGGGGCAGACGACCTCGTACTCCGGCACCGCCGCCTCCGCTGGGACGGTTGCGCCGCCATAGAGGAGAAAATTGCCGACCGAGGTGCCGCCACCCGATGTTCCGGAAGAGGATGAGCAGCCCGCCAGGGCGAGGCCGACTGCCAAAGCGATTGCACCGCTCCGAAGGGCCGGCCGGATAGGATGCCGGTCTCGAGCCATCACAACCATTCACGATCTCCCTGCCAGTTCATCAGCGTTCCTGCATAGGTTGGATGTGAACAAAGAGCCATACGTGAGCGCTATGGTCAAACCACGCTTTGGCCTGCCGCGCAGCGGCATCCTGCTCGTGCCAGGCGAGGAACGAATATTAAAAACATCTTGCCATGCCGCGAGCATGTCGTTCATAGTGTATAAATATTTTATGAAAGAATTTTTTCTTTGTTTTCATAAGAAATAATTGTGGTAGATGATATGAATGTCGCCAATAGACAATATTGGAAAGAAAAGGCCGGCCGCGATTATCAGCGACAGCAGGCTTACAGGATAGAGACCGGCAATGGAGCTTATGGACGGCAGGAAGACTGGCTCCTGTCTTGTCTTGAGCAGGAGCGACGCCGGCGAAATCTCGACAGGCCCCTGCGCGTGCTCGACTTCGGTTGCGGCTTCGGACGCCTCGCAGAGCCCATAAGCGCACTGGAAGGCGTTGCCTATCATGGCTACGATTTTTCATCGGCCATGGTCGCAGATCTGCTCACCGCGCCACCACCGGCGCTGGCGGATGTGATTCGAGACCGCGTGCGGGTGGCGGACACGGTCGAGGCGGCTTTCCCCGGCGAATGCTTTGATGTCATTTTTACAATCTCGGTCCTGATCCACAACAGCGAGGACCAGGCACGGGAACTGATCCGCCAGATGGCCGGACGGCTCGAACCGGGGGGACGGCTCGTTCTGATCGAGAATCGTCTTGTGGCCGCAACGCTGTTCCAGAACACCTGGCATGCCGGTTGTTGGGTCCACGCCTTCGCGGACTATGCCGCGGGGGCGTGGGATGTCGCGGTCATCGAAGGCGTCACCGACCAGCATGGAGTCTATATTTTTGCCCCACCGGATGGGGATAGGCCAGGCCATCTCACCTATCGCGACGCTTCGGCGCCCGACGCCCGGCCGGTGGATCTCGACGAGCTCCGGGTACTCGCGCTCTCCCACACCGTGGACCAGTTGAGAGGCCTGCCGAACGGGCCATCCGATCCATCAGCAAGCTTCGATAGCGCGGCCCAGGCCCGCGTTCATGATCTCTCCGAGCGCAATGCCCATCTCGAGCGCCTCATCGGCGAGATGAGGGAAGCGCGTGGTATGCGCCTGCGGCTGGATGGGACGCTCGGCGCTGTCCTCGGAAGGGTAGGGCGCCCTGAAGTGGATCAGCAGCCGACTTCGCACGGCGCGCCGGTCGGACAGAGCGCTGTGCCTTTCGGCCTCTGGAATGCAGAGCCTGACACCCGCTATGCCCATGACGTCCCTGGCTTCGGCCGTGTGCTCCACGTCTTCCACAAGGAGTGGTTCGGAATAAGGGCTGCTGCCGGCGCGCTGCCAGGCCGGAAGCTCGCTCTGCCCGCAGAGCCGGCGAATGGGCGCATTCTGCGGGAGACCGTACACGCCATCCTCTCGGCCGGGGTTCAGCGCATCGTTTTTCACGGCTTTTCGGACAACACACCCGCCATCGTGGAAAGTCTTGCGAGTCAGGGGCTCGGTGATCGGATGTTCCTCGTGCACCACGGCGGGACTACCCAGTGGATCAATAACCGTGAGCGTCACTACGCTTTTGGCGTTATCGACCTCCTGCGAAAGGGTTGCCTGCGCAAGGCGCACTTCATGCGCCCTGGCTTTGACTTTCCCGTCCGCGGATTGTTCAGGCCAATGCTGTTCAACCTGTCGCCGCGTCATGATGCTCGAGATTATTTGAACAGTGATCCGCGCCCCGCGACGGTCTTTGCTCCCGGCTGGGCAGGCTGGATCAAGAACGTTTCTACCAACGTTCTCGGTGCGGCGTTGTCGCCGTCCGTCGAGAAGATTTGGGTTTATGCGGAAGATCTCGCTTTGCCGCCGCCGCTCGACGCGAAGCTGCAACACATAGCCTTCCGTGGCCGGGAGGACACATTCCGTCGCATGGCGGCGTCGCAAATGTGTCTGAATGCGTCGCTTATCGATTGTCATCCCGTGGTCAATCTCGAAGCCCAGAGCCTCGGCAGGCCCTGTATCCGCGGGCCTCTCTTCCTTGATGCGCTGGAGGATCATCCGTATGTCGGCCTCACCCAGGTTGATGACGTCTCGGGCGCGACGCAAGTGAAAGCCGCCATCGAGCGCGTGCTCGACATCCCTCGCGAGGAGCGCGAACAGCTCACACGCGATTACCAGGCCCAGAGCGACGCCATCGCGATCGACCGTTACCGTGAATTCCTGGAGCTCTAAAGCGATGGGTATCTTGGCATTCGTGACTTTCGAGCTCGCGCCGTTCACCCCCGGGGGAATCGGCCGGGTGCTGCACAACATGCTTCTCAGCATGAGCGACGAGGACCGCAACCGCTCCCTCGTCATCCTGGTTGATGCCGATGCGGCGACGGATGGATTTACCGAACTCTTCCCCGGCGTCGGGCTCGTGCGGGTGAATTCGTCGTGGCACGAGCCAGGTCGCCAGGCCCGGATGCTCGGCGCGCATGTGGCACCTGCGGCGGCTTATGGTCATAGCCCGCATCACTGGCGGTCGGTCGCCGTGCAGCACGCGCTCGCCGAGGCTGCCACGCGCCACACGTTCGACTATGTCGAATTCCCGGATTGGGGCGGACTTGGCTTCGCGACCATTCAGGAGCAGAGGCTGCGGGGCTTTCTCGGCGATGCCGTCGTTGCGGTCCGGTTACACAGCGCCCACAGGGTCCTGTTGCAGGCGGAAGCGCGCGCAATCTCCCGCAGCGACCTCAATCTTGCGGATATCGAGCGTAAATGCCTCCGGGATTGCGACGTGGTCGTCGGCCAGCTGCGGCCCTTCGCGGACCTGGCGCGCGAGATCTTCGGACTCGATGCTGCGGACTGGGAACGGCGTCTCGTCATCCACGCGCCACCGGTCCTGCTCGACGGGCGTGAGCCGGCGAAAGAGACCGCCGCTCCCACTTCCAACCAGCCCATACGCTTTATTTCCAAGGTGCAAGCCTTCAAGCGGCCAGACCTGTTCGTGCGCGGCGTTTCGGGCTTCATCCGCCGCGACACCGGCTACAGTGGCGTGGCGGCCTTCAATGCCCATTCCTTTGAGCCGGACTATCACAGCTATATCGACTCTCTCATTTCGGGCGACCTCAGGTCTCGCTTCAATGCGGCCCCGAATCCCGGGGATCGCCAGCGTCAGGGGATGATAGCGGCGAGCACGGTGGTCGTGCCGAGCGATATCGAATCCTTTTGCCTTGCGGCTTACGAGGCGTCGCTTCTTGGCGCGCGCGTCGTGCTGAATGGAATGAATCCCGCCTTCGGGACGGATACGCCGTGGATCGACGGCGAGAACTGTGTGAAGTTCGACGGTACGGCCCTTGGCCTTACCGACGCGCTGGAGCGCATTTTTTCACCGGGGCTCCACCTGCGACCAGTCTCGCTGCCTCGCGATCCCTGGCCGTGGGAACACCTGCCGCCGGTTGTGGGCCGGGATGCTGCGAGAAGCGAGCCGCTCGTCTCTGTTGTGATCCCGCATTTCAATCTTGGCGCCTATTTGCCGGAAACCATCCGCAGCATTCTCGAGCTCAGCTACGACAATATCGAGATTGTCGTTGTCGATGACGCGTCGATCGACGAGCAGAGCCGTTTCATCATCGGAGAGCTGCAGCGGAAGGAGGATCCGCGGCTAAAGGTCGTTGCACTGGAGTGTAACCGTGGCCTGGCCAATGCTCGCAACGTCGGTGTCGCTCATGCGGCAGGCGACTACATCCTGACACTCGATGCCGACGATCTCCTGCACCCCGGCTTTCTCTCCCTCGCGGTCGACGCCCTGGAGCGCAATCCCGACCATGACTTCGTCGTCACCCAGGCCGGCTACTTCACGGAGGCGGAAGCAATTCCCCTGCCGGGTGAGCCGGCAAATTTCATCGATTATGCGATCTTCACCGGCGAGGCGGTCGTCGCGGGTCTCACCGAAAACAGGTTCTCGACCGCAACGGCCGTCTTCAGGAAGACACTGTTGCAGCGCTTCCCATACAGGGAGGAGTTGCGGGCCTATGAGGACTGGGATCTCTATCTCAGGCTATCCCAGGCGGACGTGCGTTGCCTCGTGACCACCGGCGTCTACTTTTACTATCGGCGCCGGGCCGAATCGATGATCGCGCAATGCGAGGCGGAGATCAGAACGCGCCCGATCCTCATTCATGACATGCTGAGGGGTGCTGCTTCCGGCGGCTTGCGGGACCGTGGGAGGTTCCTCGCGGTTTGCGCCGCCGCGACTGCGGAAAGCGAAGCCCGTCAGCTTAAGGAGCAGGGCCAGACCATTCACTTGCCGGAGAGCCGGTTCATGCGGGGTGCGTTGAAGGCGCACAGCTACTGGGCGTGCTTGCCGAAACCACTGCGAAGGATCGCGGGAGGCAGCGTGCTGCTGGCCTGGCGCGGTGCTCGCAGTGCTATCCGCGCCTGGTATCGGCTTCGCCACAGCTCTCCGGGGCGCGCTCCTGGCCCCATAAGGCCGTATCGACGGCTCTTCGGCCGTCAGCCGGATCCGCGCCCGCAGCGGATCTGATCGTTCTTCGATCGCGCGCTCTGTCAGGGGAGGCTTTCCAGGCCTTTGTCGAAGCCGGTCAGCGAGACCGGAATGCCGATGCCTTCCTCGGGCGTCTGGAAGACGATGAAGGTCGCGGCCTTGCCGGTGCGGAGCTGATTGGTGAGGTTGTCGTCCATGACGACCTCGGCGACGCAACCCGTCGTGAGGCAGCGGACGAAGCCGGCGCGGCCAACGTCGGTCTGGTCGATCTTCAGGCCGAGCCCCGCCGGCAGCAGCACGCCGAGCGGCGCGACCACGCGCAACAGTCGGCTCTTGTTGTCGGCCGTCTTCAGGATGATCACCAGCAGCGTGACATTCGGCCGGTCCTCGGCGGCCACGCTCTGGACGAGGGCACACTGCTCGTTCTTGGCGCCTGGTGGCACCTCGCAGCGCATCTGCCATTCGCCGTAGCTGCCGCGAACCGCGCCCTGCGCCATCGCCGCATTCATCGTGCCAGCGCCGAAGAGAGAGGTGACGAACGCAACACAGCTCAGAATGAGGCGGGCTTTCCAGCGATGCATGGTGGAGCGGTTCCCCTGGGATGCGCTGTGGCTGACCAAAACGCGCCTCCGGAACGAATCGCCTGTATCTCCGGAGCCGCAATCATGTGCTGTGTTCCGACCACGCCACCGGCGCGGTGTCAAGAAACACAACCGCTGGGGAATGTGACGCGAGCATGGCGAAGTGGCTTGCGAAGCTTTGAAGGGTTCTACACTAAGGCCTGCAAGCATTGTCGATGTTCGCGCTTTTATGCCGCATGAATGGCCGCGCCGAACGACGTTGCACGGAAGGCGCTCTTGTGATTTCTGAGTTGGGTCAAGTAGGTAGGTGGCGTAGAAGCGTAACGCCTGCCCATGGGGGACGAGCCGTAGGGGCTTCACCCATGGGAAGGCGTGGGACGCTTCACTGGCCATGGGAGCTTCGGACGACCGATGGGAATGGATAGTTTTCGTTTGCGGTTCCTGACCGCACTTGTCGCTGCAGCTGCGCTTGTCGTGCAGTCGGGAGCGGCCTTTGCGGGTGTCGGCCAGCCATCCCCGTGGCAGATGGGGCTGCAGGTTCCCGTCACCGGAGTCGCCGAATTCATGCACTGGTTCCATGATGGATTGCTGTGGATCATCAGCATCATCGTGGTGTTCGTGCTCGCCCTCATCATTTACGTCGCGTTCCGCTTCAATGAGAAGCGCAACCCCGTTCCCTCGAAGACGACGCACAACGCCCTGCTGGAAGTGGCCTGGACCATTGTCCCTGTGCTTATCCTCGTCGTCATCGCGGTGCCGTCGTTCCGCCTGCTGCGCCTGCAGCTCGTGACGCCGCCGGCGGATATCACCATCAAGGCGACCGGCCATCAGTGGTACTGGTCCTATGAATATCCCGAGGATCAGAACGGCGGCTTCAGCTTTGATTCCAACATGGATGCCAACGGCCAGCCCCGGCTTCTTGCTGTGGATAACGAGGTGGTTCTGCCCATCGGCAAGACCGTCCGTGTCCAGGTGACGGCCGCTGACGTCATCCATGCATTCGCGATGCCGTCGTTCGGCCTCAAGATCGATGCCATCCCGGGCCGGTTGAATGAAACTTGGTTCAAGGCTGAGCGAGAGGGCGTGTACTACGGCCAGTGCTCGCTGATCTGTGGCCAGAACCATGCGTTCATGCCGATCGCCATTCGCATCGTGAGCGAGCAGCAGTATGCTGCCTGGCTGACGGAGGCGAAGCAGAAATTCGCTTCGACAGGCAAGGCCCCCGTGGCGGTGGCTTCGCGGACGGAAGCGCTGAGCGCGGAATAAGAGAGACTGAGCGCCCCACGGGAGGCGCCACCAAGAAGATGGACGGAGTAAGCTCAATGGCTTCGACGGCGGCGCATGCGCACGACGGTCACGCCTACCCAACAGGATGGCGGCGGTGGGTGTTGTCCACCAACCACAAGGACATCGGCACGCTCTATCTGATCTTCGCCCTCGGCTCGGGCCTTGTCGGCGGCTTCCTGTCGATTCTGATGCGTATCGAATTGCAGGAGCCCGGGCTTCAGATCTTTGCCAACGGGCAGGCCTACAACGTCGTGGTGACGGGTCACGGCCTGATCATGGTGTTCTTCGTGATCATGCCGGCGCTCATCGGCGGGTTCGGCAACTGGTTCGTCCCGATCATGATCGGCGCGCCGGACATGGCCTTCCCGCGAATGAACAACATTTCGTTCTGGCTCACGGTTTCCGGCTTCTGCTTGCTGCTGGTCTCGCTGTTCGTGGAGGGCGCGCCGGGCACGTTGGGCTTCGGCGGCGGATGGACGGTCTATCCGCCATTGTCCGTTTCCGGGCATCCTGGGCCGGCGCTTGATTTCGGCATCCTGGCCCTCCATCTGGCCGGTGCCTCGTCGATCCTCGGCGCCATCAACTTCATCACCACGATTCTCAACATGCGCGCGCCGGGCATGACGCTGCACAAGATGCCGCTCTTCGCCTGGGGCGTTCTGGTGACGGCGTTCCTGCTGCTCCTGTCGCTCCCGGTTCTCGCCGGCGCCATCACCATGCTGCTGACGGACCGCAACTTCGGCACGACCTTCTTCGATCCGTCGGGCGGTGGTGATCCCGTGCTCTACCAGCACCTGTTCTGGTTCTTCGGGCATCCGGAAGTGTACATCATGATCCTGCCGGCCTTCGGCGCGATCAGCCACATCATCTCGACCTTCGCGCGCAAGCCCATCTTCGGCTATCTCGGCATGGCCTATGCCATGGTGGCGATCGGCGTCGTCGGCTTCATCGTGTGGGCGCACCACATGTACACGGTCGGCCTGTCGCTCGACACGCAGCGCTACTTCGTGTTCGCGACGATGGTCATCGCGGTGCCGACAGGCATCAAGATCTTCTCGTGGATCGCGACGATGTGGGGTGGTTCAATCCGCTTCACAGCCCCGATGATCTGGGCCATCGGCTTCGTGTTCCTGTTCACGGTTGGCGGCGTCACCGGCGTCGTGCTGGCCAATGCCGGCATCGACCGCGAGCTGCACAATACCTACTACGTGGTGGCGCACTTCCATTACGTGCTATCGCTCGGCGCCGTCTTCGGCATCTTCGCGAGCTGGTACTACTGGTTCCCGAAGATGACGGGCTATATCTGCCCGGACTGGATCGGCAAGCTCCATTTCTGGCTCGCCTTCATCGGTGCGAACGTCCTGTTCTTCCCGATGCACTTCCTCGGCCTTGCCGGCATGCCGCGCCACTATGTCGACTACCCGAACGCTTTTGCGGGCTGGCATTATGTGGCTTCTATCGGCTCCTATATCTTCGCGTTCAGCCTTCTCGTGTTCTTCTACGGCGTGTTCACTGCCTTTGCCCGCAAGGAGCGCGCAGCTGATAATCCGTGGGGCGAGGGTGCAACCACGCTGGAATGGACGCTGTCTTCGCCGCCTCCGTTCCATCAGTTCGAAACCCTGCCGCGTATCACGGGTTCGAGCCACTGAGCGAGGTGGGGATGCGCGGCGGGTGTGCACCCGCCGTCGCGTGCCCGCCTTGTGATAAGTCTCGCGGACTGCCTAACGGTCCGCACCGTTGAAACCAGATGAGGTCTCAGGGCCGGCCTGTGCCGGCCCTCGGGTTTGGCAACATGGCAGTTGTGAGGGATGAGTTCGTGAAGGCCGGTGGCGCTGCAGTTTCAGGCGATACGCATGGCGCGGCGCTCTCGACGATGTCGACGGGCGAGATCCGTGATTTCGTGAGCCTGCTCAAGCCGCGGGTCATGTCGCTCGTCGTCTTCACGGCCCTGGTCGGCCTGATCGTCACACCTGGCCACGTCAATCCCGTACTCGGTTTCGTTTCCATCCTGGCGATCGCCATAGGCGCGGGCGCGTCGGGTTGCCTCAACATGTGGTGGGATGCCGATATCGACGCCGTGATGTCGCGGACCCGCGACCGGCCGATACCGGCAGGCCGTATCCTGCCGGGCGAGGCGCTGTCCTTCGGGATGATGCTGGCGGGCGGTTCGGTGGTCGTGCTGGGGCTCGCCTCCAACTGGTTCGCGGCGGCATTTCTGGCCTTCACGATCTTCTTCTACGCCGTCGTCTACTCGATGTGGCTGAAGCGCTCGACGCCCCAGAACATCGTGATTGGGGGCGCCGCGGGTGCCTTTCCGCCGATGATTGGCGAGGCGGTCGTCACAGGGCAGATCAGCCTGGACGGGCTGGCGCTCTTCCTCATCATCTTCCTCTGGACGCCGCCGCATTTCTGGGCGCTCGCGCTGGTGAAATCCGAGGACTACGCGCGGGCGGGCATCCCGATGCTGCCGAACGTGGCCGGCCCGGATGCGACGCGTTTCCAGATCCTTCTGTATACGCTCATTCTCGCGCCCTGTGGCATGCTGCCGTTCCTCCTCGGCTTCGGTGGCGCAGCTTATGCGGTGATCGCGATGATCGGCGGCGCGGCTATGCTCGTGCTTGCGTGGCGGGTCTATCGGCATCGCGTCGGGCCGACGGCCACGCGCGCTGCCTATCACCTGTTCGCCTTTTCGATCTTCTATCTCTTTCTTTTGTTTGCAACGCTTCTGGTCGAGCATCTGTTCGGCTTCGGTGGGCGTGCGAACCTGGACCTCCCGCGTGTCGTCGAATTGTGGCACTGGGTGGCAGGGAGCCTGTCATGAGTGCCAGTGCCAAGCCGGCGAATACCGCGCGCGCTTCGAAGAAGCCTTCGCAGCAGGCCCAGTCGGCGTCGAAACGCGTGGCTGGCAAGACGAGCAAAGAGGATGACGGCATCGTATTGAGCCCGGCCGAATTGCGCCGCCGGCGGACGCGCAACATCGCCATCGCGTTGACGCTCGGCGCGCTTGTAGTCTTGTTTTATGTGATGACGCTCGCGCGCCTCGGTTCCAATGTCATGAACCGGCCATTCTAAGGGAGGGAGGACGCTGATGACCACGCCTGCCGATCCCAGCGTAAAAGCGCCGGTCCTTGTTTTCACGCCTGAGGAAAAAGAGGCGCGTCGCGTTGCGGCCCAGCGCGCCGCGCGGCGCACGGCAGTCGTCTGCTGCGGCGTGGTGGCTGTGATGACGGGCCTGTCGTTCGCAGCCGTCCCTCTTTACGACCTCTTTTGTCGCGTCACCGGTTTTGGCGGCACTCCCCGCGTGGGAACTGGCCCGGCCGATTCCGTGAGTGACCGCGACATGTCCGTTCGTTTCGATGCGAATACGTCGCAGGGCGTAGCCTGGCAATTCAAGCCTGAGGTGCGCACGGTCGATGTCAAGTTGGGCGAGACAAAGACCGTCTTCTATAAGATCGCCAATACATCGACCCGACCCACGACTGGCATCGCGAGCTTCAACGTTCAGCCGGATCTCGCTGGCGCCTATTTCGTGAAAATCCAATGCTTCTGCTTCACGGAGCAGACGCTGCAGCCAGGCGAGGTGATCGAGGCTCCGGTCGTCTTCTATGTCGATCCTGCCCTCGCCAAGGACCGCAATTTGCGTGATCTGACCACGATCACGCTGTCCTACACCATGTTCCCTTCCAAGGATGGCGCCCCGCTGGCTAATGCCGAGGGCGACAAGGGCAAGGGCAACGACAAGTCACAACTGTGAGGGCGCCGGCCCCACGCTCGAACGAGGCACCGGAGATCTAGGTCATGGCTGAGGCGCACGCCAAGCATCACGATTACCACTTGGTCAACCCGAGCCCATGGCCTTTTGTCGGCTCCTTCAGCGCCTTCATCATGGCCGTCGGTGCCGTGATGTGGATGAAGAATATGGCGGTGGGCGGCCTGCACGCGGGACCGCTCGTGTTCGGCGCGGGTCTTATCGGCGTCCTCTACACCATGCTCGCATGGTGGACGGATGTCGTCCATGAGGCCAACACGGGCGACCACACCCGTGTGGTGCAACTCCATCACCGTTACGGGATGATGATGTTCATCGCCTCCGAGGTGATGTTCTTCGTTGCCTGGTTCTGGGCCTATTTCGACGCGAGCCTGTTCCCCCATGAGGCGATCCAGTATGCCCGTGCGGAGTTCACCGGCGGCGTCTGGCCGCCGAAGGGCATCGAGACTTTCGATCCCTGGCACCTGCCGCTGTTCAACACGCTGATCCTGCTGACCTCCGGCACGACCGTGACCTGGGCGCACCACGCGATGATCCACGGCGATCGGGATGGGGTGAAGCAGGCGCTCTGGCTTACCGTCGCGCTCGGCTTTCTCTTCAGTGTCGTCCAGGCGATCGAGTACAGCCACGCGCAGTTCGGCTTCTCCGGAAACATCTACGGCGCCACGTTCTTCATGGCGACGGGCTTCCACGGCTTCCACGTCATCATCGGCACCATCTTCCTGGCGGTCTGCCTGTACAGGATGTACATCGGCCATTTCACGCCGACCCAGCATCTCGGCTTCGAGTTCGCGGCTTGGTATTGGCATTTCGTCGACGTTGTGTGGCTGTTCCTCTTCGCGGCAATCTATGTTTGGGGCGCTGGCCCGAGCCATTGATCGACGACGGGGCGTGAGCTGAGTCGCGGTGCTCCCGGTCCTTCTTCGAGCATCGTGTCCGCCAGAGGCCGCGTGGAGTTTCGGGGCGGGGCCGCAGAAGCGCGGCGGCCCGGTTCGGATCCGGCGCCGCGTGGCGGATGAGACAGGAATGGGAAAAGGCGCGGCCGTCTCGCGGTTCGCGCCTTTGCCGCATTCAGGACCGCGCATGGACCATTACGAAGGAAGCATGTCATGAGCGATCAGGACTATCCTCCGCAGGCCCCGATTCCGACGGGCCTTGCCGGACGCTGCCCGCGCTGCGGCGAGGGGAAGCTGTTCGACGGCTTCATCGCGCTGAAGCCCCGGTGTGAATCTTGCGGGCTCGATTACAGCTTCGCCGATTCCGCCGATGGCCCTGCCGTCTTCATCATGCTGATCGGCGGTTTCATCGTCTGTGGTCTGGCGCTCTGGCTTGAGGTGTCCTTCGAGCCGCCGTGGTGGGTGCATCTTTTCACCACCTTGCCGGTCGCGCTCATCGTCTGCCTCGGCATGCTGCGCCCGTTCAAGGGCGTGATGGTGGCGCTGCAATACAATAACAAGGCCGAGGAAGGCCGGCTGGAGCGCTGATGAGCCGCTTCCGCCAACTCCTCGTCCCCGGCCTGTGTACGCTGGTGGCACTCGCCATCCTGCTCGGACTTGGCTTCTGGCAGGTCGAGCGTCTTCGGGGGAAGGAAGAGCTGATCTCCCGGATCAGCGCGCGCATCCACGATGCGCCGGTCGCACTGCCGCCGGAGGCGGGATGGGCGGGTTGGTCCGCGGCGCAGGATGAGTATCGGCCGGTCAGGGCCGAGGGCCGTTTCCTCAACGACATGACCGTTTATGTGACAGCGAATGCCGAGTTGCGCCCGAAGGGCGGCGCGACCCTCGGCTATATGGTGCTGACGCCGCTCGCACTCGCCGATGGCGGTTTCGTCATCGTCAATCGCGGTTTTGTCCCACGGGAGTTGCGCGACACCTTGCGTCTCGGCGCGAGCTCCGAGACGGCGCCTGTCGCCGTTACCGGTCTCCTGCGTGCGCCGCAGGAACAGGGATGGTTCGTGCCCGAAGACCACCCGTCGCGGGATAAGCCCGCGCAGGGAGACTGGTTCACGCGGGACCCCGTTCGCATCGGAGCCTCGCTTGGTCTCGAGCGTGTCGCCCCATTTCTCATCGATGAGGCTTCGGTGGAAGGCGGGCCGGCCTGGCCGCGCGGGGGGCTGACCGTGCTGACCTTCCCGAACCGCCATCTCGAATACGCGCTGACGTGGTTTGGCCTCGCGGCGACGCTCATCGCGGTGTTCCTCGCCTGGGCCTTGCGGCGCCGATAGGCAGGATGATCACCGTGAACGACCTCACGGAGATCGCTGAAACGTAGGACTTTCTTGTCTCCCGAATGACACGGGCGTAGTGTCCGGCGAGTGTTCGAGGAGACAGATTTTGCTGCATGTGTCGACCCGGGGCGAAGCACCCGTCATCGGTTTCACGGAAGCCTTGCTTGCCGGCCTCGCGCGTGACGGTGGCCTCTATGTACCTGAGAACTGGCCGGCCCTGTCGGGGCAAGAGATCGCGGGTTTCGCGGGTCGCACCTATGAGGATATTGCAGCGACGGTTGTCGGCCGCCTGACGGGCGGAGACATACCGGACGACGTTCTGGCGGGCATGATCAACGAAGCCTATGCCACCTTCCGGCACCCGGCCGTCTGTCCGCTCGTGCAGCTTGATGACAACCTCTTCGTGCTGGAGCTGTTCCACGGCCCGACGCTCGCCTTCAAGGACGTGGCCATGCAGCTTCTCGGCCGCATGATGGACCATGTCCTGAAGGCGCGTGGCGAGCGCGCGACCATCGTGGGGGCGACCTCCGGCGATACCGGCTCGGCGGCGATCGAGGCTTTCCGGGGGCTCGATCAGGTTGACGTGTTCATCCTCTATCCGCAGGGGCGCGTGTCAGAGGTTCAGCGGCGGCAAATGACGACTGTCGACGCGCCGAATGTCCACGCCATCGCGGTGGAGGGCACGTTCGATGATTGCCAGGCGATCCTGAAGGGGCTCTTCAATAACCACGCTTTCCGGGACGCGTTGAAGCTCTCGGGTGTCAATTCCATCAACTGGGCGCGTATCGTCGCCCAGACGGTCTATTATTTCACGGCGGGCGTCAGCTTGGGCGCACCGTACCGTCCGGTTTCCTTCAGCGTGCCAACGGGCAATTTCGGCGATGTGTTCGCCGGCTATGCCGCCAAGCGCATGGGATTGCCGATCGCCGGTTTCACCATCGCCACCAATGCCAATGACATTCTGGCGCGCACGGTGGCGACGGGCAGCTATACGGTGACCGGCGTCAAGCCGACATCGTCGCCGTCCATGGATATTCAGGTGTCGTCCAATTTCGAGCGGCTTCTGTTCGACGCCTATGGTCGTGACGCCGCTGAGGTGCGTCGCCTGATGGCGCATCTCGCGCAGGCCGGCTCGTTCACCATCGGTGACCGGCCGCTTGCCGCCATCCGGTCGGAGTTCGGCGCCGAGGCGGTGTCAGAGGAGGAAACCGGCGCCGAGATCGCGCGGACATGGAAGACCGCCGGCTATCTCACCGATCCACACACGGCGGTTGCGCTCGCTGCCGCGCGGCGCGTGCAATCGGCAGATCCCGCCGTGCCGATGATCGCGCTGTCGACCGCCCATCCCGCCAAGTTCCCGGATGCCGTTGAGCGAGCCTCCGGCGTTCGCCCGCCGCTTCCTGAGCACCTCGCGGATCTCTACGATCGTCGGGAACATTTCACCGTTGTGGCGAATGATGCATCGGCCATCGAGGCCTTCATTCGCGATCGCGCGCGTGCCCTGCAGTGAGCGACGTATGAACCTGCGCTCCCCGCCGCAGATCGATAACAATGTTCACGTCACGACCCTCGCCAGCGGTCTCAGGGTCGCGACCGAGCGCTTTGCGCACGTAGCCACAGCGGCGGTCGGCGTATGGGTCGGCACGGGCTCCCGACATGAGGGGGCGAGCGAACATGGTCTGTCCCATCTTCTGGAGCATATGGCCTTCAAGGGCACGCGCCGACGCTCCGCGCGTGCCATCGCCGAGGCAATCGAGGCGGTGGGCGGGGATCTCAACGCCGAGACGGGCATCGAGCACACCGCCTATACGGCGCGTGTGATGGCCGAGGATGTCGATCTCGCGCTCGACATTCTCGCCGACATCATCATCGATTCCGTCATCGACGCCGCCGAGCTCGAACGCGAGAAAGCCGTCATCCTCCAGGAGATCGGGGCTGTCGAGGATACCCCCGACGACCTCATCAACGACCTTTTCCTCGAAGGTGCCTTCACCGGCCAGCCGCTCGGCCGGCCGATCCTTGGCACGCCGGCGACGGTCGCGAGCTTCGATCCGGACGCGGTGAAGCGCTTTCTGGCGCGGGAATATCGCGCGGGCCGCATGGTTGTCGCGGCGGCGGGCGCCGTTGACCATGATGCCATCGTCGCTTCCGTCGAGCGGCTTTTCGCCGCCTTGCCGCCGGGTCGTGCCGCGGCACCCGCGCCCGCCCAGTATCGGGGCGGCACCGAGGTGCGGCTCGATCGTGACCTTGAGCAAGTGCACATGCTCATCGGCTTCGCCGGTGCGTCGTTTCTCGACGATGCTTTTTATCCCCTGCAGGTTTTCGCCAATCTCCTCGGTGGCGGCATGTCGTCGCGTCTGTTCCAGGAGGTGCGCGAAGCGCGCGGGCTCGCCTATGCGGTGGAGGCCTTCCATTGGTCCTTCGCGGATGCGGGCGTGTTCGGCCTGTCCGCCGCGACTGCTCCGGAGGACCTGGCGGAGTTGATGCCTGTGGCTCTCGATTGCCTGCGCGATGCCACTGACAACGCTACTGACGCTGAGATCGCGCGGGCCAAGGCCCAGCTTCGCGTCGCCCATTTCACCGCGCTCGAGTCACCGGCGAGCCGCGTCGAGCAGATCGCCCGACAGCTCATCGCGCTCGATCGCGTCATCCCGAGCACCGAGGTCGTTACCCGGCTGGAGGCGGTGACGGCGGCCGATGTGCGCAAGGCTGCGGCCGCACTCATGGCGTCCCCGCCGATTCTCGCAGCTATCGGAGCGCTCGAGGGGCTGCCGCCGCTTGAGCGTATTGCAGAACGGCTGTTCCCCGCGGCGGCTGCCTCCGGTTCGCTTGGAGAAGGGTGATGGTCATCTTCCGCTTTGCACCGATCCACGAACCGCCCCCGGCGATCAGAGGCGACGGGGTCTATCTCCGGGTTCCGCAGATGTCGGACCACGCGGCCTGGGCGACGCTGCGTGAGGAGAGCCGGGCTTTTCTGGAGCCATGGGAGCCAATCTGGCCGTCGGACGACCTGACGAAGGCTGCCTTTCGCCGGCGCGTGCGGCGCTATTAGGACGACCTGCGCCGGGATGTTGCCTATCCCTTCCTGCTGTTTCGCGAAGGCGACGACGCGCTTCTTGGCGGCTTGACCTTGGGCTTGGTGCGTCGCGGCGTCGCGCAGGCCTGCACGCTCGGTTATTGGGTGGGCATGCGCCATGCCCGAAAAGGCTATATGCTGCGGGGGGTTAGGGCTGCGCTGCGGTTTGCCTTCATCGATCTTGGGTTGCAGCGGGTCGAGGCCGCGTGCCTGCCGAGCAACATGGCGTCGATAGGGCTTCTTGAAAAAGCCGGTTTTCAGCGGGAGGGCTACGCGCGGCGATATCTGTGTATCGCCGGCGTATGGCAAGATCATCTTCTCTTCGCCTGTCTCAAAGATGACCTCGTCCTCTGAACCCGGCCGCCACTCTACAAAATGGGGATGGCGCGTTGGTTCGCCTTGCGTAGGCTTGGCTGCACGGGTACGAGTGAAATATGAGCCGGGCGCCTATCCGCATGAGAGTTCTGCGTTGCGTGTGATCCGCGTTCTCACCCTCATTGTCTGCAGCCTCTGGATCGCTCTCGCAGCGTCGCCGGCGAGCGCTGTGGAGGCCGTCAGGGTGACGCTCGATGCGGCGGCAGTCGATCTGACGCCCGTCGTCGAGCACTACAAATCCGAGGGCGACCTTATCCAGATTTCGACGGCGCCAGGCCCGGACGGCATCGTGCGCCGCATTGCCGTGAAGGCACGCGAGGGCGGCACGCGGCCGGACTGGATCGTCTTCGCGCTCACCAACGACACCGATGAGCAGATCGACAGGCTGCTGGTGGCGCCGCACTACCGCCTCGTCGGCTCGGGCGTCGTCTGGCCGGATCTTGGGTCTTCACGCATCGCAGCCATCACGGCCAGCCAAGGCATCCGGCCGGAGCGGGAGGACAGCCCGGACGCGGACATCTTCACGGTCACGCTCGATCCAGGCACCACGGTGACCTTCGTCGCCGAACTCAACACGTCGAACCTGCCGCAGCTCTATATCTGGGAACCGGAGGCCTACAAGCACAAGGTCAACGGGCTTACCCTCTACAAGGGCATCATCATCGGCATCGCCGGCCTGCTCGCGCTCTTCCTGACCGTCGTCTTCGTGGTGAAGGGCGCGGTGATCTTCCCGGCGGCCGCGGCGCTCGCCTGGGCCGTTCTGGCCTATGCCTGCATCGATTTCGGCTTTTTCCAGCAGATCTTTCCGATCGCGGCGGCGACGGAGCGAATATATAGGGCGGCCGCCGAGGCGGTGCTCGCCGCGACGCTCCTCGTCTTCCTTTTCGCCTATCTCAATCTCAGTCGCTGGCACGTCCGCTACAGCCACGTCACGCTGTTCTGGCTGCTCTTTCTCGGTGCGCTCGTCGGCCTTGCGGTCTTCGATGCGCCCATCGCCGCCGGTGTGGCCCGTATATCGATCGCGGCGATCGCCGCTGTGGGCTTCGCGCTCGTGGTTCATCTCGCGAGCCACGGCTATGACCGCGCCGTTATGCTGATACCGGCGTGGCTCCTGCTTCTGGTATGGGTCGCCGCCACGAGCTTCACGGTCCTCGGGGAACTGTCGCGGGATCTCGTGCCGCCAGCGCTGATCGGCGGTCTCGTCCTCATCGTCCTGCTCATCGGCTTCACGGTGATGCAGCATGCCTTCGCTGGCGGCGCGCTGGCGCAGGGCCTGGTCAGTGACAGCGAGCGCAAGGCGCTGGCCATCGCGGGATCCGGTGACATCGTCTTCGACTGGGACGTCTCGGCCGATCGCATCTTCGTCAGCAACGAGGTCGAGCAGCTTCTTTCGCTGCGTCGCGGCAGCCTGGAGGGGCCAGCCTCGGCTTGGCTCGACATCATCCACCCCTTCGACGCGGACCGCTACCGGGCGACGCTCGATGCCGTGCTGGAGCAGAAACGCGGGCGCATCGCGCTCGACTTCCGTTTGCGCGCCGCGAATGGACAGTATTTCTGGTTCAATCTGAAAGCCCGGCCGGTGGTCGGCAGTGACAACGAGGTGATCCGGGTCGTCGGCACGCTGAGCGATGTCACCGAGCATCGCAACGCCGAGGAGCGGTTGCTGCACGACGCGGTGCACGACAATCTCACCGGTCTGCCGAACCGCGAATTGTTCCACGACCGGCTCGACAGCTCGCTTGTGCTGAGCCGTCGTGGCGGCATCGTCCGCCCGACCGTCATTGTGGTCGATATCGACCGCTTCAAGGCGGTGAATGATTCCGTCGGTCTTTCGGCAGGCGATGCCATCCTGCTGACGCTGTCACGCCGCCTTGGGCGGCTGCTGCGGCCCCAGGACAGCCTCGCGCGCATCTCCGGCGACGAGCTTGCGCTTATCCTCGTGTCGGAACGCGAGTCCGACCGCATCATCGCCTTTGCTGACATGATCCGGCGGGCGGTGACGACACCCGTCACCTTCGCCGAGCGCGAGATCTTCCTGACGGCTTCCATCGGCATCGCCCTGCACGACTCGCAGGACGATGTGAAGGGCGAGGAGATGCTGCGCAACGCCGAGATCGCCATGATCCACGCCAAGCGCCAGGGCGGGGACAGGATCGAGGTGTTCCGCCCCGGGATGCGTGCGCAGGGCACGGACAAGCTGGCCATCGAGAGCGACCTGCGCCGGGCACTCGAGCGTGGCGAGATGAAAGTCTATTTCCAGCCGATCGTCCGGCTGGAGGATCGGACGATCGCGGGCTTCGAGACGCTTCTGCGCTGGGACCATCCGCGCCAGGGACGGCTGATGCCCCACGATTTTATCCCGATCGCGGAGGAAAGCGGGCTGATCGCGGAACTCGGCGCCTTCGCGCTGGAGCGCACGGCGCGCGAGCTCTCGGTCTGGCAACGGGCCCTGGAAGTGCATCCGCCGATCTTCGCCAGCGTCAACATATCGAGCCGCCAGTTGCTGCGGCACGACCTCTTGCATGATGTGAAGACGGTGCTTGCCCGCACGCCGGTGGAACCGGGCTCGCTCAAGCTCGAGCTCACCGAAAGCCTAGTCATGGAGAACCCGGAATATGCCGCGCAGATGATGTCGCGCATCCGCGATCTCGGGGCGGGGCTCTCACTCGATGATTTCGGGACCGGCTATTCGGCGCTGTCCTATCTCCAGCGCTTCCCCTTCGATACCATCAAGATCGACCAGTCCTTCGTCCGCCAGCTCGGCAACGGCACGCGCCCCGTCATTCTGCGGGCGATCATCTCGCTCGCCCATGACCTCGGCATGGAAGTGGTCGCGGAGGGCGCGGAGAACGAGTCCGACGCGGTCGAACTCGCCCAGCTCGGCTGCGAATATGCGCAGGGCTTTGCCTTTGGCGAGCCGATGACCGCCCATGACGCGCGCCGTCTCGTGGGCGCGGCGCCCGAGGCCGCCTGAGCGAACCCTAAGCCGTCCGCCGCAACCGTGTTGCCGCGAATCTTGCGCGCCGTTCACCCTTGAAATCCATCGGTCGTCAAACCGATGGCTCCCTGTCTTCAGGCGTCGCGGCGTTCAGGCATGCCCCGCCCGGCCAGAGAGCATGCCGGGTTCAATGCCCAGATTGCGCAAGGCCAGATCGTAACGGCTCTCTATGGAAGATCCGAACAGAAGATCGAGATCGGCCGGACCGTTCAGCCAGCCGTTGGCCAGGATCTCGCTTTCGAGCTGGCCGGGAGACCAGCCGGAATAGCCGAGCGCAAGCATGGCGCTCGATGGTCCCTCGCCGCGCGCGATTGCCTTCAAAATGTCGACAGTCGCCGTTAGGCAGATGCCATCGTCGATCGACAACGTTGAATTGTCGATAAAGAAGTCATCGGAATGCAGCACGAAACCGCGTCCGGTCTCCACCGGTCCGCCACGCAGAACCTGGATATGTTCCGCACGAGTCGGCAGCCGGATCACGTCCTCCGGGGGAATGATGTCAAGCTGCACCAGGACGTCGGGAAAGCTCAGGTCGGGGGCGGGGCGGTTCACGATGATCCCCATGGCGCCTTCTTCGGAATGCGCGCAGACATAGATCACGCTCCGCGCGAAACGCTCGTCGCTCATTCCGGGCATGGCGATGAGCAGCTGCCCGTCGAGATAGCCGCTCATGTCGTCGTTCGTTGGCTGCACAGATCGCATCAAGGGGTCCTTTTTCGCCTATGCTACGATCATAGGTACGGTTTTCAACGCTTTTTGCACGGGCTAGGTTGCAGGCCTTCACGCAGAATTGGCTCGTATATTGAGGATCCCGCCTGTACAGAATCGGGCGATATGGCGTTTGCCCATACCCCTAGTGGTGGAGATCGCGTTCGGAAGCATGGCTTGGGTCATGCTGGGCCGGGGAGGAGACCTCGGCCGAGGTGGCCGATGGCATGCAAAGGATTGTGAGCGACATATGAGCAGGTTGGCCCCTCTGGCGTCCGCCTCGATCGTCTGGATAGGCCTTCTGGCAAATGCGATGGCACAGGATGCGGTCTGGCGTCCGGTTGCGAAGGCACCGATCCATTCCACGGTCCAGCTTGATCCCGTGGCAATCCCTCCCGACAGTCCCAATCGCGAGGTCATCGTCACGATCGCCCTGCAGCCCGGCTACAAGACCTACTGGCGTACCCCCGGCGATTCGGGGGTGCCGCCAACCTTCGACTGGTCGAAATCCGAAAATCTCGGCTCCGTGACCGTCAAATGGCCGGCGCCGAAATGGTTCTTCGACGGCAGTGGCTACGCCATCGGCTATGGGGGCCGCGCCCGCTTTCCTGTTTCGGTGGTGGCGCAGGACAAGGACAAGCCGCTCGTTCTGAAGCTCAGCCTCGACTACGCCGTTTGCAAGGACATCTGCATTCCGGCGAAGGCTGAGGCAAACCTCCGCCTGCCGGCGGCCGGCGAGGCCGTGTCGCTGCCTTTGGTGGACCCGTTCGCGGCGAACCTTCCACGCCGTGTCGGACTTGGCGAGGCGGTCGACGGCATCGCCATCGCCGCCGTCGAGGGCCCGGTCAAAGCCCTGGTGGTCAAGGCGCGTATTCCGCAGGAGGGCGGCAGCCCGGTGGACAGCAATCTCTTCGTGGAAGGGCCTGAGGGATGGCTCTTCGGCAAGCCGGAGCGCGAGGCGCTGGAGGGCGGCGAGATGCGCTTCAGCGTGCCATTGAGCGACAAGCCGAAGCACGTCTCCGCCACCAAGATTCCATTGCTGCTGACCCTGGTCGTCGCGGGCCGTTCCATCGAGGTGGTCTCCGACCTCGACGTCAGCGCCATTGCGCGGTAACTGATGGTCCAGCGCGGTTCTCGCGTGCTTGGGTCCCGCGTTCTGCAGGGGGCCGCTTTTTTTACGGCCCGCGAGGGTCGTTCATCCTCAGGAGTTCCATCGCATGGCCATCAAAGTCGGTGATCCGCTACCCCAGGTGACCTTCCGCATTCCCACGTCGGATGGCCCGGCGGCCAAGTCCACGGATGACCTTTTCAAGGGGCGGCGGGTCGTGCTGTTTGCCGTGCCGGGCGCCTTCACGCCCACCTGCAACAACAACCATCTGCCTGGCTTCCTGAACAAGGCCTCCGAAATCAAGGCCAAGGGCATTGATGCGATCCTCGTCACGGCCGTGAACGACGTGTTCGTGATGGGCGCTTGGGCGAAGGCGACCGGCGCCGAAGGCACCATTGAGTTTCTGTCGGACGGCAGCGCGGAATTCGCCACCGCCGCTGGCCTTGCTTTCGACGGCAAGGGCTTCGGCCTCGGCACCCGCTCGCAGCGTTACTCGATGGTCGTGAACGACGGCGTCGTCGAGCAGCTGAATGTCGAGGAAACGGCCAGCAAGGCCGAGGCTTCCGGCGCCGAGGCGCTGCTCGCCAAGCTCTGACGCGGCTTGGTCTTGGCCTGAAGTTTGGTCTTGCCCTGAAGTGTCGCGCGAGCGATCGACGCGAGCTTAACCCCGAGCCTCCGGACAATGTCCGGAGGCTTTTTTTGACCTTGCCCGACGATGTGATCTGACGAAGGGCGCGTTACACGGCCAGCGCGGCGACCGGTGAAGCATCAGCCTCTGTTTTCGGTGAAGTCTTGAGGGGCGCGAAGCTCATGCGATGGAAGGGGCAGGGGCCATGCGCCGCGATAGCGGCGCGATGTTCGGCCGTCCCGTAGCCCTTATGGCGCGAGAAGCCATAGGCCGGGTAGCGGCTGCACAGCCGCTTCATCATGCGGTCACGCGTGACCTTGGCGACAATCGCCGCGGCGGCGATCGAAACGACATTGGCATCGCCTTTGACGACAGCCTCCACGTCGCAGGGGGCGGGGGGGCGATCAATGCCATCGACCAGCGCCACCATGGGCGCGACGGGGAGCGCCGCCAGCGCGCGCGACATGGCGCTCAGCGTTGCCTGGCGAATATTCATGACATCGATGCCGCTCGCGGAGACGCTGGCGATACCGACGTGGCTCGTCGTGACGATGATGTCGTGCAGGCGCTCGCGCTCCGCGGCGTCGAGTATCTTCGAATCGGCCAGGCCATTGGGAATGCGGTCGGGATCGAGAATGACGGCGGCGACCACCACAGGCCCCGCGAGCGGTCCCCGGCCAACCTCGTCGACACCGGCGACAGGCCAAAGCCCGCGTGCCTTGAGCCGCAATTCGCGATCGTATGTGGGCCCATCCGGCATAACGAGCGGCAGAGTGATGCTATCGAGGGCAGGAGTGGGAACAGCGAGCGAATCGGAGCGGCGCGGACGTTTCATCTCGCCATGGTGCGCGCCGCGCCCCTATTCTCAAGCATAAAATCCCGGAATCTCCGCGGAAAAAGGCCTCCGCGCAAAATGAAGCCCAAGCCCGGATTACCGAAGACCGACGAACGGCCCTCAGGCGGGTAACGCAACAAGCCCCTGTTGATCGAGTGGGAAATAGGGATTGTAGGCGATCTCCCAGGGGTGGCCATCGGGATCGGCGAAATAACCGGAGTAGCCTCCCCAGAACGTCTTCGCGGGTTTCTTCAGGAGAATGCCGCCTGCCGCAACCGCATTGTCGACGGCCAGATCCACGTCCTTTTCGCTGGCGAGATTCTGGGCGAGCGTGAAGCCGCCGAAACCCGGCGGCGTCGGTGCGAGCCCTGCGTCCTCCGCCAGCCGGTCACGCGACCATACGGCGAGGACCAGATTGTCCAGCGCGAAGAAGCTCACATCCTTCGTGCTCATCTCCTCCGACAGACGCCAGCCCAGCCGCTGATAGAAGGCCGTGCTGCGCGCGATGTCGCTGACCCCGAGCGTGATCAGGTTCACTTTCGGTGCGAGTTGCGCCGGTGATGTCGTCATAATTTCTCTCGTCCCATTTTGCGCAGCGCGTCGATCAGAACAGGCTGAGCTGCTCTGTAGCCGGTTTCGGCGGCGTGAACAGATCTGTCCGCAGCCGCTTGCGGTGCTTGTTGAAGCCGATCCTGGCCGCGGCGACCTCGAAGCGACGGCCGATCATCCAGGCATAGGGGCCACTGCCGACCATGCGGTCGCCCCAGCGCGCGTCGTAGTCCTTGCCGTTGCGCGTGGACCGTATGAGAGACAGCACGTGGCGCGCCTTGCCCGGATGGTTGGCGATAAGCCAGTCGCTGACGATATCCTTGATTTCCAAAGGCAGGCGCAACAACACGTAGCCGGCTTCACGGGCGCCCGCGGCATGGGTACGCTCCAGGATCGTCTCGATTTCCGCCTCGTTGATGGCGGGGATAATCGGCGCGACCAGGACCGTGACCGGGATGCCGGCGGCCTTCAGGCGCTCGATCGTCTCCAGGCGTTTCGATGGTGTCGCGGCGCGCGGCTCCATGCTGCGGGCGAGTTTCGAATCGAGAGTCGTGACGGAGATGGCGACCTTGGCGAGCCCCTTCGCGGCCATCGGCGCCAGGATGTCGATGTCGCGGGTGACGAGGGCGGATTTCGTGACGATACCGACCGGATGGTTCGTCTCGGCCAGAACCTCCAGGATATTCCGCATGATGCCGTATTGGCGCTCGATCGGCTGATAGGGATCCGTGTTGGTGCCGATGGCCAGCGTCTGTGGCTGGTAACCCGTCACTGCCAGCTCGCGCTTCAGGAGGGTCGCGGCCTCCGGCTTCGCGAAGAGCTTCGATTCGAAATCGAGGCCGGGTGAAAGGCCCATATAGGCGTGGGTCGGCCGCGCGAAGCAGTAGACGCAACCGTGTTCGCAGCCGCGATAGGGATTGATGGACCGGTCGAAGGAGATGTCGGGCGAATTGTTGCGCGTGATGATTCGCCGCGCCTTCTCGATGCCGACCTCGGTCTTGAAGGGCGGCAGTTCATCGATCGTGCCCCAGCCGTCGTCGACATCCTCACGCTGGATGGGCTCGTAGCGCGCGGCGGGATTCGTCACCGCGCCACGCCCCCGCCGGCGCTCGCCCTCGACAGCCTGGTCGTGCTGGCCGGGCAGGGCGCTGAACGCCGGGTCGCGACGCTCGATCTCCTCCGGAGAAGGCTCGCGCGGCACTACGCGCGGCTTCCGTGACGCGCGCTTGGCCTGCGCGGCCAGTTGCTCCGGCAGGGCTGATTGGACGCGCGCGCTGGCAGTTGATGAAAGGCCCTTGATCAAGGCTCGCTGAGCCATGATGATCCCTCGGTGGCTTCAACACAGGCTTTGATTATGGGAACAAATAGCGAACATTGCAAGCGAGGCCGTGTGCGTTTTGGGACGGCGCGGATGGGTGCGCCCCGTCTCCTGCGGACGCTGCGATGATTTCGGCGGTGATTCGCAGCGAGGGAAATGTGGAGGCACTGGCCGTTACGCTGGCGGCGCTCGTTCCAGGCGTCGCAGAGGGCGTTCTGCGCGACGCTGTGATCGTCGATGGCGGAGCGGATCCGGCGGCGCAAGACCTCGCCGAGGCGGCGGGCAGCGCCTATGTCGTCTGGCGTGACGGTGGCGCCGCAGCCGATAACCCGTGGCGGGCTGGCATGGGCGCCGTCAAGGGGCCCTGGTTCCTGCTGCTGTCGGCGGGTGAGGTGCCGGGGCCGAACTGGATCCCCGCCGCGGATCATTTCATCCGTTCTGCGCGGGGTGACGGCTCCGCGCTGTTCCACGGCGAGGCCAGCACCATACGGGGGCTGGCCGGTGGCCTGATCAGCCGGATCCGACGGCGGCGTTCCTTGACGGGCGGCATGATCGTGCCGCGCAGCGCGATCGAGCAGGGCTTCGCCGATGCCTCAAGACTGCATCGGCTGTCGGTCGGCTTGCAGCGACACGCCGGCTGATCGCATTTCGGTCTCGCCGCGCTGGTCAGGACTGCTGCGAGGTTTCCGGCCCTTTCGGCGAGTCGAGCGTATGGCGCAAGGCACGCAGATCGCGCCAGGCGAGTTTCTTCTGCAGGGGCTGGCGCAGCAGATAGGCGGGGTGCAGGGTTGCCAGCGCGCGGATGGCGCGGGTGCCCGTGTGGTATTCGACCCATTTGCCACGGCTGCGCAGGATGCCCTCTTTGATGCCGAGCAGCGCCTGAGCCGAGGGACCGCCGAGGCAAACCAGGACATCAGGATCACAGAGCTCGATCTGCCGCTCGATGAATGGCCGGCAGATGGCGGCTTCCTGGGGGGTCGGTGTGCGGTTTCCCGGCGGCCGCCAAGGCACGATATTGGCGATGTACACGCTCGACCGGTCCAGCCCGATGGCTGCCAGCATGCGGTCCAGCAGCTGCCCGGACCGGCCGACGAAAGGCAGGCCCTGGAGGTCCTCGTCGCGGCCGGGCGCTTCGCCGACCAGCATCACGCGCGCCGACGGATTCCCGTCCGCGAAGACGAGGGATTTCGCCGTGCGCTTGAGAGCGCAGGCCTCGAAGGCGGCGAGGCGGTCGCGCAGCTCATCCATGGTGCGCGCGCCGCGGGCCTCGCTTTGCGCCGCGAGCGCCGATTCGTCGGCCGATTCCGCGCCCTGCGGAAAGGCTGGCACCGCCGCGCCGCGTGGTGCCTCCGGCCTCTCTCGCGGCGGAGCGGCGCGCTCGGGCGGGCGATCCTCATCGGCCACGCGGGCGCGTTGTTCCGCCCGTGCCGCCGCCTCGGTGGCCGTATCTGCGAACCGGTCGTGCGGCTCCTCGTCGAGGGCGAAATCAATGCCGGCCTCGACATAAAAGTCGAGCAGCGCCTCGAGCGCCCGGGCATCGTAGGTGTTGAAGGTCATGGCTGATGATACGTCGGCACCCGCGAATGGCCAAGAAGCCATCTCCGCTAATTGCCCGTTGTCAGAAAGTACCCTCACCTGGCAGCCGTTGTCGCCCCGGCCGAGCGCAACAGCCCGAGAAGGGCGCACCCCGGCGGGGCTGGGGAGGATTCGGGCATGAGGCATTCAGTCGCACTTCGCGCAGATGATGTGCCACTTGGTACCGACTTGCCCTGCCATGCTTTTGAACGACTCGAAACTATGCGAGTTCTCGCGAGAAGACCTATTCCGACTGTTATGACCGCGCATATCTGGGCCAGAATGAGCTGATGCTATCTGTTTTGCTCATGAGATCATGCTTCAAGTGATTGAAGTTATTTGTTGTTCGGTCGAATGGTGCCCGTTAGAGAGGGCAATGCGGGATACCGTCTGAATTGGACTAGGCAGGATGGGGGCACGGACCCCGCCGCCGCCACGAAGAGCGAGGAACGGACGCATGGAGCTGCCCGAGCGCGAGGGAATGGACTACGATGTCGTCATCGTCGGCGCTGGTCCGGCGGGACTGGCGGCGGCCATTCGTTTGAAGCAGCTCGCCTCTGAAAAAGGCCATGAGGTTTCCGTCGTCGTCGTGGAAAAGGGCTCGGAGGTCGGCGCCCATATCCTGTCAGGCGCTGTTATCGACCCCGTTGGTCTCGATAAGCTCTTGCCCGATTGGCGCGAGGATCCGGAGCGCCCGCTGACCACCGCGGTGACGGCCGACAAATTCTATTACCTTGGCCCGGCCGGCGGCGTGCGGCTGCCGAATTTCGCCATGCCGCGGCTGATGAACAACCACGGCAATTTCGTCGGCTCGCTCGGCAATGTGGCGCGCTATCTGGCGGCCCAGGCGGAAGCGCTCGGCGTCGAGATCTATCCGGGCTTCGCGGCGACCGAGATCCTGTTCGGTGACAACGGCGAGGTCACGGGTATCGCCACCGGCGACATGGGCGTCGGCCGTGATGGTGAGCCCAAGGCCGACTATACCCGTGGCATGGAACTCAGGGGCCGTTACACCCTGTTTGCGGAAGGCGCGCGCGGAAGCCTCACCAAGCAGCTCCTGAAGCGTTTCGGCCTCGATGAGGGCCGCGATCCGCAAAAGTTCGGCATCGGCCTGAAGGAACTGTGGCAGGTGAAGCCGGAGCGATTCCAGCCGGGCCTCGTGCAGCATTCCTTCGGCTGGCCGCTCGACAACAGCACCGGCGGCGGCTCCTTCCTCTACCATTTCGACGATCATTTCGTGACCGTCGGTTTCGTGGTGCATCTCAACTACCAGAACCCGACGCTGTCGCCCTTCGACGAGTTCCAGCGCTTCAAGACGCATCCCTTCATTCGCGATGTGTTCGAGGGCGGCAAGCGGATCGCCTACGGCTCGCGCGCCATCACTGAGGGCGGGTGGCAATCGGTGCCGAAGCTCACCTTCAAGGGCGGGGCGCTCATCGGCTGCGCCGCCGGTTTCGTCAACGTTCCGCGCATCAAGGGCAGTCACAACGCGGTGCTCTCCGGCATCCAGGCCGCCGACGAGGCGTTCGCCGCGCTGGCGGATGGTCGCGGTGGCGATGAGCTCGCCGGCTACGAGAACGGCTGGCGATCGTCGGAGATCGGCCGTGATCTCAAGCTCGTGCGCAACGTCAAGCCGCTGTGGTCGCGCTTCGGCACGATGATGGGCGTGGCGCTCGGCGGCATCGATATGTGGACGAACGAGCTCTTTGGGTTCTCGGCTTTGGGGACGCTGAAGCATGGCAAGCCCGACTATGCCACCCTGAAGCCGATCGACCAGGTCAAGCCGATTACCTATCCGAGGCCGGACGGGGTGGTGTCGTTCGACAAGCTGTCCTCGGTGTTCCTGTCGAACACCAACCATGCGGAAGATCAGCCCGTTCACCTGAAGCTGGCTGACCCCAGCATCCCGGTGACCTCCAATCTCCCGCTGTATGGCGAGCCCGCGCGACTCTATTGTCCGGCGGGGGTCTACGAGGTGGTCTACGATGACGAGGCAAACCGGAAGGACCCTCGTTTCGTGATCAATGCGCAGAACTGCGTGCACTGCAAAACCTGCGACATCAAGGATCCGGCGCAGAACATCACCTGGGTTCCGCCGGAAGGCGGTGGTGGCCCTAATTACCCCAATATGTGATGACAAAAGGGGCGGGAGCGACAGCACGGCGCCTTGCCCCCACCCGTCAAAATCGTCATGCTGATCGTGTCATAGAGTCCCGAGCCCATTGGGCGTGCGATTTCGGAAAAGTCACGTGATCAGATCGTCGGCGCGTCGGCGCCTTGCTGTCATTGCTTCCCTATTTGTCGCGAGTGCAGTGGCCGTTCCACTGCCAGTGTCGGCCGCGCGATCTGCCGAGAAACCGGTCGTTGCGGTCGAGTTTCCCGAGGCGCAAAGCCTGGAGGGCAATTTTCTCGCCGCCATCGTCGCGGGTTCAGCGCGGGATACCGGCGCGGCTGCCGTGTATTTCCGTGAGGCGTTGCGGGATGATCCGCGCAATGCCGAGCTCGTCGAGCGGGCCTTCGTCGCCTTTCTGGCCGATGGCGACATGCGGGAAGCTTTCCGCGCAGCCCAGCAGATCGTCAAGCGTGAGCCAAACAATGGCCTCGCCCGGCTGGCATTGGGCGTGAAGGCGCTTGAGGCCAAGCAATATACGACCGCGCGACGCGAACTCATGCGCGGCGGCCGTGGCTATGCCAATGACATCACGGCGACGCTCCTGACGGCATGGGCCTGGGCGGGATCCGGCAATCTGAAGCGCGCGCTCGAGACCGTCGATCGCCTGAAGGGCGAGAGCTCCTACAATGTGTTCCGCGACTATCACGCGGGCCTGATCGCGGCCATGCGCGGCAATCCGAAGGAAGCCGAGCGCCGCCTTTCGGCGTCCTACAACGCCGAGCGGACGACGCTGCGGGTCGTCGACGCCTATGGGCGGCTGGAAGCCGGCCAGGGCCGCAAGGACAATGCCGTCGCGGCCTATGAAGCCTTCGAGAAGCTGATGCCGCGCCATCCGGTTGTGCGCGCCGCCCTCAAGGATCTCAATGCCGGCAAGGGGCTCAAGCCGCTGGTCGTGTCTCCACAGCAGGGCGCCGCCGAGGTGCTCTATGGCTTGGGCGCCGCCGGCAACAGCCAGGGAGACGAAGTCGCCGCGATGATCTATCTGCGGCTGGCGCTGTTCCTTGATCCCAATCACGACCTCGCCAAGATCACGCTCGGCGATATCCTGGAGCGGCTGAAGCAGTACGAGCAGGCCATCGAGGTCTACCAGTCTCTGCCCGCTGATTCGCCCCTCAAGCCTCACGGCGAGGTGCAGGTCGCCCTGTCGCTTGATGCCCTCGACAAGACCGACGAGGCGATCGCCTATCTGAAGGCGGACGTGGCGCGCAATCCGACCGATGTGGAAGGGCTCGCGGCTCTCGGCAGCATCCTGCAAAAGCGCAAGCGCTTCGCTGAGTCGGCGGAAGTCTATTCCAAGGCGATTGAGCAGATCGGGACGCCGGAGACCGGAAACTGGCCACTCTTCTATTCTCGCGGAATCGGCTACGAGCGCTCCAAGCAATGGCCGAAGGCGGAAGTGGACTTCAAGAAGGCTTTGGAGCTCGCGCCGGAATCCATCGGTCGGGATCGCGCGCTCATCCTGAACTACCTTGCTTATTCCTGGGTTGATCAGGGCCTCAATATTGACGAAGCCTTCCAGATGCTGAGGCGCGCGGTGGAACTGCGGCCTCGGGACGGCTATATCGTCGACAGCCTTGGCTGGGCCTATTACCGCCTCGGGCGCTATGACGACGCCGTTCGCGAGCTTGAGAAGGCCATTGATCTCAGGCCCGCCGACCCCACGATCAATGATCATCTCGGCGATGCTTATTGGAAGGTGGGCCGGCGGCTGGAGGCGAAGTTCCAGTGGAACCACGCCCGCGATCTCAGTCCCGAGCCCGACGATCTCGCGAAGATCCTGAAGAAGATCGAGAACGGCCTGCCGGACGATGAAAAGCCGGCCGCGGCCGAGGCGCCGAAGACGGATAAAAACGGCGGCTGACGCCGTCGTTCCGGCGGGGCGGCAAATATGATGGCAGCGCGTTGCGAGATCAACCGCGGAAACGGCAGGTTGGAAACGCGCGCGCTGGCCAAGATCAACCTTTCTCTCCACGTGATCGGCCGTCGTGAGGACGGCTATCACGACCTGGAAAGCCTCGTGGTCTTCGCCGGCGTCGGGGATGGACTCTCCTTGGTGCCCGGCTCCGGTCTGTCACTCACGGTGAGCGGACCCCGCGCTGGCGGTATCGGCCATGGACCCGAGAATCTGGTGCTGAAGGCCGCGCACGCGCTCGCCGAGCGCGTCCAGGGCCTTGCGCTCGGTCATTTCCACCTTGTGAAGCGGTTGCCTGTCGCGTCGGGAATCGGCGGCGGTTCGGCCGATGCTGCGGCGGCGCTGCGGCTTCTCGCCACGCATAACGGGCTTCCCCGCGATGACGCGCGGCTGATGGCGGCCGCCCGCGCCACAGGCGCCGATGTGCCGGTGTGCCTCGCCAGCGAGGCGCGCATGATGCGCGGAGTGGGGGACAATCTCGGCCCGGTGCTGGCGCTGCCTCCCCTCTATGCCGTGCTCGCGAACCCCGGTGTTGCGGTGGAGACAGCGCCCGTATTCCGTGCATTGGGTCTCAAGCCTGGCGATCGATGTGGCGGAGAGGCACATCCTGATCTCTCCGTGGCCCTCTGCGGCGCGGCCCAGGCGCGTGCCAATCTCAGGGCGGCCCTGCTCGCGGCCCGCAATGATCTTGAGTCGCCGGCGCGGGCCGTGGCTGCTGTCATCGACGCGGTTGTGGATCAGCTCCGCGCCCAGCGCGGCTGCTGGCTTGCCCGGATGTCCGGCTCCGGCGCCACCGTTTTCGGCCTGTTCGAGGATTGCCACGCCGCCGCGGCGGCCCGTCAGTCCATCGCCGCAGTGGAACCCGGCTGGTGGGTGAAGGCGACGGTGCTGCGGTAGTCTTTTGCCTTGGGCTCCCCCCAACCCCTTACCCCTCCCCGCGAGGAGGAGGGGCGCGTTTGGCGTCGCGCCTCAAATTTGCACGGATGCAGCGGTGCGCTCGTCAAGAATGCTCGACGTTGCCTCCCCCTCCTCCTTGCGGGGAGGGGTAAGGGGTGGGGGAGAACCACCCCCGGAGAACCATCCCCCGAGAACCATCCCCCGGAGAGCCATCCCCTCAGTGCGATGGAGGCTAGAAATATCCATCCACGAGATGGGCGGCTTGCGCTCCCACCTCGTAAAAAATCTCCTTGGCCTGACGCAGTGGCTGGGCTGCCGGGTCGGTGACCGGCAGGGGCAGGTCGGCCTCGGCGATGCCGCCTGCGATATGTTCCGCGAGCACATAGCCGAAGACCGTTCCGGGGGCGATGCCACGGCCGTTATAGCCGCTGAAGCTGATCACGTTTTCAGCAAGCTTGTGGAAGCGGGGCAGGTTGTCGGCGGTCGTGCCGATCTGCCCGCACCACAGGCTTTCAAAGCCGACGTCCTTGAGCTGCGGAAACAGCTTGCCGAGGGAGCGCCGGGCCCAGGCTTCATGCACGGCGCGGCCAGTACCACGCAAAGCGCCGACGCTGCCGAACACCAGACGCCCGGCGCGATCGAAGCGGAACGAACTCAGGATCTGCCGCGTGTCCCAGGCGCCCTGGCGCTCCGGCAATATGCTCTGCTGCAGCTCCTGGGTGAGCGGCGCCGTCGCCATGTTGAAATAGGGCAGGTGCACGAGCTCGTGGCGGATCGCGGGCCAGGGCCCGTGAGTATAGGCGTTGGTGGCCACCACGATCCAGTCGGCGCGGATCGACGACTGGGGCGTGCGAATCGTCCAGCGCGGGCCCGCGCGCTCGGTGCTGGTGACGGGACTTGCCGTGTAGATCGTGGCGCCGGCCTTGATCGCGGCGTCGGCGAGGCCCCGGACATAGGCGAGCGGCTGGATCGTTCCAGCCCGGCGGTCCAGAAGGGCGCCCGCATAGGCATTGGACCCGACGAGGCGTGCAGTCTCCTCCGCGCCAAGCATCGTCACGGGTGCGCCGCGTGCCTGCCATTGGTCCGCGCGCTGCTGGATTTCCTCCAGGCCCTTGCTCCCGACGGCGCAATGGAGCGTGCCCGCCTTCACAAGCTCGCAATCGATGTCGTTGTTCTCGATCATCGCATAGACGAGCCGAGGCGCATCGCCCAGGAGGGTCAGCAGACGTTCGCCGTAGTCCGCGCCCAGGGCCGCGGGGAGAGCCGACGGCATGACCCACATGCCGGCGTTGACGAGCCCGACATTGCGGCCCGAGCCGCCGAAGCCGATCTCATGTTCCTCGAGGACCACGACCTTGGCGCCGCCGCGGGCGAGACGGAAGGCGCAGGAGAGGCCCGTGAAGCCCCCTCCGATGACGACGACATCCGCCTCGAAGGCGCCTTGCGCGGCGGACGTCACTGGCGCCGGTGGCGCCGTAGTCTCCCACAAGCCGTGGGATTGCGGGTTACTCAGCATGAGTGGTCAGTGGGCGCGTGCGATACAGAAATCGACGGTGTCGAGCAGCGCCCGGCGCATGGGGCTGTCCTGGAAAAGCTCCAGCGCATCGCGGGCCATCGCGCCGTAGTGGCGTGCGCGCTCGATGGTGTCCTCCAGCGCCCGGTGACGGCGCATGATCGCGATGGCCGTATCGAGGTCGCCCTCGTTGACCTCGCCCTGTTCAAGCGTCCGGCGCCAGAATTCGCGCTCCTCGTTGGTGCCGCGGCGGAAGGAGAGCACGACGGGCAGCGTGATCTTGCCCTCGCGGAAATCGTCTCCGACATTCTTGCCGAGCGCGTCGGAGGTGCTGCCATAGTCGAGCGCATCGTCGACGAGCTGGAAGGCTATGCCGAGGTTGGTGCCGTAGCTGCGGCAGGCGGCGCGTTCGGCCTTCGGGCGATCCGCGATGATCGGGCCGACCTCCGCCGCCGCCGCGAAGAGCGCGGCCGTTTTCGCCCGCACGACCGCGAGATAATCGTCCTCGGTGGTGGCGGTGTTCTTGGCGGCCGAGATCTGCCAGACCTCGCCTTCCGCAATGACCGCCGCGGCATTGGCCAGGACGCCGAGCGCCTCAAGCGAGCCGACCTCGACCATCATCTTGAAGGCCTGGCCGAGAAGGAAATCACCGACGAGCACACTCGCCTCGTTCCCCCACAGCATGCGGGCGGCGAGCTTGCCACGGCGCATGTCACTCTCGTCGACGACATCGTCGTGCAGGAGGGTGGCCGTGTGCATGAACTCCACGCTGGCCGCGAGCTTGATGTCGCCGTCGCCCTTGTAGCCTGCGAGCAGGGCCGTCGCGAGCGTGAGCATGGGTCTGAGGCGTTTGCCGCCGGATGAAATGAGGTGGTTCGCCACCTCCGGGATCATCGTGACATCCGATCCCGTGCGCGACAGGATGAGGGTGTTCACACGTTCCATGCGGCCAGCGACAAGATGGATTAGCCCATCGATGCTGCCACGCTCATCCGACTTTTCCTCGAAGGGGACGACGACGCCCACGATTCGGCCCTCCACACGATACGCTTGAGTGCCGGGCGGAAAACGCAACCGGCGCCGCCGACCATGCACGCCGATGACGCTCGCCGCAACCATCCGCTTTGCCACAACCCCCGCCGGTCCCGGCAGAAAGGTGGATTTTCTGAGGATTATGGTCTCGCGACACGCAGGAATTGGCTGACGACAGGGCCGTGTGGACATGCCACAAGGTTGTGATGATCGAACTCATCCGCACCAATGACATCGTTCTTCTGGGCGCCGTCGAGGCCTTCCTTAAGGAGGCTGGAATCCATGTTTTCGTTGCAGACGGGTATATGAGCGTCCTCGAAGGATCGGTCGGGGCCTTGCAGCGCCGCCTGCTTGTCGCCGCAGACCAGGCGGAGGAGGCGCGGCAATTGCTGCGCGAGGCCGGTTTTGGCGGAGAGCTGCGTGTCGACTGAGGCGAGGCGGGAGCCGGGAGCGCCCTTGGGCGCAGACGGTTTGACCGACAACGCGCTGAGCGTGGATGCCCTTTTCGGTGGGCGCCTCACTCTGACGCAACCGCGCAAGGGGCACCGAGCCGGGACGGATGCGGTGCTGCTGGCCGCCGCGGCCGGCGATGTCGGCGCCGGCACCCTCGTCGATCTCGGCGCCGGCGTCGGTACGGTCGGGCTTGCCATCGCGGCGCGTTCGCCTTTGGCCCGCGCCGTGCTTGTGGAGAGCGAAGCCGGGCTCGCGTCCCTCGCCAGGCACAATGGCTCCGCCAACGGGCTCGACGGCAGGGTCGGCGTGATCGAAGCGGATGTGCTCGCGCCGGCAAGGACCCGTCACGCCGCCGGGCTTGTCTCGGCGATGGCGGATCTCGTGGTGACCAATCCGCCCTTCTACGCGCCGGGCCGTTTCCGGACCTCGCCCGATGCAAGCCGCAGCCGCGCCCATGCGATGGACGACGGTCTGCTTGACCCCTGGGTGCGAACAGCCGCCGACATTCTGAAGCCACGCGGACGGCTCGTAATGATCCATCGTGCCGATGCCGTCGCCTTGATCTTGTCCGCCCTGGCGGGGCGTTTCGGTGCGGTGTCGCTGATGCCGGTGCATCCGCGCGACGGCGAGGCGGCCGTGCGCGTGCTCGTGGCGGCGATCAAAGGCAGCCGCGCTCCCCTGCGCCTGATGCCCGGCATCATCCTGCATACGCCGGGCGGCGGATTCACCGCCGAGATGGAGGCGGTGAACCGCGGGATTGCCTTGCTGACGCTGTAATCAGCGGTAGCTCGGGCTTCGATCGCGCCCGAAAGGTGGCAGGGTAGGCGGTGTGATGCTGATTATGGGACGCTGCCGCTCCTGCCGATCCAGGCGATCGCCACGCCGGGGGGCATCGAAGCGGGTCGGCTGATCGCGCCCGTTGAAGTCGCGCTCGCGCGCGTCGCGTCGGTCGCCGCGTCGGGGTCCATCGAAGCGGGTCGGTTGCTCGCGTCCGTTGAAGTCGCGCTCGCGTGTGTTGCGGCGATCGAAGTGATCTCGGTTGTCTTGACGATTGTCAAAGCCGCGCCCATCAAATTGCGCGAGAGCCGGACCGCCAGAGGCGGGTTGGCGAGGCGCGGCCTCTACCTGCGCAAAGGGAAGGACGAAGGCGAACATGGCGGCAGTGCCGCCCAGCCGCGTGGCAAGAGCAAGATTTTTCATTGGAATATTCCTTCGGGCAATGGAGGGCGCGCTTAGCGACAGCGGCACAGCGGCGCGGCGCGTTTCAGCAGCACAGGACGGGACGGGACCGTCTGGTAGATCACCCGCAGGCGCTGCCTTGGCACGAGAACGATGGGCCGCGGCCGGGGGCGATAGGTTTGGAAACGATAGGGGCGATGCCCGTACCAGCCCGGACGGGGCATGGGCCGGGGGTGAACCCGATGTCCGATTGGTCCCATGCGATAGTGGCCAGGCCCAAACTGGGCTCTGACAATGTCCGAAGGGCCGGACAGGTTAGCCAGAGGTGCAAGTGGCGCGGCAAAAGTGGTGGAACCTGCCGTAACGGCGATGCCCGCCCCCATAATCAAGGCAAAGAACAAGGACTTGGTCATTACAATATCCCCACGCGTACAAGCGCCGGTGCGGCAGGGCGATGCCAACTGGCTTAGCCCGATGCAATCAGCGCGTGTGCCGTGAACTGATATTTCCCCATGGTTGTTCCTTGCTGCCGTCGGGATTGCGTGCGTTGCGAGTAAACAAGGGGCGGGCGGCAGAACTTGCGATGTTGCTTCCCCAATCCCTTATGCGTCCCCGTGAAGGGGAGGGGCGTATTCCACGTCGAGACTTCTCTAAAACGCATCAGCGCTCCAAAAGCGTTCCGATACCAAAAGTGCGATGGACGAAGCTCTACGCCGCCACACCCTTCCCCCCAGTGGGGAGGGGCAAGGGGTGGGGGCATCGGCCCAGGGGCATCTGCTTGGGGTGGAGTTGGCGTGGGCTTGACCAATGGGGAGTTGACCAATGGGGAGTTGACTTGGTCGAACCCACGGCTAGGGTGCGCCGGCTTCCCCGAAGCGTCCCTTTCTCAAAGCGTGCAAGGCCCGGCGATGAACGCGCCCGACTTCATGAACCCGACGCGCTCCTTCCAGGGGCTTATCCTGACGCTGCAGCAGTTCTGGGCGGCCCAGGGCTGCGCCATCCTGCAGCCCTACGACATGGAAGTCGGCGCGGGCACTTTCCATCCGGCGACGACGCTGCGCGCGCTCGGGCCGAAGCCGTGGAAGGCCGCCTACGTGCAGCCTTCGCGCCGGCCGAAGGACGGCCGCTATGGTGAGAACCCCAACCGCCTGCAGCATTACTACCAGTTCCAGGTCATCCTGAAGCCCAACCCGCCGAACCTGCAGGAGCTCTATCTCGCCTCGCTCCAGGCGATCGGCGTCGACCAGGCGCTGCACGACATCCGCTTCGTGGAGGACGACTGGGAAAGCCCGACGCTCGGCGCCTGGGGACTGGGCTGGGAATGCTGGTGCGATGGCATGGAGGTGTCGCAGTTCACGTACTTCCAGCAGGTCGCGGGCTTCGAATGCGCGCCGGTCGCCGGTGAGCTGACCTATGGGCTCGAGCGCCTCGCCATGTATGTGCAGGGCGTCGAGAACGTCTACGACCTCAATTTCAATGGCCGCACCGGCGCCGAGAAGGTCACCTATGGCGACGTGTTCCTGCAGGCCGAGCAGGAATACTCGCGGCACAATTTCGAATATGCCGATACCGAACTGCTGTTCCGGCATTTCCGTGACGCCGAGGCCGAGTGCAAGCGCCTCCTCGATTTCGGCGAACCGGAGGCAGGTGCCAATGATGGGCGCCACAAGCTCGCCCTGCCTGCCTATGATCAGTGCATCAAGGCGAGCCACGTCTTCAACCTGCTCGACGCGCGCGGCGTGATCTCCGTCACCGAGCGCCAGAGCTATATCCTGCGCGTGCGCGAACTGGCGAAGGCCTGCGGCGCGGCCTGGCTCAAGACGGAAGGTGGCGGGGCGGCCTGAGGCGGGGCGGCCCCACCCCTTACCCCTCCCCGCAAGGGGGAGGGGCGCGATCCGCGTCGCGAATTCCCGATAGCGGATTGGTCTTCCCGACACGCTATGCCTGAGCCTATGATCTCCAACGCTACCTCGCCCCTCCCCCTTGCGGGGAGGGGTAAGGGGTGGGGATGCCCATTGGGGGATGGGTTATGGATGGGGCAAAGTCCAGCCGCGCGCGGGCGCGCGAATTGCGGCACAACCAGACCGAGGCGGAAAAGGAATTGTGGTGGCATCTGCGCCGCAAGCTGCCGCTCATCGGCACACATTTCCGCAGGCAGGTCGGCATCGGGCCCTATATCGCGGATTTCGCCGCGTATGGCCTGAGGCTGGTGATCGAACTCGACGGCAGCCAGCACGGCGAGGACAATCACCGCTTGCGGGACGAGGCCCGCAGCCGCTTTCTTGAAGCGCGCGGTTATCGCATCCTGCGTTTCTGGAATGCCGAGGTCTTCCACGATATCGCGGGTGTTCTCGATACCATTCACGCCGCAGCCGCGGCGAAAACCTGAACAAGACCGCCCGTGTGAGTTGCCAAAGGGATCAAGCGTGGTAAACGCTGAGCGCGAACAGAGCGCAGGTTCCCAGGCTCAGGTCCCCATGCCCGATTTTCTCCTTGAACTCCTTTCCGAAGAAATCCCCGCGCGCATGCAGCGCAAGGCGGCGGAGGATCTCAAGAAGCGCGTCACCGACGCGTTGGTCGAGCGGGGCCTCGTCTATGAGGGCGCCCAGGGTTTCGCGACCCCGCGGCGGCTTGCGCTCAGCATCATCGGCCTGCCGCCCCGCCAGCCGGACCTGCGCGAGGAGAAGAAGGGGCCGCGCGTCGGCGCGCCGGACCAGGCCATCCAGGGCTTCCTGAAGAGCGCCGGCCTCGCGTCGATCGATGAGGCCAAGGTCGTCAGCGACGGCAAGAAGGGCGAATTCTACGTCGCCATCACCGAGCGGCCGGGCAAGGAAACCCCCGAGGTGCTGGCCGAGATCCTGCCCGGCATCATCCGCAATTTCCCCTGGCCGAAATCCATGCGCTGGGGCGCGGCCTCCGCCGAGGCCGGCTCGCTGCGCTGGGTGCGCCCGCTGCAATCCATCCTCGCCACCTTCGGGCCGGAAACGGAAACGCCTGACGTGGTGCGCTTCGAGGTCGATGGCATCGTCTCGTCCGACGTGACGCGCGGGCACCGTTTCCTGGCCGGGCCGAACCCGATCCTCGTGCGCCGCTTCGACGACTATGTGGCGGCACTGGAGCGCGCCAAGGTCGTGCTCGACATGGACGAGCGCAAGCGCCGCATCCTCAACGAGGCCAAGACCATGGCCTTCGCGCTGGGCCTCGAGGTGGTCGAGGACGAGGGGCTGCTGGAGGAAGTCGCCGGTCTCGTCGAATGGCCGGTCGTGCTGGTCGGCACCTTCGAGGAGGCCTTCCTCGGCATCCCGCCGGAGGTGATCCGCGCGACGATCCGCGCCAACCAGAAATGCTTCGTGCTGCGGGATGCCAAGACGGGCAAGCTCGCCAACCGGTTCATCATAACAGCCAATATCGAGGCGAAGGACGGGGGCGTGGCGATCGCCGCCGGCAATGCCCGCGTCGTGCGCGCCCGCCTGTCGGATGCCAAGTTCTTCTGGGAGACCGACAAGAAGCCGCTGCCGGGCTATGCGGAGGAAGGTCTCAAGCCGCTCGACCAGCGGCTGAAGAAACTGGAAGACCTCGGCATCATCTTCCACGAGAAGCTCGGCACCCAGGGCGAGCGGATCCAGCGCATCGCGGCGCTGGCCCGCGAACTCGCGCCAGTCGTCGGGGCCGATCCGAACAAGGCCGAGCGCGCCGCGCGGCTCGCCAAGGCTGATCTCGTCACCGAGATGGTCGGGGAATTCCCCGAGCTGCAAGGCCTGATGGGGCGCTATTATGCTGAGGCGCAGGGCGAGGACGCCGCCGTCGCTGCCGCCGTCGAGGATCATTACAAGCCGCAAGGCCCCTCGGACCGCGTGCCGACCGATCCGGTCAGCGTGGCGGTGGCGCTCGCCGACAAGCTCGACACCCTCGTCGGCTTCTGGGCCATCGACGAGAAGCCGACCGGCTCCAAGGATCCATATGCGCTGCGCCGCGCCGCGCTTGGCGTGATCCGGCTGGTGCTGGAGAATGAGCGGCGGATCCCGCTCGCAACGTTCATCCGCACGGCGCACCACGGTCTCTATTTTCTCTCGAAGCGTGACGTTATCGGCGTGCACGTGGCGGCTGATCATCCAGACATTCCGCATGATGGGGCAGCCGTGCAAGGCCCGGTCCATGTCGATGACCTTGGCATGGACATCGGACTGGAGCGCGTTCTTGTCGCGTTGCAGCACGGCGAGGAATTTGATTGGTCTGCTGCCGACCCGTTGAAGCAGTCCATCTCCCATACGGTTCTCACGCCTGCGTTCATCGTAAGCCGCGACCTCCTCTCCTTCTTCCACGACCGCCTGAAGGTCTATCTGCGCGACCAGGGCGCGCGGCATGACCTGATCGACGCGGTGCTGGCATTGGGCGAGGGCGGAGCCGAACAGGACGATCTCCTCATGATCCTCCGCCGCGTCGAGGCGCTGGGGCGTTTCCTCGACACGGAAGACGGCAAGAACCTGCTTGCCGCCACCAAGCGCGCCGCCAATATCCTGCGCATTGAAGAGAAGAAGGACGGCCGCGCCTATGATGAGGCGCCGGACGCCACACTCATCCTCAATGCCGGTCAGGAGGAGGAGCGGGCGCTGATCGAGGCGCTACGCGTGGCCGAGATGGAAGCCCAGGCCGCCGTCGAGAGGGAAGACTTCGAGGGCGCCATGAAGGCGCTGAGCGTGCTCCGCGCGCCGGTCGATGCCTTCTTCGACAAGGTCACGGTCAATGCCGATGATCCGGCCGTTCGCGCCAATCGCCTCAAACTGCTCAACGCCATCCGCGCGGCGACGCGGACGGTGGCGGATTTCTCGCAGATTTCAGGATGATTCCTCAGGACCTCGTCTGATTATCGTCGCAGGGACTATCCAGCGAGTGGGGGACGAGGTGGCCGAGCCACATCGTCTGCCGCGGATAGCGCGGGGAGCCTGTCGGAAGGTCGAAACGGGTCCAATCCCGGATGCATTGGCCGAGCGTGCTTCTCGCCGCCGGCGGTGCACCGATGGTGACAACGAGTGCCCCGTCGCGTTCGACACGATCAAGGTCGATCCACGGCCATGTGAGCGCGATTTCCTTGCGTTCCGACAAAAGGCCGCCATCAGCGTCCAGCGGCGGTGTGATCCAGAATTTTTGATGGGCGAACGGGTGGCTGTCGGAAAAGAAGGCGACCGACCCGATCACCTGACGTTCGAGACCGCCGCCGCCGATGCCGATGATGAGCGGCAGCGGATCACTCGAAAACTTATGCCAGTATGTTTCGGCGATATGGGCCACGGCCGGCCCATCGACATGCTCACGCAAGGGGCCGCCAAGAGCGGCATAAGGCGCGAGCAGGAAATAGCCACAGAAGCCGACGAGTTGAGCAAGAAGAGCGGCGGCAATCATAAGGGTCGTTGGTAACGACCACCATTGGCCCTCGAGCTTCGACCGAAGCAGTGGCCAGAACGCGACGACCGCCGGCCCGAACATGAGGGCGAGCGGGAGGCCCCAGGTCGGCCGCAAACGGGCCCCGGCAATGCCAAAGGCGAGCATGATTAGCAACGGACCAAGCGTGATCATCGCAAGATAGAGGTCGCGCGCGGCCCATTCGCGTGAAGCGTCTCCTTCGCTTGCCGGCATCGTGAGGGATAACGCGGACGCCAACAGGCGTGGCCTGTTTGTGACATCTCCGGCGGTTGTGTTCAGCGCGATGTGGCGAGCCAGCAAGATACCCAACGCGCTCGTGCCGCCGATCGCCACGGCAAACAGGCTGATTTCGCTCAACGGCTGCAGCGTGAGGATCCGTCCGGGCTCCCAGATAATATCGCGCAGGACGACCGATACCGTCGGCAGGTTCTGTCGCGCGGCCGCGAAGGCATGGGGGGTGATAACGGCGACAAAGACAGCGATGGCACACCAGGGGCCGGGCGTCAGCAGCCACCGCCACCTCAGGCCCTGGCGACCGAGATAGGCGACGACGATCGGCAGGAGTGCCAGCCCTATCGCGTATTTCGCCAGAGCGCCGAGACCGGCCGCAACCCCGAGCATCAGCCAGTCCAGAAGGGGGGCGTCATCACGCTGGATGCGCCACCCGAAAATGGCGACAAGGACCCAGAACGGCAGGAGCGCGATATTGGGATTGAATTCATAGGCGAGCGGCAGAAGAAGCAGGCTCGTCATGGATATGAGCGCCATCCCGATGCCCACATCGGTCGAATAGAGTTCCTCACCGAGCCAGACGACCAGGCCGAGTGAAATCAGCACGAAGGCCACGCCAAGGATTTGCACGGGGAGGGCGTATCCCGGCGCGACGGCGCTTGCCAATTGTACAAGGAAGGGGGCAAGCGGCGGGTGCTTCGGTGTCGTCCAGGACCACCCAAGGCCCCAGTAATAAGCCTCCAGTGTATCACGCGGCAAAGTCGACGTGACATGAGAGGCTGCAAAAATCCAGAAGCACCCGATAAGAAATAGCAATGAATAAAAGGTCAAAACGCTTGCCCATTCGTGGGACATGCGTGACGCATATGCAAACATTCAACACCAAGAAAGCGATAAGTATCACGGCAATCAGGAGATATGACCTGCGTATGGCGACCTATCAGCTTGCTCGCCAGGACGCGCCGCATCCAATGATTTCAATAGTTTCAATTGGCGCATCCCTCATTGGAGGTGCACTCCTTCAGGGCGGTGGTGTCGGTGCCGGCAGCTTGCGGATTGCGGGATAAGAATGGCAAACAGCGCCAATTGTCTCGATCTGGCGCAGCGGTCGCGCCCCTTCTAGCGAAACTTAAACCTCCTCGGGCACGTTAAGGCCTAGTTCGCCGGTGCTGGCTTGATCTGCGACATCGCTGCGATGCCGCGGCCGGTTTTCGGCAGCGAGGAGACAAATCCATGAGCCTCAACCTCATCGTCATCCAGCCGTTGGTCGCGCTGATCGCCGGCATCCTTATTCTGATCATGCCGCGCCTCCTGAATTTCATCGTCGCGCTGTACCTAATTTTCATCGGCGTGGTCGGCCTGTTCGGCGACCGGATCGGCCCGCTTCTCAACTAAGGCCTTCAGGAGGCGGGTTCATTTTGTGCATCGCATCGCATTGCCTTTTGGCGCCAGATGCGCCAAGCCTCCACCTGCCGTTAGGTGATTAAAGTAACGAGTGTGGAAGGCAGGCTAGCAATGGCAAAATGGGTCTACACTTTCGGCGACGGTCGCGCCGAGGGCGAGGCGGGCATGAAGAACTTGCTTGGCGGCAAGGGTGCCAACCTCGCGGAAATGTCCAATCTGGGACTTCCTGTGCCTCCGGGGTTTACGATCACCACGGAGGTTTGCACCTACTTCTACGAGAACGGCCAGAGCTATCCGCCGGACCTTACGGCGGCTGTCGACGCCGCGCTCGCCCATATCGGCGGGCTGACGTCCAAGACCTTCGGCGATGAGGCCAATCCGCTCCTCGTCTCCGTGCGTTCCGGCGCACGCGCCTCGATGCCGGGCATGATGGACACGGTCCTCAATCTCGGTCTCAACGACGTGACTGTCGAGGCCGTGGCCAAGGCGGCGGGCGATGAGCGTTTCGCCTGGGACAGCTACCGCCGCTTCATCACCATGTATTCCGACGTTGTGCTCGGCGTCGGTCACCATCATTTCGAGGAGGCGCTGGAGCTCTACAAGGAGCGCAAGGGCCTCGACCTCGACACCGATCTCGCCGCGGATGACTGGAAGGTCCTGGTCAAGAGCTACAAGGACATTGTCCAGAAGCAGCTCGGCAAGCCGTTCCCGCAGGACCCGTCCGAGCAGTTGTGGGGCGCCATCGGCGCCGTCTTTGGCTCCTGGATGAACGCGCGCGCGAACAAGTATCGCGAGTTGCACGGCATCCCGTCGAGCTGGGGCACGGCCGTGAATGTGCAGTCCATGGTGTTCGGCAACATGGGCGACAGCTCGGCGACGGGCGTGGCCTTCACCCGCAATCCCTCGACGGGCGAGCGCGCCCTCTATGGCGAATTCCTCATCAACGCCCAGGGCGAGGATGTGGTCGCCGGCATCCGCACGCCGCAGGACATCACCGAGGCCGCGCGCATCGCGTCGGGCTCGAACAAGCCTTCTCTCGAGAAGGAGATGCCGGCCGCCTATACCGAGCTGGTGCGCATCTATGGCCTGCTCGAGAAGCACTACCGCGACATGCAGGATCTCGAATTCACCATCGAGAACGGCAAGCTGTGGATGCTGCAGACCCGCAACGGCAAGCGCACCGCCAAGGCGGCATTGCGCATCGCTGTCGAACTCGCGGCCGAAGGGCTGATCACCGAGGAAGAGGCCGTGACGCGCGTCGAGCCCGCCGCGCTCGACCAGCTCCTGCATCCGACCATTGATCCGAAGGCCGAGCGCAAGGTGCTCGCCACCGGCCTGCCGGCTTCGCCGGGGGCCGCTTCCGGCGCGATCGTCTTCACCTCGGAAGAGGCGGAGGAGGCCAAGAAGGCCGGCCGCAAGGTCATCCTCGTGCGTGTCGAGACGAGCCCGGAAGACATCCATGGCATGCACGCGGCCGAGGGCATCCTCACCACCCGCGGCGGCATGACCTCGCACGCTGCTGTCGTGGCGCGCGGCATGGGCAAGCCTTGCGTCTCGGGCGCCGGCAGCCTGCGCGTCGACGGCGCGGCAGGAACGATGATCGCCGCCGGTGTCACGCTGAAGCGCGGCGAGATCATCACCATCGACGGCGGCACCGGGCAGGTGCTGGCCGGTAAGGTCAAGATGCTCGAGCCGGAACTGTCCGGCGAGTTCAGCACGCTTATGGGCTGGGCCGACAAGGTGCGCCGCATGAAGGTGCGCGCCAATGCCGAGACGCCGCTCGATGCCAAGACCGCCCGGACATTCGGCGCCGAGGGCATCGGCCTGTGCCGCACCGAGCACATGTTCTTCAACGGCGAGCGCATCCTGGCCGTCCGTGAGATGATCCTGGCCGACGACGAGGCCGGCCGCCGCGCCGCTCTCGCCAAGCTCCTGCCGATGCAGCGCGCCGATTTCGTCGAGCTGTTCACCATCATGCAGGGCTTGCCGCTGACGATCCGCCTGCTCGACCCGCCGCTGCACGAGTTCCTGCCGCGCACCGACGAGGAAGTGGCGGAAGTCGCGGCCTCCACGGGCACGAGCGTCGCCAAGCTGAACGCGCGCGCGCACGAGCTCCATGAGTTCAACCCGATGCTCGGCTTCCGCGGCGTGCGGCTGGCGGTGGCCTTCCCCGAGATCGCCGAGATGCAGGCCCGCGCCATCTTCGAGGCGGCGGTGGAAGCCGGCAAGACCACGGGCCAGCCGGTGACGCCGGAAATCATGGTGCCGCTCGTCATGACCAAGGCCGAGCTCGACCTGACGAAGGAACGCATTGACGCGATGGCCAAGGCGGTTGCCGCCGAGACGGGTGTCACCATCGCCTATCAGGTCGGCACCATGATCGAGCTGCCCCGTGCGGCGATCAAGGCGGGCGATATCGCCAGGACGGCGGAGTTCTTCTCCTTCGGCACCAACGATCTCACCCAGACGACGCTCGGCATCTCGCGCGACGACGCCGGCTCGTTCCTCGGCTCCTACACCGCCAAGGGCATCCTGCCGGCGGATCCCTTCGTCACGATCGATGTCGAGGGTGTGGGTGAGTTGGTCAAGCTCGCGGTCGAGCGCGGCCGCGCGGAGCGCCCCGGCATCAAGCTTGGTATCTGCGGCGAGCATGGCGGCGATCCGGCCTCGGTGGCCTTCTGCGAGACGGTTGGGCTCGACTACGTGTCGTGCTCGCCCTATCGCGTGCCGATCGCGCGTCTTGCCGCCGCGCAGGCGGCTTTGTCGGCCCGAAAGGCGAAGGGCGCGTAACGCGGCGCCCGGATTGCCCCGAAATGGACCAGCCGGGTGCCATCCACAGGCACCCGGTCTTAACGCCCTTTTTACGTTACCGGGCGATTATTTTTTCCGTGATGGCGCAGCTTCGCTTTCCCGTTGCGTGGGGGAGGTAACGGGTTGCAGCGCCTGGTAAGGCAGGCCTCCGGGGTTGCCTCAGCGGAAATTGTGCCGGTATGCGTTTGCGTCGTCGATCCAGCTTGACCATTGGAGCTGCCTGGGCCCTGGGCACCGTTGCTCCGTGGGCGCTCGCATGCGGTATGCTGGTATCCTTCACGGCCAGCGCCGGCCAGAACCTCACTGCCGAAGTCGTGTTCTCTCCCGTGCGCTCCGCGATCATCAACGATGGCGCCGTGTTGATTCAGGCTGTGCAGTCACGGCAGGTCGCGCCGATGATCGCCCTGCCGGGCATGGGTATTGAAGGCCTGCAGACGGCGAGCCTGTCCTTTGAGATGCCTCTCGATATCCTCCCTGTCCGGCCGGAAATCCCGCCGAAGGATGAGCTGAAGGCCTCCCATGAAGGCTATCCCCAGCTTGATCGCAGCGCGAAGGGCGATCCGCTCGTGCGCCTACGTCCGGGGTTGAGCCGCACCCAGCCGGCCCTGCCTGCGCGACCGCAGGCGCCGTTCGATGTCATATTCTCGCAGAACGAACGTGTGCTGCCGCAGACCATCTTCATGCCCGGGTCGACCGAGATCCCCGCTTATGAGGATATGCTGGCCTTTGAGCCGCTCTCCCCCGAAGACCTCACCCTGACCGAACAGGCGACCGCGCCGCGATCACCCGAGGTGACCGGGGCGGGCGGCACACGCACCGTCGTCGGCGAGAATGGCGCCACGCCCTCCGCGCCGCGCGCCGCGGTGCTCGCCTCCACAACACCGGCACCTGCCGACGGGACGCCGATGGAGATCGCGGCGGCGCCCGTTTCGCTGCCGCCGCTCGCCGCCGACGGCCAGCAGAATATGAGCACGATCGCCAAGTCCGACGGCTCCCGCCCGAACTATGCCAGCCTCGTCGACAGCGCCCGTGGCGCCGCCGAGGAGCAGTGCCTGGCGGAAGCCGTCTATTTCGAGGCACGGGGTGAAACGCCGCAGGGCCAGGCCGCCGTCGCGCAGGTCGTGCTCAACCGCGCCAAGAGCGGCCTTTATCCCTCGACCATCTGCGGCGTCGTCTACCAGAACCGCCATCGCTACAAGGCTTGCCAGTTCTCCTTCGCCTGCGAGGGACGGTCGCTGCGCGTCACCGAACAGGGCCCCTGGCAGCGCGCCCAGCGCGTCGCCAGCGAGGTGCTGCGCGGCAAGGTCTATCTCTCGGAGGTCGGTGGCTCGACGCATTATCACGCCGACTACGTGCGCCCCTATTGGGCGAAGCGCCTCAAGAAGATGGACGTCATCGGCCGCCACATCTTCTACAAGCTGAGGCCCGGGCAGACTTAAAGCACACAGATAGAACCCTCACCCGGACGCTGCGCGTCCGACCTCTCCCCGCCGGGGAGAGGTGGCCCGACCATGTCGGCCGTGGTGAATCGTGAGCGTTTCCCTCTCCCGAGTGGGAGGGTGAGGGTTATAGCGAACTCGCCTTAACCCACCTTCACATCAAGGCCGAGATCCATCACGGGCGCCGAATGGGTGAGCGCGCCGACCGAGATCATGTCGACACCGGTCTCGGCGACGGCTGCGACCGTATCGAGATTGATGCCGCCGGAAGCCTCCGTCAGCATGCGACCGCCGACCATCTCGACGGCCTGGCGCAGCAGGGACGGCGCCATGTTGTCGAGCAGGACGACATCGGCGCCCTCGTCGAGTACCTCGACGAGCTGGGCCAATGTGTCGACCTCGATCTCGATCTTCACCATATGGCCCGCATGGGCCTTGGCGGCGCGGAGCGCGGCGGCGATGGAGCCGGCAACCGCGATGTGGTTGTCCTTGATCAGCACCGCGTCATCGAGGCCGAAGCGGTGGTTCATGCCGCCGCCGCAGCGCACGGCGTGCTTCTCGAAGGCGCGAAGGAGCGGCGTCGTCTTGCGCGTGTCGACGATGCGCGCGCGGGTATGGGCGACCCGTTCCACATAGCGGGCGGTGAGCGAGGCGATGCCTGACATCCGGCCCATGAAGTTGAGAGCCACGCGCTCGGCCGACAGGATGGAGCGCGCGGGCCCCGACACGCGTGCCACGATGGTCCCGGCCTCGACACGGCCGCCGTCGCGCACATCCGCGGTGAATTGCACGCCGGAGTCGATCTGGCGGAAGGCTTCCTCCGCGACGTCGATGCCGGAAATGACACCGGTCGCGCGTGACGCGATGACGAGTGATGCCGGCGTTCCTGCCGGAATGCAGGCATTGGTGGTGATATCGCCGGCCCGGCCAAGGTCTTCGGCCAGGGCCTGGATGACCGCTTCGCGCACCGTCAGTGGATTGAGCACGAGATCCTGCATCGTCATCATTCTCCTGCGGCGCGCTGGCGCGTGAGACCGAGTTCCGTCGCGGTCACGGTCTCGAGAGCCGTGAGCGTCGTCATGGTGCGGCGCGCCCAGGCGTCATCGGTCCGGGGAAAGTCGGCCCGGAAATGCCCGCCACGGCTTTCCTGCCGAAGGAGCGCCGGTGCGGCAACGAGAAAGGCGGCCGTCGCCATATGCGCGAGCATGATACTCTCGGCGCTGGCATCAATGTCCATGATGGTGGCGATCGCGCGCTTCAGCCCGGCATCGTCGCGGATGACGCCGACGTCGGCCTGCATGACGGCGCGCAGCCGGCTGATCGCCTCCTTGTCGCGTGCGGTCGGCAGACCGGCGCGTGGCTGCCGCAGCGGCACGACCGTCGATGCGGCCGGCGCGTCGAGCCCCTTGAGGTCCGTCGCCACGCGGGCGCCGAAAACAACCGCTTCCAGCAGCGAATTGGAGGCGAGGCGGTTGGCGCCATGGACGCCGGTGGAGGCGACTTCCCCCGCAGCCCACAGGCCGGGCAGCGACGTGCGCCCATGCGCATCGGTGACGACGCCGCCCATATGGTAATGGGCGGCCGGCGCAATCGGGATGGGCTGGACAGCCGGGTCTATGCCGACGCTGGCGCAGGCCGCATAGGCGGTCGGGAAATGCTCGGCGAAATGACGGCCGAGCGCCTCGCGCGCGTCGATGAAAGCGCCGCGGCCGGCAGCAATCTCAGCGAAGACCCCGCGCGCTACCACATCGCGCGGCGCGAGTTCCGCATCCGGGTGCAGATGCAGCATGAAGCGCTCGCCGGCCTTGTTGATCAGCACGGCGCCATCGCCACGGATCGCTTCGCTCGCAAGGGGCGCTGGATCGCGGCCGATGTCGATGCCCGTCGGATGGAACTGCACGAACTCCGTATCGGCGATCACCGCCCCGGCGCGGGCGGCGATGGCAAGGCCGATGCCGTTCGATTCCGGCGGATTGGTCGTGACGCGATAGAGATGGCCGGCGCCGCCGGTCGCGAGCACGGCGGCGCGCGTGGGAAAGAATGTCGCCTTATCCGCCGCGCCGCCTTCGCCCCTGGCGAAGACCCCGGTAACACGGCCATCTGTCACGACTAGGTCTTCGGCGATGAAACCCTCGCGCACGGTGATCGAGGGGGTCTTGCGGACGGCCGCGATGAGGGCCTGCATCACGGCATGGCCGGCGGTGTCGCCACCGACGCGCACGATGCGACGGAAGGAATGCGCGGCCTCGCGGGATTGCAGGAGGCGGCCCTCCAGGTCGCGATCGAAGGGCACGCCGTAATCGAGCAATTCGAAGATGCGTTCGGGGGCTTCCTGCGCCAGCGACAGCGCGGCCGCTTCGTCAACGAGGCCGGCGCCGGCGATCATGGTGTCGGCCGCGTGGCTCTCCGGGCTGTCGCCTTCCGCCATCGCGGCGGCGATGCCCCCTTGGGCCCAGGCCGATGCCGCGCCTTCCCCGAGGGGGCGCGGCGAGAGCACGAGGCAGGGCAGGGGGCTGAGCTTGAGGGCCGTGAAGAGGCCGGCGAGCCCGCCACCGATGATGACGATATCGGGCTGGGACATGATCTGCCTTTCGATAGCGGGTCACCCCCGCTTTTTCTTCCCTGCCTTAAGGGAGAGGTCGGCCCATCGCCGCCTTGATGGCCATGGCTGTCTGGATGCCGTTAGGCACTTGCGGGAAGTGCACCGGCCTGATCCTCCCCCTGGAGGGGGAGGTGGCGCAGCAAAGCTGCGACGGAGGGGGACATGACGGCGGCCTTGCCCCCCACCCGGACCCGAGCGTTCGTGGGGCAGCTACCCCCGAGCGCGCCGTCAGCTCTTCAGGTTGACCATCCGCTCGACGGACCGGCGCGCACGCGCGGCGAGCTCGGGCTCGATGACCACTTCCTCGCGCATGTGGATCAGGCTGTCGAGGATCTTCGGCAGGGTGATCCGCTTCATATGCGGGCAGAGATTGCATGGCCGCACGAATTCGACGCCGGGGGTTTCGGTCGCGACATTGTCGGCCATGGAGCATTCCGTGACCATGACGACGCGGCGCGGGCGATGGGTCTTCACCCAGTCGATCATATGGGCGGTCGAGCCGGCGAAATCCGCCTCGGCGATCACGTCCGGCGGGCATTCCGGATGCGCGATGATGCTGATGGACGGGTCGGCATCCCGATAGGCGCGCAGTTCGGCGCCGGTGAAGCGCTCATGCACCTCGCAGGCTCCCTTCCAGGCGATGATCTCGACCTTGGTCTGGGACGCGACATATTTCGCGAGATACTGATCCGGCACGAAGAGCACGCGGTCGACGCCGAGGCTCTCCACGACCTGGACGGCGTTGGAGGAGGTGCAGCAGATGTCGACCTCCGCCTTGACCTCGGCCGAGGTGTTGACATAGGCGACCACGGGCACGCCGGGATAGCGCTCGCGCAGGAGACGGACGTCCGCGCCGGTGATGGACTCGGCCAGCGAGCAGCCTGCGGCGGCATCCGGGATGAGGACCGTCTTCTCGGGGCTAAGGAGCTTCGACGTCTCGGCCATGAAGTGGACGCCGCCCTGGACGATCACGTCCGCCTCGGCCTTGGCGGCGAGACGGGCGAGCTGCAGGGAGTCGCCCACCACGTCCGCCACGCAGTTGTAGATCTCCGGCGTTTGGTAGTTATGCGCCAGGATGACGGCGTTGCGCTCTTTCTTGAGCTCGTTGATAGCCTTCACATACGGCGCGAAGAAGGGCCATTCGACCGGCGGGATCACGGTCTTGACGCGCTCATAGAGATGAGCAGTCGCAGCCTCGACCGCGGGCGTATAAGACAGGTCCGGCACCGCGACGGGCGGGAAGCGGCGCGCCGCGCGCTTGGCCTCGGAAGCTTTCTTGGCCTCGGAAGCCGCTTTAGCCTCGGAAGTGACCTTGGCCTCGGCGGAGACATTGATCCGAGATGCAACATGGCCGGTCATTGGCGTTTCCTTTTGCTCAATTTGAGCATATATGCCGAGTAGAAATACGCGACGACCCTCTTTGTCGCCTATTATGCTCATTGCGAGCATAAGGATTGTAGCACTCACTCTCGATATTTTCCAGAGGCAAACAACTCATTCTTATGCGGCTGGTGCTCGGGTGCCATGCTGGCTGCGCAAGCTGCGGCAGGCACCTGGCCTTTTGAGATATTGGTCCCCCGAGCCCCTCTTTGAAGAGGGGCGGGCTTTCCAAAGCAAGGTTTTCACGCCGTTTGGCCGCTTTTCCTGGGCAGCGTCGCACCCTGTTACAAGACCGTCGCCGAGCGCTCCACAGGGGTGCTCGCAACCATCTTGCATCGCGATTGATGATGCCTCGCGCAATAAATATTCATTGTCGTGATGCGAGCGGCAGCGGTAAGTTCTCCATGCGCTTCGCGACCGGAGTTGCCGGATCCGGCAAGAAAGTCTGTGTAAGCTGGAGTATCCGCCGCCTGTCGTCCTAACGGCTTTAGCCAGCCCAGTCGGGTTTCGGGAAACGTTCCATGACCACATCACCATCGACGGCCGTGACCCCAGCGGCGAAGCGTCCGGTCGCGCCTGAGATCATCATCCTGGCGGGATGTCTGATCGCACTTATTTCCTTCGGACCGCGGGCCGCGAGCGGCCTGTTTCTCTTGCCGATGAGCGCGGACTACGGCTGGGGCCGCGAGGTGTTCAGCCTCGCGCTCGCCGTTCAGAACCTTCTCTGGGGCATCGGCTCGCCCTTCGCAGGGGCGATTGCAGACCGTTTCGGAATCGTCCGCGTCTTCTTCGTGGGCACCATTCTCTACGTGCTCGGCCTCGTGCTGATGACGCAGGCCTCGACGCCCGGGATGCTCAATCTGTCCGCTGGCGTGATGATCGGTTTCGCCCTGTCCGGCTGCTCCTTCAACCTGGTGCTCGGCGCCTTCGGTAAACTGCTGCCCGACCGGTGGAAGCCGATGGCCTTCGGCGCCGGCACGGCGGCCGGGTCCTTCGGCCAGTTCCTGTTTCCACCGCTGGGACATTTCTTCATCGAGAGCTTCGGCTGGCAGACAACGCTGCTCATCTTCGCGGGCAGCCTCCTGCCGATCCTGCCGCTCTCCATGGCGCTGGCGACCCGCGGATCCGGATCGGCGACCGGGACCGCTTCCGTTCCTGGCCAGTCCGTCCGGCAAGCCCTGTCGGAGGCCTTCCGCCATCCGAGCTATGTTCTGCTGGTGATCGGCTTCTTCACCTGCGGCTTTCAGCTTGCCTTCGTCACGGTCCATTTGCCGGCCTATCTGGAGGACGTCGGGCTCGCGGCTTGGGTGGGAGGCTTTACGCTGGCTGCCATTGGCCTTGCCAATGTGGTCGGTTCGCTGACGTCGGGCTATCTGTCGACGCGCATGCCGAAGCGCTGGCTTCTGTCGATCATCTATCTCCTGCGCTCGGTCGTGACAGTCGCTTTCATCATGCTGCCGGCCTCGCCCGCATCGGCGATAACCTTCGGCGTGCTCACGGGCCTGCTCTGGCTGTCGACGGTGCCACCGACATCGGCGCTCGTGCTGTTGATGTTCGGCTCGCGCTACATGGCGATGCTCTACGGCTTTGCCTTCTTCTCCCACCAGGTCGGCGGCTTCCTCGGCGTCTGGCTGGGCGGCGTGCTCTACGAGAGCTTCGGCTCCTACGCGATTGTCTGGTGGCTGTCGGTGGCCTTGGGGGTGGCGTCCGCAGTGATCAACCTGCCGATCAAGGAGCGCGCGGTGCACCGGCCACAGCCGGCTTAAACGCGGCCGATTGCACGACATGCGACGGACCTTGCGCGAATGCAATGTCAGTCTTGCAAGCTTCGCGCTTCGCCTTGCATCGGTAGGAGGGGTATATCTTCATGCGAGAGGTCGCCGATGATGTTCTGCAGAGGCAGGCCAAGGTGACAGACGACCACGGAGACCGAATGATGGCGAAGGTTCTTGTCCTGTACTACTCCTCCTACGGCCATATCGAATCCATGGCTCAGGCGGTTGCCGAGGGCGCGCGGGAGGCGGGTGCTGAAGTTGTTCTGAAGCGCGTGCCGGAGACTGTCCCGGAAGAAGTTGCCAAGGGCGCGGGTTTCAAACTCGACCAGCAGGCTCCGATTGCCACCGTCGCAGAGCTCCCCGAGTATGACGCCATCATTTTTGGCGCGCCGACTCGCTATGGCAGCTTTGCCTCCCAGATGCGCGCCTTCATCGACCAGACCGGAGGGCTGTGGGCCAAGGGCGCCCTGGTCGGCAAGGTGGGCTCGGCCTTCACGTCGTCCGCCACGCAGCACGGCGGCCAGGAATCCACCATCCTGACCTTCCTGCCGACCCTTCTCCATCTTGGCTTCGTGGTCGTCGGGCTTCCCTATGCTTTCGCCGGCCAGATGGGTCTTGAGGAGATCAAGGGTGGCTCACCCTACGGCGCCTCGACCATCGCCGGGGCCGATGGCAGCCGCCAGCCCTCCGCCATCGAGCTCGAGGGCGCTCGGTACCAGGGCAAGCACGTCGCGACGATCGCCGCGAAGCTCGCTGGCTGATCACACGCTGATCCGTAATGGGATGATGGCTGGGCATGTCCCGGCCATTGTCTTTTCTGTGCGTCTCAGCGCGGGGCAGCGGCCCGCCGCAGCCGGTCGTTGATGGCCTCGCCCAGGTCATGATCGGGAACGGGGGCGACGGCTATGGCCGCAGGCCGCGTCGAATCCATACGGCGCAAGCAGGAAAAGAGATTCGCCGCAGCCTCGATCAGGTCGCCGGTCTCGCTCAGATTCAGCACCATAGCCGCCCGCTCCAGCCCAGCTGGTTTCTCGGGGCCGAACAGAAGCACGGCCTCGCCGGGCTCGATGGTTGTGGCGCCCATGCGCAGGCTGGCGTGGGGCGCATAATGCGAGGCGAGCTGGCCGGGGGAATGCGGCGCTGTCCCATCGGCCTCTTCACGCTCGGCCAGCGCCATTCCCAGAACCTCCTCGATCGCGCGGCGACTGGTGCCGCCCGGTCTCAGCAGGCGAGGCCTGTCTTCCAGGCATGACACCACCGTCGACTCCAGACCGACAACCGTCGCGCCGCCATCGATCACGGCGGCGATGACGCCATCGAGATCGCTCAGCACATGGGCGGCCGTCGTGGGACTCACGCCGCCTGAGGGATTGGCGGATGGCGCTGCCAGCGGGAGCCCGACACTGCGCAGGAGATCGAGCGCGATGGGATGGGCGGGAATGCGGATGGCGATGCTGTCGAGGCCGGCGCTGGCCAGCGGGGATACCGGGCAGTCCGGCGTGCGGGGCACGACGAGGGTCAGCGGGCCCGGCCAGAAGGCATCGGCAAGCTTGCAGGCGAGCGCGTTGAACTGGCCGAGCTTGCGGGCCGTCGTGAAGTCGGCAACATGGGCAATCAGGGGATTGAACTGCGGCCGGCCCTTGGCCGCATAGATCGCGGCGACGGCCGAGCCCTGGGTCGCATCGCCGCCGAGGCCATAGACGGTCTCCGTCGGGAAGGCGACGAGCCGCCCCGCCTTCAGAAAGCTCGCCGCGCGGGCGATGCCTGCCGCGTCGGCTGCCAGGCATTCCGTCGCGACAGGGGGAACGCTGGTCGCCATGGGCCGCTTCTCACTTCTGCAACTGCTGTCATGATATGAAGTGGGGGCTTACGCGGCGTGCTGCGCCTCCGTCAAGCCGTAGAGCATTTTCGAGCGAAGTGGACACCCGTTCGCGTGAAGGAAATGCGATCAAACAAGGAACGAGGGCATTTCTGCGATTCGGAGAAACGTGGAAATGCTTGAGCGACCGAATGCTGGAGGGAGGCATCCAATGACCTATCGCGCGCCCTTGTCCGATATCATAGCCACCATGCGCCACGCAGCCGGATGCGACATGGCAATCCGCGATGGCCTCTATGGCGATCTGTCGGTGGATCTCATCGCCGCCATTCTCGGGGAAGCGGGCACCTTCGCGGAAGAGGTGATCGCGCCACTCAATCGCGCGGGCGACACCGACGGGGCCACGCTGATCGACGGCCGGGTCGTGACCACGCCGGGGTGGCGCGACGCTTATCGCGTCTGGGCGGCCGGCGGCTGGAATGGTCTCGTGGCGCCGGAGGAGTGGGGAGGGCAGCGCCTGCCAATGCTCGTGCAGGTAGCGTGCCTCGAACTCTGGAACTCCGGCTCCATGGCTTTCGCGATCGGCCCGACCCTCACGGCGGCGGGCATAGAGGCGCTCGACATCCACGGCACGCCGGAACTGCGCCGGCTCTATCTGCCCAAACTCGTGTCTGGCGAGTGGATGGGCACCATGAACCTCACCGAGCCGCAGGCCGGCACGGACCTCAGCGCCCTGAAGACGCGGGCCGAACGCGCCGCCGACGGCACCTACCGTCTCACGGGAGCCAAGATCTTCATCACCTATGGTGAGCACGATATCACCGACAATATCGTGCATATGGTGCTCGCCCGGCTCCCGGATGCCCCGCCCGGCAACCGCGGCATTTCCTTGTTCCTGGTGCCGAAGTTCATCGTGAACCCGGATGGCAGCCTCGGCGCCCGTAATGATGTCGTCTGCCAATCCCTCGAGCACAAGCTCGGCATTCACGGCTCGCCCACCTGCGTCATGGCCTATGGCGACAAGGGGGGCGCCACGGCTTATCTGGTGGGGGAAGAGAACCGCGGCCTCGCCTGCATGTTCACGATGATGAACAACGCGCGTCTCGCCGTGGGGTTGCAGGGCGTCGGCGTAGCCGAACGCGCCTATCAGCAGGCACTGAGCTATGCGCGGGAGCGCCGCCAGGGGCGCCGCCCGGATACGCCGCCGGGCCAATCCACGCCGATCATCGCCTTTCCCGACGTGAGGCGTATGCTGATGACGATGAAGGCCCTGACCCAGGCCGCGCGTGCCATCTGCTATCTGACGGCGGGCGCCCTCGATCGGGCGAGGCTCTCCGCTGACGCCGAGGAACGTCAGCGCGCCCACGAAACGGCCTCGCTGCTGACGCCGATCGCCAAAGCCTTCTCGACCGATATCGGCTTCGAGGTCGCCTCGCTCGGCGTGCAGGTCCACGGCGGCATGGGCTATATCGAGGAGACGGGGGCCGCGCAGCACCTGCGCGACGCCCGCATCGCGATGATCTATGAGGGGACGAACGGCATTCAGTCCATCGACCTGGTCACCCGCAAGATCGGCCAGTCGGACGGGGCGACCGTTCACGCGCAGATTGCAGCAATCCGTCGCACCGCCACGCGTCTTCTCGCCGCCAATCGGCCCGAGCTTGGCGTGACGGCGGCACGTTTGCGTGGCGCGGTTGAAAGTCTCGACCGCGCGACGAGCTATCTCCTTGCGGCCTTGCAGGGCGGTCGAACTGACGATGCCCTCGCAGGCGCGACGCCATATCTCAGGCTGTTCGCCATCGTGCAGGGGCTGGCCTCACTCGCCGACATCGCGCTTGCCGACGAAGATGACACGCCGGGCCGGGCCGCCCACGAAATGCTGGCGCGCTTCTTCGCGGACCACGTCACGATCGGGGCGGATGGCCTTGCAGCCGATGTCATGGGAGGTGCAGGCGTGCTCGGGGAGAGCGAGGCCGTTCTGTTTCCGTAGTGCCCCCATCCCTTTTCCCTCCCCGCAAGGGGGAGCGGTTGATCCCGCGCCTTTGCAAGATGCCATCCTCGATACGCAACACTTAAGCTTGTAGCCCCCAACGTTGCGGCGCCCCTCTTCCTTGCGGGGGTGAGGCTGCCCATGCGCGGGTCACGCCCATACTTGTCACATATCCAATGTAAAGAGATGTGATAGACGATCTGAGGAAACCGGGCTTGTGCTGATGAAGCACGGCGCCGGAGGTGTTTCATGTCTTCACGCCAGCCTCCGCAATCCAGGGAGAGACCATGCTCATAGCCTACAGAGCGCCACAGGATTTCGCCCGTGATATGGAGATGCGGCTGGAGCGCAGTGTCGTGCCGGTCGACGGTAGTGTTCCCGAGGGCACGCTCTGGTTGGATCTGGTCAGCCCGACTGCGGTCGAGGATAAACTCGTGGAGCAGCATCTCGGCATCGAGATTCCGACCCGCGAGGATATGGAGGACATCGAACCTTCGGAACTGCTCTATGTCGAGCATGGCGCGCGCTACATGACGGCGCGTCTCCTGTTCAATGTCGCGAACGAGCCGCAGATGGCCGGCGTCACCTTCATCGTGAAGGACAACGCGCTGGTGACGGTGCGCTATGACGAGCCCAAGGCCTTCGCCATGTTTGCCAATCGCGCATCGCGGCCGGGCGGATGCGGGCCGACAGCCGATGCGATTGTCGTCGGCTTGCTGGAAACAGTCATCGATAGGGCCGCCGAGGTGCTACAGGCGACGGCCGACCGCATCGATCGCGTCTCACAGGACATATTCGAGAAAGCGCCGGGCCTGGTGCGCAAGCGGGGCGACTACTACGATACCCTGCAGGCTCTCGGTCGCTATGGCACACTGATCTCGATGAGCCGGGAGAGCCTGGTCTCGATCGAGCGCGTGCTCCTCTTCCTGTCCGCGAGCTATCGCACTGCCAAGGTACCAAAGGAACTCAGGGAGCAGGTGCGCACGACACTTCGCGATCTCCAGTCCCTGGAAGAGCATGCCACCTTCCAATCCAACAAGATCCAGTTCCTTCTCGATGCCTCGCTCGGTCTCGTGAATCTCGAGCAGAACAATATCATCAAGCTGTTCTCGGTGGTGGCGGTCATCTTCATGCCGCCGACGCTGGTCGCCTCGATCTACGGCATGAACTTCCAGATCATGCCCGAGCTTCATTGGGAGTTCGGCTATCCCCTCGCCATCGGCTTCATGATCGCAGCGGCCGTGGCGCCTTATCTCTTCTTCCGCTGGAAGCGCTGGCTGTAGGGACAGCGGATGATGCGTCAGCGCTCCCGGGGGCTGACCTGAAGCCTGGATGACACCTGAATCAGTGTCTACGCTCCTCGACGCAATTCGTTGATTTTTTTGGTTAACGAAAGGTTTCCATCTGCCTTGTCTCATGGCTGTCGTATGAGACCGTTTTCCCACCAATGGAGGGGGGACTGACGGAAATTGCGCTGGCCAGACAGGAAGATAGAGCGCCGACTTGAATCAGGCTCGGCATTGCTCGCGCTTTTCGCGCAGCGGCTGTATCCGAGCCCGTGACTCACTTTCTCAGCGTATCAGGTTAACGTCCTATCGGGCTTTGCAGATTTTCGCCGAGCGGCACAGCTCCGGGCCGGCGCGTTCTCCGCTCGCGACTTTCTCCGTGCAGAGCCGCCGGGGAGGCGAGTCAGGCGAAGGTTTGATCATGGAACAGACCGTGACGACCTCACGCACCGGACGTTTCATCTCCTGGCAGATTCTCTCGACCTGGCAGGAGATTTTCCCCGGGGAGGAGTTGGGCGGGCCTTTCGCCTTGCCGCCTTGCGTCGTCGGCGATTTGGAAGGTTCGTCCACCTTGCCACGCTTTGGCGCTCCGGCTTTCAGGGCCGCCTCAGTCTGAAGGGACGGCGACGATACGGCTGTCGCCTTGCGCCGGCTTTCCGGGGCCGACAGCGCCGGAGATACAGCGGCCACGAGGAAAGCAGCCACCAGAACCGATCCCAAAATACGCATGAGACGCAACACCATAGATAGGGGTGGCCAAGTTGCAAGCCACGCTGGGGAGAGTGCCCATCCTATCAAGAGAGGTGGTTGCGTCGCGGAAGCGGCTGCGTGATGTCACGCAGCCAGCGCCGCTAACGATCTCAGATTTAAACGATAACGCCCGGATTGAGGATGCCCGAGGGGTCGAGCGCGGCCTTCAATGTGCGCATGAGTTCCATGGCGACCGGATCCTTCACCGCAGGCAGCGCCGCACGCTTGAGGCGCCCGATGCCATGCTCTGCGGAAATCGATCCGCCATGGCGGATGACGATGGCGTGGACGACCTCGTTGAGATCATGCCAGCGGTCGAGGAACGCTTGCTTGTCCCAATCGACAGGCTGGCTGAAATTGAAATGGATATTGCCGTCACCGATATGGCCGAAGGGAACGGGGCGGATACCGGGGATCAGCTGCTCCGCGGCGGCGCTCGCCTCTTCGATCAGTACGGGTATTTCCGCGATGGGCACTGAGACGTCGTGCTTGATCGAACCACCCTCGCGGCCCTGCACTTCGGACAAGGACTCGCGCAGTCCCCAGAAGGCCAGGCGCTGATCCAGCGAGGTCGCCAGGACCGCGTCCAGCACGAGCCCATCCTCGATCGCGCCGCCGAGGGAATGTTCAAGCTTGGCATCGAGATCGCCTTCGATCTGTGATGACAGCTCGATCAGCACATACCAGGGATGCGGTTCAGCGAAGGGGTCGCGCCCGCCCGGTGCGTGACGCACGACGAGTTCGATGCCGATGCGCGGCATGATCTCGAAGGTCGTCAGGCTGGAGCCGATCTCCGACTTGACGCGTGCGAGAAGCTGTACGGCGGCGTCGGGCGAGGGAATCGCGCAGAACACCGTGATGCGCTGGCGCGGCCGCGGGAACAGCTTGAGTACGGCACCGGTCACGATGCCGAGGCTGCCTTCAGACCCGATGAAGAGGTTCTTCAGGTCGTAGCCGGTGTTGTCCTTGCGCAGTTTGCCGAGCGTATTGAGAATGCGCCCGTCGGCGAGCACGACTTCCAGGCCGAGCACCAGATCGCGCGTGTTGCCATAGGCAAGCACCGCCGTGCCGCCGGCGTTGGAGGCGATGTTGCCGCCGATGGTGCAGGAGCCTTCCGAGGCGAGCGACAAGGGGAAGAGCCGGTCTGCGGCTTCAGCCGCCTCCTGAACTCTGAGCAGCGTGACGCCGCCATCCACCGTGATGGTATCCGTGACGGCGTCGACTTCGCGGATGCGATCGAGCCGCTGCAATGACAGCACGATCGCGGGACGCTGCGCGTCCGGTGTCTGGCCACCGACGAGGCCGGTGTTGCCGCCTTGCGGCACGACAGCGAGACCGAGATCTTTGGCGAGCCGCATGACAGCGGCAACTTCCGTCGCCGAGGCCGGTTTGACGATCGCGCGTGCGGTGCCGTGGAAGAGCCCCCGGGGTTCGTGAAGGAACGGGGCCATGTCCTCGGGTGCCGTCAGCACATAAGGTGCGCCGACAATCGCCGTCAAAGCCTCGATCACACTCGCGTTGTCCATCCGCCACAGCCTCTGTTCAGCGTTTCAGCACTCCGACGATTTCCATATGCGAAGAATATCGGAACTGGTCCAGCGGTATCACGCGTTGGAGCGAGAAACCTGCCGCGATCAGGACCGACATATCCCGCGCGAAGGTCTGCGCATCGCAGGAAACGGCGACCACGTGTTTCAGCTTGCTGGCGGCGAGTTCACGGACTTGCGCTTGCGCACCCGCGCGTGGCGGGTCGAAGACCACCGCGTCGAAGCGGTTGAGCTCCAGCGGCAGCAGCGGGCGGCGGAACAGGTCCCGCGTCTCGGTGGTGACCGGGCGCAGGCCCTGTGTGCCACGCGTCGCCTTGTCCAGGGCCTGGAGCGCGGGGGCGAAGGATTCGACCGCATGGACGGCGCTGCGCTCGGCCAAGCGCAACGCGAAGGGGCCGCATCCCGCGAAGAGGTCGGCGACGCGTTTAGCGTGCTGGCAGGCCTCGCTGACGAGCCGCCCCAGCGTGTCCTCGCCCATCGCTGTCGCCTGGAGAAAGCTGCCAGGCGGCGGTACCACGAGCGCGCGCCCCATCACGACGGCCGGCGGCCGGCGCTCGACGATGAGTTCGCCATGCAGGGACAGGCGGGCGAGATCGAGATGGTCCGCGAGCGCGGTGAGGGACAGGCGCTCCTTGTCGCGCGCCGGCCCGAGCCCGCGCATGTCGACATCGAGCCCGCCGCTCGTTGCCGTGAGCTGGATGTCGAGAGGCTTGCGGACACCGACGGCGTCCGCGAGTGCCTTGGCCACGGCCGGCGCACGCGCCAGGCCCGGCGTGAGCACGGGGCAATGGTCGATGGCCACGAGCGTATGGCTGCGTGCGGCCATGAAGCCCACGGCCGCTTTGCCGTTCACGAGTCGCGCATGGAAGGTGACGCGCCGCCGGCCTTCGCCGTGCGCGTCGAGGAGATCGTCAACCGGTACCTCGATCCCGGCCCACGCCAGGGCGGAGACCAGCAGCTCCCGCTTCCAGTGGCGGTAGAGCGTCTCGTCCATATGCTGGGTCGCGCAGCCGCCACAATGGGTGAAATAGGAGCATTCCGGCGCGCGTCGCGCTGGCGACGCCTCGTCAACTGCGAGCAATTCGGTGCGGTCGCCGGCAAGGGCCACGGAAACGGATTCACCTGGCAACGCATAGGGCACATGCACCGGCGCGTTCTCATACAGGGCGACGCCGTCGCCGTGCCGCCCCAGGCGATCGATGGTGAGGCTGGTCGTCATGGCTATCTCCGGCGCGCGCCGATTAGGAATTCACGGTTGCCGTCGCCGCCGGCGATCGGCGAGGGGATCAGCCCCAATACATCGAAGCCGAGCCCGCTGACAAAATCCGCAATCTCATCACAGACACGCGCATGAACGGCCGGATCGCGCACCATGCCCTTCACGACATGGGTACGGCCCGCCTCGAACTGCGGCTTGACCAATGCGACGAGCGCCGCGTCGTCGGCGAGCAGGGGCAGGACAGGTGGTAGCACGAGCCGGAGTGAGATGAAGCTCACATCGGCGACAACAAAGCCGATGGGATCAGCCACCGCCTCGCGCGTGAGTTTGCGCGCATCGGTCCCTTCCATCGAGACGACGCGGGGATCGGCCGCCACGCTTGGATGCAGCTGGCCGTGTCCCACGTCGACAGCATAGACTTTTGAGGCACCCCGGCCGAGCAGGACCTCCGTGAAGCCCCCGGTCGAGGCGCCGATATCGAGGCAGATCAGCCCGGTCGGCGAGAGGGCGAAGGCCTCCAGTCCCGCTTCGAGCTTCACCCCGCCGCGCGACACATAGGGATGCGGCGCGCTCGCCGTGATGGCCGCATCCGGCGCGAGGCCATCGGAGGGCTTCCGCACGGTGATGCCATTGGCTGTGACGAGGCCCGCGGCAATGGCGGCTTGCGCCCTCGCCCGCGTCTCGAAGAAGCCTCGTTCCACCAGGAGCTTGTCGGCCCTTGTCTTCTCACCTGCCATGATCGTTGCCTGCCATGGTCGCTCAGGCTCGTCCCGGGGCCATGCCCGCCGTCTCAGTCGTGGGGAAGGCCCGCATCATCCAGAGAAGCAATGCGAGGCCGGGCAGGGCGGCGGCGGTCGAGATTAGGAAATAGGTCGTCCAGTCCACCTGGTCCGCGAGCCAGCCGCCGCCGGAGGCGAAGATGGTGCGCGTGAAGGCCATGAAGGAACTGACGAGCGCGTATTGCGTCGCCGTATAGGCGACGTTGCACAGTGAGGAGAGATAGGCGACGAAGGCCGCCGTCCCCATGCCGCCGGCCAGGTTCTCGACACTCATCGTCACGATGAAGACCGAGAGATTGGCTCCGACCATGGCCTGGACGACGAAAACGAGATTGCTGGCGGCCTGCAGGATGCCGCAGATGAGAAGCGCGCGCATGATGCCGAGCCGCGCCACGATGACGCCGCCGATGAGCCCGCCGGCGATCGTCATGATGACGCCGTAGGACTTCGAGACGAGGCCGATCTCCGCCTTGGTGAAGCCGATTGCGAGATAGAAGGGGTTGGCCATCACGCCGATCAGCGCATCGCCGTATTTGTAAAGCGCGATGAAGAGGAGGATCGCGACCCAGTGCGGGCGCTGGGCGAAATCGGCGAGCGGCGCGACCACGGCACTCCTGATCCAGCCGAACGGATCGGCGGACAGGGAGGTTTCCTCGACGTCGGGGCGTGCCGGCTCGCGGCTCAGCAGGACGGTGATTGTGCCGACGCCCATCAGCGCGGCCATCACCGCATAGGCGGTGAACCAGCCGAAGAGTTCGGCGAGCACAAGCGCGCCGCCGCCGGAGACGATCATGCCCAGGCGATAGCCGAGCACGATATTGCCGGCACCCGCACCGAGCTCCTTCTGCTTCAGGCTCTCGACCCGGTAGGCGTCGATGACGATGTCCTGGGTGGCGGAGGCGAAGGCGAGCGCGACGGCCCAGCCGGCGGTCGCCAGGAGATTGTGCGCCGGATCGCTGGAGCCGAGCCCGATCATGCACAGCGCGGTCAACGCCTGCGCAAGGATCATCCAGCCGCGGCGCTGGCCGAGCAGGCGGGTGAGCACGGGAACGGGCAGGCGGTCCACCAGCGGCGACCACAGCCATTTGAAGCCGTATGCGGTCGAGGCCCAGGAGAACAGGCCGATCATCGTCATCGACACGCCGGCCTCGGCCAGCCACGCCGACAGGGTACCGTAGACGAGCGACAAGGGCAGGCCCGAGGAAAAGCCTAGGAACAGGATGGCGATGATGCGCGGGTCCGAATAGACCGCGAGGGAGCGGAGCCACGCGTTCATGGTGTCTCGTTCATGATGGGCCATCCGGCCGTTGCGGTGCGGTTCAGAACCGTTCGATCGATCCCGCCACTATCCGCGAATATGCTTATCAGTCCGTAAGCGCGCAGGGCACGTCGGTCTGTGCCGGAAAGGTCTCTTCACGCGCTGCGCGCCACGTCGGCCTGCCCGAGCGCCCCGAACACCTGCGCGACGATGCCCGCCGCATCGAGGCCCGCATCCGCGTACATCGCCTCCGGCTTGCCGTGGTCGATATAGGCGTCGGGCAGCGTGAGGGTCCGCACCTTCAGGCCGCGATCGAGCGCGCCTTCGCTGGCGAGGCTCTGCAGGACGAAGGCTCCGAAGCCGCCGACCGAGCCTTCCTCGATGGTGATGAGGCATTCATGCTCGCGGGCGAGCCGGCGGATCAGGTCGAGGTCGAGCGGCTTGGCGAAACGCGCGTCGGCGACGGTCGTGGAGATGCCGCGCGCTTCAAGAATCTCGGCGGCCTTCAGGGAATCGGCCAGCCGCGTGCCGAGCGACAACAGCGCGACGCGGGTACCCTCGCGCAGGATGCGCCCCTTGCCGATAGGAAGCGGCACGCCCTTTTCCGGCATGTCGACGCCCACGCCATCGCCACGGGGGTAACGGAAGGCGATCGGTCCCTCGTCATAGGCGGCGGCGGTCGCGACCATATGGACGAGTTCCGCCTCATCAGCGGCGGCCATCACCACCATGTCGGGCAGGCAGCCGAGGAAGGCTATGTCGAAGGAACCGGCATGGGTCGCGCCGTCGGCCCCCACGAGCCCGGCGCGATCGATGGCGAAGCGCACCGGCAGCCTCTGGATGGCGACGTCGTGGACCACCTGGTCATAGGCGCGCTGCAGGAAGGTGGAATAGAGGGCGCAGAAGGGCTTGTAGCCTTCTGTCGCGAGGCCCGCCGCGAAGGTCACCGCGTGCTGCTCGGCGATGCCGACGTCGAAAGTCCGCGTCGGGAAGGCCTGGCCGAACAGGTCGAGCCCTGTGCCGGCCGGCATCGCCGCGGTCACCGCGACGATCTTCTCATCGGCGCGGGCGGCAGCGACCAGGCTCTCCGCGAAAACCTTGGTATAGGCGGGCGCGTTGCTCTTGGGCTTGGCCTGGACGCCGGTGACGACATCGAAGGTCCCGACTCCATGGTATTTGTCGGCCGAGGCCTCGGCCGGCGCGTAGCCCTTGCCCTTCTGGGTGACCACATGGACGAGGATCGGCCCGGAGGTCGCGTCGCGCGCGTTGCGCAGCACCGGCAGGAGATGGTCGAGGTTATGGCCGTCAATTGGGCCGACATAGTAGAAGCCGAGCTCTTCGAACAGCGTGCCGCCGGTCCAGAAGCCGCGCGCGAATTCCTCGGCGCGCTGCGCCTTCTCGTAGAGGAACTTCGGCAGGTGGCGAGCGAGCTGCTTGCCGACCTCGCGGATGGAGCGGTAGGTGCCGCCGGAGACGAGGCGCGCGAGATAGGCTGACATGGCGCCGGCCGGCGGCGCAATCGACATGTCGTTGTCGTTGAGGATGACGATGAGCCGCGCATTCATGGCGCCGGCATTGTTCATCGCCTCATAGGCCATGCCCGCCGACATGGCCCCGTCGCCGATGACGGCGACAACGTTACGCGGCTTTTCACCCGCGACCTTGCCACCCGCATCGTCAAGCGTCTGCGCGACGGCCATGCCGAGGCCGGCGGAAATCGAGGTCGATGAATGGGCGGCCCCGAAGGGGTCATATTCGCTCTCGGAGCGGCGCGTGAAGCCGGAGAGACCGCCGGGCTTGCGCAAGGTGCGGATGCGATCGCGACGTCCGGTCAGGATCTTGTGCGGGTAGGCCTGGTGGCCGACGTCCCAGATGATGCGGTCGTGCGGCGTGTCGAACACGTGATGGAGCGCGACCGTCAGCTCGACGACGCCAAGCCCCGCGCCGAGATGGCCGCCGGTGATCGAGACGGCGCTGATCGTCTCCTGCCGGAGCTCGTCGGCGAGCTGGCGCAGGGCCGAGTCGGGCAAGCGCCTGAGGTCCTCGGGCAGGGCGATCGTGTCCAGAAGTGGGGTGGCTGCCGGCACGGCGATGGTCCTCACGCAAAAAGATGATCGGCCCGCCCGGCTGAAGGGGAACGGGCGATCCGGTCGGACGGCGGGTTATGTCTCGACGTCGAGCGGCTCCGTACCCGTCGCGCGCCCGTCGGACGACAGGGTTATTTTCTCGATGCGCTGCTCGGCCCGCCTGAGCAAGGCCTCGCAATGCGCCTTCAGAGCCTCGCCACGCTCATAGATGGCGAGCGATTCCTCGAGTGCCACATCGCCCCGCTCGAGGCGCGCGACGATCTGCTCCAGTTCCGCCAGCGCCCGCTCGAATGGCAGGGCGGCGAGGCCGGCCTGGTTGGCAGCGCGAGGAGGTGGGTCCTTCGAAACGTCCTTGGTCATGGTGCGCGTTATCGCCCGTTTACGCCCCAAGTTGCAAGCTTGGAGCCATTCCACCTTGTCGCCGTCCCACGCGGCATTATTGCGGCGGCGGGGGTGGCTGCGTGCCTGGCATGGCCCTGGTGGGCCGTGTCCTCAGAAGAAGCTTCTGATAGGCGAGGCCGATTCCGACCAGGACAAGTCCGAGCCCGATAAACGAGAGCGCCCTGAGCGCGCCTTCGAGGCTCGCCATGTCGACCAGGAAGACCTTGAGCACGGCAGCGAGAATATAGGCAGCTGAAAGAAGCCGGGCGAGGCGAAGCTGCCAGAGAAGCCCGATGGCGAGCAGCAGAACGCCCATGGCCAGAAGCGCCAGCGAATAGACCCAGAGCTCCGTTTCGCTGGTCATGCGCCAGAGGCTGACCACAGGCCCCTGAAACAGGCGCCGGATCTCGAGCAGCATGTAGAGCAGATGCAGGAAGAGGCCGAGCCCGGCAGCGGTATAGACGTACCATGTCGGCCGACTGAGCCGCGCATACCACGCCACCGCAAAGGCCGCGATCGCTGGAACGAGATAGCCGAGCAGGAGCCCGTTGAAGATCGCGCCGCCGGTGATGGCGTCGCCTGAGAAGGCGGGGTTGTCGATCACGGCCAGGAGGCCGAAGGACACGGCCAGCGAGAAAGCGCCGAAGGCGAGGGACGCGACGCGATAGACTGGGTCCCTTCGGCGCGTATCGAAGCGCACCATGACCAGCGAGAACAGGAGGCTTGATGTCACCATCAGCCCAGCCTCGATCAGGCTGGAGGATTCCCGCAGGATGTCGCCGCCGTTGAGCGCATGGCGGATCTGGAAGAAGACGAGCAGCGCCGCGAAGACGATCGACAGGCTCTCGCAGAGCTGGGTGACATAATCACGGCCATGCCGGGCCAGGACCACTGCGGCGAGGCCAAAGCTGACCGCCGGAACGCCGTAGCCCCATAGCAGCCAGTTCAGGATCGGCGTGGTGCCGAGATTGCTCCCCGCGATGGCCGGGTCCCAGATAATGCGGCCGAGGACGAGGACGCCGATCGCGCCGACGACATAGCGCAGGGCTGGGATGCGGCATAGCCAGCCGACCCAGGCCGTGCCGAGCGCCGCGAGCGCGAAGGCCACCGTCAGCATGCCCTTGTCGAGCGCGAAGGTGAGGCCGAGCGCCAGCGCCGCGACGGCCGCGGAGGCAAAGGCCCCGGTGCCGAGCGCCAGGACTGGCGCTTCCGCTTCCCGCGTCCGCGTCAGGCGCGCGGCATAGGTCGCGGCAAGGCCGAGCGCCGCCGCCACGAAGGCGAAGGGAATGCTCTTGTCGAAACCGGTAACACGCCAGTAGGCGATGACGAGCAGGGCAAGCGGCCCGACGGTCGCGGCGCCCGCATAGCAGGCGATCGTTACGAAAGGCAGGCGCGCGCCGAGGAGGAGACGCCAGAGGCTCGCCAGCGCCACGGCCGCGCCGCTGCCGATCGCGAAGGTGAGATAGAGGCTGAGCGCTTCGGGCATCGGAACGCTGCCCGCGCCGCCGGGCAGTACGTTCTGCGGTTCGGCGAGGGCTTCCCTGGCGACAGGCCAGAGGAAGAGCGTGGCGCCCGCGATGGCGGCCGCGAGCGCGGCGGCGCCAGCCGCCGGGGCGATCCGGACCGCGGTCGCCATATAGAGCGCGACCATGATCGCTCCGAAGAGCGCGCGGGTGCCACCGTCGAGCGACACGGTCGAGGCGAGCCCCGCCAGGGCCGCGAAGACGACCAGCACCAAGAGACTGAGCGGATCGGGAAAGGCGCGCTCGTCGTCCACACCGCGGTTCGGGTCCACGACGAGAAGCGCCACGGCGAGCAGGGCCTGGAGGACGATATGCGTCAGCAGGGCCGGTGCATGCCCCGTCGTGAAGGCGAGCACGAGGAAGACGCCCCAGAGCGCGGCGCCTAGCGCGGCCGAGACCGCGAGCCATTTCCACAGGCGCAAGCGTGCGAGGGCATAGGAGGCCGCTACGGGGAAGAGGAGATAGATGACCAGCGCCCAGGGCTCGGGTTCATCCGTGGAGACGAGCAGCGGCGAGGCGAGGGCGGCGAGGAGCCCGAGCGCCGCGAGCGCCGGGCCATGTAGCACCGAGGCCGTCAATGTCGCCAGGGAGACGAGGCCGAGCAGCACGAAGGCGGTCGCGGGGCTGATGAAGTCGTAGAGCGCGTAGGACGCATAGACTGTCGCGAAGGCCGAGGCGGTCCCCGCCGCCGTCAGCACGCTCGGCACATGCGCCGAGGGGATGCCCGCAAAGGCCTCCGCGCGCTCGCGCCGGCGGAACCATTCGCCGGCCATGATCAATGCGAGCGCGAGAAGGGCCGCGCCCATGACGCGCACGCCAGGGCCGAAATAGCCCTGTTCGACGGAAAAGCGCACCAGCAGGAAACCACCGAGCGCCAGCGCGATGCCGCCGACCCACACGGCCCAACGCGAGCCAAGACGTTCCTCAAGGCCAGGCCGTTCCTCAAGGCCAGGCCGTTCCTCCAGACCGGGCCGCGGTTCCGCTGGCGCTGCTGCATGTTCGTCGGGGGTGTCCTCGCGGGCGGCTTGCGACCATTCCGGAAGATCAGGTTCAGTCGCGGGCTCCGGCGGAACGGCGTCCGCCTTCTCCTCTGGCGTCTCAGCCGTTTCCTCGGCGGGCGGCTCCAACTCTTCCGGTGTCGGGGAGGTCACGATTGGTGCTTGCGCGGGGCGTTCGCCGAGAGCGAGAGTGCGCTCCAGCCCCTCGACCTTCTCCTCGAGGAGGCGCGTGCGCTGCCTGAGGCCCAACGCCATGATGAAACTGGCGATCGTCATGATCGGCAGGGCCAGTATCAAGAGCCCGAGCAGTACCCATTCCATGGCTTCGTTCTACCTCAAACCCGCGAAATTCATGGTGCCGCCGTGCACCGTGTCAACCCCGTCCGCCAAGGCGCAGGCCTAGCGAAGGCCTTTCCTGCAGCACCTCGCGGCGGAAGCGAAACACGGCGGCCGGACGCCCCGCCGTCGGCGCCATGTCGCCCGTCGGCTCGACGAGCGCCGTGCCTTCGACGAAGCGCCTGAAGTTCTGCTTGTGAAGATGTCGGCCGGCGATGGCCTCGACGGTGCGCTGCAAGGCGGTCAGCGTGAAAGTGGGTGGCATCAGCTCGAAGATGAGCGGCCGATACTTAAGCTTGGCGCGCAGGCGGCTGATAGCGGTCGCGAGGATCCGGCGATGGTCGAAGCGCATCATCTCGCCGGCCGGCGGCAATCTTTCGCGCGCCTCGGCGCTCGGCCGCCCGTCGCGCAGCGCTTCCTCGACGATACCTGCTTCATAGAGCAGTTCATAACGATCGAGCGCCTTTTCCTCATCCCAAGGAATGCTCGTTGTGCCGAAGCTAAGCGTGAGCCGCTCGCGACGCGACAGGCCGCGCCGTTCGATGTCTTCCCTGTCGGCGACGACATCGGCAGCCCATTCATCGAGCGCGGGCAGGATCGCGGCGAGGCATTCGGGCTTGCCGCTGCGCCAGTCCTCCCAGGGGAAAAAGTGGTACCAAGGTAGGAGGCGTGCGGTGGTCGGCACCTCGCTTGCCTCCGCGCCGAGGCGCGTGAGCGCGAGATAGCCGACCGACACTTCATGGGGCTCGCCGTCGCCACGGCGGGCATGCCGGCCCCTGTCACCGAAGGTATAGAGCTGCTCCACATAGCCCAGGCTGAAGCCGGTTTGCTCCTTCACCCAGGCCCTGAGGCCAATTTCAAAGGTGCGATGGGCCAGCGGATCGAAGACGCCGAACGGCAGGCCCGGCGTCGCGTCGCCACCGCGTGCGACGAGGATCTGGGGTACATCACCCTTGACCACGACGATCGCGGCCGCGAGGCCGATCTCGATGGCTGTGGACGACGGGGTGGAGGGCTCCATGCCTCGCGTCGCGCTCAGGCGTTATGCAGGGGAAGGACGAAGGGCTCGCCCTCAAAGGCCTCGCAGCCGCGACCGATGGCATTGGTGGCGGCTACAAGCCGCCCCTCATAGCCGAGGCGGGTATCGGCAACCTCGATGAAGCGGATGTTCGGCGTCGCGGACGGTGAGGCGAGACGCAAGGCCTTGGCCGCCTCTTCGGCATCCTGATTGGCGTTCAGGGCACAGAACGACACAAGGGCCGCCGCCGTGGAGCGGCTGATGCCGGCGAAGCAATGAATGATGAGAGGGTGCTCGCGCGGCCAATCGTGGACGAAGGCGAGCAATGCATCCACATGCTCGACGTCCGGCAGCACATGACCATCGAGCGGCGCGACGATATCGCTCATGCGGATGCTGAGATGATGGCCCGCGGCGATCGCGTCGGGTGTCGCGGTGGTTGTATCGCCGCTCGTCAATGAAATGAGATGACTGGCAGAGGAAGCCGCCACAGTCTCCGAGAGGCGCGACAAGGGGCAGACATGGATGGCAGGCATGGGTCGATCCAAACTGGTCACATTCAAAACGGTCAGGCTGCGACCATAAGGCGATTCGTGTGTACGGTCAGATCTCTAGAAGGGATTGGTTTAGCAACATGGGGTTAAGAGGCCATGCACCCGTCTATAAAGCCGCGCTTCCGTTTCAATCAGAAGTCGCGCCTGTCCCGCTGTTGAGCGATTGGCCGGTTGTTGCGCTCACGCTCTGGAAGCGCGCGAGAAAGCGCGTCTTTGCCTCGTCGGCGCTCCAGGGGGAGAGATAGGAGAGCACGGACTGTGGCAAGGCCGCCGGCCGTCCGAAAAATTTCAGGGCCTCGGTGCGTTCGAAGCCGGCAAGCGTTGTCGCTTCCAGGAAGGCCGCCTGCTGGTCAGCTCGCTTGGCGAGATCGCGCACGTCGGACCGCAGGGTCGCCGGCAGGCCGAAGCGCAGATGAATGGCGGCCATGAGTCGCGCCTCCACCTCACGATAGGTGCCGCCAATGACGATCTTGAAGGGTGAGATCATGTCCCCGATGACATATTCGGCGGCGTCGTGCAGCAGCACGCCGAGCTGCCACTGCGCCGACGAAGCGGTCTTGGGCGAAACCATATGGCAGGCGATGGCCTCCACCAGGAGCGAATGCTGGGCAACGGAATAGATGTGCGGCCCGCTGGTTTGACCGTTCCAGCGGGCAACCCGCGCGAGCCCGTGCGCGATGTCCTCGATCTCGATATCGAGTGGCGACGGGTCGAGCAGATCGAGCCGCCGGCCGGACAACATGCGCTGCCAGGCGCGCGTCGCCTTGCTTCCTGTCCTGCTCACTGACTTGCCATGTGAATTGCCCGGTGCGGCCACTAGCGGAAGCCCTCGGGCATCTGGTCGGCGAGGGCCGCGCATTCCGTGTGGCGATAGCAGCCCACCAGATGGTCGTTGACCATGCCCACAGCCTGCATGAAAGCATAGGTGATGGTGGGGCCACAAAAGGTGAAGCCCGCCGCCTTCAGGGCTTTCGACATCCGGCGTGAGGTCTCGGTCTCGGCCTGCACGTCGGCGCGCGAGCGGAGATTGCTCTGCTGCGGCCGGCCCCCGGCGATATCCCAGAGAAACCGCGCGAAACCACCGTTTTCCATGATGTCGAGCCAGGCGCGCGCGCTCTTCACGGTGCCCTCGATCTTCGCCCGGTTGCGGATGATGCGGGTGTCCTCCATCAACGCCGCGCGCTTGGCCTCGTCGAAGCGCGCGATCACCTCCGGTTCAAAGCCCGCGAATGCGTCGCGAAAGCCCTCGCGGCGCCTCAGAATGGTGATCCAGGACAGTCCGGCCTGAAAGCCGTCGAGGATGAGCTTCTCGAACAGGGCCCGGTCGTCGAACTCGGGCACTCCCCATTCGGTGTCGTGGTAGGTGACATAAAGGGGGTCGAAACCCGGCCACCAGCAGCGCCGCTTGCCATCGGGATGGTCGAGGAGGCCAACGGGCGCTGCGGTGCTCGCGGTGTCATTCACGGTGTCGGTCATGGCGCCGGCCCCTCGTTTGCTGCGGTCGTGGGGAAGGAGAAGTTGGCATAGCCGGGCAAGGCGACCGTCAGTGGCCGGCCGTCGGCGAGAAGCGGCAGGCCGGCGGCTTGCGCGTCGACCACCCGGTCAAGCCGCAGCATGGCGAGCGCAACGGGGCCCGCATGGGACCCGAGCTGGCCGATCAGCTTGCCGCCCGCCTCCACCGCCGTGCCCGCGGCTGGCGCTTCGCCGTCGGCAAAGGTCGCGAGCACGATGCGGGTGCGTGCGATGCCACGGTGATGCATACGCGAAACGACTTCCTGGCCGATGTAGCAGCCCTTGTCGAAGACCACGCCGCCCATCTGGTCCATCATCGACTCGTGCGGGAAGGTGTCGCCGAAGGCAAAATCCTGTCCGCCTTCCGGGACGCCCACGGCGATTCGATGGGCGTGATAGGCGCTTGCGTCCAAGAGACCGGCATTGGCATAGGCCGCCCGCTCGCCGATGAAACGGCGGCCAAGACCGGGAGCCCGGGCGTCGTCATAGGCGAGAAGGGTACCAATCGGCGCGTCCGCGCCATCCCATCCGGCTGCGATCGCATGCGTCTCTGACAGATCCTCGAGGAGAACCTTGCTACGCAGCTTGTAGAGCGTGAGGCGCTTGAGAAAATCAGGGATCGAGGCTCGTGCCGTATCGACGAAGAACCCGCCCTCGGGGGCCGACGTGAACAAGCCGTCGAACAAGATCTTGCCCTGGGGCGACAGCAGGGCACCGAGACGGCCCACGTTCGGCTCAAGGTCGTCCAGGCGACAGGTTAGAATGTTCTGCAGGAAATCGAGGGCATCGGCGCCGGAGATGCGGATGACTCCGCGATCCGCCAGGAAAGCTGACGGCATGATGAACTCCTTCCGCGACTGGGCTTGACCGACGAGCACCATGCGACGAAGCGGCATGGTCGCTGACACATAGGTCTAGCGATCGGTAACCTCAAGCTTCGGGAAGAAAGCGTCGGATATGTCCCTGACGGCTTCTAGTGCCTCAAGCCGCTCGTAAACCCGCCACCACGGATGCGGGTCGGTAGATTTTCCGCGAATCGGGCAACGGCTTCCTCGCCATAGGTCGTGACGAGTTCGTGGAAGGCGGTGAACAAGGCGGCGTGAGCCACGCAGTCGCCATCGAGGCCGTCAAGCTGCGCCTCCGCGAAGGCCTCGCTGAGATAAGCCAAGGCAGCCCGCTTTTCCTCGCTCGTATCAATCATATCGAGATGGGGCTGAGAATCGTCCATGCGTGAAACCGAGGATCCTGAAGAGGGAAAAAAACGCAACGGATTCGAGCTTACGCAGGAAGCAGGAGCGGCGCCAGCCAGTTGTTGCGAGGCGGTTAACGACACACAGGAAATCGGCCAGCGCACCGCAAACATGTTTACCCTGATGCAGGAAAACGACAGTCGGACGGCTTTGGCGCCCGAAAATGACCTTATTCAACCACCAAAGCGCGAGCTGATGGTCGCCGCCAGACGCGCTCCTTCGTCGAGGAAACGCGTAATGGCGGCCTCCGCCGATGCGTTGCAGCGGCGGTATGTGAGAGCGTAACCGTTGAAGCCGCGATTATACGAGCCCGCCAGACGCTCGCGTTCCGCTGTTGTGCCTGCTTCGGCGTCGATCAGCGCGCGCATCTTCTCATACCATTGTGGGGCATCGTTGGCGCCGCACAGATTGCGCAGGAAGGAGAGGGCGCCCAGCACCTCGGCCAGCCGCAGCATCTGGCCTTCATAGAGAGGCCGCTCCTCCGGCGCGGACGAATGCGCATCGGCCGGGGCTGAAGCGGGGCCGCTCTTACCAGCGCCCTGCTCCTGCGCGTTTTTATCCCGGGTGGCCGGGGCGCTGTTGGCGGCGAGCGCTGATTCCGACCTCGCTATGCTGAACGAAGGGCCGTCATCCCGGCTGATCGCCAAGGCGGCAGGCGCCGGCAGGGCGATGAGAAGGGCGATCGCGACAACCGCACCGGGGCGATAGCCGCCCCATTTGCCTTGGGGCGGGGAGCCAGGCTGTCGCAAGGGGGGCGCGTGATGTCCGTGCACTCGATCTGGCCTCGAACCTGACGTTTCAATTGGACCCATCATGGTGCCCTGCGATCGGCGCGCCACGTTCAACAATGAGAGCGGCGCGGGCCACGATATCTCGCAGCCCTGGCGTGACCGCTCGTTCCCCGAGATCATACGGATCGACCCAGTCCACCGCGACGACTTCCGCAATCGCGGCCGCTTCGCCGCTTTCCCAGCTTGCCGCAAAGGCCGCCACGACGAAATGGCGCTTTACGCCGGTGCTGTCGCGCTCAATGACCTCCGCGTGGCCGGCAAAGCCGAGAATTGCCGCCGTGACGCCGACTTCCTCCGCGAGCTCTCGCAGCGCGGCGGCTTCCAAGGTTTCCCCAAGTTCCACATGGCCGCCCGGGAGACTCCAGACTTCCGCCATGGGCGGATATTGCCGTGACGCGAGCAGTACCTTGCCGTTGCGAAACACGGCAACGCTCGCCGCGAGCCGGGGCGCTGCCGGATAGAGCCGGCCATTGTCCCGGCCCGAGGCCTGATCACCGGGGGATGCGGTCATCGCGCGATCCCTTCCATCGGACGCCCGTCCTCAGACGTGCTGGCCGCCGTTGATGTGCAATTCAGCGCCGGCCACATAGGACGATGCCTCCGTGCACAGGAAATAGATGGCTTTCGCGACCTCGTCCGGTGTGCCGAGCCGACGCATGGGGATTTGGTCGATGAGTTTCTCGGTGCCTGGCGAGAGTATCGACGTGTCGATTTCACCTGGCGAGATCGCATTGACGCGAATGCCCAAGGGGCCGAAGTCCGCTGCCATTTCCCGCGTCAGCGCGGCGAGCGCCGCCTTCGATGTGGCGTAGGCTGAACCTGCGAAAGGGTGGACACGGCTGCCGGCAATGGACGTGACGTTGACCACCGACCCGCGGGCGCGCGCCAGTTCCTCGGCGAGCCCGCGCGCCAGCATGATCGGGGCGAAGAAATTGACCCGGAAAACGCGCTGCCAATCCTCGATCGAGGTTTCAAGGGCGCCGAGCCGGCTGCCGCCATCGCCCTTGGGCGAAATGGCGGCGTTGTTGACGAGCGCGTGCAGGACGCCGCCCTCGGCTTCGAGCCGGTGCCGGATCTCGGCGATCGCAGCCGCGGTATTGTCCGTATCGGCGAGGTCGACCTGAATGTGGTCCTCCGGGCCCATTTCCCACGGGCATTGCTCGGGAAATCCGTGGCGCGAACAGGTGATGACACGCCAACCCGCGGCCGAGAAGCGCTTGACGGTGGCGTGGCCGATGCCGCGGCTGGCGCCGGTCAGCAGCATGATGCGGCGTGTTTGGTTGGACATCTGGGACATCGCTCTTTGTTCGCCTGTCGGCCAGGCCGGCCGCGCTGCTGGTTACTCGCACGTAGAATGCGCGATATCGGCCACGGAGGCCACCGTCACACCGTGAGGCCTTCCGTCTCAGGATGTGCGTCTGCGCTGTCGAATGGTGTATTCCCGCCGCGCGGCTCAGGGATAGAGCCGGTCCTTCGTCCAGGGCGCATCTTGCGTGCTGCGGGAAAAACGGATGCGGTCATGCAGCCGGAACGGTCGATCGTGCCAGAACTCGATGGCCGACGGCACGATCCGGAAGCCGTGCCAGTGGGGCGGGCGAGGCACCGCGCCGAGGCCGAATTTCGCGGTGAAGCTCGCGACCGCTTTTTCAAGGGCGAAGCGGCTTTCGAGGGGGCGTGACTGCTTCGAGGCCCAGGCGCCGATCTGGCTGCCACGGGGCCGGGACGCGAAATACTCATCCGACTCGGCTTCCGAAACCGCTTCGACCGGGCCGCGTACGCGCACCTGGCGACGCAGGCTCTTCCAGTGGAACAGCAGGGCCGCGCGCGGATTGGCCGTGAGCTCGCGCCCCTTGGCGCTTTCCTCGTTGGTGTAGAAGACGAAACCTTGCTCGTCGTGGCCCTTCAGAAGCACCATCCTCAGGTCTGGCAAACCGTCACTATCAACCGTCGCGAGCGCCATCGCATTTGGATCATTCGGCTCGCCCGCCTCCGCATCCCTCAGCCAGGATGAAAAGAGCTGGAAAGGGTCGTTGTCGCCCGAAAAGTCACGGCTAATTAACGGTTCCAAAGCCTAAATTCCTTTGGATGTAGAGTGCGTGGAAGGGCGCGTTATGCGCAGTCTGTCAGTGCTGGATTATAAGGGAAATAGCAAGCGTGGCGAGGCAAGGCAGACAATAAGGCAGCCTGTTCTGGTGTTCAGTGCTATCGCTATTTCACTTATCGCTGGCGGCTGCAGCCTATCCTTTCCCGTTGCTGGCCTGATGGACGACGATGTAACGGCCTCGGTCCCCACCGCGGCACAGCAACCTTCGCCGCTGTCGCCGGAATTGACGGCGGAGGATTGGCGCCGGGCGAAGAGCGCCATGGGGGTCGCGCTCGATCCCATCGGTAACGGTGAAGCGGCCCCATGGAGCAATCCGGAAACGGCCCTGTCCGGCAGTTTCGTGCCCGGGGGACAGCCCTACGTGCACGGCGATGACGTATGTCGCGATTTTTTTGCTGATCTCGTCTTGCAGACCGGCACGCGAAAGCTGCAAGGTAAGGCGTGCCGTCCATCGGGAGGAGAATGGTCGGTCGTTGAGGCCGGGCCGGCAAAAAAGCCGACATAAAAGCCATTCGGGCGCGTAAGACGCGTTGCATTTGTGCAACAATCGCCCCATATGGGGGCCGGTGCCAGCCTTTCAGGTTGCACGGCAGTGAGGACCCATGCGCGACCCTTATGATATTCTCGGGCTCAGCAAGTCGGCGACCGAGGCGGACATCAAAAAGGCGTTTCGACGCCTGGCCAAGACCTATCATCCTGATCGCAACACGAGCGACCCGAAGGCGCAGGAAAAATTTTCCGAGCTGACGACGGCTTATGATCTGTTGAGCGACAGCGAGAAGCGTGGACAGTTCGACCGCGGCGAGATCGATGCCGAGGGCAAACCCCGCTTCCAGGGATTCGAGGGCTTCGGTGCGGGGCCGCATGACGGCGGCTTCGAGAACTTCAACTTCTCGACCGGCGGCGGCCATGGCTTCCGGCGCTCGACAGGCGGCTTTGATCCTCAGGATATCTTTGCGGACCTGTTCGGCGAGGGGGCCGGGCGCCCCGGCGCGGCCGGCGGTCAGCGCGCGCGCCGCCAGCCGCCGCGCGGCCAGGATGTCGCCGCGAGCCTGACGGTCTCGCTGGAAGATGCCGTGTCCGGCGCCAAGCGCCGCATCCTCCTGCCGCCGAGCCGCGAGATCGAGGTCACGATCCCCAAGGGCATCACGGACGGGAAGGTCATTCGCCTGAAGGGGCTCGGTGAGCAGAGCCCGTTTGGCGGCGAGCCGGGCGATGCGTTGCTGACCGTGCATATCGCGCCGCATGAGCGCTTCAAGGTGGATGGGACGACCCTGCGTACGCGCCTGCCGGTCAAGCTGGAGGATGCCGTGCTCGGGGCGACGGTCCGCGTGCCCACCTTGCAAGGCGCGGTCGACATGACCATTCCGCCGCGTTCGAGCGGGGGACGCAATTTCCGCCTGCGCGGGAAGGGCCTTCCGATGAAAGACGGAGCGGGCGATCTGATCGTCACGATCGATATCGAGCTGCCTAAGGAACCGGACGTCGAGCTCGAGAGCCTGATGCGCAAGCGCCGCGCTGCCGCCGAGCAGACTGCGGATTGAGCGAATGCGTTTCGCCCTCTCCCCGCCGGGGAGAGGGTTGGGGTGAGGGGGCTTGGGCCCGGCTTTCAGCCGATTGCCGCGTGCCTACAGCGGCACCTGGACGCCGACTTCCAGGGTGCGCCCCGTGGGGATCTGGAAGAAGTCCGTCGCATCGGCCGCATTGCGTGCGAGATGGATGAAGAGCGCGGCCTGCCAGCGCGGGAGTTTGGATTGCGGTCCCCGCCGCAAGGAGCGTCGCGACAGGAAGAACGACGTCGACATGATGTCGCTGCGCCAGCCGCATGTCCGGGCGATGGCGAGGCCCTGGGGCACGTTGGGCGTTTCCGCATAGCCGAAGGTCATGGTGACCTGCGTGAAATCGTCGTTGACGGGGGTGATCTCGACGCGCTCCGCATCCGGAACGCGTGGGCGATCCGACGTCGTCACCGTCAGGATGACATTCTTTTCGTGCAGGACCTTGTTGTGCTTGAGATTGTGCAACAAGGCGCGCGGCGCGGTGTCCGGCTCGCCGGTCAGAAACACCGCGGTGCCCTTGACGCGATGCGGATGGCTGAGTTCAAGGAGCCGTGCCAGTTCCTCCATGGAGACTTCCGCGTGGCGGGTTTTCTCCGAGACGACCCGCACCCCCCGCCGCCAGGTCAGCATCACGGTGATGAGGCCGGCGCTGACGACGAGCGGGAAAAGACCACCATGGCCCATCTTGCTGAGATTGGCGGAGAGGAAGGTGACGTCGAGCACGAACAACGGTGAAAACAGGGCGGCCGTGGCGAGGAGGCTCCAGCGCCAGACCCGCCAGACGACGAGGAAGGCGAGCAGGGTCGTGACGACCATCGTGCCGGTGACGGCGATGCCATAGGCGGACGCGAGGCCCGCCGATGAGCGGAAGGCGAAGACCGCGCAGAGCACCCCGACGAGCAGCATCATGTTGATGCGCGGCATATAGATTTGTCCGGCATGACTCTCGGAGGTGTGGCTGATCGTCAGACGCGGCAGAAGACCGAGCTGGATGGCCTGGCGGCTGAGGGAAAAGGCGCCGGTGATCACCGCCTGCGACGCGATGACGGTTGCACCCGTTGCCAGAACCACCACCGGGATGAGGGCCCACTCGGGAAAGAGAAGGAAGAACGGGTCGGACGCTGCGCTGGGATTGTCCAGAACGACGGCCGCCTGCCCGAGGTAGTTGAGGGCGAGCGCCGGGAAGACCAGCCCGAGCCATGTCAGGCGGATGGGAGCCCGGCCAAAGTGCCCCAGATCCGCATAGAGGGCTTCTGCGCCCGTGACGGCCAGGAAGACCGCCCCGAGGGTGACGAAGCCGATCGAGCCATGCTCCATCAGGAAGGCTATGCCGAAGCGAGGATCAAACGCGGCCAGCACATCCGGATTCGAGACGAGCCCGCCGAGCCCGCCCAGCGCCAGGATCAGGAACCAGACCACCATGATCGGTCCGAACAGGGCGGCGACACGCGCCGTACCCCGGTACTGGATGGCAAAGATCGCAACGAGGAGGGCGACGGTCAGCGGCAGGATATAGGGCTCGAATACTGGCGTGATCAGCTTCAGGCCTTCCACGGCCGAAAGCACGGAAATCGCCGGCGTGATGACCGCATCGCCGTAGAACAGAGCAGCGCCGATGATGCCGAGCAGGATAACGAACCCGCTGCGGCTGCCTTTTGCATGCTGCAGCAGCGCGACGAGGGACAGCGTTCCACCCTCACCGTTGTTATCGGCCCGCAGCAACACGATCACGTATTTAACCGTGACCACAAGGGCGAGCGTCCACAGGATCAGCGAGAGTACGCCGAGGACCTTGTTCTCGAGGCCGCCCGGCCCGGCATGGGCTAGCGCCTCGCGAAAGGCATAGAGGGGGCTCGTGCCGATATCGCCATAGACCACCCCCGCAGTCCCCAGGGCGAGCGCTAGGAGAGACTGGGGCGACGCGCCAGATTGGTGCGTCGGAGCAGCGCCGGCGTTGGCATTCTGACCGGCTACGGCATGAGACATGGTTGGGATACGCGATGTTGCATTGCACAATTATTATGGCGCGGGCTTATAGCACTCCCATGGCCGGCGTCCTCTGCAGTGGGCGCATGACAGGTCCGAGGCTAGCCCCCCTTGATTATTAACAAATCCTTGCCGCCGAGGCGATGAGTGGAAACGCTCTGTGAAAAGGGAGGAAAGCGCCGGTCGGGGGCAAATTCGTGATCGACTGTTGCAGATGGTGGCACGCTGTGAACGGTGGAGCTGCCGCTGAGGCTTCCGTCCTCGACAACCCTCAGCTAATGATGCCTTGCGTTTCTATCAATGATCGTTGATTCCTCGCCCTTCGGATCCACAACGTTTTATGGCCATGGCTGATAACACCCAAAGCACGTCGTCCATCCTGTCCGGTAAGCGCGGATTGATCATGGGGGTTGCCAACAACCGCTCGATTGCCTGGGGTATTGCCAGGGCAGCCCGTGCCCATGGTGCAGAGCTTGCCCTGACTTATCAGGGCGACGCGCTGAAGAAGCGCGTGGAGCCGTTGGCCGCCGAACTCGGGGCCTTCGTCGCTGGCCATTGCGATGTCACGGATGGCGCGACCATCGACGCGGTGTTCGCGGCGATCGAGAAGGAATGGGGCAAGCTCGATTTCATCGTCCATGCCATCGCTTTCTCCGACAAGGACGAGCTGACCGGGCGCTACCTCGACACGAGCGAGGAGAACTTCACCAAGTCGCTGCTCATCTCCTGCTATTCGCTGACGGCGGTGGCCCAGCGGGCGGAGAAGCTGATGACAAACGGTGGCTCCATCCTGACGCTGACCTATTACGGTGCCGAGAAATGGATGCCCCATTATAATGTGATGGGGGTCGCCAAGGCCGCGCTCGAGGCGAGCGTGCGTTACCTCGCAGCCGATCTCGGCCCGCAGAACATCCGCGTCAATGCGATTTCGGCCGGACCGATCAAGACGCTCGCGGCATCGGGCATCGGCGATTTCCGCTATATCCTGAAGTGGAACGAGTACAACTCGCCGCTGAGGCGCACGGTGACCATCGAGGAAGTCGGCGAAAGCGCGGCCTTCCTGCTCTCCGACATGGGGCGTGGCATCACCGGCGAGGTGACCCATGTGGACGCGGGCTATCATGTCGTCGGCATGAAGAACCCCGATGCGCCCGATATCGTGCTCGGCAAGGATTGAGGCGTGGCTCCGACGATCTATTTCGTCCGCCACGGCGAAACCGACTGGAACGCGGAAGGGCGCCTCCAGGGGCAGCGTGATACGTCGCTGAACGATCGCGGGCGCCGTCAGGCGGACGAGGTCGGTCGATTCCTGCCAGACCTGGTGCCCGGCTTTGCCGATCTCGACTATGTCGCAAGCCCCCTGTCCCGCACCCGTGAGACGATGGAGCGCCTGCGGGCGGCAGCTGGCCTTCCTGCCGATGAGTTTCGCCGGGACGAGCGGTTGCGGGAAGTGTCCTTCGGCATCTGGGAAGGGATGACCTGGAAGGAGGTCCGCTCCCGCGACAATGCCGGCGCTGCCGCCCGTGACAAGGACCGCTTCGGCTTTATTCCGCGCAATGGCGAGAGCTATGTGATGGTCGTCGAACGGTTAAGGCCGCTCATCGCGGATATTACGCGGGACACCCTTGTCGTCTCGCATGGCGGTGTCGCCCGCGCGCTCCTGACACTGTTGACCGATCTTTCCACCACCGAAGCCCCCTCGGTGCCTATTTGGCAGGGACGCGTGCTGGTCTTCCGCGACGGCGCTGCCCGTTGGACCCCGGAAAGCTGATCGGCAGCGCGACATACTTCTAATGTTGTGATGATGATTCGGGCCGCGCCACTGTTGCGCGGCCTTTTTCGCATGCGCCAAGATGAACGGCCGGGATCGACTTCGTTCATGCAGTGTTCAGCCGGCCGAGCTCAAGAATGATAAACGAGCTGGTTGTATCGATCAGTCCGTATGGGTGCCCGTCACAATCCTTGATGGGCCGACTGATATGAGGTGATGGCGCCGCCGACGCGAAGTTATCGGCAATCCTGACAGTCTGGAAACCAGTATTCGCGTTCGCTTCCAGCGATCGGGGTGCGTTTGCGTGCGCCACATCTCTAAGAAGGCCAAGTGTTATGAACAATATGTCGCCCAGCCATACACCTGAAATGAAGGCTGAAGTCATTGATCTCCCGAGTTCGTGTCTTTTTGGAGACGAACGGCCGGAGTTTCTTCGTGATGAGACGCTGAGCGATATCTTTACCAACACGGTGCGCCTGCGCGGCTACCGCATCGCCATCATCGATGGTGCGGAGGTGTGGAGCTACAGCCGCGTGGAGGCGGCGGCCAATGCCATCGCCCACGGCTTGATGGCGCATGGCTGTGGCCCGGGTGACGTCGTCGGTCTGTGGATGCCGCGTGGGGCCGCGTTGCTCGTTGCGCAGATCGCCATCACGAAGACAGGGGCTGCCTGGCTGCCGTTCGACGCTGACGCGCCTGTCGAGCGCATCACGGTGTGCCTCACCGATGCGAAGGCGAAAGGCATCCTGACCTCAGCGGATTGGACGTCGCGCCTCGCAGACGTCGATTGCGCCGTCTGGGATGGGGCAACGATCGCTGATGCCACCATAGCCGCACCGCCTGAGCCGCGACGGCGCGGCCTGACGCCGGATCATCCCGCCTATCTCATCTATACCTCGGGCTCGACGGGGACGCCCAAGGGCATCGTCATCACCCATCGCAACATCTGCCATTTCCTGCGCTCGGCCAGCGACGTCTACGGGATCGACGCCGACGACGTGGTCTTCCAGGGCGCTTCGGTGGCCTTCGACCTGAGCATGGAGGAAATCTGGGTTCCCTACCTCGTCGGCGCGACGCTCTTCGTCGCGACCCGCGCGATCATGGACGATCCCGAGCGGCTTCCCGAGGTGATGGCCGAGAACGGCATCACCGTGCTCGACACGGTGCCGACGCTCTTGTCGATGCTCGCGCGCGACATCCCGAGCCTCAGATTGATCATTCTCGGCGGCGAAGCCTGCCCGCCATCGGTCGCGACCCGCTGGTCGGCGCCTGGCCGGCGCATCGTCAACAGCTACGGGCCCACGGAAGCAACGGTGGTGGCGACGCTTGCCGATGTGCATCCGGGGGAGGTGGTCACCATCGGCCGCCCCTTGCCGAATTACAGCTGCTACATCGTCGACGAAGAGCTCAATCTCCTGCCGGTTGGCCTGCCCGGCGAACTCCTGATCGGTGGCCCCGGTGTGGCGCAAGGATATCTCGCGCGCCCGGAGCTGACGGCGCAGAAATTCATCGCCAATCCCTTCGCCGGCAAGGACCCGGTCCTCTACCGCTCCGGCGATGCCGCGAGCATCGACGAAGCAGGGCGAATCCATTTTCACGGCCGCATCGACGATCAGGTCAAGATCCGTGGTTTCCGTGTGGAGCTCGGCGAGATTGAGGCGCGGCTCGTTGCCGAGGCCGGCGTGGCGCGGGCCGCTGTCGTGCTGCGGACCGACAATGATATCGAGCGCCTCATCGGATTTGTCGTGCAGCAGCCCGATGCGGTTATGACTGGCGCGGGGCTGCGCCTTGCGCTCGGCGCGAGCCTGCCGGCCTATATGGTGCCCTCGCATATCGAGATGGTCAGCGAGCTGCCGACGATGTCGTCGGGCAAGATCGATCGCAAGGTCCTGCGGGCCATGCCGCTGGCCGCCGCAACCGCGCAGGTCGACGACGAGCCTCAGAGCGAGACCGAGGCGACCCTGTTGGCGGCGGCGAAGCGGGTCTTCCCCAATACGGCGATCCCCCTCGACGCCGACTTCTTCATGGAACTCGGCGGCCATTCGCTGATTGCCGCCCGCTTCGTGTCGGCGGTGCGCGAAACGCCGGCGCTGGCAGGGCTCACCCTCAACGACGTCTACGGGCAGCGCACGCTGCGAGCGATGGCGGCAAGCCTCGATATGCGCCGTCCCGCCGGGCCGTCCGCCGCGCCGCAGGACCTCAGCTTCACGCCGCCGCCCCTTCTGCGCCGTTTCCTCTGTGGTCTCGCCCAGGCGGCGGTCCTGCCCTTCGTTCTGGCGCTGATGACGGCGCAGTGGCTCGGCGTCTTTGTCAGCTACATGCTGATCACGGCGGCGGATGCACCGTTCCTCGTCGACGCACTGACCTTTCTCGGCGTCTATGTGGCGATCAACATCGCCACGGTGGCGATCGTCATCGCCGGCAAATGGCTGGTGATGGGCCGCACCAAACCCGGCCGCTACCCGCTCTGGGGCACCTACTATTTCCGCTGGTGGCTGACCCAGCGCCTCCTCACTCTCGTCCATATGAAGTGGTTCCAGGGCTCGCCGATCATGCGCGCTTACCTCAGGGCGCTCGGCACCAAGGTCGGGGACGATGCGTTGATCAGCGAATTCGAGGTCGGCGCCATCGATCTCGTGACGATCGGCGCAGGCGCGTCCACGGGCGGCAAGGTGAAGTTCGCCAATGCCGAAGTCGTCGGCAACGAGCTGATCATCGGTGAGATCACCATCGGCGAGCGTGCCTATATCGGCACCTCCTGCGTGATCGGCCGGAACGTCGATGTGGGGGCGGGTGTCGAGCTCGCGGATCTCTCATCCGTCGGCGAGGGCACCGTCATCCCGGCCTATGACAGCTGGGACGGATCGCCGGCCAGACAGGTCGGGGTGGTCGATCCCGCCACGCTGAGCCAGCCGCCGGCCGCGAGCCGTGTCCGCCGCTATGCCAATACCGCCGCGTATATGTTGGCGCTTCTCGTCCTGCCGCCGATCAGCCTCCTGCCGATTTTCCCCGCTTTCTATCTGTTCGACCGGCTCGACGAGATTCTCGGCGCGGCCGTGCACGTGAACTATCTCTACTACGTGCCGTTCCTGGCCTGGCCGACGGCGATGGCACTCATCGCCGTGACGGTGTTGCTGATCGTCGCGCTGCGGTGGATCGTGCTGCCACGCGTCACCCCCGGCACTTATTCCGTCCACAGCGGCTTCTACCTCCGCAAATGGACCGTGGCGCTGGCGGCCGAGGTGACTTTGGAGACGCTCTCCTCGCTCTACGCCACCGTTTATATGCGCGGCTGGTACCGGCTCATGGGGGCCAAGATCGGCAAGGACGCGGAGATTTCGACCAATCTCGCCGGCCGCTACGACCTCACGGAGATCGGCGAAAAATGCTTCATCGCCGACGAGGTGGTGCTGGGCGACGAGGATATCCGGGACGGCTGGATGACGTTGCGGCCCATCAAGACCGGACCGCGCGTCTTCGTCGGCAACGACGCGGTCGTTCCGCCCGGGGCGGTCATTCCGGAAGGCGCGCTGATCGGCATCAAGTCCAAGCCGCCGGCCAATGAGGCCATGTCGGCGGGCGACACCTGGTTCGGCAGCCCGCCCATCCGCCTGCCGGTCCGCCAGACCTTCGGCGACGTCGGCGCCACCTGGACCTATGAGCCGTCGCGCTGGCGCCGCCTCGGCCGCGGCATCTTCGAGGCCTTCCACCTGTCGTTGCCGATGGCCCTGTTCATCACTTTCGGCACCTATGCGGTCGAGGTGCTGGGCCCCGCGGCGCTCGATGGCCGCTACGGCACTGCGGCACTCCTGTTCGTGGCGTCGAGCGTCGTGATCTCCTGCGCGATGATGCTCGTCGTCGCCGGCATCAAATGGATGCTGATGGGCGCCTACCGGCCGGTCGTGAAGCCGATGTGGTCATGGTGGGCGATGCGCACGGAGGCGGTCGCCGTGATGTACTGGGGACTCGCCGGCAAGGTGCTGCTCGACCACCTGCGCGGCACGCCGTTCCTGCCGTGGGCACTGCGCGTGTTCGGCTGCAAGATCGGCAAGGGCGTGTTCCTCGATACGACCGATGTGACCGAGTTCGACTGCGTGCATGTCGGTGATTTCACCGTCATCAACGGCCTGTCCGCCCTGCAGACCCATCTCTATGAGGACCGGGTGATGAAGGTGGGCTGTGTGCGTGTCGGCAAGGGCGTGAGTATCGGTGCGGGTTCGACCGTGCTCTATGCCACGGCCGTCGGCGACTTTGCCCGCCTCAGCCCGCTCACCCTGGTGATGAAAGGTGAATCCATCCCGGCGCATAGCGCCTGGTGCGGCGCGCCCGCGGAGCCCAAGGCGGAGGTGGCGGCAGTCGCAGCCCCAAGCCGTCAGGCCGCCCTCGCGGCCTGATCCAGGCGTTGCACGGGCTTCCGGCTGATGTCACTGGCAGGCGTAACGCCTGCCGTCATAACCGAGATAGGTTCCGCTCGCCGGGTCGAATGACCGGTATTTCGACGAGCAATAGGCGATCCAGTCGGCATCGCCGCGAACGGCCGGAGCCGTCTGCTGCGAGGCGATGGCGCCGCCGATGAGCGCGCCCGCTGCGAGGCCAGCGGCGCCGGCCGCTGCCGCCGCGCCGGGGTTGTAGCCGCGGCCGTAGTAGTAGCCGGGAGCCGGATAGGGACGGCCATAGTAGCGGGGCGGGGGTCCATAACGCCGGCCATAATAGCGGCCGGGCGGCGGGGGGCGGTACCTGGCTCCAGGGGGAGCGTAACGTGGTCCGCCCGGACGTGGCCCGACATGGGGGCCTCTTGGTCCTCGCGGCCCGCCATGGCCACGCCATTGGACTTCCGTGAGGGATAGATCCGGCGCCGCCTGTATCGGCTTGATGAATTGCGCTTGTGCGGGGGCCACGGCCATGACCATGGAAGCACTCGCGCCAAGAAGAGCGCTGACGCCTATAGCAGCGATGCTCCGCGTCCATCCCATGCGCATCCCTGATCTCCTTTTTTCTGCACCAAGGCCTTGAGCCGTCACCGTCACAGGCGAGAGCTGCGTTGGCGACATTCCATGGGGCAAGCCCTGGCTGATATCAGAGGGTATCGCGTGGTGGACGCAGATTGTTCCGCCTGGCACAGCGTCGATCGCTCATTTGTTATGCGTGAGACGCACGGGCGATGTGCGGCAGCGCGCTTGCGAGGCGCCAGGCGCGGGTCTAACTCCTCGCCGTTCGCCGCGCGGCAAGGGCTGACAACGGCGAAAGAATGGTCCGTTCTGGGGGTACAAGTGAAAAGTTGGAAGTTTGCGCCGCTGTTCGTTGCGGCTGCCATCGCACCGCTCGGTGCCGCATTCGCTGCCGAGCAGCGCGGCACTGTTCCGGCTGGCAAGACGACCACGGTGGATGCGGTCTTCGTGTTTTACGAGCAGGTTTGCCTGGGCGGCGCAGTTCCCGAGGCGCGTCTCACCAAGGCGCCGACGCATGGCAAGGTCGCGTTCACGGTGGGCAACCGGGGTTTCAGGGATCCAAAGCACCCCTGCTATGGCAAGTCCTATCCGGGTCTCGTCGTTCAGTACACGCCCGACAAGGGATTCCGGGGCGAGGATAGCTTTTCCTATCGCTACACCTATGATTCCGATGACGGTGGCGGCAAGAGCGGCGGCGGCAGCGAATTTTTCCTCACCGTGAAGTAAGCAGGGCTCCGGGCCCATTTGACCCGCCGGCCTCTGCTTCGCTATGAAGCGCGGGATCGAGAGGGCTCCATGTCTCACAACAGCTTCGGCCACCTGTTTCGCGTCACGACATTCGGCGAGAGCCATGGACCGGCCATCGGCTGCGTGGTGGACGGTTGTCCGCCGCGCATCCCGCTGACCGAGGCTGATATCCAGGCGGAGCTCGATCGCCGCCGCCCCGGACAGTCACGCTTCACCACGCAGCGTCGCGAGCCGGATACAGTCAAGATCCTCTCCGGGGTCTTCGCTGACGAGGCCACCGGCCAGCAGGTCACGACGGGCACCTCGATCGGCCTTCTCATCGAGAATGTCGACCAGCGTTCGAAGGACTACGGCGAGATCAAGGATCGCTATCGGCCCGGCCACGCCGATTTCACCTATGACATCAAATATGGCATCCGCGATTATCGCGGCGGCGGGCGCTCCTCGGCGCGCGAGACCGCGATGCGGGTCGCGGCTGGTGCCATCGCGCGCCGGGTCGTTCCGGGGCTCACCGTGCGCGGAGCGCTCGTCCAGGTTGGCCCGCACAAGATCGATCGGAGCCGTTGGGATTGGGACGAGATCGGCCGTAATCCCTTCTTTTGCCCCGATGCTGAGGCGGCCACGCGTTTCGCCGATTTTCTCGACGATGTGCGCAAGCGCGGCTCGTCCGTCGGGGCCGTCGTCGAGATCGTGGCGGAAGGCGTTCCGCCCGGTCTGGGGGCGCCGATCTATGGCAAGCTCGACAGCGATCTTGCCGCCGCACTGATGAGCATCAATGCCGTCAAAGGGGTCGAGATCGGTGAGGGCTTCGCCGCGGCCGCGCTGTCGGGCGAGGAGAACGCCGACGAAATGCGCCCGGGTAATGACGGGCCGACGTTTCTGTCCAACCATGCCGGTGGGATTCTGGGCGGCATTTCCACCGGCCAGCCGGTGGTCGCGCGCTTTGCGGTCAAGCCGACATCCTCGATCCTCAACGAGCGCCAGTCCGTCGATCGCTTCGGGCGGGAAGTTGATGTCATGACCAAGGGGCGGCACGATCCCTGTGTCGGCATCCGCGCCGTGCCTGTCGGTGAGGCCATGGTCGCCTGTGTATTGGCTGACCATTTTCTGCGGCATCGCGGCCAGGTCGGGGCCTCGCCGGCATGGCCGCAAACGCCTCAGGGCATTTAGTTGTACTTAACTTCTCGTCGACCGACTCGGCGTGCGAATTTATTTGCATTAAATGTTAGCCGGCGATAGCGTCGATTCCGATGAAATTGATCGATTGGCTCTCACTCAACGGGGTTAGCCGGGCGGAGTTTGCGCGCCGCATCGGTGTGACTCCCGCCGCAGTGACTCAGCTTTGCAACAATGAGGCGGCCTGGCTCAGCCGCGAAACCGCGCGTTTGATCCTTCGCGAGACGCGGGGAGCTGTGACACCCAACGATTTTCTGGCCGAGGTTCGAGAGAGCGAGGAGGCGCGCTTGCGTAACAGCGTTTTGGAAGCGATCGAGGTTTTTGGTCGTGGCGCTATGGTTGTCGTGACGGATGATGATGATCGTGAGAACGAAGGCGATCTGTTCGTTGCGGCGAGTTTGTGCACCCCCGAGCAAATGGCTTTTATCGTCCGGCATACCTCCGGCATTGTCTGCGCTCCTCTCGCGCAGGCCGAAGCACGGCGGCTGCGGCTCGATCCGATGGTAACCTTCAACGATGCGCCACTCGGCACAGCCTTCACGGTTTCCGTCGACGTACGCCACGGCCTGACCACGGGCATTTCGGCTGAGGAGCGCACCAACACGGTGCGTGCGCTCGCCAATCACAACAAGGCGCCGGACGATTTCGTACGGCCTGGCCATGTCTTTCCGCTCATCGCGCGCGAAGGTGGCGTCCTCATGCGCTCCGGCCACACCGAGGCCTGCGTTGACATGTGCAAGCTCGCCGGCCTTCCGGCGGTGGGCGTGCTGGCCGAGCTGGTCAATGACGACGGCACGGTCATGCGGGGGCAGCAGGTCGCGGACTTTGCAGAGAAGCACAACCTTCTCCGCATTTCGGTGGCCGATCTCATCGCCTATCGTCGCATGCGCGAGAAGCTCGTCGATCGGGTTGCCACATTCCCCGTGCACACGGATATCGGCGAGCTCACGGGCTATGCGTATATGACGTCGATGGATCCGGTGCAGCACTATGCCTTCGTCTACGGCGACATCAGCGACGGCCGGGAGGTTCCCACCCGCTTGCACCGTTGCGACATTCTCTCGGATGTTCTCGGTGGCGCGCGGGTGATCAATGCGGCGCTGAAGCATTTCAAGTCAGCCGGACGCGGCGTGCTCGTCTATCTCCGGGACGGCACGGCCGGGGTGCCCACCAGCCTGGCCGGTGATGCGGCTGGCCGGGCAAGCTCCGAGGAACAGCGCCTGCAGCAATGGCGCGAGATCGGCCTGGGCGCTCAAATCCTGAAGGATCTCGGCGTGTCCTCGATCCGCAATCTTGCCTCGGGTCCACGCGCCTATATTGGTATTGCCGGTTTCGGGATCGAGATCGTGTCCACTGAGCCTGTCGACGCGGCCTGATCGCGTTACTAACGGCCTCCAGCTTTCCGGGACCGTTTGAACGGTCCCGTTCAGGCTTCCATCAGGGCCGCGACATGCGCCGCGGCCGAGCAGGCAAGTCCTTCGAGATCATACCCGCCTTCAAGGACGGACACCACGCGACCATCGCAGAGTCGCGCGGCGAGGGTCATGATCTCCCGTGTCGCCCAGGCAAAATCGTCCTCGTTGAAATTGAGGCTCGCCAGGGGATCGCGCCAATGGGCGTCGAAGCCGGCGGACAGGACGATCAGATCCGGCTTGAATTGTGATATTCGCGGGAAGATCGCGACGTCGCATGCGTCGCGGAAAGCCGCCCCGTCGTCGCCGGCGGCAAGCGGCACATTGACGATCGTGTCGTGCTCCCCCTGTTCCGAACGGGCTCCCGTCCCAGGGTAGAGCGGCATTTCATGGGTCGAGCAATACAGCACGCTGGCGTCGTTCCAGAAGATGTCCTGCGTGCCGTTGCCGTGGTGGACGTCCCAATCGAAGATGCATACCCGATCGAGGCCACCGACCTCCTGCGCATGGCGGGCAGCGATCGCCGCATTGTTGAACAGGCAGAAGCCCATGGCCTTCTCGCGCTCGGCGTGGTGCCCCGGAGGCCGCACGCCACAGAAGGCGTTCCGCGCGCGGCCCGCCAAGACTTCATCCACCGCGAGCACAACGCTGCCCGCGGCGAGGAGGGCAGCTTCATAGCTGCCGGGCGACAGCATTGTGTCTGCATCGATCTGCACGAGGTTTTCAGTGGGCGTTTGCCGGGCGATAGCTTCGACATAGGCGTGGGAATGGGCTCGGGCGACGGTATTCTCGCTGGCGCGCGGAGCCACAGCGCGCTGCAGATTTGCGAACGGCGCCGTCGACAGCGCTGCCTCCACCGCCCTCAGGCGGTCTGGCCGTTCGGGATGACCTGCCGGTACCCGGTGTTCGAGACAAGCTGGATGGGTGATGTACAGCGTCACGCCTTCACCTCCTCGACCAGCGCCTTGCGCCTTGGCCTTCAATCTCTCGTCGAACTGAGCAGAAAAAGCACGCGGTCGATAGCGGAACCTGGGCAGCCGGCCGGGCTCGTCGATTTTTTCCAGAACAAATAGGATCCTTCGCGATCCTTTGGATGTTTCCATTCCTCCGAAGGGGGAGTGCCCGAGGGTCGCCTTCGTCGCAATTCGGTATGCCCGTCACGCAGGCCACCCGCGTGTCGGCGGTCATTGTTTCATTAACCATATCGGTAATAGATGCCTGATAAATATAGTTGACGATTCGCGAATCGGTCGAACCGCCCCCCTTATGGAGTCGCCGCCAACATGCGCCTCAAGACGTCCCTCGCTGTTCTCCTGTCAGCGTTTGTCCTCGTCGGCTGCAATTTCAAGACGGTTCCGGATCCGTCGGTGTCAAACCGCGATACGGAATGGATGGCGCAGATGCCGCAGGCGCCGGTGGATCCGCTGTTCGCGCGTTATGAGATCGATGATCCGACGGGCGAGCCTGCCGGCACCATCGTCGTCAAGCAGAAGGAGCGCCAGCTCTATTACGTGCTGCCGAACAAGCGCGCCATGCGTTATGGCGTGGCGGTCGGCGACGAGGCCTACGGGTGGACCGGCAACGCGACCGTGCAGCGCAAGGCGGAATGGCCGAACTGGAACCCGCCGGCCGAGATGAAGGAGCGCTGGCCGCATGTCCGCGCAACCGCTGGCGGCCCGAACAACCCGCTCGGTGCGCGCGCGCTTTATCTTTATGACGACAAGGGCCGCGACACCCTCTACCGCATCCATGGCACGAATGAGCCTGACAAGATCGGCCAGGCTGTGTCCTCGGGCTGCATCCGTATGCGCAATATCGACGTCATCGATCTCTACAACCGCGTCGAGCCGGGCTCCCGCGTTGTGGTGATGTAACTCACGCAGCCCGCGCTGCTCGCCAACGACCGTCTGCAAAGCTCTTGGGGGAGGAAAGGCCGCCCCAAACGCCGTTGCCGTGCGTGCTGGCACCTTCTGGCGTCGCGCCGATCAGTTGGCGAAGCGCGAGCCGGTCTGTCCGTTCGAACGGTTGCGCTGCGCGTCGACGCTGCGCGGGGTCGTCCCCTTCGTGACGGTCGCCGCTGCCGCTACCGCCGGAATGCCGATTGATCCGAAAGTCGGAACGCGTTCGGCGTGGCGGGCTTGGTAGCCTTGTCCGGCAGGGCCGGCCTTTTCAGTATGGGTCTTCATTGTCCTAGTCTTTCATTCCAAACGACCGCTAATGGCGACTCATCCGCCAATCACGTCACAGTGATGATCGCTGATGATGCTGACGAGGAATGGGCAGAGTTTGGGCAATCCAGAGGCGAAAGCTTCCGATTTCTGATTTTTTGCCGCTTATCGGTAATAAATGGTTGATCGAGCCGGCAGGCGATAAGATCCTGGGGGTGTCGCGGTTACGATGTCCTGGGGCGCTACTTTTTCTTAACCTTGAGAGAGCGCCAGGCCCAGCCTGATGGCGGGACCATCCTTTTCGACCATCCCGTTCACGCGCCATCCACGACTGTTTGGTAAAAACACCTTGCTGGAATGATCTGCCACGGGCCGAACAGGCCAGGTTCTGAAGGGCCTGCTTTCGGCAGATGCGCGTGGTTGCGGATCGGCCGCGGTGCTTGATCGCCCGGTTCCGCGGGATCAAGGTTGGCGGCGGGTGTGGAGTAGAGGAATGCGACGCGTACCGTTGCACGAGCCGGTCACATGGATAGCGTTGGCCAGCCGTTGGATTGGCCTGTTCGCAGTCGTGGTGATGGTGTTCGGGATAGGGCTCCTGCGCTTCGGCCACGTCGCGCTCACGGATGCGTTGGCCGTAATGACGGTGGCGCCTGCGATTGCTTTGCTGGCCGTCCTGCTGGCGTTTGTCGCTTTCGTCGTTATCTGGCGTGATGGAGCGCGGGGCCTTGGCGCGGCGCTGGCCGGCATTGTGTTCGCGCTGATCGTGCTGGCGGGGCCGAGCTACGTCCTTGTGGAGGGCCTGCGCGAGCGCCGGCCGCAGGATGTTGCGACAGATGTGAGCCGGCCACCGGCTTTCTCCCTGTCGCGCGCTGCTCTGGCTGTCCGTGGCGGCGCCACTCCGTCGCTGGCGGCGGGCGTTGTGCGGCAAGCATCCATACCGGGCAAGGGTGTTGTCGAGCCGCTTGAGCTCGATGTGCCGATGGCTCAGGCCGTCAATGCGGCCCTGAAGGTGGCCCGTGATCTGGGATGGGACATTGTGGAAGTCAGCCCCGGCACCGGGCGCGTGAATATCGGCCGCATCGACGCCGTCAATTACACGCCGTTTCTGAGGCTGCCCGTGGATATCACGATACGTTTCCTTCCCCGCGCGCAGGGCGTGCGCGTCGACGTCCGCACCGTCGTGCGCCACAGCATCGCCGATTTTGCGCTTGCCGTCGGCGCAGAACGCATCGAGCAGTTTCTTGAGGCACTGTCGGAGGCGGCGGAAGAAGGCGAGGGAGGCGGCGCGAGCTGACAGTCCCGAGCGATGGCTGTTCGATCATACCGAGCGCCGCTCGTCGCGCGTTTGAATGTCGGGCTGTCGAAAGCCATGCCTCATGACCACGGCTTGATGCCCTATGATTCGCTAGGCCGATATCGCGCCGTGAGCGTGGCCGGGCCATCTGTCGCGACAAGGCGACGCCCCACAAGATCCTCGACATGGGCGAAGACGGAGAGGGCCGCTGCCGGCAGCAACGCCGGATTGAGCCCCTCGTAAAGCCTGGGCACAATCTCCGCTATGGAGCTGTCGCCGCTCCTGATGCGTCCGAGGATCGCGGCCTCGCGTTGCAGGCGGTGATGGATGAGCGCGCGAAGAAATCGCTGCGGTTCCCGAACGGGCCCCCCGTGCCCAGGCCAATAGATGGCCTCCGAGCGGTCCTGCAGGCGTACCAGCGATGCCTTGTAGTCGGTCATCGAACCGTCCGGAGGGGCGACGATCGTGGTCGACCAGGCCATGACGTGATCACCCGAGAAGAGCGCGTTCCCTTCGGCAAAGGCGAAAGCCAGATGATTGGCCGTATGGCCCGGCGTTGCCACCGCGGTGAGATGCCATCCCGGGCCGGAAATCTCATCGCTGTCGAGCATCTCGGCATCGGGCCGGAAATCACGGTCCGCGCCTGACTCGCCGCGGGGTTCCTCACCCTCCGCCCAGGGCCTGGAAGGCCGATGGGGGCCGCAGCCGACGATCGCCGCGCCCGTCGCGGCCTGGATCGCGGTGGCGGCCGGTGAATGGTCGCGGTGGGTATGGGTGACGACCACATGCGTGACCGTCTCATTGCGGACAGCCGCGAGAAGGGAGCTGACATGGCGCGCATCGTCGGGGCCAGGGTCTATGACAGCAACCCTGCCGCGCCCGATGATGTAGCTGCAGGTGCCCCTCCCCGTGAAGGGGCTGGGATTCGGCGCGAGAATGCGCCGGATGCCGGGAGCAACCTCAATCGTGACGCCGGCCTCCACCTCGAAGCCCTGGTCTAACGGGATATCGCTCATGATTCGATGCCTTGATTGCGGCTGCCGCCGTCTTTCCGCGTAACCCCGAGTCTGCCTTGCTCAACGCTTTCCTTATACGTCTTGGGCGCGCGATGGCGCCCGCACAAGATGCAGGGCACGGGTCGTGATGCCGCACTAGGCAGTGGCTCCTGTTGTAATCCGGCCCTGATCAGCTCGGTTGTTCGATCCCGCTGAACGAACTGTGGGCCGCTAGGGCGATAGCGAGCCGCCGGCGCAGCCCGCAATGTCGATTGCGGATGATGCCACGCAATCTGCGTGGATGTGCGCTCATGGTTAATCAACTCTAAGTTGTATTCGCGCCGCATGGATGGCTTGTCGCTTACGCCTGCGAAAGGCGCGGCTGATGGCGCAAGGATCGGATAATGCTCAAGATCATCAAATACACAGCCTATATCGCTCTTATCCTATGTACGATCGGTGCCGTTATTGTGGCGCAGGATGCGACCGCCATCGATGCGGTTCCGCAACAGATGGCGCAGGCCCAGCCAGCCGGCAAGAAGCCTGTCGCCAAAGCGAAGCCAGCGGCTCCCGCCAAGCCGCAGGCTGCGCCGGTCGAGGACGGCGAGCCTGAGGAGGCGGCAAGGGCGGATGCTCCGGGGCACGTCGCGGAGGCCGAGCCCCCTCAGGCGCAAGTTCCCCTGTATACCCAGCACGCCTTGCAGGCCGGGTTGCAGAACTGTGCGCCCATCGTCAACCATCTTGGCAATATGGCCGCCGATACGGACTATGCTGTCCAATCGGTCTGGAATCGTGACCGGCCAAATGCTCATATGTTCTGGCAGTTGATGGGATTGAGCTATAGCGGCCGGCCGGGGCTTAATAAAGCCAGCAGCATTCTGGTTGCCTCGCCGATTGGCGAGAGCCAGTGTGAGGGCGTGCTGGTACAGGTCATCCCCAGCCCGCGAAGCTGTGAAGCGATAGAGAGCAGCCTCGGCAAGGAAGGGGGGCGCGCGCTTGATGGGCTTGTCGGTGTGCGCAACGTCATGACGGTGCGTGGCGAGCGGGTCATGTTGCTGCCATCGGCGAAGAGCTGTGTGATTGTCAGTGTGACGGGCGCCCAGTCACAGCCGCGATCGCAGTGAACACCGGCGCATTTCTCGGCGCGACATGCCATGCCGTCCATAGGGATGCGCAGGTTCGCGTCCTATGCCCCGGCGTTACGGGATTGACCCGGAGCCGCCGCGAACTGCCGGTTGTGTCAAGTGAAATATCTATATCATGGCGTGCATAAATGTGTTCACCTCGCGCCCGCCATGTGCAACCTTCGTCTGGCCGGAATGCGTATGTTGGGCACTGAGGTTCTCCCGCCGCCAAATGGCCTCGAGAATTCAGAGAGGGTGTGTAGCATTTGCCGGACCACTTCCGCAGCGGCATGCTGGACGAAAGGATTGTCATTTTCAGTCTTTTGTCCAATGCATTTGATATACTCGAGTAATTGGTTCGAAATATATTTCATATCAACCGGTAATATTATTTCAATAACAAGACATAAATATCAGTATAAAATTAATTCATTGGTCATTTTGTAACAAAAATAGCGATATTGGGGGTCAAATTGCGATGTCTGCAATTCTATGTGCAGCAATTGCATTGCTGTGAGTGCCGTCCGTGTCCAGATTTTCTGCCCTCTCTCGCAATTAGCGAAGTGGCGTAGCAGGGCATGTCATGAAAAATCAGGAAACAACCAGCGAAGTGGGAAAAGTACTGGAAAGGGGCTACTCTGAGTACGATCGAACATTTCGTGAGGAATTCTGTAACGATCTCCTGAGATCGACCTTTGAAATATATCAGGGGTCGTCATTCTCAGCACGGACGCAAGTTGCATTGTTTGACGATGCGCGTGTGATCAGCGCGACGCTGACACCGGGAACGCTGACGCGCAATGCCAAGCTTGTTTCAACAGAGACCACGGGCCTCGTTGCCATCAACGTGCTTCGTGGTCAGGCTAGATTGACCAGCGATGGCCGCAGTATGACAGTTGATCCTCTAGGGGTTGCCGTCATTCATGCAGATGTGCCGTTCCAGCTCGATATTCTTCCTGTCGGGGAGGAGGCGCAAATTTCGTGGATTGAGCTATCCAGCGTCACCGATCTGCGATCGCTCATACGCAATAAATCTGTGATGGTTAGCTCGAATGCGTTGAGTGATTATATATCTTTCTTTGTCGATTTCTTTATAAAATATGCAAATGGTGATATATCGCGCTACCTTGATCTATCTATACGTTCAAGTATCGTTGAAATGCTTCGGGCGTTCCTACGCGACCAAGTGGCACGCGAAGACGGTAGCAACAAGGCGCGCCTTGCGAACGAGATTATCGACTATATCAAGAACAATCTCGAGCTACATGATCTCGGTGCAGCGAAAATATCGCGCAATTTCAATGTTTCACAGCGCAAGCTCTACAAGATATTCGAGGACTCCGGCCTCTCTCTGAGGGATACAATCCTTCACTATCGGCTTGAGGCCGCGCGAAAAGAGCTCGCGTCGACCGTCGAGAAAAAGATCATCAATATAGCCTTTGACAGCGGCTTTAACGACGTCTCGACATTCTATCGCAACTTCAAGCGCAAATACGGCTATTCACCGCGACACACACCGTGAATGCCGCCTTCGACATCCCCGTCGCGTTGGCGGGGATGTCGCATCAGGCGTGTTGGCCTGAACGCGGGGCAACTTTTCTATTCTGCGTTTCAAGCCGGCCGCGCCTGGGCGTGGTCCGGACAGGCCTGCACCTCGATGGTGATGTGGGACAGACCGGAAATATGGCGCAGCCGCTCCTTGTAGGTGGTGGGGGCTTCGGGCGCGTCGGATACGATTGTTGCGATCACGCCTGTATGGCCTGGGCCAAGCCTCCAGAGATGCAGATCGGCGACGCGATCGCCCTTGACTTCGAGGCCCGCGCGCACGCGCCCACTCAGTGCCTTATTGGGAACGATGTCCAGCAGCACAGCGCCCGCCGAGCGCACGAGGCTGACCGACCACCATAGAATGACAGCCGTGCCGACGAGGCCCATTATCGGATCGAGCCAGGTCAGCCCATACAGGCTGCCGCCGATCAGGGCCACGATGGCGAGGACCGAGGTCAACGCGTCCGCCAGCACATGGACATAAGCTGCCCGGATGTTGCTGTCGTGGCCATGGCTATGGCCATGGTGATGATGCCCGTGGCCATGGTGACTGTGATCATGGCCGTGGTTATGGCCGTGGCCTCCACCGTCGTCGTGATCCCGGTCGTGCAGGAGCCAGGCGCTCGCCAGATTGACCAGAAGACCGACGATCGCGATGGGCAGCGCCTGCGCGAAATCGATCGTTACCGGTGATACGAGCCGGAGCGCGCTTTCATAGCCGATCATGAGCGCGACCGAAGCGAGGATCATTGCGCTGGCGAAGGCGGCGAGCTCCCCGACCTTGCCGGTGCCAAACGAGAAGCGCGTGTCGTGGGCGTGGGTCCGCGCGAAGCGATAGGCGAGAGCGGCGATACCGAGGGCCGCGGCATGTGTCGACATGTGCCAGCCGTCGGCGACCAGCGCCATCGAGCCGAAAATCGTGCCGCCAACAATTTCCGCGATCATCATTGCGGCTGTCAGGCCGACGACGATCCATGTCCGTCTTTCATGGCTTTGGTGCCGTTCGCCCAGAAACACATGCTCGTGTTGCCACCTGCCGAGGGAGTGGCTGTGCATCGCGATATCCTTTCATAGCCGCCCGGAGGCTAAGCGCGCCGCTCTGGCTGGGCCGGAACGACATGCACCGGGCGGCGGCCTGTCCGCGGAGAAAGCAACCATTGATTTTGATAAGAATCAATCCAAACTGGCAACCGCTCCCATAGTATCCGCCCGCTCGAGCCATGGGGGATTCCTTGGTGGCAGGTGCATCGCTTTCTTTGGCGATACGCTCGCGTTTGTGTGGACGATTCCGCTGAAATCCGCCTCATCCTGACGGGCATCAAGAGCGATCCGTTTAAGGAATGGGAGCGACCATATCGCGTGACGATGTGAATGGTGCAGGGGCGGCGTGCGTCTTGCGGATAGGGCTTGCCGAAGAGTTGGCGGGCAGGTATGTAAATTTCAGAAATTTCTGAAATAACGGTCCGTACGGAAATTTGTGATGAACCTGCCTCCTCTCGTGCAAGCCTTTGTTCTCCATTTCGGCGAAATGGGTTCGCGTTGGGGCATCAATCGAACCGTGGGGCAGGTTTATGCGCTGCTCTATGTGTCACCGCAGCCGCTCTGTGCCGATGAAATCGTGGATGCGCTTGGTATCTCGCGCTCGAACGTGTCGATGAGCCTGCGAGAGTTGCAGGCTTGGAAGCTCGTTCTGCTCAAGCATGTTCCAAGCGATCGGCGCGATTTCTACACGACGCCCGACGATGTCTGGCAGATCCTGCGCACCTTGGCGGAAGAGCGGAAGAAGCGTGAGGTTGATCCCACGCTTTCGGTGTTGAGGGAAATCCTCATGCAACAACCGGCCAGCGAGGCCGAGCGCCACGCTCAGGGCAGGATGGCCGAGATGCACGGGCTCATCGAGCAACTTACCAACTGGTATGACGACGTGAAGCAGCTCGAAACGGCGCGCTTGGCGACGCTGCTGACCCTCGGTTCCAAGGTCACGAAGTTGCTCGAGGCAAAGGACAGGATCGTCTCGCTCGGGCGGACCAAGCGTTCGCGCGAGGGGGATGCGCCATGACGGACCTGACCTATCCTCCCAGCGGTGTCGATGGCGCGGGAACACCACAGGCCCTCCACCCGGCCGACGCGGGCGGCAAGCAGCACGAATTCCCCAAGTTTTCGAAGCTTGAAAAGCCCTCAGATCTTGAAAAGTCACAGGAACTGAGCCGGCCGCGCGCAGGTATTCACGCCTCTGCGCGGGCGACCGGCTATGTGCAGACTCTGTCCTCCTTGCTGTGGCTACCGCAGGCCGGCCTGATTGCATGGAGCGTCGGCGGTATCGCCGATGGTGCGGGCCTTCTTGATGCGCTCGTGCCCGCAGCACTCGTGCTCGGCATCGGGGTTCTGCGGGCGGCTCTTGACGGGTGGGCGGGGAGGCTGGCCTTCCGTGGTGCGCGTGCCAAGCTCAGCCTGCTGCGGCGCGATGCGGCCGCGGCGCTGGCGGGGCGTTCACCGCTTGACAGGGGACGGCCGGCATCAGGCCTTGCCGCCAGCGCGCTCGCCGAGCAAGCCGAAGCGATCGTGCCGTTCCTCGCGCGCTTCCAGCCGGCGCGGCTCAAGGCAACCATCGTGCCCCTGGTCATATTGCTCGCGGTGCTCGTCTTTTCATGGGTCGCCGCGCTGACGCTGCTCATCGCCGGTCCGATCATCCCCGTTTTCATGGCCTTGATCGGCTGGCGCGCCAAGGCCGCGAGCGAAGCCCAGATGGTCGAGATCGGCGGCATGAACGCCTTCCTGCTCGACAGGCTGAGGGGGCTGACGACCATCCGCGCCCTTGGCGCCGTGGATCTCACCGCCGCGAGGTTGCGCGCCCATGCCGAGGATCTGCGCAAGCGCACCATGGCCGTCCTGCGCGTCGCCTTTCTATCGTCGGCGGTGCTGGAGCTGTTCGCGGCGCTCGGCGTTGCCATGGTTGCTGTCTATGTGGGGTTTCACCTTCTGGGGCAGCTCAATTTCGGCGCGTGGAGCGGCCGGCTGACCCTGGCCGAGGGCCTGTTTGTCCTTCTCATCGCACCGGCCTTTTTCGAGCCGCTGCGCGACCTGTCGGCTGTCTGGCATGACAGGGCGTCGGGCGAGGCCGCGCTTGCCGCGCTCGAGAGCCTCAGGGCGACCGGCGTCGGCCTCCCCGGTGCGGATGCGTCGGCGGCCCGCGCCGCGCGTGCCGGCCACGGCGGGCCGTCGGTGGTTATCGAAAAGGTCGCCTTCGGGCATGCCGGTTCTGGACGGCAGGTGATCGCCGATGCCGCATTCGCGATCGCGCCGGGCGAGCGGGTGGCGCTCACAGGCCGCAGCGGTACGGGCAAATCGACCTTGCTTGCTCTGATGGCCGGGCTCGTCGCGCCGGATGAGGGCCAGGTCGTCATCGACGGTCGCGCGCTCACCGCGGATTCGGCAGCGGATCTCAGGGCGCGCATGGCCTGGATTGGCCAGCGGCCGCATATCTTCGCCGGCAGCCTCGCTGCGAATATCACGCTCGGGCGCGTCGGTCTGACGGAGGCCCGGCTCAATGAGGCTCTCGCCGTCGCGGCATTGCGTGATGTGGCTGCGGCCCATGGGAGGCTTCCCCTGGGCGAGGGCGGCACCGGGCTCTCCGGTGGCGAGGTGCTGCGGCTCGCGCTGGCACGGGCAGCCGTCGACCCCACCATCGATCTCATCCTCGCGGATGAGCCGACCGCCCATCTCGATGGGGAAACCGCCGCGATGGTCACGGAAGGGCTGTTGGCTCTCGCGCAGGGACGCACGCTCATCGTTGCCACCCACGATCCGCGGCTGATGGCGCGCATGGATCGCTGCATCGACGTCGAGGCGCAGGTTCTGGGGGTGCTGGCATGAGTGCGATCCTGCGAGATCTCAAGCCGGTCATCAGGCTCTTCCTGGGCGAGCGTCGGCGGATGCTTCTCGTCGGTGCCGGCCTTGCCGCCGCCACCGTGCTCGCCGGCGTCGCGCTGCTCGGGCTGTCGGGATGGTTCATCACGGCGACCGCACTGGCGGGGTTGACCGCGACGACTGCCATGGCCTTCGATGTCTTCGCGCCGGCGGCCGGCATCCGTTTCCTCGCCCTGCTGCGCACCGGTGCGCGCTATGGCGAGCGGCTCACCACCCATGACGCGACCCTGTCGGTTCTGGCCGCCCTGCGCGAGCGTCTGTTCCGGGGCTGGGCCGGGCCGCGCGCGGCGCGGGCTCTCGCGCTGCGCCCGGCCAAACTGCTCTTCCGGCTGACGGCCGATATCGACGCGCTCGATGGCCTCTATCTGCGGGTCCTCGTGCCCGTGGGCGCGATGGTCGCGGCCGCTCTCGGCACGGCCGTCGCGGCCGGCTTCATCGCGCCCTGGCTCGGCCTCGCTGTCGGCGTCTGGCTTCTCTTCGCCGGGCTCGGTATTCCGCTCGTTGCCGCGCGCATGGCCTATCGTCCGGCCCGCCGCCGCGCGCAGGCGATCGAGATGCTGCGCTCAGGTGTTATAGATCTCGTCGCCGGCCAGACCGAGCTTGTAATGGTCGGCCGCCTCAATGCTCAGCGCGATCATCTGGCGGCGATCGACGATCGCCTCACCGCGGCCGACGACAGGTTGAACCGCATCGAGACGGGGGTGACTGTCGGTTTCGGGCTGGCCTCCGCGCTGGCGCTCGCGGGCATGCTGCTCGCCGTCGCCGCTCTCGCTGAGGTGGGCGCCATCGGAGCTCCGGTCGCGGCGCTCGGCATCCTCGTCGTGCTTGCCGCTGTCGAGCCCTTCGGCGCGCTTCGGCGCGGCGCGCTTGAATTCGGGCGCACACTGCTCGCCGCACGACGCCTGGGGCCAAGGATCCTGCATGAGGCAGCGTCGGTGCAGCCGGCAGCCGTGCCGTCGGGGCTCGCCGTCGAATTGGTCGGGGTCGACGCCCGCCATGACGGCGCCGCGCGGACAACGTTGCGGGCTATAGATCTGGTCATTGGACGCGGCGAGCGTGTGGCGGTCGTCGGCGCGAGCGGCGCCGGCAAATCGACGCTCCTCGCCCTCCTGTCGGGCGAACTCTTGCCCGAACACGGCGAGGTGGTCGCTTTGCCTGCGACTCTGATGACGCAGAGGACCGAGCTTTTCCAGGACAGCCTGCGCGACAATCTGCGCCTCGCCGCGCCCGATGCCTCGGACGGTGAACTTATGCGGGTGCTCGACGCTGCGGGGCTCGGTGCCGATGTTGCCGCGCTTGCGCGGGGGCTAGACACACAATTGGGGGAGGGCGGGCTTGGCCTTTCCGGCGGCCAGTCACGCCGGCTGGCACTGGCGCGGCTCTTCCTGCGCGACACGGCCCTCTGGTTGCTCGATGAGCCGACCGAAGGACTGGACGGCGCGACGGCGCGCGATGTGCTGGTCCGGCTCGGCCGGGAAGCTGGAGGGCGTGCGCTCGTCATTGCAACGCATATCAGGCGCGAGGCGGAACTCGCTGACCGCGTGGTTGTCATGGAACACGGGCAGATTCTTGCCGCGCTGCATCGCAGCGAGCCGGGCTTTGACGCCGTGCTCGCCGCCTTGCGGCCGGATTGAGATCTGCCTGATTGAAACGGCCGCCGGTGCCTCCCGCACCGGTGATTGAGAGAGGCCGCCGGGGGCCGGCGGAAATGAGATGGAACTCGACATCGTCTCGCTGTCACGGCTGCAGTTTGCCCTGACAGCGCTTTACCACTTTCTATTTGTACCGCTCACTCTGGGCCTCTCGGTACTGCTTGCCATCATGGAGACGGTCTATGTCATGACCGGCCGTCCGATATGGCGGCAGATGACCAAGTTCTGGGGAACGCTTTTCGGCATCAACTTCGTGCTGGGCGTCGCCACGGGCATTGTCATGGAGTTCCAGTTCGGCATGAACTGGAGCTATTACAGCCACTACGTCGGCGACATCTTCGGCGCGCCCCTGGCGATCGAGGGCCTGATGGCCTTCTTCCTTGAGGCGACCTTCGTCGGGCTGTTCTTCTTCGGCTGGGACCGGTTGTCCAAGGTGGGACATCTCATCGCCACCTATGCCGTCGCGGCAGGCTCCAATTTCTCGGCCCTGTGGATCCTCATCGCCAACGGCTGGATGCAGAACCCCGTCGGTTCGCAGTTCAATCCGCAGACCATGCGCATGGAAGTTGCCGACTTCTACGAAGTGCTGTTCAACAGCGTGGCGCAGGCCAAGTTCGTGCACACGGTCTCGGCCGGCTATGTCGCGGCGTCGTTCTTCGTCCTCGGCATCTCCGCCTGGTACATCCTCAAGGGCCGCCACGTCGAACTGGCCAAGCGTTCGATGACGGTCGCGGCCTCGTTCGGCCTCGCGGCGTCGCTCTCGGTCGTCGTGCTCGGCGACGAAAGCGGCTACCTCTCCTCCGAACACCAGAAGATGAAGCTCGCGGCCATCGAGGCGATGTGGGAGACCGAGCCCGCGCCCGCCGCCTTCACCCTGTTCGGCATTCCGGACCAGGAAGCGCGCGAGACCCACTATGCCATCCGTATCCCGTGGGTCATGGGCCTCATCGGCACGCGGACGCTGACGGAGGAGATCCCCGGCATCAAGGAGCAGGTCGAACTGGCCAAGCTGCGCATCCAGCAGGGCATCCAGGCCTATGACGCCTTGCAGAAGATCCGCGCCGCCGGCTCGACGACAAATATCCCGGCTAACGTGCGCGATGCCTTCGAGGAGAACGGCACACGGCTCGGCTACGCGCTCCTCCTGAAGCGCTATGTCGATGATCCGCGTACCGCCACGCCCGAGCAGATCGACAAGGCGGCATGGGACACGGTGCCGATGGTCGCGCCCCTGTTCTGGACCTTCCGCATCATGGTCGGCCTCGGCATGTTCTTCATCCTCCTGACCGCGACCTTCTTCGTCCTCTCTGCCTTGCGCAAGCTCGACCGCTATCCCTTGCTGCTGAAGGTTGCGGTCGCCTCCATCGTCCTGCCGTGGATCGCTATCGAATGCGGCTGGTTCGTCGCGGAATACGGCCGCCAACCGTGGATCATCGAAGGGGTTCTGCCGACGGCGGCCGCCGTCTCGGATCTCGGTGTCACCACGGTCCTTCTCACCATCATCGGCTTCGTGGCGATCTACACCGTCCTGTTGATCATCGAGATGACGCTGATGCTGCGCGCCATTCGCAAGGGCCCGGAGCCGGATGACGAGCCCGAAGCCAAGCTCGCGCCCGCCCAGCTGGTCGCCGCGGAGTAACACCAATGATCCTGCATGAACTCATTAGCTACGACATTCTCCGCATCATCTGGTGGGTGCTGCTCGGTGTCATCCTCATCGGTTTCGCCGTTACCGATGGCTTTGACCTCGGCGTTGGCGCGCTGCTGCCCTTCGTCGCGCGTGACGATATCGAGCGCCGCGTGGTGATCAACACGATCGGCCCGGTCTGGGAAGGCAACCAGGTTTGGCTGATCCTGGGAGGTGGCGCGATCTTCGCGGCCTGGCCGCAGCTCTATGCGGTATCCTTCTCGGGCTTTTACCTCGCGATGTTCGCGATCCTGTTCGCGCTCATCCTGCGCCCCGTCGGGTTCAAGTATCGCTCGAAGATCGAGAATCCGACTTGGCGCGCGTGCTGGGACTGGGCGCTCTTCATCGGCGGCTTCGTGCCGGCGCTGATCTTTGGCGTGGCCATCGGCAACGTGTTGCAGGGCGTGCCTTTCCGCCTGAACGACGAACTCCGCATTTTCTACGATGGCACGTTCTTCGGCTTGCTCAACCCCTTCGCGTTGCTGTGCGGCCTGGTCTCCGTCGCCATGCTCGTCATGCATGGTGCCGCCTGGATCGTGCTGAAGACCGAAGGTCCGGTCGCGGCGCGCGCGCGCAGGGCCGGCGAGGTTGCCTCACTCCTGACGATCCTGTTGTTCGCACTCGGTGGCGTCGCGCTGTGGCTCTTCGTCGGCGGCTATCGCATCACAAGCCCCATCGACATGGTCGGCCCGTCGAATCCGTTGCTCAAGACAGTGGAGAAGGGGGGCGGTTGGTTCGCCAATTACAGCGCCTATCCCTGGATGCTGATCGCGCCCGCGGCTGGCTTCATCGGTGCCATCGCCTGCTATTTCAACGCGAAGGCGGGGCGCGAGATCGGGACGCTGCTCTGGAGCAAGCTGTCGATCTTCGGGATTATCGCGACGGTCGGTGTCTCGATGTTCCCGTTCATCCTTCCTTCCTCGGTGGATCCGCGGGCAAGTCTCGCGGTGTGGGATGCCTCTTCAAGCCACCTCACGCTCTTCATCATGCTGGTCGTAACGGTGATCTTCCTGCCGATCATCCTGGCCTACACCGCCTGGGTCTATCGGGTGTTGTGGGGCAAGGTCGACGAACAGGCGATCCGGGACGAGAGCGGTCACGCTTACTGATCATAGGGAAAGGATAGTTGCTATGTGGTACTTCTCCTGGCTTCTCGGCCTTCCCCTGGCGGCGGCCTTCGCCGTGCTCAATGCCATGTGGTACGAGCTCACCGAAGACGACGCGAAGAGAAAGCGGGCTGAAAAGCCGTAGTCTCGGGCGTCGTGGCGCGGGTGATGCGCTCCGGTGAAACCGCAACAAAAAAAGCCCCCCGCGTCCGACGCGGGGGGCTCTTTATTTGTGGTGCGGCCGGAGGCCTTAGCGGGTCGCAGGCTCCGTGGCCAGTGTCGCACTCACCGCATGGACGAGCGCGGGCCGACGCATGTAGGCGACGATGGCGACGACGCCGATGATGGTCGCCCCCGCGACATAGTGGATGGGGCCGATCGGATCGGTGACGATCAGCAGCTGCACGGCCACCGGTGTCAATCCACCAAAGATCGCGTAGGCGACGTTGTAGGAGAACGAGACGCCGGTGAAGCGCACGTTGCCGGGGAAAGCCCGCACCATGGTGTAGGGCACCACGTTGATAAGACCGGCGCCGAGACCGGCGAGCGCCGACAGCGGGATGAGATAGTCGGAGTTGATCGCGGTGCCGATATAGAGGGCATAGGCCGTGATGATGAAGAACGGACCGCCGGCGAGCGTCACCTTCACCAGGCCGAAGCGATCGATGAGCGCCCCCACCGCAAAGGCGGATAGGGTGATGCCGAGCGTCGCGGCGATGCTGGCGACCAGCGTCGTCAGCGCGGGCAAGCCATGGAGACGCTGCATCAGGGTTGGCGTCATCAGGATCACGACCACCACGATGGCGGTCAGCATCCATGTCACCAGCATCGAGACCACGACGGCGGGGCGGTAGCTGCGGAGCACCTGCTTCAACGGCAGATCCTCCACGAGCGCCTTGCGGGCGCGCATGGCCTCGAACACCGGTGTCTCATGCAGCCAGCGCCGCAGATACATCGCGATCAAGCCGAAGACACCGCCGAGGATGAACGGCATCCGCCAGGCGAAATCGTGAATTTCTGCAGGCGTGTAAACGTAATTGATGAGCGTGGCCATCAGGGAGCCGAGCAGGATGCCGCCGGTGAGACCGCCGGTGAGCAGCCCGCAGGCGAGTCCGACGCGGCTCTGTGGCACATGCTCGGACACGAAGACCCAGGCGCCGGGTGCCTCGCCGCCGATGGCCGCGCCTTGGAACACGCGCATGACGAGCAGCAGCAGTGGTGCGGCATAGCCGATCGATTCGTAGGTCGGCAGCATTCCGATGATCAGCGTGGGCAGGGCCATCATGAAGATCGACAGCGTGAACATGCGCTTGCGGCCGGTCTTGTCGCCGAAATGCGCCAGGATGATGCCGCCGAGAGGGCGCGCGAGATAGCCGGCCGCGAAAATGCCGAAGGTCTGCAACTGCTCGAGCCATTCGGGCATGTCCGGTGGAAAGAACAGTTTCCCGATCACCACCGCGAAGAAGACGTAGATGATGAAATCGTAGAATTCGAGGGCGCCCCCGAGCGATGCCAGGGCGAGCGTCTTGGCATCCCCTCTGGTCAGAGGTCGCGAGGAAACGGCGTCGGCCATCACAATATGTCCTGCTAAGCTATGCGATTGAAACAATGCTTCGCTACAGCACCTGATGGCGCAATGCCATGCCCTGGAAGGATAGCCGCCATCGGCCCGCCGCATAAGTCATGCGCTCGGTGCATCGCGGGAAGGGCACGCGATAGGGCTCCCGGGGGAAGGGCGTTGCACGAAGGCTTGCGGCTTGCGCCGGCCTCACTTATGCCTCGTGCGGGCGTGTTCACTGGGCGCCATCAGATGTTAGCTTTGAGCTGAATTACGCTGACGATAATGATAGGGCGCCAGGCCCTGGACGGTTCAATCCGGGGGATCGCCTGGATGCGGGTACGGGCCTGAAGGTGCGAAAGGAGCGCCGATGATTATCGCTGTCGGGCATGACGATCGGATCGTACTTGAGCAGGCGATGGACTTTCGCGCCTTCAAGGTGTCGGTGCCGTGGGCTGCCCGCGATCCCGCACGGCTGGCCCGCGCCTTCACCGGTATTGGTCAGGTGGACGGGGCCGACCATGTCTGGATCGATCAGAGCGCGTTGAACGCCCTCGGCCCCAAGGATGATCAGGCGTGGCGTGATGGGGTTTCCGGCATGATTCATTTCGCCGAAAAGCACGGCTGGGTGGAGCCGAGCAGCGGCGCTGTCAGGGCGCATGTGGAATGGACGGCCGCCTGAACGGCCCCCGGCCATCGACGGGCTCGCGCATGCGCCAAACGATCAATACCTTGTGAGAGGTTCACGATGAAGCTGGTACAGATCACCGAAACGCTGTGGGTCGCTCCGCAAATTGATCCCGACGATTTCGCCGCCTTAAAGGAGCGAGGCTTCACGGCGGTCGTCAACAACCGCCCGGATGGCGAGGAGCCCGGCCAGCCGGCCGCGGTGGAGGCGGCCGCGACAGCCGCCTCGCTGGGGCTGGCCTATAGCCATCTGCCCTTTTCGGGCTACGGATTCGATGAAGCATTCGTGCGCAAGCATCAGGCCGCTCTCACGACTCAGCCGGGTCCGGTCGTCGCGCATTGCCGTTCCGGCACGCGCTCCCTGACAATCTGGGCGATCGGCGAGGTCCTCGACGGGCGCATGGCCATCGAGGAGGTTGACGCGTTTGGTCAGAGCCACGGCTTTGATCTCTCCGGCGTCCATCGCTGGTTCGCAAACCGACCGTAAGCAGCGCGCTTGTGTGGCCGTCGACGCCGCACCCTCAGCTTGCGCTCACACGCTTGAAGGCTTGTTGTGGGCGCCCGGGTTAAAGTCACTCGTCTTGCAGGACATTGGGGATAGATTATGGGCCAGCCGCAGGTAAAGGGCTTCTACGATGCCGTAACGGGCTCGATCCAGTACGTCGTCAGCGACCCCGCGACCATGGCTTGCGCGATCATCGATCCGGTGCTGGACTTCGATGAGAAATCAGGCGCGACTGCCACCCGCAACGCGGACCGGTTGCTCGACTACGTGGCCGAGCAGGGGCTCAAGGTCGTATGGATTCTCGACACACACCCGCATGCGGATCACTTCTCCGCCGCGAGCTACCTCAAGGGGAAGACCGGGGCGCCGACGGCGATCGGTGAACACGTGCGGGATGTGCAGCAGTTGTGGAAGGAGATCTACAACTGGCCGGAACTTCGTACCGACGGATCCCAATGGGACCGGCTTTTTGCCGAAGGCGACACTATTGCGATCGGCAGCCTTGAGGGGCGGGTGATGTTCTCGCCCGGCCATACGCTGGCGTCGATCACCTATGTCATCGGTGATGCCGCCTTCATTCATGACACGCTGTTCATGCCGGATAGCGGCACAGCGCGGGCCGACTTTCCGGGCGGCAGCGCGCCTGCCCTGTGGCGTTCGATCCAGGCGATTCTGTCCCTTCCAGACGAGACGCGGCTGTTCACCGGACACGACTATCAGCCCGGCGGACGCGACGCCCGCTGGGAAAGCTCTGTCGCGACGCAGCGGGCGAGCAACAGCCATATTGCCAAGAGCGCGTCGGAAAGCGACTTCGTGGCCCTGCGCGAGGCGCGCGACCGCACCCTGCCGATGCCGAAGCTCATTCTTCACGCTCTGCAGGTCAACACGAACGGCGGACGCTTGCCTGAGCCCGAAAGCAATGGGCGGCGCTATCTCAAATTCCCCCTTGATGCCCTGCCGGGTGCAACCTGGAGCTGAATGGACGGGGGCTCAAAGCCGTCTGATATGATTGTGAAGTGCCCTGACCGTGATTTTTCGTGGCGAAATCCAGTGGGGGGCGCCGTCATTGTCGCCTTCCCGAAGGATTTCGTCGATAGATTGGAATGGCTTGCGATGTCTGTCCTGTTTTCTTGGACAGCCTACCGAATATGCAATTAAATCGCTGATATTGTAGTACGAATTCTTCTTTGGAATGGATCGTGTCAATCCGGTCGAGCCTGCGGAAAAGAGGCTTTCCGGCGATAAAACTCCCGCCGACATCCACGTCGCCACAATTGATGATTTGGCATTGTCGCACGCACGGGCTATCTGTCGCGGTGAGTGAGGCGCAACTCGGCGCCCGCTGCAGAAGGACGACAAGATGGCTACCGGAACAGTTAAGTGGTTCAACGACCAAAAAGGCTATGGCTTCATTCAGCCGGACAATGGCGGCAAGGACGTGTTCGTCCATGTCAGCGCTGTGGAGCGCTCGGGCCTGAGAGGCCTTACCGAAGGTCAAAAGATTGCCTACGAGGTTGAAGCGGACCGCCGGACCGGCAAGGACGCGGCTGTTAACCTTCAGCAGGTCTAAAAACGACCGCTACGGGGCCGAGCTACGCATCGGCCCCGACTCGCATTGGCGGGTCAGCAGGGAATGCCCTGTCAGCGTCCGAGCTTCCTGGCCTGCCGTGGCGTTTTCGCCGGCACGGTCTTCAGCGATCCGGGCGCATCGCATCCCACACAAATACCGTTCGTGGATTCCCGCGCCTTGCGGTCCCATGTGGCATAGCGCGCAGCCATATCCTTTTCGGACCGGGTTGGCTTGGTCCAGTCCTGGCCAGGGGGACGCTGCCGGGTCGATGCGGTCGGATCCGACGCGCGTGATTGGGCTAGGGCCGGAGCCGCAAAAAGCGCGACAAGCACGGCCGATGTAACTGCAAAAACTCGCGCGGACATCATGAAGCTCTCATCACATGCAGGGCGATGCGCTGCGTCGCGGCGCGATGGCCCTCATGAAGATTTCCATGCACATCGGCGAGCCCCCGATCTCCTCCGCGCATCGCGAAGAGATGGGAGGCGCTCGTCTTTCTGTCAATGGGTAACGCAGCCGCTGCGCCCGATCGTGATTCGAGCGCTGCGGCTAGCTGGGAGTGAAACGGGCCGGCGGTTGCCGCAGCAGAACGCGGCTCCGCTTCGGTTCTCCGGGCGCCAGTGCAGACCTAGCGCAACCCCAAGGCACGGCGCCGCGCGCTGTCGATATGTCTGGCGAGCGCGTTTGCCGCCTGGGCCGGATCGCGCGTTTCCATGGCGGCGACAACGGCGAGATGCTCGTTCATGACGGGCACGACAAGGCCGTCGATCCGCGTCAGCTCCTGCCGGATCAGCCGGATCTTGATGGAATTCACCCGATAGGCCTTGGCGATGATCTCATTGCCCAAGGCATCGATGATCGTGTCGTGGAAACCCCAGTCGACAGCTTGCGCCTCCGCAGCGAGATCCGGGCTGGCCACGCCCTGTTCGGCACGCCGCAGGATGTCCTCGTGCTGGGCGCGTATCGCGGCGATCGTCGCATCGGAGGCCGTCTCGACGAAAAGCGCCACCGCCTCCTTCTCGAGAAAGAGGCGAAACTGGTAGGCATCGCGGATAAGTCCGAGATCGATATGGGCGACCTGCATACCGCGCTGCGGCACCGTTTTCACCAGTCCTTCGGCTTCGAGCCGGGGGACGAGTTCGCGGATCGCGCCGAGTGTCAGGCCCGTCAGCTCGACCAGCTCCCGTTGGGAAACGAACTGGCCCGGCCGTACAGCGTTGGCAAGCAGATGCCGGGTGAAGCTGTCGTAGGCTATCTCGCGCAATTTGGGAGGTTCGCGCTCTTCGCCCGTCCTCTCCATCCGACACTCCTCTCAAGCGGCCGTTGCAGAAAAGATCCGATCGCAGCGTTCCCCGAGCTGGGCCATCTCGGCGCGCGACAATGCGGTCAACGGCGGCCGCATGGTGAGCCATCCGGGTTCGCCGCTGCGATGGGCGACGAGCGCTTTGATCGCTGCCATGACCGGATAGCCAAGGACCGTCTCGACCAGTTGATCGACACGCTGATCGGGTCGTCCGTCCACCACAAGGGGCAATAGCGCATCTGGGCATATGTTTGCCAGCCCCGATATCGCGCCTTGGCCACCGTTTCTCACGGCACGAGCCAGACTGCGCTCGTCACCGACCAGGATGACGCGGTCGCGATGCGCCTCCAGGAGTTGTTCCGTATAGGCCCAGTCGCCGGCCGAATCCTTGACGCCTATGAAGGCCTCCGGAAAGGCCCTGATGAGCCGGGTGATGAGAGACAGCGGCATCGCGACCGCCGTCATCTGGGGGATGTTATAAAGCAACATATTGCGCGCCCGCTGCCCCAGGCGCTCCACCAGCGCGGCGTACCAGCCGAAAACCCCGTCCTCAGCCACGCCCTTGAAGAAGTAGGGCGGTGGAACGAGGAGGGCGCGGCAGCCGTGATCGAGCGCAAGGCTTGCCTGCGCGACCGCGTCCGTGACGGCGGTTGCGGCAATGCCGCCGACGATGCGGTCCCCCGCGATGCCGGCCCGGGCGAGGGCGGCGAAGGTGGCCTCGCGCTCGGCCAGGCCAATCGATGCGCCTTCTCCCGTCGTGCCGAACAGCGTGATGCTGCTGCAGCCCCTGGCCAGACACCAGGACGCCTGTTCCGTGAGGAGGCCGTTATCGACCGCTCCAGAAAGCTGAAAGGGAGTTGCAAGAGCCACGGAGAGGCCGAATTGACCAGGCATGATAAACAGATCCCGCATATATTGACTGCACACTAACATGTTAGTCGGATGAAAATGTGCTTGCAAGGGCCGACCAGCCTGATCAACAATGGATCGTGCTGATTGACAGGACTTGGCCGCATGCATGGCGGGCGTCGGGTTTCGCTTTGGTGCGGATCAACAGGATGGAGTGATCCGGTCGCATCGGGACTGCGTGAGCGCTCTCTTTGGCGAGCCAAGGGACGCACAGGCAGGGACCCATAGGCAGGTTCTTTTTCGCGTAATCGATTTGGATGTGGGAACGCCTGACAGGCTGGTGCGAAGTCCCAGCGTCTCGTCGTCGTCGCAGGCATCGGGACCTGAACTTCGGGAGTTACTCTAGGCCTAAAGGATGGGGTGACCAATCCATCGCCGGGTTGCAGATTGGACCAAAACGCCAGCTTGGCTATCGGGCTCGTGTTTTTAGGGTGATGAACGACGGTGCTGCTCAAAAAAGGTGCCGCGTCAGGGATGAAATGAAAGGGGAGGAAAGCGATGTTCGACAACGGCATCTCGCGCCGCTCGGTGCTCAAGGGAAGCTTGGCAGCCGGTGCTCTAGGTCTGGCGGGAACGCCGGCCTTCGCCGATCCGCAATGGAAGAAGTTTGCCGGCACGAAGCTTGAGGTCAATCTCATCAAGAGCCCGCGGGGTGATGTTCTTGAGAAAAACGTCAAGGAGTTCACGGATCTCACGGGCATCGAGGTCGCTTCGGAACAGATCCCGGAGCAGCAGCAGCGCCAGAAGGCCGTCATCGAGCTGACTTCAGGCAAGCCGAGCTTCGACGTGGTGCACCTGAGCTACCATGTGCAGAAGCGGCAGTTCGAGAAGGCCGGGTGGCTGGCCGATCTCACGCCTTTCATGAAGAATCCGGACTTGACGGCCTCGGATCTGACGGAGGCCGATTTCTCCTCCGCCGGCTTGCTCTATGCCAAGGATCAAAGCGGGGCGATGCGTTCTCTGCCGTTCTCGGTGGACTACTGGATCGTCTATTGGAACAAAGATCTCTTTGAAAAGAAGGGCTTGGGCTATCCCACCAACTTCGAGGAGATGGTGAAGGCTGCCGAGGCGCTGACCAACGCTTCCGATGGCACCTATGGCTTCGTCGCCCGGGGATTGCGCAATGCCAATGTGCCGGTATGGGCGAGCTTCCTGCTCGGCTATGGCGGCAATTTCCTGGACGCCAACGGCAATCTTCTCACCGACAAGCCCGAGGCGGTCGAAGGCGCCAAGCTCTACCAGCGTCTGCTCACCAAGACCGCACCGCCCGGCGTTGCCGGCTTCAACTGGTCGGAATGCCAATCGGCTTTTCTGCAAGGCAAGGTCGGCATGTGGCTCGATGGCGTCGGCTTCGCGCCCCCGCTCGAGGATCCGACCAAGTCGCGCGTCGTCGGCAAGGTCGGCTACGGCGTTATGCCGGCTGGTCCCAAGCTGCAGGCGTCGGCCACCTTTGGGGACGGTATCGGCGTCACCGCAGCCTCGACCAAAAAGGAGGCCGCCTATCTCTACTGCCAATGGGCCGTATCGAAACTCATGGGCGCGCGCCTGCTGCAGGCTGGCGGCGGCGTGCCGTTCCGCAATTCCATCCTCGATGACAAGGAGGTGCGCAGCGGCGTGAAAATGCCCGCGGCCTGGGTCGACGCGGTTGTGGGATCGGCAAAGGTCAGCCGGTTGGGCTTGCCGGTGGTCATACCGGTCACGGAGTTCCGCGACATCATCGGTACGGCGCTGACGAGCACTTTGTCGGGGGCGGATCCGGCGGCCGAGCTCGCGAAGGCGACCGAGCAGTTCAAGCCCGTGCTTGAACGCAGCGAACGCGGCTGAACCAAAGGGCGACCCGGCATTGGCGTGTGTCAGATCCTAGGGATCCGCGTCACTGGGTCGCCAGCGAGCATGCCCCGAAGGCCCGGGGTGGGGTCTATTGGGCCAGACCGGGGCATGCTCGCCGCAGTTTGTACGGCGGCGCGTGATTGCGCGTTGCCGTGTCCCGCTGGCGCGATGTCCTCGATCGGGGCGGGGGGATCGTCATCCGTATGATGCCACAAGCACAAGTGAAGCATGAGTGAACTCACCATGAGGGAGGCCTCGGCCCCCACCGCGCATCCATCCGCAAAGGGTCACTGGCGTCCCCCGTCCTATTGGCCTTTCGTTCTACCGGCGATCATCACGGTCAGCGCGGTCATCGTGTTTCCCTGGGTTTTCACCCTGTGGATGAGCCTGCACGAATGGACCGTCGGTGGATCCTCCAGTTTCGTCGGCTTCGCGAATTACCTGCGCCTGCCGCGCGATCCGCGCTTCGCGGACGCCGTCATCCACACCCTCTACTACACAGTCCTGTCCGTGTTGCTTCCGCTTGTGCTCGGCACGCTGTCGGCGGTGATCTTCCATGCGCGGTTCCCTCTGCGGGGCTTTCTGCGTGGCATCTTCGTCATGCCCATGATGGCGACGCCGGTTGCTATCGCGCTGGTGTGGACGATGATGTTTCATCCGCAGCTTGGCGTGCTGAACTATCTGCTGTCCCTCGTCGGCATTCCGCCGCAGCTCTGGGTGTTCGCGCCGGCCACCGTCATCCCCTCGCTGGTGCTGGTCGAGACCTGGCAGTGGACGCCGCTCGTCATGCTCATCCTGCTCGGCGGGCTCGCCGCTATCCCGATGGAGCCTTATGAGAGCGCGTTGATCGATGGCGCGAGCCGGTGGCAGATGTTCTATTATATCACGCTGCCGATGATCGCCCCCTTCCTCATGGTCGCCGCCATTATCCGCACCATTGATGCGTTAAAGAGCTTCGATATCATCTATGCGATTACGCAAGGCGGGCCTGGAACAGCCTCGGAAACCATCAATCTTTATCTCTATAGCGTTGCCTTTGCCTATTACGACATCGGCTATGGCTCGGCGATCGCCGTCGTCTTCTTCGCGCTGGTCATAGGCCTGTCGGTGCTGCTGCTCGCGCTCAGGCAGCGCACGAAATGGACCGAGGTGGGAGGCGCCCTATGACATTACGTGCCATCCTCGACCGGATCCTCCTGATGGTCGCCGTGGCGATCATCGTGTCGCCGGCGCTGTTCTTCTTCATCTGGATGCTGTCGCTCTCGCTGAAATACGAGGTCGACAACGCGGCCTATCCGCCGATCCTGATCCCCGAGAATTTCGCGTGGCAGAACTACACATCGGTTCTTGAATCCAACCGCTTCCCGCTGTTCTTCCGCAACAGCCTGATCGTGACCGGCACGGCCACGCTGTTCGGCCTCATTGTCGGTGTACCCGCGGGCTACGGCATCGCGCGGATGAAGGCGACCCGGTCCGCCATCGTCATCCTCATCGCCCGCATGACCCCGGGACTTTCCTATCTCATACCGCTGTTCCTCCTGTTCCAGTGGGTCGGCCTCATGGGTACGCTCTGGCCGCAGATCATCATCCATCTCGTCATCACCGTGCCGATCATCATCTGGATCATGATCGGCTACTTCGAAACGACGCCGATGGAACTCGAGGAGGCGGCGACCATCGACGGCGCCAACCGCTGGCAGGTGTTTCGCCACGTGGCTCTGCCCATCGCCAAGCCTGGCGTCACGGTCGCCTTCATCCTGGCGGTAATCTTCTCCTGGAACAATTTCGTGTTCGGTATCGTGCTCGCAGGTCGCGAGACGCGCACCCTGCCGGTGGCGGTCTACAACATGATCTCCTTCGAGCAATTGAGCTGGGGCCCGCTGGCGGCTGCTGCGCTGATCGTGACCTTGCCAGTCCTCTTGCTGACGATTGTCGCCCAGCGCCAGATCATCGCTGGCTTGACGGCGGGGGCGGTGAAGGGCGGATAAAGCATAGCGCGGATGAAGCGGGTGTCGACTTGCGGTGGAAAGCGATGCTCAAGCAAATGGTGATGCCATCAGACCTGTGCTCTGAGGAGGGCGCGATGCCATGGCTCAAGCAGCCATGGGCTGATACTGTCTTCCGGCGCCTGGCGGCGTTCCCTGGTGGGCATGGCTCTCGCATGAGTGTCGGAAATTAGAGCAAGAATGTGCGATGCGAGGGCCGTGCAAAGCGGCTGCGCTACAGCTATGATTGTGGCGAGCCTTTTGTGCCAGGCGTGTTCATGTCGCAGTCCTTGATCTACGCTCCCGATCTCTATCGATTCGATCGTCTCTCGACCGACGACTACGAACCTGTGACCCGCTATGAGGCTTGGCGAGCCGCAGCTTATCATTCCGTCGATCTTTTGCCGCCGGAAGGCGGGGATCTCAGGGGTACTGTCAAATACGTACGTGGCAAGTCTGGCGTGTTCGGCAGTCACCAGGGATCCGCCCATCAAACCGTGTTCTCCCGCGAAGCGCGTAGTTCTGGGCTTGGCGAGTACATGGTCATCGCCTTGCTGTCGGAGCGCCGTGTCGCGCTCGAGGGGCCCGACGATGCGCGGATGATCGCCGAGAGCGGGTCTATGGCGCTCTACGATGTTGTCCGTCCGATGCACTACCGTTGGAGTGAAGGCAAGGATCTCTATCTCCTGCTGCCGCGACAGGTGGCCCTGGAGGCTATCGGCGGTGCGCTGGATGACCTCTCGCTTCCGCTGGAGCGGCAACGGCTTGCGCCTTTCCTGCGCACACAGATGATGAGCCTCGAAGCGCACGGCCATTGCCTGGCGCGCAATGAGCTGGCGTCCATGCTCGACGCGACGGTGGAGACGGCCTTGCTGTTGCTGCGCGGGATCACCCCGCGCGGAGCAAGCGGGGCGGAGCTGTTCACGAAAGGCCTCTATGCCAGCGCCATCCAGTTCATGGCTGTGCATTATCCCGAGCGCCATCTTGATCCAGCCATGATCGCCCATGCGTTGGGATGTTCGCGAGCAACACTTTACCGCGCCTTTTCCGAACACAACACGACCGTGATGGATACACTCCGTGAACTGCGCATGCAGAAGGCACGCAGGAAGCTTGAGGCCTCCGCCAGTGTGAACGTCGGCACAGTAGCCCTGGCCTGCGGCTTTCCGGATTTGTCGGCCTTCGGGAAGTTGTTCAAGGCGCGCTTTGGCATTTCGCCGCGCGATTGGCGGGTGGAAAGCGAACGGCCTCGCGAAGTCGTTGAAGATAATAAAATAGCCGATATTTAATATTTCTAGTGAGTGTTAAAAATAATTCATCTTATAGCCCCGCCTCTATGCTTGGGTGTAAGTATTTTCGAGTAAAATTTCATATTTGCACGAGGTCGTGATCATCCTCGCTGTTTGAGAGTGCCGAAGCGTGCAAAGCTTTACGCAGACTGGCGGACGCCGCCCAGGCGGCAAGGATCACATCCAGGGCGGCAGCGGTGGTCTAGCCACAATACGATGTATGGCGATGCGATGATCATACGTGAGCAGGTGGTCGGCGGTGACGATACGATCATGGGGGAGACTTCCTCAGTCAGAATATCGTCTTCGGAGACGCTGATGCGATGTCCGGGACATCGCAGGGCGGCAACGACGTCATTACTATGAGTAACTACAGTTACGCCACGGTTCATGGCGATGTGCGGGTGACGTCGGAGAATTCCGTTGGAGGGAATGACACGATTACACTCGGCTCAGGCTTCTCTGGCGCGCCTCGCCCCTGGAAGGGGGGCGGATAAGCGCGATGCGCATCCGTTCCGTTTTCCCGGAGGTTAGCCCGTCCGCTTCAAGTCGTGCCGCGACCATAGAGAAGGTCGCTCAAAGATAAAATTATAACAATTCCAATATATTGGTTTTTGTTGCCAGTACGAAGTGGGGGCTCTATGAGAGCGCATCCATCATATCTGCGATGGGCGAAGAACATCTCTTCGCGTCGTTTTCACTTCGTACACAAGAATGATCATCTCCGGTTTCTCCAAGCGTTTCGGCGCCATCTGCCTTATTGCCGCGCTTGCGGTCGCCTGGTGGCAGGCTTCCGCCCGGGGCCTCGTCTCCACCTTCCTGTTGCCGACACCGCATACCGTTGTGCTGACGGGCTGGGAACTCGTCAGCGATGGCACGCTCGGCGCGCATATCGCCGTCAGCGTGGTTCGGATCGTTGCGGGCTACGTCATCGCGACGGCGCTGGCACTGCCCGTGGCGTTCCTCTTCGGCATTTCGCCCGCGGCTCAGCGGGCCTTCGAGCCGGTTCTGGAGTTTCTGCGCCAGGTGCCGCCGCTTGCGATGATGCCGCTGCTCATTCTCTGGCTCGGCATCGGCGAGACACAGAAAATCGGCATCATCGTTCTGGCCTGCTTCTTCCCCATATTCCTGGGCGCACTCGGCGGCATCGCCCAGTGCGACCAGAAGCTCGTTGAGGTGGGGCGCGCGTGCGCGCTTCCGCAGGGCGCCATCTTGCGCCGCATCGTGCTGCCGGCAGCGTTGCCGTCCATCGTCATCGGACTTCGCATCGCGCTAGGGCAGGGGTGGCGCGCGCTGGTCGGCGCCGAACTGGTCGCGTCGGCAGCGGGGCTCGGCTACATGATCGTCGACGCCGAGCAACTGGCGCGCACCGACATCATCATCGTCGGTATCTTCGTCATCGGTGGCCTCGGCCTCCTTGCCGATTTCGGCATTCGTCGGCTGATCGCCCGGACGGCACCGTGGCTGCGCCAACGCACCGAGATCACCCATGCTTGAGGTGCGCGGTCTCAGCAAGCACTACAAGGTGGGCGATCGCGACGTGGTTGCCCTGGCCGATGTCGAGCTGCTTTTGCCGCCGGGCAGTTTCACGGTTGTCGTCGGGCGCTCGGGCTGCGGCAAGTCGACTTTGTTGCGCCTTCTCGCCGGCCTCATCGCGCCGACGGTGGGAGAGATCCGCCATGCCGACGGTCACCGCCCCACGATCGGCTGCGTGTTCCAGGAACCCCGGCTTATGCCGTGGCTCAGTGTCACGGGTAATGCCGGCTTCGGCCTCGTTGGCAAGGTCGCAAAGGCGGAGATCGCGACGCGTGTCGCAGCGGCGCTTGCGCTGGTCGGTCTCACCGAGTTTCGCGATGCCTATCCCGATCAGCTGTCGGGCGGCATGGCGAGCCGGGTCGGGCTCGCGCGGGCCCTCGTGCTCGAACCGGAGCTCCTGCTCCTGGACGAGCCTTTCGCGGCGCTCGATGCGTTCACGCGGCGCGGGTTGCAGGCCGAACTCACCGACATCTGGCTGGCCCGCCGGCCAACCGTTGTTTTCGTCACCCATGACGTCGAGGAGGCCCTGCTTCTCGCCGATCAGGTCGTGCATATGGACAAGGGCCGCATCATCGGGCGCCGGCCGGTCCCGCTTTCCCGCCCGCGCGATGCCACCGACCAGGGGCTCGTGACGCTGCGCCGCGCCATCCTCGATGACCTTGCGGGCGATGCCTGCCGGCGGGACGTGAGGCAGCCGCTCAAAGAAGATCCACGCGTTTTCCAACAGGAGACTATCCCGTGATCCGCAATACCCGTCGCCGCCTCATCACCACCGCGCTGGCGCTTGCTGGTGCCCTGGCGCTCACTCCCGGCAGCATCACTGGCGCGCTCGCCGCGGAGAAGCCGAAGACGGTACGCATCACCTACGTGGCCTCGCCGTTCAACGTGCCGTCCATCGTCATGCGCGCGAAGGGCTATCTGGACGAGGCCTTCGCGCCCTATGGCATCAAGGTCGAGTCGCCGGAGATCACGTCGGGCGCCCAGCAGGTCCAGGCGATCGCCGCGGGCGAGATCGACATTGCCAGCGTCCTTGGCGGGTCGTCGGCCATCCTCGGCAAGGCCAATGGCGCCGACGTGCTGGTGATCGCCGCCTACAGCCGCAACCCCGAGGCCTACGCCATCCTTGCGGCGAAGGGCGGGCCAACGAAGGTCACCGAACTCAAGGGCAAGAACGTGGCCGGCCCGAAGGGCACGGCGCTGAACCAGCTTCTCGCGGCGGCGCTGATCAAGAACGGCATGACGCTGTCCGACATCAATTACATCAACATGGATCTTGGCGCGGCCCGCGCGGCGCTGCTCGCCGGGAAGGTCGATGCGGCGACGCTCGCGGGCAATAATGCGCTCGCGGTGGAGGAGGCCGGCGGCCATGTGATCGCCAACGGCAAGGGGCTGTTCGATCCCACCACCGTCATCGGTGTGCGCGGCGCGTTCCTCAAGGATCACCCCGATCTGGTCGAAGCTTATCTCACCGCCCACCGCAAGGCGCTGGACTTCATGGCGAAGGAGCCCGAGGAGGCGCTGAAGCTTGCCGCCGCCGAGCAGAAGATCTCGCTGGAAGACGCGCGCCGGATGAGTGCCTGGTATGATTTCACGCTCAAGATGAGTGACGCGGATGTGGCCAATCTCGCCGCTGACCAGGACTTCATGGTCGAAGCCGGCATGATGAAGAAGAAGATCGACATCAAGTCCGACCTCGTCGCGCCAATCGCCTTCACCCAGAAGTGAAGCGGCCATGATCGACGCTCTGCTCCTGGATTGCGAACAGACCGAGGGAGGCGTCAACCTCCTCACGAAGAGCCTTGATCTCGGCTCCCGACTCGATGTCCTCCCGCTTTACACGCTTGATGACATCGACCTCGCTCGCTATCGCGGCCTGCTGATCGGCCTGCATGCCGATCAGCGTTATCTCTCGTCCCGCAAGCCACAACTGGAGGCGTTTCTGAGGGGCGGCGGGACCATCGTCTTCTGCGGCCATGTCGCCTATCCGTTCCTCGATGAACTCGCGCCGTACCAGGCCATCCCCGACTATACGGTGGATGATCTCGACGTCGCGCGGGCGTCGGACCACCCGGTCTGGGACGGTGTTGATGGGCGTGATCTCACCTGGCGTCGGGGTGTTGCCGGCTTTTATGGTCGCGGCGCCAACCCGCCTCCTGCCGGCGCGCGCATCATCAATACGCTCGGGCCGGGGCGTCATCCGGTCGATTTCGAGGCGAAGCCCGCCGTCGGCGGCCGCCTTCTGGTGCATGCCGGCGCTGACCTGTGGGGCTATGCCGATTCCGGGAACAGTGCGGAGCGAATGGTGCCGCAGTTGTTCGACTGGATTGCCGCAGGGGAGAGCGCCAAAGGGGAAAGCGCCAAAGGGGAGGCTGGGCGATGAGCTTCGCGGTCGTCGAAGGCGGATGCTATTACCATCACGAGACCATTCACGCTGAACGGTTTCGCGATCGGTTCGACAAGGCCATCTATGCGCCGGAGTTGGCCGAGGGCGATCTGGACGGCTTCTATGCCGTCATGGTCGCCGACCGGATCAGCCCGACAATCCTGCGGGCCAAGCGGCGGCTGTTTCTGCGCTATCTCGACCAGGGCGGCACATTGATCGTGCTGGGGGAGAACCAGGCTCACACGTGGCTGCCGGGCGTGGAGTGGACGTTCAAGCCAACCAATTTCTGGTGGTGGCTCGACAAGGAAACCGACCCCGGCCATCGTATTGCAAATCCCGACCATGAGATCTTCCGCTATCTGCCGCAGCGTGCGGTGGTCTGGCATTTCCATGGATTGCTTCACCCGCCGGCCGGCGCCATACCGCTCGTGACCATCGCGCCGGAAATGGGCGGCGGCCAGGATGGCACCCTGCTCTACGACCATCCGGGTCTGGGCGGCGGCAAGGGGCGGCTCGTGGTGACTACGCTTGATCCGTTCTATCACAACGGCAGCCATTTCATGCCCATGGCCACCGCCTTCCTGGCGGGTTTGCTCGACTGGACAGACGCGACGTTCCGGCGTTGATCGGCAGGGCGGGCAAGCCACCCGCCCTGCCGTATCCATTACGCCTGATGCCAGTCAATTGCGTCCATCATCGCCGGCAATCCGACGACAAGAAGCGCGACGTCGGCATCCCCGGCGTCGTGAGCGAGAGAGTGCGCAGGTGCGACGGGCTCCACCGCAGGCGCTGGTGGCATGACTGGTGACGGCGCGTGCGCCGCATCAGCGTCCTGGTCGCCATGTCCTTCCAGTTCGGGCAAGAACAGGCCGCCTGTAATAAAAGCCCGCGCGACATCCCACGTGGCTGAGACGCCCCAGCCGATGCCATCCGCTGCCTTTTGCAAAAGCCAGCCATCAAACTCCAGGAATTTCGCGATACCGGAGCCCCAGAGACTCACGCCGGCTTTCAATCCATCTCCTATTGCGTCGTAGGCCGATTGCGCGTAGCCGCCCAAGCTAACGCCAAAATTCTCGAGAAAACTCGACATGAGAATAATCTCCTTTGGAACGTAGTCTTGTAATTTAGAAAATAGACGGATTACTTCTTGGTAATTTGCGCAATTTGGAGGGGATTTACTCATATATCTATCGCGAAGCGCTTTATTGCGGATGGTCGTGATATTTGGTATTCGTAAAGATGTGAGCGAGCGCGGTTGCGCTCTCGTCTTTGAGTTGAGGCACGGTGTTGCAAGCTGCGAAATCCACCATGTTGGGCTGGCGAGAAGCGGGGCCTGCATTTGGTGGCACCCGGCGAAATGCCGCGCACTCGGGCTGTGACGCAGCAGAATGACCGATACGGCAGCCAAACTATTCCAACTCTATGAAAATGCACCCGTTCTCGTCGCGCTCTATGATGAGTTCGATCGTTTGCGTTACGCGAACAGGTCGTTTCGCGACATCTTTTTTCTCGATCCGGATGAGATGCCCCTGTGGTCGGACCTCATGCGGCGGAATTTCCACCTGCGGCGTGGCACGGTGATTCGCCAGGACGATTTCGAGGCTTGGCTCATCTCCACGCAGTCCCGCCGGGGCAAGATCGGCTTTCGGGCCTTCGAGACCGACCTGTGGGACGGCCGGTGGCTCTGGATGACGGAGACGGTGCAAGGTGACGGATGGATGCTCTGTATCGCCAGCGACATCACGAATCTTCGTGTCGAGGAGCGCCTGGTGCGGCAGGATCGGGATTTTGCCATCAAGGCCGCCTATACCGATGATCTGACGGGCATCGCCAACCGCCGATACGTCACGGCGCGCATCGAGGACATGCTGCGCCTGCCTGATCGCGACACCGGGCTTTATGGCTGCGTCGCCGTGCTTGATCTCGACAATTTCAAGTATATCAACGACCGTTACGGTCATCAGGCCGGTGATGTCATCCTGCGGGATCTGGCCACACGGATCATCGGTCGCGTACGACGTTCGGATTGCTTCGGGCGGTTCGGCGGTGAGGAGTTCGTGCTCGTCATGCCCGCCACATCGGTGGAGGAAGCGGCGCTGATCGTGGAGCGCATGCTGGCGATCGTGCGCCTGTCGCGCCCCCTCCAGGCCTGGAATGACTTCAGCTACAGCTTCTCGGCGGGCATTGCTGCCGGGCGTCCGGATGATACCCCGACTGATCTGTTCGGCAGGGCTGACAAGGCTCTCTATGCGGCAAAGATGGCGGGCCGCAATCGCATCCATATCGAAAGTGAGCTGCCTGATCAGGCAGCCGCGAGTTAGGACGGCGCCGGCCACCATCGCCGGCAAACGCGCGGCTGCGCATTCTTGACAGCTCGCCTGTGCCGCCCTGCAGGTTTATCCTGCAACGGCTCACTCGTCGCCGGTCAGGAAATGGCCAATGGCGGCGAGCGATTGCACGCCGTCGCAGACGATCTTGAAGATCGCCAGCATGGGCACGGCCAGTATGGCTCCCGGCACACCCCACATCCAGAACCAGAAGATCAGGGAGATGATCACCAGGACGGGATTGAGGGTGAAACGCCGCGCGAGCAGCACGGGCGTGACGATCTCGCCCTCGATCACGTGGATGACAAGATAGAGCGCGGCGGGAAGCAGGGCCGCCCAGATCGGGTCGAGGATCAGAAGCCCCGCGAGGAGGAAGATCCCCACACCAAAGAACGGCCCCATGATCGGCACGTAGTTAAGAAAGAAAGCGACGACACCCCACAGTACAGGGTCGCCCAGCCCGCAGGCCCACATGGCAACGCCCGTCGCCAATCCAACCGCCACGTTCATGATGGTGATCGTCAGAAGATAGGCGGAGATGTTCTCCTCAACGCGCTGGGACAGTTCGACAGCCTGGCGTTTGTCCTTGAAACTCGGAAGGATCTCGACGGTCCGCTTCAGGAAAGTGTTGCCGGACATCAGCAGGAAAAACAGGATGAGGATGGTCTCGAAAAAGCTGCCGGCGAAATGGGTGGTGCTGCTGAAAAGCACACTGGCGATGGCCGAGCTCGAAGCAGCGCTGCCGCTGCCCTCGCCGCCCTGCATGAAGCGGTCGGCCTGATGAAGGAAGGTCCGCAGCGTTGTGATGGGCTCGTCGAGAAAGCGTAGGCGCTCCTGCAGGCGCGGGATTCCCTCGGGAAGTTTGCTCGCCCAGGTCGCGGCGGGGCCGGAAATGGCCGCGCCGATACCCACGATGGCGCCAAAGAGAGCCACGATCAGTAAGAGCGACGCCACGCTACGCGGCAGGCCCAGTTTCTCGAGCAGCCGCATGACGGGCTGAAACAACAGCTTCAGAACAAAGGCGAGCACGATCGGCAGGATAATGTCGGCGGCGAAATAGGCCGTGGTCAGGAGCGCGAGGGTTACCAGAATGACGAGGCATATGACGACCGGATCGGTCGGGAAGCCAGCCGTTTCGCTCAGGTTCGGCTTTGTCGCCGTCATGGCGGCTTCCACTGCGTTCACATCCTTGTTGTTCAGGATATCCATGCGCGTAAGCCCATCCCATCAACCATGCGTTGACAATAAGTCGCTGGCGGGAGAGCGGTTCCGCTGACGTTTCGAAATCTGCCAAGTTCGCGCCAATCGGCCTGTTCTGTGAGCCCGCCCGCACGGCTTTCGGATGCGTTTGGCTGCAGGCCCGGTCTTGTTCTCGTTCAAAGGGAGATCGATGCAGTGAAGCGCGTCGGCGCCATCGCAATGCGCGAGGCAGGGCTACCTGCAGGTAGCCCCGGTCGCACTCATGACCAACCTGGGGGGATGGGTCAAAACGACCGGGGCCTGCCCTCGGGGGGAGAGGGCAAGTGAGAACCTATGTGCCGATTGTTAAGCTAAAGTTGCAAAACGGGACGCCCGACAAAAATTGCGCACAAAAAATGCCATGCGGCATATGTTACCGCAGGACTTGGTGGCTACCCCAAGGATTTCAATACGCTTCAATATTCTCCAGCCCGTCGGCGCGCTGTGAATAAGTCTGCGCCCGCAAGAGCCGATAGCGATCCTGTCGGTAACGGCGGGGTCGTATACTAGACACTGTACGGTCCCATTTAGGAACAACGCAATTTCAGGTCGGGACTGTCCCCGGCCCAGCTGGAGGACTGGGCCGGGGATCGGTGCCAAAATGAAGCAGAGGCGGCCACTTCAGTCTGGCCCAGGCCAGATCTGGCAAAAGTCACGCCACGCTTCGGCGGCGTAGTGTTAATGCTATATTCCCGGAATCGTCAATGGCCCTGTGGGGCCGGCCTCATGCGTCCCGGCCACGTGGTTTCCTCCCGGCGCGCGACGCATCGAAGGGACGCGGAGATGTCTCGACCGATCGCGACGCGCTTCACCGGGACGCGCGCGATTTTTCTATTGAGCATCGGCAGGAGGGACCGATCAATGGAGCGTATCAGGCCGCGAATGCAGCCGGTCAGTGCAGCTATGCCTAAGCTAGGAGAGGCATATCGGAGGGGAGGGGCTGCGATGCCATACACAGCTGACGTATGACTAGCGGCCTTCGAGCCCTATCCGCGGGTGCTGCTTCCGGCTAGTCTATCCGTCGATCAGAGCATGAATAAACTGCCGAAACAGTTGAATAATGCGAAATCCAACTGAGGATTCTGGCTGGTGGGGCGTGGCGCTTCAACCGGCCGGTTGGTGAGGGAAGCAGGCCCACCATGAGTAAGCAGTCGCATGGGCGGCGGCATCTCGCAGCAGCGGTCGGCTGCTATCTCGCAGCATTGGCGCTCAGCCCGGCTGAGGCGGCCGAGAACGGGATCGGCTTCTATCTGCTTGGCAGCCGTGGGCCGATGGCTGGTTTCGTGCCGCCGCCTGGGTTCTACTTCCAGAACGATGTCTATTTTTATGACGGCAAGATCGGTGGCGGAAAATCTTTCCCCTCCGGTGGGCGCGTCGTCGCCAATGTGAAGGGGCAGGCGCGCGCCGATTTCGTGACCGCCACCTGGGTGACGCCCTGGGAGGTTCTCGGCGGCAACATCGCGATCGGCGCGGTCGTTCCGTTCGGTCGGGTTGGAGCAACGGCCGGTATCGAACTGGCGGGGCCCCGTCTTGGCGGCAGCGTTGGCAGGACGTTGCGCGACAGGGCCGAGATGTTCGGCGACCCCGTTATGTCGGCGGTGCTTGGCTGGCACTCTGGCAAATTCCACTGGAACACGACGTTGCTAGTCAATGTGCCGATCGGCGACTACCGCGAGGGCGGGCTCGCCAACCTGTCCTTCAATCGTTGGGCAGCGGATCTCTCCGGCGCGCTGACCTGGTTCGACCCGGAACTCGGCATTGACCTCTCGGCGGCGGCGGGCTTTACCTTCAACGGCGAGAATCCATACACAGACTATCGCACCGGCACAGAGTTTCACGTCGAATGGGCGGCCACCAAGACACTCACAAAAGAGCTGTCCATCGGGGTTCTGGGCTATCACTATCAGCAGGTTTCCGGCGACAGCGGCGCCGGGGCGACACTCGGCGGCTATGAGGGGCGCGTGACGGCACTTGGCGGCACGGTGGCTTACAACTTTGCCGCGGGGAAGACGCCGATTTCAACACGCGTGAAGGTCTTCCGGGAGTTCAACGCGAAAAACCGCCAGGAAGGAACGGTCGGGCTCTTCACAGTCGCCCTGCCGATCAGCGTGGGGGATTGAAAGTGCGGGCTATGTCATGGTCATTGGCAGGAGTGGCGCCGTGAGCAAGCTATCCCGTGGGCAGAGGCAGGCAGCGGTGAAGCCACCTGTGCCTGATGTCCCGATGATTTGGATCGAAGGCGGGACCTTCCGCATGGGATCCGACCATCACTATGCGGAGGAGCGTCCGGCGCATAGCGTGACCGTCGACGGCTTCTTCATCGACGAGACGCCCGTCACCAACGCGCAGTTCCGGGCCTTCGTCGAGGCCACGGGATATGTCACCTTCGCCGAGATCCGCCCCGATCCGAAGGATTACCCCGGCGCGCTGCCTGAGATGCTGAAGGCCGGCTCACTCGTCTTCACCCCCCCGGATCACCCCGTCGATCTCCGTGACTGGAGCCAATGGTGGCGCTTCCGCTTCCGCGCCAATTGGCGCAAACCCTACGGACCGGGCAGTTCCATCAACGGCTTGGATGATCATCCTGTCGTCCATGTCGCTTATCGGGATGCGGAAGCCTATGCGAAATGGGTGGGCAAGGAATTGCCCACCGAGGCCGAATGGGAGTTCGCGGCGCGCGGCGGCCTGGACGGCGCGGAATTCGCCTGGGGCGATCAGTTCAATCCCGGCGAGCGCGAGATGGCCAACACCTGGCAGGGCCAATTTCCCTTCGAGAACCTCGCCACCGACGGCTTCGAGCGTACCTCCCCGGTCCGGAATTTTCCGCCGAACGGTTACGGGCTCTACGACATGATCGGCAATGTCTGGGAATGGACCGCTGACTGGTGGTCGAGCCGACATCCCGACGACGCGCCGAAAGCCTGCTGCGTACCGCTCAATCCACGCGGCGGCGCCCGCGAGGCGAGCTTTGATCCTCGGCAGCCGCATATTGTCATTCCACGCAAGGTGTTGAAGGGCGGCTCGCATCTTTGCGCCCCGAACTACTGTCGGCGCTATCGGCCAGCGGCGCGCCATGCCGAACCGGTCGATACATCGACCAGCCATGTGGGTTTTCGATGCCTGCGGCGAGCCCCGTCGCCATGACGTGGCGATAACCGGGCTCTGATGAAAGGGAGGGCGGAACCATGATCACGACAGTCCGGAGTTGGAGCAGGCGCAGTCTGGCGGCACTCGGCTTTGGTCTCGTTCTCGCGCTCGCCCCGGTCCTGGGCGTTTTCGAGCCACCGCCGGCTATGGCCCAGGCCGACCCTCTGCCTTCCTGGAATGAGGGCCGGACCAAAACCGCGATCCTCGATTTCGTCCGCCGGGTGACGGCCGAGGGGAGTGCGGACTTCGTACCCGTCGAGGAGCGCGTCGCGACCTTCGACAATGATGGCACCCTATGGTCCGAACAGCCCATGTATTTCCAGGTCATCTTCGCCATGGATCGGGTGAAGGAGATGGCTGCCACGAATCCGGCACTGCGTGACACGCAGCCGTTCAAGGCGGTGATTGACGGGGATCGCGCCGCTCTCGCCGCCCTGGGCGAGAAGGGCCTCCTTGATATCATCGCGCTGACCCATTCGGGCATGTCGGTCGCGGACTTCGACGCAATCGTCCGTAAATGGCTGGCCACGGCCCGCCATCCGAGGTTCGACCGGCCCTATACCGAGCTTGTATTTCAGCCCATGCTGGAACTCCTGACTTTTCTCCGGGCCAATGGCTTCAAGACTTTTATCGTGTCCGGCGGAGGCATCGAGTTCATGCGGCCGTGGGTGCCATCGACCTATGGGATTCCGCCGGAACAGATCGTCGGCTCCAGTGGCAAGACGACATTCAAGTTGAACGACGACAAGCCGGTCATTGAGAAGCTGCCGGCGGTCGAGTTTGTCGACGATGGGCCTGGCAAGCCGGTCGGCATTAATCGCTTCATCGGCCGGCGCCCCGTCTTTGCCGCCGGCAATTCCGACGGGGATCTCGAAATGCTGCAGTGGACCACGCTCAATACCGGAGCCCGTTTCGGATTGCTCGTCCATCACACGGATGCCGAGCGTGAATGGGCCTATGATCGCAATTCCGAGGTCGGTCGTCTCGACAAGGCGCTTGACCAGGCTCCCCGGCGCGGCTGGACAGTGGTCGATATGAAGAACGACTGGAAGGTCATCTATCCATTCCAGAAATGAGGAACGGCATGACGCCTCGCGAAGCTGTCCTGGAGCTCCAAAAACGTGTGAATGCCTCCGTGATCGGCCAGGAGCGCGTCGTCGAGCGGCTTGTCATCGCGCTTCTCGCCAACGGGAACGTGCTGATCGAGGGCCTGCCGGGCCTTGCCAAGACGCGGGCCATCAAGAGCCTCTCGCAGGCGCTCGAATCCGAATTCAGCCGGATCCAGTTCACGCCGGACCTCCTGCCGTCCGACGTGACGGGCGGAGAGATCTATCGCACCGACCCTGACGGGACAGGCCGCTTCGAATTTCGCAAGGGCCCGATCTTCGGCAATCTCGTATTGGCCGACGAGATCAACCGCGCGCCTGCCAAAGTCCAGTCGGCTCTTCTCGAGGCGATGGAGGAGCGGCAGGTCACCGTCTCCGGCACACGCTATGCGATGCCGGATCTCTTCATGGTGCTGGCAACGCAGAACCCCATTGAGCAGGAGGGCACCTATCCCTTGCCCGAGGCCCAGATGGACCGCTTCCTCATGCATGTGCGGATCGATTATCCAAGCGATGCGGACGAGGCCAAGGTCTTGCGGCTGGTGCGGGAGGAGCAGGCCGGAACCGGCGAGGCTCCGCCGCCGAAGCTCCCCCAGGATGCCATCTTTGGCGCGCGCAGGGAGATCGATGCCGTCAAGACCGTGGATGCGATCGAGAACTACATGGTCGCACTGATCGCCGCGACGCGCCGGCCGAGCGAATACAGCGACAAGCTCAAGGATTGGATCGCGATTGGTGCGAGCCCGCGCGGCACGCTCGCCCTGGACCGGTCTTCGCGTGTCCGCGCCTGGCTGGAGGGGCGGGACTATGTGGTGCCGGAGGATGTCCAGGCGATCGTGCACGACTGCCTGCGCCACCGCATTTCCCTCAGCTACGAGGCGAGCGCCGATGGGGTGCGCGGGGATGATGTGATCGACGAACTGGTGAGACAGGTCGCGGTCGCCGTATAGGGGCCGAAGGCGGGAGACGGTGATGATCGGGAAGGCCCGCATGGACGAGGCCCGGGTCTATGTCACGCTCGGTGGGCTGCTGCGCCTGCGCCACCATGCCAAGGGCTTCAGCTTCCTGCCGCGCCAGCCCGTCTACAGCCTTCTTGCGGGTCGGCACGCCTCGCGCCTGCGTGGACGCGGCCTCGATTTCGAGGAACTGCGCCACTATGCGGAAGGCGACGACACACGCACCATCGACTGGTCCGCAACGGCGCGGCTTGGTAGCCCCTATGTGCGGATCTTCACCGAGGAGAGAGACCGCAGCGTTCTCCTGCTGGTGGATCAGAGACTATCCATGTTCTTTGGTTCACGATGCGCGATGAAATCGGTCATCGCGGCAGAGGCGGCTGCACTGGCGGCTTGGCGTGTCACCGTGCTCGGCGACCGGATCGGGGCGATCATCTTCTCCGAGAACGGGATCGAAGAGATCCGTCCGCAGGGCCGGAATGCGGGCGTGATGCGCATTCTCGGGCCGCTCGTTCGCTTTAACAATGCGCTGGCCGCCAAGGACGAGCGGCCGTCCGACCCTGGCCTTCTCAATCAGGCATTGAGGCGGGCCGCTGGCGTGGCGAAGCACGATGGTCTGGTCTGCCTGATCACCGACGCGGCGGGCGCGGATGCCGAAACGGTGAAGCTCGTCACCGGATTGACCGCCCACAACGATGTGCTGATGATCTTCGTGTCCGACCCGCTTGAGAGCACGTTGCCGGCGATTGGCCGTGCGGTCGTGGCCGAGGGACCTGAGCAGATCGAGGTCAATACCACCGCGGCCGGACTGAGGAGGCGCTTTTCGGACGATTTCGCGGATCGCCGCGACCAGATCGAGCATTTTTCCCGGCGACGCGCCATTCCCGTGCTGACCCTGTCAACCGCCGCTGATGTGAGCAGCCAGTTGCGCGAGCAACTGGGACGGCGACTGGCTCCGGGACGGCGAGCGGGCGGAAGGACGCGGCCATGAATCCGGCAATGGATCCGGCTGATCTCGCCAATTTGCGCGACATCGTTTTGCCATCGGCAATCCCTTACTGGCCACCCGCGGCGGGCTGGTGGATCCTGGCCGTTGTCCTGCTGGCCTGTCTTGCGATCCTCGTTGCCCGCATGATCGCGCGCTATCGGCATGACGCCTATCGGCGCGCGGCCTTGCGGGAACTCCGGGCGATCGGACCGGCAGCGGATGCCGTGCGTGCGCAGGCGACGTCGGCGGTGCTGAAGCGGGCGGCGCTCGTCGCCTTTCCCCGCGAGAACGTCGCAGCGCTGACAGGCGAGCAATGGCTGCGTTTCCTTGATCATACAGGCCGCATGCAAGCGTTCAGCACGGATGCCGGCCGTGATCTCGTCGCTCTGTCCTGCGGCGCTTCGGTCCGCAGCGATGGCGTGGCGATGGCGGCTGCGGCCGAGCGCTGGATCGGCCGCCACCATCGTGATGACGCAAGGGGAGAGGCGTGATGCTGAGCTTTGCCTACCCCTGGGTCGCGTTGCTCGTGCCGGCCCCGCTCGCCGTCTACCTCCTCGCGCCGCCCTGGACGCAGAATCGTCCCGGTCTGCGCGTTCCCTTTTTCGGCAAGCTCGCGGCGCTGAGCGGAGCCTCGCCCTTGCCGGGCATGAGCGTGGGACGCAGGGGGCTTTGGCGCACGACGGCGCTCGTCCTGTGCTGGTGTCTGGCGCTCCTCGCGGTGATGCGGCCGCAGTGGATTGAGCCGCCCATCCATCACGACAAGCCCGCCCGGGACCTGCTGTTGCTCGTCGACCTCTCGGGCTCGATGGATACGACCGACTTCACCGATGCGACGGGCGTGAAGATCAATCGCCTGTCGGCGGTCAAGCTGGTGCTCGACGACTTCCTCGCGCGGCGGGAGGGAGACCGGATCGGCATCGTGGTTTTCGGCAACGCCACCTTCACGCTGGTGCCATTCTCCGCGGATCTTGACCTCGTGCGTCAGCTTCTGCGGGAGATGCAGGTCGGGATGGCGGGGCCGCGCACGGTCTTCGGCGATGCCATCGGCCTTGGCATCAATCTCTTTGCCAAATCGACCGCGCCGGCGAAGACCATGATCGCGCTGACCGATGGCAACGATACGGCCAGCAGCGTCCCGCCTGCCGAGGCCGCGCATGTCGCGGCAGACCGAGGGATCGTCATTCATACCGTGGCGATCGGCGATCCCACCGCGGCCGGCGAGGAAAAGCTTGATGAGGCGGCCCTGCAAGATGTCGCCCGCACGACGGGCGGCGGCTACTACCGTGCGCTGGACCGTAACGAGCTTGCCGGAATCTATGCCCGCATCGATGCCGTGGAAACGCGCAAGGTCGAAACGGTGGTCTTCCAGCCGAAGATTGATCTCTTCTGGCTGCCTCTGGCGGCGTTGACCATCTTCTCGATGCTTGTGCAAGGGCTGCGGCTCGTGCCTTGGCCGGGGTGGCGGGCCGTTGCGGGAGTGCGCTCGTGACGGGTGTTCTGGCCGATTTCCATTTCCTTCGGCCTTGGTGGCTCGCCCTCCTTGTGCCGGCCGCCATTCTGGGATGGATGGAGTGGCGGAGCGGGGATACGACGGCGCGCTGGCGGGCCGTCATTGATGCGGGCCTGCTGCGTCACCTGACGGTCGGCGGCGATGCGAGGCGCAGGATCGGCCCCGGCTTCCTCCTCCTCGCGGGCTGGCTCTGTGGCATCCTCGCCATTGCGGGTCCCACCTGGCGACAGGTGCCGTCGCCCTTCGCCGCGGCAGCCCGGCCGGCCCTGTTTGTTCTCAAGGTGACCCCCTCGATGCTCGTGTCCGATCTCCAGCCGTCGCGGCTTGACCGGGCGCGCCAGAAGATGGCTGACCTCATGAACCTGCGCGAGGGCGCGCCGACGGGTCTCGTCGCCTATGCGGGTTCGGCCCATCTCGTGCTGCCGCCAACGGCGGACAGGGATGTCGTGCTCAGCATGGCCGACGCGCTGGCGCCCGACATCATGCCCCGCGAGGGAGATGCGCTGGGCGAGGCCATAGCCTTGGCGGCTCAGGTCCTCGCCGACGGCAAGGAAGGCGGATCGATCGTCATCTTTGCCGATGCCGCGCCCGTCGTGGCCCCGGTTGCCGGGCAGCCGGTTCCCCCTGTCACGCTGTTCGCGATGCTGCCGCCCGAGCGCGCGGGGGCCGCGCCCGATCTCGAAGCCGCGGCCACGGCTCTCGACGCGGACCTTGCCACGCTCACGCTGGACAACAGCGACGTCGAGGTGCTCGCCCGCTCCCTGCAGACGCGTGGCCATGCCTATCCCCCACCCGGAGAAGGGCAGGGGTGGCAGGAGGCCGGCTTCTGGCTGACGCCGATCATCGCCCTGCTGGCCCTCGGCTGGTTCCGGCGTGGCTGGGTGCTTCCATGAAGACGATCGCGGAGCATCTCACCGCCATGTCTCGCCACACGATGGTCTATGCTGTGGCGGGGGGGCTCCTGGCGCTCGCCATTGCGTGGAGCATGATCGGCTGGCCCGCGCTCTGGGCCAGTCCCGACCAGCGGGGACGCTGGTTTTTCGAGCGGGGACACTACGGCGATGCGGCCGAGGCCTTCATCGATCCGCTATGGCGCGGCGCCGCCCTGATGCGGGCCGGGCGTTTCAAGGAGGCCGAGCAGGTCTTCGCGGGCCTGGAGGGGGCGGAAGCGGCTTATGACCAAGGCAATGCGCTGGTCATGCTGGGGCGCTACCCCGAGGCCGTCTCCCGCTACGATCGCGCTCTCATGTTGCGCCCCGGCTGGGCGGACGCGGCCGCGAACCGCAATCTGGCGGCGCTGCGGGCGGAACGCATGAAGGCGCCGGGGGCTGATGCCGGTGACCAGCGCGAGGGGGCCGATCAGATCGTCTATGACAAGGACGCCAAGACCCCGGCGGGCCAGGAAACGCAAGTCAGCGCGACCGCGATGAGCGACGAGCAGGTTCGTGCGCTCTGGCTCAAGCGTGTTGCCACCAGACCTGCCGATTTCCTGCGTGCCCGCTTCGCCAATCAGTTGCAATCCAGCGCGGCAAGGGGGAACACGCCTTGAGATGGGGTTGGATGCTCCCACTTCTGGGGCTGTTCCTGATGCCGATGACCGGGGTCGCGCAGGACGCGAGCTCGTCGCCGCCGGTCATTGTGCGCACAAGTCTCGCCCCTCAGGAGGGCGCCGTCATCGGTCAGCGCGTCGCGCTCAACGTGGATGTGCTGTTCCGCGACGAGATGCCAAGGCCGCCGCGGGTCGCTATTCCGGATATTCAGGGCGCGCAGGTCTTCCGCTTCGAGAGCCAGGGGACGACGCTTACGGACCGGATCGGCGGCGAGCCTTACACAGGCCAGAGGTTTACCTTCGCCATATATGCGCGCAGGGGCGGGATGCTCACGATCCCGCCGGCCGAGGTGGTTCTGCTCGACCGCAATGGCGACGTCACCGGTTCTGCCCAGGGGCAGCCGATGTCGGTGAAAAGCGTCGTGCCGGCCGGCGTCGATCCCTCGGGGCCGGTCGTCGCGACAGGGGAACTCACCCTGGCCGAGACATGGACACCCGATCCGCGCGGTCCCTTCAAAGCCGGCGATGCAATCCAGCGCATCATCACGCGTGCGGCCTCGGACGTCCCAGGCCTCGCGATGCGCGATCTCGACCTGGCGCCGCCGGACGGCGTCCGTGCCTATAAGGCTGATCCGCAGATCGATGACAGAATGAACCGCGGCGTGGTCACCGGGCATCGAAGCGACACCATCACCTACGTCTTCGAGCGGGCCGGCACGGTGACTTTGCCTGCCATTACGCAGCCGTGGTGGGATTTGAACGGCGCGAGCCTGAAGACGGCGACCGGGGCAGGGCTGACCCTCACCATCGCTGCAGGACCCCCGCAGATGAAGGCGGAGGACCCCAAGGGCCGCATTCCTGGAACCAGGTGGAGTTCATGGCCCGCCCTGGCCGCACTGGGGCTTGGCGTGGTCGCGATGGCCACGTTGTTCGTGGCCGGCCTGAGGCGCTTGCATGGATGGCTCGGCGCCAGGAGACGCCGTTTCGCCGCATCCGAGACCAAGGCGTTCCAGAATCTCTTGCGCGCTTGCCGCGGCCACGATCCGGCCCGGATTTACCAGGCCCTTTCCGTCTGGCGGCAGCGATTGTCCCCGGCGGCTGAACCCCGATTGACCGCCGCCACCGCGGAGCTCGAGCGGGCACTTTTCGCCGCAAGCGGGGCTCCTGTCTGGACAGCTGAGCAGGGCAGGGCTTTGGCTGACCATCTCACGCGGATGCGCGGCGCGATCACGGATGTCACCCATCAAGACATTCGGATGGATTTGCCCGGATTAAATCCACCCAGGGTGGTCGCTCCGCCGGGTTACAGGTTCCAGCCATCGGGCGAATGAGGTATAATTACTTCGGCGCGATTGCCGGTTTACTTCGAGGGTGACCTATGACACACGCTGGACACACAGGAGCTTCCCCCTCCCTTGGCGCAGCCATAGGGGAAGTCCGTAGTAAATGGGGCTGGTTTGTCGCGCTTGGTGTGGGCTTGATCCTGCTCGGTCTCGTCGCGCTGGCCAACCTCTTCCTCGCGACCGTCGCGACGATCTTCTATATCGGTGCGATGATGTTGATCGGCGGCATCGTCGAGATCGTGCACGCATTCCAGGTCAAGACCTGGGGACGCTTCTTCTATTGGTTTCTCAGCGGTGCCTTCTACGCACTGGCCGGCCTGATCGCCTTCTACAATCCGGTGGTTGCGTCGGCGGCGCTGACACTGCTGCTCGCTGTCACGCTGGTGGTCGCGGGCATCTTCCGCATCTGGGTGGGCTTTGCCGCGCGCCCGGAGAGCGGCTGGGGTTGGATCGTCGCGACGGGTGTCCTCACGCTTCTCGTCGGCATTGTTGTCTACGCCGCCTGGCCAGGCAACAGCCTCGTTCTGCTGGGGGCCATTCTCGCGATCGACCTCATCTTCCAGGGTGTTGGTTTCATCAGCTTCGGCACGATGTTGCGGGCGCGGCGTTGACATCATCCGCTGCTCGCACCGCTGCTCGTTGCGTCGACGGTTTCGCGATGCCGGAGCCGTCGGCATGAATTCGCGGCGCTCCACGCGGCCCCGCTCTTGCGGGGCTTGCTGGAGCGCACCCTCGAACTGGCAGCCTCCAGCCAACCAAATCGAGAGCACGCACTTCACAAGGAAGTCCTCCGTGTGAAGTGCTGCAATGTGACCATAGTTGGGCCAAGGCACGCCTTGGCCGTATTGGCGCCGGGGATGTGACCTATTTGCCGATTTGCAATGCGGCGCAGGGATGGCCGCTGCCTATCACCTATCCGGCGCAGTTGAGCCTCGGAGCTGTCGTCAACGCTGTTGCAACTTGCCGCGTGATGGCGTCGGAGGTGGAAAACGGGGCGGCCCTATGGCAGTTTCTGCCTGTGGTTCCAGGCGCGGCTCGAGCAAGTCCGCCTGTCGCGGATTTGCTCCGCCCAGAATAGGCGAGCAAATGCACTGACTAGGATGAAATCAGATGAGTCCATCCAAGTCGGATTGGCTCCGGAGATCGTTGGATGGCGACTGTTTCGTACGATGGCCGTGCCGCACTGGGCATTGCGGCTAAGAACAAGCAAAGAGCCTGGGGCAATGTGCAAGACCGGGGATCGGCCCGCGCGCGTTTTGAGGCCGGAGACTATCTGACGATCGGCCATAAGCCGAAATTCGAGATCGATAATACCTCGCCCGTGTTCACAATCGGCTCGTGTTTCGCGCGTGAGGTCGAGCATACACTTGTGCGGCTGGGCATTCCGCTTGCCCTTCAGGGGCACGGAATCCAGGCGGAATACTACCAGTCCTGGGATGAGGAGAGGGCCCGCGGCGGCGGCGTGAGGGCCGGGCAGAAGAGCCGGGGAGCATTCAACAAGTACAATGTGTTTTCGATTTCGAGCGAGCTCAAACGGGTTCTGCTGGAGCAGGAATTCCCGAACGACGGCCTGATTGAGATTGCCGAGGACAAGTGGTTTGACCCCCACGCGAGCAGATTGCGCTTGCTGCCCTTTGAGACCGCACGCCAGAACCGTGCGATCATCAACCACGCAACGTCGCAGATCAGGCAATCGAAGACGGTCGTGATGACCCTGGGCCTGACCGAGGGTTGGATCGACGCCGAAACCGGCCTGGCGATCAATACGCCTCCGGAACCCGGAGCCTTGCGTCGCCATTCCTCGCGCTTCCAGTTCGTGGATTACGGCTTCCGCGAGGTGGCGGACGAGTTGAATGAAACAATCCAATTGATTAAAGAACGTTGCGTTCCAGATGTGAGGATCGTCATAACCGTATCCCCGGTTCCCCTGGGAAGTACATTTCAGGATGTTGATGTTATCGTTGCGAATACGGGCTCAAAATCGACTTTGCGCTCTGTGGCCAATGAAATGAGACATTCGTTCGATTTCGTTGACTACTTTCCCAGTTACGAAATGGTGATGAACTCACCACGTCATATGGCTTTCGGATATGATCATGTTCATATCAAGCCGGACATGGTCAAGCATATCATGTCGGTGTTCAAGGGAGCCTATTTTCCGGCGGCGCCAGACAACGAGGCGGCCTAGCGTCCGCCTCGGATCGAGTTCGTGTCGGAGGCCCATAACGCGGCGATGCCCCCGTATAGCGCGTTTGCCTTTGCGTTTGCGGGGATGGAGCTGACGAATGCGTTACCACAATCTCAATACCGCTCGCCGGTGAAAAGACCCGCGCATCGTCATTCTCATCTCGAAGCCGAGATCGTGTCGCTGGAAATCAAGATCGATACGCGGCGATGACAGGGAGATCGATAGAAGAAGCACAGTAAACCTCCATCTCGACCCCGGGCCGCTTCCGGCCTCGACCGCCATTCTGCATAGGGGCATGCTGGCAGAAGCGCGATTCTGACTTGATTTAGGTCAACGTCTGTTGAAGCCCGCCGCGGCTATCTTTAGCGGGGCGCCCGGCGATGTGAGCGGCTCGTGCGCCGGGACTGGCTTGTGTCGTCATCAAGAGGTTTGCGAAACCGAGAAGGAGGTGTCATGGCGGCGAAGTGGGTGGACGCGACGGTCGCCAATGACATGAGATCCAACGAAGCGATCGACGACGGCGCGTTATCCAACAGCTGGTACGCAAGATCTGCCGAGGAGACCTGCGTTGCGCTTGAAACCAGCGCTGATGGTCTCGATCATCAGGAGGCCGAACGTCGCCTTGGCACATACGGGCCGAACCAGTTGCCGGCAGTCGCGCACACCCATCCGGTCATCCGCTTTCTGGCACAGTTCAACAACGCCCTGATCTATTTTCTCCTCAGCGCAGCTGTCGCCGCAGCCTTGCTGGGCCATGTCGTCGACGGCGCCGTGATCGTGATCGTCGTCTTGGTCAATGCGATCGTCGGGTTTGTGCAGGAAGGACGTGCCGAACAGGCGCTCGATGCCATCCGCGACATGATCGCTCCGCATGCGACCGTCCTGCGCGAGGGCGAGCGCCATACGATCGATGCGCGGGATATCGTGCCGGGCGATGTCGTCGTCCTCGAGGCCGGTGACAAGGTGCCCGCCGACATCCGGGTCTTGCGGGCGCGGGGATTGACCGCGGATGAGGCGATCCTGACTGGCGAATCCGTCCCCGCCGAGAAGAGGGAAGGGACCGTTCCACCGGACGCGCCGCTGGGCGACCGGTTCGCGATGCTGCATTCGGGGACGCTCGTCACGACGGGGCAGGGCTATGGTATCGCGGTGGCGACGGGGGCCAGGACGGAGATCGGCCGGATCTCCGATCTCATCGGCAAGGTCGAGACGCTGACCACGCCCCTGTTGCGCCAGATCAACGAATTCAGCAAGCAATTCACCTGGTTCGCCATCGGGACTGCCGCGGCGCTGTTCGCCTTCGCCGTCCTGGCGCGCAGCTACGACTGGGTCGAAGCCCTGATGGTCGTTGTCGCGCTCGCTGTGGGGGTTGTGCCGGAGGGGTTGCCTGCGGTGATCACCATTACATTGGCCATCGGCGTCCGCCGCATGGCGGCGCGCCATGCTGTCGTCCGCCGCCTGCCGGCCGTCGAGACCCTGGGCGCCACTTCGGTGATCTGTTCCGACAAGACCGGCACGCTGACCAAGAACCAGATGACCGTTCAACGTGTGGCGACGGCGCAGGGCGTGACTGAACTGTCCGGTGGCGGATACGCGCCGGAGGGCAAGCTGACATCCGAGGATGGTGGAGAGGCCGCGCCGGACAGCGCGCGCGACGCTTTGATCCGCGCCGCGCTCCTGTGTAACGACGCCAGGCTTGTCGAGCAGGACGGGCAGTGGTCCGTCCTCGGCGACCCGATGGAGGGCGCGCTGGTGACGCTCGCCGCCAAGGCTGGGCTCCATCCCGAGACCGTGCGCGAGACCTGGACCAGGCTGGATGAAATTCCCTTCGATGCGCAGCACCGTTTTATGGCGACCCTCCATGAGGGGCCGGATGGGGAACGCCGCATTTTCGTGAAAGGCGCGCCCGAACGTGTGCTCACGATGTGCATCGATCAGGCCGGTCCGGGCGGAAGCCATTCTGTCGATCTCGCCTACTGGCAACAGCGCATCGATGCCGCCGCTGCCGCTGGCGAGAGGGTTCTCGGTTTCGCATCGATGGTCCCGGGCGCCGACGTCGAAAGGATGGCCTTCGAGACCGTCAAGTCCGGGTTGACCTTTCTCGGCGTGGTCGGCTTCATCGATCCGCCGCGCGAGGAGGCCATTGCCGCCGTGGCGGAGTGTCGGGCAGCCGGCATAGCGGTGAAGATGATCACCGGTGATCACAGCGGCACGGCTGCCGCCATAGCCCGCCAGCTCGCCCTCGCGGACGACCCCAAGGCCATCGAGGGCGCGGTGCTTGATTCGCTGTCGGACGCGGAATTGCGCAGGGTTGCGGAGGACGTCAGCGTCTTCGCGCGCACCACGCCGGAGCACAAGCTCAGGATCGTGCGCGCGCTTCAGGCAAACGGGCATATCGTGGCCATGACAGGCGACGGCGTGAATGATGCGCCGGCGCTGAAGCAGTCGGATGTGGGTGTCGCTATGGGCCGCAAGGGCACAGAGGCGGCAAAGGAAGCGGCGCAGATGGTGCTGCTCGACGATAATTTCGCCTCGATCGTGGCGGCCGTCCACGAGGGTCGCACGGTCTATGACAATATCCGCAAGGTCATTGGCTGGACGCTTCCCACCAATGGTGGTGAGACGCTCTGCGTGGTACTCGCGATCATCTTCGGCCTCGCCTTGCCGATGACACCCGTGCAGATCCTCTGGATCAACATGATCCTGACGGTCACACTCGGATTGGTCCTCGCCTTCGAGCCCTCCGAGCCGAACGTGATGCGGCGCCCACCGCGCAAGCGCGGGGCCCGGATCCTGTCACGCTTCCTGGTGTGGCGGATCGTCTTCGTGTCGTTTCTCTTCATGCTGGGCGTCTTCGGTGTGTTCTACTACGCCCTCGGGCGCGGATATACCGAGGCGGAAGCCCGCACCATGGTTGTCAACGCGGTCGTCGTGATGGAGATTTTCTATCTCTTCAATGTCCGCTACCTGCACATGACTTCGTTCAGCTTGATCGGCGCGATGGGAACACCCGCCGTCCTCGGCGCGATCGGGGTCGTGATCGTGGCGCAGTTTGCATTTACCTACGCGCCATTCATGCATGAACTGTTCGATAGTGCGCCTGTCTCCTTCGCCGACGGGTTGGTGATCATTGCTGTCGGTGTGCTCACGATGATCGTGCTTGAGATCGAGAAGGTGATCGCGCGTCGGGTGTGGCCCGCCGCTGCTTACGCCGCGTGAGGGGAAGGGCAGCCCGGTCCCGAGGCTTCCTCAGGCCTTCGGCAGCAGGTTCAAACGGCGTCCGATACGCAATGTGACGACGAGCCCGACCAGCATCGCGACGGCGAAGACCCAGCCTGACAACGCGCCGGCCATGATGCCGGACAACAGCGTTCCCACCGAGCAGCCGAGCGCCACCATGGCGCCGAAGCCGAGGAGAATGCCGCCGATGAGGCCGCGTAGCACCTGCGATACGCTCGGCCGCGCGGGACGGAATTGGCCGGCGGCGAGCGCGGCCGCCAGTGCGGCCAGGATCATGCCGGCGACGAAGAGGCCGTTCGGTGTGAGCAGCACGTCCCGGGCCAAGGCCGCGCAGCCGCGCAAGGTGTCGAGGCCCAGCAGGCGTTCCGGCAGGAGCCCGGCCGCCGTTGCACCTTGCCGGGCCCTGCCACCGAGCTCGGCCGTGACGCCGAGCGGCGCAACTCGCAGATAGGCGACTGTGCCGATCGCGCCCACCGCGAGCCCGCCGAGCCAGCCTGGCCAGCGACGGACGAAGACCGAAGAGACAGGCCGGATCTCGGCGGCAGGATCGGGGCGCGCTTTGAGATGACGGATCAGTGCCAGCGCGAGCAGCGCGAGGACAGCGAGGCTGCCCATGAAGGTGCCGGCATAGCCGATGTGGTTCGGGAGCCAGATGATCGGAGCCGCGCTGACCGAGCCGAGGTAAAGGCTGTTCCAGGCGAGAAAGCCGAGAGTGAAGCCGGCCGCGGTGCCGATGAGGGCGAAAGGTGCCATGGGCGATCCCTCGCCGAGGCGATAGAGATGGGCGCTGACGCAGGAACCCGAGATCGCCATGCCGGCGCCGAAAGCCACCCCGCCAAGAATCAGGACAGGTCCCACCGGTCCGATGAAGGCATCCGGCGCGAGACGTCCCGTCGATGGATCAGGGAGCCAGGCGCCGAAGACGACGGCATAGCCGGCAAGGCCGACAGCCAGCGCCGCCAGGATGGCGAGTATGCCGGAAGGATTGCGCTCGTCGAGCCACTCACGAATGGCGCAGAAGAAGCAGAAGCGCGACCGTTGCAGCACAAAGCCGAAGGCTGAGCCGAGGATGAGGGACAAGGCCAGCGTCGGACCATTGTCGGCCCGGGCGTCGATCCAGAGCGCGGCGCCGACAAGCGCCCCGGCGATGAGAGCCGCAACGACGACGGCAGGCGGGGAAGGGTTGATCTCAGCGGTCGAGGGCTGTGAAACGGCTGGCGCGATCAATGGAGAATTCACGCGAAGGGCGCTTTCATCGGATTGTCCAAGCAAGCTGTGCGCATCCGGACACAAAAGGCGGCACCATGCGAGGCGGTCCTGCCTCGCATGGTGCCCAGGCGTGAAGAAGAGGAGGGGTTACTTCACGCCCCAGACCGTGCCCGCCACGTTGGTGATGGGAAGGCCAACAGTATTCCCGTATTCAGTCCAGGATCCATCATAGTTGCGGACATCATAACCAAGGACTTTGGACAGAACGAACCAGGTGTGGCTGGAGCGTTCGCCGATGCGGCAATAGACAACGATTGGCCTGGAGCCGTCTATACCTGCATCCGCATAGAGCTTCCGCAGTTCCTCCACGGGCTTGATGCTGCCGTCCTCGTTGACGGCCTTCACCCAGGGTACGTTCCTGGCGTTAGGCACGTGGCCGGCGCGGATAGACAGCTCGGCCGAGCCGGGCGGGGCGAAGACCTTGCCGTTGAATTCATCCACTGAGCGAATATCGACGAGTGTAACATCGGCTTCACCCTTGGCAATCGGAACGACGTCGGCAAGACGCGCCCGCGTCTTGGGATTTGCCGCCGTCAGCGTGATGGTCGAGGCAGGGAAACTAGCCGCCTTTGTAGAAAGGGGACGCTTTTCACCCTCCCATTTCTTGCGGCCGCCATCCAACAACTTCACATTGTCGAAGCCGTAGCTCGCAAAGACCCATGCCCCCCATGCCGCAAACCAGTTGTTGTTGTCGCCATAGAGTACGACAGTCTTGTCCTTGTCGATCCCGAGTTTCCGGACGAGCTCCTGAAATTTCTCGGGCGTGGCGATGTCGCGCTTCACCGTATCAACGAGATCGGTATGCCACACAATATTTTGCGCGTTGGGGATATGACCGCGCTCGAACAATCCGGGTTCGACACTGACTTCGACGAGCCGGATCGTCGGATCATCGATGTTCTTCTCGAGCCATTCGGTCGTAACAAGAGGACTTTCACGTGTCTCGGCCTTGGTGGCCGGTTGCGTATTGGCCGCCACCGGCGCAATCAGGGCCGGCGCGGAAAGTAGAAGTGCGATTGCCGCCGCTGAGGCGAACCGAAAATTCATTCGAACGGACATTGATTCCACCTTCCCCGAGAGTGGTGTTGTGAGATTGATGGGTCATCATGAGCTGATGGGATGAGAATGCGCCCCGATTGGGCAATCGGAATCCCGCCGAATGTCGTTAGACATCGGAATTCTGGAGAGAACTGCTCTGCTATAGAGAGTACTTGCGTGAAATCAGCCGTTTAGCGAAATAAATTCCGACGCGCGATCCGAATACAGCTCAAACGAAGGGCTCGGGAGCGGATGCAGATGCTGGAATGGTGCATATGGTCCTCCATCGATGAGGGCCCACGAAACGATGTCGTGGCGCTTTAGCGTTTGGTAACGCGGCGCAAGCTGCTAGCTCAAATGCCCGCGGCTGCCTCAAAACGAGCCAGTACCCATAAAATCCAGCAGTCTATCGAATTTGTCAATTAAATACGTCAATGCTGCGGTAGAATTTTTAATAACATGGAGGTGACGTAGAATTATATGGTGGATCGGGGAATTGCCGACCGGACGGGTGGTAGCTGCCACGAAAACTCGCCGCGCCGTGCCGGCAAACCTGCGGTTCCCCTGGTGTGCTCTTCAATCCTGACCGGTGATCGGTCGAGGCTATCCGAGAATCAGGGACCGATGAACCGCCGCGCCGGCGAGGGCACCATCGCCAACGGCAAGGGACACCGATCCCGCTCCCCGTGCCGCGTCGCCGCAGGCAAAGACGCCCGGAATGCTCGTTGCTTTCATCGCGTCCGTGCGCACAAATGGACCGAGCGGACCCTCGTCCAGCGCACAGCCCAGATCATCCGCCAGCGAACTGGAGGGCTGGGTACGACTGGCGGTGAAGAGACCGGCGAGCGAGAGCACGCGCCCATCAGCGAGCGCGACGTCGGCTTTGCCGGTGACGCGGGTGACCGGTGTCCGCTCCACGGTGACGGATCGGCCCTCAAGTTCCGCGAGCTGTTCGGAGGTTGGTTCGAAGGCCCCATTCGTGAAAACGGTTGTGGGCCCCCACTCCGGGATCAGTATCGCCTGATGCATCGAGACATCGCCCACGGCCAGCACGCCAAGCGGCCCACCGCTCAGTTCAAAGCCATGACAGTAGGGGCAGTGGAAAACGCTCCGGCCCCAACGTTCCTGTAATCCCGGAATCTCCGGCAAGGTGTCGGTGACGCCGAGCGCCAGCACCAGCCGGCTGGAGCGATGCGCGGTCCCGTCCCTCATCACGACAGTGAAGCCGTGATTGTCCTTCGCGGCACTTTCAGCCTGTCCCTCCGTCCACACAAGGTTTGGATAGGCAATGAGCTGCGCGCGGGCCGCGGCGGCGATCTGCGCCGGATCGACCCCGTCCTGCCCCAGGAAGCCATGGGAATGGGCTGCGAAGCGATTGCGGCGGATTCCGGCGTCGATCACCATGATCTTGCGCCGGGCGCGAGCGATCTGCAGCGCGGCAGACATGCCGGCATAGCTGCCGCCCACGACAATGACATCATATGACATGAGGGGGATCCTTCTTGTGTCGGCGCGCGGTGAGGCGGTGCGAGAAGTCCTCGGCCAATGCGGCGAGGGTCACGCTTCCGAACCGCTGCATCAGCAGGTTTTCGGCCGCTGCGAAAGCATCATCCAGCGCGGCATTCACGGATTGCTCGACAAGGCATTCAGGTGTTTCATTGCGATTGCCGATCGCGAAGATGGCAGGCTCTCCGAGTGCCTGATGAATATCGCGCAGTGACACGCTGCTGAGATCGCAGGCGATGGTCCAGCCGCCATTGTGGCCTTTCCCCGAACGCACGAAGCCCGCCTCGCGCAACCCGGCCATGGTGCGGCGGACGACCACCGGATTGGCGCCCATGCAAGCCGCAAGAGTGTCCGAGGTCATCGGCGTGCCATGGGCGGCCATGTGGAGAAGTGCGTGCAGGACGGAGGAGAGGCGGCTGTCTCTTTTCATGTAACTTCGTTTATTACGATATGCATCGTCACGCAAGCCCAAGCGTCCGCAATTTGCAAAATGGGAGCAATGTCAGAGCCAGTTGCCGGCCTCTCTGGCGGGTTGCTGCTGTGGCCTGCCGAATCAAGCGCGCCGCACGTCTGGGCGCCGGGCGCGTGTCAAATGTGTGGGCCTCTGGCTTGTCGGGATACCACACAGAAATGCCTCGGGCGGACAAATGTCGCGCATGGAAGCCTCGGGTTGTCCTTCAGGCTTTCTCTGGCATGGTTTCCGTTGCTCCGCGTCACCATACAGAGCATGCTCCCATGGTCTGAACGAACGGCGAGAAGCTTGATTCCCGCCTGCACGCAGGCGGCTGCAACGGGAGATCATCGTGATGAGCGGGCTGGATATCTTCGCTTGGATCGTTCTCATCGTTCTGGTCGCCAGTTCGGCCTTTGTGGTCATCTTCATGGCGATGCTGCCGGGAATGATCGCGAAGAGGCGCAATCACCCCTGGGCCGAGGCGGTGACGGTCGGTGGCTGGGTCACGCTCTTTCTCGGTTTCGTGTTCTGGCCCATCGTGCTGATCTGGGCTTATGTCGACATGCCCATCCGGCCCCGTCAGCCTTCGGCCGAGACGATGCGATGATCGTCGTCCTCCTCAACACCTATCTCGCGCTGCTTTTCATTCTGGTGAAACTGAGGATCGTTCCTTTCAATCTGTTCTGGAAGGTCTCGCCGGTCCTTGTTTTTCTTTTGCTGCTCATCGGGCTGTTCATCCCGATGAACTGGGGTGCGCCGCAGGGGCCGGCCCTGGTGGTCCGTCAATCGGTCGCTATTGTTCCCGAGGTCGCGGGAGAGGTTGTCGAGGTCCCTGTTCAGGCCAATCAGTCGCTCAAGGCTGGTGATTTGTTGTTTCGGATCGATCCCGTCCCCTTCCAGGCGCAGGTCGATGTACTGAAGGCACAGCTTAAGTTCCAGGAGACCCGTCTGGCCGAGATGTCCCAGTTGCAGGCCCGTGGCACGGGTCGGGCTTTTGATGTCGAGGAGCGGCAGGCGGAGGTCGACCAGTTGAAGGCGCAACTCGTGGGCGCTGAGTGGAATCTCGAAAAAACCTCGGTACGCGCGCCGGCGGATGGCTACGTGACGAATGTCGCCCTGCGCAAGGGGGCCCGTGTCAGCAATCTGCCACTCTCGCCGGTGATGGCCTTCATCGACACTTCGGACACGATCATCGGCGTTGAAATCAATCAGATCGATGCGCGCTATATTGCGTCGGGGCAACCCGTCGAGATCACCTTCAAATTTGCCCCGGGCCAGATCTTCATGGGCACGGTTGAAACCGTGCTGCAGGCGATCGCGACGGGCCAGACGCAGGTGTCGGGTACGGCAGTCGCGCCAGTCGCCATCCAGTCCGCTCCCTTTGTGGTTCGCGTGCGCCTGGATGACCAAGCCTTTGCCGCATCGCTGCCAGCTGGGGCAACGGGGGACGCGGCGATATTCACCAGCCACGTCAAGCCTGCCCACATTATCCGCCGGGTGCTCCTGCGGCAGATCGCTATCCTGAACTACATCAATCCGTTTTGAGGGGACGAGGGACGCCTCGCAAGCCGGCTGGTGGCATCGGCTGGCCTTAACGCACACGTCGATGCCGGCACGCCGGATCGTGATGCTGAGGCCCTTTTCGGATTCAAGAAGAGTGGTCCCCGACCGCCCGAAAAGATGGGGGAGAAAGGACGGCCGGGGTGGCCCGCCCTGGGGGGAAGGCGAGCAGCGCCAATCCTGCCTTCGAATGCGACGACATCATGTCGTTTGGCATCAGAGGCAGTGGACAAGATCAAGCTCCGACCAGAGCGCTGTGGAAAAGCTCTGGCTGGCCTACGGGTAGCGGCGAGCTGCATCTCTTTGAGAGACGACGGGCCCGCCCTCGATCGCTGTCTCCGGGGGCGGAGGCGACCGAGGGCTTCGGCCTTCAGAACTCTCTGCATCGCGGGTCGGTGGCGGCCCCACAGCGCCAACGGCGAGCGATAGCCCCGAGAAGCTTGCTACCGAACCATGCCATATCGCGAGTGACAAGGTATCATTTAATTATACTACTGGGAAATTTGTGAAATTTCGCCTGTTGCTACACGCGCGCTCGTAGTTTGGGCGCGCTGTCGCAGAAATTTTCCATAATTCGGGCGGAGCGGGCCCCAAGACTTTTCACCCTGCGTCGCAGTTCAAGCGAACTATTGGGCAATTGCAGCGTTTAGCTACCATGTCGACCATGGAGGCGAGAATGAACAAAGACGAAGTCAAGGGTACCGTCACCGAACTTGGAGGCCGAGCCAAGGAGGCTATCGGGGAGGCGATTGGCAGTAGTCGTGTTCGCGCCGATGGCATGGTGGATCAAGTGGCCGGCGCGACACAGCATGCCTATGGCGTGGCGAAGGAGCGTGTGGCAGATGTCGCTGACGTCGGGCGCGCCTATTATGACGAGGGCGTTCACGCAATCGGCCGGCGTGTCGAAGAGCAGCCGATGGGCAGTCTTCTCGCCGCAGGCCTTATTGGCTTTATGGTCGGTTGGTTGTGCCGAGGAAAGAACTAGAGCGCAGCTAGACGATGTCGGCTTTGGTTGATGAGAAGGCCGATAACGCTCCCGTGAGCCAATCACCGGATCAGGATCTCGGCAGACGGAAGGTTCCCCGGTCGCCCCAGGCGCATTTCCTAGAAATGACTGCCTTTTGATGAAGCGACCGGGGGCCCCGATAGGTCCCCGAAACTGAGATGGCCCCCCACAGTCCGATCTCAGCTCCCTCCCAGCCCCACGAAGCATGCTAACGAACCACGCCTCGGCTAAGCCGGCAAGGCATAATTCTCCCCTGCTTTGCGAAAACTATGAAATTATTCTGATTGTTAAGTGCGATTGAACATCCGGCCTAGCGGCCACGACTAGTCGTGGCTCGCCCTCCCGAACAGTGAAGCAGATTGAAGGCGGCAGTTCCCATGGCCCGGCCGCTGGAAATGTGGCGCGGTATCCCGGGGCGATAGAGACCGCTTCAGAAGTGTACCGCCATGCTTACGAACGGGCCATGCATGGTTGTATCATAGCGAAAGGTCCCGGTGCGGTTCCCGCTGCCCTTGTAGTCCGTATAGAGGGCGCGGTAGCCGATGGCTGAGGAAAAAGTCTCCGTCCATTTGTAGCCGACCGATACGAGACCTTGCGAGGTCAGCTGCGAGCCTACGCCGAAACCACCGATATCGGCGAGGGCGTTGAGGAAACAGCGCTCGTTGATACGGTATTCGAGGGCAAGACCGACGATGGGGTCGAGCCAGGCCTTGGTTTGATCGTTCTTCAGGTTGACGAAGGGGAGGGCACCCGGTGTCAGCGTCGTGTCGAGGGTGAGACGCTGATAGCGTAAGCCGGCTGTCACGCTGAGGTCGAGATCGGGATTGCCAAGAGGCAGACGGTAACCCGCGATGGCGGAGGCGATCAGGAGGCGCTGCTTGAGCTTCAAAGCGGGCTCGTTGGCGACCTTCAGTTTGGCATCGTCCGAGAGCTGAGCCCAGACAAGATCAGCAAGGAACATCCAGTCGCCGTTCTTGGCGAGAAATGCCCCCATCACGGCGCCGTCAAGATTTTTCAGAATATCGCCGAAGGAGGCATCCACCTTCGCTGGCGGCAGGTTGCGTATCCCGACCGTCCCGTCGAGCGCAGTCGCCCAGCCATACAGGGTCGCTTGAAACGCCCAGCCTGCCGGAATTGACGGCGGTGGGGCGGGAGGGGGGGATGTGCTGCCGAGATCTGCCGCAAAGCCCGGCTGTGCCAACAGCATCAGGCAAAGGATACCAGCCACCTTACGCAGGGGTCTCACCACGGCATTGATCCTTCTGGCCGGAGACCATGGTTCGTGATCGTGGTCATCCTCAAAGCTACGAAAACACTAGAAGTCATGACTGTCGATGCTTGTAAAGTCAGCGGTGCTCTCGCGGGTAGCGAGCATCCATGATTTCACTGATTTCGGCGGCGAGGCCAGCGACAAGTGACCTATACTCCGCGCAGCGCTCCTCCTTAAGCGGTACATCCGTATTCTCCCAATTGCGCAGGGCTGCTTCCGCGTCGGCGAGGTCGCCGCAGAGCAAGCGGAAGCTCTCGCTTTGCAGAGCGAGCTCCTCTATCGCCCGGCGCCGGCCGGGACAATGCTGTATAGCGGCTAGCACGCCTCGATGCATGACATGGCCTCTCTTATCCCGGTATTCGGGCCTAGTCGCGGGCGTTTGGGGAGTATGTTACGGTAGTGAACGTGGCATTGCCGCGATCCTGGCATGGGGGCAGCTCGGTGTGTGTGCGAGTAAGAGCATGGCAGGTGCGGACATGATTCGTGCCGGGGACCTGCGGGACGAGTTTTGCCCAGACGCGCCCCCCGCGGATGTGCGCGCCCAATGCGAGAGGATCCTGAGTAGCCCGGAATTCAGGGCGCCCGAGAGGGCGCGCAACTTCCTGCGCTATGTCGTGGAAGAGACCCTTGAAGGGCGGTCTGCGCGCATCAAGGCTTTCTCGATCGCGATCGAGGTCTTTGGTCGCGACGAAACCTTCGACACGCAGAACGATCCTGTCGTGCGGATCGAGGCCGGGCGGCTGCGGCGTGCCCTTGAACGTTATTATCTCGTTGCGGGTCAGGATGATCCGCTCCTGATCGACATCCCAAAAGGGGGGTATGTTCCCGTCTTCGCGCGGCGGCATGCGGAGGGCCTCCCAGCCGTTGCGGAGGAGCCCATGAGGCCCGATTCGCCGGTGGTGGAGACGCAGAGAGATGCATCAGGTCGATCCCTCCCCCGGTGGGCTCTGGTCGCGGCGGCCGTTGCCTGCGTCTTCCTGGGCGTTGCCTATGCTGTGATTGAATCTGGCTTTTTCAGACAGGCAACCGGCAATCCGATCGCTTTTCAGGGCGGTCCGTCGGTGCTTGTCCGGCCTTTCGCGGATCTGGGGGGTGATGCCAACAGCGCGCTCTACGCGGCCGGGCTGACCGAAGATGTCTTGTCGCAGATGGCGCGTTTCAAAGAACTCAGGATTATCGGCAGCGAGACCTCAAGAGGCTTACCCGCAGGCGCTGGGGTGTCGGATCTCCATCGCATGCTTGGCGTTCGCTACATTCTTGAAGGGGCGGTGCGGGTTTTCGACGGGCGTTTCAGGGTCACGGCCCGCGTTGTGGACGCGGGAACATCCACTATCATCTGGTCCGACGCCTATGAGGAGGATTTGCGCTCGGGCGATCTCTTCAAGATCGAAGTGGAGCTTGCGAACAAGGTGGCGACGACAGTCGCGCAGCCCTATGGCATCATCTTCCAGGCAGACGAACGACGCACGGCTCTCGCGCCGCCGGACGATCTCGAAGCCTATAGCTGCACTTTGAGGTTCTACGGATATCGCGAGGTCCTCAGTGCTGAAGCGCATGCGGCCGTTCGGAGCTGCCTCGAACGCGCAGTGAGCCGGTACCCGACCTATGCCACCGCTTGGGCGATGCTGTCGTATATCTATCTCGATGAGGACCGGTTCGGCTTCAATCCCCGGCCTGAAAGCAAGCCCCTCGAGCGCGCCCTGGACGCTGCCCGGCGGGCGGTGCGGCTCGACCCGGAAAGTGTCCGCGCGCATCAGGCGCTGATGATGGCGCTTTTCTTCGTGGGTGAGCCGGAGGAGGGGTTGCGGGTAGGAGCCCGCGCTTACGCCTTGAACGCCAACGATACGGAACTTCTTGGCGAATACGGCAGCCGTCTAGCGCAAGCAGGCGACTGGAAACGCGGGGCGGCCATCATTGAGGAAGCGCTCGTCCGCAACCCTGGCAACGCCGGCTTTTACGCGGGCATGCTCGGGTTCGCCGCCTATATGCAAGGCGACAATGCGCGCGCGCTCACTTTCATCCGTCGAGCGGACCTTCAGAAATTTGCCCTCTATCACGTGATCGCGGCGCTCATTTATGCTCGCGCGGGGCTGGACGAGGAAGCGGCTGCGAGCCGCAGGCAATTTCTTGCCATGCGACCGCATTTCTTCGACGATCTGGAGGGCGAGCTCGCCAAGCGCAACTTTCGTCCTGAGGACCGTCGCATCTTGACCGCGGCAGCCCGCGCAGCCGGTTTCCCCGTTGCCCCAGCCCCGAAAGTCGCAACCGAGATGCAGCACTAGCGCGAGGGTTCCAACGATGTGCGACCGCGTCACCTGGGTATGATAAAATAATACCATTGGGCCTTCCAGCCCCGGGGCGATCGGACAACTGTTTTCCGGGGTGAGCTTAAGGGGTTCAGGCCGGATGGGCTGTGCGCTGCCACGGCCGGTCCCCGCTACAGAACATACCGTATCCTACCCTCTGTCAGCCTGCGGATTGACTGCGGGGCTGCGGCGATCGCGGTAGAGTTCGCCAGCTCACGCGTGGCTGACGATCCGCGCCCCCTGCGCGGGAAGCGATCACGGCGAGACCCTGGGTATCATAAGGGGGGAACATGGATACACTTGCGCCGGGGGCATGGATCGCGGACTGGTTATGGGGATTGCCCCTCATTGTGCTGGCGTCGATCATTCACGTTCTCGGGTTCTGGACCATCGAGATCGGCGTTGACAGCGGCCTGAGGCACGGGGGTCTGTGGCGCAGCCCGCGGGTGACCTTCGCGGTTGTGGTGGGATCGACTGTCCTGGCGGCTACGGTTCTGCATGCCATCGAGGCGACCGTCTGGGCCGGGGCTTATCTGTGGCTAGGCGCGCTTCCTGACGGACGCTCGGCCATGCTCTATTCAATCGGCGCGATGACCACCTTTGGCCATGCCAACCTGCGGCTGGCCGACGAGTGGCAGATGCTTGGCGCGCTTGAGGCGCTCAATGGCATGCTACTGTTCGGTCTGACAACTGCGTTCCTGTACGCCGCGATCCAAAAGGTCCGAGCGGTCATATTCCGTGAGTATGGGGCGATACGGCGGTGACTGAACTGTGCCCAAGCTCCGAACGGCGTCATGCGACCTTTCGGGGGCTGCGCTCGTCGCCTTGAACCTCGACTGGAAGGAAGGAGCCGCCTCGGCAATGTCATCCATGGCTGCTCTGCTCGGGCTCCCCCCTGTCAGACGTGTAGCCTCGCGTAACCTACTCCCGCTCGCACCCACCAGAGATCATAAGCAACCTTGTCGATGCTGTGCTGGCTTCAGGAGAATCTGGCTCTCGCTTGTGTCTCTTGCCGCGCAACAATGACGTGTCCGCGAATGCGCGACTTCACCGCCGCGAGCGCATATCCGAAGTCGCCGAAGGATCCACAATCGTCCGATTCTATCTGAAATGGGGCAGTGAAATGAGAAGTTTGAGCATCGCCATCATGATCGGCGGAGTTCTGGTCGGTTCCGGCGCGCAAGCACAGAATGCAGTGCCGCTTTCCACCTATGCAGATGCAAATGGCTTTATCGATGTGCAGACGCTCACATGCGCGCAGTTGGCGGGCACCTATCAGGAAGACGCCGACGCACTGACCGCGTGGTACAGCGGATGGTACAATGGCCTCGCCAAGAAGCACTATGCGGACCTGCGCAAGGGCAAATTGACCGAGCATGAGGTGATTGTGTACTGCAAGGCCAACCCGGATCGAAAAGTCATTGAAGCGATCGCGGTCGTATTCAAAGATGAGCGGGCGAAGCTCGGCATTGAGATGAAGTGACATAGCGGGGCAGGTCCGCGAATGGAATGGGCCCAGCGCCGAAAAGGCGATGCGGTCCCAGGATGATTTCGGAAGCTGCGGGCCATGCTTCATCTGCCGGCTGCGATGTTGCCAGAGGTGGACATAGCAAGTGGCGCCCTACGCCCTTAATCCAGTATCCGGCTGTAGTTCCAGAGAGTTCGGGGCGGGTCAGCACATCCTGGTCCCGACGGTTCTGGCCGCAGAGCTACCACGGAGCGCAGGTATGCGAAGCGCGGGCACGGTGGCGCGGCCAAACCGCGATCAATGCTCTGCCTTCGAATACTTGCAAGACATATCCTGCCGCCGAGGCCCATCAAGCCCGTCATCGGGTTGTGGGATGCGAGCGCGGGCTGCTGATGTCGGCGGAACTAACTCAGATTTCGATTTTAAATCGTCGCTCAGGTTTCTCAGGAGGCCAACATGAAAATCTCGCGTCGCGCTGTATCCGCTGGTGGTCTGGGACTACTGGCCACAACCGCTTTTTCGCCAGCACATGCTCTTGATGGTCCGATCGCCGACCTCGTCGATGGCACGGAGGATTTCTGGCTGGCGGTAGAGGCCTATATCTACGGTTACCCCCTCGTGACGATGGAAATGACGCGGCGGGTGCTGACGAACGTGCCGGCGGTGGAAGGCACCAAAGGCCCGATGGGCCAGATCATCAAACTGCGTGAATATCCGAACGCCTCGTTCAAGGATGTCACGGCCCCCAACGCGGACACACTTTACACCACAGCCTTCGTTGACGTGGGCAAAGAGCCGTGGGTCCTGTCGATCCCCGCGATGGATGATCGCTACTACCTGTTCCCGATGCTCGACGGCTGGACCAACGTGTTCCAGGTTCCTGGCCAACGCACCACGGGCGGCAAGGCGCAGCAGTACGCGATCACTGGGCCCGGATGGCAGGGAACGCTTCCCGCCGGTGTCACGCAGTACGTGTCGCCGACGAATATCGTCTGGATCCTCGGGCGCATCTATTGCACGGGCACCCCGGAGGACTACAAGGCGGTTCACGCGCTCCAAGACCAGTGCAAGCTGGTGCCGCTCAGCAGCTACGGCAAGGACTGGCAGCCACCGCCCGGTGTGGTCAACCCGAGCATCGATATGAAGACGGCCGTCCGCGACCAGGTCAATCGCATGGATGCCGTCTCGTATTTCACGCTTCTCAGCGATCTGCTGAAGACAAACCCCCCGTCCGAGGCGGACGGGCCTATCCTCGAGAAGATGGCGCGCATCGGCATCGTGCCCGGACAGGATTTTGACAAAAGCAAGCTCGATGCTGCCTTCGTGAAGCGGATCCCCGAGGTCGGGGTCGCCCGCATCATGCTGCATTTCAAGTTCAGCGACGGCGACATCAAGGACATCAACGGTTGGGGCTACACGACCAGGACCGGTCTCTATGGAACCGACTATCTGCAGCGCGCCCTCATCGCGGCGATCGGGCTTGGCGCGAACCGCCCGCAGGACGCGGTCTATCCGACGTCGCTGAAACAGCGTGACGGCCTGTTCTCCCGCGCCTACGACGGCTCGAACAAATACGTTCTCACCTTCCCCAAGGGGCGGACACCGCCGGTGCGCGGCTTCTGGTCCCTCACGATGTATGATGACCAGTATTTCTTCGTCGAGAACCCCATCAATCGCTATTCGATCAGTCCAAGGCAGGATCTGAAGAAAAATCCTGACGGTTCGACCGACATCTATATCCAGAACGAATCCCCCGGCGCCGACAGGGAGGCGAACTGGCTGCCCGCGCCGAAAGGCAAGTTCATTCTGATGATGAGGCTGTACTGGCCAGATGAGAACCACCCCTCGATCCTTGACGGATCATGGGTCATCCCTCCGGTCAAAAGGCTTGGCTGACTTCGATTGCAAGCCGATCGCCGCATGCCAGCCGGGGATGCCTTCGGGCAATTCCCCGGCTGGTGTGGAGCGGTCCAGTGTCATCAGATGACCTTGCCGGAAACGCTTCGAGCATTCTGGCGGGCCCGCACGCAACAGACACAATCCTTGAACCCGTGAACCTGTGTTCTGCAGGTTCACGGGTTCAAGGATTGCCATCAACTGCCATGGAGCGAACCGCCGTTGGTGCCTCACGCTCGCTTGGAGCCCTTCCCGTTACGGGGCGGTGCGACTAAATTCACTTCCATGGGTGCGGCGGGTTAAAGTCGTTATTTTTCAAAATCTTATATGATCTGAAGTCCGGGCTATCGGACATCCTATGATAAGAATTTGCGCCTGCTGTGGAATAAGATGCATTTGTTGGCGCGACATGGCTTGCAGACCGGCGATAGCACGGCTATAAGACCGGCCTCGCGGCAAGCGATGTCGGAGTGTAGCGCAGTCTGGTAGCGCACCTCGTTCGGGACGAGGGGGTCGGAGGTTCGAATCCTCTCACTCCGACCATCTAAGCCAAGGCTTTCAGCCAAACTGTCGGGTAATGCCGACAGAAACCTTCCGAAACTATCGGATTGGACGAAAAAGGCGCCGCGAGGGCGCCTTCTCTGTTTCGCGGGGACTATCGAATCAGGCGGCGTTCCCCGCCTCGACCCCATCGATCACCCAGCACCACTGGTCGCCTTCAAGTCCCCATCACGCGATGATGTCCGTCCGGAACCGCCGCTCGGTCAGGTCATTCGGCAAGCGGCTCGAAGCTTCCGCCTTCATCGTCTTCATCACGTAGCCGAGACGCTGGACCTCGAATTCGAGGATGTCCTCGACCGCGCCGCTGGACGTCGCGCAATGGACCACGAACACGTCCTTGGCCGTGTTGACGGCGATGTATAGGGCCGCCAGCCGGGCCATCTCGACGCCCGACAGATTCATGTTAGAGATTGTCGCGTCTCGATGAATTGCGTCTGCTCTATCGTCGCCTTGTTCGCCGAGATCACCGCCCGATCGGCATCGAGCCCATGCGATGGCATCTGACGACTTTCACCAGATGTCTCGACGCTTTCCGTCGCGCCCCTGAAACAGCAAAGCCGCCCGGTCCCGAAGGACAGGGCGGCAGCATGGCAATTTTAGTTCAATCGACGAGTAGATCCTGGTCTCAATCGAGAAAATTGACGCGCCCGGTCGCCACATCATGCATGGCTGCGACGACCTTGACCTCTCCAGCTTCGACAAGATCGCGGATGACGACGCTGCGATCGATGATCATCTTCACGGCGAGCTTGGCGTTCATGTCGGCAACCGCCTGAACGAAAGCCGCATTGTCTGCGGTTCGCTTTCCTTCAAAACTGCGCATCGCAACCACGGCCGGCTCGATGTTGGACAGCGTTGCGGTCAGATTGCCGAGTTGCGCATTGCTGATGGCGCCTTTTATCGCTCCACATTCCGTATGGCCGAGCACCACGATCGCTCTGGCGCCAGTGATCTTCGTGGCGAACTCCAAGCTGCCGATGATGTCCGTGTTAACGAAGTTCCCAGCTATGCGCGCGGCAAAAACGGAACCTATGCGCTGATCGAAGATCAGCTCCGGTGGTACGCGCGAATCGATGCAGCCAACAATCGCGGCGAACGGCGCCTGTCCGGTCGCGGTCGCCTTAATCTGCCCGAGAAGGTCACAGTTCACCGTCCCCCCGGCGAGGAGACGCGCGTTGCCGGCCTTGAGGCGTGCGATGGCGTCAGCTGGCGTCGTCGCGACCTGACGGGCCTGGTCGAAAACCACGCATGTGTCAGCAACCGCGCCGCCTGTTACAACTGAAGTAAATCCTAGGGCCGCCGCGCCGCGCAGGAACCCGCGCCGGCTGCAGCTACACCCGGCGTGGCCGGCTGAATATTGAGTATTCATCTGAATTTTCCCCATCGGAGTGGTATTAGAATGCGTCGTTATTGATGCGCGCGCAAGCGTTACTCTTCGAGGGAAGTCGGATTTTACGAAGAAAATTGGATGCCGGCTCACATTCTTTGTTGAGAGGGCATGATTTGCCGGGGAAGGCTTTGCGGTCCGATATAATGATCCAGCCGAAGCCGCCGATTATAGCCAAGATGATACCATCCCGACTTGCGGGCGGGGGTGTCGGGCAGTCCAGAAGATGTTGTGCGAGCCTTCGATTCTGGCGGATGTGCGATTCTGGCGGATGTGATCGCGCGCTCAGACGCCAGAAGTAGTGGCCACGTATCATCGACGAGAGTTGCGCGCGGCCGTCTGACGAAGAGTTGATGCGCCAGTCGGGGCGATCGGCCGCAATTGATCTCTAGAATGACGAGGTTTTTCAAAAAGTTAGCGCGAACGCTCGGCCGATTCTGCTCTTGAGACGCAAACACCAATATTGAGATGCCATGCCTATTGTCGCTGACGCTCCCGACCTGACATATCCTGGGAAACAGCCGATGGCCGCTTTCATGGAAGCGGGCTTGTGATGCGTGGGGGACTTCCAGATGACGACACAGCGTACAGATTCCGAGATCATTTTCAGCGATGATTTCAACGGGAACGGGGCGATCAACTCCAGCAAGTGGGACTTCAATCACTGGCAGGCAAACGATAATCCGGCGTTCTACAACGGCACGAACGTCCGCCAGTCCCTGCCTGTCATGAGCGATGGGGTGATGCGTCTTCGCCTCGACACTTACCACGTCGGCAACCGCGATTATCCCGAGTATGCGCCTTCGTTCCTCGGCAACGAAGCCGTTTCACTCCAGACCTTCAGTCTCGATAACGGCCCCCTGGCCTTCGAGGCGCGGATGAAGTCCGACCAGACGCAGCCCGGAGTCGTCATCGGATTCTTCACCTTCGCTGGCCCTCGCGCCTCGCATGACGAGATCGATTGGGAGCTGATGTCGAAGCGCTACAACGTGGCGCAGACAAACCCCTATCATAACGAGGACCTCTCCGAAGGGCATCCGAAAGACCACGACCTTCCGGGCGGTCAGGGCATCTACCACGACTACCGGATCGAATGGTACAAGGGCGTCGTGATCTGGAAGATCGATGGCACGATTGTTCGAACAGAAACCTCGATCGTTCCCGAAAAGCCGATGAACCTGCACTTCAACATCTGGGGAGCCCCGAGCGATTGGGTCGGCGTCGGCGACTCCTCGCTGACGGCAACGCGCGACCCCAATCAGAATCGCACCTTCTACGCGAGCGTCGATAGTGTTCAGGTGGAGCGGCTGGCTCATTCCACGGGTACGGCAGAGAACGAAAATCTCTTGGGCACAGCCGCCAGCGAACATCTGTTCGGTGGTGCGGGGGACGACGTCCTGCACGGCGCCAGCGGCGACGACGTGCTCGATGGCGGGGATGGGTACAACGCGGCGACCTACGTCGGACGCGTGCAGCATTTTGCCCTCAGCATGGATGCGGCACAGCGAGCGGTCATCGTCGACGACCGCAGCGATGCCGAAGGCACCGATGTCGTCGTCAATATGCATGAACTGCGCTTCGCCGATCAGACCATCGATCTTGTCCCGATGATCAAGGCGGCCAATGCCGACGCTGCCGACCTCGGGATGATCATCGATCTCTATACCTCGTATCTCGACCGTGCGCCGGATGCGATGGGGCTCTATTTCTGGACCAGTCTCCTGAGCGATGGAGTTGCGATTGGCGATATCGCCGAGCAATTCTTTGCGGCGGCTGAGCCTAGTCGCTTCGCCGGCAAATCGACGGGTGAGATCGTGGACATGGCGTACCGCGACATCCTTGGCCGGGCGCCTGACGCTGATGGCTTCGCCTACTGGGTCGATGCGGTCGATAGTGGCCGATTGAACATCGAGGACATTCCGCTGGCCTTCATTCTGTCGGGGCGTTCCGGCGCGGCGGGTGCCGAAGGCGCGCAACTCATCGAGAAGGCGGAAATTGCGGCCTATTTCGCCTTGGAGAAGGGGCTCGGCGACGGCGAAGGTGCCAAGGCCGTCCTGGATGCGGCCGACTTCACCGCAGCCAAGGCGCTGGCCGATCTCTACGCCGCGAACGCCGCAGGCGACAATGGGCAATTGGTGGCGAGCCTCCTCGGCATCGACGTCGCCAACTACACCTTGGCCGCCTGAGAGGTAACGACAGGCCCAGGAATCAGGTTGCCGCTCGCACATCCGGCGAGCGGCATCCCGAGCACGGCGAATTTTTTATTGATCATTCCTTCCGATGTACCGCTCTGCTGTTGAAGGTCACGCAGGGCTTCAGCACGGCTGTGGCGACGGGCGCAACGATCGGCAGAATTTTCTTTGATGTTTCAGATGATTAAATCCGCTTGCGGCGCGAGCTAAGCCGTGTTGCCGATGGCCTGCTCCGAGCCGCTTTCCGGTGGTCGCCGCCTGCTGGAGATAGGCGGAGAAGGCGCCGGGATCCTTGACGCGAGGCGCATAGATCGTATTCAGCAGCCGCCTTCGTGTGCAACGTGGCCCCTATTTTCTGGGCGCGGCGGGAATGAAAGCCACGCGTATACTTCATCACTTTTACGATATTAGGTTTCGAATATTCTCGCCGCCGTTACATGCTAGTTTTGTGATGATCGGGAGGAACTCGGCCCTACGAGCTGCTTATCCTGCTCCGCTTCAATCAAAGCCTGAAGAAGCCTTCGCTTAGCTTCATCTCGCTCGGTTGCAAGCAATCTGCCAAATTTCGCGATGTTCTGGTCGCGAATGAAACGTGCCAGATCCCTGACGCTCCCGGCATGTGGATTCATCATTGGTCCACCTCAGTGCTTTTTCAGAACTTGAAGTCTATCAGCCCAGCATGAGCCAATTTTCAATATTGATGAGTCAATGTGACGATTTTCGGTCGATATATTACGTCACAAGGTTTTGATGCGAGGAAAAATTACGCTCCGAGAAGTCGCTTGAAGAAATAGGAGAAGCGCCCGCGACGCGCTTTCCGTTCGACATCCTGCTCGCTCAAGAGCCACGTCATTTGGACAACGCGGCGCTCACCCACGAATGGCTTATGGCCATGCCAAGAGCTATCGCTGCGTCGAAACGCAAAGGCAGAGCCCACAACAGGGCTGATCTCCGCTGCCATGTCGTCGAAATTAGTCGAACTCCTGAGCACACGGAGACGCCCCGCTGGGCTGCCCTCCTGCCACTCGGGATTGAAGTAGAATAGCATCGTGGCAATTTTGGACGGGCCATCGGTATGGATGCGCCCGTCCTTTGCCGCCGAGAGTTTGCGAATAGTAATCATCTTCGGCTTTTGAACGAGATCCAGGCCAAGTTTATCCGATACTATCTTTGACACCTCGGGGCTACGGATCTCGTCTAGAAAGCTTCGGAACCTGGCTCCAATCTCCAATTGATTGGCGTCAAAGAAACCGGGAACCTTGATATCGGGGAAATCTTCCATCAAGGCAGCCGTTGATTGATGATTGAGGACATCCTGAGCGATCAGAAACCGGTACGGCTCAGTCCATGTTTTCGCGGCTGAAAGGGCATCAATGTCTATGTTCTGGAACATGTCGATTCCTCGAATGCGCCATATCAGGTAGCTTTTTTTAGTACCTTCAATAAAATTTCCCAGATGAAATTTACGTCGAAATATGGATATGAATTTTCGAGCCAGTGAATTCTTATTGATTATCAAACGAGAGGGCCACTACTGGCCACCTTAAGCCAGGCAGCGATTTTTTGAATGTTCTTCCCCGGCGTCGCTGTTGCTGATGTGACAGGCCGGGCGATGATCTCGCATTGCACAAACAAGCCGGCCAATCGCCAGGGATAGAGCACGGGAGGCCAGCTTCCCCGGGTGTCGCTGCGCGATGCATCCAGGCGGAAGCTGAACTCCGCTGTGCGAGAAACACGTACGGGCCCAAGGGGCCCGTACGCATTCGACATTGTCTCTACGCGATGGCCGCGTGGTCCGCCATCGAAATGCCCAGGAGGCGGGTGACGAGCTGCATCGTCTCTCCGCTCTCCGCCGCCGCCGCGTAGCCGTCCACAAGTGCGCGCCCCGCATAGAGATTTGGGGCGTCCAGAACGCTGGCCGCGTCTCCCCCGTCGTTCAGCCCATGCTCGAGAGCATAGTAAGCGCTCAGGCTCGCCTTGGTTTTCACGATCTGGCCGTCTTCGCCCGCCTGGCCGCCGGCTGACTGGATGAGGGCCAGGGCAAAATCGCTTGGAGCCAGTTGGCCCGTTTCGATCATCCGCACCCAGAAATTGAGACCCTCGCTGTCGGGTGCGCGGCCGAGGATGTCGAAATAGGCCTGGGTTACCGCATAGGTCACAGACTGGCCTGCCGGTCGCGATCCGGCGGCTTCAGCGGAATCGTAGAAGCGCTGGGCCAAATCCTCCAGGCTCATGCCGTTGGCATGCTGGGCGGCCCAGAAAAACAGACCGAGCGCGTCAGGGGCGCGATCAAAATAGGCGTTGTAAAGGCTGATGATTGGCGCGAAATCCGCAGCGTTGAGATTGGCGGCTGCGAGCATCGACGTCAGATCGATCGTTTGACCATCGAATTCGGCGTTTTCCACATTGGACAGCGTGTCGACGCCCTCTCCGCCAGTGCGGTCCGCGACGCTGAGTATGTGCTCGCCAGCACGCGCGCTGATCGCGAAGCTGCTGGCTGCTGCCGTATACACTGCTGTATCGTTGCCCGAGCCCCCCTCGAGGACATCGTTGCCGCCGCCGCCGATCAGCCTGTCATCACCGTCGCCGCCATCGATATACTCATGGGCCGCTGAGCCCAGCAGCGTGTTATGCGAGGCATCGCCGGCGAGAGCGGCAATTTTCTCGACCTTCACATCATCGACGTCGAAAAAGAACAACTGGTTCTGGGCTTGGCTCGCGGCCGGTCGAAGGCTCGAGTCGCCGGTCGGCCAGGACGCGGGGGGGGCCCAGATGTTGAAGTGCAGGGCCATCGCCTTGTCGGGAACCAGATTGGTTTCAGTGCGCACAACCTGGCCATCGATCAGCCAGCGCACCATGTTTGGCAGCCACTCGATCCGATACGTATGGAAATCGGCCAGCGAGCCGCTGATCGGATAGGAAATGGGGTGGCCCTCTCCGAGCGGCTCATTGTGGTAGATATTCGTCTGCATCTCATTGAAGCGGTTCGACATCGCTTCAAAGTCGATTTCGTCGTGGTTTTGAGGTGGTCCGGCAAACGTGAAGAAGCCACCGATGATGCCACGCTGGTCCTGTTCGTAGCGAACCCGGGCCTCAAAGGCGATGGGCCCGTTGCCCAGGTCGAACAGCCGGTTGGTGATGGCCTCGGAGCCCACGAACGACGTATGGTTCGGGTCTGTTGGATTGAAGCTGTCAAGTTGCAGGCGCATCACACCGTTCGACGCCACGGGCAACGATTGCCGCTGCTGCGTGTTGCCGTAGTGGGACCCGCCACCATCCGGCGGCGTCCACACATTATAGTGCCACTTCGCGGAATCGATTGGTCCGTTCGTTGAGAAGTCATCACTGAAAATGACCTCCGAACCGGTAAGCTGTGACGCCATGTTACCCCCCAATGCCCGGCTGCCCAATCCGGAGTCATTCCTCAAGCAATTCCGGAACATATGTGTGATGGCCTTTCGCTCCGGAATTGCGAAGGCCCGAAGATATGGAGCGTTTCCGCGTTTTCAAGAAAACGGCAACGTACTAAGTATCGAAAAATAATATATCGCCATCCGTCGTGCCAGCGCAAGACAAGCCTTGCGTTTCACGCCTTGCTTCACATGACCCGTGTGAATGGCCGCCTCATTTCATGGTGGTGCCGTTGAGCGTGGATATGGGCGCCGGCCACGGCGCCGTGTTTCGAGAAAGACTAGCCTTTTCAAGCTATGGCCGGGAAAAGACAAGGTATGGGAGTAAGATCGAGGGTCGCCAGAAAATATCGCTTCGCGGAATGTTTTATATTTGCAAATATCGCACAAAAACCTCTTTTCTTGTAAGAATTGTGAATATTGAAGATATTTATTTGTAGTTACCTTGTGGTCCGCCCCTTATGTGCAGTTTCACGCGCTTGTCGCGGGTCGGGTCGGGGCAGCGGCTTACGGCCTTCTTATGCGACTGGCGATGGAGCCAGACCCGTCGATAGGGACGGGGACGCTCCCGTCCTGTTTTCCGGGGGAGGAGCCATGGTGTCCAGCGCGTTGAGCTGTATGGATCTCCTGATCGCGGTCATCGCCGAGGTCGTCGCCACCTCGGCGCTGAAAGCAACAGTTCTACCCGTCTTGGTCGCGCCCCGTTGACAGGAGTGGGATAGGAGCCGTGTCTTGTCACTGACATGGCTCACAATGCCGAGCGGCGTGGCCTTGAGATCTGCGATCTGGTCTGGCGTCGGGCTCATTTCAGCCGAGAACTGGATAGGGTTCCAGCAAAGCCTGGATTGGCCGGGCTTTCTCGGGTTGGGCCTGATCATCGCAGGTGTCATTGTCGTGAACGAGTTCCCCCGCTCGGTCGGACATTGATGTCTGGACTGTGTTCGCCGTCAGCTCCGCCGGAAGCGGCTTCGCCAACGCGTTGGCAGCGTGATCCTCGAGCTCCAGATCGAGGGCGGCTGCCAGCGTGAAGAACCGACTGCGGACCGCGGCCGAATAGGGATTGGAACGCTCGATCGCCTGGAATACGGCCGGCGAGTCATGGCGTACCATGCCAACGGCCTGCATGATGAGATCGAAACTGCGGGTCGTCATGCGTGTCGGCAGCGGCTCCATCTTCACGAGCACTTTGGCGATGAGATGGGTCAGCCCCTGGACCACCGCAGCATCCTGGTCGTGCGCCTGCGGGGTCGTGACGATGACATCGAGGCCGAGCGCGCGGCGCAGGAATGCCGCCACCCTGAAGCCACGGCGGCCGCGGATGGGACAGACGGCAATTTTCAGGCCCGCGAGGCCATCGCGAGCGCTCTGCGGGCCGAAGAGCGGATGCGTCGCGACGATATCGACAGTGTCCGGCAGCCCGCGTGTCATGATCTCGGCCGGGATAACCTTGACCGAGCCCACGTCAAGGACGAGCGTGCCGGCGCCGAGATGCGGCGCGATCGCCGCCACCGCTTCTTCCAGCGCGCCGACGGGCGTGGCCAGGACCACGATCGGACATCGGGCCGCCGACGCCATGTCGGTGATCGCGACAGTCGGATGGCCGCTTGCCGATCCCGGGGGGATGGCGGGGTCAAAGGCGCGGATGTGGAAATGAGCGCCGAGGTGCCGGGCCATCAGCCGGGCAAAAGCGCCGAAACCAATGATACCCAGAAGGGGAGGCTGAGCGGTATCGTGAGGGACTTGCATGGGATGACCTCTGCAGGCGGCGCGCCAGAGAGGTCTTTCGGAACAACCGCTGGCCACGCAGCGGTTGAAAGATGACAAAGCACCTCGCCGCTAAGGAAGCGGCGCGTAGTAAAGTCCGGCGAGGGCGAGGCGCTTGTTCATGGGCCGCTTCCTAGAGCATTCGCACCTGCACTGTCAACGGTTTCAATATTCTCATCAGGCCTGGCGCTCGGCTCTGAGTGCATAGCTTGGCGGTGTCGCACGACATTTCACGCATATTGCATATGGCGCCGCTTGCTGCCGCGCTCTCCGCGTGCATTATGTGCATATCTTCGGTCAAATTTCTCCTAATCCATGCAGTTTGCGAGGGTTCGGCGGGCGGCGTTGCCCTGAGCAAGACCCCGAACATGCCGAAAGGCCCATTACAACTGCTTCGCGTAAGCCGACGGAGATGGCATGTCCGTGACGACGACTGAGTTTGCTGATGCACCCCGCCGGCTCAAGGCCATCTTTATTGGTTCAATCGGCAATCTTGTCGAATGGTACGATTTCTATGCCTATACCGCTTTCTCGCTGTATTTCGCGCCCGCGTTCTTCCCTTCGAGCGATCCCGTGGTCCAGCAGCTCAACGCCGCGACCCTTTTCGCCGCCGGCTTCATCGTGCGCCCCGTCGGCGGCTGGCTCTTTGGCCATCTGGCGGACCGATACGGCCGGCGTCTGTCCCTGACAGTCTCGGTTGTCATGATGTGCTTTGGCTCGCTTATCATAGCGGCGACGCCCACTTATGCGACCATCGGCTTCGCGGCCCCGGCGCTTCTGGCCCTGGCGCGCATCATCGAGGGGCTCAGCCTCGGAGGTGAATATGGCGCGAGCGCCACATATCTCAGTGAGATGGCCGAGCCGGCGCATCGCGGATTCTACTCCAGCTTCCAGTACGTCACGCTCATCGGCGGGCAGCTCACGGCGATTCTTGTCCTCTTGCTGTTGCAGAATGTCTTTCTGACCCATGAGCAGCTCGTTGCCTGGGGCTGGCGTATTCCCTTCATCATCGGCGCCTGTCTCGCCATTTTCGCCGCTGTGATGCGGCGCGACATGCACGAGACCGAGTCGTTCCTCGATGCGCGCAAGGTCGCCAAGAGGGAGAGCTCGCTTCGCGGCTTGCTTCGCTATCCCCGCGAGGTGGCGATCGTCGTCGGCCTCACGGCCGGCGGTACCGCAGCCTTCTACACCTTCACGACCTATATGCAGACTTTCGTCCGGCAGACGGCCGGCTTTTCGGACATCGTTACCACTTATGTCATCGCCGCTTCGCTCATCTTTGCCGCGATCCTGCAACCGCTCTACGGGGCTCTTTCCGATCGCATCGGCCGCAAGCCTCTCCTCGTCTTCTTCGGCGTCGCGGGGACGCTCGCGACGGTGCCGCTGCTCAAGCTGCTGTCCCAGGCCCAGTCGCCCGTCATCGCCTGCCTTTTGATTTGCGCCGCCTGGATCTTTACGGCGGGCTACACCTCGATCAATGCCATCGTGAAGGCCGAGCTTTTCCCGACATCGATCCGCGCCACCGGCGTGGCTCTACCCTATGCCGTCACGGTCTCGGTGTTTGGCGGTACGGCGCCGGCGATCGCCCTGTGGTTCAAGCAGATGGGCCATGAGGAATGGTTCTACTACTATCTCGCGGGCATCATTTTCGTCTCGCTGCTTGTCTATAGCCTCATGCGCGACACCAAGCATGCCTCCGCCATGGACAGGCATGTGTAGGACGTATGCGAGCTCTCCAAGATGCCTGAAATCCGCTTCCGCCCGCCAGCTTCGTGAACTATGAGTGCGCTGACCGATGAGATCAGCGTAGGGACGGCGGCGGATCAGGCGCCGAACGATCGCGGCAGGTGCAGGAGGCGACAGGTGGAACAGACATGGCGGTGGTTCGGGCCCCAAGACCCGGTGGAATTGTCCCATGCGCGGCAGGCGGGCGCGACTGGTATCGTGTCGGCGCTCCATCATATTCCGGCCGATCAGCCGTGGACCGATGAAGAGGTCGCCAAGCGCAAGGCGATCATCACCGAGGCCGGCCTTACCTGGTCGGTGGTCGAGAGCATTCCCGTCCACGACGCCATCAAGACCAACAGCGCCGACCGCAGGCGTTATGTCGATGCATGGATCGCATCATTGCGCGCCGTTGCGCGGGCCGGCGTGAAGACCATCTGCTACAACTTCATGCCGGTCGTGGACTGGACGCGCACGGATCTCATGTATCCCGTTCCGGCGGGCGGCTATGCGCTGCGTTTTGATATCATCGACTTCGCGGCCTATGACATCTTCATTCTGGAACGCCCGAATGCCGAAGGCTCCTATGGCCCGGACGTACTCGCTGCGGCCAAGGCACGTTTCGACGCGCTCCTGCCGAGCGAGCGAGAGGCTCTCGAAGGCAATGTGATTGCCGGGTTGCCGGGAACGGATTTCCATCACGACCGCGCCGGCATGCGCCGCCTGCTCGCGGCCTATGACGGCATCACGCCGGATGACCTGCGGGAAAATCTCCTCAGTTTCCTGGCGGAAGTCGTTCCGGTCGCCGAGGAAGAGGGCGCGCGGCTCTGCATCCACCCCGATGATCCGCCGTTCTCGCTATTCGGCCTGCCGCGTGTCGTCTCCACCGCATCGGACGCGCGCGCCATTCTCGCCGGGGTCGAGTCCAGCGCGAACGGCCTGACGTTCTGCGTCGGCTCCTACGGCGCGCGGGAGGACAACGATCTCGTTGCGATGGTCGATGAATTCGCGCCGCGAATTCATTTCGCGCATCTACGCAACGTCAAGCGCGAGGCGCCGAAGACCTTCCACGAGGCCGAGCATCTCGGCGGCTCGTCCGACATGGTCGGCGTGGTCGCAGGCCTGATGAAGGAAGAGCGGCGCCGGCGGGCTGAAGGCCGCCCCGACGCCGAAATTCCGATGCGGCCCGACCATGGTCACCTGCTGATCGATGATATCGGCAAGCGCACCAACCCCGGCTACTCCTGCATAGGACGCCTGAAAGGCCTGGCCGAGCTGCGCGGTGTCATGGCCGCCATCGATGCGGGGCACGCCTGATCGCGTTGGGCGATCAGGACTCAGTTTGATTTCGGCCTCGGCGGCGCGTGGCCGCCGAGCGGAATGGATCAAGGGTGGCTTTGCGGCTGCCCCCGATTGTCACCCGACTTCGTTCGCCTTGTCGACGCGCGCGTAGACGTCCTCGATACGCACGATGTCGTCCTCGCCGAGATAGGGACCCGACTGTACCTCGATCAGGTTCAGCGGGACCTTGCCCGGGTTCTCCAGCCGGTGCACGCAGCCGAGCGGCAGGAAGATCGACTCGTTCTCCCGGAGCAGCAGTTCCTCGGCGTCGCGCGTGACAAGCGCCGTGCCGTTGACCACCACCCAATGCTCGGCGCGGTGGTAGTGCTTTTGCAAGGACAGCTTGGCGCCCGGCTTCACGGTGATGCGCTTGACCTGGAAGCGCTCGCCCATATGCAGCGACTGGTAGTAGCCCCAGGGGCGATGCACGCGCGGCGTCTGCGTCGCGGCTTCGTGGCCATCCTTCTTCAGCCGTTCGACGAGAAGCTTCACGTCCTGGTCGCGATCGCGGCGGGTCACGAGCACGACGTCGGGGGTCGCCACGACGACGAGATCCTCGACGCCGAGCGCCGCCACGAGCTGGCCCTCGCCGCGCAGATAGGAGCCTTGGACGTCCTCCGCGACCACGTCACCCGCGATGACATTGCCGGCTGCATCCTGCGCGCCGATCTCCCAGAGCGCCGACCAGCTGCCCACGTCCGCCCAGCCGCAGTCGGCCGGCACGACCACGGCCTTGTCGGTCTTCTCCATCACCGCGTAGTCGATGGAAATCGAGGGCGAGGTGCGGAAGGCGTCATTGTCGAGACGCAGAAAGTCCATGTCGCTCTTGGCTTTGACCAGCGCTTCGCGGCTGGCGGCGAGAATCTCCGGCGCGAGCACGGCGAGATCGTCGAGGAAGGCCTGCGCCGGCAGCAGAAAGATGCCGCTGTTCCAGAGATAGTCGCCGTCCGTCACATAGGCGGCGGCCGTGGCGGCATCCGGCTTCTCGCGGAAGGCAGCTACAGCGTGTGCGCCAGGTGATTGCGGCAACGCCGTGCCGATATGGATGTAGCCGTAGCCGGTCGCCGGTGCGGTCGGCTTGATGCCGAACAGCACGAGCTTGCCCGCATCCGCGGCGGCGACGCCGGTTTCCACCGCATTCAGGAAGGCCTTGGGGTCAGAGACCACATGGTCGGCGGGCATCAGCAGGATGATGGCGTCGGGGTCTTCATTCACCGCGATCAGGGCGGCCGTTGCCGCGGCCGGTGCCGTGTTGCGCCCGACAGGCTCCAGCACGATGGTGGCATCCTCGATGCCAAGGCCACGCAACTGCTCGGCGATGACGAAACGATGTTCGGCATTGGCGATGACAACGGGGGCCATGAAGGTGGAGCGATCCTCCACGCGGCGGGCGGTTTCCTGCAGCATGGTTCTGTCGCTGGCGAGCGGCAGGAGCTGCTTGGGGTAAGCCTCGCGGGACAGGGGCCAAAGGCGGGTCCCCGTGCCGCCGGACAGCAGGACCGGCATGATACGAGGTTTCGATAGTGCCATGAAAGGGGGCGCTCCCATCTCTTTCGTCATGTCAGAAGCGGTACCACAAACCACTGACGAGTCCATGTTCGAGCGGTGCACTCTTGCCCGCAATTGTGGCGACACCGGCAATCTGCAAAGACCAGTCGTCGGCGAAATCCCAGACTGCGCCAACCTGCACTTTATGATAACGCGTCCCGCTCAATAGCCCCAGCACGGAGCCGCTCGCAAGTGCGTTCGTTGCAAGAACGTTGAACGACTGTGCCAACAAGAGCCATTTTGGCATGGGCCGGACGCCGAGCGTGAAATCAAAACGAAACTCGTCGCCGTCGGCTCCGCCGCGCAGACGATAGGCGGCCTGGGCGTCGATGAAAGCCGGCCAGTCCCCCAGCATAAACGACTTGCCGACGAGGATCCGGCCATCGGCATACTTTTCCGTACAGCAGACCTCCGCGGGGTTGAGCGGATTGGTCGGGCCGGGAAAGCCGGCGATGGCTTGGACGGAGACGATCCAGCCGTCATGCTCGAATATGCGGTAACGCGCACCGGCCTCGGTATAGCCGAGGCCGGTATAGTGTGCTGGCTCAGGACCGGAGACGCGGGTTGAAAGGAGAGACGGCGAGAGGATCGCCGTCAAGCTGTCGGTCAGGCCGTATTCGATGAAGGCTGTTGCCTCGAACTTCCGGTAGTCTGGCCCGCGAATGGTCCGGCCGCGCGCGTCGAAATAGCGATCAGCCTTCAAAAAGGTGCCGGTGACGATGGCCTGCCCCTTCCCCTCCGGCAGTGTCCATGCGCCTGCCTGGGCCGTGCGGCTGGCAAACAGCAGCAACGCCACAAGCAGCGCCACTGCGAGAAACGCGGTGAGGCGCAGCACCTGTGGCCAGCCGCAGTAATAGTCGTGCGTGCCCGCCCGGGAAATGGTCTGCGCTGCTGCCCGCGCGTTGACGCCCCGACCGTGGGGTAGGCGTGCCGAGCTTGCGGTCGTGGTTCGACCGTTCGACCGCGCCATTCGCTTGTTGCCCATCGTTTTCGGGCTCAGGGAAAGTCAGAAAGGCAGCTGTGTGAATGAAGCCGCAAGACCACGGCCAGTAAACGCTCTGGCATCGAGCAATATCTCCATAAAAAATGAATTTTGTCGGTTTAATAATGCCGTCGGAAGGTGTGAAAAGCCATGTGATAACAATGTTGAGGATAGTGGGTATGAAAAAGCGATTATTATATAACTGCGTATAATGTGAATGCCATGCCGTCGAAAAAGAACTCTACTTGTGTTGCATATGCGAAAAATATCTCATCCGCCGCAGAACCTTCGTGCCATAAGTGTCATCGAAGTTTCATGGCAGACCGAATAGGTCAAGCTTAACGCAACCGCAAGTGCTGTCCAGTCCCGTCGTCCTGTCCGAACGAAGGAGCGCCGGACAACCGCCACAGTTTCATGCGGATTACGGGGCGACCGTTGCCGGTCAGGCGGCGGTCTACCGGGGTGGTGGTCGAAGAGCTGGACTGGGACGCTAAGACTTTGCATGAAAGACGGACCATGAGCGTGCGTGCCGATCTCATCGAAAATGCCCGGCTTGTTCTGCCGGACCAGGTGCTCCAGCCCGGGTGGCTCGCGATCCAGGACGGCGTGATCGTCGATAGGGGCGAGGGCAGGGCGCCCGAGCGGGGCGTCGATCTCGGCGGCGATTTCCTGCTGCCGGGGTTTATCGAGTTGCATACGGATCATCTCGAGAGCCATTTCCACCCGCGCCCGCGCGTACGCTGGCACCCGCTCAGCGCCGTGATGGCTTATGATGCCCAGATCATCGCCGCCGGCGTGACGACGGTCTTCGATTCCCTCAGGGCGGGTTCCGACACTGAGGGCGGCATGCCCAACAGTGATCTGTGGAGCCTCGCGGAGGCGCTCGACGAGGCGCGGGACGGAGGCTATCTGCGCGCCGAGCATCGTACACATCTCCGGTGCGAGGTCGCCACGCATGACGTCATCGACGAGGTGACGCGCTTTGCCGGCCGCTTTCCAATCCATGTCATTTCGCTGATGGATCACACCCCGGGCCAGCGGCAATTCCGCGACGTGGAGCTCTGGAAGGTCTATTTCACCGGCAAGACCGCGCGCACCGAGGCCGAGGCCAATGCGGTGGTGGAACGGCGTCTGGCGCTTCATCAGGCGAATGCCTCGCGGCATCGTCGAGAACTCGTCGCCTTTGCCCAGGCGCATGGTATCGCGCTTGCCAGTCATGACGATGCCACGGCCGAGCACGTCGTTGAATCGATCGCCGACGGTGTCGCCATCGCGGAATTCCCAACCACCCACGAGGCAGCAGGGCTATCGCATGAAGCTGGTATTCGGGTGATGATGGGCGGGCCGAACCTGGTCCGTGGCGGGTCCCACTCCGGCAATATCGCGGCAGAGGGACTGGCGCGCGAGGGCCTGCTCGACATCATCTCCTCGGACTATGTGCCAGCCAGTCTCGCCATGGCGGTCTTCATGCTGGCCGAGCGTGTCGAAAGCATCAGCCTGCCCGAGGCCGTGCGCATGATCACGCTCAATCCCGCCCGCGCCGCCGGCCTTCACGACAGGGGTGCAATCGCGGTCGGCCAACGGGCCGATTGCCTGCAGGTGCATCTCGCCGGCAACGTGCCGATCGTGCGGCGGGTGTGGCGGCAGGGGCGGCAGGTCGTGTAATGCTGGTCCGTCTGTCGCGGACGTGTTCTGGCTGGGAATAGACGCGAAAATTCAACGAATTGGTTGGAATAGCCGCGTTTTTGTTTCGAGCCTGTGTCGGATGCGACAGGGAGGACCAGAGCCGCGTTGCGGTTTGTGGTGTGAGTGATAATTTCGCACGCGGTACCAAGAGCCGCCAATCGCCGGCCTTGACGCAGGGAGTCTCACATGACGACATCGTTCCAGAATGGGTCCGGGAAGACCGGGCTGGCTGGTCTGATCGTTGCACTTGGGCTTGCTCTGGCTCCCTCGGGCCAGGCGTTCGCGCAGGCAGCCCCTCCCTCCCGGCCAGCCAGTCCACCGGCGGCGACCGTTCCGGCGCCGCAACCGGCCCCGGCGCCGGCCCTGAAGACCTATAACCGGGACGATCTCGCAAGCTCCGCTGTCCGTCTCGAGGCGGATATCAAGCGGGAAGTCGCGCCGCCCGCCACCCCCGCGGCCCCTGTGCCACCCACGACCTCCGCGGGTGGCCAGCCGCCGCGACCGCCGCAGCCAGACCGCCTTCGGCAGGAGGCCCAGGCGGCGCTTGGCCGGGGAGACAGCGTGCGGGCGCTCGCGCTCTATGGCAATCTCATTGCCCTGCAGCCCAACAATGTAGCGGCATGGCTCGGCTATTCCGCCGCGGCGGCTCAGGCCAAGGGCGCCAATTATTCGGAAAACCAGGACTATCGGCGGCGTGCGCTGGGGGCGGCCTATGCCGCTTACCAGAAGGCGACGACCGCGGCGCAGGAGGGCACCGCGCTCGCCGATCTCGGCGCCTTGTTCGCGCAATACCGTCAATGGCGCGCCGCGATCGACACCTACCGGTCGAGCCTGGCATCCGCGGATGTTCCGGCGCGTCGCAGCATCTATGACAATCTCGTCGCGGCCCACGGCTTCCGCCTGACCGGCAACTCGACGGATTCGGATTCGGCGACGCCGCGTGCCTGCTTCCAGTTCTCCGAGCCGCTGCAGCAAGGCAAGGTCGATTTCACGCCCTATGTCGCCATCACCGGGGCGGCCAATGCCGCTGTCACGGGCGAGGGCAACCAGATCTGTGTGGACGGCCTGAAGCATGGCGAACGCTATGCCGTGGTGATCCGCCGGGGCCTGCCCTCGGCGATCGAAGGCGAGGCGCTGCAGAAGAACGCGGATTACGAGATCTATGTGAAGGACCGCGCCCCCCAGGTGCGCTTCACCGGCCGCAACTATGTGCTGCCACGGACCGGCCAGCAGGGCATTCCTGTCGTCTCGGTCAATACCCCGAAGATCGATATCGAAGTCCTGCGCGTCGGCGATCGCTCCTTGCTGCCGACCGTGCGCTCGGACGACTTCCTCAGCCAGATCAGCCGCTATACCGCTGACAGCTACGCCAACGAAAAGGGCCAGCGCGTCTGGCAGGGCACGCTCGACGTCGCCAATACGCTCAACAAGGATGTCATCACGGCCTTCCCCGTCATGGAGGCGGTCGGCAACAAGCTGGAGCCCGGCGTCTATCTGATGACGGCGGCGGCGTCCGGCGGGCCGAAGGGCGACGGCGACTACGAGCTGAAGGCGACCCAGTGGTTCGTGGTGTCGGATCTCGGCCTGACCTCGATTTCCGGCAATGGCGGTATCGAGATCATGTTGCGCTCGCTCGGCAGCGCCGCGCCGCTCGACGGCGTCGAAGTCCGGCTGCTCGCCCGCAACAATGATGTGCTGGCCATCGAGAAGAGCGACGCGCAGGGACGCGTGCGCTTTCCCGCCGGGCTCGCGCGTGGCACGGGCGGTCAGGCACCCGGCCTCGTCGTCGCGTCAACTGCAGCGGGCGACTACAATTTCCTTGATCTCGGCCAGAGCCCGTTCGATTTGAGTGATCGCGGCGCGAAGGGCCGGCGTGCAGCCGGGGCCCTTGACGCGATGGTGTTCACGGAACGGGGGGTCTATCGCACCGGTGAGACCGTCTATGTCACGGCCCTCCTGCGCGACGGCAAGGGCATTGCTGCGCCGAACCTGCCGGTGACGCTGGTGGCGAGGCGGCCGGATGGCGTCGAATATCGCCGTTCGCTGGTGACCGACCAGGGCGAGGGCGGCCGCGCGTGGTCGCTGCCGATCCTCGGGGGCGCGATGCGCGGCACGTGGCGTCTGCAAGCCTATGCGGATCCCAAGGGGCAGGCCATCGGCGAGACGAGTTTCCTCGTTGAAGATTATGTGCCCGAGCGTATCGACGTGACCCTCACGCCGAGCCAGAAGGCGCTCGCGGCCGGCGAGCCCGCCCGCATCACCGTCGATGCGCGCTATCTCTATGGCGCGCCGGGCGCTGATCTCGATGTGAGTGGCGAACTGTCGGTGATGGCGAGCGAGACGACCTCGATTCCGGGGCTCGAAGGCTTCTCGATCGGCCTTGCGGACGAAGAGTTCACCACGGTCACGACGGAGATCGAGCAACATTTCACCACTGACGCGCAGGGGCGCGTGGTGGCCGAGGTGCCGATCGGCGAAATCACCGCGCCACGCCCCGTCGAGGCGAAGATCACGCTGCGGGTCGGCGAAACCGGCGGGCGGGCGGTGGAGCGCAGCGTGACGCTGCCGATCCTGCCGGACGGCAATGTCATCGGCGCGCGCAAGCTGTTCACGGAATTGGCCGAGGGCGGCACCGCATCCTTCGATGTCGTGCTGGCGACGCCGGCCGGTCAGCGCCTGTCCGGCGGCGTGCAATGGAATCTCTATCGCCTGGACCGGGATTATCAGTGGTACAATAACGATGGTCGCTGGTCCTATGAGAAGGTGACGCGCACACGGCGCATGGCGGATGGCCGCTTTGATGTGATTGCGGGGTCCGCCGGCCGGATCGCCACGCCCGTCGATTGGGGAACCTATCGCCTCGAACTCTCCTCCACCCAACCGGACGTTGGGCCCACCAGCATCACCTTCAATGTTGGCTGGGGTGGCGAGCAGACGGCGGATTCACCCGATCGGCTGGACGTGACGCTGGACAAGGCCGCCTTCAACAGCGGCGAAGACATGACGGTGACGATGCGTTCCCGTTTCGCCGGCAAGGCGACGGTCGCCGTCGTCAGCGACCATGTCCTGGAAGAGCGGCTCGTTGACGTCACGCCGGATGGCACGTCGGTGAAGCTGCCGGTCAGCGCGGATTGGGGCGCGGGCGCCTATCTCGTTGCCTTCGCGCACAGGCCGCTGGATGAGGCGGCCAAGCGCATGCCGGGCCGCGCGCTGGGTCTTGCGTGGTTCTCGGTGGACGCGGCCGCGCGTAACCTGAACGTCGACCTTGGCGCGCCCGCCGCCATGCGTCCGCGCGAGACGCTGCGTCTACCGATCAAGGTGGCTGGTGCCGTGCCGGGCGAGAAGGCTTACATCACGGTCGCGGCTGTCGATGTCGGCATTCTTAATCTCACGCGCTATCAGGCTCCGCGCCCGGGCGATTATTTCTTCGGCCAGCGGCAGCTTGGCGCCGAGATCCGTGACCTCTATGGCTTCTTGATCGACGGGATGCAGGGGACGCGCGGCACCATCCGCTCCGGTGGTGACGGGGGAGCCTCCCAGACGGTTGGCTCGCCGCCGGCGCAGGAGCCGGTTTCCCTCTATTCCGGCGTCGTCGAGGTCGGAGCCGACGGTACGGCGGAGGTCGCGTTCGCCATCCCCGATTTCAACGGCACGTTGCGTGTCATGGCCACGGCCTGGACGAAGAGCCGCGTCGGGCAGGCCAGCGCCGACGTCATCGTGCGCGATCCCGTCGTGATGGTGGGAACATTGCCACGCTTCCTCAACATCGGGGACAACTCGCGCTTTGCCATCGATATCAACAATGTCGAAGGCCAGGCCGGCGCCTACAAGCTCACCCTCAGCGCGGATGGTCCCATTGGGATCCCCGCCAACCAGCGTGAGCGCAGCCTCCAGCTTGCCAAGGGCGCCCGGCAGAGCCTCTCCATCCCCATTACCGGCGCAAGTGTCGGCATCGCGACCATTGAGGCGCGCCTGACGGGTCCCGGTTTCGATGGTCCGCAGACGTTCCGCATCGGTGTGCAGCCGGGACGGCCGCCGCTGATCAACCGGACGGTGCGGCCGCTGGCCGCGCAGGCATCGGTGCGCCTGACGCCGGACCTGTTCGCGGATCTCCTGCCCGGCACGGGTCTGGCCTCGATCAGTGTTTCGCCGATGTCGGCGCTCGATGTGCCGGCGCTGCTCGCCTCGCTCGATCGTTATCCCTACGGCTGCACGGAGCAGACGGTGAGCCGCGCGTTGCCGCTGCTCTATGTCAACGCGCTGTCGGCGGCGAATGCGCTTCCGACCGATACCAATCTCGACGAACGCATTCGTACGTCGATCGAACGCGTGCTGGCGCGCCAGGATTCGAACGGCTCCTTCGGGCTGTGGGGCGTCGGCGGCGATGACATCTGGCTTGATTCCTATGTCGCGGACTTCCTGACGCGGGCGCGCGAAGGGGGCTTCGTCGTGCCGCAGATCGGTTTCGATCTCGCGCTGGACCGGCTGCGCAATTACGTCGCCAACCAGGACTTCACGAGCGGGTCCGGCGAGGGTCTTGCCTATGCCGTCTACGTGCTGGCGCGCAACGGCCGCCCGGTGATGGGGGATCTGCGCTATCTAGCCGACGTCCGCATCAAGGACTTCGGCTCGCCGCTCGCGCAGAGCCAGATCGCGGCGGCGCTCGCGCTCCTCGGCGATCGGGGACGGGCGCAGGCGGCCTTCACGACGGCCGTTTCGGCGCTCGGCGCCGTTGCCGACAAGCCCACGTCCCGTCCCGACTACGGCTCGCGGCTGCGCGACGGTGCTGCCGTTCTGACACTGGCTGCGGAAGCGGGGGCCCAGGCTGGGGATATCACGGCGGTGGGCCGGGTTCTCGAGGATGCACGCGCCAAGCGCAGCTACGTCTCGACGCAGGAAGAGGCGTGGATGGTGCTTGCCGCCGAGGCGCTGACCAAGCGCGCCGATGGCATCCGCGTCACGGTCAATGGTACGCCGCATTCCGGCGCTTTGTACCGCAATCTGCGGGCGGACGCGCTCGGCGGGGCGGGCTTCACGGTGGCCAATGCTGGCTCCACGTCCTTGCAGATGGTGGTCAGTGTAGCCGGTAATCCCTCGACACCGGAGCCGGCCGCCTCGAAGGGCTACAAGGTTGAACGCGCCTACTACAAGCTCGATGGCACGCAGGTGGATGCCACCCGCGTGAACCAGAATGACCGCCTCGTGGTGACGCTCAAGGTGACGGAGACCGAGGCGGCCTTCGCCCGGCTCCTGCTCGTTGACTACCTGCCGGCTGGATTTGAAATCGACAATCCCAATCTCGTCGATTCCGGCTCGGTCGCGGGGCTCGACTGGCTGAAGCGCGACGTGGAGCCGAGCCATACCGAGTATCGCGATGATCGTTTCGTCGCGGCCTTTGACCGGGATGGCGGCAAAGCGGCGCTCTTCACCGTGGCCTACATGGTGCGTGCGGTTTCGCCGGGAACTTACGTCCACCCGCCGGTCGTCGTCGAAGACATGTACCGGCCGGAGCGGTTCGGTCGGGGGGATTTCGGCAAGGTCGAGGTTACTGCGGTGCGGTGATCGTCATGCGTCGGCATCTACGTCGCATCATCCTTGGCCTCGGCGGACTAGCGGCTGCCGGGCTTGTTGCCGGCGCCGCGATGCTCTGGCATTACACGGTGGCGCTGGGGCCGCTCGATCTGTCGGTCGCGGACCTCAGGTCGACGGAGGTGCGCGATCGCGACGGCAGACTGTTGCGGGCCTTCACGACCCGGGATGGGCGCTGGCGTCTGCCGGTGAAGACCGAGGATGTCGATCCGCGCTTTCTGGCGCTGCTGACGCTTTACGAGGACAAGCGTTTCGAGAGCCATCCCGGCATCGACGGCTTCGCGCTGGTCCGAGCGGCCGGGCAGTTCGCCTGGAATGGCCGGGTCGTGTCCGGCGCCTCCACATTGACGATGCAGGTCGCGCGGCTGCTTGAGCCGCGGGCGGAGCGCACGGTCGATGCCAAGCTGAGACAGGCGGTGCGCGCCGTTGAACTCGAACGTCGTTTCGCCAAGACCGAGATCCTCTCGCTCTATCTCAGCCTTGCGCCCTATGGCGGCAATCTGGAGGGGCTGAGAGCCGCGAGCTTCGCCTATTTCGCCAAGGAGCCGAAGCGTCTGTCGCTCGCCGAGCAGGCGCTGCTGGTGGCCTTGCCGCAATCGCCGGAGACGCGCCGGCCGGATCGTTTTCCGGAGGCGGCGCGCGCGGCGCGTTCCCGCGTATTGGCCCGGGCGCTGGAGGCGGGTTTCATTTCCGAGGCCGAGGTGGAGGCGGCGGAACGCGCGCCGATCCCCGAGGCGCGCCAGCCCTTGCCCATGGTTGCCGCCCATGCCGCGGAACAGGCTGTTCGCGACGACCCGGACGCCACGACCATCCGGCTTGCCATCGACGGCCGTCTGCAACGCAGCCTTGAGGCTCTGGCGCGCGAGAGCGCCGAGCGCGTCGGCCCCGGGGTGTCCGCCGCGATCATCGCCATCGACAACGCGACGGGCGAAATCCGGGCGCAGGTCGGCGCGCCCGATTATTTCGCGCGAGACCGGGCTGGCGCCGTCGATGCGACGCTCGCCGTGCGCTCGCCGGGCTCGGCGCTGAAGCCGTTCATCTACGCCTTCGCCTTCGACAACGGGATTGCCCATCCCGAGACGGTGCTGGATGACCGCCGTGTCCGTTTCGGCACCTATGCGCCCGAGAATTTCGATCTCGCCTTTCAGGGAACGGTGACCGCCCGCCGCGCGCTCCAGCAATCGCTCAACATGCCAGCGGTGGAACTGCTCGATGTGCTGGGCTCGGTAAAGTTCCTCGCCCGCCTGCGCAGCGCCGGCGCCGATATCGTCCTGCCCAAGGACGAGACCGGGCCGCCCGGCCTCGCGATCGCCCTCGGCGGCCTCGGCATTCGGCTCACCGACATGGCGCGTCTTTATGCAGGGCTGGCGCGCGGCGGCGATATGCCCGGGCTGGTGCGCCGCCTCGACCGGCCGGCGGAGGCGCGGCGTGACCAGCCGCTGACGACGCCGGTCGCCGCCTGGTATGTGGCCGATATCCTGCGCGGTGCGCCGCCGCCGGACAATGCTGTACCGGGCCGCATCGCCTTCAAGACTGGGACGTCCTACGGCTATCGCGATGCCTGGGCCATCGGCTTCGATCGGCAGACCACCATCGCCGTGTGGCTGGGGCGGCCTGACGGGGCCTCGGTGTCCGGGCTTGTGGCGCGCAGCACGGCCGCACCCGTCCTGTTCGATGCCTTCGCGCGGCTAGATCGCGCGCCGGAGCCGATCCCCGCGCCGCCCAACGTCCTGTTCGCCTCGACGGCGACGCTCCCGCCGCCGCTGCGCCATTTGCGGCAGGACCAGCCGAAGACGATCGCAGCCACCGCGACGGCTCCGCTGCGCATCGCCTATCCGCCCAATGGCGCGCGCGTCGACCTCGGTTTGCGCGCGAACGCCGGCGAGGCCTCCGCGCTATCGCTGAAGGCGAGCGGTGGTGTGCTGCCGTTGACATGGCTGGTGAACGGCGCCCCCGTTTCCGAGGCGAGCCTGCGGCGACAGTCGAGCTGGCAGCCGGACGGAGAGGGCTTCGCCCGTGTCTCGGTCATCGATGCCAAAGGCGCCAGCGACAGTGTGACGGTGCGGCTGGAGTGACGTTCGGCCACCCGCGAACGCCGGTTACCGCTGGCGTGGGATGAGCCGGGAGACGACCTGATCGCTCGCATCGCCGCTGGTGAGCAGGCCTTCCGCCACGCCGTCGCGGTCGTCCGCGTTCCGGTTCTGGCTCATCTTGCGCTTGCCCTCGATGCGGGTGATCGGGAGCCGGAGGCCGACGATCCCCTTGAGCTGCGCCTTGATGAAGGCCTCCGGCGCGTCCGTCACGCTCCAGGGCGCGACGCGGGGCTGTTCGTGGAGGTTCGTGAGGCGTGTGACCGCCTCAAGGAGCCGCGCCTCGTCATCAAAGAACTCGGGCTGTCCATAGGCATGCACCGCCACATAGTTCCAGGTCGGCACGACTTTGCCGTGCTCGCGCTTGGAGGGGTACCAGGAGGGCGTCACATAGGCGTCCGGCCCGGAGAAGATGACGAGCGCTTCCCCGCTGGCGGGCAACTTCCACTGGGAGTTGGCCTTGGCCAGATGACCGTGGAGCACGCCGTGGTCTCCCTCACTCTCATCGAGAATGAGAGGCAGTGGGGTTGCGATCAGGCCCTCGGTCGTGGCGGTCACCAGCGTTGAGAGGCGGGCCTCCCTCATGATCCGCCGAAGTTCCGAGGGATCGTCCTCACGGAATGCGGGTGGCACATACATTGGGCTGCCCTTTCGGTCCTATCTGGCGAATTTCCGCGCGCCGGCTACGCATAGGATGACCGCGATGGTCACGGCCAGCATCATCATCGTCACCGGCTCGTGCAAGAGCGTGGCGGCGAGCGCCAGGCCAAAGAACGGCTGCAGGAGCTGCAACTGGCCGACCGCCGCGATGCCGCCTTGCGCCAGTCCTCGATACCAGAAGACGAAGCCGATCAACATGCTGAACAGCGAGACATAGGCCAGCCCAAGCCACGCGGGTCCCTCGATGCCGGAGAATGATGGCGGCACGGAGATGATCGCCAGCGCGAGCATGATCGGCAGCGACAATGTGAGCGCCCATGAGATCACCTGCCAGCCGCCGAGCCTGCGGGACAACTTCGCGCCCTCCGCGTAGCCAAGACCGCAGACGACGATCGCTGCGAGCATGAGCAGATCTCCGACGGGCGAGGCGGCGATGCCCTGTGAAGCGGCAAAGCCCGCGACGATCGTGCTGCCCAGTATCGAGAAGATCCAGAACGCCGGCTTTGGCCGTTCACCTCCGCGGATGACCGCGAAGATCGCCGTCGCCAGCGGCAGGAGACCGATGAAGACGATCGAATGCGCCGAGGTCACGTGCTGCAGGGCCAATGCGGTGAGCAGCGGGAAGCCGACCACGACGCCGACGGCGACAATGGCGAGTGAGATCAGATCCTCCCGCGAGGGACGCCGCTCCTTGAAAACGATCAGCAGGCAGAGGGCCAGGAAGCCGGCGATCGCCGCGCGGGCCACTGTCAGGAAAACGGGATCGAACTGCATCACGGCCACGCGGGTGGCAGGCAGCGACCCGCTGAAAATGACCACGCCAACCAGGCCATTCATCCATCCGCGCGCTGTCTGGTCCATTCCGCATTCTCTCGATTGTGCCGCCTTTATCGGTCGCAACGGCTGGCGCTGCCAGCAACAATCCAGTACGGTTTCATCAAACTGTTATGGTGAAAGGTACAGTACGGATGGACAGGCAGGCGGCCGGGGTTACGCGGGTGGCGATGGTAATGGCGACGATCCGGCAGCGCATCGCTGGACGCAGCCTGACGCCGGGCGCCAAATTGCCGTCGATCCGGGGGCTGGCTGGAACGTTGAAGGTGTCGGCCTCGACGGTCGTTGAGGCCTACGAGCGCCTGGTTGCCGAGGGCGTGATCCATCCGCGCCCCGGCTCCGGTTTCTATGTCGCCAGCCAGACGGCTCCACTGTCCCTCGCCGAGATCGGCCCGAAACTCGACCGCGCGGTCGACCCCTTCTGGATATCGCGGCAGTCGTTGGAAGCGGGCGACGGCGGCCTCACGCCGGGATGCGGGTGGCTTCCGCCTTCGTGGCTTCCCGAGGACAGCTTGAGGCGCGCCCTTCGCTCGCTCTCCCGAGCCGAGAATACGGCCCTGGCCGACTACAGCGCGCCGCTTGGCCTGCAACCGCTGCGCCAGTTGATTGCCCGGCGCATGGCGGAGCGCGGCATCGAAGCCTCTCCGGATCAGATCATCCTGGCCGATTCCGGGACGCAGGCTATCGATCTGCTGTGCCGCTTCCTCATCGAGCCCGGCGACACCGTGCTGGTCGATGACCCCTGCTACTTCAACTTCCATGCGCTCCTGAGGGCGCACCGCGCCCGGATCGTCAGCGTGCCTTATACGCCCCTGGGCCCGGATATCGAACTCTTCGCGCAGGCGCTCGCCGAGCATCGGCCGCGGCTCTACATCACGAACTCTGCGATCCATAATCCCACCGGCGCCACGCTGTCACCCATGGTCGCCCACAAGGTGTTGAAGCTCGCCGATCAATTCGCGTTGACCATCATTGAGGATGACATTTTCGCCGATCTGGAGCACACGCCGGCGCCGCGCCTCGCCGCGTTCGACGGGCTCGACCGTGTCATCCATATAGGCAGCTTCTCGAAGACGCTGTCAGCGTCGGCCCGGTGCGGCTTCATCGCCACGCGGCGCGACTGGATCGAAGGCCTGACCGACCTCAAGATCGCCACATCATTCGGCGCCGGCCGTCTCAATGCTGAACTGGTTCTGCGCGTCCTGAGCGACGGGAGCTATCGCAAGCATGTGGAGGGCTTGCGCGGCCGGCTGTCCAAGGCGAGGTTCGAGGTTGCAGCAAGGCTGAACGGCCTCGGCATCAAGCCTTGGATCGAACCCCAGGCCGGCATGTTCCTATGGGCGCAATTGCCAGACGGGCTGGACGCTGCGGAGGTTGCGCGCGCGGCGCTCGCGTGGAATGTCGTGCTGGCGCCAGGGAACGCGTTCAGCCTGTCACAGTCGGCGACCAGCTTCCTGCGGTTCAACGTCTCGCAAACGCGTGACGACCGCATCTTCGCTGTATTGGACGCTGTCCTCGCGCAGACCCGGAACGGCCGCGCTTAGTCCAAAGCCAATTCCGGTTTCATCGAATTGGTGAAACTCTGCCGGGATGGCCGGGCTTGTCCCGGCCATCCCGATAAGTGAGGTTTACGTGCCTTTCCGATCGGGATCCCCGGCATAAGGCCGGGGATGTGGCCTTCGGATTAGGCCGCCTGACCGGATAGAGCTTTACGACTGGGCGCTACGCGAGGCAGGGCCCTTATAGCGCGGACGGCGTGGACGGCCGCCTGGTGCTCCGTTCGGTGCTCCGTCGCGGCCGCCGGACCGGCTGGCGAAACCGCTATGGCCGTGCCCGCCGCGCTCGTGGCCGTTGCCCCGTTGTGCCTCGGCGCCTGCGCCAGGCCCGGGTCCGCGGCGATCGCCGTGCCCATGCGGCTGGGATGCCCCGCTACCGGCGTGATTGCGGTTCTCCGCGCCACGGCCCTCGCCGCCATGGCCATTGCGACCACCGCCGTGATGACCGCCATGGGCGCCCTGCGGCCGGCCGCGACCGCCGTTGTTGCCGCCATTGCCGCCCTGGCGCTTGGTCTGGGGCTTGGCCGAGAAGAGCTCCAGCGCGGTGGATTGGTCGGCGCGACCATCTGTTGCCGGGATCTTCTGGCGCGTCAGCTTTTCGATATCGCGCAGATATGCGCGTTCCTCGGCATCACAGAAGGAGATCGCGGAACCCTCGGCGCCGGCGCGGGCGGTGCGCCCAATGCGGTGGACGTAAGATTCCGGGACATTCGGCAGGTCGAAATTGATGACGTGGGTCACGCCATCGACGTCGATGCCGCGCGCCGCGATATCGGTCGCGACGAGGATCGGCGTGCGGCCGGAACGGAACTCGGCCAGCGCCTTCTCGCGCTGTCCCTGGCTCTTGTTGCCGTGGATGGCCGCTGAGCGGACGCCGTCCTGCTCGAGATGGCGCACGATGCGGTCGGCGCCGTGCTTGGTGCGCGCGAAGACGAGCGTGCGGCCCTTGACGACCTCGCGCAGAGTCTTGGCGAGCAGGTTGCGCTTGTGGCCCGTCTCGACAAAAATCACCTGCTGGTCGACGCGTTCGGCCGTGGTGGCCACCGGTGTCACCGAGACCTTGACGGGGTCCTTGAGGAACTCCGCCGCCAGCGCACCGATCTCCTTCGGCATCGTCGCCGAGAAGAACAGGTTCTGCCGGGCCTTGGGCAGGCCGGGAAGGATCCGGCGGATGGCATGGATGAAGCCCATGTCGAGCATCTGGTCGGCTTCGTCGAGCACGAAGACCTCGACACTCCCGAGATTGACCGCGCGGCCATCGAGATGGTCGATCAGCCGTCCGGGTGTTGCGACGAGCACATCCACGCCCTGAGCGAGCTGCATGGCCTGGGGCCGCACGCCGACGCCGCCGAAGCAGACGGCAATCGTGAGGCCGAGATGCTGGCCATAGGTGCGGAAGCTGTCCGCGATCTGGCTGGCGAGTTCGCGTGTCGGGCTCAGCACCAGCGCACGGCACGCGTGGCGCCGGCGCGGCTGCTTGTTGGCCGCAAGCTTGTGCAGGATCGGCAGCGCGAAGGCGGCTGTCTTGCCGGTGCCCGTCTGGGCGATACCGAGAAGATCATGGCCTTCGAGGAGATGGGGAATGCTCTGCGCCTGGATGGGGGTGGGGGTGTGGTAGCCTTCGCCTTCCAGGGCCTTGAGCAGCGGCTGGGCAAGGCCCAGGTCTTTGAACGTCGTCAATCGATAGTCTTTCCAAAACAACACGCCGACACTGCCAGCCGACGGGGCTGCAGGTCGCGGGCGCGGGACATGAACGCCCCGCGTGATTGGGCTGTTCGGTGAGGTGCGGACTGTCGGCGGGTAACGATTGGTATCGTCACTCACGCTGCCGATGGCATAGCGTCCACACCGGCCCCACTGAACTGGTGCGAATAGTTCCAAAAGTCAAGTGAAATGGCCCGGACTTCAGGTGGTATCGTCCCGCGACGGGGAAAGGCGTGGCGCTTTTGCCGTGCGCTGCCGCAAGTCTGCCTCTCTCTGCGCAAGCGCCCCGCGGATAATGCCGGACGGCACGCTGACATAGCGTTGCAGCGGCATTGGCCAGTTCGTAGGGCTGGTGATGAAGGCGATGGCCAGCGCTATCATTCCGCCGAGCGCGGTGGCGAACAACCGATGGAGCGCCGAGAGTGGTCCGGGCTGGTGCTCCAGCGTCAGGACGAAGACGATGGTCGCGGTGATGGCGATGGTGAAGAGAATATAGCGGCTGCGCTGGAGACCATAGGCAAGCCAGGCCGTCACCAATGTCAGGACAAGCATGACCGCGTCGGACAGCTGCATCAGGCTGATCAATGTTGCGACACCAGCCCCGATCAGTGTGCCGACCAGCCGCTCGATGCCACGCGTACGCGTGGCGCGCAGTTGCGGGCGCAGGACGATGAAGGCCGTCATGGCTGCCCAGTAGCCATAAGGCAGGCCCATCCAATGCACGAGGCCGAGGGCGATGGCGACCGAGAGGCCGGCGCGGGCCGCGTGACGCACTGTGGGTAGCCGGCCGTGACGGGCCAGCCGCAAGCTCTTGCGGATGCGTCTGATGCTGTGGTGGGCGCCCGGTGACGGCGGCCCGCCGCTGAGCCTCCAGCCTATCAGCACGAGACAGAACTGCAGAAGCCCGCCCGCGAATACAAGGCCGGCGCGGGTCGAGGCCCCCGCGATATCAGCAGGGAAATACCCGGCCACGAACAACGCAATGGACCACTGCAGAATGATCCACCATGCGCCGAACTCGATCGTCGCGAACATCGCGCAAGCTGCCGTCCACAGGACCGCGGTCAGAATGAAGAGCAGCTCATGATTGCCGACCTGTGAGCCGACGAATGTCGAAATGGCGATCCCGATCGCGGCCAGAAGCATGGGCGCCCAGCGATACTCCGTGAAGGCATGCACGGAGCCAAAGCCGACGGCCAGCGCCCCTCCGGTGAGAATGCTGCCGCCGATCACATCACCGCTCAGCGCGCCATAGGCCAAGGTGATGACGAGCGCCGGCATGCACAACAGCGCAGACGTTCCCTCGAAGGGGATCGAACGAAGTTTGCTGAGAGCGACATCCAACATGTCCCTTCGTTACTGCGCCTGTGTCTAAACTGTAAGACCCTTTTGTGGTCATCGGCTCCAAAAGCAACGCTTGGGATTCACATGAAGCGCAAGCGAGGCTTTCAGTATTGCGGCTGCAATCGTGCTGTGATGAGACGAAAGGAAAATTATCATAGGTGTAATTTGTGAGTAGATTTTTCACTGGCTGCGGTCAATCGCAGGGAACCATCAATGATTTACACCGTTGTCCCTGCAAGATGATCAATTTGCGAGAAGGAGAGGTAGCAATGATGATTAAAAACGTAACGCTTGCCACGGCACTTTTGGCTGCTTTGGCTGCAGGCCCGGCTTTTGCTCAAAACGCAACCAACCCTTCCACGACGGCACCGGGCGCCAATCCGCCTGCGGCAGCACCAGCGCCAGCGGCACCGATGGCTCCTGGCGCGACGATGAGTACGCCGGCCGCGCCGGCTGGTGCTGTGAGCTACATTTCACAGCAGACGGATAATCAATTGCTTGGCTCCAAGCTTATCGGCGCGACTGTGGTCGGTAACGAGGATGCATCGATTGGTGAAATCAACGACCTGTTGATCGCCCGGAACGGTTCAGTCGAAGGTGTTGTGGTCGGGGTTGGCGGCTTCCTGGGGCTTGGCCAGAAGAATGTAGCCGTTCCGATGACGGCGCTGCAGGTAACGCCGGATGGCAACACCGCCAACACGCCGAAGATCATGATGCAGGTCAGCAAGGCCGATCTGCAGAACGCGCCGGATTTCAAGCGCGCGGATGACACCACGGATACGATGAGTACGGGCTCGACGAGCCCCGCCGCTCCTCCGGCTGCACCTGGCGCTCCAGCTGCACCGGTCCGCTAATCAGGACGGAATTAGCAGCTCTGATTTCGGCAGGGCGGCTATCGCAGGAAGACGATCGATAATCTCCAGTCCCGACTTGCTAAGCCCGCCTCATCGGCGGGCTTTTTTTGTCAGATGCTGGCCACTCAATGATAGGGATCGGCTGCGTCACGGAGCCCATCGCCCATGAAGTTGAAGGCGAGAACCACCAGAACCACCGGCAGGATCGGCCACAGCAACCAGGGCTGAAGATTGACGGCGGCGAGGTTCTGCGCCTCGTTGAGCAGAACGCCCCAGCTCGTGATCGGCGGCCGGAGGCCAAGGCCGAGGAACGACAGAGCCGTCTCGCCCAGGATCATCGAAGGGATGGACAGGGTGGCGGAGGCGATGAGATGGCTCATGAAATTCGGTATGAGATGGCGCGCGATGATGCGCCGCCGTGAGGCGCCCATCAGCACGGCCGCGCGCACATACTCTTCCTCACGCAGGGCCAGCAGCTTGGAGCGTACCGCGCGTGCCAGCCCAGGCCAATCGAGCAATCCGAGGATGATGGTGATGCCGAAGAAGACGAGCAGGGGGCTCCAGTTGGCGGGCAGGGCGGCCGACAGGGCGAGCCAGAGCGGCAGCTCCGGCAGCGACCGCAGGATCTCGATCATCCGCTGCACGACATTGTCGACCCATCCGCCGAGATAGCCGGCAATGCCGCCGAAAAACAGGCCGAGCGCAAAAGACACCGCGATACCGACGATGCCGACGGTCAGCGATATGCGCCCGCCATAGATGATGCGCGAAAAGATATCGCGCCCCAGTCTGTCCGTGCCGAGCAGGAAGAACGTGCCGCCCTCCGGCGGGCAGACGAGATGCGCGCGCGCCTCGAACAGGCCCCAGAAGCTGTAGCGCTCGCCCTGGCAGAAGAAGCGGATCGGCTGCGGCTTCGTGCGGTCGACGACGTAGTCGCGGGTGAAAGTGTCGAGATTGAACGTGAAGGAATAGGGATAGACGTGAGGGCCGACAAAGCGGCCTTCGTGGAAGAGATGGACGCCTTGCGGCGGCGCATAGAGGAAGTTGCCGTTGCGCTGGTTTTGCCCATAGGGCGCGATCAGCTCCACGAACGGAATGCTGAGATAGAAGAAGAGAAGCAGGAGCGCCGAAGCGACCGCGAGCCGATGGCGCTTGAACTTCCACCAGATCAGCTTCAGCGAGGAGGCTTGATAGAAGCGCTCATCCTCGCCCGTGCCGGGATCTGTGAGACCAGGATCGAAGGGCGCCTTGTCCACGAAATGCGCTGTCGCGCTTCCCGCCGCATCACGGGTCATCGTCATGGTTCACCTCGTGATGCGCAAATCATTGTGGCCTGCATGTTATCGTTGTCCGAGCCGGATACGCGGATCGAGCCACGCAAGCAACAGATCCGAGATGAGCATGCCGACGACCGTCAGCACAGCGACGAACATGAGAATGAAGCCGGCAAGGAACTGATCCTGGGACTTGAGCGCGGCGAGCAGGATAGGGCCGACGGTTGGCAGGCTCATGACCAGCGACACGAGAACCGAGCCCGACACGAGATGCGGCAGCAGGTTGCCGATATCGGAGACGAAGGGGTTGAGCGCCATGCGGAAGGGGTATTTCAGCAAGGCCTTGGTCGGCGGCAGCCCTTTGGCTTTGGCGGTGACGTAATACTGCTTGCTGAGCTCGTCGAGCAGATTGGCGCGCATGCGCCGGATCATCGCCGCGGTTCCGGACAGCCCGATGACCAGCGTCGGCACGATGAGGTGCTGGAGCAGGGACTTGATCTTGTCCGGTGTCCAAGGCTGATTGGCGTAGCGCGAGTCGTAGAGGCCGCCGATGGATATCCCGAACCATCGGTTCATGTAATAGAGCAAGATCAACGCGAGCAGGAAGCTCGGCATGGCCAGGCCAATATAGCCGAGCAGGGTGAAAGCATAGTCACCGATGGAATATTGTCGTCTCGCCGAATAGATGGCGATGGGAATGGCGACGATATGGACGAAGGCGACTGTTGTCAGGTTAAGCAGCAATGTCAGCCAGAGCGTGTCGCCGACAACCTGATTGACCGGCTTGTCATACTCGAATGACCACCCCCAATCGCCCTGCAGCAATCCCGAGTAGCCATTGCTCCCCGGCATCACGCCGATCCAGACGAGATATTGTTCCCAGACCGGGCGGTCGAGGCCATATTGCTTGATCAGGAAGTCGGCACGCGCCGCCGCCCCCGCATCGCCCTGCGAGCGCAACTCCGCGATCTGGTTGGACAGGAAATCCCCAGGGGGCAGTTTGATGATGAAAAAGGTCAACGCGCTGATGAGCAGCAGCGTCCCCACCATCGTGGCGAAGCGCTTCGCGAGAAAGCCGATCATAATACCTGCGCCACCCGACGTTCCGCCTTGTTCCAGTAGATTTCGTCAACGCGATAGATGCCGACAAGCGATGTCGGATCCCAGCTATACACGGCTTTTTCCGGGAAGTTCTTGAGGCCGTCGCGCAGGATGATCGGCTGCAGCGCATCTGCGACGGTGCCGATCGACCATTGCTGCTCTACATGGTTCGACAGCATTTCCTTCCAGATCTTGGCCTGCTCGACTTCGTCGGCCGTGCTGAGCCAGCTTTCATAGAGCTCGAGCAGGCGTTTTGCTTCCTTGACGTCGCAAGCCTCGCCGTTCTTGCCCTTGGTCTCGATATACTGGCCCCATTTCGGCCAGGCGAAATTGTCCTGGAAGATGGGCGCGAGCTCCGAGGGCAGCATTTCGGCGGTTGGAATGGCGTTGTCGATGCCAAAACCCGCCACCATGACCGGCAGTCCGGCATAGGCCCGGTTGCGCAGCACATTGATGTCCTGTGGCTTGATGAACAGGCCCACGCCGATCTCGCGCCAGAACTCGACCAGGAGCTGGAGCGTATCGACGGTCATGCCGCCTTCGCCGTCGACCTCGACGACGATCTCAAGCGGTCGCCCGTCAGACAGCAGGCGTGTGCCGTCGCCACGACGCTCGGTGAGGCCGATCTCGTCCAGCAGGGCATTGGCGGCTTCGGGATCGTAGATGCCATAGCGCGTGCGGAAGTCCGGCTCGAACATCGCCGAGCCCTCACGGACCGTATTGTTGCCCTCCTGGCCCAGTCCGAAGAAGATCGCGTTGTTGATCGTGTGACGATCGATGCCGAGCGACAATGCCCGACGGAAACGCACATCGCGATTGAGCTTGCGCCACACCGGGTCGGCAACCGTGAGATTGGGGTAAAGCGCGACCTGCGAGCCCCGGGCGATCGGCCAGAGCAGCGTGCGATAGCCCTGGGCCTTCTCGCCTTCTTTCAGCACGGGAATATCCGGCATGGACAGGCCGCGCGCCAGGAAATCGACCTCACCCGCATTGGCCTTGGCCGGGAACAGGCTGGCGGAGGCGATGTCGACGATGACCTTGTCCGTGTAGGGGAGTTGCTGACCCGCTTCATCGACCCGATGGTAGTAGGGGTTGCGCTCGAAGACGAAACGCGTCGCCGGGCTCGCGTTCATGATCTTCCAGGGCCCAAGCGTCGGGATGTCCGGGTTCGAATTCTCGAACATGTCGTCCATGCGGTTATGCAACGCCGCCCAGGACTTGAGCTTGGCGCGTGCTGCCGCCTGGGCGAGCGCTTCCGCATCGGAATATTTCGTATGAAACTGCTTCATATAATGCGCGGGCCGGTAGATCATCGGATCGCGCGGCAACGCCAGCGTTGGCAGGAAGCGCGGATTGGACCTCGGCCATTCGTAGCGTACCGTGACTTCGTCGATGACCGTGAAGGTCGGCAACTGGCCATCGATCATCATGAAAATCGGGGGGCCGGCCGGGAAGAGCGCCTTGTTGAGGGCTGCATCCTCCCACCAGTAGCGGAAATCCTCGGCGGTGAAGGGATGTCCGTCCGACCACCGGTGACCGCGCCGCAGGTGCAGCGTGATGACGCGATCGTCCTGATTATCGACGGACTCGAGGATATCTGGACGCAGAACGAGTTTTTCGTCGTAGCCGACCAGGCGGTTGTAGGCGATGGCTGAGAAATAGCGCAGATCGCGCGCCCTTGCGGCGAGCGTGATGATGTCACCGCCTTGCTTCCCGATCTCGCGGCCCCGCGCCTTGAGATCCGCGACGAGGGGCTGTTTTGGCACGCGCTCGGCGACAGGCGGCAGCTTGCCGTCATCCACCAGCTTCTGAAAGAACGGCGTCTCCACCCAATGGCTGGGCAAAGGCATGGTGGAGGGACCCAGCGCCGATTGGGCCTGAGCGCCACGCGCGAGAACCGCCAGACTGGCGGCGCCGAGGCCTGCCCTCGCGAAGGCGCGGCGGGTCAGGGGGCGATTGAGATAGGGAGGTAGGCGTGTCATGCAGCCCTCCTTTCACCAGTCAGGTTCATGCGAACGCGATGGCCCGGTTCGATCTCGCGCATCGTGCTGGCGACGCCTGGCGCGAGCCGGAAGGGTTCCGGCCACTTTTCCGGGTCGGAGAAGCGGTCCGAGCGCAACGCGTTGAAATCGAGCGGATGGTCGAGATCGGGGCTCGGCACCGCCGCGAGGAGCGCGCGCGTATAGGGGTGGGCCGGGTTGCGGAACAGCGACGCCTTCGGCGCCTCCTCAACGATATGGCCCCTGCACATCACGGCGATGGTGTCGGCGAGATAGTCGACCACCGCCAGATTGTGGGACACGAACAGATAGGAGAGGCCGAGCGCGCTCTGCAGATCCTTCAAGAGATTGAGGATCTGTGCCTGGACGGAAACGTCGAGCGCCGATACCGGCTCATCGAGCACGAGCACCCGGGGCGACAGGGCGAGCGCCCGGGCGATACCGATGCGCTGGCGCTGGCCGCCCGAGAAGGAATGCGGGTAGCGCCTGAGATAGCGCTTGTCGAGGCCGACGAGCTCCATCAGCATCTTCGCTTTAGCGAAACGCTCCTCGCTCGTCCCGATGCGGTGGATGACGAGCGGTTCGATCAGCGCCTCATAGACCGTCATGCGCGGGTTGAGCGACGAGAATGGGTCCTGAAAGACGATCTGGATCGCGCGGCGATAGGCGAAGAGATCGTCTCCCTCCAGCTGGCTGATATCGCGGGGACCGCTGCCGTCGTCGAAGAGCACGCGACCTCCGTCAGGATCGATCGCCCGCATGATGATCTTCGAGACGGTCGTCTTGCCGCAGCCGGATTCCCCGACAAGGCCGAGAGTTTTCCCTGATGGCAGCGCGAGGCTTACCTCGTCGATGGCGCGCATGGTCCTCGTGCGGCCAGAGAACCAGCCGCTTCGCAGGGTATAGGTCTTGCCGATGCCCTCGACGAGGAGCACCGGCCCCTTCGGCTGGGCGCGCACCATCTTCGGCGTAGCCTCGATGATCCCGGTCGATGCGACCTCGCGGATGGGTGTCAGCCGCTCTCCGGGCGGCATGTCGAAACGCGGCACCGCACGCAGGAGAGCCTTGAGATAGGGATGCTGCGGATCGCGGAACAAGGCCTCGCGCGTCCCGGATTCAACGATGCGGCCGCGATACATCACGGCGATGTCGTCCGCCATATTGGCGACGATGCCGAGATCATGGGTGATCAGGAGGATCGCCATGCCTGTCTCGGCCTGCAACTCCCGCATCAGGTCGAGGATCTGGGCCTGGGTCGTCACGTCGAGCGCGGTCGTCGGCTCGTCGGCGATCAGGAGAGCTGGGCGGCAGATCAGCGCCATGGCGATCATCGCGCGTTGGCGCATGCCGCCGGAGAGCTCGAAAGGATAGGTGTCGAAGGTGCGCTCGGGGTTCGGGAAGCCGACACGCTCGAAGACGGCGATGGACAGGGCCTTCGCTTCCGCGGCGGATACCTTCTGATGCAGCATCACCGCTTCGCTGACCTGGTCGCCGACCGTGTGCACGGGGGACAGCGAGGTCATCGGTTCCTGGAAGATCATCGCGATGCGGCCGCCACGCAGCGCCCGCATGGCCTCCGATTCCGGGTCGAGACGCGCGATATCGATCGGTTTATCGGCGCCGTGGTGATGCGCCGGATCCCTGAACAGGATCTCTCCGCCCGTCACATGTCCCGTCTTGGGGAGGATGCCGAGAATAGCCTGGGAGGTGACGGACTTCCCCGAGCCGGATTCGCCGACCAGGGCGACCGTGCGCCCGGCCTCGATCGTCAGGGACACGCCGTCGAGCGCGCGAAAGGCCGCTTGGTCACCGGTGAAGGTGACTTCAAGACCGCGAACGGCGAGCAGAGGCCCGCTTTGCGGCTTGCCGGTCTTGTCCATCGCACTCACAGCTTCCCCTCCGACGCCCACGGCGATCTTATCAACACTAATCTATTACAGGAGTCTGTCACTTTATCGAGACGGACTTTGTGCGTGTTTTATGCAAACGGCGGTCTTTGTCTGCGGTGGCTCTCGATAGTCGCGCGGTTGATGCTCTAAGTGATTGATCTCGCGCAATTTCTGGTAGGCTTTTGACGTTGCATGAATTTTGCGGATGAAGTTCTTCCGGTCATCGTGGTCGCTCGGCGGCGCTCGCATTGGCGGCGCCGGCGCCGGTGAAAATGGCTCGCGCGGCGAGCGGCCTGACGACGGCCGAGGCCATCAGATGCGCGAGGAGATCCTCGCAGAAGCGCCAGATCGCCTCATCATGAACCAGATGATGGGTCAGGAGGCCGATGGGCTCGTCGTCGGTCATGGTGAGGATCTCGCTTGCGAGCCGGTCGATGACGATATGTGGGTCGACGAGGCTGCGGCTTCCATGCCAGTCGATCGGATCGCAGTGGCAATTGGCAACGACGAGGCCCGCAAGTGATCTGCGCGGCTTGAACGTCGAGAGACCTCGATAGCCCAGCGCCGGGAGCGTCGCGGCCAGTTCCGGAGCGATCCGGTTCCACGGTGGCACGAAGGCCGGAACGAGCTTGCGTGGCATCAGGGCGCGCAGGCGTTCAAGCCCGGCCCGTACCTCTCCATGCAAGGTCTCCAGCGGCCGATGGTCGCCGAACTCCGCCTTCTTCACACCGGCCGGGGCGTGGTTGTGGTGGCCGTATCCATGAACGAGCACGTCGACCGAAGGTTCGGCGGCAAGGCGCGCTGCCAGCTCCCGTTCCGCGCCCTCTGGAATGACGGCGAGCGCGATCGGCATTCCCTGCCTGGTGCTCATCGCCAGCAGTCTGTCGAGCGCCGCGGTCGGCGCGACGGCATCGTCGTCGCGCCACCAGACATCCAGGGTGGCGCCGCGATCGGCACGCCGGCCGAGGGCTTCGTCCAGCGCGACCCAGAGCCCTGAGGTATCCGGCAGGATGGCGGGCGCGGCGAGTGGGATGGTCGCCTCCCGCCGGGCCGCGGCGGCGAGTTCCGCGATGATGGTGACGCTGCGCTCGAGGCCGTCCCGGTCGATCGATGCAGCTTGTGGTTGTGGGCCTGCCAGCACGGCACGCACAGCCTCGGCGAGGCGGTCCGCCGACAATTCCGCCTGCGGCAGCACCCTGACCAGCCCCTCGCGGGCGAAACGCTCGGCGCGCAGGCGCTGCTCCGTCTCGCCGCCATCCTCGAAGGGCACGACGACGGCGCGTGTTCCGGCGCGCAGCAAATCGACCGCGGTATTGTAGCCGAACTGGCTGACGGCGACCGCCGCGCGGGCGAGCAAGGCGGGAAAGTCGCGCCGCGCGCGCTCGACGGTGACGTGGGTGGGGGCGGCCTCACCGAGAGACTTGAAATCGTCCTCGCTCACGCCCGCCCCGATCAGAAGGCGCCAGTTGTGGCGCCTGTGGATCGCCGCCGCCGCGATCGCGGCCCGATAGAGCGGCAGCGAGGCGGCGCTGCCCCCGCCGGACACGAGGATCTCGCCCTCGGGAAACGCGGTGGCGTCATCAGACCGGACGGCTGCCGCAGAGCCATCATCGATATAGCCGGTATAGTACAGGAGGGCGGCAACGCCGTCATCGACGGGCCAGCTCGCCTCCAGCGGCAGCACGGCCGGATCCCCGTGCACGAGCACCGCATCATAGAAGGCGCGGAGGTGGTCATGGCTCTGGGCTATGCGCTCCGGCCGGCGTGAGGCGGCCAGCACGTCCCGCGCCGACGACAGGATCAGCGGGCGCGGCGTCAAGGCGTGGGCGGCCTCGAGCAGGGCGAGATGTTCGGCGGCGAGCGCCCTGCGGCCGAAGGGAAAAAGCTCGGTAATCACAACATCAGGGCGAAGCGCGCGAAGCGTTGTCACCAACTGCTCGGCGCGTGCCGCAAGATGCGCCTGGGAGGCTGGTTCGCCTGAGGTATCCAGAAGATGCGAGAAAGCGGTGCCCTTGACCCGCACGGGTGGCAGCTGAACGACCGTGAAGCCCGTGCTGTCGAGCAAGGGCGAGGGCATACCACCCGAGACGAGCGTGACATCATGTCCAGACGCCGCGAGCGCACGGGCAATGGCGGCGGCGCGGTTGAGATGACCGACGCCGAGGAGATGGGTGACGCTGACGAGGATCTTCATCCTATCCCTGTCCTCCGGACGTCTTGGCGAGGAGAGGCGCGAGCGACTGCCTCAGGATCGCGGCCGCGCCCGCGAGGCTTCGTTCGTTCTGCGCGAAATCAGCGGCGGCTTCCCCCATGGCGGCGCGGCGCGCGGGATTGTCGAGAAGCTGGGAGAGAGCAGCAGTGAAGGCTGCGGCATCGCCGGGGGACACCAACCGGCCGGTCTTGCCGTCACGAATCACACCCGGCACCCCGCCGTAGGCGCCGGCGATCGCCGGGCAGCCTTGGGCGGCGGCCTCGAGGAAGATCATGCCATAGGCCTCGTTGACGGCCGGCCAGATAAGAAGCTCCGCCTTGCCATAGAAAGCCGCCAGGCGGCTTTCGTCCTCCACGAGGCCGTGGAATGCGACGCGCTCGCGAAAAGGAGCGAACAACGTTTCGACCTCAGCTCGCGCCGGGCCGTCACCCACGATGTCCAGATGCCACGGCCCATCGCCGGACAATTGTTGAAGCGCCTGCGCCAGCAGCCGGTAGCTCGCGAGCTTGTCGCCATGGCGCATCATCGCCACGGTCAAGAGGCGGCACGGGCCTTCGCCGCGCCGGGACCGGCCATCCCCGGCAGGCTGTGTCGCGTCGATGAAGGGGGGCAGCGCTACGAGTTGCTGCTTGGCGGGTCTCGCCGCCGCAAGCGCGGGGCGATCGGCCTCATTCATCACGAAGACAATGGCTGCGGCATCGAGCGCTGCCTCCGCGCCGGTATGGCCGAGCTGCCATGGGCCGTCGGCGCGCTTCCGCGCGCGCGAGCCTTCCGCGACGGCATAGGGAATGCCGAGGGCGGCCGCGACGCGGGGGCCGATCCAGTCCGGGGCCTTGTAATAGACATGGTAGGTGAACCAGAGGGCCGGCCGCTCGGCCGCGGGCAGGGCGCCCCACGCCTCGATGAGGCGATCGGCCTCCGCGAGGCTCGCCTCCCGCAACGCATTTTGCCGTACGGCCTCACCGGCGCCGTCGAAGCTGCGCAGGGTACTCGCGAGTTCCGGAGTGAACCCTGCCTGGGTGAGCGCCGCCTGCAGCAGCCGGGCCATCCGCCGGTCACCGGAAGCGACGGGATGATCCGGTGGCTTGAGCGGTGCGTAGAACGCGATCGCGCTCATTCCACCCGCGCTGCGGCGAGGGCGCGTTCCGCCTCTACGCTGGCCCCACCGTGCTCCCGGACGGATGGCGAGCTGTCGTCGCCGAGCTGGGCGCGAAAGCGGGCCGCGAGAAGGTCGACCCCGGCGTCCATGGAAAAATCCCGGGCGAGCCTGTGGGCCGCGGCCTGTCCGAGAAGCGCGCGGCGTTTCGGATCACGCGCCAGCATATTGATCGTGTTGGCGAGAAGGTCCCAGCGGCCGGGAGGCACCAGCACGCCCTCGCGGCCGTCGCGCAGGAATTCGGGAATACCGGCGAAGTCACTCGCGACGATCGCGAGTTCCTGGCTGGCCGCCTCCATCAACACGTTGGGCAGCCCGTCGCGATCACCGGATTTGGCTTCCTTGGCCGGCAAGACGAAGAGATCCGCCTCGCGCATCATGGTGATGACGTCCGGCTGCGCCTTGGCGCCGAGAAAGACGACGCGCCCCGCTATCCCCTCGCGGGCGGCCTGTTGCTTGAGGTCGCCGAGCAATTCGCCACCGCCGATATGCACGAACTGCCAGTGGAGACCCTCCGGCAGGGCGGCGAGCGCTGCGAGAAGATCGTCGAAGCCCTTCTTGGCGACCGCGCGCCCGACTGTGACGATACGGATGGGATCGGCCGGGTCAGAGCCGTCACGCGGCGGCCTTTGCGGAGGCGCCGGAAAGCGGCTGAGATCAAGCCCGTGGTAGACGAGCCCCACGCGCTGGGCTCCGGATGACTCGGACGGCGAAAGCGAGGACAGCCTGACGTGGCCGTCCTGCGTGCAGGTCACGCCCCAGGCACTGTCCGCGATCTTTTCCCGGATCTCCCAGTCAGGCGTCGTCCAGATGTCCTTGGCATGGGCGGAGAAGCTGAAAGTCAGGCCGCGCAACATCGCCGCATAGCGCACAACCGAGGCAGGCGTGTGCAGATAGTGCACGTGGAGATGGCCGGTGTCCGCGGGGAGCTCGCGCGCCAGCACGAAGGCCTGGCCCAGGCGCCGCCCACGGTTCGGCGTCCTGTCGCGCTTGAGGTCGCGCCAGAATGTGCCGAGCATGCGCCAGACAGCCGGCTGGCGCAGCCCCCAGAGAAGGCCGGCGCCGACGCGCAGAGGCTCCTGATAGAGGTATTCTGGCAGGTAGTTGGCCCGCGCCTTGATCTTTTTGTGCATGGGATGCACGGCCTTTTCCGTCGGATGGCGGAGAGACCAGATGGCGAGCGGCAGGCCACGCGCCTCGAGGGCCAGGATTTCCTGCGCGATGAAGGTTTCCGACAGACGTGGGTAGCCCTTGACGACAATGGCGATGGCGCCGGAGGAACGCGGCTGCGATGGCATAAGTTTACTCGGCCGCCTGATGCGTCAGGAGCGGTTCCGGCCGCTCGGCGAGCCAATCGCTGAACCGGCGCCCGATGACGTCGAGGCCGTCGAGAAGGCCCGGAACGAACACCTCGGACGGGCGCTTCTGGTTGGCGAGATCATTGATGGCATGGGCCATGGTCTCGGCCGTGCCCTCGCCCTGCACCAGCATGCGGATGAGGCCGAGGCGCTCGGCCTGCGCGGCGCGGATATACTGTTCCAGGCGTGGGGTGGTGCGGGGCACGATCAGCGTCGGCTTGTCGAAGGACAGCACCTCGCAGAACGTATTGTATCCGCCCATGGCCACGACGGCCGAGGCACGGTTCATCAGCAATTCGAGCTTCGAATCGAAGGAGATCGCCGCGAGCTTCGGATGCTTGGCGATGCGCGCCATAAAGCCGCGCCGCTGCTCGCGGTTGATGAACGGGCCGAAGACGATGAGGGCCGGGATATCCGGGCAAGCCGGGGATTCATAGGCGGAGATCGTCCAGTCGATGAGGTCTTCGCCGTCGCCGCCGCCGCCGGTCGTCACGAGCACGAAGGGCCCACGCGTAATCCGGGGATAGCTCGTGATGCTGGCCTCGCGCGGCAGGCCGCGCCGCAGATAGCCCGTATAGAGAATGCGCTGCTTGACCTCATCGGACAGGGGAAGGCAGGCCAGCGGCTCGTAGAATTGCTGGAGGCCATAGGCCCAGATCTCGTCGTAGTAGGTCGACAGGGCTTCAAGCCCGCCCTTGCGTTCCCACTCGGGCTTCAAGGCCGCCGGCTCGTCCATCACGTCGCGGATGCCCAGCACGAGGCGGGCGCCGTTGCGCTTCAGGATATTGAGGGCGGGCAGGATCTCGCCGCGAAAGCCCGTCGGCTCCTTGTCGATGATGACGAGATCCGGCCGGAAGCTTTGCGCTGTCTGCGCGATGATGGCGGCGCGCAGGTTGGTCGTTTCCTCGATGCCGATATTCAGGTTGAGGCTTCGATAATCGCCGTTGCGCAGTTTCACGACGCCTGGAACGCGCACGTGATCGACGCCGGATCCGAACTCGAAATTGCCGATGACCGGCGAGCCCGAGATGATGACCACGGACACGCCGGCGGTGCCGCCCGCCAGCGCATTGGCGATCGCGCGCGAGCGGCGGAGATGCCCGAGCCCGAACGTGTCGTGGCTGTAAATGAGCACGCGTGCCCGTTCAGCGGCGGGCGTCGCCGGGAGTTGGTGGTCGACGAGCTCGCCGATATGTTCGTCGTCGAATACTGCCGCCGGCATGGCAGCCCCCCGGCCGATTGATCCCGCTATTCCGGTGTTATGGATTGCTTCGGCGCTTTCGTCCATGGTGGAGGAGCCTATATAGTCCTATTATTGATGACGACGCACGCAGGTGCGGCTCGCATTGAGATGCCCTATTTGTTGCCGTTGCGTGTCAGCCCGGAATCAGCCGCGTGGATAAAAGCCTCTTCCGCTACATCTGGCGATACTCCAGCCGCGAGCAACTCGTCATTTTCGCGGTCATCCTCGCATCGCTTCCCTTCTATTTCTGGTCGCTGGACCTGCCCAAGAGCATCGTCAACGATGTCATACAGGCGGGCGCGTTCAAAAATGGCAAGACGGACGCCATTTTTCTCGAAATCGCCTTCACGCCGCCAGGGTTCTTCGGGGACTGGGGCCGCATCACATTGTTCCCCGGGATCACGGTGGACCAGATCGGGCTGCTGCTCGGCTTGTCGGTCATGTTCCTCGTCCTGGTCCTGATCAACGGCGCCTTCAAATACTGGATCAACGTGGCCAAGGGCGCACTCGGCGAGCGTATGCTGCGCCGCCTGCGCTTCGATCTGTTCGCCATCACGTTGCGCTTCACGCCCAACACGCTGCGCACTGTCAAGGCATCCGAGACGGCGACGATCATCAAGGATGAGGTGGAGCCGATCGGCGGCTTCATCGGCGACGCCTTCGTCCAGCCCTTGCTGCTTGGCACCCAGGCCTTGACGGCCATGATCTTCATCCTGATGCAGAACGTGTGGCTCGGGCTTCTGGCGGGCGGTGTGGTCGGGGTGCAGTTCACCGTTATCCCACGGATGCGGCGGATCCAGTTGCGGCTCGGCAAGAAGCGCCAGATCGCCTCCCGCCGGCTTGCCGGCCGTATCGGCGAAATCGTCGACGGCATGGAAGCCGTGCATGTGCACAACGCCACGCGCTGGGAGCGCGCCGAGATCGGCGATCGCCTTTACTACATCTTTGACCTGCGTTTCCGGATCTACAAATGGAAATTCATGGTCAAGTTCCTCAACAACCTCTTGGCCCAGATCACCCCCTTCTTTTTCTATGTCGTCGGTGGATATCTCGCCCTCAAGGGGCATCTCGACATCGGCCAGCTCGTTGCTGTCATAGGCGCTTACCGCGATCTGCCACCGCCTCTCAAGGAGCTGATCGACTGGGATCAGCAACGGCTGGATGTCCAGATCAAATACGACCAGATCATCCAGCAGTTCATTCCGGACAAGCTACTGCCGCCCGAATCCACGAGCGAGCCCGGGGAAATCCCAGAGCTGGACGGGCCGGTGGCGTTCAAGAATCTGCATGTACTGGACGCGCATGGCAGCACACTGCTCGAGGGGGTGACGCTCGCCTGGCCCTATCCGGCGCGGGTCGCCCTGGTTGGCGATACAAGCCCTGGACCCGGCGTCATGGCACGCGTCCTGGGTCGCCGGATCGTGGACTACGGAGGCTCCGCCACGATCGCGGGCAACGAAATGTCGCAGATGTCGGATGCAGTCTCCGGGCGGCATGTCGCCTATGTGGGCAGCGAGCCTATTCTGTTTCCGGGCACCTTGCGCGAAAATCTGGTCTACGGCCTGCGCTACGCTCCACATCCCGCGGGGGAAGACGGTGGCGCCGCCGACATGGAGCGGATCCTTGAGGCCGAACGCACCGGCAATCCGAGCGACAAGCTGACCGATGACTGGATCGACTATCAGGCGGCGGGTGTGGACGGGCCCGAGGAACTCGATGTCCAGCTTATCGAGATCCTGACGGAGCTGGAGCTTGCCGACGACGTCTATCGTTTTGGACTGTCGGGCCTCGTTGACCTCGACCGCCAGCCGGAGCTCGAGGAGCAGGTCGTCGAGGCGCGGCATCTCCTGCGCGCCAAGCTCAAGGAGGATGGACTTGAGCGCCTTGTCGAGCCGTTCAACCAGGACCGCTACAACCGCCAGGCTTCGATCGGCGAGAATTTGTTGTTCGGCGCGTCCTCCGCGCCAAGTTTCTCCGGACGCGGCCTTGTGGCCAACCCGCTTCTGCGCGGTGTGCTCGACAGCGAGGAGTTGACGCCTGAATTGGTAGAACTCGGCGCGCGTATCGCCGAGACCATGACGGAAATCTTCCGGGACTTGCCGCCGGGGCATCCGCTCTTCGACCAGTTCTCCTTCATCGCGGCCGATGACCTGCAGGAATACGAGGACCTCATGCGGCGCCGCTCCCTGCGCGGCACCGCGGCGCTGTCGCGTGAGGACAAGACGCGCCTGCTTGCCCTGCCGTTCGACTACATCGAGCCAAGGCATCGCTTGGGCTTCCTGAATGACGAGCTGCGCGAGCGAATCGTTGCGGCGCGGCGCGTGCTCAGTGAGCGCCTCAAGGGCAGCGTCTTCGAGAACGACCTGGTGCTCTATGATCCGGAAGAATTGTGCAGCGCCGCGCCCCTCAGGGACAATCTGCTGTTCGGCCGGGTGGCCTATGACATCGCCGATGCCCAGAGCCGGATCACGACGCTGATATCCGAGGTCGTCGATGAACTCGGCCTTCGGCAGAGCGTCGAGGTGGTCGGGCTCGGTTACCAGGTCGGTCCGGCGGGGCGCCTCCTGACGCCACAGCAGCGTTCCGGCGTGGCGCTCGGGCGCTGTATTGTCAAGCGGCCCGATCATTTCATCTTGAACAATGCGATGTCAGCCTATGGCGACGCGCAGGCCCGCCGCCTTTTGACACGTTTACTCGACACTCACCGCGAGCGGTGTATCGTCGTTGTCATGCGTCAGCTTCACAGTCGCGATGAATTCGACGTGGTCGTGGAGTTCGAAGGCGCCGGGGCACGGATTGTGCATGGCATGGATGTTTCCCCGACGAAAAAGGGGGAGCAGGATGACGGTGCCCTGTCCGTCGCGGACGAGGCTGTTGGCGGGGCAGGCGGGCACCATGACAGGGTCGAGGCAATTTTGGTGAAGGGCAGATCATGACATTGGAATCCGAAGTTCAATCCCTTCGCCAGGTTCCGATGTTCAGGGAAATCGATCCGGCGCGGCTCAAACTGCTCGCCTTCACCAGTGAACGCGTGGGATTTGCGCCCGGACAGCGCTTTTTTAGCCAGGGCGATGCGTCCGATGCCGCCTATGTGATCCTGGTGGGCAAGGCGCAGGTGGTGCTCGATCTGCCGGCTGGCGCGTTCAAGATCGCAGAACTTGGCACGAACGACATCGTCGGCGAGATGGGCATCCTGTCGGATACGCCGCGTTCGGCAAGCGTCATTGCCGAGGGCGAGGTGACGGCGCTCCGTATCGACAAGCGCGTCTTTCTGGAGCTTCTCGGTCAGTTTCCGCAGATGTCGATCGCCGTCATGCGCGAACTCGCCAAGCGCCTGGAGCGCACCAATGCCCGGCTGGCGGAAAGCTCGAGCTGAGTTGTTCGAGGACGCGCGGCCGGAACCAGAACCGATAAGCTGTTAGGATTGGCCGCGACCTTGGCGCGAGGCGCCTTTTTATTTGAACCGCGTCGCTTCCGGATCCCTTGGGCCGTTGCTACGCCGCGTCCCTCCGGTGTCAGGAACAACGCGACCGGCACCCCATGCCGGCGCGTTATCCTCTCAGCGCGAAGGACCGGCGCGGGACAACAGCCATTGGTCCTGCCGGCACCAATCCGGGTCGGACAGGAGGTCCTCGACTGGGATTGCCGCGCCTGGCCAGGAATTGCCGACCGGCTGAGCAAGCCAGCCTGAAAATGGCGCCAGAGCGGCGCGTTCCAGGGAGGCCCTGTCCGCGCCGGGCCGTGCTTCGGCCAGAATGCCGGGGTGGAACGATACGAGCACGGCGGTTCGTGGATGCGCGAGGAGTGGCGCCAGTGCGGGCAGCACGCCATATTCGGCGCCTTCGAGATCGATCTTGATGACGGGCCGCTCGCCCGGGGCGATGAGCGCGGCGATTTCAGCGGGCGTGATGGCCTGGGTAATCCAGGTCACCGTCGCCGTCTCGGCGAGCAGCATGCTCGCCATTGAGTCCCCGGCCTTCCTGCGGGCGCCGAATGTCACCGGTGCGGAGGTTGCTGCCACGGCGCGTTCGATGACGGTGATTCGTGACGCCAGCTCCGGATTGGCGGCGACATTGTTTTTCAGGACGGCGGCAGCAGTGGGGTCCGCTTCGACCGCGATGACACGCGCGCCACAGGCGGCGGCATGCAGGCTGGTCGGGCCGATCCAGGCGCCGAGGTCGATGAAGAGGGTATCGCCGGTGATGAGCTCGGCCTGCGCGCGCAACGCAGCGGCCTCCCAGATGCCCGCATCCGCCCGGGCCCAGAATGTCGGATAGTCATCGATGACCGTCACCGCGTGGCCACCGAGGTGGACGGTTCGTGCGGTCATGTTTGGCGCCGTCGCTTCGGTCATGATCGGCGTCCCGCTCATGGTCGGCCGACACTGACATAGGTGAAGCCGCGCTGGCGCATCTCCTGCGGCCTGTAGACATTGCGCAGATCAACCACGACGGGTGCGGCCAGGGTCGCTTTGATCCGATCGAGATCGAGCGCACGGAACGCATCCCATTCGGTCAGGATGACGAGGGCATCGGCGCCGTTCATGCAGTCATAGGCATCCTCGCTGAGATGGATGCCCGGCAGAAGCCGCTGGATTTCTGGCGATTGCGTGGGCTCGAAGGCCCGCACGATTGCCCCCGCCTCTTGCAGGGCGGGCACGATGGTGAGGGACGGCGCGTCGCGCATGTCATCGGTGTTCGGCTTGAAGGTGAGGCCGAGCAGGGCGACGGTTTTGCCCGAAACATCGCCACCGCAGGCCGCGATGATCTTGTCGGCCATCGCGCGTTTGCGCCGATCGTTGGTCTCGACGACGGCTGAGACGATCGACAGCGCGATGTCGTTCTCCTCGGCGGTGCGCAGGAGCGCCAGCGTATCCTTGGGAAAGCACGAGCCGCCGTAGCCGGGGCCGGCATGTAGGAACTTACCGCCGATGCGATTGTCGAGACCGATGCCGCGGGCAACCTCCTGCACATTCGCGCCGACGCTCTCGCAGAGGTCGGCGATCTCGTTGATGAAGGTGATCTTGGTCGCGAGGAAGGCGTTGGCCGCGTATTTGATGAGTTCGGCGGTGCGGCGGCCGGTGAAGACGATGGGGGCCTGGTTGAGGTAGAGCGGCCGGTAGATCTCCGACATCACCGTCTGCGCGCGCTGTTCGTCGGTGCCGATGACGATGCGGTCGGGCCGCTTGAAATCAGTGATGGCCGCGCCTTCACGCAGGAATTCCGGGTTGGAGACGACCGAGATATCGGCGTCCGGCCGGATCTCGTGCATGATCCGCTCGACTTCATCCCCAGTGCCGACGGGCACCGTCGATTTGGTCACGACCACGGTATAGCCGTCTATCGCCGCCGCGATCTCGCGCGCGGCCTGGTGCACGAAGGTGAGGTCGGCATGTCCGTCGCCGCGACGTGACGGCGTACCGACGGCGATGAACACCGCGTCCGCCTCGCGCACCGCATCCGTCAGATCCGTGGTGAAGGACAGCCGTCCCGCCTTGCGGTTGTTGTCCACCAGCTCACCGAGGCCCGGCTCGAAAATCGGGATCTCGCCGCGCTGGAGCATGGCAATCTTGGCGGGATCGTTGTCGACGCAGGTGACCTGATGGCCGAAATCTGCAAAGCACGTTCCAGATACGAGGCCGACATAGCCCGTACCGATCATCGCAATACGCATCAGTCGCCTTCCTTGCGAGCCTCGCACGGGATTTAGCGATCGCGGAGCCTGCCCGCAAGGACGGCTCGCAGGCGCGGGCCTCTCACCCGTCGTCGGCCATTGCCGCAACACCCGCGTGGAACGCTTTGACAAGCCGGCTGTTACACGGCACGAAGCCGTCAGGAGGTCGCGGATGGACAATCCTGTTCTCGTTGAAGTGAGCCGTGGTGCGGTGGTGGAATCACGTCACCGCGGAGCGGTCGCCGTCGTTGATGCGGGCGGCGGATTGGTGCTGGCCATTGGTGACGTGGAGCGGCCGGTTTTCCCGCGCTCTGCCGTAAAGGCGCTCCAGGCGTTGCCCTTGATCGAGAGCGGCGCGGCTGACCGTTTCGGCCTGTCCGGGGCGGAGCTCGCGCTGGCCTGCTCGTCCCATTCCGGTGAGGAACTGCATGCCGAGACGGCCGCTGCCATGCTGGCGAAGGCTGGTCGTCAGCCCGCCTGCCTCGAATGCGGCATTCAGCATCCGATGGGTGTGGCGGCGGCCCGGGCGCTCGCCTGGCACCACCAGAAGCCGTCGGTCCTGCACAACAACTGTTCGGGCAAGCATGCCGGCTTTGTCTGTGTGGCGACCGCGATGGGTGTCGACGTAGCGGGTTACGTGGGGGCAGAGCACCCCGTGCAACGCGAGGTGCGAGCCGCGCTGGAGACCATGACCGGGGCGCCGCACGTCGATTCGCTGCGCGGAACCGATGGCTGTTCGATACCGACCTACGCCGTACCGCTGCAATCGCTGGCGCTCGCCTTTGCCCGTCTTGGCACCGGCGTCGGCCTGTCCCCGCAGCGCGCCGCGGCGGCCGCGAGGCTACGCAAGGCCGTTGCCGAGAATCCTTTCATGCTTGCGGGGTCCGGGCGCTTCGATACCCGCATCACCGAGATTTTTCGTGAGCGCGTCTTCCTGAAGACAGGCGCCGAAGGCGTCTACTGCGGGAGTTTGCCCGAGGTAGGCCTCGGCTTCGCGGTCAAATGCGACGACGGTGCGACCCGCGCCGCGGAAGTGGCGACAGCCGCGCTGATCGCACGTTTCCTGGTCCTCGGCGATGCTGACAGGGCGGCCCTCAGGCCCTTCGTCGCACCTGGACTGACCAATTGGAACGGCATCGCCGTTGGAGCGCTGGCGCCCGCTGCAGCGCTTGCCCTATGAGGTGACCGCATTGCCCTCGATGCGAATGCCCTTGGCGCGTTCGTCTGCTGCGCGGGTGAGGTCGCCCGTTACCGCATCCGTATAGCGGTAGCCGACGACGGCGCCTTTCGCGGCACCGGCAATGACATTGTTGGCGATAACGGCGTTCCGGATGTCCGGCACAAGGCTCACGCCGATGCCGACCGGCGATCCGCGCACCATGTTGCTGGTGATGACGAGATTGCGCATGGCATAGGACCAGCCGGCGCTGATGCCGACGAAATCGGCGCCGTCGATCGCATTGCCGGTGACGGTCGTCTCCGCCTCGGCGTGAATGCCGTAGCCGCCGACGATATCCGAGGCATAAGGGGATTTCCGGCGCGTCACATTGCGCACGAGATTGCCCGAGCAGACTGCAAGCCGCCCGCCCTGGTCGAGGTTGGTGATGGAAATGCCGGTCGCGGCATCGTCGATGATGTTGTTGGCGATCACCGCGCCCTGGAAGGCGAATTCCGAGAAGATCGCGGTCTCGCCGAAATGCGCGCAGTTGTTGCCGAGAATCTGGCAGTTCGCCCCGGAGTTGTTGCGGATCGCGGAGAGCGCGCAATCGCGGACGACGTTATTCGCGATCATCACGCCACCGGCCCGGAACACGCTGATTCCATTGCCGTTCTCGCCTGTGCCGCCCCCGTCGAAGTGGATGTCCGAGACGCGGTTGCCGCGAACGACGGTGCCATCCTCGCCCATCGCGGAGCGCCAGATCTGGATGCCGTTGTCGCTGCAGGTGCGGACCGTGTTGTCGACGACCGAAAGGCCGATCGCGTCGAGGCTGAAGAGCGCCGAGGACCCCATGCCCGTGAAACCCGTCGTCTCGACGCGTCCTCCCGAGCCACGCAGAACGAGGCCAATCTGGCTGGCGTTGGTGAAGCTGCACATCTCCACGACGACCTGCGGCGTACCGTCGATCTCGACGAGGCCGCGGCCCGGGGGCAAGGGCTGGCTCATGCCGTCGAAAGTGAGATGGGTGAGGCTGACACGCCGAATGCTGTCGGCGAGGACGATCGGGCTGTCAGACGCCTGTACGAGACGCGCCTGGCCACCCACGCCGATGAGGGTGCTGCCCTCCACCAGCGGTACTGCGGAAACACGGTAGCGACCTGGCTGCAGAACGAGTGGCAACTGGCGCTGCGCCGCCTCCCGAATGGCGGCGGTCAGCGCCTTGCTCTGATCGTCGGGGCTGTTGGCGTTAAGGCCGAGTGTCGCTGCATCGAGGCCGAGATTCCCCGCCGGTGAAGGCGGACGGCCCCGGTCGCGGGATTGGGCGAGGACATCCGTTGACCTCAGGAGTGCGCTTCCCGCTGCCAGACCGAGCGCGCCAGCGCCTGTCAGAAGAGTGCGTCGGCTGGTCACCATGTCCGAATGTCCTTTCGCGCGCCTGTCCGGTCACGGGATAGGGGCCCCGCACCCGGTCGAAAGAGCGGGCTATCACCTTAACGCCGTTAGCTTGCCACTGACTCGTAAAGGACGAACAAAAGTTGTCGCAGCAGGCCCATTGACGGCTGCACTCTCGCCGCGCGATTGCCGCAATCGCCGCGCTCTATGGCGCCCCGAATGATGAGCCCTGCGTTACCTATGCCGCTTCGTCCTGTGATTTCCCGCCGCCTGTTGCTTCGCCTTGCCGCCGTGCAGGGTGCGACCACCGCTCTCGCCGCCTGTGGCGGGGCGACCGCCGATTTTGCCGTGGGCGCCAGCACTGCCGGCACCGGCGGTAGGGACGCCAGTTTCGTCGTCGATGCGATCACCAACCGCAAGCCCGTGGATGGCGCCCAGGCCTCCCCATGGTTCGGCAGTGACCGCAGCGGCGCCGTGCGCGCCGTTGAGGTCAAGTTCGCGCCTCCCCCGTCGGGCTTGATCGGACGCGCCTCCGCCTCGATCACCGGTCGCTGGCAGATCACGAGCGTGGAGCCCAATGGCTCGTCCGATCCGATCGCCGGCGTCGCGCAACGTGCGGTTGGCCGGGAGGTGCTCCTCTATATTCACGGCTACAACGAATCATTCGAGACCGCCGTCATCAGCGCGGCTGAACTCTCCACAGGCATCCGCTTCACGGGTATGACAGCCGCCTTCAGCTGGCCTTCGAAGAGCGGGCTGCTCGACTATGTCTATGACCGTGAGAGCGCATTGTGGTCGCGGGACGCTCTTCAGGATCTTCTGGAAGCGTTGGTACGCAACGGAGCCGTGGGGCGCGTGCATATTGTCGCGCACAGCATGGGCTCGCTCCTGCTGCTGGAAACCCTGCGCCAGCTTTGGGCGTCGAGCGCGAGCGCCGACATTCCTCCTCACTTCGGTGCGATCGTGCTGGCCGCCCCGGATGTGGACGTCGACCAGTTCGCGGCGACGCTGAAGCGAATCGGGCCGCTGGCCCAGCACATCACGGTGATCACCTCGTCGAGCGATCGCGCGCTTGGTGTCTCACGGCGCATCGCCGGTGGTGTCGCCCGTGTCGGCGGCGCCGATCGGTCAGTGCTCGAACCGCTCGGCGTCAAGGTCGTCGATGCATCGGACTACGGTTGGGGCGTCATTGGGCATGACGTCTTTCTGACCAATTCCGACGTGCGTCAGGTCATCGCCCGCGCTGTCGAAAGGCGGGGTGCGGTCGCCTCGCGCTGACGACCAGTGCCCGTCGCTCAGTATGTCATGACTGGCGGCAGGCTCTTGGCCTGTTCGATCCATCCGGTGACGACACTTTCGGGAGGAAGGGCGCGCACGAGTTTGCGCTTCTCATTGGCGTCGGCGAGTGCTTTCGTGAGATTGGCCGCATTGCGGTGCCGGAGTTCCTTGACCGTATCGACGCCGGCGGCTTCGAGCAGCTCGGAATATTCCTCGGCAATGCCCTTGATCCGCATCAGATCCGCCATGTTGGTCCATTTGAGGATCCGGCTTTCGTCGACACCCGTCGCGGAGGCCAGTTCCTTGCGGCCTTTTGGATCCTTGCCACGTTCAAGGAGCTTCTCGGTGGTCGTTACGCCGGCTGCCTTGAGCTTTTCCGCATAGACCGCGCCAATGCCTTCGATCGCCACTATGGAATAGGACGCCATCGTGCTGCTCTCCCTCGTGCGGCGCCAGCGGGATGCCGGCGGCTTCCGAATTGTCCAATCCTCCTGAAAACCGGTCTTGTTGTGGATTTTTGGGAGTCCGGTAAGGACTCCGGAAGACTGCTGGCCGGAGCGTTCGCCGGCCGGCAGGTGGTGGCACGATTACACGAACTGCGAAAGGCCGGGGATCTCGCCGACGATGGCACCCATCACGTCCTCTCCGGCCTTCTCCCGGCCGTAAGCGAAAAGCTCCCGGCCGAGCGTCTGCATCTGGCCCATGGACAACCCTGCGGCGGTCAATTCGCTGCCAAGCGCCATGATGCCACCGGAGCCGCCCATCAGGCCTCCAAGTACGCCCATCAGCCCGCCGCCTTGCGATGACGAGCCCGCTTCGGCGATTGCCTGATCCGCGCCGGGCAGCGCGGCGACGAGCGCACTCACCTCATTCTCCGGCCCCTCGCGCTGGAGAAAGGCAAGAACGATCCCGATGGCACGGCGCGTCAATGCCGCGTCGAGGCCAACCTTTTCGCTGATCAGGTTTACGAGTTCGTCCATGCTATCCTCCATGCGCGACCATTGTCTCACGCCTACGTTTAAGATCAATGATTCGCGTGGCGCGAGCGGGGCAGGGCGCCTTTTTGCATTGTCTGGCCAGAGTTGAAACCGGCGGCGGCGAAGCCCCGGCGCGTTGCGCTATGGAAAGGGCATGTCTGATCACTTATAAAATTCGCAGACGATTTTTTGGCCCTTCCCGGATAAAGCGCATGACCGATAGCGGCTCTATTTTCATCGGAAAGAGCACGAAGCCCGAAGAGCTTCTGCTCCGCCTCGCCAACCGCCACGGATTGGTGACGGGGGCCACCGGCACCGGAAAGACGGTGACGCTACAGGTCATGGCCGAGGGCTTTTCGAATGCCGGCGTGCCGGTGTTCGCAGCCGACGTGAAGGGCGACCTCTCCGGCATTTCGCAGCCCGGCGACAGCAAGCCTCCCTTCGTCAAGCGCGCTGCCGATATTGGTGTCGAATATGTGCCGGATCGCTTCCCCGTGACCTTCTGGGATGTGTTCGGCGAGCAGGGCCATCCCATTCGGGCGACCATTTCCGAGATGGGGCCGTTGTTGCTCTCGCGGCTGCTCGATCTCAACGACACGCAGGAAGGGGTGCTCAACATCGCCTTCCGCGTCGCCGATGAGCGGGGCCTCCTGCTCCTTGATCTCAAGGATCTGCGCGCGCTGCTGACCTTCGTCGCCGAACAGGCCAAGGACCTCACGGTGACCTACGGCAATGTCTCCGTCCAGTCGATCGGCGCCATCCAGCGCCAGCTTCTGGTTCTGGAGAACCAGAAGGGCGAGAAGTTCTTCGGCGAGCCGGCGCTCGATATCAATGACCTCCTGAAGACCGATCGCGACGGTCGCGGCGTGGTCAATATCCTCGCCGCGGACAAGCTTATGGCCAATCCGCGCGTCTACGCGACCTTCCTGCTGTGGCTCCTGTCCGAATTGTTCGAGCAGATGCCCGAGGTTGGCGACCTCGACAAGCCGAAGCTCGTCTTCTTCTTCGACGAGGCGCATCTCCTGTTCGACAATGCGCCCAAAGCCTTGGTCGACGCCGTTGAGCGCGTCGTCCGGCTCATCCGCTCGAAGGGCGTGGGCGTCTATTTCGTCACGCAGAATCCGCTCGACGTGCCGGATGCGGTGCTGGCCCAGTTGTCCAACCGCGTCCAGCACGCGCTCCGTGCCTTCACGCCGCGTGACCAGAAGGCGGTGAAGGCGGCGGCGGACACTTTCCGGCAGAACCCGGCTTTCGACACCGCCAAGGCGATCCTCGAACTGTCGGTGGGCGAGGCCCTCGTCTCGACCCTTGACGCCAAGGGAGCCCCCTCCGTCGTCGAGCGCACCTTGATCGCGCCGCCGTCAGGGCGTGTCGGACCCTGTACGCCCGAGGAGAGACGGGCGATTATCGCGGCCAGTTCCATGCGTGGCAAATACGACGAGGAGATCGACCGGGAATCCGCCTATGAGGTGTTGACCCAGCGCACCGCCGATAACGCCGCCCCTGCTGGCGGTCAGTCCGAAGGCGGCGTGCTCGACACGATCTCCGGCATGTTGGGATCGATTCTCGGAACCAACGTGAAGCGCGGCACCCGCCTGACGACCACACAGACGGTGGCGCGCAGTGTCACGCGGACTGTCATCAACAATGTCGCGGGCAGCGTCGCGTCGCAGATCGGCAAGTCCGTCGGCGGCTCGACCGGCAGCTCGGTCGGCCGCGCCATCGTCCGCGGCATGCTTGGCGGCATCCTGAAGCGGTAGAGAGGACGGCCCGGCCGCCTCGGCCGCGGTCTTCCGCCGCTCCTTCATCATAACGCGGACGTGAGACGACCGCGCGGCCAGGCTGACTTAACCTTTGTTGCATCGCAACGATCGGGGTGAAGTCATGTCGAAAGCCTCTGCCGTTCTTGCCGCTGTACTGACGGTCACGTCTCTTTCCCTGTCCATCGGGGGCCAGTCCACGAGCGCACTGGCCGCAGAGGAGGTCGATCTCGAACTGGTGCTGGCGGCTGATGGTTCGGGATCCATCGACAATGACGAGTTGCGCCTGCAGCGCGAGGGTTGGGGCTCTGCCCTGACCAGCCCGGAGGTGCTCAACGGCATCCGCGATGGCCTCACCGGCAAGATCGTCGTCGCCTATGTCGAATGGGGCGGCCCGGATTCGCAGGTGATCGTGGTTGACTGGCAGGTGATCAAGGACCCGGCGAGCGCCGCCGATTTCGCCGAGAAGCTCAGAACGCGACCACGCGGCGCCTATGGCTACAACTCCATCTCGAACGCGATCGACTATGCGGTGAACATGGTCGAGACCAACGCCTACGAAGGTATCCGCAAGATCATCGACGTGTCCGGCGACGGGCCCAATATCGGCGGGCGGCCGCTGGCCGCCGCCCGTGGCGATGCGCTCGCCAAGGGTTTCACCATCAATGCCCTGGCGATCCGCCGGCCGGGCGGGCGCCCGGGTGGGCCAGGCGGCATGGCGCTGGAGACCTATTATGCGCAGGCGGTCATCGGCGGGCCTGGATCGTTCGTGGAGATAGCCGACAGCCAGCGCCCCTTTGCCCTCGCCGCAAAGCGCAAGCTCGTGCAGGAAATCGCCGGAAGGCCGCTCGATACGCACCGGTTTGCCTATGATCACGCCGCCTTGGGGCGGGGATCATCAAATGCGGCGCAACGATAGCCGCAAGCCCTTGAACGCGACGAGGATCGCCGCCGCATAGACGATGCCGCCGATCAGCGCATCGACGGCAAGAAGGATCTCGTCGTTGAAGCGCGGCAGTCCGGCGCTCCAGGGACTAGCGACGTGATGGGTGGCGAGCGTCGCGCCCGCGAGCGCAAAGCAGGCGAGCGCGGTGGCGAGGACGGCGCGCATGAGTTCGCTGTTTGGCGCCGTCCAGCCGCGATGGAGTGCTATGCCGTAGAGGATGAGTACATTGGCCCAGGCCGCGATGGCGGTGGCCAGCGCCAGCCCGGCCGCGCCGAGACGCTGTGCGAAGATGATCTTGAGCGTGACGTTGACGGCGATCACCGACAGCGAGACGATCGCCGGCGTCGCGGTGTCGAGGCGGGAACGGAAACTCGCGACAACGCTCGATATCAGCACGATGGCGGGCAGGCCGATGGCATAGGCCGACAGCACGGCGCCGGCGGCTTCGGCGTCGGCGGCCGTGAAGGCGCCGCGTCCGAATACCGCCGACATGATCGCGGTCGGCAGCAGGAAGAAGGCCACCAGGCATGGCGCCGAGAGGGCGAGCGAGAAGATGAAGGCGCGGTTCTGCGCGCGGTGGGCGCTGACCTCGTCTCCGATTGAAAGGCGTCGGCTCATTTCCGGCAGGAGCACGGTCCCGGCCGCGATGGCGATGACGCCGACGGGCAACTGATAGAGCCGATCCGCATAATAGATCGAGGCGACGGCGCCGGTCGGCAGTTGTGACGCAATGATGGTGTCGGCGAAAACGGCGATCTGGATGCCTGCCGATCCGATCACGGCGGGTAGGAGTGCCTTCAGGAACACTTTCATATCCGCGTCGAGGCGCGGCCGCACCAGCCGCGGCACAACGCCCGCGATACGCGCGTCCGCCAGCACCATGAGAAGCTGCAGCAGGCCGGCGACGCTGACCCCCCAGGCCGCCGCGTGGCCGGCAGTCGGGAAGAGCGCCGCGAAAGCGAGCGCCACTACCATGGCGATATTGAGCAGGATCGGGGAGGCGGCCGCCGCGGCGAAGCGATCGACGGAATTGAGGATGCCGCTGACCAGCGTCACCAGGGTGATGAAGAAGAGATAGGGAAAGGTGATGCGCGTCAACGTGATGGCGAGCGCGTATTTCTCCGGCTGGTCGGAGAAGCCGGGCGCGAGCAGCGAGACGAGCCAGGGCATGCCGACGAGGGCGATGATCATCAGCGGCAGCTGAACGATGATCATCAGCGTCCAGACGCTGCTCGCGAAATGCTGGGCCGCCTTGTCCCCGCTGGCTTCGCGCAGGCGCGAGATCGAGGGAATGAACGCCTGGTTGAAGGCACCCTCACCGAAAATGGCGCGAAAGTGGTTGGGCAGGCGAAGCGCGACGAAGAAGGCATCCGCCAGCATGCCGGCGCCCATGATGGCGGCGGCCATGAGGTCGCGGATCAGGCCTGTGATACGCGAGAGGAGTGTGAAGCCGCTGACGGACAGGAGTTTTCTGAGCATCAGATGTTCGCTGGCGCCCCAGCCGTGGTGGGCGATGTGGTGGCTTGCGGGCGCGCTTGTATCTGCGCCTGCGCGCCAGCAGGGACGAGGCTTTCCGCGACGATATAGAGCGGACGGCGTTTCACCTCCGCGAAAATGCGCCCGACATACTCCCCGATCATCCCAAGCGACATGAGCTGAATGCCGGAGAAGAACATCACCGACACGATCAGCGAGGGATAGCCGGGCAGGTCCGAGCCCAGGATGAGGGTGCGGATGAGGAAGTAGAGGGCCGTCGCGATGGAGGCGAGCGAAATCCCGAGACCCGCATAGGTCCAGATCTTCAGCGGAATGGTCGAGAATGAGGTGATGCCATCGAAGGCGAAACGGAAGAGCTTGCGGAAGCTCCATTTCGTGACGCCATGGGCGCGATCCGCCACCACGAAGGGCACACCGACCGAGGAAAAGCCGACCCAGGCGTAGAGCCCCTTGGAGAAGCGGGCCCGTTCACCCATGGCGCGCAGCGCGTCCACCGCCCGGCGGTCGACGAGGCGGAAATCACCGGCGCCTTCCGGCAGCGGCATCTCCCCGAAGGCGCGGAACAGGCGATAGAACAGCCGCGCGAAGCCCCGTTTGATCGGTGTTTCGTTCACACGGTCCGTCCGCTGGCCATAGACCATCACGAAGCCCTCGCGCCATTTGGCGACGAATTCGGCAATCGTCTCGGGCGGATGCTGGAGATCGGCGTCCATGATCACCACGCCCCGGCCCCGCGCGTAGTCGAGACCGGCGGCGATGGCCACCTCCTTGCCGAAGTTGCGGCTGAAGGCGACTACGCCGACGCGTGGCTCCTTCTCATGGGCCTCGCGGATCCGGGCAAGGGTGGCGTCGCGGCTGCCGTCGTTGACGAAGACGATCTCCCAGCTCGCCTTGCCCGTGTCTCCCGACGCAGGCAGGCCGAGACCTTCGAGCACCGGGATCAGGCGCGCGAGAAGAGGTGCGATGTTATCGGCCTCATTATAGACTGGCACGACGACCGAGAGTTCCATGCGATACGCCTATCCCTTGACCGCCTATTCACGCCCCCAGCTCCATGAGGCAAGCGCTGAATTGGGCCGCCATCAAGACAACCTTTGCACCCGGACTTCAAGTGGGATCACAATCCGCGTGGCACGCGGCTGAGCCGCCACATATTGAGCGCGATCATGGCGTGCGATCGGGCCTCTTGGGAGATTGAAGCGTGCGCGTAGACGCCTTTGGTGAGAGATGGCCGCCGCGTTCGGACGCGCATCCGGCTTTTGCCCTCTGTGCTGATGATTTTGCGATGACCCAGGGGGTGAGCCGGGCCATTCTGAGCCTCGCTGATCAGGGGCGCTTGTCCGCGACCAGCGTCATGACCACGATGCCACATTGGCGGGCGCTCGCGCCTGCCTTGCGGGAGCGCGAGGCGGACCTCGCGATCGGCCTGCATCTCAACCTGACGCTTGGACAGCCGGCGACGGCGATGCCGCGGCTGGCGCCAGGCGGACGCCTGCCGGCTTTCGGCAGCCTCGCCACGCAAAGCCTGACGGGCCGCTTGCAGGGTACGGCTGCCAGGAACGAGCTCGCGGCTGAGATCGGGGCGCAGCTCGACCTGTTCGCGGAGGTGTTCGGACGAGAACCGGACTATGTGGATGGACACCAGCATGTGCATGTTCTGCCGGGCGTGCGCGGTCCGTTGCTCACCTGCCTTGGCAACCGAGGCCTCGCGGGCCGCCTGTGGCTGCGTGATCCCTCTGAAAAAGTGGCTTCGATTCTCTCGCGACGCGGCCCGATGGTGAAGGCCTTGGTGATCGCGACCCTGGCAAAAGGATGGCGCGAGGCCGCGATAGCGGGAGGATTCGCCACCAATCATGGTTTCGCGGGGGTCAGCGCCTTTCGATCCACAGGAAATTTCGAGACTGAATTTGCCGCGTTTCTCGTCGCGCCCGGGCCGCGTCACCTCGTGATGTGTCACCCCGGGACAATCTATCGCGCCGGCGAGGTCGACGCGGAACTCATGGCCCTCGATCCCGTCGTCGATAGCAGGCCGATGGAGTTCGCCTTCCTGAAATCTCCGCGATTCGCGGAGATCTGTAACGCGGCGGGCCTTGCCCTGATGTCCGGGGCCGCGCTCAAGCGACAGGGTTTGAGCACCAGTGCGTGGCAGGTCTGAATGGCAGCCTGAGAATCACGCTGTTTTCCCGCTCGAAACGGTTCCTCTTCACGCCTCGGTCCGAAGAGGAACCCGCAAAGAAAATGGGGCCGTAGGGCCCCATTTTCCGCTAGCGCAAATGGATCAGCGGACGGCGGCGTAAAGCTCGGCCACATATTCCCAGTTGACCAGGTTTTCCACGAAGGCCTTGAGATAGTCGGGGCGGCGATTGCGGTAGTCGATGTAGTAGGAGTGCTCCCACACATCCACGCCGAGGATCGGCGTGGCGCCGTGAACGAGCGGATTCTCGCCGTTGGGCGTCTTCATGACGACGATCTTGCCATCCTTGACCGCAAACCAGGACCAGCCCGAGCCGAATTGGGTGACGCCGCCCTGGATGAAATCTTCCTTCGCCTTTTCGACGGAGCCGAAGTCTTCCACAAGCTTCTTTTCAAGCTCGCCCGGAAGCTTGCCGCCGCCATTCGGCTTCATCCACTTCCAGAAATGGAGGTGGTTATAGTGCTGGCCCGCATTGTTGAAGAGGCCGGCATTCTTGCCATACGAACCTTTGACGATCTCTTCGAGGGATTTGCCCTCGAATTCGCTGCCCTTCAGGAGGTTGTTGCCGTTGTCGACATAGGCCTTGTGGTGCTTGTCGTGATGATACTCAAGCGTCTCCTTCGACATGTAGGGCTGGAGCGCATCATAAGCATAGGGCAGGTCTGGAAGGGAAAAAGACATCGTGGGCTCCTTGGCATCCCCTGGCTGGATGCTCGACTTGAGTTCCTGTGTCCACCGGGATTGCATGTCTATCCCAAACGGTCAGGCATGCGCCAATTGTTCCACGGATGATCAGCAAAACCATCAGGCTTTGTTCGCCCCGTCAGATTTCGGCATTTCCCAGCTTGATCGGTGAAATCATCCACAGATTCTTTGAGGATGACCCGACCATTTCTTAATTATGATCCCACGAGCCCGGCGGCAAGCGTTGCCTGATTGAATGGCAGGAGTTGGCAGCGCGAGCCGAAAACTCTAATCTAACCGGCACTTGTGTGTGTCAGATAAGGAAAGTCGTCAGCCGATGGTCGTGATTTGCTTGCTGATAGGCTGCTTGATGGTGGCCGGCGGCGTCACCGCGGTGACGACCGGGATGGGATTCATCGTTCTTGAGCGCGGCTGGTCGATGGTCATCGCCGGCAGTGTCGTCGCCACCGGCGGTGCGCTCCTCATAGGGATCGCGCTTCTCATCCGCGAGATCCGCAGGCTTCCCATGCACCTGGCGACTTACGACCAGCCCGAGGAATGGGAGGAAGCGGACCATCACGCCCGCCGCGTCGACGGCGCCCCCCATCAAGAGCACGCGGCCAGTTACCAAAGCGTTAACGAGCCCCGGACAGAAGCCTTCCATGACGACGTCCGGCCGGCTTCCGCTGCCGGAGAGCGTGAGGAGAGCCGTGAGCTGCCGCCACCCGTGCGGCCTTCCCTGGAACCCGTGTCCTCGGCGCCGGTTCCAGACACCGTGCCCGCCGCTGTTCGCGGCACAATTGCCGGTGCGGCTGCCACCGCCGCGCTGGCGACAGCGGCTCCGGTGGTCGTCGCGGCCGCCACGCGCAAGGCCGATGCCTTGGCCGACGCCAATGATGTGGCTGACGAGGCTGTGCCGACTTCCGAGGCTCAAGTCCCCGCTGCCGCGGGCGCTGATCGCGCGGGATTGGATCGGGCTCTGGCCTCGGTCGAGGAGGCCTTCGCGGCGAGCTTTGATTTCGCGCCGGCCCCTGCCGGAAAGCCGGTTGCCGCCAGCGAGGAGCCCGAGCTTTCGACGGAAGAGAAGCCCGAGGGGGCTGTCGAGCCTTCACATGAGGACATTGGCGGGCGTGAGCCGGCTGTCGATCAGGATGCCTTTCTCCGGGATCTCACGGCCGACCAGCCGCCGGCGGTCGAGCCCGAGCCGGCAGCGAGCGCGCCGGAGCCCGTGCGGCCATCGCTTCCCTCCTGGTTCTCGCCGTCGCGCTTTACGCGCGCGGCACCCCAAGAGGCGCCCAAGCCCGAATTGGCACCCAAGCCCGAATTGGTGTCTGCGCCCGAGCCTGCTGAGCCCCGGCCGGAGGTCGGTGTTGAACAGGACGTGGCCAGCGTTGATCACAGCGCCGCCGAGGTCGCCAATCCCGAGGAACCTGACCTTGCCGGGCCGGAACGGCCGACCTTCCCTGACCTCGCTGTCTCACGCGACACTCCGGCTGCGGGGAACGATGCCGCGCCGGTGCCTGACATGGGATTGCCCGCTGCCGTCACCGCGGAGAAAACACCGGAGCAGACCGCTGCCGAGCGTAAAGCGCGCTGGTCCCTGTTCCGCAGGCGCAGTGAGGCGCCTGCAAGTTCCGAGACCGACGCGGAACGCGCTGCCAGGATAGCCGCCGCGGCTCTCGCGGTGACGCCCGGCCGTTCCTTCGCCGGCGAGGAACCTCGCCTCGATGTGCCGGCGCCGGTGCCCGAGGATGTCGAATCCCGGCCTGCCGAGGAAGAATTGCAGGAGGAAGGCCTCAGCACGCGTGAGGCGCCATGGCGCGGCATGACACCGGTCAACGAGGAGCGGGCCTATGTGCACGTGGATCATCCTTCGGCGGCCGACGATGACAGGCTTCCGTCCGATATCGACGCGCCGCTTGTGGACGAAGAGCGGGAGTCGGTTCGCTCGGCTGCCGCAGTGGCCGATGACGATGAATTCTTCAGCGGCGGTGGCCAGCAGCGTGAAGAGGGCCATGCGTCCCTGGCGCGGGAAGAAGCTCCCGTAGGCCATGAGATCTCATCGCCGCAGCCTGCCGAGGCCGAGATATCCGAGCGCGAAGCTGCAATTGCCGAAGAATTGACGGTCGAGGACGAGCCGGCGTCATCGGAATTCGTGCCCGATCCGGTGCCTACCGTGGTGGGAACCTACAGCGCGGGTGGCAATCTCTACGTCATGTTCTCCGATGGTTCCATCGAGGCGGAGACGAGCCGCGGCACCTATCGTTTCCGCTCGCTCGACGAACTCAAGGCCTATGTGGCGGCGAGCGAGGAGGGCGGTGAAGGCGCCGGGGCGGGCAGCTACCCCGACGACGATCGTCAGGAGACGGAGGCCGAAGGCAACGTGCCCTGGACGACCCCGAGGGCGAACGCGTAGACGAGAGCGATCTCGTCGAGCCGATCAAAACGGCCGGCCGCGCCACCGTGGCCGGCATCCATGTTGGTGCGCAGCAGGAACGGGCCGCCGCCCGACGCCGTTGCGCGGACCTTGGCGATCCATTTCGCAGGTTCCCAATAGGTCACGCGCGGATCCGACAAACCGCCCAGGGCCAGGATCGCCGGATAGCGCTGCGTCTTCACCTGATCATAAGGCGAGTAGGCCTGGATACGCGTGAACGCGGCTCGGTCCGTTATGGGGTTGCCCCATTCCGGCCATTCCGGGGGTGTGAGCGGCAGATCGCCATCGAGCATGGTATTCAGCACATCGACGAAGGGCACTTCCGCCAGGATCGCGGCGAAGAGTTCCGGCGCGTCATTGGCGATCGCGCCCATCAGCATTCCGCCTGCGCTGCCGCCATGGGCGGCGATCCGCCCGGTTGCCGTATAGCCGGTCGTGATCAGGTGCTGGGCCACCGCGATGAAATCCGAGAATGTGTTCGGCTTCTTGTCGCGCTTGCCCTCGAGATACCAGTGCCAGCCCTTCTCGCTCCCGCCACGCACATGGGCGATGGCATAGACGAAGCCACGATCAACCAGGGAGAGATTGTTGGCACTGAAGCCGGCGGACAGCGCATGGCCGTAGGCACCATAGCCATAGAGCAAGCACGGGGCGCTGCCGTCGAGCTTGAGATCACGCCGGTGGAGAATGGATACCGGCACGAGTTCACCGTCGGGCGCACGCGCTAGCAGACGCCGCGTGACATAGGCGGCTGGATCATGGCCGGACGGAATGGTCTGGCGCTTGCGCAGCACGCGCTCATGGCTCGCCATGTCATAGTCATAGGTTTCGTTGGGCGTCGTCATCGAGGAATAGACGAAGCGCAACTGGTTGGTATCGAATTCCAGGACCTCACCGAGTGAGAGCCGATAGGCCTCCTCGGGAATGCTGATGGCATGCTCCTCACCTGTAGCCAGAGTGCGGATGACAATGCGCGGGAGCGCATTCTCGCGCTCGAGCCGCACAAGGTGGCGCTGGAGAACGAGCTGGGCCAACACGAAGATGCCCGGGCGGTGGGGCACCGCATCACGCCAATGGGCGCGCTCCGGTGTTGCCAGCGGGGCGGTGACGATCTTGAAATCCTCGGCGCCATCGGCGTTGGTCAGGATGAACAGCGCTCCATCGTGATGCTCGACCTCATAGCGCAGGCCTTCCTCGCGGGCCGCCACGAGACGGGGCCTGGGCGCCTCTTCGTTAAGGTCGAGAAGGTGGGCTTCCGAGGTCTCGTGGTCGCTGACCGAGATGATGGCGAAGCGGCGTGACTGCGTCTGCGACAGATTGACGAACCAGGCGGGATCGTTGCTGCGGAAGATCAGCGCATCATCGGCCGCCGGCGTCCCCAGGCGATGCAACAGCACCTCGCAGGGGCGATGGTTGTCGTCCAGCCGCACATAGTAGAACGCAGTCCCGTCGGCAGCCCAGGCAATGTCGTCGGAGGCCTGCTCGATGCGATCATCGAGATCCCGGCCGGAGGCGATGTCCCGCACGCGGATGACGTTGAACTCGGCGCCGGTGTCGTCGGCGCACCATGCCAGGCGGCTGTGGTCCGGTGATTGGACGGCCTCGGCGAGGTCGAAAAAGGCCTTCCCCTGAGCCAGCGCGTCGCCATCGAGCAGGATATCCGTGTCATCCGCGGGGGGCGCCCCGAAAGCCCGGTCCGTGTCCATCGCCGAGGCCGAAGCGCGGCAGATCAGCGGATGTTGCCCCCCTTCGCGATAGCGGGTGTAGTAATAGAAAGGACCGTCGCGAGCCGGCACGCTGGCATCGTCCTCGCGAATGCGCCCGCGCATCTCCGCGACGAGTGTCTTGCGCAGGGCGGCGGTGGGAGCGAGGATCGTCTCCGCGAATGCGTTTTCCGCCTCCAGATGAGTGCGGATGTGCCCCGGCAAAGCCGATGGATCTGCCAGGACTTCACGCCAGTTGTCGGCTTTCAGCCAAGCGTAGTCGTCGCGGAGTGTCACGCCATGGACCACGGTCTCATGGGGGGTGGTGAGAGCGACGGGCGGCTCGGCGGGGGGCTGGCTGTGTTTCATATAAGCCTCCTTGGGGCTGCGGCGGTCGCGCCTCTGCCAATTTCGCGCGCTGACGATGCCATCTTACTAGAACATGGGGTCGAGACCTGTGAAGCGGTATTCGCCGGCCCCGACCGGGTTCCGAGAGGTGCCGGCGTCGAGCGCTGCAAGGCTATCTGACATGCCTCATCGCGCCTCAGGGCCCCGTTTCGCCAGGTGATGCTTCATCCCGATGTATTGGGGCGGGGAAACTGCGCCTGCGTTGAAGTGCGAAAAATCGATCGCATCACCGTGGCACACGCTGCTTATTTCGCAGCAATATCGTTCTCTGCAAAGGGCGGTCTTGATGCTTTTTCTGATCAATCGGGTGGGTTGAATAAACAGAGACATCTTTCCAGTGCGAAGTATATTTCAAGATATAGATCGTCTGATCGATGATATATGTGGCAATTATATTTCTTGTATTGATTGTGCAAGTATTATCCAATAATTACTTTCTGGAGCGATGTTGCGTCTGGATGCGTCACCGTTGCGGCGGGGTTCAGGTCGCGGATTGTATGAAATGTTTCTACGCGCAGGCGCTATTGGAGTGGAAAAAGGGGAAACAACCTGTGATGAACGATGCCGAGACTAATCCCAACTATGTCGAGCTCACGGCTGATATCGTGTCGGCGTATGTAAGCAACAATACGGTCGGGCCGGGTGAACTGGCTGCTATGATCGGTGAGGTGCACGCGGCGCTGGCGCGCGTCACCGGCGGTCCCGTTGAGGAGCCGGTCGAGGCGCCGAAGCCGGCGATCTCCATCAGGAAATCCATAACGCCGGACTATCTGATTTGTCTTGAGGACGGAAAGAAATTCAAGTCTCTCAAGCGGCATCTGCGTACGCAATACGATATCACGCCTGAGCAATATCGGGAGAAATGGGGGCTGCCATCCGACTATCCCATGGTCGCCCCCAATTATGCCAAGGCGCGATCGCAGCTTGCCAAGGATATGGGGCTGGGCCAGCAACGGCGGAAACGACGCGGCGGCCGCGGTTGAGCTGCCGATTGAGTATCGAACCGGAGACTGTATGCGGCTTTCGGATAAATTCGATGCTTATCGAAATCGATAGAGCGGCGTAACCGCTTCCACGCGAGCATCCGCCGCTCAAGGATCAATCAGCATTAGTGATGGCACGCGCGCCGGTTATTCCCTGCCGCAACCCTGTGGATCGTTCCCGGATGACTGGGTGTGTTCCATGCACCTCCGTCAAGGCAGACGTAAACTCAGAATTCATGCTCGCGGTTCGAATGTCGGTCGTCCTTGGCCTTGGTAAAGCCTGGGGACGGAATGGGAAGCTCGCTTTGATGGCTCTGCCCGCGACTGGTCAAGCCTACGCTGTACAGCGGGGATAGCAAGGCGGGCGTCGCCTGGCCCGCTTTGCTTTGTTCTCATGGGCGAACTGAGCGTCACTCCAAGCGTCGGCCTTCCGGTCGGCGTTTTTTGTTGCAATTTTCAAATTAGGAATATATTCATATCGCATCACGCTGATATCATCTCGTGAGGGCGGGCCGCGAGGTCCATGCGAGAAGTAAAATATAGAACATATCATGAACATTGCCGAGGTGCACCATGCGAATTGATGATCGAGGAAATGGGACCAGACAGCTCTCCGCGGCGGCGGTGCGTCTGCTCACCCATCTCGCGACACGAGGGGCCAGCGCCCGCCAGCTCGCGGAAATGCCTGACGACATTAACCTTTTCGTCGAGCGCAAGGGCGTGACGCTCGGCGCGGGGCGTTTGCCCGTCGCCGCGGCGGGTATGCTTGCCGCGCATGATCTCGCGATTTGGGAGGGAACAGGCCCACGGCGCAGACTGGTGATCACGTCGGCTGGCATGGCGCATTTGCGCAGGCGGGCGGCCGAGCCGGAGGATCGTTTCGTCGCCCAACATCTCAGCACCGCTGAAAGGACGCTGGAGGTCGAGGGCGTGCGGCGCAAGGTTCGGATCGACGAAGGGGAAAGTCCGCTTGCCTGGCTCAGGGCTCGCCGTGACCGCAACGGTCGGCCGTTTGTCGATGCGGTCTGTTTCGAGGCAGGCGAGCGGTTGCGCGGGGACCTGACGATTGCCCAGCTCCTGCCCAAGGTCACGATGCGCTGGACGACGGGGCCCTTGGGGCAGGGGGGGCAGGGCCCCGCCGCGGCCACCGATGCAATGATCGCGGCACGGCAACGCGCGCGGCGCGCGCTTCAGGCCGTTGGCTCTGATTTCGCCGGCCTTCTGATGGACGTCTGCGGCTTTCTGAAAGGCCTCGAGACGATCGAGCGCGAGCGTGGCTGGCCGCCGCGCTCGGGCAAGGTCATCCTGCAACTAGCCCTGCGGCGTCTGGCGGAAGCTTATGGCCTGTCGGCCGAGGCTAAAGGGAAGGCTGAGGCGGGCGGCATTCATTCGTGGCATGCGCCGATCGATCGCATGGAAGCCTGAAGGCCGCGGCGGGAACCCTTGCAGCCGCCTGCGGAAATCTTCAGGTCGCTGCTTCGGCGAGCGCGGCCCGCGCGTCGGTCTTGATCCGTTCAACCATCGAACGCAGGCCGTTGGAGCGCTGCGGGGTCAGGTGGTCGCCAAGCCCGAGCTTGGTGAAGAGCGCGAGCGCGTCCGTTTCAACGATCTCGCGGGCGGTGTGGCCGGAGAATATGGCGAAGGCCAATGCGACCAGCCCACGGACGATATGCGCGTCACTGTCGCCGCGGAAATTCACCACCGGCTCGTGATCGGCATCGCGCGCGATCATTGTTTCCAGCCAGACCTGGCTGGCGCAGCCGCGAACCTTGTTGGCATCGGAGCGCGCCGCATCAGGCAACGGCTCCAGCATCCGCCCGAGCTCGATGAGGTAGCGGTAGCGATCATCCCAATCGTCGAGGAACTCGAAGTTGTCGAGTATCTCGTCGAGCGGCGGCTGCATGCAACTATCCTTGGTTCAGGCTCTTGCTTCGGTCTCTTGGCGGGGGCCATGTTATGGCCTGATCCGTCAACAGGTTCAGAGGTGATATGGGCCCTTCATGCAAAAAGGGCCAGAGCATTTTCGTCCGTGCGGCGATAACGGCGGTCAATCCCCGTCTCGCGCAATCCCGGGCGAAGAGCCTTTCGGATGTCCGCCGGATTTGCCCCGCGCGGGATGGCGAGGGTCATTTCGACCGGGTTCCTGCTTCGCCGCTGTCCTGTGTCGAGATCAGCGCGTCGATCAGGCGACGGCGCGTCGCCGCGTCCAGCGAATTCAGGAGACGCGTGGCCTGCTCGGCGGCGGTGAGGATGTCGCGGCCGTTATGGGTGTCGGATTGCGGCTGGCGGGTCCCAGGGCCTGCCTTGCCGACACTGCCGGTGATGACCCCATCGGATCGGGCCGCGGCTGCGGGATGGGCGTGGCGCGGCTCCTCCGCCCTGTCGTGGACGGGCGAGAACCAGTAGATTGCCGCGATGCAGATGGCGCAGCGCCATAGCAGACTCATGGAACGTCGCTCACGTCAGGTCTCCCGACGATAGAATGACAAGTCTCGCGCAGTTTTCTCGCTGAACCCCTGCCTGAACGTTAGGCGCAAGCGCGGCAGCTTGCGCCTCTGACGAGATTCAGCGCGTTGCCGCACTGTCCAGGTAAGATGCAAAGCGTTTCTTAGCGTTCGTTTAAGCCGCGACTGCCATTGTGAGGGTTCAATGGAAAGGGGCGCGCCTATCGAGCGTGTGACAATCGTGACCGCTTTGATATCTGGATTGTCGATGCGTCAACGTCTGGCCAGCTTGATTCACCCCTCCGTGGGGGAGGATGAAGATGAGCGCGCGCGTCACGAGCATTTCATCGTAACGCGCCTGATCGTCGCTTTCGTGGCCCTGACGGCGCTGCCGCTCTATCTCGCGGTTTTCGGCGTGCCGTCGCTTGCCCAGCTCCTCGTGCTCATCTTCCTCGCCGCTCCGATCGGCGCTGTCGTGCTGCTGTCGCGGACTGGGCGGCTCGACGTTGCCTATGGTCTGTCGTCGGCGTCCTTCGCGTTGCTCGTCCTGGTGCTCGCCACGGCCTCCGGCGGCACCACTTCGCCCGCGTTGATCTGCCTTGTGGCCCTGCCGGTGGAGGCGCTTCTGTCGGGCTCGACGCGCCTGGTGCTTGCGTCGAGCTTCATGGGTGTCGTTGCCGCGTTTACCGTTGCGGTCCTGCAGGCGCTGGGCTTCGTGCAGGCTGGCGGCGTGCAGCCCGGGTTGATGATGCCGCTCTGCGCATCGGCGGCGATCGGCTACGTGGCGACTCAGGCGCTTGCGGCCTGCCGCCGGGAGGCCAAGGACCGCGCGGTCATCGCCCAGCATGACGCGCGTGATCAGGTGGTCCTGGAGACGATCGGCGATCTCGTGACATGGCATGATCGCAGCGGCTCGGTGGTTTTCGTCAGCGCGGCCGCCGAGGTGCTGACCGGCCTTCCCGCGCAGCGGCTCTATGGGCGTGGCCTGTTCGATCTCGTCCATATCGCCGACCGCCCGGCCTTCATCAAGACGCTGACCGATGCCGTGTTCTGCACGGGGCCCCTCACCACGCAGTTCCGGCTCAATGTGGCTTCCCCCGACCCCGAGACCGGCGCCGCGTCCACCGGCTTCATCTGGGTGGAGATGACCGTCAAGCGCGCGCAGAATCCTGCTGGCGAGCTTCTGGACGATACCTATGCGGTCGTCGCGGTGACGCGCGACATCACCCCTCTCAAACAGCATGAGGCCGAACTCGACGAGGCCCTGAGCCAGGCCGAAAGCGCCAATGAAGCCAAGAGCCGCTTCCTGGCGACGGTCAGCCACGAATTGCGCACGCCGCTCAACGCCATCATCGGCTTTTCGGAGATTCTCGCGAGCCCCGCGCTGTCCCCCCATGATCAGGCAAGGCAGCGTGAATATGCGATGATCGTGCAGAATTCGGGCCGCCATCTCCTGGAGATGGTGAACATGCTGCTCGACATGTCACGGATCGAGGCGGGCAATTTCGAAATCGAATTCGAGCCCTTCGATGCGAGCGCTCTGCTCGATGATTGTTGCGATCTCATGCAGCTCAAGGCCAAGGATGCGGAGATTGTCCTTGGCCGCCAATTCGAGCGCAATGACCATGTGCTGGTGGCCGATCAGCGCGCTTGCAGGCAAATCGTCCTCAACCTCATCGCAAATGCGGTGAAATTTACGCCGCCAGGCGGAGAAGTCCGCGTGAGCGCAAAGGTCGAGGGCGAGCGTTTCGTGTTGAGGGTCGCGGATACGGGAATAGGCATCGCGGAAGAGGATATCCCAAGGCTCGGCTCGCCGTTCTTCCAAGCGCGCTCGTCCTATGACCGGCCCTATGAAGGAACCGGGCTTGGATTATCCGTCGTCAACGGGCTCGTATCCCTGCACCACGGAACCATCGATATCGCAAGCGTTGCCGGCAAGGGCACGACTGTTACGGTGTCCCTGCCGCAGGATTGCCGCGCCGGCGCCGAGGCCCAACCAACGCGCCATCGACTGGACATCGGGCTGTCCATGCCCTGGGCCAATCGTCGCAAAGACGACCATGAAAAAGAGGCTATGAAGCGTCGTGCGTGAAGTTCTAGCTCGTTCCGATCACGATTTCAGGGTCTACGACAGCGCTCCGGCAAAGCCGCGGGGGCGGGCGCGAGGTCAAACCAGCGGCCAAGCGCGCGGGGGGCGTGGAAAAGGGGCGAAGTCCTCGGCGTCCCGATCGATGATGGGCGCTGCCCTGAGCGCAGTCCGCCCCATCGCGATCCTGAAGATCGTGGCCATTCCGCTTGTCCGGCGGCCGGCGACGGCTCTCACCGCGCTCCTGATGACGAGTTGCGCGGTTTTCATCGTCGTCAATGCTGTCGCGCTGCAACCCGGCCAGCATCCCGCGCCACTGTTCGGTTCCGACCGCGGCCGCGCCGTGTCGGAGACGGCCCCGCGGCCTGCCGAAACCACCACGCCGGCGCCGGTGCCGGCTCCGCCACAGCGGGTTGCCGTACCCACAGCGCCGGCTGTCGTCCAGCCACCAAACCGCCCGGAGCGGGCGGCGCCTGCGCCGCGCGAGACGACAGCGGCGATTCCGCCCGCCCGCCCGGACGTCATTGGTGACTTCATCCGCGGTCGTGCTCCGGCCACCACGGGCGCAATCAGCGCAACGCCCCAGGCCTCGCTCGTCCTGCTCAACGCCCAGAAGGCCCTGCTCAAGCTTGGCTATGTCATCAAGCCGGACGGGCTGAAGGGACCGGCCACGCAGAAGGCAATCGAGATCTTCGAGAAAGACCATGGCCTGGCTGTGACGGGCGAACTCGGGCCGCGGACGCTGCAAGCACTTGCCGCCGCAAGCGGCATGCCCGTTGAATAGAGATGGGCCGGGACATTCTCCATGCGGCTGAGGACTGATTTCTGGGTTCCCGCCTATATCAGGCGTTGTTCAGTCGAAGGGGCTTATGCTGTCCTGCGCCGACGCGGAGCCGCCGAGGCCGGGGCGGTGTTCGTCAAGATCGATCCCCTCGATGGCACCTGCGCCCTCTACGGGCCAGCCCCGCAGAGCCTGACGGGTGACCGGCCGGAGGAGCGCTTCTTCCTCCAGGTTCCGTTGAACGAGGCAAGCCCGCTCGCCGCGGAAGAGAAGCTTCGACGCGAGATCGCATTCGATCCCGATTTGTGGATCGTCGAGGTCGAGGATCGGCAAGGACGTCATTTCCTCGATCTGGCCAAGGAATGACGGGCGCCTTTCAAAGGTCGGATGAAAGAATTGCGTCTTAGGCCGAACGTTGAGTGGCCAGCGCTCATCCGTCTTGTCTAATGGTTATCGGATGGTAAATCGATCCCGATGAGAAGGCCGGGGCCGGCCCGCGGCCGCTATAAGGTGATCCGGAAGTGCTATAGTGGGCACGGAACTCGCGCATCCCGCAATTCCAGCGAAGCGCTGCAATTTTTGATTGTATTTTTGCAGGGCAAGTCACCTGCATTTAAGGAACATTTAACCACGCCATACGATTCCTAAAGATGATGGACGCAACCCGTTTCGGGGCGCTGTACGGAGGCCGCGATGGACCAAATTGCCGGTACTCAGTTGGGGCAGGTTGTTCAGTTGGCGGATCAAGCCGCATTCAAGTATCGGATGCGCCGTCCGGCGGTAAGGTCCGACAAACCTGCCCAGCTCTTGCTTTTCATGGGCGTTCACTACGAACGGCATGATACGCCTTCACGGAATTTGCCGCGGCGTGGCAAGAGGCAGGCACCGCAGCGCGACAAGAATGTCTGCTGACCGTGTGAATTTGGCAGCCGTCACGGCCTGAAAGGGTTGGCAGCCCGGGAGGGGTATCCAGAAATCACGCATCCCGGTCCGTGGATCCCTTTCCCGTCGCTGCGCGACGCCGGGAATGACACAGGACGGAAGCGAACGCGCGCTTCAAAAATGTCGATTGCCTGCACATGGCCTCTTCTCACGAACGAGGCCCTGGAGGCTGTGGCGTGCACAGCAAGCTTTCCGCGGCCTTCGTGGCCTCCAGCATCTCGGTGGGAAAAGCAGCGAGTACTCGGATCACCACGAGGCCGCTGTTTTCCGCCGTTACCAGACGCAGCACGTTGGTTGCCGCCGCCTCCTCGCTATCCGCGACGAATTCGTCGAAATAAGCTTGCGACATGAGCGTGAGCTTCACCTGACCGCGGGTTGCCGCCTGGTCGGTGAGAGCATAGAGCACCTGGCCCCCACGCGCATGAACGGATAGGGACGCGAAGCTCGCGTCGAGCTTTGCCGAGGCGATGATCGGGCCTTTGCTCAGATCGAACGAGCAGGCGGCCACAGCCACAGCCGGGTCAGGCTGGGGGAGGGGCGGATGCTTTGCGGGATTGGGAAAGAGCAGGTCGCTGGCACCACCGTCCGTTCCAAAGCGGGCATACGCATTGTGCTTTGCCAGATGCGGAATCGCAAAGATCGTCAGGATATGGACCGCCGCGCCCAGGATAAGCCCGGCGATCACGGTCAGTGTGAATGAACCGAGGATCCGCCCCATCAGCACGCCGTCCGCTTCAATGTGGGCAGGCTGATATTGCTGACGGATCCGGATGTTGGAGACAATGCCGTGTCGTAGAGCCGCAGCACCGCCGAAAATGCCCGCGTCGTCGGCAAGGGAAGCCAGTCCCCGGAGGTCGCTTCGCGCGAGAGATTGATTTTGATGGCGCCGTCGGCCGAAAGTGTCACCTCCCGTGAGGTGAAGCCATCGCGCTGCAGCGAATTTGGGGACAGTTCGCCATTCGCGTCATAGACCGTCACGGTCCAGACGCGCGCCCGTGGCGAGTTACCCGACAGCGTGTAGCGACAGGTACTGTCGAGAGGCCGGCCAGCTTCGTCCGTGCTGGCCGTGAAGACGTAGCCTTCTCCCGACGCAAGAGGAATGCGGGCCGAGCGGGCCAGATTGGCAAGTGCATAGGGGTCGATCGTGACCGAACCGAGGTCCGGCCAGGTGACCCATTGGCCGGATTGAACGGCGCCGAACGCCGGATCCCCCTTCACGGCAAAATAAGCCGAGCCGAGACCAGTGGCGGCGCCGATGGCGAAGATCAGGGGCAGGGCGAGAAATGAGCGCACGGCAATGGAGGGTCAGGATCGAGCGAATCGGGAGTGGAAGGGCACAAGCCATCCGCATGCATCAAGAGGTGACGGTGCCGCGAGCGTCAACCCCGGCTCCCCCGAGGTCATCCCGCAATCCCTGCATGCTGATAGGCCGATAGCGTAGGCCCAGATGAGGTGATGCAACAGCTTGGCCGCGGCGCCACCAGGAGGCATCGCACGTTGTGGAATCAGGGCATTGCGACTGGCGGCGTCGCCGAGCCGAAAACATTCGGGCTCGCTGGCACGCGCGCGCCCGCGGCCTGTCGCCGGGGCGTGGGGCCGGCGGCCTTGATGAGATCGGTCACGCCGTTCAAGGCTTCATAGGAACGGCGCGACAGGGTCATGGGGCCGCCGCGTCCGGTATCGCTGGCGGCGGGAGCGTTCACGGCAACGGGCTTTTCGCCAGCGCCGGGTTTCACATCGATCCCCAGAAGCGGCTTCTGTTCCGTGCCGACAAGGATCGGCGCCATTGTGTCGTGCCAGATCTGGGCGGGAAGAACGCCGCCGGTCAGGTTGCGCGTTGACGTATAGTCATCGTTGCCGAGCCAGACGCTGGCGACCAGATTGCCGGTGAAGCCGACGAACCAGGCATCACGATAGGCATTGGTCGTCCCGGTCTTGCCCGCGACAACGAGACCGGGCAGGCGTGCCCGACCGCCCGTGCCGCCCTCGACCACCCGCTGCAGCATGAAATTCATGTCCGCGATCACCGATGGAGCGATGATCTGCTGCGGTGGCGTCTCGCTGTCGTGACGCCAGATGATCTCGCCGCGCCCGTTGCGCACTTCTGTCGCGCTATAGGGTTTCGCCCGCTTGCCGCCGTTGGCGAAGACCGCGTAGCCCGACGCCATGTCGAGAACGGTCACCACGCCCGCACCGATCGGCAGGGAGGGCGTATCCTCGAGATTGGTGGTGAGCCCCATGCGGTGGCTCATTTCGATGATCTTGGCGCGGCCGACTTTGGCATTGCCCTTGCCGAGCGCGAGCGACATCCGCACCGGAATCGTGTTGATGGACTTTGCGAGGGCCGTAACAAGCGGCATCGAACCGGCGTATGAGCGACCATAGTTGTTCGGGCACCAGTTGCCGATGCAGACGGGAGCGTCCGTGACGATGGTATTGGGCTTGTAGAGCCCGGCTTCCAGCGCTGCGGTGTAGACGAACGGCTTGTAGGACGAGCCGGGCTGCCGAAGCGCGTTGGTCGCCCGGTTGAATTGGCTCGCGCCGTAGTCACGGCCGCCGACCATGGCGCGCACGTTGCCGTCGGGTTCGAGCACAGCCATCGCGCCCTGGCTTGCGTTGAAGCGCTTGCCATCCCGGCGGAGGTTCTCCTCCAACGCGCTTTCGGCGCTGTGCTGGGCGAAAATGTCGAGGCCCGTCTTGACCGTGAGAACGCGTTCCTCGCCAAACTTGTCCTCGTCCGCGAGCCGCTTGACTTCCTCGAAAGCCCAATCGAGGTAGTAGTCCGGGCTGACTTCGCGGCGGCGGTCGATCGGCGTTGCCGGATTGCGCCGGGCCATTTCGGCTTGTCCCTCGCTCAGCACATTGGACGCGACCATGTTGCTCAGCACGTCCGAAGCGCGGGCACGGGCCGCCGGCAGATTGACGTGGGGGGCGAATTTCGAGGGTGCCTTGAACAGGCCGGCCAGCATCGCGGCCTCGGGAAGCGTCAGATCCTTGACCGACTTGCCGAAATAGAACTCGGTCGCCGCGACGACACCGAAGGTGCTGCCGCCCATATAGGCACGATCGAGATAGAGCTTGAGGATCTCGTTCTTGGTCAGCCGCGATTCCAGCCAGAGCGCGAGAAAGGCTTCCTTGACCTTGCGCTCCAGCGATCGCTCGTTGCTGAGGAAGAGGTTCTTGGCGAGCTGCTGGGTGATCGATGAACCGCCCTGCACGACGCCTTCTGCGCGGGCGTTGGCGGAGGCGGCGCGCAGCGTGCCTATGACGTCGATACCGAAATGGTCATAGAAGCGCCTGTCCTCGGTCGCGAGCACGGCTTTTATGAAAACGTCGGGGATATCCTGAAACGCCAGAGTGTCATCATGAAGGATGCCACGCTTGCCGATTTCGTTGCCGTAGCGATCCAGGAAAGTGACTGCCAGTTCCGGCCGCTTCAGCCAGTCCTCGCTGGTTTCCCGGAAGGCCGGTATGGCAAGGGCGAGCAGCAGGATACCGCCGGCGAGCCCCAGCGTCAGGCTTTCACAGGCGAGTTCATTGACGATGCGGGGAAAGCCGCGAACACGAAGCCGGTCGGAGTAGGCGCAGATCCGTAACCACACCTCGTTGAAATCACGACTGGCATCGTAGAGACTCGAATCCACCCTGGAGTCGAAGGCGAGGGCCCGACGCTTAAGGCGCTTCCAGAACGAGGCTCCACCGAACGACAGCACGCCAACCCGCCCTAATGTTTGCTATTACCGATACATAAGATAGATACGATAGCGCTTATCAACACCATGCACGACGCAAAAGACGGCCATATTAGCGCGATAAGTGCTGCTTCAGCGGGCCGCACTTTCCCGCATCAGCGAGATCCGTTATGCGACGGATATCTTTCGCATCCCTTGCATCATTTGTGTGTCTGACAAGGTATTATGGTAAATGGCCGCCGCCGAATTCAAAGATCAGATCTGCGGTAAAGAGTCGATAAATGCGGAGCCTGATGGCTCGGCCGAATTGCCGTTCTGGAAGACCAAAACGCTCGCGCAGATGGACGGGGCCGAGTGGGAGTCCTTATGCGACGGTTGCGGTCGCTGCTGCCTCGTCAAGCTTGAAGATGAGGACACGGGTACCATTCATTTTACGGACATCGCTTGCCGTCTTCTCGATACCGAGAGCTGCCGCTGCCGCGATTATCCCAACCGCCAGGCTTTCGTGCACGACTGCATCCGTCTGACCGTCGAGGAGGTCGGGCGGCTTTCATGGCTGCCTCCGACCTGCGCCTACCGTCTTGTCCGTGAGGGTGTGGACCTCTACTGGTGGCATCCGCTCGTCTCTGGAGATCCCGACACCGTCCATACGGCCGGCGTTTCGCTGCGCGGGCGGTCTGTGACGAGTGAGGAGGACCTGCCGGAAGAGGAATTCCCGGACAGGATCGTCAACTGGCCGAACAAGGTGCCGAAACGTGCGCGACGGCGCGCCGACGCGACAGATTGAAAAAGGCCCCGGGAGTGATCCCGGAGCCTCCAGGGCAGTGTACGCCTGACGTCAGGGGAGGCCATCGGCCTCCGGCATCAGCCCTGCGCCATCAGATCGGGATTGCTGCGGAGCACGACGACCTTGCTGCCGCTTGGTACGCGCGAATAGAGGTCGATAATATCCTGGTTGATCAACCGGATGCAGCCTGACGAGACGGCTTGGCCGATCGTCCAGGGCTCGTTGGTGCCGTGAATGCGGTAGAGCGTATCCCGGTCACCCTGGTAAAGATAAAGCGCCCGCGCGCCGAGCGGGTTCTCCGGGCCGCCGGGCATCCCGCTGGCATACCGGCGCAGTTCCGGCTGGCGCTTGATCATCTCCGTCGGCGGAGTCCATGTCGGCCATTGCGCCTTGCGCCGCACCTGGGCATTGCCGTTCCAGCTGAAGCCCTCGCGCCCGACCCCGATGCCGTAGCGCATGGCGCGGCCGTTGGGGCGCACGAGATAGAGGAAACGATCGTTGGGATCCACGACGATCGTTCCCGGCTGCTGCGATGTGTCGTAGGCCACCTCCCGCCGCAGGAATTCCGGGTCGATTTCGGAAAGGTCGACGGCGGGAATGGGGAAGCGTTCGTTATCAATAGCGGCATACATCCGCTCGAAGGATCGATCATAGGTCGGTCCGGCTTCCACCGGAACCGGGGGACGCGAAACGCATCCACCGAGGGCCACAAGCCCACCACCCATCACCATACGCCGTGTCAAACCAACCATAATCGACCTCTGCCGGGGAAAATTCTGGAACCGTGAAGATACGGTCCCTGATACATTGAGAACTAAGGCCAAAAGTTCCTTGAACGTGACCGTACTGGGGCAAATCCCGCTCACGGGTCGGTGAAGGGTGTTGTTTGGCAACAGGTGTGGCCTAAACACCGCAGTTTTGGCCTGTATCTCGGACTCAATAGCGCATCATTCCTATGATAGGAAAATTATCCTTGACAGCGAAGCGCTGGTGAGGTAGGGTTCAGTCATGCTCCAGAATTGCGTTTGGGCGCGACACTTCGGTGCAGCCGCCAAGCGGGGCGGGCGCGACAGCGTCGGGCACGCGTGTTTCTGGCAGCAGCGTCTTTGCTTCTTTCTGAAGCGCAAGACCTCTCCATCTCCGTGATGTGACGCAATTTCGATCGGGAAACAGCTTCGACTGTTCTTGCGAATTGCTTCAGCGTTGACAGGACAATTTCATGGCCTCTCCAACGGCGGACGAGGTGGCGGACATGCGCCGCCGCCGCGCTGAAGGCGCTTCTATTGCCAGAATCATGGCCGCTACGGGTTGGGGGCGGACTGCGGTGCGCAATGCACTTGCACCCGCTCCGGACGCGCCGGTTGATATCTCAGATCGACCCGCGCGGTCGGTTGGAGCGAAAAACCGCCGCAACGCAAAGACGAAGGCCAAGCCTGCAAAGACGACCAAGTCTGCGGGGCAAGCGATCAAGTCACGCGCCAAATTACGGACAGCGGCGGCAGGTTCCGAGGCCGGCGCACGGGCCGATCCGAAGGTCAATCTAAAAAGGGGGGCTCTCGTCGCCCGCCTTTGGCGCACGGCCGACGCGCAGGTGCGCGAGGTGGAGCGGCGCCTGGCGCAGGGCGAGACCGAGCCCGGCGATCGCGAAAAAGATGCGCGCACCTTGGCCGTCGTGGTGAAAACCCTGCGCGATCTCCTCGCCCTGGAGGCTGACGAACACACTGTCGAAGCCACGGCGGCAAAGGAGAAGGGCGGCGATGTCCGGGATCTCGACGATTTCCGACGCGAACTTGCGGAGCGCATTGATCGACTGCGCCGCGCACGGGATGCTGACGTCGCTGTTGGCGGGCTGTGATGCCCGATTGCTCGACTGGCTGATGCATCATTGGCCGCTCTTTGCGCGGTCCGACCAGTTGCCGCCGGATGGCGGCGCGTCCCGCGACGACTGGACCGTCTGGCTGGTGCTGGGCGGACGCGGCGCGGGCAAGACGCGAACCGGGGCGGAATGGGTGCGGGGAATGGCTCTCGGGCAGCCGTCCTTCACCTCGGCGCCGGCTGGGCGGATCGCTCTTGTGGGCGAGACGGCACCGATGTCCGCGATGTGATGATCGAGGGCGTTTCCGGCCTTCTCGCCATCCATCCCAGACATGAACGGCCCACATGGACGCCAACGCGGCGCCGGCTGGAATGGCCGAACGGCGCGGTGGCACAAGCTTTCTCCGCCGAAGACCCCGAACAATTGCGCGGGCCGCAGTTCGAGGCGGCTTGGGCAGACGAGCTTTGCAAGTGGCGCCATGCGCAGGAGACTTGGGACATGTTGCAATTCGGATTGCGTCTGGGCACGCGCCCCCGGCAGGTGGTGACGACGACGCCCCGCCCGATTCCTCTCTTGAAAAAGCTGACGGCCGATCCGCGCACCGCTTTGTCCCGGGCGGCCACACGCGCCAACGCCTTCCATCTCGCACCCGCCTTCCTCGACACGATCGTCGGCCGCTACGCCGGCACCCGCCTGGGCCGGCAGGAGCTTGATGGCGAGATCGTCGAGGAGCGGGCCGATGCCCTGTGGAACAGGCAGGCGATCGAGGCCGGCCGTGCCGACCGGGCGCCGCCATTGACGCGTATCGTCGTCGCGGTCGATCCGCCTGCCTCGTCAGGCCGGCGGGCCGATGCCTGCGGCATCGTAGCGGCCGGCATCGACGCGGGTGGCCAGGTCTTCGTGCTGGAAGACGCGACGCGCGAACGGGCACGCCCTGCCGAATGGGCCGCGGCCGCGGTCGCGCTTTATCGCCGATTGGAGGCCGATGCGCTCGTCGCCGAGGTCAATCAGGGCGGCGAGATGGTGGCCGCCGTCATTCGCGAGATCGATCCCGGCGTGCCCGTGACCGCGGTGCGCGCCACACGCGGCAAATATCTGCGGGCCGAGCCGGTCGCCGCCCTCTACGAGCAGGGACGGGTCCACCATGTCGGCGCGCTTCCGGTGCTCGAAGACGAGATGGCCGACTTCGGCCCTGGCGGCCTGTCTTCAGGCCGCTCCCCCGATCGCCTGGATGCGCTGGTCTGGGCGGTAACGGCCCTTGCGCTGACGGGGCAGGCCGAGCCGCGCGTGCGCCGGCTCTGATCCCCCACTCCCGCGTTCCCGCACATCCTATTGAGAGCTCAGTTCATGCCGAACTTTCTCACCCGCCTCATCGGGCGCGCGGTGAACGCGCCGCCACGCCCGGAAGGCGCTTTGCCCCCTGAAGCCAAGGTCTCCCGGGCGGGGCCGCTCATCGCCCTCTACCAGATGGGCAAGCCTGTCTGGACGCCGCGCGACTACGGAGCGTTGGCGCGGGAGGGCTTCCAGCGCAACGCGGTCGTCCATCGCTGCGTCCGGCTGATCGCGGAAGCCGCAGCCTCCGTGCCCTGGCTTGCCTATGACGGCCGCCGAGAACTCGATGATCATCCCCTGCTCAAGCTCCTCGCCCGGCCCAATCCGCGCGAGGCAGGCGCCACCTTTCTCGAGGCGGTCTATGGCCACCTTCTGGTCGCCGGCAATGCTTATCTCGAAATGGTCGCCCTCGATGGCGAGCCACGTGAGCTGTTCGCCCTGCGGCCGGATCGCATGCGCGTCGTGCCGGGCGCCGATGGCTGGCCGGAGGCCTATGACTACACCATCGGCGGCGGCACGGTGCGCTTCCGCCAGGACGATCGCCTGCCGCCCATCCTGCATCTCACCCTGTTCAACCCCGTCGACGATCACTACGGGCTGTCGCCGATGGAGGCGGCGGCGACCGCGCTCGATATCCACAACGCCACGGGCGCATGGAACAAGGCGCTGCTCGACAACGCCGCACGGCCATCGGGCGCGCTGGTCTATACGGGGCCGCAGGGCACCAATCTGACGGATGCGCAGTTCGAGCGCTTGAAGGCCGAGCTCGACGAGCAGTTCCAGGGCGCGGCCAATGCCGGCCGTCCCCTGCTGCTCGACGGCGGGCTCGACTGGAAGCAGTTGTCGCTCTCGCCGAAGGACATGGATTTCATCGAGGCGAAGGCCGCGGCGGCGCGCGAGATCGCGCTTGCCTTCGGCGTGCCGCCGCTGATGCTCGGCCTGCCCGGCGATAATACCTATGCCAATTTCGCCGAGGCCAACCGCGCTTTCTGGCGGCAGGCCGTGATCCCGCTCGTCAAGCGCACGGCGCAGAGCGTCGCGCAATGGCTCGGCCCCGCCTATGAGCCCGGGCTGAAGCTCGTCCCCGATCTCGATGGCATCGAGGCCTTGTCCAGCGAACGCGAGGCGCTGTGGCGGCGCATCGCCGCCGCCGATTTCCTCGATCGCGACGAGAAGCGAGAGGCGACCGGCTACGGCCCGAGCCAAGGCTGAACCGTCGGAGGCCTGCCATGGCCAGTATCACCGAGACCTTCATCGCGCGGGGAGATCTCGCGCATCTCGCTCTCTTTCTCTGGGCGAGCGGCGCCTCGACCTTCCTCGTGCTCATCCTGCGCGAGCTCAGTGCCGCGAACCAGCGCTTCGACGTCTTCGTCGGCGAACTCGCCCGCTTCAACCTTCGCCATGCGGTTAAGTCCTCGGCCGAGCCTCCGGTCGAGCCGCCTGCTGCATCCATGGCCGAACCCAGCAAGGAGACCAAAGCATGAGTGCTTCCCCCGCGCGGCAGGCCCGGCCCACGCCGCGCCGCGCCCGTCAGCCCCACAAACCGGACGAGGCCATCAGGACTTTCGTGCGTATTCTGGAGCAACTGGAGGCGGGCGCCGCCGGGCTGGCCAGGGGTAGCCAGCAGCCGGCCCGGGCCGGCCGGTGAAGGCGGATCCACGCGCCGCACCCGCGGTGAAGCTCATCGCGACCGCTGCGGCACCCGGCTTGTTCGAGGGTTATGCCAGCCTGTTCGGCGTACCCGACCTCGGCCGCGACGTCGTGGAGCGCGGCGCCTTCCGCGCCAGCCTCGACCGACGCGGCGTCAAGGGCGTCAAGCTGCTGTGGCAGCATGATCCCGGTGAGCCGATCGGCCACTGGCTCACACTCGCCGAGGATGCGCGCGGATTGAAAGTGCGAGGGCAGCTCAATCTCGGCGTTGGGCGCGCTCGCGAACTTCACGCGCTGATGCGTGACGGCGCTGTCGATGGCCTCTCGATCGGCTATCGCACCGAGCGCGCGCGCACCGATCCACGCGATTGCCTGCGCCATATCGCCCGGCTCGATCTCTGGGAAATCTCGCTCGTCACCTTCCCCATGCTGCCCGGCGCGCGCGTCGGCAGTGTCAAGCGCGATCCTTTGCGCGCCCCCTTGCCCGGACCGTTTGCCGGACGGCCCGCGCCCGATCTCACCGCCACCATCCGCGCTGCCGCCGCGCGGCTTTCCGCATCTCTCTGATCCACAAGGAACGACTCTATGCACACGGATCTGACCGCCCCTGAAACGAAAGCCGCCGGTACGGAAGTCGCGGCTGCCTTCGCTGATTTCGCCACCACCTTCGAGGCCTTCCGCGAAACCAACGACAGCCGCCTCAGCGAGATCGAGAATCGTCTCGGTGCTGATGTGGTGACCGAGGAGAAGCTCGGCCGCATCGACCAGGCGCTTGACGAAACCAAGCGCCGGCTCGACCGCCTGACTCTCGCCGCCCGGCGCCCGGCCCTGGGGGCGCCGGCCGCTGGCGAGGGCGCGGAGGATGCTGCCGCTCGGGAGCATAAAGCTGCCTTCGCCGGCTATATGAAATCCGGCGAGGCGGGCGGCCTCAAGACGCTGGAGGCCAAGGCCCTGTCGGCCGGGTCCGGTCCTGACGGCGGCTATCTCGTGCCAACGACCGTCGAGCGCGAGGTGCTGCGGCGGCTGGCGGCGATCTCGCCGATCAGGGCGATTGCCGGGAATCGTGTCATCTCGGGTGGCCTCTACAAGCGCGCCTTCTCGACCACCGGGCCGGCCTCCGGCTGGGTGGCGGAAACCGCCGCAAGGCCGCAAACCACATCGCCGAGCCTCGCCGAACTCAGTTTCCCCGCCATGGAGCTTTACGCCATGCCGGCGGCCACCCAGACGCTGCTCGACGATGCCGTCGTCGATATCGAGCAGTGGCTGGCGGATGAGGTCGAAACGATCTTCGCCGAGCAGGAAGGCACCGCCTTCGTGAGTGGCGACGGGACCAACAAGCCGAAGGGCTTCCTGGCCTACGACACGGTGGCCGATGCAAGCTGGAACTGGGGCAAACTCGGCACGGTGTCGACCGGTGTCGATGGTGCCTTCGCGGCGAGCAATCCTTCCGACGTGCTGATCGATCTCATCTATGCGCTCAAGGCGGGTTATCGCCAGAATGCGACCTTCGTGATGAACCGCAAGACGCAGAGTGCGATCCGCAAGTTCAAGGACAGCCAGGGCAATTATCTCTGGCAGCCCCCCGCGTCGGTCGGCCAGGCGGCAACGCTGATGTCCTTCCGCGTCGTCGAGGCCGAGGACATGCCGAACATCGCGTCGGGCAGCCTGTCACTGGCTTTCGGTGACTTCCGGCGTGGCTATCTCGTGGTGGACCGCGCGGGTGTCCGTGTCCTGCGCGATCCCTTCTCGTCGAAGCCCTATGTCTTGTTCTACACCACCAAGCGTGTCGGCGGCGGCGTGCAGGACTTCGCGGCTATCAAGCTTCTCAAATTCGCCGCGAGCTGAGGCGGTTTATTCCCCGACCCAGCGCGCGCTCCGCCCCCAGCCCGCCAGCGTCCTGTCGATGAAGGCGCGCTGCGGGCCGACGAGCACACCCTGGCTGAGGAGGCCGCAATCGCGCTTGCCAGGCCCCTTCGACCAGGTGCTGATGGCGATGACGGCCCCTGATCCAAGCGCGATCGGCCCACCGGAATCGCCGCGGCACACACCCGCACCCGCGGCCTTGCCGCGCCCTTGCGGATCGGCCGCCCAGATCAGGATGCTGCTCGGCCCATAGGGCTCCACGACTGTGAGGGGCGCCGTGCGGAAAGTGCCGCTCGAGGCGCCGTCTCCCTCCTGGGCAACGCCCCAGCCGCCGAGCATCAGGGCCGTGCCGGGCGCGGGAGAACGCTGAGCCGCCACGAGACCGGTCGTCGAAAACTGCGCCGGCAAAGACGATGGCAGGCGTACCAGCGCCAGATCGATCGAGCGTTGACGCGTGCGGATGGCGTTCGGAACATAGCCGGGATGGACTGCAATCGTGCGCGGCTCGATGAGAACCGGCTCGCCCCGCTCGCGGAAATGCACGCGGAAGGCATCGGCGCCCGTCACGCAATGGGCGGCCGTCAGGATGGCGTCGGGCGCGACCACCACCGCCGAGCAGACGCTGCCGCGGGACCCGAGCACCATCACGCTCGCCGTGGCAAGCGGCCCGCCGCTGCCGGTGGCGCCAACAACCGCTGCGGCCGGGTGGGTGCCCGCAACCAATCCTGCCGCCAGGAGGCCGATCGCCAGGGCATGTTGAGCCACGGCATGCCTCGCCACCCGTAAGGCGGTGTGACGGCTCAAGGCGCTCATCAAAAACATGCGGTTGCTCCCAGTCGGCGCGCCCAAGTCCACAACAGGCTCTAAGCGCCGGTGCGCGGGAAGGGAAGTGTCGATTTGGCAACGCGTGCGCCGAGGCGGCCGCCCAGTATTGCCTGAGGATCTCAGAATGACAGCGACATTGATCGAGAGGCCGGAGCAGGAGCCCGTCTCGCTGATCGACATGAAGACCTATCTGCGTGTCTGCGATGATGGCGAGGACGATCTGATCGCCTCGCTGATCACGGCGGCGCGTGAGGCCGTCGAAACCACGACCGGCCGCCGCATGATGCGCCAGACCTGGCGGCTCGTGCTCGACCGCTGGCCGCATGGTCGCATCCTGCGGGTGCCGATCGTCCCGCTGCTCGGGCTGGCCGCCATTCGCGTCGCCGACGCAAGTGGAAGCCCGCAGTCCGTGCCGCCGGGCTATTTCATCGTGGACGCGCTCTCCGGCGCCGGCCGTATCGCGCTCGGCCCGGATGTGCCGCCGCCGGGCATTGCCTTGGGCGGTATCGAGCTCGACATCGTCGCCGGCTACGGCACCGACCCCGAGCGCGTGCCGATGCCGATGCGGCAAGCGCTGCGCCAGCTCGTGGCCGGCTGGTACGAGCGCCGGGGCGATACCGCCGCCGCGGCCTCGCTTCCCGCGGAGGTGGCGGCGCTGCTCGCGCCTTATCGCGGGGTGAGGCTGTGACATGACCGACATCGGTATGATGCGCCGCCCGCTCGTCCTGGAGCGCGCGGTCGACACCCCGGACGACGTCGGCGGCGTCACCCGGCGCTGGGGCAGGGTTGCCCGGCTATGGGGGGCGATGGAGCGGACGCAGGTCTCGTCGAACGAGAGGGATCGCAGCGACCGCCGCGAGCTCGCCATGGCCTATCGCGTCACGCTGCGCTGGCGCGGCGACATCACCGGCAACCACCGGTTTCGCGACGGCAAGCGCCTGTTCGCGGTCCTGAGCGCGGCGGACCCTGACGGCCACCGGCGCCGGCTCATCTGCGTCGTCGAGGAGGTGACACCATGAGCGATGATGTGAGCGATCCATCGCCGGCCGAACTGGCGAGCCCGGTACTCGCCTTGCGCCGGGCCATCCTCACGCGTCTTGCTGCGGACGCGGATCTTACCAGCATCCTTGGCGGCGCCCGCATCCATGATGCGGTGCCGCGCGGGGCGTCAGGGGTGTTCGTGGTCTTCGGCGAGACCCGCTGCCGCGATTGGTCGACCATGACCGACCGGGGCCATGAGCAGCACATCAGCCTGACGGTCTGGTCCAGGGTGGGTGGAGCGCGGCCGGCGCTTGCCGCCGCCGCGCGCATCGAGCGGCTGCTGCATGATGCCTCGATTCCGCTCGCCGGTCATCGCCTCGTCAATATCCGCGTCACGGCGACCGACGTGCGCCGCGACGAGCGCGCGGACCTCGCCCGGGTCACGGTGCGGCTGCGCGCCGTCACCGAATGCCTCGAGGCGCCCTGATCTTCAAGACTGCCTGACCTCCAGTTTCTTCCCAATTTTCAGCCAAGAGGACGATTGGATATGAGTGCCCAGAAAGGCAAGGACCTCCTGCTGAAGGTGGCGGGAGACCCATCCGGCTTCGTGACCGTGGCGGGGCTGCGCAGCAACCGGCTGGCCTTCAACGCGGAAACCGTCGATATCACCCACCAGCAATCGGCCGGGCGCTGGCGGGAGCTGCTGGCGGGGGCGGGCGTGCGCCGCGCCAGCATCGCCGGGGCCGGCGTGTTCAAGGACGAGGCGTCGGATCAGCGTGTCCGGCAGATCTTCTTCGATGCCGCCATCGTGACCTGGCAGGTGGCCATCCCGGATTTTGGCATCATCGAAGGCCCGTTCCAGATCCTCTCCCTCGAATATTCCGGCGATCACGCCACGGAAGTCACCTTCGAGCTCGCGCTGGAATCGGCCGGCGCCTTGGCCTTCACCGCGCTATGAGGCCGGCGATGACCACCACGCGACGCGCCAACCGCCATCGGGGCGAGGTCGAGGCTGAACTCGGCGGCCAGCGCCATGTACTCTGCCTGACGCTTGGGGCGCTCGCCGAGCTGGAGACCGCCTTCGGCGCCGACGATCTTGCCCTGCTCGGCCAGCGGCTCAGCGCGGGGCGGCTGTCCGCCCGCGACATCATCAGCATTCTGGGTGCCGGGCTACGCGGCGCTGGCACGACGCTCTCCGATGCGGAGGTCGCGGGCCTGCCCGTCGCCGGCTGTCTCGATGCCTATGCGCTGGCGGTGGCGGATCTGCTCACGGCCGCCTTCGGCACGGCCGAGCCCGAGCCAGCCGAAGTCCAGCCAACGGAAACCGCCGCAAACCCTTGATTGCCGCAGGGCGCTTCGAAGACGGGCCACCGCCACCCGCCCCGCTACCCTGGGGCGCGGTGATGGCTTTTGGCCTCGGCGTCCTGCGGCTGGCGCCTGCCGATCTCTGGGCCATGACGCCGCGCGAGCTGGCGGCAGCCGTTGAGGGGCAGGGGGGAGGCGGCGCTCGTTCCGTGCCGCTCGGTCGAGGGCGCCTTGCGCGGCTCATGGCGGCTTTCCCCGACAAGATCGGGTCGCACCATCAGGAGAAGCAAGATCATGGCTGACGGCTATCTGCCGGACGGCGATCTCGTACCGCTGGCCAATGCCCGCGATGCGATCAAGGACCTCGACGGCCTCTCGCGCCAGTTCGGCCGGTCCATCAGCGATTCCTTCGCCAAGGCGGCGTCAGGCAGCCGGCAATTCGAGGACGTTTTGCGCAGTGTCGGCTCACGCCTCACCGAGATCGGCCTGAAGGCGGCGCTGAGGCCGCTTGGACAGGCCTTGACCTCCGGGCTCGAAAGCCTCGTGACGACGGCGGGCGGCTCCCTGTTTGGCGGCTTGTCCCTCAATGCGAAGGGCAATGCCTTTTCGCAGGGACGCGTCAAGCCTTTCGCAGCCGGCGGCGTGGTGGCGACGCCGACTTATTTCCCCATGCAGCGGGGTGTCGGGCTCATGGGCGAGAGCGGACCCGAAGCGATCCTGCCACTTACCAGAGGAGCAGACGGCCGGCTCGGCGTCGCGGCTTCCGGGGGCGGTGCAGCGACGACCGTCGTCGTGAATATCGCCACCAGCGATGCCGAGAGCTTCCGCCGGTCCGAGGCGCAAGTCTCGGCCGCCCTTGCCCGCGCCGTGGCGCGCGGCCAGCGCGCCCTGTGAGGAGCCGCCATGCCCGATGATTTCCATGATATCCGCTTTCCGCTCGATGTGGCGCTGGCGGCGAGCGGGGGGCCGGAATGGCGCACTGATGTCGTCGTCCTCGGTTCGGGCCATGAGCACCGCAATGCCCGCTGGGCCCATTCCCGCCGCCGCTACGACGCGGGCTATGGCGTGAAGTCGCTCGACTCGCTGGCGGCGGTACTGACCTTCTTCGAGGAGCGCCGTGGACGCCTTTTCGGCTTTCGCTGGCATGACAGGCTCGACGGCAAATCCTGCGTGCCCTCTGGGGTGCCCCAGCCGACCGACCAGGTGATCGGGGAGGGAGATGGCGAGCGCGTGGCCTTTCAGCTCGTCAAGACCTATGGCGCCGTCCACGACCCCTATGAGCGCCGCATCACGAAGCCCCTGGCCGGCTCGGTGCGCGTGGCGATCGACGGTGTCGAGCAGCCAGCGGAGACTTTCACCTGCGATGCCGCGACAGGTCTCGTGACCTTTGCCGCGCCGCCGGAAGCCGGGCAGGTCGTGACGGCGGGCTTCGCCTTCGACGTGCCGGTGCGCTTCGACATCGACCGGCTGGAGGTGGATCTCGCCGCCTTCACGGCCGGCGGTATTCCGAAGATCCCCCTGGTCGAACTAATCGACTAAAACGGCTGGAGCCATTCCATGCGCCTGATCGATCCCGGGCTCGCCGGCCACCTCGCCGGCGGGGTGACGACCTTGTGCCATTGCTGGAAGCTGACGCGCCGCGACGGCGTCGCCATGGGCTTCACAGACCACGATCGCGATCTCGCCTTTGCCGGTGTCGTCTTTCGGGCCGGCACGGGGCTTGAGGCGGCGGAGGTCACGGCGGAGCGGGGCTTCGCGATCGGCGGCGGCGATGTCTCGGGTATTCTCACCGGCGCGAGCCTCACCGAGGACGACCTCGCCTCCGGCCTCTATGACGATGCCAATATCGAGTTGTGGCTCGTGAACTGGGCTGACGTGACCGAGCGCCTGCTGCTGGAGGTCGGCTCGACCGGCGAGGTGCGGCGCACCGAACATGCCTTCGCGGCGGAAGTGCGCGGGCTCATGCATCGCTACGGGGAGGAGAGGGGGCGTGTCTACCGCACCACCTGCTCGGCCGATCTCGGCGACAGCCATTGCGGCATCGACCTTGCCGATCCGACCTTCGCTGCCGAAGTAGCGGTCACGTCGACCGACGGCCGCCTCGGCTTTGGCGCGACGGAGCTCGGCGGCTATGCGGATGATTGGTTCATGGCGGGCCAGGTTCGCTGGCTCGATGGCGCCAATGCGGGGATGCGCGTGGATGTGAAGGCGCATCGCGCCGTGGCCGGGCGCGGCGAGGTGCTGCTCTGGCAGCCCGTGCCGCGCAGCATCGCCGTCGGCGATCGTCTGCGCATCACGGCGGGCTGCGACAAGCGCTTCGCGACCTGCCGCGCCAAATTCGCCAATGCGGCCAATTTTCGCGGCTTTCCGCACATGCCCGGCAACGACTTTGTCGTGCGCTACCCGCTGCCGGGCGAGGCCGGCCATGACGGCGGCAGCTTGTTTCGATGAGCACGCGGCCAAACCGCGAGCAGGTCGTCACGATTGCGCGGCACTGGATCGGCACGCCTTACCGGCATCAGGCCTCGCTGTGCGGCATCGGCTGCGATTGCCTCGGTCTGGTACGCGGCGTCTGGCGCCAGCTCTATGGCACCGAGCCTGAGGCGCCACCGCCCTATAGCCCGGATTGGGCCGAAGCCGGGCGCGGGGAAGTCCTGGCAGACGCCATGCATCGCCATTTCCAGCCGCTCGGTGGCGGACCGGCTAGCCTTGGCGACGTGCTCCTCTTTCGCTGGCGCACACACCTGCCGGCGGCCCATCTCGCCATCGCGACGACGGAGGTGAGCATGGTGCATGCCCATGCCGGCGCGAGCGCCGCGGAAGTTGCCATCGGCGCCTGGTGGCGACGCCACCACGTCGCAAGCTTTTCTTTTCCGGAGATCCTGGACTGATGGCTACACTCGTCCTTCAGGTTGCGGGCTCGGCCCTCGGTGGCGCCATTGGCGGGCCGTTCGGCGCCATCATCGGCCGCGCCATCGGTGGGCTCGCGGGCGCGGCAATCGACACCGCGCTATTCTCTTCCGGTGGCGGCACGCGCTATGTCGAGGGGCCGCGCCTCAATGACGTGCAGGGGCTTACCTCCACCGAGGGGGCCGGTGTTCCGCGCGTCTACGGCCGCGCCCGTGTCGGCGGCCAGCTCATCTGGGCGACACGGCTCGAGGAGGTCGCCCATACGAGCGAGGCGAGCGCGGGCGGCGGCAAGCTCGGTGGTGGCGGTTCCACGGTCACCACCAACTACAGCTATTTCGCCAATCTCGCCGTCGGTCTGTGCGAGGGGCCGATCGCCTTCGTCCGCCGTGTCTGGGCGGACGGCCGCGAGCTCGACCAGAGCGGCCTCGTTATGCGCGTCCACCAGGGCCATGAGGATCAGGAGGCCGACCCGCTCATCGTCGCCAAGGAGGGAATCGATAATGCGCCGCGTTACCGCGGCCTCGCCTATGTCGTGTTCGAACGCCTGCCACTGGAGGACTTCGGCAACCGCATCCCGCAATTCTCCTTCGAGGTGCTGCGGCCGGTGGCCGGCCTCGCCGAGATGGTGCGCGCCGTGGATTTCATCCCCGGAGCGAGCGAATTCATCTACGAGCCGCAGGCGGTGTCGCAGGTTCTTGGCCCGGGCGTCACGCGCTCGGAGAACCGCCACCAGTTGTTTCGGCCAAGCGATGTCGTTGCGTCGCTCGACGTGTTGCAGGCGCTCTGCCCCAATCTGGAGCGGATCGCGCTCGTCGTGAGCTGGTTCGGCGACGACCTGCGCGCCGGCCATTGCACGATCACCCCGCGCGTCGAAACCTATCTGAAGACGACTGAAGATCTGCAGTGGCAGGTCGCGGGGCTGGACCGCATGTCAGCGCGGCAGGTCAGCCAGCTCGACGCGCGTCCGGCCTATGGTGGCACACCGTCGGACAGCTCCGTGATCGATCTCATCCGTGAGATCAAGGCACGCGGCCTCAAGGTCGTCCTCTACCCCTTTGTCATGATGGACTTAAGCCCGGGCAACGACCTGCCGAACCCCTATGCGGACGAACCAGGCCAACCCGCCTTCCCGTGGCGTGGCCGCATCACCTGCCATCCCGCTCCGGGGCAATCCGGCTCCCCCGATGGCACCGACGAGGCAGGCGAACAGGTCGCCCAGCTCTTCGGCGAGGTCTTGCCCGGCCATTTCATGTCCGTTGCCGATACAGTGATCTATGCGGGGCCGGACGAATGGAGCCTGCGCCGCCAGGTCCTTCACTATGCGTATCTCGCCATGGTGGCGGGCGGCGTCGATGGCTTCATCATCGGCTCGGAACTCGTGGGACTGACGCGTGTGCGGCGCGGCGCCGGACTTTACCCGGCGGTCGAGCAACTGGTCACACTGGCGGCGGATGTCCGCAGCGTCGTCGGACTGGATACAAAAATCCTCTATGCGGCTGACTGGACGGAATATGGCGCCCATGTCCGTGAGGGCGGCGAGGTGCGCTTTCCACTCGATCCGCTATGGGCATCTGCAGCGATCGACGCGGTCGGGATCGATTTTTATCCCCCTTTCACCGACTGGCGCGACGGAACTTCCCACCGCGACGCGGCGGAGGCCTATTCGATCTACGATCCGGATTATCTCAAGCGGCGGATCACGGCGGGCGAGGCTTTCGACTGGTACTATGCCAGCGATGCCGATCGCGATGCCCAGATCCGTACGCCGATCACCGATGGCGACTATGGCAAGCCCTGGATCCATCGCGCCAAGGACCTCGCCGGCTGGTGGCAGAACCCCCATGTCGAGCGCGTCGGCGGGGTGGAGACGGGCGAAACCGCATGGGTGCCTTGCGCAAAGCCGATCTGGCTGACCGAGATCGGCATCCCGGCGGTGGACAAAGGCACCAATGGGCCGAATGTCTTTCCAGACCCGAAGTCGTCGGAGTCTGCCTATCCGCCCTATTCGCGCCGGGTGCGGGACGATCTCATCCAGAACCGGGCGTTGGAAGCCCTCATCGGCCATTACGGAGAAGGCGGGGAGGCGGCCAATCCCGTCTCGCCGCTCTATGGCGGGCCGATGGTCGATCCCGCCGGCGTCTTCGTCTGGGCGTGGGATGCTCGGCCCTTCCCGGCCTTTCCCGATCAGGCAGGTACCTGGGCGGATGGAACGAACTGGCAGAGCGGCCACTGGCTGACCGGACGCCTGGAGGGCTTGCCGCTCGATCGGCTCGTGGCCCAGGTGCTTGATGATTTCGCCCTCCCGCCGGCCGCCGCGCTCGCCATCGACGGTTTTCTCGACGGCTATGTCGTCGAGCGCCCGATGAGCGTCCGCGCCATCCTGGAGCCGTTGGCGAGCGCCTATGGCTTCGATGCCGTCGCCAGCGGGCCTGCGACCCATTTCAGGGGCACGGGACGCCGCCCGCTCATTGGGGTGGAGCCCAGCGCGCTCGTTCCCGATGATACCGGCGCCGGCATGGCCTTGCGCCGCGCGCAGGAGACGGACTTGCCGTGCGAATACCGAATCGGCTTCACCGACGGCGATCGCGAGTACAGGCGCTCAGCCGCCGCCTCGCGGCGTTTGAGCGCCGGCAGCGCTCGCGAACAAGGAAGCGACCTCGCGGTCATCACCGGTCCGGCCGAAGCGCAGCGTCTGGCGGATCTCGCGCTGCAGGATGCCTGGATCAGCCGCGAGACGCTCGATCTTGGCGTGAGTCCCCGAATGGTGGGGCTGGAGCCGGGCGATCTCCTCGACGTGCCTGTCGGCGGCGGACGGCGGATCTACCAGATCCAGCGGATCACGGATGGCCTCTCCCGGCGTGTCAGCCTGCGCGCCATCGAGCCCACGCTGCATGACGGGGCGATGCCTGACATTCCCCGCCATACGGCGCCGTCACCGCCTGTCCCCGGCCGGCCGGCGGTCGTCATTCTCGACTTGCCGATCGTGACGAAAAGCCCACCGATGCTGCAGCATATGGCCGTGGCGGCTGATCCCTGGCCGGGGCGCCAGATGGTCTGGCGCTCAGCCGACGGAACGAGCTTCGTGCAGCACACCGTCGCCCCCTTGTCCGCCGCAGTCGGTGAGACGTGGGACGCTCTTCCACACGGGCCGCTCTGGCGCTGGGACAAGGCCAGTAGCCTCACCGTGCGGCTGTGGGGCGGCGCGCTGGCGAGCGTCGACGACACGGCCGCGCTGGCGGGTGCCAACAGCTTCGCCTTGAGGGGCCCCGACGGGCTGTGGGAAATCCTCAGCGCCGCGCGGGCCGAATTGATCGGCGACGGGGTCTACCGCCTCAGCCGCCTGCTGCGTGGCCTCGGTGGCTCGGAGGAAGCCGCCGGCCGGCCGGCAGCGGCCGGTGCGACCATCGTGCGTCTCGATCGCGCGATCTTCGGGCTCACCGACAGCGCGGCGGATCTCGGTCGCAACTGGCATTATCGCGTCGGGCCGGTGGGTCGCGACCACGGCGATCCCATCATGCGCGCCGTGAGCGCGACGGTGGGGCCGCTGGCTTTGATGCCCTTCGCGCCGGTTCATATCCGCGCGCGCCGTATAGCGGGCGGTATCGCGATCACCTTCATCAGACGCAGCCGCATCGACGGGGATGCCTGGGAGGCGGCGGAGATCCCGCTCGGCGAGGAGGCGGAAGCCTATGAGGTCGACATCTTCGACGGCGCGACCGTCAGGCGTCGGCTGACGACCGGCTCGCCCGCCGTCCTCTATCCGGCCGCGGATGAACTGGACGACTTCGGCAGCGCACAGACCACGCTCACGCTCGTGCTGGCGCAGATGAGCACGGTCGTCGGCCGTGGCTTCGAGACCCGCGTCACCGTTCCCATCCTCTGATTTTCGGATCTTTCCATGACAGAAACGCCCAATCTTGCGCTGCCCTTCATGGCGGCGGCGCAGGCCCAGAAACACGTCACCCACAACGAAGCCTTGTTGAAGCTCGACACGCTGGTGCAGCTGGCGGTGGAGGATCGCCATCTCGCCAGCCCGCCCCCGTCGCCGGCGGACGGAGCCGCCTGGATCGTCGCGTCGCCCGCGACGGGCGCCTGGGCGGGGCATGCGCAGGAGGTCGCGGCGCGCCAGGATGGCTCCTGGACCTTCCTGACCCCGCGCGTCGGCTGGCAGGCTTATCTGCGGGACGAGGACCTGCGCGTGACCTGGACCGGCATCGCCTGGACGGCAGAGGTAGGCGGCAGTGGCGTGGCGGCGCGTTCGAGCCATGGCGCGACGACCGGCTTCGCGATCGTGGAGGAAGAATGCACGTTGACCGGCGCCAGCGTTACCTCGGGCATCGTCATTCCCGACCGGACGATCGTACTGGCCGTGACCGAGCGCGTCACCGCGGCCGTGACTGGCGCGACATCCTTCTCGGTGGGCATTGCCGGCGAAGCAACGAAATTCGGCAATCTGCTCGGCGTGAGCCTCGGTTCGCGAAACATCGGGGTGATCGGCCCGACCGCCTTCTACGCCGACACGCCCCTTCTGATCACAGCGAACGGGAGCGCCTTCACCGGCGGAAAGCTGCGCGTCGCCATCCACTATGCGCGCTTCGACGCCGCATCCTCCTGATTGCCACCTTCAGGAAAAGATCAATGAAGCCGGTATGTCATGACTTAACAGTGGTGCGCGGCAACAACCAGCCGATCACCTTCCGCTTCAAGACGAGCAGGGACGACGAGGCTCAACCCCTCGATTTCAGCGGCGGCGAGATCGTACTGACCATTGTCTCGCGCCTCAGCACCCTGCGCAAATCCACCGACGATGCCGATGGGCTCACGGTCGTCCCGCCCGCGGGGGAGGTGACTTGGCAGCCCACCCTTGCCGAGACGCGCGCGATCCCCGAGGGGCGGCGCTCGACTTACGAAGTCGAGTGGCGGCAGGCGGGCGGCCAGCAACTCACCCTCCTGCGTGGCGCTATTACAGGCGTCGGCGGTCTCGGCGATGACTGATGGAGGCCACCATGTCCTGCGACAATGACGTTATCTCAGACGCTGACGGTCCGATCATCATGGTTCCGGACGGCGATGAGCCGTTGGTCATCGAGATTGTCGTGCCGGGCCCGCCCGGACCAAGCGGCCCGCCGAACCAACTCTCGATCGGCACTGTTTCCACAGGAGCGGTCGGCGCCACGATAACAGGAGCTGCGCCGAACCAGGTTCTCAATCTGACCTTGCCGGATGGGGGAGGCCCAAATACCGCCGCGGCGGCCGAACTCGGCGCCTCACTTGCGGCTTTGCGCGCAAGCGGCGTTACACGGCGACCGAGCCGCGTCGTCGACTTCGCCAATGGCGTTTTTTTTCTGCGGCACAGCCTGGCAACAGCTTCGTGGCCTGCGATCGTCGCCGCTCTAGGCGGGACTTTCTTGCGCGCCACACCCGCTGCCTTTTGGGGGGAGGGCGGCGACCTGCAGGTGGCCGGCGCTGATCTCCCGCGATTTGAATATCGCTTCAACAGCGGCACCGCGGAAGGCATGCTGCTCGAGGGCGCGCGCACAAACGCCATTCGCAATAGCATCTTTCGCGGGATCACGCCCGGCGTGATCGGTTCGGGTGGAGCATGGCCGACCAACTGGCAGAATGGCGGCGCCAGCGGTCTCACCCGCACGATCTCCGCACCCTATCCGTATCGGGGGATGACCTGCATTGATGTCCGCTATCACGGCACCACGACGGATGCCGGCGGCTATCCACTGATCTTCGAGCCGACATCAGTGATTGCCGCATTGAGCGGACAGAACTGGACCATGAGCTCCTACCTGGCACTCGTCGGTGGTTCCATGGCCAATGTTTCAAGCTTCCGCTTCTATATCCCGCCGCAGCCGTCCGGCGTGGCGGCCGCCTCTGCCTCGATCACGCCGGAGCTGACGAGTGAATTGAAGCGCTTCGCTTTCACATTCAGCCTCGTCACGGCCATCACCCATATTCAGCCGCGCTTCGCTATGAATCACGCGGTGGGGGCGGCGATTGATTTCACCCTGCGCATTGGCCTTCCGCAGCTGGAGCTGGGCGCCTTCCCTTCCTCGCCGATCGCCACGGAGACTGGTGCGGTGGAACGCGGCACGGAGCACCTGCAACGCCCCCGCCCGGGCCTCAGCGCCATGAGCCGCATGTTCACAGCCCGCGCCGCCATGGGAAAAGCGGGTGATCAGGTCCTGTGGCAGGCGGACGACGGCAGCGAGGCCAATAGTCATCGGCTGCTTCGCGATGCAACGGGTGTGCTGCGCTATGTCGTGACCACGGCAGGCACGTCCCAGGCGAATCTGTCGCTCGGCAGCGTTGCTGACGGTGCGCTGTTCAGGGTGGCTGTCCGTGCCGCGCCGAATGACTTCGCAGGCTCGTTGAACGGGGCAGCCGTCGCCACCGATGCAAGCGGCGCCATGCCGTTGATCACGAGGGAGCGATGGGGCGGCGGTACGGTGACCGGCGCAGAGTGGTGGGGAGCATTGGCGAGCGATATCGAATTCAACGCGCCGCTCGCCAATACCGACCTGCAGGCTCTGACGCTCTAGAAGGGATCCGGTCTCGAAAAACACGAGGCAGAAGCCCGGCCATCCGTTACCAGCGCCGCTCGCTGAAAGAGTCGGTTGCGCGCTGACGTGTCTGCACCTGCACGTATTCCGGAACGCCTTCGGCGCGCTGCTGGCGGCGCAGCGCCTCGCGCTGCGGGTCATTCGCGCAGCCGGCAACGGCCCAGGCAGCCACGGCGGCGCCAAGCGCCACGACGATCTTCAGCATTCTCAAACTCTCATGTTGGGCGGGGGAGGCATCCTGTCTCCACTGTCCGCGCGACCGATCCATGCCCGCCGAAAGGCGGCATTTTTATGGGGAGCCGATCATGGTGGCAACCAACTTCCAAAAAGCGGTGGATCATATACTGGCCAGCGAGGGCGGCTATGTCGATCATCCGCGGGATCCCGGTGGTGCCACCAATCTCGGGATCACGCTGGCTACCTTGGCGCGGTTTCGGGGTCGCGAGGTCTCGAAGGCCGAAGTGCAGGCGCTGGCCCGCAGTGAGGCGACGGCCATTTACCGTCAGGATTACTGGAAAGCCGTTCAGGCCGACGCGTTACCGGGCGGCGTTGATTTCGCCGTCTTTGACTGCGCGGTGAACTCCGGGCCACGGCGGGCCATCCTTATCTTGCAGGAGGCGGTCGGCGTGGTCCGCGACGGAATCATCGGTCCCGCGACCCTTCGCGCCGCCGGCGCCGCTGAGCCGGTCGCCCTGATCAACCGCTACTGCGCGCTACGGCTCGCCTTTCTTGGCAGGCTTCCGACAGCATCCGTGTTCGGCAACGGCTGGCGCAAGCGTGTCGCGGCTATGCAGGGCACTGCAGTGGCTATGGCGTCGGCGGGCGCGCGCCATCCCCTTTCTTCAAAAAATGAGGAGCACGAACCAATGGTCAACATGCGTATGATTCTGCTTAGCCGGCCGATTTGGGCCAATCTTGTCGGCCTGGCCTCGATCATGCTTTCCTTGGCGGGGCTCGATACCAGCGGCCTCGACTCGGCTGGCTTTTCCGACGCGCTTCTGCAGGTGATTGCGGGCGGCAGCTTCATCGCGTCAAGTGTGTTCCAACTGCGCAGACGCAACACATAATTGATGCAATTGCACCCAAGGGTCGAGGCGTGAGATGTATAGGGGACCAATCGGTTCTATGATCCGCTGCTGATGTTGGAGTTCCATGGCCAAGTTATCATCCGCGGCCAGATCGCATCCCTTGCCAGACAGGTTGTTGCCCCTGGCCCGGCTTTTCTTGGTGCGCGCTATGGTCGGTAGCCTGGCTCTTCCGACCTTCGTTGCCGTCAGCATGCCGGGCTCGGCCCAGGCGGCAGTCCAGTGTCTCTCGGCCAAGGAAACGCGGGATGCCGTGGCGCAAAAGCTTGTGGTTTCCCCTGCCGCTGCCCTGCGCGCCGCACGGGCAGCGACGGGCGGAGGGCAAGCGGTGCAAGCGCGTCTGTGCCGGAATGACAGCAATGCTTTGATCTATCAATTTGCCATATTGCGAGCTGATGGGAAGGTGGTGCGTCTGACACTGGACGCCGTGAGCGGCAAGATCATGCGGCGCCGGGAGCACGTTGGGCAGAGAAAGGGCGCTAAGCCGGTAAACGAACAGCCATCTGATTCGGCAACACCCACCGCGCCTCCGCCCGGAAAATCGGGCTTGTAAATGCCAGCGGGCTGCGGATCGCGTCTGGTGCACAGAGCTTATAGGACAGAGCCGTGCGTATTTTGATCGTTGAGGACGACAAGGATATCAATCGCCAGTTGTCAGACGCGCTGACGCAGGCCGGATATGTCGTCGATAAGGCCTTCGACGGCGCGGAAGGCCAGTTCCTTGGGGAGACCGAACCTTACGACGCGATCGTCCTCGACATGGGCCTGCCTACGGTGGACGGAATTGCGGTGCTGCAGGCTTGGCGTGCGGCGAGCCGGATCATGCCCGTTCTCATTCTGACGGCTCGTGATCGTTGGAGCGACAAGGTTCAGGGTTTCGATGCCGGCGCTGATGACTATGTCGCAAAGCCGTTTCATATGGAGGAGGTCCTGGCGCGGCTGAGAGCCTTGCTGCGTCGCGCGGCGGGCCATGCCACCAGCGAGTTGTCCTGCGGGCCCGTACGTCTCGACACCCGCTCGGGGCGCGTCGTGGTCGATGGCACGGCGATCAAGCTCACGTCCCACGAGTACCGGTTGCTCGCCTATCTCATGCATCATACCGGACGCGTCATCTCCCGCAGCGAACTGGTCGAGCATCTCTACGATCAGGATTTCGATCGTGATTCCAACACCATCGAAGTCTTTGTCGGGCGCCTTAGGCGCAAGCTTGGAGTGGATGTCATCCAGACGGTCCGTGGGCTTGGCTATCTGCTGCAGCCTCCGGATACCGCATGACCATGTCGATCCTTCTGTGTCGTCGAACTCGCAGCTGGGCGACTGAGCGGTCCTTCGGAACCGTCCCTGGTTTCCCCCCTTCCGAGCGTCCTCAGTCCTTGTCAGACAAGACCTCCTGATGCGACGCAAGCTCTTCTCGACGCTTCCCCCACGCTCCATCGCAACACGCTTGCTGTGGTCCGGCGGGCTGCTGAGCATCATCATTCTTGCAATCGCGGGATCAGTTTTATCGACGCTCTATCGCCAGACGACGGAAGGCGGTTTCGACGAGCGCCTCAACGTCTATTTGACCGATCTCGTCTCGGATCTCGCTATTCCCGGGCCGTTTGATCGCAAGGAGATCGCCGTTACAGCCGAGCCGCGCTTCGATTTGCCCCTGTCTGGCTGGTACTGGCAGGTCGCCCGTCTGGCAGGGGATGCGGAGATCCGCACGTCGCGTTCGCTGTTCGGCGGGCAACTCGCAGAACTGCCCACCGTTTCCGGTGATGCGCCTGGCGCTATCCGCAAGGCTTATATCGCCGGTCCGGACGAACGGCAGCTGCGCACCATCGAGCGGGTCATTGATCTCGGGGAGGAAGGCAGTTACCGCGTCACGGTCGCCGCACCGGCTGACGAGATCGATGCGGAGACGCGGCGTTTCGGGATTACCTTGGCGGTCACTTTCGTCTCCCTCGGCCTGGCTCTGGCGATCATCACCTTGCTCCAGGTCCGCTTTGGCTTGCGCCCCCTGGTGCGGTTGCGCAGTGCGGTCGGAGATGTATGGCGTGGTGATGCGGCCCGCATAGAGGGGAGCTTTCCAAAGGACATCGCTCCCTTGGCTGACGAACTCAATATGTTGATTGAAGCCAACCGTGAGATCTTGGAGCGCGCTCGCACTCATGTGGGAAACCTTGCGCACGCGCTGAAAACGCCGCTCAGCGTTATCCTGAACGAGGCTGACGCCAATGGCGGCCAGTTGGCGGACACGGTACGCATGCAGGCCGCCATCATGCGCGATCAGGTGAACTACCATCTTGATCGTGCCCGCGCTGCGGCCCTCGCCGGCGCTCTTGGATCAATCACCGAGGTTGTGCCTGTCATCGAGGGCTTGCAACGAGCGCTGGAGCGCATCTACCGGCAGCGCGATATCGCCATCACCATCACCGTTCCGGCCGGCATTCGCTTTCGCGGTGAGAGGCAGGATTTTGAGGCGATGGTCGGCAATCTCATGGACAACGCCTGCAAATGGGCGGAAGCGCAAGTCGAAGTCCGAGCCGAGCTGGAGACCAGCGGTGAGCGTTCGCTACTCGTTGTGACTATCGACGATGATGGCCCGGGACTGATAACCGAGGCGCGATCCGAGGTCCTGCGACGTGGCAGCCGGCTGGACGAGTCGAAGCCGGGCTCGGGACTGGGCCTTGCGATCGTGGTGGAACTCGCTGGCCTTTATGATGGCTCGCTCAAGCTGGAGGATGCCCCGCTCGGTGGACTACGCGCGGTGCTGACCCTTCCAGCCACCTGACAGCTGGCCGCGCAGGAAATGCGATAGCAATCGAGCAATTTGCGATGCTGCATCCATGCCGCCCCCTTAATCTTTGTAAAAAGGGGGCGTTTCATGAATAAATTGGCACTGAAAGAGCACGTAAAAGCGCTTGCCTTGCAGGTTCCACCTGTCAGGAGGCTCTTCCTGCAGCGCGACGAGGCAATGGCGCGTCTGGCGGACATTGAGGCGCGACACGCGCGGATCATACCCGATTGCGGCAAAGTGGCCTTCGCCCACTGGGGCGAAGATGCCGTCATCGACTATTTGTTCCGAGATCGACCATTAGGGCGCTATCTCGATATCGGTTGCTTCCATCCCGACCTGTATTCGAATACCCGCCTTCTCCACGCGAAGGGATGGAGCGGCGTGAATGTCGATCCCAATCCCTTCATGATCGAGCAGTTTCGTGAACGTCGTCCGAACGACATCAACTTGAACATGGCTGTTGCGCGGGAGCGCGGCTGTCTTGATTTTTTTGTGTTCCACGAATGGGGATCCAGCAATACGCTCTCTCCGGATTTCTCCGCCAAGATCACCGAAAGCCAGAAGGTCCAGGTGCAGCGTCGCATCCCTACAAAGGTTGTTACGCTTGCCGACGTGATGGAGGACAATTTTGCGCAAAGCCCTCCCGATTTTATGAATGTCGATGTCGAAAGCCTCGATCTGGAAGTCATTCAATCCAATAATTGGGAAAAATTCCGCCCAACGATCGTCGCGGTCGAAGATTTTGACTTTGATTTCGCCAATCCGGAGATGTCACCGATTTTTGTATTTATGAAATCGGTCGAGTATAAAATGATTTCTCGGACGATCTATACCAGCTTCTTCAGCGAGCAGGCCTTCCGCCTCGGCTGATGCATGACGAGGAGGACCTGCGGCGCGGGCGTCGTTGCCTTCTATTAACAGGCTGATATTGCACATGAAAAATCCCGCGACAGAATGTCGCCTGATCATGCCCTGAAGTCGGCCGGCATCCTGCTGTACAGAAGAGGGCATGGTGCTTTGGCTTGTCTTCGCTTTGATGATGGGCGCGGCTATTCTCGCTGTGCTCTGGCCGCTGTCGCGGCCGCTTTCCGTCGGTGGTCCATCGACGGGAGAGAAGTCGTTCGTCAAAGATCAGATCCGCGAAATCGAACGTGACGTGACGCGAGGTTTTCTGTCCGCGGCGGAGAAGGACGCGGCGATTGCCGAGGTGGGGCGTCGCTTCCTGAAAGCGGTGGCCGACGAACCTGTCAAATCGCCGGCTCAAGGTGAGCTCGCCCTTCGCCGCCGGCGTGCGGCATCGGCCGTCGCCCTGTCCATGATCCCGCTCGTATCGCTTGCTTTCTACAGCTTGCGCGGATCCCCGCATCTACCCGCGGCGCCGTTTTCCGAGCGGCTCGCGGATACTGCGCAGATGGACCTCCAGCAGGCCGTAGGACGGGTCGAGGCGCATCTTGCCAACGCGCCGGAGGATGGACGCGGCTGGACTATCCTCGCGCCGATTTACATGCGCATGGGCCGTTCGGAAGACGCGGTGCGCGCCTATACGGCCTCGCTTCGCCTGGAAGGTGACAACGCCGCGCGCCGTGCTGGTCTGGCCGAGGCGCAGGTGATGAGCAGCGGTGGGCTGGTCACCGCGGATGCCCTTGAGAATTTCAAGGCTGCGCTGAAACTGGAGCCCAAGCTTCCCAAGGCACGCTACTATGTTGCTCTGGCAGCTGAGCAGGACGGGGGCGTGGAAGAGGCTCTGAGCCTTTTCAAGGAGCTGCGTGGCGATGCTGGTCCGGATGACCCCTGGGTGCCGACCGTCGATACGCATATCGCCAAGCTGCAGCGCAATGCGCCCGCGGAAGCGATTGCCCGCTTGCCAGATGCCGAACGCAATGAGGCCATCCGAGGCATGGTTGCCGGCCTTGCAGCGCGTCTGGAGGCCGACGGCGGCAGCATCGAGGATTGGGTCAGGCTTGTCCGGTCACAGATCGTGCTTGGCGCAAGGACAGAGGCGCTGGCCGCGCTCTCCAAGGCCCGGGAGCGCTTTAAGGACGACGAGGCCGCGCTGGCGCAGTTGGCTCCATTTGCGGACGCGCTCCAGCCATCATCGGATAAGTCGCCATGACGCCCAAAAGACGGGTTCCCAAGCGTTGGATCTCCAAGGGTTGGATGCCAGAAGTGTGTATTTGGTGGAGGTTGCATAGCCTCTCCACGCGTCTCAAAATCACAGCCGTCATCCTCGTGAGTGCCAATGACCCGTAAGCAACGCCGCCTCACCTTGATCGCTGCCGGCGGTGCGGTTGTCGCCCTTGCGCTGGCACTCGTCCTGGTCGCAATGCGGGACACGATCGTGTTCTTCCGTGCACCAAGCGACATCGTGAGCATGGATATCAAGCCCGGCACGCGGCTGCGGCTCGGCGGGCTCGTCGCCGAGGGCTCCATCATGCGTGAGCCCGGGCAGCGGGTCGTTTTTGTGGTGAAGGACGCCAACCACACCATCACCGTCAATTACACGGGTTTGCTTCCGGATCTCTTCCGCGAGGGGCAGGGCGTGGTGGCCGAAGGCGTGCTCGGCGCGGACCGGCGCTTCACCGCCGACAGTGTCCTCGCCAAGCACGACGAACGCTACATGCCCCGCGAGGTCGCCGACGCCCTCAAGCAACAAGGGCTCTGGCAACATACGGGTGATGCGGGTCAGGCCGAGGCAACGCAATGATTGTCGAACTCGGCCATTTCGCGCTGACCCTCGCTCTTGCATTGTCACTGGTGCAATTTGTCCTGCCCCTTTGGGGAGCCCTTGCCAACGACGAACCCCTGATGAACGTCGCCGCTCCAGCGGCCCTTGGGACGTTCGTTGCGGTGGGCTTCGCCTTTTTCGCGCTTGCGCATGCCTACGTCACGTCGGATTTCTCCGTTCTCAACGTGGTCGAGAACTCGCATACGTTGAAACCGATGCTCTACAAGATCACCGGTGTGTGGGGAAACCATGAAGGCTCGATGCTGCTGTGGGTCTTCATCCTCGCGCTCTTCGCGGCGCTTGTCGCCATGGCGCGCCACTCGCTGCCACTGCGCCTGAGGGCCTTGACGCTGAGCTTCCAGGCCTTGATCGCCTGCGCGTTCCTGCTTTTCCTGCTCGCCTCCTCCAATCCCTTCGCGCGGATCAGCCCGGCGCCTTTCGAGGGGCAGGACCTCAACCCGATCCTTCAGGATATCGGCCTCGCCATTCATCCTCCGCTCCTCTACATCGGCTATGTCGGCATCTCGATTTCGTTCTCCTTCGCCGCCGCCGCCCTTGTCGAAGGCCGTATTGATGCGCTGTGGGCCCGCGCGGTGCGACCCTGGACCCTGACCGCATGGGTCTTTCTCACGCTCGGCATCGCGATGGGCTCCTACTGGGCCTATTACGAGCTCGGCTGGGGAGGCTGGTGGTTCTGGGATCCGGTCGAGAACGCCTCCTTCATGCCATGGCTCGCGGCAACGGCATTGCTTCATTCCACCGTCGTCATGGAAAAGCGCGACGCCTTGAAGGTCTGGACGATCCTGCTCGCGATCGTCAGCTTTTCGCTTTCGCTGCTCGGCACCTTTCTCGTCCGTTCAGGCGTGCTGACGTCCGTGCACACCTTCGCGACTGATCCCGCGCGCGGCGCCTTCATTCTCGGCATCCTCATCTTTTTCATTGGCGGGGCTTTCGCACTATTTGCCTGGCGCGCGCCGCTGCTGCGGCAAGGAGGGATCTTCGCGCCGGTGTCGCGGGAGGGGGCACTCGTCCTCAACAACCTCTTCCTGGCGACAGCCTGCGCGACCGTCTTCATCGGCACGCTCTATCCGCTCGCGCTCGAATCGCTGACAGGCGAGAAAATCTCTGTCGGCGAGCCCTATTTCGAGGCGACCTTCCTGCCGATCATGCTGCCGCTGCTCTTCCTCATCCCCATTGGGCAGACGCTGGCGTGGAAGCGGGGGGATTTGCTGGGGGCCGCCCAACGCCTCATGGGTGCCTTCGCGCTCGCCATTGCCGTGGCCCTGGCAGTGATCGCGATGACCGAGGGTGGTCCGGTCCTTGCCATCGTGAGCATCGGGCTCGGTTTCTTCATCATTTTCGGCGCCTTTTCCGATACGATCACGCGGTGTTGGCCGAGGGGAGCCCAACTTGGCGTTGTCTGGCGTCGCGCGGTTGGCCTGCCACGGTCCGCATGGGGCACGACCCTCGCCCATGCGGGCGTCGGTATCGTGGTAATCGGCATCGCTGCCTCGGCCTGGAGCGCCGAGGACATTACACGCGTGAAGCCCGGCGGAACCTTCCAGGCAGGTCCCTATACCCTGCGCCTGGATGGCGTGTTTCCCCGTGCCGCCAACAATTATCGCGAGGATGTCGCGCGGTTCGTGGTTTCGCGCCACGGTCGGAACCTCGGCACGATGGAAGCATCGAAGCGTCTGTATACGACGCGCGGCATGCCTACGACCGAGGCGGGGATCATGACGATCGGCTTCGGGCAGCTCTATGTAAGCCTTGGTGACAACGAAGCCGAAGGCGCAATTGGCCTCAGGGCCTATTGGAAACCTTATGTCACCCTGATCTGGCTGGGTGCCATCATCATGGCAGCAGGCGGGGCGTTATCCCTGACCGATAGGCGCATTCGTGTCGGTATTCCACGCCGCCGCATGGATGTCGTTGCTGTACCTGCGGAGTGAGCGATGCCAGGCCTCTCGATCGCAGTTCCGTTCTCTGTCCGCCGGTCGGTCGATCCACAGCGCCGGGCGCGCGCTTTCGTCTTCCTGATTACTCTCCTCCTGTTCCTTGCCAGTGGCCTTTCGCTGGCGCGCGCCGTGGAGTTCGACGAGATCCTGCCTGACCGGGCGCTGGAGGCTCGGGCCCGCACGATCTCGTCCGGCCTGCGCTGTCTCGTCTGCCAAAATCAGTCGATCGACGATTCGAACGCGCCGCTCGCACGAGATCTGCGTATTCTCGTGCGTGAGCGTCTGAAGGCGGGTGATAGCGACGACCAGGTCCGGGCCTTTCTGGTTGCGCGCTACGGCGAGTTCGTGCTGCTCAGGCCGCCGGTGACGATGACGACGATGCTGCTCTGGGGCGCACCGTTCCTCATCCTCGGCTGTGGAGCAATCGCCATCGCGCTTGGCGTGAGACGTCGACGCAGGCAGGCACTTGCTGTTCCCCTGAGTGACGAGGAGAAAGCGCGGCTGGAGGCTGCACTCGGCACCGATTGAGGCGTTTGGGCGGTGGAGAGGCCTGCGCTGTTTGCCTGTCCGATGGCGGCCTAGAATCTTACGAAGAATTCATGGGTTTGAGAGGGTGCTGTAATTGGGGGTTTGTCATTGTCGGTTGTGAAGAGGGGCGCGATGTCCGCGTCCTGCGCACGGGAGCCTTGGGGGATAGGGCTTGTGTGTGAGCGTGACTGGAAAGACGATGATGATGGACAAGAATTCGCAGAGCCCTGCCACGTTGAGGTCGGATCGCCAGGCTGGGGTGTCGGCGCCTCGGTCGAGCCGGCGCAAGTCGCTGTTGCTGGGTGCGGTGGCGCTGGCGGCCCTGGGCACGGCGGGTGTGCTGCAGGGTCTGGTGGCCCCGCCCTATAGCCCGGCCTATGCGCAGCAGATCGCGCCGGCGCCGGCTGTGACGGTGCCCGGTCAGGCCTCCTTCGCCGATCTCGTCGACCGGGTGAAGCCGGCTGTGGTGTCGGTGCAGGTGAAGGTGGCGATCGACAACGTCCGCGATGACGGCGGCATGCAGCGCTTCGGCGGCCAGTCGGATGACGGTGAGTTCGGCATGGGCGGTCCCGGCATGGGCGGCCCGGGCAACCCCTTCGAGCAGTTTTTCCGCCGCTTCGGTGGCGAGGGCGGGCCGCGCGGCGGCCAGCGCCAGCAGCCGCGCCGCTTCGGCGAGGCGCAGGGGTCGGGCTTCTTCATCAGCCAGGACGGCTATGTCGTCACCAACAACCATGTGGTCGAGAAGGGCACCGAGATCCAGGTGAAGATGGATGACGGGCGCAGCCTGTCGGCCAAGGTCATCGGCACCGATCCGAAGACCGATCTGGCGCTTCTGAAGGTCGATGACGGCGGTCCGTTCCCCTATGTGCCGCTGGCGGGCGTCGCCCCGCGGGTCGGCGACTGGGTGGTGGCGGTCGGCAATCCCTTCGGGCTTGGCGGCACGGTGACGGCGGGCATCGTCTCGGCGCGTGGCCGTGACATCGGGGCCGGTCCCTATGACGACTTCATCCAGGTCGATGCGCCGATCAACAAGGGCAATTCGGGCGGCCCGACCTTCAACCTGTCCGGCCAGGTGGTGGGCGTGAACACGGCGATCGCCTCGCCGTCGGGCGGCAATGTGGGCATCGCCTTCGCCATCCCGTCCGAGACGGTGCAGTCGGTGGTGCAGCAGCTGAAGGACAAGGGCGCGGTGAGCCGCGGTTATATCGGCGTGCAGATCCAGCCGGTGACGGCGGATATCGCGGCGGGGCTTGGGCTCGACAAGGCGGAAGGGGCGATCGTGGCGCGCGTCGAGGACAGTGGTCCGGCGGCCAAGGCCGGCCTGAAGGCGGGCGATGCGATCGTGGCGCTGGATGGCAAGCCGGTCAATGATGCCCGCGTCCTGTCGCGGGAGATCGCCGGCCATGCGCCGGGCTCCAAGCTCGACCTGACGGTGTGGCGCGACGGCAAGACGCAGAAGATCGCGCTGACGCTGGCGACGATGCCGGGTGAGAAGACGGCGGCGCTGGGCGAGGATCAGGGCGCCGGCCAGGGCAAGCTCGGGCTGCAGCTGGCGCCTGCGGCGAGCGTCGGCGGCGCCGGCCAGGACGGCGTGGTGGTGATGGGCGTCCAGCCCGGCTCGCCGGCCGAGGAGCGGGGCCTGAAGACCGGCGACGTCATCGTCGAGGCCTCCGGCCGCAAGGTCGAGCGTCCGGCCGACATCACCAAGGTGATCGCCGAGGTCAAGAAGGAAGGCCGCAAGGCGGTGCTGTTCCGCCTGAAGACCGAGGACGGCTCGCGCTTCGTCGCCCTGCCGGTGGCGTAAGGCTTGACGGGGGAGGACGGTGCGCCGCGCCAAGCGGCGCATCGGCCCCCGCCCCCTCAGCCGCAAACCCCACAGCACCCACCCGCTATCCCCCTGGAGAGCCGGACCCCTGCCGGGGACCGTGATCGCGTACCGGCTCTCCAAAACGCGGCAGGCCGGCAACCATCAGCCAGCCTGCCGCTCTTCTTGTGAATGCGTGACGCGAAGAGGCGAAAATGCAGATATTTCCGCTCCCTAAACACGACTCTTCGCCTACACTCGACTTCATGCGGATTCTCGTTATCGAAGATGATCAAGAAGCGGCCGCCTATCTCGCGAAGGCGCTTCGCGAAGCTGGCCATGTCGCGGACCTCGCTCCGGATGGCCTGGAAGGCTATGCCCTGGCCCGAGAGGGTAGCTACGACGTTCTTATCGTCGACCGTATGTTGCCCAAGCTTGATGGCCTGTCGGTGATCCGGTCGCTGCGTGAGCAGCATGTGGATACGCCGGTTCTTATCCTGTCGGCGCTGGGACAGGTCGATGATCGCGTGAAGGGCCTGCGGGCCGGTGGCGATGACTACCTGCCGAAGCCTTATTCCTTTTCGGAGCTTCTCGCCCGCATCGAGGTCCTGTCCCGCCGCCGTGCGGCCCCAACCGGGGAGGCGACGACCTATCGGGTCGGCGATCTCGAACTCGACCGTCTGTCGCATCGGGTCACGCGGTCCGGCCAGGAGATCGTCCTGCAGCCCCGCGAGTTTCGCTTGCTGGAATATCTGATGCGCCATGCGGGGCAGGTGGTGACGCGCACCATGCTGCTCGAGAACGTCTGGGACTACCATTTCGACCCGCAGACGAATGTCATCGATGTGCATGTCTCGCGACTGCGCTCGAAGATCGATAGAGGCCACGAGCGTCCCTTGATCCAGACCATCCGGGGTGCGGGATACATGGTTCGTGACAGCGCTCACTAAGCTATTCCGCGCAACGGCTTTTCGTCTGTCCGTTGCCTATCTTCTCGTCTTCGCGCTCTTTGCGGGCTTCATTCTGGGCTACGTGGCGTGGAACGCGCGCCAAGTCCTCGACGATCAAATTCAAGGCACCATCGAGGCCGAGATCACGGGGCTCGCCGAGCAGTATCGCCTCGGCGGCATCCGTCGCCTCGTCGGCGTCATCGACCGTCGTACGCGCGAGCCCAGCGCCTCCCTTTATCTCGTCACCACCAACGCCGGCGAACGCCTGGCGGGCAATGTCGGCAGCCTGCCGGCAGGTGTGCTGGACGATCCCGGCGTCCGCGAGACGGATTATCGCCAGAGCGATGAACCCGATGCGCAAATCCGCCGGGCCCTCGTGCGGGTCTTCGTCCTGCCCGGAGGCTTCCGGCTGCTCGTCGGCCGTGATGTCGAGGAACGGGAGCGGCTCGGCGCCGTCATCCGGCAGGCGCTCGGCCTGTCGCTTGGCCTCGTCACGATCCTCGCCTGCCTTGGCGGCTGGTTCGTGACGCGGCGCGTCTTGAAACGCGTCGATGCCATGACGGAAACCACACGCACCATCATGGCCGGGGATCTCGACGGCAGGCTGGCGGTCAGCGGCAACGGCGACGAGCTGGACCGCCTGGCGACTAATCTCAACGCCATGCTCGACCGTATCGGCGAACTGATGTCGGGCATGAAGGAGGTCTCGGACAACATCGCCCACGACCTCAAGACCCCTCTGACCCGGCTGCGCAACCGGGCGGAGGAGGCGCTGCGCACGGCCAAGACACCCGAGGACTATGCCCGCGCGCTGGAGGGCACCATCGATGAATCGGACAATCTCATCCGGGTCTTCAATGCGCTTCTGATGATCGCGCGCCTTGAGGCCGGGAATGCCGCGGCGACGATGGCTGATTTCGACCTCAGCGAAGTGGCCCAGAGCGTTGCCGAGCTATACGACGCCGTCGCGGATGAGGCATCGATTCCGCTTGAGGTCGCGATCGAGCCGGATCTGTCTCTGCATGGCAACCGCGAACTGGTCGGCCAGGCACTGGCCAATCTTCTCGACAACGCCCTGAAATACGGCGTGGCGGCGGAGGATGCCTCGGCCGTGCCGCCGTCGATCACCATTGCCGCCAAACGCCAGGGCGATCATGTCGAAATCTCGGTTGCCGACCGTGGTCCAGGCATTCCCGAAAACGCACGGGGGCATGTACTGGAGCGTTTTGCCCGGCTGGAGGCAGCGCGCTCGCGGCCCGGATTCGGCCTCGGTCTCAATCTCGTTGCCGCGGTCGCGCGCCTGCATGGTGGCGAATTACGGCTCGAGGACAATTCTCCCGGCTTGAAAGCCGTGCTAGCTCTGCCTGCCAAGGCACCCTGAAGAGGGGCGCAGACATCGGTACGCATTGCTAGGGATCCAGATGATGGCCAAGCGCGGGCAGAGCGGGGAAACGGCAGTGGGGCTGGGGGCGATGATCGCGCCCGGGCGGATACCTTTTGACGCCAAGTCCGCTGGGCGCCGTCTTGCCGATCTACTTGCGGACCTGCCCGGGGATATGCCGTCGACTGAGCTCTCCGAGCGCTTGGCTCAGTGGCCAGGCGCCCGCGACATGCTGCTGGCGCTCGCCGATCATTCGCCCTTCCTCTGGTCTCTCGCCAAGGCCGATCCGGCGCGGCTGCTCGGCCTCCTCAGCGACGATTCCGAGGCGCGGCGGCAGCGCATCCTGGCGGAGACCCGGACCTGCTGGCAGGATGCGGAGGATCAGGCGACCCTGATGAAACGCCTTCGTCATCTGCGCGGCGAGCATGCCCTGCTGGTGGCATTGGCGGATTGCGGCGGCCTCTGGCCGCTCGAGGCGACCACGGGGGCGCTCACCGACTTTGCTGATGCGGCCGTTGGCACCTCCGTACGCTTTCTGCTGAAGGAAGCGACCGATGCCGGGCGCTTCACGCCGGTCGACCCCCAGCATCCGGAGAAGAACTGTGGCATCGTCGTGCTGGCGCTCGGCAAGCACGGGGCCGGCGAGCTCAACTACTCCAGCGATATCGATCTGGTCGTCTTTTACGATCCCGATGCTGTCCCCGTGGCCGGTCGCGCCGAGCCGCCGTCCTTCTCCATCAAGCTGGCCCAGGGATTGGTGAAGCTCCTGCAGGAGCGCACGGGCGACGGCTATGTGTTCCGGGTCGACCTGAGGCTTCGCCCTGATCCCGGCTCAACCGCGGTTGCTGTCTCCCTGCCGTCGGCCTTCACCTACTACGAAACCGTGGGCCAGAACTGGGAACGGGCGGCCTTCATCAAGGCCCGCCCGATCGCGGGTGACGTCGCACGGGGCGAGCGCTTTCTCGCGGATCTCACGCCGTTCATCTGGCGGAAGTATTTCGATTTCGCCGCGATCGCCGATATCCATGCCATGAAGCGCCAGATCCACGCGGCTCGCGGCCACGAGGCGATTGCAGTCGCGGGCCACGACATCAAACTCGGGCGTGGCGGCATCCGTGAGATCGAGTTTTTCGTGCAGACACAGCAGCTTGTGTTCGGCGGACGGCGCCCGGCCTTGCGCGGCCGGCGCACGCTCGACATGCTCGACGCGCTCGTGGATGAGGGATGGATCACGGCACAGGCGCGCGATGACCTCGGCGCGGCCTACCGGTTCCTCCGCATGGTCGAACATCGCCTGCAGATGGTCGCCGACGAGCAGACCCAGCGTCTGCCGCGCGAAGCCGGCGAGTTGACCGAGTTCGCCAAGTTCTGCGGTTTTCCTGACGAGACGGCTTTCGCCGACGCGCTGACCCACGAGGCGCAGGCGGTGCAAAAGCATTATGCGCTCCTTTTCGAGGAAGCCCCCGAACTGGCGAGCGACGTCGGGAGTCTGGTCTTTACCGGCACAAGCGATGATCCCGAGACCCTGGAGACCCTGCAGGCCCTTGGCTTCCAGGATCCGGCGCGCGTCGCGGAAACGATCCGCGGCTGGCATTTCGGACGCCGCCCTGCCGTGCGCACCGCCCGTGCCCGCGAGGTGCTCACCGAGCTGACGCCCGCGCTCCTGACCGCTCTTGGCCGAAGTGCCGACCCGGATGCCGCGCTCGCGGCGCTGGACCAGGCCTTCGGGCACATGCTGGCGGCAGTTGAACTGCTCTCCATGCTGCGCTCCAGCGAGCGGCTTCTCACCCTATTTGCGGATCTTCTCGGCAGTGCCCCGCGGCTTGCCGATGTGGTCGCATCAAGCCCGCATGTCCTTGATGCGGTGATTGACCCGGCTTTTCTGGATCCCACGCGCAGCGAAGCCTCGACCGAGGCGCGCCTCAGGGCTCTTGTAGGCGAGGCTGCATCCTTCGAGGATTTCCTGGACCGGATTCGCGGCGCAGCGCGCCAGGAGAATTTCCTCGTCGGCGCCCAGTTCCTGACGGGGATCCTTTCGCCGAAGGCCGTCGGCGAGGCCTATTCCGCCGTTGCGCAGGCTGTTGTCCGGCTCTGCCTCGCAGCCGTCGAGACCGAATTCGCGGCGCAGCACGGTCGCGTGCCGGGTGGCCGCGCTGCGGTGTTCGGGTTTGGCCGCCTCGGCTCGCGCGAGATGACGGCGACCTCCGATCTCGATCTCGTCGTGCTCTATGACTTCGATCAGGATCATAGCCGCAGCGACGGCGAGCGGCCGCTTGAGGCGCTTGTCTATTACACACGCCTGACGCAGCGGCTTGTGAGCGCTCTGACGGTGCCGACGCGACGTGGCCGCCTCTTTGAGGTGGACATGCGTCTGCGGCCATCAGGCAACAAGGGGCCGGTCGCGACACAGTTCCGTAGCTTCCTTGCCTATCACGCGGATGGTGAAGCGGAGACCTGGGAGCGGATGGCTTTGGCGCGGGCTCGTGCCATCGCAGGCGACTCGAGCCTTGCGGAAGAGGTGGCCGCCGTGATGCAGTCGATATTGCGGACGCAGCGTGATGCGTCCGGGGTCGCACGCGATGTTGCGTCCATGCGCCACCTCATCGCCACCGAGAAAGGTGATGCGGGTCCGTGGGATCTCAAAATGGCTTCGGGCGGGCTCGTCGACCTTGAGTTCATCGCCCAATATCTCGTTCTCGCCCATGCGCACGCCAACCCCGCCATTAGCACGCTTGGCGGGACTGGTGAGGTGCTAGCTTTCGCAGCACGCAACAACCTCCTCGCACCGGAACAGGGCGAGGACCTGCGCGCGTCCTACGTCCTTCTTTCGGATGTCTTCCAATGGCAGCGGCTCACCGTTGACGGCCCCTTCGATGCCAAGGCAGTGGCGCCCTCCGTGTTGAGGCGGATCGCAACCGCCATCGGCGTCCCAGACTTGAAGGTTCTGGCGAGTGACCTCAAGGATACGCGGGCCCGCGTCCGGGCGATTTTTCAGCATGTCGTGGGGCGTGTCAGCGGTGGCGCCGCTCGATAGGCAGGCAACTCGTCGAGGAGGACGCTTCACCGCATGCCAGATCGCCGATCTACCGAAACATGAAGGGCAATAGGCCCGGCCGAGCCGTAGGAGTACGTTGAGCCGTCGTTGGGAAGGTGAAGCCCGGTACATGGAAGATGCCGAGTTCGCGCGTGCGGCCCGTTCCTTGGGTGCCGCCGATGAGCGTGAATTCGGTGAATTTCGTTCGGCTCTGGATCAGCGCTTTTTCAGCCTCTGGATCGTGGCCCGATTCCCAGATGATGTAGCTCTCGACGCGCCGGTTGACTGCGTCGAGCAGGGGAAGGGCCTCATCCGTTGCCATGAAATGATAGAGGACCGTCAGCATCAGGCAGCCGGTGAATACGGTCTGATCCATCGCAAAAAAATCAAGAATCGTTTTGCGGTGGAAGGTTGGGTTGAGCCGGTAGAGCACTGAAAGGGCGCAAGCCAGAGCATGGTGGTCCGGGTCGGGCTCGATGCCAACGGCTTTCACGCCTTCACGCGCGAGATGATGGCAAAAGAATCCGATATTGGAGCCGATATCGAGCACCGGGCCAGGCAGTCGGCGGGGGCCTAGATGTCGAAGAAGCTGCTCGAGCCGCGTTTGCGAGGCAAAGTCGCGGTGGGTCGGCAGGTCGAACAGGAGCGGGTTGAGAATCGGCGTGTAGAGCTCTCTTCTCTGTTGCGCCGTGATGATACCATGCACCTCCCGGGCCGCCGTGATATTCAGCCACTCGCTCAAGTCCTCGAACGGCATTGCTGCTGCGATTTTACGCTGTGCACGCGTGTGCAAGAACGTCGCGCGGTGATGTCCATCTCGCAGCATAAAGAGATTGCGATCCTTCAGCCATTTTACGCGGACGGTCAGGAATGGTGCGGTGGCGCCTTGCGTGCGCAATGTGTGATCGAAGAACCGATAGCGCTCGTGCCGATCATGGAGAAGGTCGGCATCGTTGACGGGAGGCGTAAGCCCCCGCGTCTCAAACAGCGCGCGGTACCAATCGCGATAAGCATGGGGAAACGCAGGCCGGCCCGTGCTGAAGCATTCGAACAGTTCGATATGCGGTCTGAGCGTCGCCAGTGGGCGGCCGCTCCATAGGGCATGTTGCGCGTCCCATGCCGGTGTACGGTTCGGAACTACGCCACCCGTTATGTCGCAGTGTTCAGTCCAAATAAGGTCGAGCGGGACAAGCGCGGTTGCAATTCCAGCTGGCCCTATCGCAAATTGCGAAGGAGAGGAGAAGTCATTCATAATAAAACTCAAAAAAAATGATGATTATATTTGGGAGTGTTATTTTATTTTATCAAAAATTATCAGACTTGGAGCGCCAAAGAGTTACAAAATTCTCGGCGGAAAGTATAGCTACGATGTATGGTAATTGTGACGGCGTCAAGCCGCGCGGCGGCGCATCTGTTCCAGCGGCAGATGGACCAGCACGATAGTGCCGGCGCCCACGCTTGAGCGGATCTTGAGAGAGCCGCCATGCAGCTCAGCCAACGACCGCGCGATGGCGAGGCCCAGTCCCGAGCCCTTGTAGGTCTTGGACATCTCTGTCTCGACCTGCTCGAAGGGGCGTCCCAGCTTCTTCACGGCTTCGCCGGGAATGCCGATGCCGTTGTCTTCAATGTAGATGTTCACCGCCTCGGCTGCGAGGCGGGCGCGTACAGATACCCGCCCGCCATCCGGCGTGAATTTCACGGCGTTGCGCAGGATGTTCACCAGCATCTGCTGCATGGCGCGCCGGTCGGCTTGCAGGCCCACGCCGGGCAGCGCTTCGACCTCGAACGTTATGTCCTTGGCCTCGGCATCCTTGGTGACCGCTTGGGCGGCGTCGGCAAGAACATCATCGACGGCCAGGGCTTCCTTTTCGAGGCGTACGCGGCCTGCCTCTATGCGCGACATGTCGAGAATATCGGTAATCACACTCAGGAGATACTGGCCGCTATGCCGGATATCCCGGCAGTACTCATTGTACTTCTGGCTTCCCAATGCACCGAAGATGCCGCTTTCCATGACTTCCGAGAAGCCAATGATGGCGTTGAGCGGCGTCCGCAACTCATGGCTCATATTGGCCAGGAATTCCGATTTGGCGCGATTGGCGCTTTCGGCGGCCGCCTTCTGCTCAAGGTAACGCTCCGCGAGGTCGGCCAACTGGGTGGCCTGAGCCTCAAGCTTGTGACGCGAGCGACGAAGATCCGAGACGGTCAGAAGCAGGCGACGCTCGGAATCGATCAGTTGCTCTTCGTGGCGCTTCAGGTCGGTAATGTCGGTGCCGACGGAGACATAACCGCCGTCTTTCGTCCGACGCTCGTTGATCCGCAGCCATCGTCCGTCTCCGAGCTCGGCCTCGAACGAACGAGCGCCGATCTTCGGCGTATCGTGGGCGACGGGATGCGTGGCGACAAGCGGCGCATCGCTCGCGGCCATGAGATCCTGATAGGCCATGCCGGTGATGACGGCATCGGGGGAGAGATCGCGCAATCTCTGGAATTTTGAATTGCACATCACGAGCCGATTGTCGGCGTCCCAAAGAACGAAGGCCTCGGAGATCGTCTCGATCGCGTCCCGGAGCCGCATGTCGGCGGTTGCGGTGCGTTCAGCGAGACGCCTCTGCTCGGTGATGTCCATTGCGATGCCCACGAGATGCGGGCCTTCGCCTTCCTCGCCCTCGACGATCTCCGCACGTGCCTTGATCCAGACCCAGTCACCGGCCGCGTTGCAGATGCGGAAATCATGGTCGATGGCGCTGGCTTGGGAGGACGCGAGAAGATCAGCCATGCCGTAGAGGTCCGTGTCGTCGGGATGCACCAGACGGTTGACCTCGCCGAACGACAGGAACTCGTTCCGGCGCTCGTAGCCGAGCATGGCGTACATCGAGTCCGACCAATAGAGTCGGCCCCTCGCGATATCCCAATCCCACAGGCCGCATCGTCCGCGATTCAGCGCGGCGTCGACGCGGTCCTTCACGCGGTCGCAGACCTCGTCGGCCGCCCGGGCCCGCTCCGCCTGCATGAAATAGGCGAGGGCGATGGAGATGAGCACGAATGCAGCCGCGGCGAGAAGCGTTGCCTGGCCGTAGAGCCGCGATTTCCATCCGGCCAGCACACCGCTCATGGGCTGGACCACGACGATCTGCCCGAGCCCTGGCAGACTACGGGCCGTAGCGAGCGCATCCTGGCCGTCGGGCAGGGTGATCTGCATCACGCCGGCGCGGTCGGTGAAGGTGGTGAGCGGCTGGCCAGGGCCAATGATGTCGATAAGCGAGGCTTTCTGGCCAAATTCGATAGGGGAGGCTGCGACGATGCTGCCGTCCTTGTTGGCGACCAGTATGATGCGCTGGTCATCGGTTGCGGCATCCGGCAAGCCGGTGGCGAGCACACCCGCTGCCGTTTCTCCAAGACGGGCCACATCCGGCGTGCGCTGGACGACAAAGCTCTCAGCCAAGGCTGAGATGAGCGCGATGTTTTGGGTCGCGTCCTGGACGGCATCCCGGCGCGCATCGAGCGCCTGGAGCACAGCGCCAGCGATCAAGGAAGTCAGAAAAATGCCGAGGAGGGCGGGCACCGCAAGGCGTAGCCAGGGTTCCATCCTGGCCAGGTGCCTGTAGGCGGGATTAGCAATTGAACGTGCTATCCCTAGTATCGTGCCCGCGCGTGCAGGCACGCACGTCGCGTCGATACGCGCCATGCCTCAACCTTTCGGAATCCAATCGTCGCTTCGGTTCGACGTGCCGCATCTCTCCGAATCACGCCTATCTGAATCCTCTCTGAGCAATTTGTCCAGAGGTTGATGAAGTGTTGATAGATTTAAGGAGAGCCCGGAGCGATGCACCGGGCCGAAGTGCTTACCGCAGGTGCACCGGAGCTCTGGCTCTAGTCGAGTGAACGCCCTGCGATATCCGACACATCGGGGGACAGACCTTGCGTCGTCGCCACGCGCCGAAGCGCCGCTTCCGCCTTGTCACGACGGACAGGCTCAAGGATCCGCCAGGTTCGGAAGGCGGTCAACAGACGCGCTGCGACTTGCGGATTGCGTGGATCCAGCGCCAGCACCGTGTCCGCGATGAGATCATAGCCGCGGCCATCTTCACGGTTGAACTGCGTCGCATTGGTCATCGCGAAACTGCCGTAGAGGGACCGGACGCGATTGGGATTGCCCATCGAAAAAGCGGGGTGGCGGGCTAGTTCGGCGATGCGATCGAGGATGCCGTCCTCCGGAATGGCGGCCTGCAGCGCAAACCATTTGTCGAGGACGAGCGGATTGTCCCGATAGCGTGAGGCGAAGGCAGCCAGCGCATCTTCGCGGGCCTGCCCGGGGATCAAGGCAAGGACTGCGAGAGCGCCGAACCGCTCGGTCATGTTGTCGGCCTGGTCAAACTGTGCCGCGGCCAGCGTCTCTCCCTCGACGGTCGCACCGGCCGCGAGAAGATCGAGGGCGGTATTGCGTAGGGAGCGCCGCCCGGCGCTGGCGGCATCGGGGCTGTAGGCACCCGCGGACTCTAGTGCCGCATGGAGAGCCTTGAGACGGGGTGCGAGCGCCGCGCCGAGCGTCCGCTTCACGGCAAGCCGCGCTTCGTGGATCGCAGTCGGATTGATATCGCGGCCGATGTCGCGGGCGATGTCGGCTTCGCTCGGAAGCGCGAGGACCTGGGCGGCGAAGGCGGGATCATCCGTGGCGTGCTGATCCAGGAAATGCCCGAGACCCTCGCCGAAGGCTGTTTCCACGGTCTCGCCGCTCATGGTCGCCCGGATGTGGCGTGTCGCCACCGTCTGGCCGGCCTGCCACTGATTGAACGGGTCGCTGTCGTGGCGGAATAGGACCAGAAGCTCATCATCGCTGAGCGTGGCTTCGAGCCGCACGGGCGCCGAGAACCCCCGCAGGAGGGAGGGCACGGGCTGTTCCGGGACGCCGCTGAAGGTGATCGTCGCGGATTCCTTGTCGAGTACAAAGAGCCCGTCCTCGTCGACAGCGGCTTCGTTCGTGGTCACGATCGGCAGCTTGTCGCCCGACGCACCGACAAGGCCGAGGGCAATCGGAATAACCATCGGGCTTTTGGTCGGCTGGCCGGGCGTGGGCGGCGTGGACTGACGCAGCGTGAGACGGTAGGTGCCGCTCGCGGCCTCGTACTGCCCAGAGGCTGTGACGACAGGTGTGCCGGCCTGCTCGTACCATTGCGCGAAATGAGCGAGGTCACGGCCGCTCGCTTCTGCGAAGCAGCTGAGGAAATCCTCGATCGTGGCTGCCGTTCCGTCGAAGCGCTCGAAATAGAGGTCCATGCCGCGTCGAAAAGCGGGCGTGCCTATCAGGCCACGCAGCATGCGCACGATCTCGGCGCCCTTCTCGTAAACGGTGGCCGTATAGAAGTTATTGATTTCTCGGTAAATTCTAGGGCGGACCGGGTGGCTGAGCGGCCCTGAGTCCTCAGCGAATTGCTGGGTGCGCAGCGTGCGGACATCCGCAATGCGCTTGACGGGGCGAGAGCGCTCGTCGGACGAGAATTCCTGATCGCGAAAGACGGTCAGCCCCTCCTTCAGGCAGAGCTGGAACCAGTCTCGGCAGGTGATGCGATTGCCTGTCCAGTTGTGGAAATACTCGTGGGCGATGACGGTTTCGATGCCGGCGTAGTCGGCATCGGTCGCTGTATCGCTGCTGGCCAGCACATATTTGTCATTGAAGATATTGAGGCCCTTGTTCTCCATCGCGCCCATGTTGAAATCGGGAACGGCGACCACATTGAACACGTCGAGATCGTATTCCCGGCCGAAGGCCTTCTCATCCCAGCGCATGGAGCGTTTGAGGGCATCGAGCGCGTAGGCCGCCCGATCACGCTTGCCGGCCTCGACATGGATGGCGATCTCCACCTTGCGGCCACTGGCCGTGACGAAATCCTCGGCAACGGTATCCAGCGTGCCGCCGACCAGCGCGAAGAGATAGGCGGGTTTGGGGTGCGGGTCATGCCAGACGGCATAGTGACGGCTGCCGCCCGGGATATCGCCGCGCTCCACGAGATTGCCGTTGGCGAGGAGCAGGGGGGCGTCGGCCCGCTCGGCCTCCAGGCGCGTCGTGTAGACCGAGAGCACGTCCGGGCGGTCTAGGAAATAGGTGATCCGACGGAAGCCGTCGGCTTCGCATTGGGTGCAGTAGTTGCCGCCGGAGCGGTAAAGCCCCATGAGCTTGGTGTTCGCGGATGGATTCACCACTGTCTCGATGGTGAGGCTGAAGCTCTCGGGTAACGGGCCGCGCACAATCAGGCCCTGGGGATCGGCCTGAAAGTGCTCCGCCGCGAGCGGCGCACCATCGAGCGCGATGGACTGAAGTGTCAGCTCATCGCCCTGCAGGACAAGCGGTGCGTCAGCCCGCCCGTCAGGGTTGCGACGCAAGGACAGCTCCGCGCGGACCCTCGTCGCGGTCGGATCGAGAATGACGTCGAGCGCGACCTTGTCGATGAGAAAATCGGTGGGGCGATAGTCTTCCAGGCGGACGATCGGAGCGGTCTCGGTGCGCATGTCGTATCTCGAATGATCGGTGAGGCGGATGGCGGAACTCTTGCCTTAGGTCGGGTGTCCCATCGTCAGGCGCAATGGTTCTGTCGCGAGCGGTTCGGCATGGCCCACCACGCGGCAGATCTCCGGATGGTCGGCGCGCACGAGGCGCTCGAGCACGTCCACCTGTTCATGCACCTCGGCGACATTGAGTTCGCCGTCGGCGCGACAATGATAGTTCACCACGAGGCCGGCAGGCGTTTCGCGCACCCGCACGCTATGGACCTCGCGAATGGCATCTGTCGCTGTCGCCTGTTCAGCCAGCGCCAGTGCGACCCGCGCGACCGTCGCCGCATCCGCCTCTCGGCCATCCAGTTGGGGAACGAGGGGTTCGATATGGCTCTCCACCTCGACGTCTGGTCCCAACTCGTTGCGGATCGCGATTTCGACGCGGCTTGCGATCTTGTGGGCTTCGCCCAGCGATAACCGCTGATCGACCTCGAGGTCGAAGCTGACTGACAGGCGGCGGGCGAGACTCTGTACCGTGACATGATGCAGGGGGACCCGCAGGCGTGCCGCGATCAGCATGACGCGCTCCATCACGGTCTCGTCATCGAGTTGCACCGGGCTGGTCGTCACAGTGAACAGGGAGCCAGGATGCTCCTTGTCTAGAGCGTCACGCACGCGATCCTTCAAGATCTGCACGCCTTCCAGCGGCAGGGTCCGTGACACCCGGACCCCCACCTCGCCGATGACGTGGCCGCCGGCCGGGCGAACGCGGACGTGATCGACACCGACCACGCCGGGCAGGGCCTCCACCTCGGCCGCGATGCTGTCGCCGAGGCCTTTCGGCGCGGTGTCGAGCAGGGTGTTGATGGTGCGCCGCGCAAGCCGGAAGGCGGCGATCGCGATGAAGACCGAAACGCCGATCGCAATGACCGGATCTGCCTGGGAAAAACCGAGCTGGGCCGCGCCGATGGCGATCAGCACGAAGATCGAATTGATGAGATCCGAGGAAAAGTGCAGGGCGTCCGCGGCCAGCGCCTCGCTGTTGGTCTCCGCCGCAACCTTTCTCAAGGTCCACCAGCGCCAGCCATCCACAATTATCGAGCCGACAAGCACGGCGACGGCGATCCATGAGAACAGGATCTCGGTCTGCCCGCTCATGAGCCGCCGAATTCCTTCATAAGCAACGGCGCCGGAAAGAAGGAACAGAAAGGCAGTTTCGATGAGCGCCGACAGGGATTCGAACTTGCCGTGGCCGTAATGATGCTCGTCGTCGGCCGGCTTGTGCGCGGCGCGGATGGCGAGCCATGTCATCGTCGTCGCGGCGATATCGAGGAGGCTGTTGGCTGCGTCCGAAATCAGCGCCAGCGATCCGGTGGTGAAACCGGCAAAGCCCTTGGCTACGGTGAGAAGCGCCGACACGAAAATGGAGACGAGGGCGACGCGTTCCTTGCGCCGCTCGGTGGCGTTGATCTGGGCCGCCCTTTCAGCCGATATGGAAGTTGCAGTCGCCTTATTCATGGCACCTATACCGGAGAGGAGTTTGACAGAAGGCCATCGAGGCTGTCCTGTGTGCAGATTCTTTGGAGGGATGCCAGATGCGCTATGTGCACACAATGGTTCGCGTTGCGAACCTGGATGACGCGCTCGACTTCTATTGCAACAAGTTTGGCCTGATCGAGACACGCCGGACCGAAAACGAGAAGGGGCGTTTCACCCTGGTCTTCCTGGCGGCCCCGGGTGATAAGTCGGCTGTGGAGAAGAACCGGGCGCCGGAACTGGAGCTTACCTACAACTGGGATCCGGAAGTCTACACCGGTGGTCGCAATTTCGGTCATCTTGCCTATCGTGTCGACGATATCTATGCGTTCTGCGACCGGCTGATGAAGGCTGGCGTCACAATCAACCGCCCCCCGCGCGACGGCTATATGGCATTCGTGCGGTCGCCGGAAGGTATTTCGATCGAGATCCTGCAAGAAGGCGATGCCTTGCCTCCGCAAGAACCTTGGGCGTCGATGCCCAATACCGGCCAATGGTAGAAGGCTGCCGGGTTGGGGGGAGTGGCCCGCATGGGCTGACGGGCTCGCTCCAATATTCTGTACCCGGAGCTTGTTTTAAAGTGCATCGAGGCGCCGCGAGATTGCGCATGCTGTGTGGCGGTGACGTGACCGGCAGGGGGATGCCGGCTTGAACGGTTTGATCGCGGGGAGCTATTCCATGAAAGGGGTGGGGGCGGATGTCCGTCAGGCAATTTGGTGAGATTGAAGGTACGCCGGTTTGGGAGGTCACGATTCGCTCTTCCGCAGGCGCGGAAGCGAAGATCCTCAGCTGGGGCGCTGTGGTTCGCGACATGACAGTGCCGCTGCAGACCGGCGCCAGGCAACGCGTCGTTCTCGGCCTGAACACCATCGACGACTATCTCGCGCATTCACCCCATATGGGCGCGATTGCCGGGCGTTGCGCCAACCGTATCAGCAATGGCCGCTTCAAGATCGGTGACGCGACCTACGAGCTTGAGCGCAATTTCCGCGACAAACACACGCTCCACAGCGGCAAGAGTTTCGGCAAGTCGCTGTGGCAGCTGGCCCATCGCGACCGCTCCAGCGTGACCCTGACCTATGTTTCACCGAACGGTGACAGCGGCTTTCCGGGCACGGTAACGACGACCTGCACCTATCGTCTCGTGGAGCCCGCCACGCTCAGGGTGGAACTCACGGCGACCACCGACGCGCCGACGCCTGTCAATCTCGCCCATCATTCCTATTTCAACCTGGACGGTTCGCCGTCGATTCTCGATCACCGCCTCACGGTTTCAGCTGATTTCTACACGCCGACCGATGCTGAGCTCATCCCGACTGGCGAAATCCGGTCGGTCGGCGGCACGCCTTACGATTTTCGGTCCAACCGCAGTATTCGGTTCCCCGATGCCGAGACGGGCGCGCCCTATGCCTATGATGCGAATTTCGTGCTGAGACGCGATCGTATCGAATCCGCGGGTTGGCTCGGTCTCTGGCTCACCCATGCCGCCAAGTTCTCGTCGCCGATCACGAAGCTCGCACTCGACGTCTGGACGACCGAGCCCGGCGTGCAAGTCTATGACGGCCGCAAGCTGGACGTGCCGGTACCGGGTCTTGATGGCGCCGCTTACAAGGCGAGCGCGGGCTTGTGCCTCGAGCCTCAGCACTTCCCCGACAGTCCCAACCGCCCGCATTTCCCCTCCATCATCTTGCAACCGGACGATGTCTATCGTCAGATCAGCGAGTATCGATTCCAAATGGCCTGATCGGCGCGGGACTGCGCGAGGGGATGTCCATGAGCGACGATGAGCACTTTCTGCAATATGCCGCCGCGTTGTCCCGGCAGCCGCTGAGTGACGCGGTTGGCGGGCCCTTCGGGGCGATCGTGGTTCGCGATGGACGCATCATCGGCGAGGGGGTCAATGCCGTCACGGCCATCAATGATCCCACCGCACATGCGGAGGTCGTCGCCATTCGTGCGGCCTGCACCGCCGAGGGCAACTTCTCCCTGGCTGGCGCAACGGTTTACACCAGCTGTGAACCTTGCCCGATGTGCCTAGCCGCATGCTATTGGGCGCGCGTGTCCCGGATCGTCTATGCGGCGACGCGGGCCGAGGCCGCAGCCGCCGGCTTCGACGACGCCTTTATCTATGATGAGATCCCGAAGGAGCCTGAAGCGCGCAGCCTGGCGATGGAACACCGTCCAAACGCAACCGCGACGGATACCCTCGCGGCCTGGCTGGCGAAAGCGGACCGCATCGCTTATTAGAGGCGCGTGTCCCGACAGCGTGAATCGCTCAGGGGCAAGCGTGGGAGGATTGCGATGGCGTCATTGCAGCGCGAAGCACTGGATATTCTCGCTTTCGGCGAGCCTTTGATGGAATTCGCCGAGACCGAGCGGCAGGGCGAAGCGCTCTACCTGCCGGGTTTCGGTGGCGACACCTCCAATGCAGCTATCGCGGCGGCGCGCATGGGTGCGCGCGTCGGCTATTTCACGGCTGTCGGCAGCGATGCCTTCGGCCAGAAGTTCCTCGACCTTTGGGATCGCGAAAACGTTGATCGTTCTCGCGTCAAGGCGTTGCCGGGGACCCGCACGGGCGTCTACGTCATCAGCTACGGGCCGGACGGGCATCTGTTCAGCTATTATCGCGCGGGATCGGCCGCGAGCCTCGTCACACCCGCGGATCTCCCACTCGATCTCATCGCATCCGCGAAGATTCTCCATATCTCGGGCATCAGTCAGGCCATCTCCACGACTGCGGCCGATGCCGGCTTCGCTGCGATCCGTCATGCGAAAGCGAACAGCACGACGGTGAGCTATGACACCAATCTGCGCTTGAGCCTGTGGCCGCTCGATCGAGCTCGCGCCGTGATCCACGCTGCGGTCGCGCTGTCAGACATTGCGCGTCCCGGCCTGGACGATGCACAGCAACTGACCGGCCTCGATCGCGCCGAGGACATTTGCGACTTCTATCTCAATCTCGGATGCCGGATCGTGGCGCTCACGCTCGGTAAGGAAGGGGCCATGGTGGCCATACCTGGTGAGCGCCAGGTCATCGCATCGAAGACAGTCGATGCGGTCGATGCGAGCGGCGCGGGCGATGCCTTCGGTGGAGCTTTCCTCGCGGAATGGCTGCGTTGCGGCAATCCGTTCGCTGCCGCTGAGTTCGCCAATGCCGCGGCTGCCCTGTCGACGCTCGGCAAGGGCGCGGTTGCGCCCTTGCCCAATCGCGGCGACGTCGAAGCATTCTTGAAAGAAAAATAGGCTTTTCTAGAGCGGCGTCCCGATGCGTTCCTGGCGAATTGCCTCCACGAGGGGTGGACCGGCGAAGGTCGCGCGGCACTAAGTTTGCACAGCGTATCTCTGACACGATCATTTGTCCCGATTTGGAACAGTGCGCTATCGGGAAAAGGAGATGCCATGTCGGTCTCGTTGCAGCTTTTGAACCGGAGCCCGGATCGCGCCGACGAAACCGTTGCGGCATCAGCAGGGGGGGGCGCGGACCGTGCACCGCTGGTGCTCGACCTCGACGGCACGCTCTTGCGCACGGATCTGCTCTATGAGTCCCTGGTTGCCTATCTCAGACACAACCCGTTCGGCTTTTGGCGGGTCTTTGGCTGGGTCGCCAAGGGCAAGGCCAATCTGAAACGCGAGCTGGCAAAAGCGGCCCCGCTCGACCTCGAAAGCCTGCCGGTGAATGAAGAGGTCGCGGCCTATGCTGCCGAGGCCCGTGAGGCCGGCCGTGATGTCTATCTCGCGACCGCGGCCGACGGCGACCTCGCCCATCGGATCGCTGCCCGGTTTCCTTTCCTGACGGGCGTCATCGCCAGCGATGGGGTCACGAATCTCAAAGGGGTGCATAAGGCTGAAGAGCTCGCTACCCAGTTTCCCAACGGTTTCTCTTATGCCGGGGATTGCCGCGCCGATCTTGCGGTTTGGCGCAAGAGCAGTGAGATCGTGCTGGTTGGCGTGTCGCCCGGTGTCGAGAGAGCAGCGCGTACCATCGCCGAGCCCGTCGCCGTCTTTCCGCCGCCGCCGACGGGTTTCAGGCTCTATGCGAAGGCGCTCCGCCTTCATCAATGGGCGAAGAACCTTCTCATTTTCGTGCCCCTCATCCTGGGCGGCAAGACATTCGATCTCGGCGCGTGGACCACGACGGCAGCCGGGTTCCTGGCGCTTGGGCTCCTGGCGTCGGCCACTTATCTCCTGAACGACTTGACCGATCTGCCCGATGACCGCCGGCACTGGTCGAAGCGTGAGCGGCCACTTGCCAAGGGCAGCCTGCCTATCCGCACCGCCTTGATCCTCGCGCCGCTCGGGCTCATCGCGAGCCTCAGTATCGGCGCGGCCCTTGGGCCCTCGGCAGTTGTGATGCTGGGTCTCTACCTCGCGCTAACGCTGGCCTACTCGTTGCGTTTGAAGCGAGAGCCGATTGTCGACGGCTTCGTGCTTGCCTGCCTGTTCACGTTGCGGCTTGGCTTCGGCATCGTGCTCGCGCAGGTGGTGACTTCGCCGTGGCTGCTGACCTTCTCGATGTTCCTCTTCCTTTCGCTCTCCTTCGCTAAAAGACATACGGAAGTGGAACGGATGGTCCAGCATGGCCTCAAGAAGACGGCCGGCCGTGGCTACCGGGCCGGTGATGGACCGCTTCTGCTGGCGGTGGGGGCGTCGGCGGGCGTCGGCTCCGTGCTCGTCATGGTGCTCTACCTGATCCAGGAGGCATTCCCCGCGGGCTACTACACCAAGCCGGCCTTCCTCTGGGCGTTCCCCGCGGTTCTCTTCCTCTGGGTCGGGCGCGTCTGGCTGCTGTGCCAGCGCGGTGAACTCAAGGATGATCCCGTAGCCTTCGCCCTCAAGGACCGCACGAGCATCGCGCTCGGCGGCGTCATGACCGTGGCCTTCCTGGCCGCGCATCTCGGGATGTTCTGACAGATGCCGGCTCTGGATGCAGCGCCCACGTTGGCGTCGGACACGATAAGCGGTGAGGCAGAGCGCGGGGAGGAGTTGCGGCGTCTCCTGCGTTTCCTCGTGCTTGGCCTTGCGGCTGCCGCGGTCAACTGGCTTGTGCGCTTCCCGCTGTCCTGGTTCATGCCTTTCGGCGCCGCTGTGGCCCTTGCCCAGATCATCGGCATGACGGCCGGCTTCACGCTCTACCGCGCCTATGTTTTCCCGGCGACGGATCTGCCGCTCAGCCGGCAGATCATGCGTTTTGTCGGTGTCAATTGCGTCAGCGGGGTTCAGGTCTGGCTGATGACCATGGGCCTTGCTGAATTGCTTCCCTGGCTCGGCTTCGGCTGGCAGCATGAGGCGATCGCGCATGGCGTATCGATCGGCGTAGGCGCCGCGACCAGCTATGTCGGACACAAGTTCCTGACCTTCAGGCAGGGACGCTGAAGGCGGCGCCCGGCGCTGGAGTGACCTTCTGCTGGATCTGTCCGAGGGAGGGCGCTGGCGGCAGCCGCACTTTCGCGATGATATTCAATTGCTTCAATCAAAAATATAAAAGGCGATAGGCGTTTCGACGATTGCGTCCGCAATCCCATTAATCATCTTCCGTTTTTTTGCTTCCTCAGGGAGAAGAGACTTTCTCGTATTCTCGCTGTGGAGGATGGAGGACATCTCATTGTCGCTGAAGTTCGTGCATTCCCGATAAATATCAGAAAAGAATTTTCTTGCAGTTTGGAGGTTCTGCTCCATCAGGACCAAATGGTCGGGCTGATAAGAAGCGGCTCTCACGTCGGTGCTGGGGGGATGGATCACAAATATCGCCCCGTCCAATGATTCCCGTTCGCTAGATCCACAGAACAGCATCGTGGCAGAAGATATGACGGTCGCGATGTTCACGGTCGTGATCGGAATGTTGGAACTTTTGATTGCCCAATATCCCGCATAGCCGCTACTCACTTCGCCGCCGCCGCTGTTGATGTAGAGATAAATTTTCTTCAGGGCTTTATGATTGACGTTCAAATCGTCGATTGCCGCAACCAGTTCATTGATCTTCTGCTGAGACACGGCTCCAGAGAAATATATCTTTGCCGTTTCCGCCTCCGCCAAGGCTTTCTGGTCGGATGCTTTCATTTCACTCGTGTTGGCCTGCGCTCCGAATGCAATAGCAAGTATGTATACGGCGGACAGAAATATAACGCGCGCCAACCCCGAATTTTCAATCATAGTCTCTACCTTATAATGCAATAAAATTAATCAATGACATGGATATCAATGTCTATTTTTGTAAATAGCAATTCATTAATATTCTATATGAATATTCTTTGTATATTATTGTTGGGCTTTTGTTTGCGGTTTTACGTGTCTGATAACGAAAAGGGCGCTGCTGCGCCCTGTGGATTTTATGTATAGACTGAATATCAGCCGCCGCTTGTAACGGCGAGCACGCCCATCGTCACCACGTTGAGGAACAGCGCATAGGTCACGAGCAGGCGGAAGACCGGCAGGCGCTCGCTTGTCAATGTGAGCGGCAGAAACAGGAACAGGAGCGGTAGCCAGTCCAGTGTGTAGCGTTGCACGTTGTACTGGGAATAGCCGTTGGAATGGTAGAACAGCGTCACTCCGCCAATGATGAGGGCTGTCACCACGGCTATGACCACGTCCCGTCGCCATGGCAGGAAGAAGGCGAAGAGCACGAAGGGGCTCGCCGCCAACAGGGACGTGCCGTTGGAATCGAGGCCCGCGAGCCGTGTCATCAGCGGGCCGGTGAATTCCGCGTGGAACCCCTGGACGAAGAGATAGAACAGGTTGAACAGCACATAACGCGGGGAGAACAGGGCTTCCGCGATACGTTGGCCGAGATAGCTATGCCCATCCGGGACAATATAGCTGTAGCCGGTTTCGAGCGGATTGCCAAAGCGCGCGCCGTTGTAGACGAAATAGGCGATGAGTGCGGCGGCGACCGGTATGGCGAGTGCGATGAACTTCCTCCACCAGCTCGCCCGATTGAGGCTGAACAGGCCTTCATCCCTGTCGAGGGCCAGCGCGAACAGGAAGGGTACGACGAGGATGGCCATCTGCCGGCAGAGGAAGGCAAGGCCGATGGCGATGCCTGCTGCAACGAGTCGCTTGTGCAGCGTTTCGTGCAAGGCCAGTGTCAGCAGGAAAAGCCCGACGACCTGGGCGAAGAACCAGATGCCGTCGGCGCGCAGCGTGATGAAATAGACCGGCGAGCCAAAGCCAAGCGCCAGCATCAGCCACAGACGGGTATCGCCGCGGGCACCCATCGCCGCGAAGAGACGCCACCACAGTGCCAGAGTTCCGGCGAAGAAAAGGAGGCCAATGATCATGAAGCCCGCGAAATTCGGCCCAAACAAGGCCACGAAGGGCATGGCGACAAGGGCCGGCACCGGCGGAAAGATCACGTAACCGTGCCCCGCGACCATGGCGCAATCGCCATCGAAGCAGCGATCGACATCAAAGCGGCCATGGAGAAAGGCTTCGGCGAGGAGCGCATAGCTGTTGGTGCCGCCGCTCTCCTGCAGCACACGCATCAGAATGCCGGTGACGAACATCGCTGCCATGGCGAGCGCCGCGACGGTCAGAAGCGTCCATCGGTTGAGCGTGAAGCCACGCTTGGCGGGCTGATCAACGGCGGCTGTCATCGCACGTTCCTGTTTCTGCTGCTGCTGGGCGTGGGCGTTGAGCGCGGCCCGCGACGTCATGTATCGAAATGGCACGGCGCCATCGTCTTGTACAGCGTATCAGCAGAAGCCATGCCATTGCCCCGGCTTCCCGCAGGCGATCACCCGCAATAGACTGGCGGACAGTGTTTTTTCACAGAATGAACGAACGTAATCTAGCTGCGCTGATGGAGGCGACATGTTCAAGGATCTGGCTGGCAAGCGCATACTGATAACTGGCTCGAGCACCGGGATCGGTGCGGCCGTCGCTCGTGGCTTTGCCGAGGCCGGTGCGCGCGTCGTGGTGCATGGCCATGCGAGCAAGGCCGAGGCGAATGCGGTCGTCGAGGCCATTCGAGGCCAGGGCGGAGATGCCCAGCTCGTGCTGGGTGATGTAGCTAAGAGCGCTGGTGCGAAGCAGGTCGTAGACAGTGCGGTTGCCGCGCTCGGCGGGCTCGATGTGCTCATCAACAACGCCGGCGCTCTGGTCAAGCGCACGCCTCTTCTCGAGATCGACGACGCGCTGTACGACACGGTGCTGGATCTGAATGTGCGTTCCGTGATCGCTGCGACCCAGGCCGCCATTCCTCACCTGAAGGCGGCGGGAGGCGGCGCGATCATCAACACCGCCTCGATCGCGGGGCGGAATGGCGGCGGACCGGGCACGGCTCTTTATGCAAGCGCCAAGGCCTTTGTGGCCAACGTGACGCGAAATATGGCGAAGGAGTTCGCGCCTCACAATATTCGCGCAAACGCTGTCGCTCCGGGTGTCATCCTGACGCCATTCCATGAGCGCTTTTCAACGGCCGAGCAGTTGGAAACCATGCGGCTCACCATTCCCATGGGTCGGCTCGGTGAGCCGGAGGAATGCGTCGGTTCCTACCTCTTCCTCGCGTCTGCAGCCGCGAGCGGCTACATCACCGGCCAGGTCATCGAGGTCAACGGCGGGCAGCTGATGCCCTGAGCCGCCGGCTCGCACGGGTTCCAGGACCGACTTGTCGCGATTCCGGATGCCTTGGGCTCTCACGGTTAGGGCCGCCGTCAGTCCTTGCCGTGGTCATGCCCGTGATGGGCGTGGCTGTGGTGCCGGTGACCATGCTCCTCGCCATGTTGATCCTTGTGGTGATCATGGTCATGGTGATGGTCATGGCCACAGCCGCAGGCACCGTGGTCGTGATGCGCATGATCATCTTTGTGCTCATGCGCGTGATGGTCATGATGCTTGTGACCATGATGATGATCATCATCATGGTGGTGGCCGTGATGATGATGACCGTGGTGATCATGTCCGCAGTCGTGGCCGGCGATCGTACGCTCCGGCCGGAAGGACCGCTCGACAGAGACCAGACTGCATCCCTGACCACGGATCAACTCGGCCACCGCATCGTCCTCAGCCACATAGATCGCGTCGTTCGTCACTTCCACGGGTGTGTGGTTCTGGCCGAGATGCCAGAGCACGCGCATCAGCCGGAGAGGATTTTCCGCCTTCGCCTCGATCAGCTTTTCGTCCGCGGCCTTCACCGCGACCAGGCCACCGTCCTCGAGCTTCAGCGCATCGCCGTCATTGAGCTGGGAGCCCTCGGGCAGGTGAAGATGGACATGGAGGCCGGCGGCGGCCGTGAAATGCGCGGGCGGGTTGTCGCGCGCGACATGGTCGAGCGAGACCGTATCAACGACGCGCTCCGCCTTCACGGCCGCTTTGCGAACGATGGCTGTGGCCTTTGTCATTGCACATACCTCTTGGACGTAGAGTATCAGCGGCTGCGGCCGTCGAAAGGCGTGGGGCTCAAGGTCGTGACGTCGACGCCGTCGAGGCAGCGCACATTGATGGCGCGCATCGGCGTCCCGTCCGGCATCGCGCCTTCCGCGAAGGGTTCAACACCGCAGTTGCCGCAGAACCGATGGCGGATGCGCATGGTATTGAACTGATAGTCCTTCAGCGTGTCCTCGCCAGCCGCGAGCGTGAACTGATCCGCAGGCACGAACGTCATGATGAGGCCGTGCTTGGAGCAGATCGAGCAATTGCAACTGATGACGTTGGACAGATCGGCTTCCGTCGAGAATTGCACGGCGCCGCAATGACAGCGCCCCTCGAAATGTTGTTTTTCGCTCATCGGTCACCCGCTCACTGGGCCGCATCGACATGCGGCAGGCGGCATGACTAGCACGAAGTGGCCTAGACGGACAGCTTCTGGCGTACCTCGGTGTCGACCATCTCGGCGCGCGTGCCCGCCAATACCACTTGTCCGCGCTCCATCACCGCGAAGCTGTCGCAGAGATCGCGTGCGAATTCGAAATACTGTTCGACGAGCAGGATCGCCATGTCCCCCTTGTTCCTGAGATAGTCGATCGCGCGGCCGATGTCCTTGATGACCGAGGGCTGGATACCTTCGGTAGGTTCGTCGAGCACGAGCAACCGCGGACGGGTCACGAGGGCGCGGCCGATAGCGAGCTGCTGTTGCTGCCCTCCCGACAGGTCGCCGCCCCGCCGGTGCAGCATGTCCTTCAGCACGGGAAACAGGTCGAAGATATCCTCGGGGATCGTCTGGTCGCGCCGCTTGAGAGGCGCGAAGCCCGTTTCCAGGTTTTCCTTGACGCTGAGAAGGGGGAAGATCTCTCGTCCCTGCGGAACGAAGGCAATGCCGTGGCGCGCCCGGTCATAGGGCGGCAGACGTTTCAGATCCTGCCCGTCGAGGCTGATGCTCCCGCGCGAAATCGGCTGCTGCCCGACGATGGCGCGCAGCAGCGAGGTTTTGCCGACGCCGTTGCGCCCAAGCACGCAGGTGACCTTGCCGATGGCTGCGCTGAGCGAAACGCCACGCAGCGCCTGGGCGGCGCCATAGTGGAGATCGATGGCGTTAACGGTGAGCATGGCCAGGGCTTTCGCCCCTTCCCCTTGCGGGGAGGGGTAGGGGGTGGGGGTGGAAGAGGGGGGATGGTGGCCGTATCCGGCGACGAACGGGGGAAGGTTCTTTTCCGTCTTCATCCGGCCGCTGCCCGATGAATCTCTCCCCGTGAAGGGGAGGGGTAAGGCTGCTGCGCGCAGCATCAGTGATTAATGCCATCTCACCGCCCCAGATAGACTTCGATGACGCGCTCATTGGCGGAGACCGCATCGATGGAGCCTTCGGCCAACACCGATCCCTCGTGCAACACGGTCACCTTGCAATCGAGATCGCGGACGAAGGCCATATCGTGCTCGACAACCACGACCGTATGGTCCCGCGCGATCTCTCGCAGCAGGCGCGCGGTTTCCTCGGTTTCGGCATCCGTCATGCCGGCCACCGGTTCGTCGACAAGGAGGAGCTTGGGATCCTGGGCGAGCAACATCGCGATCTCGAGCCATTGCTTCTGGCCGTGGCTGAGGTCTGCGGCCGGCCGTTCACGATGGTCGATCAGCTGGACCTTTTTCAGAACCTGGTCGATCTTCTCTTCCGCAATGTGGTTTCGTGCGCCGAACAAGGCCGACCAGGGGCCGCGCTCGCCCTTCAGTGCAAGCCGGATGTTGTCGGCAACGGTGTGGCTCTCGAAGACGGTCGGCTTCTGGAACTTCCTGCCGATACCGAGCTCGGCGATGGCGGCTTCGTCGAGCTTGGTGAGATCGACCGTGCCGCCAAACATGACATCACCCTCGTCGGGCCGTGTCTTGCCGGTGATCACGTCCATCATCGTGGTCTTGCCCGCGCCGTTCGGCCCGATGATCGCGCGCATTTCATTGGGCGCCATGGCGAGCGACAAGTTGTTCAGGGCGCGGAACCCGTCGAAGGTGACATTGACACCGTCGAGATAGAGGAGCGCGCTGGTCAGCGTCGTATTGAGCATCACATCTACTCCGCGGCCGGTTGCGGCACGGGTGCGCCGGCCACGCCATCATCGGCACGGCGACGGCTGAATTTCTGGAAGAGGCCCAGGATGCCCTTGGGCATATACAGCGTGACCAGGACGAAGAGCGCGCCAAGGGCGAAGAGCCAGATTTCCGGCAACGCCCCGGTGAGCCAGGTCTTGGCGAAATTCACCACCACGGCGCCCAGCGCTGCCCCGACGAGGGTGCCACGTCCCCCGACGGCAACCCAGATCACCGCTTCGATGGAATTGGCGGGTGCGAACTCCTGCGGGTTGATGATGCCGACCTGCGGCACGTAGAGCGCGCCGGCGATACCGGCCATCATCGCCGAGACCGTGAAGGCGAGGAGCTTGTAGTGCTCGACGCGATAGCCGAGGAAGCGCGCCCGCGATTCCGCATCGCGGATGGCGATCAGCACCTTGCCGTAGGTGGACGTCACCATCACCCGCGCGACGAGATAGCCAAGAGCCAGCGCCAGCGCGCTGACGGCGAAGAGCGTCACGCGCATGCCCTGCGCCTGGATACTGAAGCCGAGCAGGTCCTTGAAGTCGGTCAAGCCGTTGTTGCCGCCGAAGCCCATGTCGTTGCGGAAGAAGGCGAGCAGCAAGGCGAAGGTCATCGCCTGGGTGATGATGGAGAGATAGACGCCCGTGACGCGCGAGCGGAAGGCGAGCCAGCCGAAGACGAAGGCGAGCAGCCCGGGAACCAGCGCCACCATCAGCATGGCGAAGGGGAAGGACGAGAAGCCGTACCAGTACCAGGGCAGTTCCTGCCAGTTCAGGAACACCATGAAATCAGGCAGCACCGGATTGCCATAGACCCCGCGCGTGCCGATCTGGCGCATGAGATACATGCCCATGGCATAACCGCCGAGCGCGAAGAACGCGCCATGTCCCAGCGAAAGGATACCGCAGTAGCCCCATACGAGATCGAGGGCGACGGCGAGCAGGGCATAGCAGAGATACTTGCCCATCAGCGAGACGGCGTAGGTCGGTACATGCAACGGGGAGGTCGGAGGCAACATGAGATTGGAGGCCGCGACGAGCACGGTCACGGCCGCGAGAATGCCGAGGAAGATCCGCCCCTTGCCATCGATCAGCCTGAGGATGAAGGGCTGGCGGATCATGAAGCTGCTCCCGTATGGCCGAGCGCGGCCATGATCCTCCCCCTCCAGGGGGAGGTGGCGCCGTGAAACGGCGACGGAGGGGGCCCGATGGGCATGGTGATATCGGCCCCACCCGACTCCGAGCTTTGCTCGGAGCCACCCTCCCCTTGAGGGGAGGGATCACGGCGCGGCGCTTCCAAGTGCAATTTACCCAACTGCAATTGACCGGTCTCGATTGGATAAAGGGTGCCCATCGAACGGTGCATGCCAAGTGAGATATCCATCATCATGCTTCCACCGAGCGACCCTTGAGGGCGAAGAGCCCGCGCGGCCTTTTCTGGATGAACAGGATCAGGAAGACGAGGAGGAGGATCTTGCCCAGCACGGCGCCCGCGTAGGGCTCGAGAAACTTGTTGGCGACGCCGAGCGTGAGCGCCGAGACGAAGGTTCCCCAGAGATTGCCGACGCCGCCGAAGACCACGACCATGAAGGAATCGATGATGTAGCTCTGGCCGAGGTTCGGCGAGACGTTGTCGATCTGCGACAGCGCCACGCCGGCGACGCCGGCGATCCCGGATCCCAGCGCGAAGGCGAGCATGTCCACGCGCGGTGTGCGAATGCCCATGGCCGATGCCATGCGGCGGTTCTGGGTCACCGCGCGCATCCGGAGGCCGAAAGGCGTCAGCTTGAGCACGGCGATCAGGCCGAGGAAGACACACAGGCTGAAGATGACGATCCACAACCGGCCGTAGGTGATCGTGACGCCCATGATGTCAAACGCGCCCGCCATGTAGGATGGCGCGCCGACCTCCCGGTTCGTCGGCCCGAATATTGAACGCACGGCCTGCTGCAGGATGAGGCTGATGCCCCAGGTGGCGAGCAGCGTTTCCAGCGGCCGGCCGTAGAGGTGACGGATTACCAGGCGCTCGATGAGGGCACCAACGCCGCCCGCGACCAGGAAGGCGAGCGGCAGGGCGACAGGCAGCGACCAGTCGAACAGGCCGGGGAAGCGGGTGCGGCAGATCTCCTGCACCACGAAGGTGGTGTAGGCGCCGATCATCACCATTTCGCCGTGCGCCATGTTGATGATACCCATCACGCCGAAGGTGATGGCGAGGCCAATGGCCGCGAGCAGCAGCACGGAACCGAGCGACAGCCCGTACCAGATGTTCTGGACGGTGGCGGCGATCGCGAGCCGGCGTTCGATGGTGGCGATGGCGGTCTCGGCGGCGAGCTTGAGCACCGGCGAGCCACGTCCCGCGACCTGGGTGAGCATGGAGTGCGCGTCCTGGTCACCGCGCGCCGCGACGATATCAACGGCCGCAATGCGATCGGCGTCCGCGATGCCGTCGGCGGTGAGGAAAATGGCGGCCTGGGCCTGTAGCAGGGCCTTTTTTACGCTGTCGTCGCGCTCGGCCGCGATGGCCTTGGCGAGGGCAGGCAAGGTCGCCGCGTCGCGAGAGCGGAAGACGGCCTCGGCCGCTTGCCGGCGCTTGGAGGCTTCCGGCGACATGAGCGTCAGCGTGCCGACCGCGGCTTCCACGGCGCGCCGCACACGATTGTTGAGGCGCACGGGCTTGAGACCGGTGGGTGCCGGTGTCACCGCCTCGCCCGTGGCCGCATCGCGGAAGGCCCCGCCCGCGTCCTTGTAGAAAAGGGCCTTGTCCGAGGGGCGATACAGCAGGCGGTTATCGCCCAAGGCGTTGAGCGCGGCCTCAGCGGTCGGCGCGCCGCTTTCGGCGACTGCCGCGACGCCTTTCTCGATATCCGCGTAATTGTCTGTAGCGAGCGTGGCGAAGGCCGCGCGCATGTCCTGCGCCAGGGCGGGCTGCAGGATGGCGGCCATGAGGACGCCGAGAAGCGATAAAAGCCTAATCATTGACGACATGGGAGCCCGCCCGCTTGGCCTTCCCCAGATGGCCGAGCCATCGCATGGGGCGTTTGGGTTCCCTCTCCCCGGTGGGGAGAGGGTAGGGTGAGGGGAACGCGTCTTTCCGTGGGGGGAGACGTGACTTTCTATAGAGGGAATTTTTCCCTCACCCGGCCGCTTCGCGGCCGACCACCTCTCCCTAACGGGGAGAGGTGAAAAGCCGCTCCGGCCTATGCGCTACCCTGCACCGGCGGGGGAGTGCGCGTTCCGGTTACTTCGCAGCCGCCTGCGCGCCCTGGCCACCGCACTTGCCCGTCTTCACGTTGAAATTGCCGCAAGACAGGGGAGCTCTCCAGTCGGAGATCAGGTCCTTGGAACCTTCGAGGTAGTCGGACCACTCGTCGCCGACGACGAGGCCAGGCGTCTGGGACACGATGTTGAACTGGCCGTTGTCCTGAATCTCACCGATGAGGACGGGCTTGGTGATGTGGTGGTTCGGCATCATTGCCGAATAGCCACCGGACAGATTCGGCACCGAGACGCCGACGAGCGCGTCGATCACCTTGTCAGGATCCGTGCTGCCCGCCTTCTCGACGGCCTTCACCCACATGTTGAAGCCGATGTAGTGAGCCTCCATCGGATCGTTGGTGACGCGCTTGTCGTTCTTGGTGAAGCCCTTCCAAGTCTTGATGAACTCGGCATTCTCCGGCACGTCGACGGACTGGAAGTAGTTCCAGGCGGCGAGATGGCCGACGAGCGGCTTGGTGTCGATGCCGGCCAGTTCTTCCTCGCCGACCGAGAACGCGACGACCGGGATGTCGGTGGCCTTGATGCCCTGATTGGCAAGTTCCTTGTAGAATGGCACGTTGGCATCGCCATTGATCGTCGAGACAACGGCGGTCTTCTTGCCGGATGATCCGAATTTCTTGATGTCGGCTACGATCGTCTGCCAGTCGGAATGGCCGAACGGCGTGTAGTTGATCATGATATCTTCGGACTTGACGCCTTTCTGCTGGAGATAGGCTTCGAGGATCTTGTTGGTCGTGCGCGGGTAGACATAGTCCGTACCCGCCAGCACCCAGCGTTGTACGCCTTCGTTCTCCATCAGATAGTCGACCGCGGGGATGGCCTGCTGGTTCGGCGCCGCGCCGGTGTAGAAGATATTCCGCGAGGATTCCTCTCCCTCGTATTGAACGGGATAGAAGAGGATGCCGTTCAGCTCTTCAAAGACCGGCAGGACGGATTTACGGGACACCGAGGTCCACGCGCCGAAGACTGCGGCGACCTTGTCCTTTGTCAGAAGTTCGCGTGCCTTTTCGGCAAATAGCGGCCAGTTCGATGCGGGATCAACGACCACCGCTTCCAGTTTCTTGCCGAGGACACCGCCCTTCTTGTTTTGCTCTTCGATGAGCATCAGCATAACGTCTTTCAACGTCGTTTCGCTGATCGCCATCGTACCGGACAAGGAATGAAGGACACCCACCTTGATGGTGTCGTCTGCGGCGTGAGGGGCTCCCCCTGAAATCGCCAGGCCGGTTGCAAGAGCAAGGGCGGCGCATGCACGTCTCAAGCCATTCTTCATGTTTGACGTCTCCCACCTCGGGATTGTTGGCGGGAGAAATCTCGCAAGGCTTGTGCCAGCGGATGGGAAGTAGCCGCGGGAGCCCTTTCCATAGGGAAAGTCCTCGCTTTAGCCGGACCGCGAGAGGAGCTCTGGATCGACCTGCAATTTGATCTGGCTATATTTTAGGCGGTGCTGGTCTGGGGCAGAAAAGATGCCTATGCTTTATGCATTCTGGATGTTGCTTGGGCGTAAGCTGCACGCCAGCAGCGATAAAGCCACGATTCGGGGCGTTCGGTGCCCCGCCGGCAGTCATGGTTACACGAATTCGTGATTCCAACGTCGGTGGCGGTCTGCTGGCTCGCCGTTCGCGCTCCATGCGTCGGCACTTCCATCGGGAATGTATTATCAAGTATTCATCGTGGTATAATGCGCTGAGATGCGTTTATTTCTCAAATGCTTCGCATGGACGCATGTCTACATTGAATTTAGAATAAATCTAAAATGAGCAATAGCGCTTTTTATTGCGCTGCGCGCGTTGCTTTCTCGTCTGAAATATGACCATTTCCGCTTGGTGCGTGGTGACGTTGCGGGTGTGTCGGCCGAATTTGGAGCCGTTATCTCACCCAGCGTTAGCGCGGGGTAAGAAGGGGCTGTCTTCGCTCGCTTTTGGGGGGCAGTCGTCGATTAACGGCGGAATGGAACGGGTCAGGAGGAGTTCATGTCCATCAATCGGATCGCAAGGATTGCTTGCCTCGCCGGCATTGCAGGTCTTTCGGCAGGCTTCTCCACGGCGGCTTCCGCTGCAGAGGAAGTGACACTCTACACGACCCGCGAGCCGGGCCTGATCAAGCCGTTGCTCGACGCGTTCACCGAGAAGAGCGGGATTCAGGTCAAGACGCTGTTCGTCAAGGATGGCCTGGCCGAGCGCGTTGCGACCGAGGGCGCGAATTCGCCCGCCGATGTCCTGATGACGGTCGATTTCGGCAATTTGATTGATCTCGTCGACAAGGGCGTCGTGCAGCCGGTGAAGTCGGACGCGCTGAACGCCGCGATCCCGGCCAACCTGCGCGATGCAGATGGCCGCTGGTTCGCGCTGTCGACCCGCGCGCGCGTTCTTTATGCATCCAAGGACCGCACGGATCTGAAGTCCTTCACCTATGAGGATCTGGCCGATCCCAAGTGGAAGGGCAAGGTTTGCATCCGCGCCGGCCAGCATCCCTACAATACCGCGCTGATCGCCACGATCATCGCCAAGGATGGCCAGGCGAAAGCCGAGGAATGGCTGAAGGGCGTGAAGGCCAATCTCGCGCGCAAGGCCGGTGGTGGCGACCGCGATGTCGCGCGCGACATCTTGGGCGGCATCTGCGACATCGGCATTGCCAATTCCTATTATGTCGGCCTGATGCGCTCGGGCGCCGGTGGACCCGACCAGGTTAAGTGGGGCGAGGCCATCAACGTCATCCTGCCGACCTTCGAGAAGGGTGGCACGCATGTGAACGTCTCCGGCGCGGCTGTCGCCAAGAACGCTCCCCATGCGGCCAACGCCGTGAAGCTGCTTGAATTCCTGGTGTCCGACGAGGCTCAGGAGCTCTATGCCAAGGCGAACTTCGAATATCCGGTGAAGCCCGGCGTGAAGGCGGACCCGATCATCGCCAGCTTCGGCGAGCTGAAGATCGATCCGGCCGAGCTCAGCGCCATCGGCAAGAACCGCAAGGCGGCCAGCGAGCTCGCCGACAAGGTCGGCTTCGATAACTAACTGCGCGTGACGCGCCCCTCCCCGTCGTGGGGAGGGGACCGTGCCATGTTCAAGCCGCGGCCCTCCATGGTGGCTGCGGCTTCTTGCCGTGTCAGAGCCACCTGAATGTTCATCGGGTCGACCGCCCCTATCGATCAGTCTCAGGCCCCATCCAGCCGGACAGCCGTGCGCAACGGCCCGGGGGGCGGGCAGGGGCGCGGCTGGCGTATAGCCGGGATGGCGGTCGCTCTTGTTGTGCTGGCGCCCATCCTGGCCATCGTCGCGGTTGCGGGCGGTGCGGCGGAGGGCGTCTGGCCGCATCTCGTCGCTTACGTACTGCCCGAGGCTATTCGCCAGACGGCCGTGTTGGTGACCGGCGTCGGTATTCTCGTCGTCGCCATGGGAACCTGCCTCGCGTGGCTCGTCGTCGCTTATGATTTTCCCGGCCGCCGCTTTCTGGAATGGGCGTTGCTACTGCCGCTGGCGATGCCGACCTATATCGTCGCCTATGCCTATCTCGATATCCTGCATCCGATCGGCCCCGTGCAGAGCCTGTTGCGTGGGATGCTCGGGATCACCAACCCGCGTGATCTGAGCTTTCCCGATGTTCGCTCGATGGGCGGGTGCATCCTTCTTCTCAGCTTCGTTCTCTACCCTTATGTCTACGCATCAGTGCGCGCGACCTTCCTCGTCCAGGCCGGCGGCGTGGTCGAGGCTTCGCATTCACTCGGCGCGGGACGCTTCCGGACCTTCCTGTCCATCGCGGTTCCTTTGGCCCGTCCGGCGATCGTGGCGGGGGCCACCCTTGCTTTGCTGGAAACCCTGAACGATATCGGCGCGTCGGAATTCCTCGGTGTCAGAACACTGACGGTGTCGATCTACGCGACCTGGATCAACCGCTCCAGCCTTGCCGGCGCGGCGCAGATCGCGCTGTTCATGCTGGCTGTTGTCATTACCCTGGTCGTGATTGAGCGCATCGCCCGTCGGCACGCCGACTACGCCGATACCGAGCCGGGCCGGTTGAAGCCCACGCGGCTCACGGGCTGGGCTGCGGTGGCGGCAACGTCGATCGCCGCACTACCGGTTCTCGTGGGCTTCGTCTTTCCCGTGCTGCATCTGTGCAACGAAGCCTACAAGCGTCTGCGCTTCGCAGGCTTCTCGCACGGCCTTGTCGACGCGATCCGCAATACTGCCTCCCTCGCGCTCGTGGCGACTGCCGTGACGCTTGTGCTCGGTGCCTGTGTGATCGTCGCGTTGCGGCTTGCCGCCCACCGCGGCGCGCGCGAGGCGCGGCGCGCCGGCCTCACGGCACGGGCCGCAAGCCTCGGCTATGCGGTGCCCGGCACAGTCCTTGCCATCGGCCTGATGGTGCCTCTGGCCACGATTGACAACGCGATCGATGCCGCCCTGCGCGCGAGCCTCGGCATTTCGACGGGACTGATTCTCTCGGGAACGGTCGTCGCGCTGATCTATGCCTATGCCGCGCGCTTCCTCGCTCTCGCGGTGGGTGGGCTGGAGGCGGGGCTCGCGAAGGTGCCGCTGACCCTCGACGATGCGGCCCGAACGCTTGGCGCCCATTCCGGCGGATTGATCAGGCGCATCCATCTGCCGCTCCTGTGGCCGGCGATCGCCTCCGCCGCGATTCTCATCTTCGTCGACTGCATGAAGGAACTGCCAGCGACCCTTTTGCTGCGGCCGCTTGACTTTGAGACGCTTGCTACCCAGCTCTACGCGGAGGCCTCGCGCGGGACCTATGAGGATGGGGCGATAGCCGCCCTGCTCATTGTGCTGGTCGGCTTCCTCCCGGTGGTCTGGCTGGCGCGACTCAGCCGCCATGGCTGGGTGCGGCCTGACCGTGCGACGTCTAGCCGTGCCGAAGATTTTAATGGGGACTTGTCCGCCGGGCGCCAACCTGGCTTTTGACTTCCTGGCTGTTTTGAGTAGCTTGCAGCCCGCAGCAGCGGGAGAGACTCGGCTTTCGGGCCGAGCGCCGAAGGAGCAACCGCCCCGGAATCTCTCAGGCAAAAGGACCGCTGCCGCGCGACGACATCTGGAAAGAGAGGCCCGGAGCATTTCGCTTCGTGCATCCGCCGACGGGATAACGCTCTCAGGCAAAGAAACAGATGGGGCACCACGGAGGCCGCGAGGCCGAAGGAGGTCAGCCATGTCCGGAGAGACCCCAGAGGTCGCCGGTTCATGATCGGCTTCCCGAGGCGCGAGGTTCATCCGGGTCCACCAGTCTGAGCCGCCTGATCCTGCGCCCGAGGTGTTATTGATGACCGATCCCGAACTTCTCCTCAGCCGGACAGGTTCCGGCTTTGCCCGCCGTCATATCGGTCCGTCCGCGGCCGATATCGCCTCGATGCTGCAAGCCGTCGGCGGCGGCAGCCTCGGAGGCCTTATCAATGAGACGCTTCCGCGTAGCATCCGGCAGGAAAAGCCGCTTGATTTCGGGCGGGGCCTCACCGAGCGCGAGGCGCTTGCCGAGCTCGGCCGTGTCGCGGCGCAGAACGAGGTCTTCACCTCGCTGATCGGACAGGGTTACTACGGCACGCTGCTGCCGGCCGTCATCCAGCGCAACATCCTTGAGAACCCGGCCTGGTATACGGCCTATACGCCCTACCAGCCGGAGATCAGCCAGGGCCGGCTCGAGGCGCTGGTCAATTTCCAGACCATGATCGCCGACCTGACGGGCCTCGACGTAGCCAATGCCTCGCTGCTCGACGAGGGCACGGCCGCTGCCGAGGCGATGGCCATGGCCAAGCGCGTGGCGAAATCGAAGGCCAATGCCTTCTTCGTCGATGCGGGATGCCATCCGCAGACCGTCGCCGTCATCCGCACCCGCGCGGAGCCGCTCGGCTGGGAGGTCATCGTCGGTGATCCCGAAAAGGATCTCGATCCTGCCGCCGTCTTCGGCGCCATCTTCCAGTATCCGGGCACCGACGGCCATGTGCGCGATCTTCGCCAGACGATCGCCGCGGTCAAGGGCGCCGGCGGCCTCGCCGTGGTGGCGGCCGACCTGCTCGCTTTGACCCTTCTTGCCTCTCCTGGTGATTTGGGCGCTGATCTGGCGATCGGCACCAGCCAGCGCTTCGGCGTGCCGATGGGCTTCGGCGGGCCGCATGCCGCCTTTATGGCGACTCGCGACGCCTACAAGCGCTCACTGCCCGGCCGCCTCGTGGGCGTATCCGTGGATGCGCGCGGCGCGCCGGCCTATCGTCTGGCGTTGCAGACCCGCGAGCAGCATATCCGCCGCGAGAAGGCGACCTCCAATATCTGCACGGCGCAGGTGCTGCTCGCCGTCATCGCCTCGATGTATGCCGTCTATCACGGCCCGGAGGGGCTGAAGGCGATCGCCGAAGGCGTGCATGCCAAGACGGCCCGTCTCGCGGCCGGCCTTTCGCAGATCGGCCATGCGGTCGAGCAGGGCGCTTTCTTCGATACGCTCACCGTCAGGGCCGGCAGCCGGCGGGACGAGATCATCGCCCGCGCCCGCGAGGCCCGCATCAATCTGCGCGTCTATCCTGGCGACGCGGGACGCATCGGCATCAGCCTTGACGAGACCTCGACCGAGGCGACCGTCGAGGCGGTGTGGGCGGCCTTTGGCGGCAACATGAGCTACGGCAGCGTGCTCTCCGAGGCCAAGCTGCCGCAGGCCCTGCTACGCCAGTCGCCTTACCTCACCCATCCCGTCTTCCATCGTTATCGCTCCGAGACGGAGCTTCTGCGCTACATGCGCAAGCTCTCCGACAGGGATCTCGCGCTCGACCGTGCCATGATCCCGCTCGGGTCCTGCACGATGAAGCTGAATGCCACGGCGGAGATGATCCCGATCACTTGGCCGGGTTTTTCCTCGCTCCATCCCTTCGTGCCCGCGGAGCAGGCGAAAGGGTATGCCGCGATGATCCGCGACCTCGAGGCCAAGCTCGCCGAGGTCACGGGCTATGATGCCGTTTCCCTGCAGCCGAATTCCGGCGCGAACGGCGAATATGCGGGGCTCCTCGCCATCCGCGCCTACCACCAGAGCCGGGGCGAGGGACACCGCCGCGTCTGCCTCATCCCGTCCTCCGCCCATGGCACCAACCCGGCCTCGGCGCAGATGGTCGGCATGGAGGTGGTGGTCGTCGCCTGTGACGTCTCCGGCAACGTGGATCTCGCCGATCTCACGGCCAAGGCCGAGGCGCATCGCGACGACCTCGCGGCGATCATGATCACCTATCCCTCGACGCACGGCGTGTTCGAGGAGCACATCCGCGACATCTGCGACGTGGTGCATGCCAACGGCGGGCAAGTCTATCTCGACGGCGCCAATCTCAACGCGCAGGTGGGGCTGTCCCAGCCGGGCAAGTACGGCGCCGATGTCAGCCACCTCAACCTGCACAAGACCTTCTGCATCCCACATGGCGGTGGTGGTCCCGGCGTCGGCCCCATCGGCGTGAAGGCGCATCTGGCCCCGTTCCTGCCGGGGCATCCGGAGCGCGCCGATCTCGGCGGGGTCGTCGGCCCGGTCTCGGCAGCGCCTTTCGGCTCGGCATCGATCCTGCCGATCTCCTGGACCTATATGCTGATGATGGGCGGAGAAGGGCTCGAACTCGCGACCTCGGTCGCGATCCTCAATGCCAACTACATCGCCGCGCGTCTCGGTGAGTATTATCCGGTGCTTTATTCGGGCAACAACGGCCGGGTCGCGCATGAGTGCATCCTCGACCTGCGTCCGCTCAAGGAGACATCGGGCGTTACCGTCGATGACGTCGCCAAGCGCCTGATCGACTTCGGCTTCCACGCACCGACCATGAGCTTCCCCGTACCGGGTACGCTGATGATCGAGCCGACGGAATCGGAATCGAAACACGAGCTAGACCGGTTCATCGATGCGATGATCGCCATTCGCGGCGAGATTCGCGCGGTGGAAGAGGGCCGTTGGCCGGTGGCGGAGAGCCCGCTGCGCCATGCGCCGCATACGGTGCAGGACCTCGCCGACGACAACTGGAACCGTCCCTACAGCCGGGCGGAAGGCGTGTTCCCGATGGGCGCGCAGCGCCAGGACAAATACTGGTCGCCGGTCAACCGTGTCGACAACGCCTATGGCGACCGCAACCTCGTCTGCTCCTGCCCTCCGATGGAGGACTACCAGCAGGCGGCGGAATAGAGCCACGATGGATCATCCCGGGGCGCGCGAAAAGCGCGGCCCGGAAGCCATCATCGCTATCAATGTTTCATGAACAATGATGGCAGTCATGGATCCCCTTCCCGGGCTGCCCCCCCACAAAATCCCCACACCACCCCCCCCCCCCGCCCCCCCCCCCCCCCCCGGCCCCCCCCCCCCCCCGGGAAGGGGATCCAGAAACTTCACAACCTTGTCGATCGCCGACAGGAGTCTTGGTTCCCGGGACGGGCCTTGAGGCTGTCCCGGGATAAGAGGCAGGATGCCCTCACCCCATGGTGGGGATGGAGAATTCCGCGCCTTCCTTGACGCCGGACGGCCAGCGCGAGGTGACCGTCTTGGTCTTGGTGTAGAAACGCACCGAATCCGGGCCGTGCTGGTTGAGATCGCCGAAGCCCGAGCGTTTCCAGCCGCCGAAGGTGTAATAGGCGATCGGCACCGGGATCGGCACGTTGATGCCGACCATGCCGACATTGACCTTGGCCGCGAAATCCCGGGCCGCGTCGCCGTCACGGGTGAAAATGGCGACGCCATTGCCGTATTCATGGTCGGACGGCAGGCGCAGCGCCTCGGCATAGTCCTTGGCGCGCACCACCGAGAGCACGGGGCCGAAGATTTCTTCCTTGTAGATGCGCATGTCCTCGGTCACGTCGTCGAACAGGCAACCGCCCATGTAGAAGCCGTTCTCGTAGCCCTGCATCTTGAAGCCACGGCCATCGACGGCGAGCGTCGCGCCTTCCTTGATGCCGATCTCGACGTAGTTCTTGACGCGCTCCAGGGCCTCGCGGGTGACGAGCGGGCCGTAGTCGGCGGAGAGGTCAGTGGACGGGCCGATCTTCAGCGCCTCGACGCGCGGGATCAGCTTTTCCATCAGCCGGTCGGCGGTCGCTTTGCCGACGGGGACGGCCACCGAGATCGCCATGCAGCGCTCGCCGGCCGAGCCATAGCCGGCGCCGATCAGCGCATCGACCGTCTGGTCCATGTCGGCGTCGGGCATGATGATGGCGTGGTTCTTGGCGCCGCCGAAGCACTGGGCACGCTTGCCGGTGGCGGCGGCGCGCTGGTAGATGTATTCGGCGATCGAGGACGAGCCGACGAAGCCGACGGCCTTGACATCGGGATCGTCGAGGATGGCGTCGACCGCCTCCTTGTCGCCGTTCACCACATTGAGGATGCCCGCCGGCAGGCCGGCCTCGATCATCAGTTCGGCGAGGCGCATCGGGACGCCCGGAACGCGCTCTGACGGTTTCAGGATGAAGGCGTTGCCGCAGGCGATGGCCGGGGCGAATTTCCACATCGGGATCATCGCCGGGAAGTTGAAGGGCGTGATGCCCGCCACCACGCCGAGCGGCTGGCGTAGGGAATAGATGTCGATCGAAGGCCCGGCCCCCTCGGTATATTCGCCCTTCATCAGATGCGGGATGCCGCAGGCGAATTCCACCACTTCCAGGCCGCGCTGGATGTCGCCCTTGGCGTCGGGAATGGTCTTGCCGTGCTCGCGCGCCAGAAGTTCAGCGAGGCTGTCGTATTCGGCCTGCGCGAGTTCCAGGAACTTCATCATGACGCGGGCGCGGCGCTGCGGATTGGTCGCTCCCCAGGCCGGCTGGGCGGCCTTCGCGTTCTCGACAGCCGCGCGCAGTTCCGCCTTGGAGGCGAGCGCGACCTTGGCTTGCACCTCGCCGGTCATCGGCTCGTAGACGTCGGCGGTCCGCCCCGACGTGCCGGCGACGTTCTTGCCGCCGATGAAATGTCCGATCATGCGCATAGGTTTTCCTCCCGATCATTCGTCTGGATCTGTCCGGCAGAACGGCGATGGCGCGACAGTCTGCCATCCATCGTACGTGGGAGCTTGCTCTCTCCAGTCATGCACAGCAATGGCGAATATTCCGCATTCAAATTGCAGAATTTGGCGTAAGGTGGGATTCCCCTCACCCTGCCCCTCTCCCTCAGGGAGAGGGACGCCAGCCAGCCATTAAGCGGAGAGCATCGTAGGGCGCGGGTCACCTCTCCCGGGTGGGGAGAGGTCGGCTCGAAGAGCCGGGTGAGGGGGTGGGCATGTGTGACACCTTCAGGAGACAGGTGATTGGATTGGGACCATGCCCGTGTCTTTCTCGCCGTCGCCCGGTCGGGCCAGATACTGGGCGCCGCGCGGCGGCTCGGGCTTGACCACGCCACTGTCAGCCGGCGGCTGGCGGCGCTCGAGGCCTCGCTGAAGACCAAGCTGGTGGAGCGCAGCACCCTCGGCTGCGTGCTGACCCCGGCCGGCGAGCATTTCCTCACTGTCGCCGAGCGCGTCGAGCATGAGATGGCGGATGTGCAGGCCGCGCTCGCCAATGCGGATCTCGCGCTGGCGGGCGCTGTGCGCGTCGGCGCTCCGGATGGCTTCGGCACCTATTTTCTCGCCGAGCGCTTCGGCCCCTTCATCGCGCGCCATCCTGACCTTGTCATCCAGCTGGTGCCGCTGCCGCGCACCTTCTCCCTGTCGAAGCGCGAGGCGGATATCGCCGTTACCCTCGAGCGCCCGGAGAAAGGCCGCCTCGTCTCACGCAGCCTCACCGACTACGGCCTCAGCGTCTATGCGGCGCGCAGCTATCTGGACAATGCCCCACCGCTTGCGACACGGGAGGATTTGGTCGCTCATACGCTGATCACCTATGTCGACGACCTCATGTTCAGCCGGGCCCTGGATTATTCCGCCGATCTCGCCGCCGCGACCTCACGACGCTTCGAATGCGCCAGCGTCACTGGGCAGATGGAAGCCGTCCGTGCGGGTGTGGGCATCGGGGTGCTCCATGACTATGCGGCCCGTCGCTACCCCGAACTGGTGCGCGTCCTGCCGGATGTCAGCTTCTCCCGCAGTTACTGGCTCGTGATGCATGCCGAGGGCCAGAAGCTGCGCCGGGTCGCCGCCGTGGCGGACTTTATCGCGGCGGAGGTCAAGGCGAACCGGAGGCTGTTCGCTTAATTCCCGTCCGCTCCGCGCGCACATGCTCATAGGCCTCGAGCGCGCGCCTGCGTGCGGCGTCGTGGTCGACGATGGGGCGCGGATAACTCTGGCCAAGAACGACGCCTGCCTTCTCCAGCACCGCCGCCGGCGCCGCCCAGGGCTTGTGCAACCATTGATCGGGGACGCCGGCGAGTTCCGGCACCCACTGCCGGACATAGGCCCCGCAGCCGTCGAAACGTTCGCCCTGAAGCGTCGGGTTGAACACGCGCACATAGGGTGCCGCGTCGGCGCCGCAACCAGCCACCCATTGCCAGTTGGCGGGATTGGACGCGGGATCCGCATCCACGAGGGTATCCCAAAGCCATTCTTCGCCGTGCCGCCAATCGATACCGAGATGCTTGATGAGGAACGACGCCACCACCATCCGCACCCGGTTGTGGATGGTGCCCTCATGCCAAAGCTGGCGCATGCCGGCGTCGACGAGGGGATAGCCGGTCTGTCCGCGCCGCCATGCCGCCTCGCCCTTGGCATCGCGCCGCCATGGCATCGCGCTGAACGCGGCATCGAGAGGCCGGCTCGCGATATCCGGCTGGTGAAAAGCAAGACTGGCGCAGAATTCCCGCCATATCAGCTCCGAGAGGAATTTCTCGACATCGTGCCCCGGCACTGCGCCGGCTTCCCGTGCGTGGGCCGCCGCGTGCCAGATCTGGAAGGGGCTTATCTCGCCGGATCTGAGATGAGGCGATAATCCGGAGACATGACTCCTGGCCGGAAAATCCCGTCCTTCCGCATAGCCCCTGAGGCCTTCATCAATGAAGTCGCTGAGACGTGCGATCGCTCCCGTCTCGCCGGGAGACCAGGCGTCGCGCAGCCCTGCGGCCCAGTCCGGCTCCACATTGGGCTGATGTCCGGGAAGAAGGCCCCAGTCTTCCAGCCGGTCGGAGGCGATCTCACAGGGCCCATGCGGCAGGGCGGGTGGAGCCGGTTGCGGAGCCCTCGGCGGCCCCATGGCACGAAGGGCTTTCGCGAAGGGCGTGTAGACCTTGAAGGGCGAGCCGGACTTGCTCTTGAGCGCGAAGGGCTCCGCAAGAAGATTGGCCTGCAGGCTGCTGGCCTCGATGCCGGATGCCTTGAGCGCGGCCTTGATGGCGGTGTCGACGGCCACCGCAGCCGGCTCATAGCGCCTGTTCCAGAAAACGGATGCCACTCCCGCCTTCGTACAGAGGTCGGTCAGAACGTCGCGCGCCGGTCCACGTCGCAGGATGAGGCGGCCTCCCTTGTCGGCGACGACCGCAGAGAGGGCAGCGAGGCTCTGGTGAAGCCACCAGCGAGCGGCGCCGCCAGGCAGGCGCGGTCCGTCCGAGCCCTCCTCCAGAATATAGAGCGCGATGAGGGGCGCGCCCGTGTCGAGCGCCTTGCGCAAGGCCGGATTGTCCGCGAGGCGCAGATCGTTGCGGAACCAGAAAAGGGCAGGGGGCTTTTTGCTGGATAACATGCGGCAATCAATACGCGTCTTCCGGCCGGCGGCAATGCGCGGCCGGAAAAGCGGGGGACACCCCTAGGCAACAGTCGAAATCGGCTTTTGTTTCAATGACGTGAGCGTGAAGGTTGAATCACTTTGGGGCCGAGCCGTAGGCGCGGAATCAGAATCTGAGGATTCGACGCCAACCAACTCCAGCGATTCTTCAATCGGCCACCGTTGAATCAAAATCTGAAGTTGGCGGGCTGTGGCCGTCCCCTCCGCGTCGATGGTCGTTGTCAGCGAGATATTTTAAGTATAAAATAATTGGCGTCGCAGCTTGAACGCGGGGCATCAGCCATGAAGATCACGGTAGTGGGGGGCGGGCCGGGCGGCCTGTACAGTGCGCTTCTGACCAAGAAGGCACGGCCGGATTGGACCATCGAGGTCTTCGAGCAGAACCGCGCGGATGACACGTTCGGCTTCGGCGTGGTGTTCTCGGACGACACGCTGGAGGAATTCCTCTCGCGCGATCCGCAATCCTATGAGCGGATCCGGGACCATTTCGCCTATTGGGACGACGTCGCCATCCACTACAAGGGGAACGAGATCCGCTGCGCCGGCAACGGATTCTGCGGCATCTCGCGGCAGGAACTGCTCTCCCTTCTGCAGCAGCGCTGCCGCGAGGAGGGCATCGCGCTCACCTTCTCCGAGCGCATTGATCCGGCCGATCTCGAGACGCGGTTCGCCTCATCCGACATCATCATCGCGGCCGATGGCATCAATTCACCGATCCGCGAGCATTTCCGCGATTCCTTCCAGCCGAGCACCACCCTGAAGTCCAACCGCTTCTGCTGGATGGGCTCGACGCGTCCCATGGACGAGTTCAACTATTTCTTCCGGGAGACCGAACACGGCGTCATCTGCGCCCATACCTACCAGTATGAGGCGGGCCGCTCGACCTGGGTGTTCGAGATGGACGAGGCGTGCTGGCAGGGGCACGGCTTCTCGGAATTCGACGAGGAAGGCTCCAGGCTGAAGCTCGAGGCCATCTACGCCGAGGAGCTTCAGGGCCATTCTCTGCTGCTCAACCGCTCGAACTGGCGGCGCTTCCCGCGCATCTTCTGCGAGAACTGGTGGCACGATAACATCGTCATCCTCGGTGATGCCAAGGCCTCGGCCCATTTCTCCATCGGCTCCGGCACCAAGCTCGCCATGGAATGCGCCATCGGCCTGTCGGATGCTATTCTCGCCAATGCAGAGGAGAGCGTGGAAAAGGCTTTCAAGGCCTACGACGCTGCGCGGCGCACGCCCTGCCAGATCGTGCAGCACAATGCCGATGTGTCGCTTGCCTGGTTCGAGCATATGAACCGCGCCTTCGACATGGAGCCGATGCAGTTCGCCATGGTGGTGATGTGCCGGGCGAAGTCGATCACCTACGACAATCTCATCGTGCGCGATCCCACCTTCGTGGAGAAGGCCGACGCCGAGTTCTACGAGCGGCTTTATCGCGAAACCGGCGACGATTATCGCCGGAGCCGGCCCACGCCGATGTTCACCAAATTCCGCCTCCGCGGCATGGAAGTGCCCAACCGCGCGGTCATGGCACCGATGGCGCAATACTCGGCCGATGTGGACGGCAATCTCACCGACTGGCATCTCGTCCACTACACGTCGCATGCGTTGGGCGGCATGGGGCTGATCTTCGTGGAGATGACCTGCCCGTCGCCGGACGCCCGCATCACCCCCGGCTGTCCCGGGCTGTGGACGGATGACCATGAGGCGCAGTGGAAGCGCATCGCCGATTTCGTCCACGCGCATTCCGCCGCGAAGATCGTGATGCAGCTCGGCCATGCCGGCCGCAAGGGCTCGACGCAGCTCGGGTGGGAAAAGGCGGATTATCCGCTGGCCGACGGCAACTGGCCACTCTACTCAGCCTCGGCGCTGCCGTGGTTCGATGGCATCAGCCAGGCGCCGGAAGCGCTGGACCGCGCCACCATGGACCGCATCAAGGCGGATTTCGTGCAGGGCGCCGAGCGCGCGGCTCGCGCGGGCTTCGATATGCTCGAGCTGCACTGCGCCCATGGCTATCTCTTCGCGTCCTTCCTGTCGCCGCTGACGAACCACCGCACGGACGAATATGGCGGCTCCATCGAGAACCGCCTGCGCTATCCGCTGGAGGTCTTCGCCGCCATGCGGGCCGTCTGGCCCGAGGATCGGCCGATGTCGGTCAGGATCTCGGCGTCCGACTGGAAGGACGGCGGCATCTCGGAGGCGGATACCTTTACGATCGCCGAGGCGTTCCACGACGCCGGCTGCGACCTGATCGACGTCTCCGCGGGGCAGACGGTGCCGGACCAGGAGCCGGTCTACGGTCGCATGTTCCAGGTGCAGTTCGCGGAGGCGATCCGCAACGTGCCGCAGATGGCGACCATGGCGGTTGGCGCCATCACCGAGCCTGGGCAGATCAATACCATTCTCCACACGCGGCGCGCCGACCTCGTGGCGCTGGCGCGCCCGCATTTGTGGAATCCCTATTTCACACATCAGGCCGAAGCCTGGTACGGCGCGCGCAACCAGTTCTGGCCGAAGCCCTATCTCGCCGGCCGCAACCAGGCGCATCGCGAGATGGAGAAAACTCGCGAGAAGCAGATCACCCTCCAGATCAAGGCGCGGCCCGCCCGCCACGCCCGGCCGGAGAGCGAGGAGCAGTCGCTCGCGGCGGAGTAGGGCGCGGTTTCACCTCTCCCCGCCGGGGAGAGGTCGGCACGCAGTGCCGGGTGAGGGGATGGCGACTGTAGTCCCCCCTCATCCTGTCCTTCTCCCCGCCGGGGAGAAGGGACGCTCACTAGAGCTGTCGCGAGTGATACGGACGGTGGGATGATCATCCGACCGAACGCGCGAGAGTGCAGCAGGTGTGTGAAAGGCCTACCCCGCCGCGAAATCAGCCAGCGTCTGGCGGGCGATGATGACCTTCTGCACATCGCTCGCGCCCTCGTAGATACGCAGCGCACGGATGTCGCGGTAGAGTTCCTCGACCTTCGAGCCCACCCGCACGCCATCGCCGCCATGGAGCTGGACAGCCGCGTCGATCACGCGCTGGGCGTTCTCGGTCGCGACGAGCTTGGCGAGGGAAGCCTCGCGGGTGATGCGCGCGGCGCCGTTGTCCTTGGTCCAGGCGGCACGGTAGACCATCAGCGCGGCCGCCTCCACGTCGGTCACCATATCGGCGATCGTGCCCTGCACCATTTGCAGGTCGGCGAGTGGACCGCCGAAGAGCTGGCGTGTCGTCACCCGCTGCAGGGCCTCGTCGAGCGCCCGGCGCGCGAAGCCGAGCGCCGCGGCACCGACTGTCGAACGGAACACGTCGAGCGTCGCCATCGCGATCTTGAAGCCCTCACCCGGCTTGCCGATGCGGTTGGCGACGGGCACGCGGCAGCCGTCAAAGGCGAGGCGGGCGAGCGGGTGCGGCGCGATAGTGTCGAGTCGCTCGGCGATGGAAAAGCCGGGTGTGCCCGCTTCCACCACGAAAGCCGACATACCCTTCGTGCCCGGACCCTCGCCCGTGCGGCAGAAAACGACATACTGGTCAGCGATGCCGCCGTTGGAAATCCAGGTCTTCTCGCCGGTGATCCGCACATGATCGGGACCGTCCGGCTCGGCGGTCGTGGCCAGGGCCGCGACGTCGGAGCCCGCGACCGGCTCGGTCAGCGCGAAGGCGGCGATCGCCTCGCCGGCGGCGACGCGCGGAAGGTAGCGGGATTTCTGCTCATCCGTGCCGAACAGGCAGATGGGGCCGGAGCCGAGACCCTGCATGGCGAAGGCGAAGTCCGCGAGGCCATCGGCATGGCCCAGCGTTTCGCGGATGAGGCAGAGCGAGCGCACGTCGAGCGTCTCGGCCTTGCCGCCATAGGGCGCGATGACCGCATGGCGCAGGATGCCCGCGCGGCCGAGCGCATCCACCAGCCGGCGGCAGGAGCCATCCACATCGTGGTGATCGACGAGGCCGGGCACGGTCTCCCTGGCGAAGGTCGCGATCTCATCCCGAAGCGCACGGTGGGAGGGCGTGAAGAACGGCCAGTCGAGAAAACGCGTATCGACCATCTCAATCGCCCTTGAAGATCGGCTTTTCCTTCGCGACGAAGGCGTGATAGGCGCGGGCGAAATCCTCGGTCTTCATGCAGAGCGCCTGGGCGACCGCTTCCGCCTCGATCGCATCATCCACGCTCATCGCCCATTCCATATGCAGCATGCGCTTGGTGATGCCATTGGCAAAGGTGGGTCCTTCGACGAGGCGTTGAGCGAGCAGGGCCGCTGCATCGTCGAGCTCTTCCGCCGGCACGATGCGGCTGAAGAAGCCCCAGCGCTCACCCTCGTCCGCGCCCATGGCGCGGCCGGTGAACAGGAGTTCCGCGGCGCGGCTCTGGCCGATGATGCGGGGAAGAATGGCACAGGCGCCCATGTCGCAGCCGGCAAGGCCAACGCGGTTGAACAGGAAAGCAACCTTGGCTTCGGGTGCCGCGAGGCGCAGATCCGAGGCCATCGCCATGATGGCTCCGGCCCCGACGCAGATGCCATCGACCGCGGCGATGATCGGCTGCGGGCAGGCGCGCATGGCCTTGACGAGATCGCCGGTCATCTCGGTGAAGCGCAGGAGATCCACCGCCTTCATGGCGACAAGCGGCCCGATGATGTCATGCACGTCACCCCCGGACGAGAAATTGCCACCCTCGCCACTGACGATGAAGACCTTGACTTCCTCATCCGTGCGCGCGGCGCGGAAGATGGCCGTCAATTCGGCATAGGACTCGAAGGTCAGTGGGTTCTTGCGCTCGGGCCTGTTGAGCGTGACGCGCGCGATGCCGCCGGACACGCTGAGCAAGACATGTTCGGCCTGATAGGCAGAGAGGGGGCCTGCGACAACAGCACCTCCAAGCATGATACCGCTTGCCGTCATGGTTCCTCTCCCCGCTTGATCCCCGCCCGGACGGATGTCTTCAGCTTGCCGAGCAGGTTCATCAACTGATCGATCTCGGCCGGGTCGAGATCATCGAACATCCGGCCGATCCATTCACCGTGCTCGTCCGCCATGGCCTTGAAGGTGCTGCGTCCATCCTCGGTCATGCGAACGATCTGCGTGCGCCTGTCCTGTGGCAGGGCCGTGCGGGTCACGTGGCCGCTGGCGAGCAGGCGCTCGACGATGGCCGTGACATTGCCCGCGGACACCATGAGGCGCTTGGAGACCTCCCCGAGAACAAGGCCGTCCTCCGCCTTTTCAAGCTGAGCGAGCAGGTCGAAGCGGGGCAGCGTGAAATCGAAATCGTCACGCAGCTTCCTGCGGATTTCGTTCTCGATCAGGGTGGTACAGGTCAGGAGGCGAAGCCATAGACGAAGTTCGGCACGATGGTCGGCGGGGGCCTCCGCGACCTTGGTCTCGGCATCGATCCAGGGGTCGACATCGGTTGTGCTCACACCTCACCTCCGGCAATCACGACACACTGCCCGGTGACGGCCGCTGCGCCGTCACTCGCCAGCCACACCGCTGCGCTCGCGACTTCTTCAGGCTTGATCAGGCGCCCCATCGGGTTGGAAGCCGTGAAATGCGCCTTCGCCTCCTCGGGCGAGCGATTTGTCTTGGCGACGATGCTTTTGACGCTGTCGGCCACCAGATCCGTGTCCGTATAGCCGGGGCAGACGGCGTTCACGGTGACACCGGACTTCGCCATTTCCAGCGCAACCGCGCGTGTCAGCCCGACGACGGCGTGCTTGGCCGCCACATAGGCGGACACATAGGCATAGCCCTTCACGCCCGCCGTGGAGGCGACATTGATCACGCGCCCGAAGCCGCGCTCTACCATCCCGGGCATCGCGGCGCGCATCGCCTCGGCGGCGCTCTCCACATTGAGCGCCATCATGCGCCGGAAGAGCTCGCGGTCACTCTTGAGGAAAGGTGCGGTGCCGGCGCCGCCGGCGTTGTTGACGAGAATATCGAAGCCGCTCCCGGCGACTGCGGCGAGCTGTCCGGCGTCGGTGACGTCAACGGTCTCGCCTCGCGCGGCGATACCGTCGGCGAGGGCCGCATCCAGCGTCTCGCGGTTGCGTCCGAGGATGGTGACCTCGTGGCCAGCCGCCGTCAGCGCCGCGGCGATGGCTCGCCCGATGCCCCGACTTCCCCCCGTTACCAGCGCGCGCCGCGTCACCATCATGAATCCAATTTCTATCGTCTGATTGGCGCGAAGTGTAGACCGGCATCCAAATAGTTCAAGCTCAAAATAATTGGCTGATACCCGGCACAGGGCAGGTGAAATGCCCGCGCCGCATGGCGTTCCGATAAGGTTGCGCCTGCGGAGCGATGGAGGTATAACCCATATTAGATATCGGGTTGCGCTCCCTGGGGTAACGACATGCAGAACACCACCATCGGCGTGAAGGTGAGCGACGAGTTGAAGGCGCGGCTCAAGGCCGCTGCCGAGTCTGTGGGCCGTTCACCTCATTGGCTCATTAAGCAGTCTTTGGTCGCCACGATCGAGCGCATCGAGCGCGGGGAACTGCGCGATTTCGGCGCAGATACGCCCTTCGCGCTGGATGTCCTGGATGCGCCTGAGGAGCCGGAGCAGGGACCGCGTCCCTTTATCGCCTTTGCGCAGTCGATCCAGCCGCAAAGCGTGCTGCGGGCGGCCATCACCTCGGCCTATCGCCGGCCGGAGCCGGAATGTCTGCCGGCGCTGATTGCCGGCGCCACCTTGTCGCCGCAGGCGGCCGAACTCGCCCGTGGACGCGCTCGCGATCTTGTGCAGGCGCTGCGCGCCAAGAATGACGGCGGCGGCGTCAAGGGGCTCATCAACGAATATTCGCTGTCGAGCCAGGAGGGCGTCGCCCTCATGTGCCTCGCCGAAGCACTGCTGCGTATTCCCGACAAGCCGACGCGCGACGCGCTGATCCGCGACAAGATCGCTTCCGGCGACTGGCAGACCCATGTCGGCCAGAGCCCCTCGCTCTTCGTCAATGCGGCGACCTGGGGCCTTGTCGTCACCGGCAAGCTTACGTCGACCACCAGCGAGGGCGGCTTGTCGGCGGCGCTCACCCGTCTGATCGGCCGTGGCGGCGAACCCCTGATCCGCAAGGGCGTGGACATGGCGATGCGCCTGATGGGCGAGCAGTTCGTCACGGGCCAGACCATCGGCGAGGCGCTGGCCAACAGCCGCTCGCTGGAAGCGCGCGGCTTCCGCTATTCCTACGACATGCTGGGCGAGGCGGCGACGACGGCTGAGGACGCGGCCCGCTATTACGCCGATTACGAGCAGGCGATCCACGCCATCGGCAAGGCCTCCAACCGCCGCGGCATCTACGAGGGGCCGGGCATTTCGATCAAGCTGTCCGCCCTGCATCCGCGCTACAGCCGCGCCCAGGCCGACCGTGTGATGACCGAACTCCTGCCGCGCGTGAAGGCGCTGGCGGTGCTGGCGCGCGGCTATGACATCGGCCTCAATATCGACGCGGAGGAGGCGGATCGGCTGGAGCTGTCGCTCGACCTTCTGGAATCGCTCTGCTTCGATCCCGATCTCGCCGGCTGGAACGGCATCGGCTTCGTGGTGCAGGCCTACCAGAAGCGCTGCCCCTTCGTGATCGACTATCTCATCGATCTTGCCCGCCGCAGCCGCCACCGCATCATGGTGCGGCTGGTGAAGGGCGCCTATTGGGACAGCGAGATCAAGGCCGCCCAGGTTAACGGCCTCGAGGGCTTCCCCGTCTTCACGCGCAAGGTGCACACGGACGTGTCCTATGTCGCCTGCGCGAAGAAGCTTCTCGCCGCGCCCGATGCTGTCTTCCCGCAGTTCGCGACGCATAACGCGCGCACGCTCGCGACCATCATGGCGATGGCCGGCGAGAACTACTACGCCGGCCAGTATGAGTTCCAATGCCTGCACGGGATGGGCGAGCCTCTCTATGACGAGGTGGTCGGCCCCTCGAAGCTCAACCGACCGTGCCGCATCTATGCGCCGGTCGGCACGCATGAGACGCTGCTCGCCTATCTCGTCCGGCGTCTCCTGGAGAACGGCGCCAATACCTCCTTCGTGCACCGCATAGCGGACAAGGCGGTGCCGGTGGATGAGCTCATCGTCGATCCGGTCGAGGAGGCGCGCGCGATCGAGCCGATCGGCGCTCCCCATGCCAAGATTTCGGCGCCGCGCGAGCTTTATGGCCGCGAGCGGCCGAACTCGGCCGGCCTCGACCTCGCAAACGAGCAGCGGCTCGCCTCCCTGTCGGCGGCGCTCCTCTCCAGTGCCGAGGCCCCCTGGGCCGCCCAGCCCTTGCTTGGGGACGGGCCGGTGGCTGGCGTGGCACAGCCGGTTCTCAATCCAGCAGACCGGCGCGACCAGGTGGGCATGGTCATCGACGCTGACGCTGCCACCGTGGCACGCGCCACAGCGCTCGCGGCCGCGGCTGCGCCGATCTGGGAATCGACCCAGACTGACGAGCGCGCCGCATGTCTGGAGCGGGCGGCCGACATCCTGGAAAGCCGGATGCCGACGCTCATCGGCCTCATTGTCCGCGAGGCCGGCAAGTCCTTCGCCAACGCGATCGCCGAGGTGCGCGAGGCGGTGGATTTCCTGCGCTACTACGCCGTCGAGGCGCGCAGCCGGTTGAACGGCAACCACTACCGCCCGCTCGGACCCATCGTCTGCATCAGCCCCTGGAACTTCCCGCTGGCCATCTTCACTGGTCAGGTGGCGGCCGCCCTCGCGGCTGGCAATCCGGTGCTGGCGAAGCCCGCCGAGGAAACACCGCTGATCGCCGCTGAAGCCGTTCGCATCCTGCGCGCGGCGGGTATCCCCGAGGCGGCGCTGCAGCTTCTGCCCGGCGATGGCAAGGTGGGCGCGGCGCTGGTCGCGGACGCGCATGTGCGCGGCGTCATGTTCACCGGCTCGACCGAAGTGGCGCGGCTCATCCAGGGACAATTGGCCGAGCGTCTGCTGCCCGATGGCCGGCCGGTGCCGCTGATCGCCGAGACCGGCGGCCAGAACGCCCTGATCGTCGATTCCTCCGCTCTTGCCGAGCAGGTGGTGACCGACGTCATCCAGTCCGCTTTCGACAGTGCCGGCCAGCGCTGCTCAGCGCTGCGCATTCTCTGCCTGCAGGAGGATGGCGCCGACCGGACACTGACCATGCTGAAGGGCGCGCTGAAGGAGCTCACCATCGGCAATCCCGACAATCTCTCCACGGATGTCGGGCCGGTGATCACGGCGGAGGCACGCGACAATATCCTCGCCCATGTCGACACCATGCGGCAGCGTGGCCGGCGCGTCGAGGAGAGCGCGCTCTCGGACGAGGCGAAGCACGGCACCTTCGTAGCGCCGACGCTGATCGAGATCGACAGCATCGCCGATTGCGAGCGTGAGGTGTTCGGTCCTGTGCTGCACGTGCTGCGCTACAAGCGTGACGACATTGACCGGCTCATCGCGGATATCAACGCCACCGGCTATGGTCTCACCTTCGGCCTGCATACCCGCATCGATGAAACGATCGCCCAGGTGACGAGCCGCATCGAGGCGGGCAACCTCTATATCAACCGCAACATCATCGGCGCGGTCGTGGGTGTGCAGCCGTTCGGCGGATGCGGTCTTTCCGGCACCGGCCCGAAGGCCGGCGGCCCGCTCTATCTCGGCCGCCTGCTCGCCGTTCGGCCCGCGGAGCCGCAGCCCATCCTGCGCACGCGTGAGCCGGACGCTGGGGCGATCAGCTATCGGGACTGGTTGGCCAGCGAGGGCTTGAATACGGAGGCCGCGCGCGTCACAGCCTATATCCAGCAGGCGCAGGTCGGCGGATCCATCGAGCTGCGCGGCCCGGTCGGTGAGCGTAATGTCTATAAGCTCAAGCCGCGCGGACGCATCGCGGCGCGCGCGCAGACCGAGAGCGGGCTGCTCCTGCAGCTTGGGGCCATACTGGCGACGGGCAACAGCGCTGTCATCGCCAAATCCGGTGAGGGCGCCAACTCAGGCGAAGGGATCAAGCGCATCGCCGCCTTGCCGGAAGCGCTGAAGCGCCGTGTTCTTCTGGTGGATGATCTGGGGGCGGCCGATATGGCGGCGATGCTGTTCGAGGGCGACAGCGACGCCCTGCAGGCCTTGAACCGCGAACTCTCCGCGCGGCCCGGTGCAATTGTCGGCCTGCAGGGCGCGTCAGCGGCGGGGCTTGCCTCCGGCGCCGAGGACTACTGCCTGGATTGGCTGGTGGAGGAAGTGTCCATCAGCACCAATACGGCGGCTGCCGGCGGCAATGCGAGCCTCATGACAATCGGGTAGAGCGTGCCGATTTCACACAGAACCACCGTATCATTCCGGGGCCTCGCGTCAGCGAGGAGCCCGGAATCCATGAACACGCTGGCCAACCAATAGAGTACCGGCGTGTTCATGATTCCGGTCTCGGGCCTTACGGCCCGCCCCGCGATGACCGCTCGATTCCTTCAAAACGCAGCACACTCTGGAAGCCGTCGGCGCCGGCCATCGATAGCGCTGCCGAATCCGCGGCCTCGTTCGCGCAAGGATGGCGCTCTTTGCTCACGGTCTCTGCGCGAATAGGCTGGCGACAGCGAGAAAGCGGGCGGCGCTTCCGCCGCCCTTACGGCTCGCGGTCAGAAGCCAGGATCGGAGCGATCAATGTCGGCCACGACAAGAGCTTGGTAAAATCCTTCTAAAATAAAACCATTATTATAATCGCCTTCGGGATGTAAAAACAGGCCCTGATCAACTGTTTCGAAGTCGAGGTTGAATTCGGAACCAAAAAGAAATAGGTTGATCACGTCCTCTCCCTGTGTGAAATCCGTCACAATATCGATACCCCCTCCTGGCTGCATGCAGAATATGTCGTTACCGTCGCCGCCGGTGAGAGTATCATTGCCCAGGCCGCCGAGCAGCGTATCATTACCGAGCTGGCCATTGAGGGTATCTGCTCCCTTGCCGCCGTGCAGATGGTCGCCGCCTTTGTTGCCGTTCAGGATATCATTACCTGCCTCACCATAAAGCCAGTCGGCGCCGGGGCCTCCCGAGAGCGTGTCGGCGCCGTCCCCGCCATGGATTAAGTCGTCGGCACTGCTGCCGACGACTGTATCGTTCCCGGCTAAACAGTTAACGATGTGAGGGTCGCTGCTTGAAGAGTAGTCTACATTGTCGTTGCCGGAAGTCAGGGTGACCGTGACGGTGGTCAGCAGGGATTGACTCTCGACGGTTGTCGGGCCGTCGCCCGTGGCAAAGCTCACGACGCCATTATTGATTGCGGCGGAGGCGGTGGCTGATGTCGCAGCCCACCCCGCGATGAGATCGGGAGCAATTCCGGCAATCGTCTGATAATCTAACGCCTGCAAGCCGAATGCCTGCAAGTCGAATGCCTGCAAGTCGAAGTTGGGAGCGGCTGCTGGCTGTATCGGCGCTTTTGCGCTGAAGCCATGCCATTCCAGATCCACATCGGTTGTGAGAAAATCGATCAACAATGCTTGGTTCGACATTATCCATTCCTCCTGAGCAATTGTGCTCGCAGGCTGGCCGCATCTGTTCTGCGGCGCCTGTTACCAAGGGGGCGATGCCTCTCTGTTTCAGGGCCTTGGCTTCGCTCTGTAAGCCGCCTGAACACCGTGAACGCACATACTGGTGCGGTGCAGCTGCTGTTGGCAGCATTGCCTAACGTTTCAGGCGGCAGCTGTTGCGGCGAAGCTAACTGAAAAATGAAGTTCGAATTCGAAATCCAACATAGGCATGGCGCCGTCAACCTAAATTAAAGCGCAGTTTAAAATAATACGCGTTACGAAAAACAAATCTTACGAAGAAATGATATGATTTTTATTTTCAACGATAAGTAGCATTGTAAATATTATACTACGCGAAGGAGTAAAAAACGCAATATTTTTGAGGAATTTTGATTTCTTGCTGGGGCCGTCATAGTTTCTGATAGGTCGCTGTTCAGCGAGCCGGCGGCGATGCGAGTCTTATGACGATCGGCTGATTGGCTTAAGGCGTAGGCTCAGGAAAGCCCTCGTGGGCCGTCGGCGGCTTTTCCCCCAAGCGGTGGAAACGCTCCATCGCCCAGCATTGCGGTGTGGCGCTGCGGAGTGCTTTGGTTGGTCCATGCCGATCCCGGAAGATGCTTACTGAGGTGGCGGCAGCGTCAGTGAGGGCGGGGGCTGAAGTCCTTGCCGTTCAGCGGGTTGCCGCTGCTGCGGTGCGGGACGTTCCGCCGCCGGGCCGCGTGGCTCCGCACGCTCGGTTTGCTGGCGCCTGGGAGCCCGCGGCTTGACTTGTGCCGGCTTCGTTGGCTGCTTGACTGCAGGCTTTCCGGATGCGGGCACGGGTTCCGGGTCTTTCAGCCGGAAATTGATCGGCAGGCTCACAGTGGCCGCGACAGGTTTGCCGTCCTGGGTCGCCGGCGAGAAACGCCATCGACGCACGGCCAGCACCGCCGCCTCGTCGAGCAGGGCGACATTGCTGCTGCGCGCAATGCCGATCTGTCGCGGTATGCCGGCTTGGTCGAGCCTCATCTGCAGCGCCACCGTTCCTTCCTGGCCGGTGTGCAGTAGGGCCTCCGAGTAGGCGGGCCAGCTCTTCATCACATCGTTCGGATTGCGTTAGGGTGACGCAAGTGGTTCGGCCAGCCAGCTGGGTCGATGGGGGCCGATGCCGCTGTTGTGAAATCGCATTGCCTCAGTCATACGATGCCTATCCAGGAAAGGGCGCCAATGGCGGGAGGCGATAAGCGTGACGTTCCTGTGAATAAAGAATGCCATATATCATAGCGGGTTGATATTTCGATTTGCTCGTCGGTCGATACAACAGATGACGAATATTTTGGTCGATTAATATTCTGAATTTATTATTTCTAAAGATGGCTGAAATCGACCGATTTTACCGGGCGTATAAGGTTCATCGGTTGGCTGCAGTCCTGCCTTTGCGCGAGAGATCGTGCATGCGGCTGGTGCGAAGTTTGCGCGGATAGTTGCCATTCGGGATCGATAGCAGTCAGCCCCTCGGTGTCCTGGCGGTCCGGCGCACCAGATTTAGACCGTGGCGAACTGCCGCCCGCCGGATGGGGCTTTGACGTCCCGTGAGTGGCGGTGAGGCTTGCGGACATGCCGATCGCCTTCGTGCTGGGAGCTCTGCTGCCTCGGGTGTTGTGACGTCCGTTGTCGCAAGGGGGCGGAAAGACATCCCTCGCCATGGGGTAACGGATCTTGTCGCTCCGCTGTGAAGCGAAAATGGGTGATCCTGCGTAAAATTAAGATTGCGGCGGCATTTTTCTGATGTTAAAGCAATGACAGTTGAGTAGTTGTACGAGTTTTTGCTGTTAACTAATTCAAGTGAACTCATTGGGAATTGCGTGATGATTTAGGGTGCGTCATTCATCCGGATTTCAGTGCGATTTTAGCAATCGATGACCATTGTTTCGCTATGGGCTTGAACGTCTGTGACGACGCCGGTTGGCGTGCTCCTGGTGCGAAAAGACGCGGTTCCTCTTGGGGGGGCGATTGGCATGGAGGTGCTGCAAAATAATGTAAGAATTTCATTTCGTGATATGTTGCTGTTCACAAAAAACAATCCGTCATTTTGAATTGTAAATGACGTCAAATCGACGTTTTATCCGTTAATTGTCGATGTTGAGGTTTATTCTATTTATGGCGCTGGGCGATGTTTGGGAGAGTTCCGGTTTTATTGTAAATGGATTCTCGATTGCCTGTATTTTGAGTTCGGATACTTTCAAGAGCGTCGAATAAATCTGAATTTTAGGATAAAATTATAACTATCGGCATTAATAATGGGAGAATTTACAATGTCTGGATCTACGAAGAGTGTTTCTGTTAAGTTCCTTGCAGTAATCGCTAGTTTTGTGGCGCTCGGCGCAAATTCTGCTCATGCTTTTTCGGCGCCGGATTGCAAGATCGAAGTCGCAACTACTTCGGGGCCAGCAGGCATGTTGACCGTTAACGCGGTCCGTAGCTCAACCATGGGCACGGAATGGCTGATTTCGGGTGGTGGCTGCGAGATCTACAATGTTAACGATTCGACTGGAACACTTGGCGACAGACAGACGGCGGCGATCACCATAACGCGACCATTGCCTAATCTCACGCAATGGAGATGCCAGGCAAGGTCGGATATCGGACGCGTCGAGAGCTATAGCCTCAGGGCCATCGGCATCTTCTGTCGAATGCCCTGAGGGGCTCTCAGTCTATGACATGATCGGCTGTCGCGCCTAATGACGTTTTGGCCAATCCTCTGTCCTGCGCTTTGCCGGCGCCACACCCCTTCGTCCCTGATGGATGCGGTGTGGCGCTGCGGAGTGCTTTGGTTGGTCCATGCCGATCCCGGAAGATGCTTACTGAGGTGGCGGCAGCGTCAGTGAGGGCGGGGGCTGAAGTCCTTGCCGTTCAGCGGGTTGCCGCTGCTGCGGTGCGGGACGTTCCGCCGCCGGGCCGCGTGGCTCCGCACGCTCGGTTTGCTGGCGTCTGGGAGCCCGCGGCTTGACTTGTGCCGGCTTCGTTGGCTGCTTGACTGCAGGCTTTCCGGATGCGGGCACGGGTTCCGGGTCTTTCAGCCGGAAATTGATCGGCAGGCTCACAGTGGCCGCGACAGGTTTGCCGTCCTGGGTCGCCGGCGAGAAACGCCATCGACGCACGGCCAGCACCGCCGCCTCGTCGAGCAGGGCGACATTGCTGCTGCGCGCAATGCCGATCTGTCGCGGGATGCCGTCTTCGTCGACCCTCACCTGCAGCAGGACGGTGCCTTCCTGGCCGGTCTGCCGCAGAGCCTCCGGATAGGCCGGCCAGTTCTTCATCACGTCGCTGGGGTTGGGGCGGGGCGGAATGACGGTCGCTGTGGCAACCGGTGCACGACCCACACGGGGCTGGGACGGCTGTGCCTGAACGCCAGTGGCGGTGACCGGCGCCGTGCCGAGCAAGAGTAACCCGAGAAGGACCTGAGGCGCATGGTAAGGTATCATGCGCGCATGGATATACCGAATGCCGGAGAAGGTCGAGTGCATTAAGCAGAGGGCAGTGAAATAGATATCGGAACTCAGTTGAATATTACGAGTTCGAAGATCTGTTCTTAAATAGAAGAATTTCAAACTGGCATTAGGTCCATCAATGTCGCCGATAGCGTTTCGCGCACCTTGGGTCGGCATGCTCCATGCCATCCGATCCCATGCCATCCGATCCCGTGCCTGCGTCGAAACCGCCGCTTGCCGTACGGGCAAAAAGAGCGTTTCTCGATGCAGTCGAGATGGGAGCATGTACGGATGACTGGCCGGGGCATGGCAAGCGAGTTTGGGGTAACAGGGCCCATAGTGCGTGAGGCGGCGGAGGCCGACATGGCCACCGTGCAGGCGATCTACGAGCATCATGTCCTCAAGGGGCTCGCGACCTTCGAGGAGGTGCCGCCCGATGTCGCGGAAATGGAGCGGCGGCGACAGGAGGTCCTGAAGCTCGGCCTGCCCTATCTCGTCGCGGACATTGCGGGGGAGGTGGTTGGCTACAGCTATGCGACGACCTATCGTTCGCGTGCTGCCTATCGCTTCACGATCGAGGATTCGATTTATGTCGCCGACGGGCTCGCCGGCAGGGGCATCGGCCGCGCGCTTCTTCGCGAGTTGATCACGCGCTGCGAGGCTGGGCCATGGCGTCAGATGCTGGCCGTGATCGGTGATTCCGGCAATGCAGGCTCCGTCGGGCTGCACGGCAGCCTCGGTTTTACGCTTATCGGCACATTGCCAGCCGTTGGCTTCAAATTCGGCGGCTGGGTCGATACGGTGCTCATGCAGCGCGCGCTTGGCGAAGGCCAGACGACGCTCCCAGAGACCATTCACCGCTGATTTTGGATATCATGGCTGCTTCCCTGTCTACGCCCACCGCCCCGTCGACTACTTCAGCCGCCCCCAATGCGGCCCAATCCGCCTCGCCCTCCTATCGTCTCCCCGCATTGGATCAGGATTTTCTGCTTGGCGATTCCATGCGCGGGGTACGCTTCCTGCTGGAATACGCCAAGGCAGAGGAAGCGCTGCGCGCCTGGGGCGTCCGCTCGACGATCGTCGTCTTCGGCAGCGCGCGCGTGGGCGAGAACGGCGGCGGGCGCCATGCCGACTGGTATGCCGCAGCGCGTGAATTCGGCAAGATCGCATCCGAGCGCGGCGGCGCGCTCTGCCCCAACGGCAACGAACGCGAAAATGTCATCGCGACCGGTGGCGGCCCGGGCATCATGGAGGCCGCCAATCGCGGCGCCCTTGACGCCGGTGCCCCCTCGATCGGCTTCAACATCACGCTGCCGCACGAGCAGGAGCCGAATGCCTATTCGACACCCGATCTGACCTTCCGCTTCCACTATTTTGCGATGCGCAAGATGCATCTGGCGATGCGCGCCAACGGCCTCGTCGTCTTTCCCGGCGGCTTCGGCACGCTCGACGAACTCTTCGAGATCCTGACATTGCGGCAGACGCGCAAGGCTTCGCCGGTGCCGATCGTCTTGTACGACAAGGCTTACTGGACATCCGTCATCAATTTTCAAGCGATGGTGGACGAGGGCATGATCAGTGATGCCGACTGCGCGCTGTTCGGCTTTGCCGATACGGCGGAGGGGGCGTGGTCTGAACTTCTGCGGCTTGGGCTGGATGTCGTAACGGCGGCGCGTCAAGGCTGATACCGCGTCTCGCTGCGAGCGGCCTGCGGCACAGCGATGGCCACATTAAGCATTTTAAGACTTCTCCGTCGATTGCGCTGACCGGCAGCGTGGTCTGTGGTAGAACGGCACCGGTTGAAGCAAGATCTGTCGCTGTTCTACCTCTCTGACCTGACATCGCGTGTCCGACCTATCGTCTACACTTGCGGATCTTGATACTTTGGCTGTCCTCTGTGGGCCCCTATGGGCGTGCGGGGAACCGGTCTAGGCCGATGGTCGTGATGCGCTACCGAGAAGGAGCCCTCCAATGGCCCGAGCAACTGCGAAAGCCTCCCCGAAAGCATCAGAAAAGACAGCCGCCAAGCCGAAGACCAAGACGTCGGCCGCGCGGAGCGACAATGCCGGCACGGTGCCTGTGCTGCACACGCCGACAGACCTCACGCAGGGCGCCGTTGCGGCTATCTCAGAGGCCCTCAATGCTGTTCTCGCGGATGCTTTCGCGCTTTACTTGAAGACGAAGAATTTCCATTGGCATGTCAGCGGCCCGCATTTCCGTGACTACCATCTCCTGTTCGATGATCAGGGAGCCGACATCATCGGCGTGACCGACGACGTGGCCGAGCGCGTCCGCAAGATCGGTGGCACCACGTTGCGGTCCATCGGACATATCGCGAAGCTGCAGAGCATCGCCGACAACGACGCGCCGTTCGTCTCGGCCGCCGACATGCTGCGCGAGCTCGTGGCGGACAACAAGGCGATGGTCACGACGTTGCGCAAGGCGCATGACGTCGCCGACGAATACAAGGATGTCGCGACCGCGAGCCTGCTCGAGAACGTCATCGACGCGACCGAGAAGCGCGTATGGTTTCTGTTCGAGGCGAGCCGCTCGGGCGACAGCACCGGTCACTGACCCCCGCGCACTCGCCTTTTGGGCTATCATCCCGCGAAGGGGATGGGCCCGTTTGAGGGAATGCTGCGCGCAAACAGCAAGTTGCGCCCCTGGCCTGACCCCCTGGTCAGGGGCTGCAAACGGGCGTTGCATCCACGGCATGGATGAAGCACGAGCCTTGCGCTTGCGAATGGGGCCCACGCGTACCACCTCATCCCAATCTGACGCATGACGGTTCGTGCTGGGAGTTGGGTGATGCCGGTGTTCTCTATCCTCGATCTCGCGCCTGTGACGGAGGGCTCGTCCCCCGCCGACGCGCTGCATCACTCGCTCGATCTGGCGCAGCATGCGGAGCACTGGGGCTACAAGCGCTTCTGGGTAGCCGAGCATCACAACATGACCGGTATCGCGAGCGCCGCGACATCGGTCGTCATCGGCTATATCGCGGGAGGCACCAAGAGCATCCGCGTCGGCGCCGGTGGCATCATGTTGCCGAACCATTCGCCCATGGTGATCGCCGAACAGTTCGGCACGCTCGAGACGCTCTATCCCGGCCGCATCGACCTCGGCCTCGGCCGCGCGCCCGGAACGGACCAGCGCACCCTGCGTGCCCTGCGCCGCGACTATTCTTCCGCTGAGAATTTTCCGCAGGATGTTCTGGAGCTGCAGGCGTTGCTGGGCCCGCTCCAGCCGGGGCAGGTCGTGCAGGCCGTGCCCGGAACCGGCCTGAATGTACCCTTGTGGATCCTAGGCTCCAGCCTGTTCGGCGCGCAGCTCGCCGCCATGCTCGGGCTACCCTATGGCTTTGCGTCGCACTTTGCTCCGGATGCGCTGATGGATGCGCTCGCCGTCTATCGCGAGCGCTATGAGCCCTCGGCGCGTCACCCGAAGCCCTATGCGATGGTTGGAGCCAATGTCTTCGTCGCTGAGACCGATGAGGAAGCGCGCAGGCTCTTCACCTCCGCCCAGCAGCGCTTCGCGGATATCTTCCGTGGCACGCGTGGCCTGTTGCCGCCGCCGATCGATGACATCGAGGCCTACTGGAGTCCGAGCGAGAAGGTGCAGGCCTCGCGCATGCTCGCCTGCTCCTTCGTGGGGTCGCGCGATACGGTCCGGCGGGCGCTGGCGGAGTTCCTCGAGAAGACCCGCGCCGACGAGGTCATGGTTGCCGCCATGATCTACGACCATGGCGCGCGGCTCCGGTCTTACGAGATCTTGTCGGAGATCGCGCGCGATCTGACGTGAGGCGATCGCTGCCTCAGCTCAGGCGTGCGAGTTCCGCTGCGGCCAGTTCAGCGATCGCAAGGTCAACCGCGCCGGGTTGATTGTCACCGATAAACCAGGCCGCGGACAGGCCGGCCCAGGCCATGATCCAGGATACGAGCCAGCGGCGCTCCAGGCCCGTTTCAGCGGCGGCGATCTCCAGGCGTTGGTGAAACAGCCTGGGGGCGGTCTCGATATCCCAATCAGGATCGGGATTGCAGAAGATATTGGCATAGTCGAAGGCGCGCTCGCCGATCAAGCGTTTCGGATCGATCGCCAGCCAGCCGCGCGCCTCGAAATCCAGCACATTGTCGTGGTGAATGTCGCCGTGCAGGACCACGATATCCCGTTGGACAGGCAATATCCTGTCCGCGACCCGCTGGCATTCGCCGAGAATGCCGCCTTGCGTGCGGGCGATCGGGGCGAGATCCTGGAACCAGATATCCAGCGGCACGAGGTTCTGCGGGCGAGGAAGTCTCGACAGTCCGCCGGCCGAAGGGCCGAGGCAATGGCCGTGCAGCTTTGCCACCGCTCCGCACAGGATGCGGGTTGCGTCCTCATCGCGGCCGGACCTCGCGAATCGCGCGAGGGAGCGGGTGCCCTCGGCCCGTTCCATGAGGAGCACACCGGAGGGATCATAAGCCAGAACAGGTGCGGCACCCCGGCCGCTCCACCAGTCCATCACCGCGCAGCCGGCCTGCTCCTCAGGTTCGAGGGCAATCTTCAGCATCGCCGAGGTCGTCCCCTGGCGCACGGGCAGGAGGCGGCTTGAATGGGTCGCGAACGGGTTGCCGTCTGCGACCAGATCCCAGCGTGTAAGAAAGGGGGCGAAGATGTCGCCTCCTTCCGTGCGGGCTCGGTAGCTCACAGGCGCCCCATCGTGGCCGTCAGGCTGTCCAGCCGCCATCGATCACGTGGATCTGGCCGGTCGTATAGGACGCCTCGTCGCTCGCGAGATAGAGCACGAGCGCGGCGATTTCCTCGGGCTTGCCGATGCGGCCGATGGGCTGGCGCGCGATGAAGGCCTTGCGCGCGGCCTCGTAGTCGCCCTGCGCGCGCAGGCGGTCATCGAGCGAGGGTGACTGGACCGTGCCGGGGCAGATCGCGTTGCAGCGGACGCCGCGCGCCACATAATCCGCCGCGACGGATTTCGTGAGGCCGATGGTGCCGGCCTTGGAGGCGCTGTAGGCGAAGCGGTTGGGCACGCCCTTCACGCTGGAGGCCACCGACGACATGTTGATGATGGAACCGCCGCCCTTGTCCAGCATGCCGGGCAGATAGGCACGGATGGTGCGGTATGCGGCCATCACGTTGAGTTGCAGCGCGAAGTTGAGGTCCTCGGGCGGGCATTCCAGGATGGTGCCATTGTGCACGACGCCGGCGCAGTTGAAGAGAATATCGATCGGACCCGTGCGTTCGGCGGCGCCCTGCACGTCGGCATCGTCAAGGACATTGAGCCGGAAAGGCTCGATGCCCGAATGGGCCTTTTCGAGCGCTGCGAAGGTGGTCTCGTTGATATCCGTGGCGAAGACTTTGGCACCCGCTTCGGCCAATGCCACTGCCGAAGCAAAGCCGATACCCTGACCTGCCGCCGTGATGAGCGCGGTCTTGCCGGTGAGATCGAACGCCATACCAACTCACTCCTTGTCTGCCGGCTTAAGGCGCCGGTGGATATGCTGCATGTGCAGGGTGCTATTTAGAGCATCAGGGCGTGGGATGGATACCGGTTTCCGCCGGAAGTGATCATTTCGGATACCTTGACAGTTGCGAGCGGAGAAGCCGGCGACCCGCATGGCGATCACCACAATCCTTTGCTATAAGGCGCCCATCCGAACACCGTTTTTGAGATGATGAAGCCTTATCGCGCCGCCCCTTTCGCCGTTGCCCCTCTCATGGACTGGACGGACCGTCACTGCCGGTTCTTCCATCGCATTCTGACGCGCCGGGCACTCCTCTACACGGAGATGGTCACCACCGGCGCCGTCATCCATGGCGATCGCGAGCGGCTGCTCGGCTTCAGCCACGAGGAGCATCCGGTCGCGCTGCAGCTTGGGGGCAGCGACCCGGCAGACCTCGCCGCCGCCGCGCGCATCGGCGCGGACTTCGGCTATGACGAGATCAATCTGAATGTCGGCTGCCCGTCGGATCGCGTGCAGAACGGCCGCTTCGGCGCCTGCCTCATGCGCGAGCCCTCCCTGGTGGCGGATTGCGTCGCCGCGATGAAGGCGGCCGTCGCCATCCCCGTCACCGTCAAATGCCGCATCGGCGTTGATGACCAGGACCCGGAAGAGGCGCTCGACACCCTGACCCGTGGCCTTGTGGCCGTCGGCGTCGACGGGCTCGTCGTCCACGCGCGCAAGGCGTGGCTGCAAGGCTTGTCGCCTAAGGAAAACCGGGAGATTCCGCCTCTCGACTACGGGCGCGTACATCGCCTCAAACAGGCCTATCCGGCTCTGCCCATCGCGCTCAATGGCGGCCTCGCCGATGTGGAGGGGGGTCTTGCCGCGATCGGTGGAGAGGACATCAAGCTCGACGGGATGATGCTCGGCCGCGCGGCCTATCAGAACCCGGAAATCCTGATGGCCGTCGATCCGCTGCTCTATGGTGAGCCGGCGCCGGTCGGCTCGGCGGAGGAGGCGATCGACGCCTATATCCCTTATGTCGAGGCCCGTCTGGCGGAGGGCTATCGCCTCAACCAGATGACGCGGCATCTGCTCGGCCTGTTCCCGGGCCGGCCGGGGGCGCGGCTTTACCGCCGGCATCTGGCCACGGAGGCCGTGAAACCCGGTGCCGACGTTGATATCCTGCGCGCCGCCGTCGCCCATGTGACGGAAGCCTCAGCGCGCCAAGCCGAGCGCGACGCGCTGGAAAGCGCTGCCTGAGGGCTATGGCCACCGACATTCAGGAATGGCCCAAGGGATGTTTGTCATCCCCGGCGGGCCGCTCCGCAGCCGCCGGGGATGACACCGTGGATCGGCCGGTTGCTTCTAGCTCTGCGGCCGCATGATCAGCCGGTCGCCGCGGACCTCGTAGGAGCCGAGGCGTTCCAGAAAGGTCATCCCAAGCAGGTTCTGGAACAGGCTTCCCTTGCGCGCGACGAGAGCCGGGACGCGGCGTTCCACGATCGGCCCGACGGCCAGCGTGTCGATGGTGATCGCGGCGGCCATCGTCGATCCGTTTGCGGTGCGAACGGGACGGTTGAAGGCGAGTTGCTCGACGTCGAGGCCGATGCGCTCCGCGGTTTCGCTCGTGAGGACAACGACACTCGCGCCGGTGTCGAGGATGAAGCGCGCGCTGCGGCCGTTGACCTCGGCTTCGAGGTCAAAGCTGCCGCTGCCCGACCGCACGACCGAGATTTCGCCGGAAGGCCCGGGCACGACCCGGCCAGGCGTAAGCTCGCCCAGGATGCGATGGCCAAACAGCGTAATGTCGTCGCGGTAGCTGTAGAGGCCGACGAGACCCACGAGCGCCACCATCCAGAAGGCGAGTGCCTGCGCGGCCCGCGACCAGTTGGAGCGGAACATGGCCACCATCGAACCGAGGATCACGATTCCGAAAGCAGACAAGGTGGCGAAGCGCGCGAGCTGATCAGGCGCCATGCCGGCGATCGTTTCCTCGCCGCTGAACAGCACAAGCAGCACGAGCGCCACGCCAATGATGGTAAGGGGAACGATCAGACGCATCGGGTGGCTCTGGCCATGGAACGTGTTACCTCCACATATGCCAAGATCTAGGTAGTCATCGCCAGCATACCAAGGAAAAAGGCCATCTCGGCGGCCTGCTGGGCGGCGCCCGCGATGTCGCCGGTGTGCCCGCCGAGCTTGGCGCGGGCAAGCCGCGCCGTTCCCCAGGCCGCGGCGAGGGCGACGAGCGCGCCGAAAGTTGCGGAGCCCACGCCGAGGCCCGCGATGAAGCCAGCAGCGATGATCAGCACAAGGCAAAGCAACGCGGCGATGCTGAGCGCCGTTGCATCGGGGCGGCCTGCGCTCGCGCCTGCGCCGTCCGGCCTGGCCGGCGGAAGGATCGCCAGCGGCAGGAGGCCGGCAGTCCGGGAGATCGCCGCCGCGACCACGATGGCGGCGGCGACGGACAGGGCCGGCGCGCGGCTGGCCAGTTCGGCAAGCAGTGCCACACGGAGCAGAAGCCCGAGGCAAAGTGCGGCTGCACCGAAGGCGCCAATGCGGCTGTCCCGCATGATGTCCAGCCGTCGTTCGCGTGTCCGGCCGCCGAACAGGCCATCGGCGGTGTCGGCCCAGCCGTCCTCGTGCAGCGCGCCGGTGATGACCGCCAGCGCGGCGACCGCGAGCACGGCGGAGGGCAGGGCGCCAAAGCCGAGCGAGAGGCCCGCGGCCATGGCGAGGCCGCCGCCGAGGCCGATGATGGCGCTGGCTAGCGGCAGGGCCCGGATCATGGTTCCGAAATCCGGCGCGGCCTTGCCGCCGTCAGGGAGGACGCGTTGGGGGACCGGCAGGCGCGAGTAGAAGACGAGGCAGGCGGCCGTATCGGCCAGAAGGCCGCGCCATCCATCTGGCGCGCCAAGGCGGCGCGCGTGTCGATCGTCATTGGATCCTGTCATCGGCTTCACTCGCGGCTCTACGACCGGTATAGCTCTCCAGAAGAGGCCTTAGAGCATGTTCCGCGCGGTCAGGCGAGCCCGGCTCGCTTGGCGGACGCATGCTTCGGATCGTCAGGCCGAGGAGCATGGGTATTATGGATATGTCGGCTTCAGGCCTGCCTTTCGATGACGTGCGGCGTCTCATTCCGATGATGCCGGGGCCTGACGAGGATGCGGTCGCGACCGTGAAGGCGCGCGATCAGGAATTGACCAAACCGGCCGGCGCCCTGGGACGGCTGGAGGATATCGTGGAATGGGTGGCCGCCTGGCAGGGCAAGGGCCAGCCGGAGATCCGCCGGCCGATCGTCTGCGTCTTCGCCGGCAACCACGGGATCGTCAAGCACGGCGTGTCGCCCTATCCGCAGAGCGTGACGCGCCAGATGCTGGAGAATTTTGCCGCCGGCGGTGCCGCCATCAACCAGATCTGCGCGGCCTATGACCTCGGCTTCAAGGTGTTCGACCTGGCGCTCGACCTGCCGACCGGCGATTTCACGGAGGGCGCCGCGCTCGACGAGAAGTCCTGCGTGGCGACGATGGCTTTCGGCATGGAGGCCATCGCCGGTGGCGCCGACCTTCTGTGCCTCGGCGAGATGGGCATCGGCAACACCACGAGCGCGGCCGCCATTTTCGCGGCGCTCTATGGCGGCCCGGTCGCCAAATGGGTCGGCCGTGGCACGGGCGTCGATGATGCCGGCCTTGCCCGCAAGCGCGCCGTGGTGGAACAGGCGCTGGCCACCCACGCCGGGCATCTCGACGATCCGTTGGAGGTTTTGCGCCGGCTCGGCGGGCGTGAGGTCGCGGCGATCGCCGGCGCTATTCTGGCGGCGCGGCTGCAACGCATCCCGGTGATCCTGGACGGCTATGTTGTCTGTGCCGCGGCGGCCGTGTTGAAAGCCATGGATCCGGGGGCGCTCGACCATTGCATCGCCGGCCATCGCTCGGCGGAAGGGGGCCACGGCGAAGTGCTGGAGCGTCTCGGTCTCGAGCCGGTGCTCGATCTCGGCATGCGGCTTGGAGAAGGAACAGGTGCGGCTCTTGCGGCCGGCATCGTCAAGGCCGCCGTCGCGACCCACAGCGGCATGGCGACATTTGCCCAGGCGGCGGTCTCGCAGCGGCCGGACGCGCCCTGACCGCGCCCCCCCACCACCGCCAGCCTTACCGTATCAGCGGCGGAGGCCGCAAAGGGCCGGGCCACTGGCGGCTCGTTTCCCTGGTCGCCTTGCTCGTCATGGTCGCCGTCGGCTACTGGCAGCAGAGCGGTGAAACGGTGACGGGCATGGCGCGCGCCATCGATGGTGATTCCCTGCGCCTCGGTGGCCGCGAACTGCGGCTGGCGGGCATCGATGCGCCGGAGCTCCATCAATCCTGCGAACATGACGCCGGCGTCTATCCTTGCGGCCGTGAGGCCCACAGTTACCTCACGATCCTGCTCGCCCGCGCCCCGGTGACCTGCACAATCAGGGAGCAGGACCGGTATGGCCGCGGCCTGGCGCTCTGCCGACAGGGGGAGATGGACGTCAACGCCGAGCTCGTCCGCGAGGGACAGGCCATTGCCTATGGCCGTTTCGACGCGGAGGAGCGGCAGGCGCGCGCGAGCCGGCGCGGGGTCTGGGCAGGTCGTTTCGAGCGCCCCGCAGACTGGCGACGCACGCACCCGCGTTGAGAACATCGCAGCCATGTGTTTTTTCACACAGTCAAGGGAAGATTGTTAATCTAGGTTGGCTACACGGATGACCTCCGAGACCCTGGACTTCAAACGCGGTTCCTGATTGCAGGGCCGCGTTTCTTTTTTGTGGCCTGGACGACAAGGGCGCGCAGTTGACCTTGCCGGTGCCGCGGCTCATATCCCGATCAGTGGAAGTGACGGCAATGGTGCGAGGCCATGGCCGGCGACGGGTCCCAGAGACGGGCCCAGGGCGTCCGGGCCTCCGAGCGAGGGAAGAATGATCACGAGAGATGCAATCGTCGCGCGGCTCAACACCATAGCCGGGCCCGATGGTACGACGCCGCTCGGTCGTTCTGCCGCTCTGTCCGAAGTGGTGATCGCTGGCGGCAAGGTCTATTTTTCCATCGCCATCGACCCAGCGCGCGCTCAGGAATTCGAAGCGCTGCGTCATCGCGCCGAGGGCCTTGTGCGTGAAATGCCGGGCGTCGAGAGCGTCATCGTGACCTTGACAGCCGAGGCTGCTCCTTCGCGCGCCGAGGCGCCGCGACCGTCAGAGCGCCCAGCCGCTCCTGCGGGCGGGGAGCGCCCTCTGGGTCCCAAGGCGGCATCCCAGACGAAGGCGGGCATCCCCGGTGTCAAGCACATCGTCGCGGTCGCGAGCGGCAAGGGCGGCGTCGGCAAGTCCACAGTCGCCTGCAATCTCGCCCTCGCGCTATCCCGGCAGGGGCTCAAGGTCGGCCTGCTCGATGCGGATATCTACGGCCCATCGCTGCCGAAGCTGCTGGCCTTGTCGGAGAAGCCGGAGGTCATCCCCGGCCGCCGTATCCTCAAGCCCCTTGTCGCCCATGGACTGAGGGTCATGTCGATCGGCTTTCTCGTCGACGAGCAGGCCGCGATGATCTGGCGCGGCCCTATGGTGATGTCGGCCATCCAGCAGATGCTGCGCGAAGTCGAGTGGGGCGAGCTCGATGTGCTGATCGTCGATATGCCGCCCGGGACAGGTGATGCGCAATTGACCATGGCGCAGAACGCGGCCTTGGCCGGTGTCGTCATCGTCTCGACGCCGCAGGATCTGGCCTTGATCGATGCGCGGCGCGGCGTCGCCATGTTCCGCCGGGTCGAGGTGCCCATCCTTGGCGTCGTCGAGAACATGTCGAGCTTCGTCTGTCCGCATTGCGGTGGCCGCTCCGATATCTTCGGTCATGGCGGCGCGCGCGACGAGGCGAAAGCCATGGGCGTTCCTTTCCTCGGTGAAGTGCCGCTGACGATGGCCCTGCGCGCGGCCTCTGACGAGGGAGAACCCATCGTTGTCCGCGATCCCCATGGTCCTGAAGCGAGCGTTTTCATGGATATCGCGGCCCAACTCACGGGCGCTCTCGGCGGTGCGCCACGCCTGCGGCCCGCGCCGCGGATCGTCATCGAATAGCGGGCGCGCGCTGCGGACTTTGGAAGGCGCCGGATGTGGTATTTTGTGCGCCGTCTTCGACCAATGGACAAGCCACAAGCCGCTTGAGACTGTTGCGGTCTCAGGCGGAATATGGCTCTCTCGTTCCATACAAGCGCCACCTTTTCAAGCAGGTATAGGCGTCCGTTTGAGCGGGAGGATGAAGAGAATGAAGCGTCGTCAGTTTCTAGCGAGCTCGGGTCTTGCGGTCGCGGGGGGCGCGGCCCTTGCTGCGCCGGCGATCGCGCAGTCCGCACCCGAAATTAAGTGGCGTCTCGCATCGAGTTTTCCAAAGTCGCTGGACACGATCTACGCGGGCGGTGACGTTCTCGCCAAGCAAGTTGCCGAACTGACCGACAACAAGTTCCAGATCCACGTCTTTGCCGCCGGCGAAATCGTGCCCGGCCTGCAGGCGCTCGACGCGACGCAGAACGGCACCGTGGAAATGTGCCATACGTGCTCCTACTATTATGTGGGCAAGGATCCGACTTTCGCCATCGGCACGGCCGTTCCCTTCGGCCTCAACGCGCGCATGCAGAATTCCTGGCTATTTGAAGCCGGCGGCAACGAGCTTTTCAACGAGTTCTTCAAGAAATACAACGTCGTCGGCATGCCCGCGGGCAACACCGGCACGCAGATGGGCGGTTGGTTCCGTAAGGAAATCAAGACGGTCGCCGATCTCTCCGGCCTCAAGATGCGCATCGCCGGCATCGCCGGGCAGGTGCTGCAGAAGCTTGGTGTCGTTCCTCAGCAGATCGCCGGCGGCGACATCTATCCGGCGCTTGAGAAGGGCACCATCGATGCGGCCGAATGGGTCGGCCCCTATGACGACGAGAAGCTCGGCTTCAACAAAGTCGCTCCTTACTATTACTACCCCGGCTGGTGGGAAGGCGGACCGACCATCCACGCGATGGTCAATCTCGACAAGTGGAACGAGTTGCCGAAGAACTACCAGGCTGCGCTCGTGAATGCTGCGACCTACGCCAATACTATCATGCTGGCGCGCTATGACAAGGTGAACCCGCCGGCGATCAAACGCCTCGTCGGTGCCGGCACCCAGCTGCGACCCTTCCCCCAGGAGGTCATGGAAGCCTGCCTCAAGACAACCAATGAACTCTATGCGGAAATCAGCGCCAAGAATCCGGATTTCAAGAAGATCATCGATGCGATGACCGCCTACCGCAATGAGGAGTATCTCTGGTGGCAGGTGGCCGAATACACCTATGATAACTTCATGGTCCGCGCCCGCAGCCGCGGATAGGATCTTCTTTCGGCATTCCAGCTTGCAGGGGCGGTCATCCCGAGGGGATGGCCGCCCCTCTTTTGTGTGCTGCTGGCTGCCATTGCCGCAGAAGCGGGAGGCCGTCGGCAGATTGCAAGAGATCAAGCCTGAGTGAGAAAGCTGAAAGCCCCGGAGAGCAATCTCCGGGGCTTCGCTTTAGGACATTGATGTCACTATTTGAAGTGAAGGATAAGTGCCATCAGAGTTTCGGCGGGCCAAACCCAGGTATAGCAGGCATGTCCTGATCGGCTGGCATCGGCAGGTGCAGCTCAATCTTGGAAGGATCGATCGTTGGACCAGACGAGAGCCAGTATGTGACCGACTCAGGCCAGAAAATAACGATCACGACGAGGATAAGCTGCATGCATAGCCATGGCACTGCGCCCCAGTAGATATCGGATGATTTGACCTTCGCCGGCGCGATACCACGCAAATAGAAAAGCGCAAAGCCGAACGGCGGATGCATGAATGACGTCTGCATGTTGATGCATAGCAGAACGCCAAACCAGATCAGATTGATGTCAAGGCTGGACGCGATTGGGGCAAGCAGTGGAATAATGATGAAGGCGATCTCGAAGAAATCGAGAAAGAACGCCAGGAAGAACACGAATATATTGACGAAGATCAGGAACCCGACCTGGCCGCCCGGGATATGAGACAGCAGATGCTCGATCCAGCGCGATCCATCCATGCCCTGGAAAACGAGGCTGAAGACAGTCGCACCAATCAGGATGAACACGACCATGCAGGTCAGGCGCATGGTAGAAGCCATGCCTTCCCGGACAAGCGGCCAGGTGAGGCGGCGGTGCATCGCGGCCAGCACCATGGCGCCAACCGCGCCCATAGCCCCGGCTTCGGTGGGCGTTGCAAGCCCCATGAAGATCGTGCCGAGCACGAGGAAAATCAGTGCAATCGAGGGGATCATTCCCCACAGGACGCGCCGGATCAGGGGCCACCCCATCTCACCGCGCGCCTCTGGGGGCAGTGGAGGCACTTTGTGCGGCTGGAAGGCGGCGAGAAAGACGATATAGAGGAGGAAGATGAGGACTTGAAGAAGCGATGGGCCAATCGCGCCCAGATACATGTCCCCAACCGAACGCCCGAGCTGATCGGCGAGAACGATCAGGACGAGCGAAGGCGGAATGAGCTGCGTGATCGTGCCGGATGCGGCGATGACGCCGGTAGCAAGTCGCATGTCATAGCCATAACGCATCATGATCGGCAGCGAGATGACGCCCATGGCAATGACAGAGGCCGCGACCGTCCCTGTGATCGCGCCCAGAATCGCGCCTACGATGATGACCGCAAAGGCAAGGCCACCCGGAATCTTGCCGAAAAGCTGTCCCGTTCCTTCGAGCAGGTCCTCGGCGAGACCGCACTTTTCGAGAATGGCGCCCATGAACGTGAAGAAGGGAATAGCCAGAAGCAACTCGTTCGAGGCAATGCCGTAGAAGCGAAACGGCAGGGCTTGCAGAAACTGAGGCTCGAAATGGCCCGTCAGAATGCCAACGATGCCGAAAAATAGTCCAACCGCAATCAGCGAGAAGGCAACTGGGAAGCCGATGAGCAGGAACACGACCATGCCACCGAACATCAGCGGAGGAATCACGCCATAGGCAAACATCGGCGTCTCATTGGGTTGGGGAATTGAGTGGATACGAAGGGGGCCTGATGGCCGTTGCCGGAAGTTGCTGGCGCACTATCGTGCGTCATCGTCAAATGTCCGTCGGCTATTGGAGCGGCTTCTCATATTTGGTTTCGAGCTTTAACTCGTTGCGCAACGCGGCGATGCGCTTGATCAATTCCGAAAGCCCTTGCAGGGCCATCAGCGTAAACCCGACCGGCAGCAGCATCTTGACAGGCCACAGGATCAGCCCGCCCGCATTCTGTGACATCTCATGGATGCGGAACGACTGCCAGAAGAATGGAAAGGAAAGATAGGCAAGCAGAATGCTGCCTGGAATAAGCAGGAAGGCGAGCCCCAATGCATCAATCCACAACCGCCCGCGATCCGATACGTTACCGTAGACCAGATCGACGCGAACATGTTCATTCATGCACAGCGTATGCTGCGCACCCAGGAACACGATCCCCGCGAAGAGATACCACTGAATTTCGAGCATGCCATTGGTGCTGAAACTGAACAGATAGCGGACGACGGCGTTACCCGCACTGATCAGGCAGGCCCCGAGTACGAACCAGTCGGCAACATTGCCGAAAGACTTGCTGATCCCGTCGATCAGGCGACTGAAGGCAAGCAAATGGCGCATGGGATATCCGAAATGAAAGGGAAGAAAAGCCTGATCCGGCGTTCACGGTCCATGGGGCGGACGAAACTGCGTCGACTGCAATTACGGGGGACGATGAAATCGACACGGCGCCATTCGTGGTCCTCCCTGCTCCGCTTTGGAGCGCCTTCTCTTCTTCTGGCCGAAGTCTCCGCCTCGACCAATGAGATCATATAACGCGCTACGTCCCAAACACACGCTCAAGTTCGAGACGCCGGCGCGTGGTTGACCGGCCCCAAAGTCCTCTCGGGCCCGGCCGATCACCGCGATGGTGACCATGAGGGCGCACTGAATCCGCGCACGAGACGGGATTGAAACGAACACTTGTCTCCAAGCCGCTTCTATCTCGCTCTAATGCATTTTCATGTGGTGTACAAACTATGAGGCTGGCCGCCTACTACCCAATAGTGGCATAACGGGGCCGCAAAAATAGACTTTAGTCTTAGATGCTCAGCCGCCCGTCACGCTCATATGGCGGCCGACGGCGGGGCGGGCTCGTCTCCGGTCGATGATGAAGTCGTGGCCCTTCGGCTTGCGCGTGATTGCCTCGGCGATCGCCTGCTCGAGCAGCGCGTCATTTTCGCTGGCGCGCAAAGGCTCCCGCAGATCGGCGGCATCCTCCTGGCCGAGGCACATATAGAGCGTACCGGTGCAGGTGACGCGCACGCGGTTGCAGCTTTCGCAGAAATTGTGCGTCATCGGCGTGATGAAGCCGAGGCGCCCGCCCGTCTCGCGCAGCCTGACATAGCGCGCGGGGCCACCGGTGCGGTCGTCCAGATCTTCCAGGGTATAGTGTTGCTTGAGCCCGGCCCGTACGAGCGACAGAGGCAGGAACTGGTCGATGCGGCCGGGCTCGATCTCGCCGAGCGGCATGACCTCGATCAATGTGAGGTCCATACCCTGACCGTGGGCCCAGGCGATCAGATCCGGGATCTCCTGGTCGTTGACGCCCTTGAGCGCGACGGTGTTGATCTTTATCGCGAGGCCCGCGGCGCGTGCGGCGGCCAGCCCTTCGAAAACGCGGTCGAGATCACCCCAGCGCGTGATGGTGCGGAACTTCACCGGATCGAGCGTGTCGAGAGACACGTTGATCCGCCGCACGCCGCATGCCGCCAGTGCCTCGGCGTGCCGGGCAAGCTGGGTGCCGTTGGTGGTGAGTGTCAGCTCATCGAGATCACCGGCATCGAGATGCCGCGAGAGTGACTTGAACAGGCTGAGGATATCGCGCCGGACGAGCGGTTCGCCGCCGGTGATGCGCAGCTTGCGCACGCCGCGCCGCACGAAGGCGCTGCATAGGCGGTTGAGTTCCTCGAGCGACAGCAGGTCGCGCTTCGGCAGGAAGTGCATGTCTTCTGCCATGCAATAGACGCAGCGCAAGTCACAACGGTCGGTCACCGATACCCGCAGATAGGTGATCGCACGCCCGAAGGGGTCGACGAAGGGAACCGCCCTTTCGAGGCTTTGCAACGGCGTCAGCATGGCAAGAACGTCAGTCTGTTACAGCACATAGGGTCTAACATGGCCTCTCCTCGGTGAGAATGCCAATCATATGAAGGTGTGTCCGGTCGTGAGGACAAGGAAGTTACGCCTTGCGCCACCGCGGCCTAGAGCATTTTCCTCACGCGAACCGGTACCCACTTCGCCCGAAAATGCTCTAGAAGCAATCGAGGTGGCGGAGCGAGCAGGAGATGACAATGGACAATGCGCGGGATGCGGCACCATGGCCGACGGAATTGCGCCTCTCGTCTGACAAGCGCACGCTGACGATTGCCTTCGACGACGGCCAGACATTCGCCTTGAGCGCTGAATATCTCAGGGTCAAAAGCCCATCGGCCGAGGTCCGGGGCCATTCGCCGAGCGACCGCAAAACCGTCGGTGGCAAGATCAACGTCACCATCCTGTCGATCGAGCGGATGGGACACTATGCCGTACGCCCCGTCTTCGACGACATGCATGACACCGGCATCTACACCTGGGAATATCTCCACGAACTCGGCGCTCAACAGTCGCAGATATGGTCAGCCTATCTCGATGAGCTTGACCGCAAAGGCCTCAGGCGCGAGCCGATTGTCAGCGGGTAGGCCTCTCCCTTACCAAGGGAGTGGGCGGAAATCCAATGCGGTAAAAAAGAAAGCCGGCGGCTCGCCGAAATGCTCAGTGGAGAGCAAGCGATGAGCCGGCCGGCTTGTCATGGTGAAGAAAGCGGGGGGACACCCGCCCTTGTTACGTCAACGCTGAACGACGACGCGCGTGCCGACGCCGACGCGGCCGTAAAGGTCGATGACGTCCTCGTTCATCATGCGGAAGCATCCGGACGAGACGGCCTGACCGATGGAATCGGGCTCGTTGGAGCCGTGGATGCGGTAGAGCGTCGAGCCAAGATAGAGCGCGCGGGCGCCAAGCGGGTTGTCCGGGCCGCCAGCCATGTGGCGGGGCAGATCCGGGCGCCGCTTCAGCATTTGCGGCGGTGGCGTCCAGCCCGGCCATTCGCGCTTCTGAGTGACAGTCTTGGTTCCGCCCCACGTGAAGCCAGGCCGGCCGACGCCGACGCCATAGCGGATCGCGGTGCCGCCCGGCTGCACCAGGTAGAGCCTCCGTTCCGAGGTGGAAACGACGATGGTGCCTGGCCCGTGCGGGCCGGTATAGGTGACGATTTCGCGCGGAATTGCCGATGCCTGCGGCCGGAAGCTCTCCGGCTGTGTGGCAAGTGGCTGCCGTGTCAACGGATCAATTTGGTAAGCGCTTGCGGGGGTAGCGAGAATGGCGGCACAAAAAACGCCCGCGAAAGCTACAAGCTTCGCACTCATGTTGGCCTCGAAGTTCGACGTCCCCGGAAATGAATCCGGCGACCACCTGTCCCAATTTGGGTGATTATCAGGCGGCAACTTGTCTAAAGAATGCGTAAGCTGCAACAGGCATCGGCGGTATATTTCGCTCACACCCGCGTGATCATCGCGAGCGTGTCAGGCGGGCAACAGTACCGGTCCTCTCCCGGTCTCCACTCGGTTACGGCGGGTTGACCTGTCGTTAAGCCTGTTTTTCAGGCTTCGAACGCCGAAGGCCGGCCATCGACGATGGCCGGTATCGGGATAGTCCATACGGGGTCTCTCGCGGGGACGTTCTCTGTGCGCCAACCGGTCAGGTCGTGGCTTGCCTGATGCCGCTACGGTTGTGCTCCGGGAAATGGTGGCCGGCTGCCCATGGGCGGCCGACCAGCCATGGGAGGGCGACCTGCCATCGGCGGGCGGGCACCCATCATCGGTCGCCCGTAAGCGCCGGGTGGGCTATAGCCCGGCCCGCGGAACCCGGGCGGACGCCCTGGTCCCGGTCCCATATAGCGCGGCCCGGGATAGCCTCTCCAGGGACCGTAGGCCGGCCTGCCGGGATACACGCGCGGTGGGCCATAGGCATAGCGGGGATAGTAGCGCGCGGGATAGACCACCCGGGCAGGTGGTGGCGCATAGCCATAGTCCACCCAGGACCCGCTATAGTAGCCGGCGCCGCCCGAATAGTAGACCGGGCCCGTGCTCCCCGACACACAGCCGCTGAGGCCAAGGGATCCGGCAAGCAGAAGAATTCCAGTCAGCGCTCTACGAGCGATTTTCATGTCACGTTTTCCGCGGCCGTGCTCAAGCAGCCTTGAGCTCACATGAAAATATGACAGATGTTCGCGGCGAAAAAGCGTCAACCATGGTCCATCCTCTCAAGGCGCGGCCCGTTATCCAAGCAGCGCCTCGACCTCGGCGCGGCAGCCGAGCCGGTCCGCGGCCTTGAGAATGACCGGTCGGGCAGAGTCAATGCCGATCCCGTCCCGGCTGTTGCGCGCATGGAGCGCGCGGCTGCGATCGCCGGGCAGGACGACAGGCCGATCAGGGTCGATGGGCGTCGCGCCGCGCACCGCGGCGAAGAGTTCGTCCAGGCCGGCTTGGTACGACGCCGCGTCCTTCAGCGTGGCCGGATCGAAATAGATGGAGAGCAGGCTGTTGGTGGGCACGGGATCGGCGGGATCGCCGGCGATGAAGCCCGCGAAGACCTCGGCGAAGACCGCGAGGCCATAGCCCTTGAAGCCACCGAACGCCATGAGCGCTCCGGCTTTTTCCTGGAAAACGCTGGGGTCATCGGTGGGCAGGCCATCGGGCCCGATGAGACAGGCTGTCGGCAGCTTTTCGCCGCGCTCCAGCGCGAGCTTGACGGTATTGCCGGAAACCTCGGCGACGGCGAAATCCAGGATCAGGTCCTCGCCTGGGCGCAAAGGGGCGCCCATGGCGATGGGGTTGGTCCGGAGTTTGCCCTCGCGCGCACCGAAGGGAGCGACGGCAGCCGCCCCGCCGCGTCCATGGGCGAAATGCAGCGAGGCGATACCGGCGCGCGCCGCGATCTCCGGCCAGCGGCCGTTGCGGCCGAGATGGCCGGAATGGGCCACGGCAACCATGCTGATGCCGTGGGCCTTGGCGCGCTCCGCGCCAAGATTGGCGGCGAATTCGCCAACAACCTGGCCGAACGCCCGCTGACCATCAATACGCACCACCGCGCCGGCATCGTGGGCGATGCGCGGGCTCGTTGCGCCCTCGACCTCGCCCGACAGGAGCCGGTCGACATACATTCCCGAGAGCCGGATGCCGTGGGAAGCGTGCCCCATGAACTCCGCTTCGACGAGATGATGAGCAACCGTCCCCGCATTGGCGGTCGAAGCGCCGCCGCGGGTCAGGAGAAGGCTCACGACCTTTTCGAGGTTGGCCGCATCGTAGCGAGCGGGCGTCGCCGCCGTATCCATGGTCATCGTGCAAAACCTTCGCTTCTGGCATGGCTTGCCGCCGCCGCATCCGTAATGACACCGACGCAGGTCATGATGTGATAGAGCAGCCGCGCCGGAACGGTCTGCGCGAGGAGCGTGCCACCACGACTGATCTGGTTTCGCCAGAGCGGGCCACCGGCGATGACGAAGTGATCGAAGAGGCTTTCGACCAGCCTCGCAAGCTCTGGCGCACTGTCGCCAATCACCCCGTCGCCGTTCTGACGGCACCGGACGAAATATTTGATCGCTTCAGTCTGTGGCCAGAGCAGCTTGCTGTCGCGGAGAGGGGCGCCTGTCGGGTCGTGAGCCTCGATGAGAGCCGGGACGCGGCCGGCCTCGCCATCGAAGCCGTGCCTCCAGCCATAGGTGGCAAGCGAATGGGCGATATCCCTTGCGCGCCTCGACTGCCTCATGTCTGCATAGACGATAAGGAGCCAAGCCCATTCGAAATGATGGCCAGGTTCACGGATGCGGCCCGCTTCACCCGCCGCGGGCATCCAATTCTCCGTGAAATATTCGCCGATGGCACCATCGCGCTCGATCAGCGGCAGGAACAGGTCCACGACCGAGTCGGACAGGGGCGCCCCCTCGGCGAAGCCCGAATTTTCCAGGGCGAGGAAGGCCTCAAGCAAGTGCATATACGGGTTTTGCCGTCGGGGCAGGGGGGCACCCGTCGCGCTCGGCACGAATTCCCAATAGCCGCCATGGCGTGGCGCGGCGAGCCGCTGGTCGAGCGCGGCGAGCGACCGCTCTATCCATCCTTCTGTATTCGGCTCTCCCAGGCGGCTCAACCAGGCCAGGGCGAGGAGCGCAAAGCACTGGTCATAGGCATCACAGCGCGGATCGACGGGGCTGCCGCTCGGCGTGACGCCGCGCAGCCATCCCCCGTGGTCCTTGTCCCAGAGCAGGCCAGCCATGGCCTCGAAACCTCTGGCGGCACGATGGCGATAGTGATCGCTGCCGGTGAGGAGCGCTGCATGCGCGAAGGTATAGACCTGCCGCGCCTGCACGCGCGTATGGAGCGCTTCGATGGGGCAGGGGCGTCCGGCAAAGTCCAGGTCCTCAAAGAAATGGCCGGCATCCGTGACGCCGGCCTCGCTCCAGAACGGAAGAAGCACCGCGAACGCCCAGTCTCGCAGGCGATCAAGGGCGGTGTCAACGGCCCCCGATGACCGGGTGCCAGTCAGGCCGGCGTGGGTCGGTGCGGAAACGGGCATAGTAGTCGCCTTTTTCTTCGTAGTAGCGCTCGTACTTGTCCATCTTCTCCGGATCAAGCTCTACGCCGAGCCCGGGCCCCGTCGGCACCGCGATCGCCCCGTTCTTATAGGGCATCAGTCCGCCTGCGATGATGTCGTCGGTGAGATAGTGATAATGCGCATCCCCCGCGTAGATCATCTCGGGGATGGTGGAGGCGGTGTGGAGCATGGCCGCGAGCTCGATGCCGAATTCGCAGCCGCTGTGCATGGCCACGCCGAGGCTGAAGGCCTTGCAGACGGCGCAGAGATCCTTCACGCCGCGCGGCCCCTCCCAATAGTGCAGGTCGGTGAGGATGACATCGGCCGCACCCATGCGGATGCCCGGCCCGAGGTCGTCGAAGCGGGCGGGATACATGTTGGTGCCGATCGGAACGCGGATCTGCTTGCGCACGGCCGCATTGCCCTCGAGCCCCCAGGAGGGGTCCTCGAAATATTCGATATCGAGCGCTTCCAGGCGTTTGCCGATGCGCACGGCGGTGCCCACGGACCAGGTGCCGTTGGGGTCGATGCGCAGGCCGAAGTCGTCGCCGAGCCTGTCGCGGCAGAGTTCCAGCACGCGCGCTTCCTCGCGTGGCTCCATGACGCCGGCCTTCAGCTTCATCGCGCGCACGCCGAGCGTCTCGGCGAGCTCGACGCAATGGGCCGCCACGTCCTCCGCCGTCGTGTCGTCCCCGCCGTCCGGCTTGTCGTAGCGCCAGAAGAGATAGCCGATGAACGGCACCGCTTCCCGGACGCGCCCGCCCATCAGGTCGTGCACGGGCACCCCGGCAACCTTGCCCTGGATGTCGAGGCAGGCGATCTCGATCGCCGCATAGATGCGGGCGTTCGACTGGAAATAGGTGTTGCGGAGGATCTTGGCCTTGATCAACTCGGTGTTGAACGGATTGAGGCCGATGAGCCTGTCCTTCAGCTTGGCGAGCGCGCCGCGCTGGTCGCCGCCACCGACCTCGCCGAGCCCGATGATGCCCTCATCGGTGACGAGCTCGATGATCGTGCGCATGAAGTAGCCGGGATGAACCCCGGTGTTGCTCCTGAGCTGGGCATTCGTCGGAATGGCAACGCATCGCGCCTTGAGGTCGGCGATCTTCATTCGGCAGGCTCCGTGACTATGGCATGGCCTTTAGCGGGGCGACCCGCCGCGACCCATCGGTTGAAACGTTCGTGGACGGCTGATGTCGGCGGATAGATGTCGACGATCGGTTCGCCTGCGAGCACGCACATGGCGATGAACTCCTCGACGGCCTCCTTTTCGACGGCCTCGATGGCGATCTGATCGGCTTCGGCGCGGGGCAGGACCACGACACCTTCGTCGTCGCCGACGATGACATCGCCGGGAAAGACACTGACACCGCCGCAGGCGATGGGGCAGTTGATCTCCACCGGATGGTGCTTGACCATGATGGGCGGCGCAGCTGGCGCGGTGTGGAACGTCGGGATCGCGAGCTGGCCGATGGAGGGCGAGTCGCGGAACCCGCCGTCAGTGACCACGCCCGCGACGCCACGCACCATCATGCGCATCATCAGGATCTCGCCGCAGGATGCGGCCTCCGAGTCGCCCCGCGAATCGACGACCAGGACATGGCCAGCGGGAATGGTCTCCACCATCACCCGTTGCAGGTCGCGCCGGTTGTCGCGGTCGAAAATATTGGTCAGATCCTCGCGATTGGGGATGAGGCGCATGGTCGATGCAAGCCCGACCATGCGCGGCTTGCCGGGTGCGACGGGCTGCACTTTGCGCATGAACGTATTCTTGAAGCCCCGCTTCAGCAGCAGTGTCGTCAAGGTCGCGGTCGTCACCTGGGACAGCCGCTCTCGCGTGAGCGGGTCGAGGCCACCGGGGGAGGTGGTGCTATCCATGCGTTACTCGCTTTGTTCTGGAGAGCCTTGTTCGAAGATAGGGAAGCCGGCGCCGCGGGTCGCCGCGCCGCCGGCCATAGACGGCCGTCAGTTGGCGATCCAGGCGCGATCAACCAGCCAGTTGCCGCTGAGCTCGCGCCGAACGCCCTTGATATTCTTGCGCTTTACGTCCTTGTTGGCGCGCCAGAAGAAGAATGTCTGGTAATACTCATCCAACAACTGCTTCTGGATATCGCTGTAAAGCTTCTTGCGCTCTTCAAGATTCGTCGTCCCACGGGCGGCGGCGACATCATTGAAGACCTTCTCATCCTTGATGCCGGCATAGTTCGACCCGGCATTGCGGCTGTAGTAGGTGCTGAAGCTCATGTCGGGATCGACGCGCGGCGTATTGGCGCGCTGCAAGGCCATGTCGTAGTTATAGCTCAGGATCTTGTCGAGCCAGGCTTGGCGCTCCATCGTCTCGATATTGACCGTGATGCCCACATCCTTGAGCTGCGACTGGATGATCTGCGCGATCTGCGTGTCGGGGTCGCGTTGGATGATGGCGAGGGTGATCGGGCCGCTGTGGCCGGACTTCTTGTAGTATTCCTTGGCCTTTGCGAGGTCATGGCTGTGGGGCTGAAGTTCAGCCGGGAAAGCCCATGAACTCGGTGGCTCGAAGGTGGGGGCGATGACGCCTTCGCCACGCGAGACCACGCGCTCCATGGTCTGACGATTGATGCCATGCGCGACCGCGCGGCGCAGGTCGGGATTGTTGAAGGGCGGCTTCGTCAGGTTGAACGACATATACTGTGCCGTGCCGACATGGTTCGGGACGAGTTCGGTATTGCCGTCGCGTTCGATCTGCGCGTAGTCCTTGACCTGGACGAGGTCGCCCAGCTGCACGTTGCCGGAGCGCAGTTCAACGATCTTGACCGTCGTATTGGGAATGAAACGGGTGACGACCGCATCGAGATAAGGCAGTTGCTGGCCTTTGTCGTCCTTGCCCCAATATTTATCGAAGCGTTCCACCGCGATGCGATCGCCGCCTGTCCAGCTCACAAAGCGGAAAGGACCGGTACCGACCGGGCTGCGGGCATAGTCGGCACCTGTGGCCTTCACCGCCGTCGGCGAGGAGATCATGCCGGCTTCATTGGCGAGGCCAGCCAGCACCGAGCCGGACGGCGCGGAGAAATTCACCTTCACCGTGACGGGATCAATCACCACGATGGTCGACATGTCGCCGACGAATTGCCGCGCACGCGCCTTCTGCGCCGGGTCGATCACGCGGTCGAGGTTGAATTTCACCGCCTCGGCGTTGAAGGGCGTTCCGTCATGGAAGACGACCCCCTCACGGAGCTTGAAGATGATCGACTTCTGGTCGGGCGCGATCTCCCAGCTCGTCGCCAGCTGGGGGACGAAGTTGCCGGCGTCATCCTGAACGAACAGATTTTCCAGCATCTGCGTATAGACAGCGCGGTCCTTGCCGGGCGCGTTGCCGTAGATCGGATCAAGCGTCGCTGGCTCAAGGTCTACGGCCTGCGTCAGTGTTCCACCACGCTTCGGCGTGTCATCAGCCATCGCCGGTAAAGCCAGGCCGCAGGCCAGGGCTGTCGAAAGCACAATCGTCTCACGCGCTGCATGCGCTCCTCCCCACTTGTCCAAGGAATGGCATCGGTTCCGGGGCCGCCCAGGGCGCGCCATCACGCCGGCTTCACCGATGTCCGTTTTTTTGGGTCCGATTTTTTGCGTTGACCTTTAGTAAGATGCTCAGCATATTTCTGTCAACGGAGTTCAGACATCAACTCATCAGATCTCTTGCGGATCGATCCTGGGAAGACGGCACGAATGGTTGATTTTGTTGGTGAGAGCCTTTTGCGGCCGCGGCTTTCAGCCGTTCTCGTCGATCGCATCACAGGCTTGATCTATAACGGCGAATTGAAACCCGGCGACGAGCTGCCAGCCGAAGCCGAGCTCGCGCGCCGCTTTTCCGTCAGCAAGTCTGTCGTGCGTGAGGCCTTGCAGCGCCTGGCGGAAATGGGCGTGGTCGATATCCGCCACGGCCGTCCGACAATGATCCGGGAGCAGGGGCCGGAACCGTTGGCCCAGTATTTTCTCTTCGCCGTCAGGACCATGTCGGGCGGCTTGCGCGAGGTGGTCGGGCTGCGCCGCGCGCTTGAGACCTATACGGCGAGCCTGGCCGCGCAGTTCATCAGCGACGAGGAACTGGATGAGTTGCGCAGCATCGTGGCGGTGATGGACAAGAATCGCACGAATTCTGAGGTCTGGATTCCCGCCAATGCGCGATTCCACCTCCTTCTCGTGCGGGCAAGCCGCAACACACTCGTCACGAACCTGTTCCAGGCGCTCAGCGTGCCGATAGAAGAAAGCATGCGCAAGCTGCATAGCCAGCGGCATGTGCGCGAGCCCGACGAAACCTTCCGTCGCCATGCCGCGATCCTGGCGGCGATGGAAAAGCGGGACCCGAAGGCGGCTGCCGAGGCCATGCAGAAGCATTTTGATGCGACCGAACCCGCCATCCTCTCGGTGCTGGCGCGCGAAGAAGCGGACAAGGCTGGTTCTGCGGCCTGAGGTGCTTGGGCATCTAGAATAATTCGGCAGGCCTAAGCCGCCGTTTGATGGGAAACGCTCATGTCTTCATTCATCGTGCGGCGTCTCGTCCAGCTCGTGCCGGTGCTGCTCGTCATGTGCATCGTCGTGTTTTCCACGACCCTGATGCTGCCCGGCGATCCCACCGCGAGCATGCTGGGCGAGCACGCCACAGCCAAGGAGCGCGCGGAACTCCGCAGCGAGCTCGGCCTCGACCAGCCTATTGTGGTTCAATTCGGCAAATGGCTCGGCCGCGCCGCGACAGGTGATCTCGGCCGCTCCCTCAAGACGCGTGAGCCCGTTGCCCAGATGCTTGCCGCACGCATCCCGGTAACCTTCGAGCTGACGCTTCTGGCCGTCGCGCTGTCGCTCGTCATCGGCGTGCCCCTCGGCATCCTCGCCGCCTTGAAGCGCAACAGCTGGATCGACACGGCTGTGAGCGCGGTGGCCATGTCGAGCATGGCGATCCCCTATTTCTGGGTCGGTATCCTGCTCATCATGTTCTTCTCCATCCACCTCGGCTGGCTGCCGCCATCGGGTTACGTGCCGTTCCACGTCGATCCCGTCGCCAATCTCAAGCTGATGCTCATGCCGGCGATCACCATCGGCACGGCCCAGGCCGCGCTTGTGATGCGGCAGACGCGCGCCGCCATGCTGGGGGTGTTGCTCCAGGACTTCATTCGCACCGCACGCGCCAAGGGCGCCGGCGAGCGGCGGGTCGTCGTCCGCCACGCCCTGCGTAACGCCATGATGCCCGTCGTCACCGTCATCGGCCTGCAGATGGGCGCGTTGATCGGCGGCGCGGTGGTCACCGAAACGGTCTTCTCCCTGCCGGGGCTCGGACGGATGATCGTCGACGGCATTTTCGAGCGCGACTTTCCGGTCGTGCAGGGCGCCATTCTCGTCGTGGTCGTCGGCGTGCTCGTCATCAACATCCTGACGGATCTGAGCTACGCCATGCTCGACAAGCGGGTGCAGCTATGAGCGCCATTACCACGGCTTCGCCGAACAGCCTCGCGCCTGCCGCGCTCGGTGCATCCCGCGGCTTCTTCCTCCACACATTCCGCACCATCTGGCGCCATCGCCTGGGCCGCATCGCCGTGGTGCTGCTGACGGTGCTCCTCGTCTGCGCCGTCAGCGCGCCGTGGATCAGCCCCTATGACCCCACCGCGATCGACTACGAAGCCTTGCTGGAGCCGCCCAGCGCGGCGCATTGGTTCGGCACCGACGAGCTCGGCCGCGATATCCTGTCGCGCATCATCTATGGCGCGACGGCCTCGCTCCAGGTCATGGGCCTGTCGATTGCCCTGGCGTTGGTGTTCGGCGTCGTCATCGGCCTCACGACCGGCTATTTCGGCGGCTGGTACGACGACGTCGTCATGCGGATCATGGACGGCCTGCTCGCCTTTCCAATGATGATCCTGGCGCTCGCCATCGTCGCGACCCTCGGTCCGGATCTGATCAACGCGGTCATCGCCATCGCTATCGTCAATGTGCCGGGCTTCGCGCGGCTGGTGCGGGGGCAGGTGCTGGTGCTGCGCGACGCGGAATTCGTTCAGGCAGCGGAATCGATCGGCATGTCGAACCTGCGTGTTCTCGCGCGCCACATCTGGCCGAACGTGCAGAGCAACGTCATCGTCTACGCCTCGCTCAAGGCCTCCGCCGCCCTGGTCACGGAAAGCGCCCTGTCGTTCCTCGGGCTCGGCGTTCAGCCCCCCACCCCGACCTGGGGCTCGATGCTCGCCATGTCGATGCAATATTGGGATGCGTGGTGGATGGGCGTCTTTCCCGGCCTCGCCATCTTCTTCACCGTGCTGGCGCTGAATTTTCTCGGCGATGCCCTGCGCGACGCGCTTGATGAGCGGCTGAACGATTGAACCTTCAATCCGAATCGGGACTACGAGACATGACTACGGCTGCTGCGCGACCACGCGAGGTGCTCATCACAGGGGCGGCCGGCAAGATCGGGCGCGTGCTGCGCGAGGGCCTGGCCGGACGCTACAGGTTGCGCCTGCTCGACCGCGCCGATCTCGGCGTTGCCCGATCGGGCGAGGCGCTGATCCAGGCCGATATCTGCGACCACGCCGCCATCGATGCGGCGGTGAGCGGCGTCGACGCCGTTGTGCATCTCGCGGGCGTCGCGCGTATTGGTGACTGGCAGGCGATCCTCCCCGCGAATATCGCCGCGACCTATGACCTTCTGGAAGCGGCCCGCCGGCATGGGGTCAAGCGTTTCGTCTATGCGTCCAGCCACCATGCGGTGGGCTTCTATAGCCGCGACGAGGTCATCGACGAGACGGCTTTGCCGCGGCCCGATTGCGGCTATGGCCTCAGCAAGGCTTTCGGCGAAGCGGCCTGCCGACTCTACCACGACAAGTTCGGGCTCGGTGTCGCCTGTTTGCGTATAGGGACCATGAGCGAGGCTCCCTACGACCGGCGCACCTTGTCCACGTGGATCAGCCCGCGCGACATGCTCCAGCTCGCGGCGCTGGCGCTTGAGGTGCCCGATCTCGGATATGACATCTTCTACGGGGTCTCCGCCAACGCGCGCGGCTGGTGGCGCAATGATCGCGCTGAGGCTCTCGGCTATCGCCCACGGGACAGCGCCGACACTTTTGCCGAGGCTATCCTCGCGCGGCCCGACGAGGAGGAGCCCATCGCACGGCGTTTCCAGGGCGCGAGCTTCGCCGCCAGTGAATTCATGGAGCGCTAGGGCCGACGAGCCTGCCCAGCTTGATTGGCAGCGTCGCGCATGGCTGAGCAAGGCCCCTCAGCCATGGCCCTCGCTCTGTCCCGTCGCCTCCGACATGGCCACGGAATAATAGGGTTGGCTGCGTGTCAGAACTCCAGCCATGATTGATGAGGTCTCGATTGCAGGCCTGCTTCCTGGGTTGTCTCAGGGAGTCTGAGCCTTATACGGCGCCATCCGTCGCGCTAGGTCAGCGATCCGTTTTGAATCATGGGGATGCGCTCGCCGGGAATATCGCTATGCTCTGCATCGCACGGGCTAGGCATTCTGCCTAGCCGCATAGCCGGCGCGCGCGCCGCCGGCACATGTCAGGAGACTCATTGCAAGTCCTAGTACGCGAGAACAATATCGATCAGGCCCTTCGTGCCCTGAAAAGAAAGATGCAACGCGAGGGTATTTTTCGCGAGATGAAGGCCCGTCGGGCCTATGAGAAGCCTTCAGAGAAGCGAACCCGAGAGAAGGCGGAAGCCATTCGGCGGAGCCGGAAAGCCGCTCGAAAGCAGGCGCAGCGTGAAGGCCTACTGCCGGCGCCGAAGAAAAAAGTAATGGATCCTCGCCGGCAAGCCAGGCCGGCCTAACGCAAGTCGCAGAGAAGGCGCGCTCCATGCGTGTGCCGACGTAGGGCCGCCTTGAGCTCTACGTTCCTGGCGATACCCGCTTGGAGCGACGCTTTGCGGTTGCCGTTACCTTCTCGGGGGCCGCTTTGGCGGCTGCGTTTTCCTTCGCCTTCCTCAGCGCCCTCAAACGTGCGGTCCTCGCAAAAACTTCGTCTTGTGTGGCCCGATGATCAGCCCACGCTTTGGAAGCCTCGGCTTCAGCGTCCGCCTTTTTTCGAGCGTTTGCGGCTTTCCTCAGCGCCTGATCGTCGGAAGTGTCTTCCATGATGGCCTCCTCCAGCTCTTGCGACATGATGGCTGCGGTCCGAGCGAGCGAACCACCAAACCGGCCTTATGCGAACAAAAAAGGGCCGGGCAAGCCCGACCCTGCTTCAGATTTTTCGCCCTGGCCAAATGAAGGAAATCATTGGCTGGGTCGCGTCTTTACACAGCCTGGAGATTTTCCGCTGCAACCTTGCCCCTGCGAGGGTCGGTGACTGCCTCGAAGCTCACCTTCTGGCCTTCGGTGAGCGTACGCATGCCCGCGCGCTCAAGAGCGGTGATGTGCACGAAGATATCCGGGCCGCCGTTGTCCGGCTGAATGAAACCAAAGCCTTTGTCGATGTTGAAAAATTTTACGGTGCCGACGGTCATAGCGAACTCCATGTCGCATGCATAAAGATACGCGCGGACACCTCGCCCGCACGTTTGTTGCATCGATATTGATGAGAAGATCGCCGGAAGCGCCATTCGCGCAAAAACAAAGTTCGGCAACAAGATCGATAAGTCTCTGGTATCACCTAATGGCGTCCGAAGCCAGCGCAAGCTTGTGCGACGCTCTCCAGAGCCTCTTCGCGGACGGTGCCCGGAAGGGGACGGAGAGGGCGTAGAGGGCTGTGCGTATCAAATTGCACGCCGCTATCTGTCGCCTACGAACGCAGCCACGTTCATGAATCGATCCGCGGTGAAGCAGCTTATCTCGAACGCGGCCTGCGCGCGGAGAGTCGGGCTATAGGCGGATCGGAGCATGGGGCCGGAAAGCGCAGGACAGGTGCAATTTGCACTCAGTTTACTGCCTAAATTCCAGCTAAGTCATTGAAATTGATGGTGGGTGCGACAGGGATTGAACCTGTGACCCCTGCCGTGTGAAGGCAGTGTATTGCGCTGTATAGCTTGCGTTCTATAGCATGTCAACGCTATCCGCCACAGCTACGTTCTTATAATGTTCGCGTGAAACTGTGGCAAACTGTGGCGCCACAGCTTCGAATTACCTTCTTCCTGGACCCGACAAAGCCTTGGAGGCGGTTGTTTGGAAATCTGGATGGTGGTGACCGTATACGCGCTCGAACATGGCAGCTGTCATCCCGAGATACCCTGCGGCCTCCCATACCTCGACGCCTCGCTGAGCGAGCCACGTTCCGCATGTATGCCTTAGGATATGGGGGACAAATTCCTTCCCGAGCCCGGCGTCATCACGTACGCCCTCCCATCCGGTACGCACCTTGCTGGCTATGGGCACGCCGCCATGGTGGATGACATGTGTGATCCCGCCTCCGCCCTCCAGCCTCATCGCGCTGTCGATCCTGTCCCACCTTCGTAGATGCGCAAGCAGCCGTTGCTGCAGACGGACAGGCGGCCTACGCTTTTTTGTCTCGCTTTCTTCCGCGCCTCGACGGTGCATCACGCCGCGCTGCAGATCAATCCAGCCTGAGCTTGCGGACGGCCCCCATGTCAGGGACGTCATCGCCGAATGCCGCGTTCCTGTGTAAAGCCCAATCAGGATGAACCGAGCGATATGGGCCCTGTTCGCGCGAGCGCTTTTCCCTCGACGATAGATCGTCCCGGTCTTGTCCCGATAGAATCCGAGCGCTGCAGCCAGAAGTTTCGCAGCTTGACCGCGGTCGAGAAAAGTGTGGCGAGGCTTGCTGTCTTCTGGCAGCCACACCACCGGTAGCGCCGGCAGCGGGTGTTCGGCGTGCCAATAGTTGATCGCGGCGGAGAGGACAACCAACTCTCGGCGGGCAGTTGGCTGGCTCACGGTGCGTGTGCTGGTCTTAGCGTGCCGGATCCTCTGCTTCGTTCGCCATGCGACATAGTCACGACACGTAGTCCGCCGCACATCAGCTACAGCTTTGTCCCCCCACCATTCCAGGAGCTTGTCGATGCGCGCCGAGAGGATTCGCCTGTCTCCCTCTTTTTTGGGCGCAGCTTCGCTGCCATACAGGCTTAATACCTCCGCAATATAAACCGCTTCGCCTGGGCCGCGAGGTTGCCCCTTAACCTCAGAAAATTTCTTGGCTAGGTAGGAAGTGAGCGCTCTTTCAGCGCCAAGCTTGTCATCCGGGCCGCAGCCTGTGCTAACCGTAATCGGTCCATCTCTGATGACCCAGACGCCCGCGTGGGTGATTTTCCCCGACTGGTCGCGGCGTGGGGGGCGTTCATAGAGGCGTGGTCCTTTTGATCGCTGCGGCATAGCCGTAGCATCTCCTTAATCGCGGATGGCGTCACGAAGTCCTTCCCCGCCACGCGTGTCAGTGTGAGTGTGCCCTTTCGAACCTCTGTCCGCAGGGAACGCGGCTCCAAGAGACCACCAAGAAATACTTCGCAGGCCTCTCGCAACGTCATCAGTTCGAAATCAGACCAGTCGCTCGCCAATGGACGGCTGATGCTCCTATCGGTCTTCCGTGCCATTCTCTATCGTTTCTCCTCTGTCATTAGCTCTCAGCCTTTCTCAAGGCTGCTGAGGGCGGGTGGTGTCACTCCGTTGATCTGATCGCCCTCGGTGACGAACCGAATTAGCATGGCGAGAAGCTGCACGATCTCGCCTTCCACCTCATCCCACGGCATTCTGCCTTCGGCATAGTGGACCGCGCCGCGCACGACTTCGCCTGCTTCCTCGGCAATCTTGAGCGTCACGTAGTTCGGTTGGGGGAATTTCACGGTTGCCTTGGCGGCGGCGGCTCTGGCGCGATCAACCAGCGATGCGAAGTAATCCGCATCCGTCACAGCCTCGGCGCGTTCCGCCTCGCGACCGGCGCAGGGCACGGCATCAATCTGCCGCTCTATCCGCGCGATATGACGCTTAAGCTCCGTCTTCCCGTTCAACATGGCGCCGTTCGCGTAGTGAAAGATGAGATCAAGCAGCTCGGCGCGCCACTCCTCAAAATCAGCGCGCTCTTTGTCTGCGTTGGTCATTGACTGGCTCTCCATATTCCGACGATGATTACGGCAGATATCCCTGAGAACATGACGGCGAGCATGAAAGCTTCAGGCCAATTCATGGCTTCTTCTCCGCGAGGGCTTCGATGGCTTCGTGAATACCTTTTGCTGTGGGACCGTCCATGTGGCCATAGTCGGAAGCGATCGCCGCAGCATCCGCATACGCCCCGCGCTTTGCCTGATCGCGGAGGCGCAGATGGTCCTCGTAACGAACGTAATCGCCGTTAGAGTTATTCCCGAACATGTAGGCTGTTGGGCACCCATCACCATCGAATTCGCAAGCCGGGCTCCACCTCGTTATCTTCTCCTCCCCCACATCAGGAGCGGCGGGAAGGGCGCGGGAGGCGAGGGTGAGAAGGTCGCCTGAAGCCTTGTCCAGAGCCTCAAGCCAGATCGCGTATTCCCTGGTTGTGCCAGCGCGAGCTACCGCCGCCTCACGCAGGCGCTGCAACTCCGCAATTTTATGGGGTGTCATCTGTCACTCTCCGGGGCCGGCTTTGTCGATGGTCGCGCGAATCCGGCTGTAAACTATGGCGGAAATATCCTTGGCAATTACGTCGCCTTTCCCCTCTCGGGATCTGGCTGACCTGCCGTCTCCTATATCGACGAAGTACGAGTGGCTTCGGTCGCAGAATGCGTCGAATAGGCGTGCGTCATCATCAAGAACGGACTTCGCAGCTTCATGCGCGCTCTTCCCAGACATAAAATGAGGAAGCATGCGCATTGCAAAAGCTTTCTCGGATTCGCTAAGCCCCGTGGGCGCCATTTCCGTCGCTCCAATCTGTCTGTGATTGAAGTTATATCGTGTACATGATACGGTGTCAATAACATGTACACGAAAAGGTGCGATTTGACTCAAATTCATGAACCAGCTACCCGTCCCCGTATGGGGCGGAAGAAGCTGTGGGCCGAGAACATCAACCTGACCCTTCCTGAGGGAGCTAAGGCGCGTATGGATGCTGCGCTTGAGCCGGGGGAAGATCGTCTCGATCTGATACGCTCGGCTATTGAGCGAGAGCTGAAACGGCGGGAGAGAAACAAAAAGGCGGGCGACGCCGACAACCAATGATCACTCCGCCTTCTCCATCTGCGCTATCAAAGCCCGGAACAGTGCGGTGAGGAGGGCGAGGGGTGGGGTGGGGGCAACAGCCTGGGCAAGCGGATGGCTTGCAGACCCTATGCTCGCCTCGGCGTGGACGATGTACCAGTGGAGATTGATCTGGTGCCCCGGCAACACCCGCTCTACGAGCGCAATGGTTGCGTCGAGGGATGAGGTGAAGGGCTCGCTATCCCAGACCATCCCGAAACTGCCGTCGTCGTGAACAACGCCGCACATACCAGCAGCTTGGTCGTGGTGCCTCCAGGTAGGGAAGTTCAACCAGGCCCATGGCGAGCTATCTCGCATCGATGCCTTCCCGGCGCGGAGCACGGCATCAATCCGCGCGTCAAGCTCTCGATCCGCCCCGCTCGCCTTCTCAAGATCCGCGAGGACGCTCTTGCATTCTTCGACGTTTCTCTTCATTTCGAAGTCTCCGCTCCTCGGTTTCGAGGATCACAGCTTGTTCTTTGATCTTGTCCGCGATTTCTTGGTGTTCTGACTTCATCGGCTCTGGTGATTGCTTGGCTCGATTTCGGTAGAACTTGGCGGCGCCGAATAAATGGTAGGCTCTGGGCTCGTCGTGCGAGCGAGCGTTGTTTTTTCTGCTCACAGTTTGTCTAACCAAGCCTGATAGGCGCACCACCCAAACCATGCCGCTGGGAATAAAAACATGGGTGACAGTGCGAAAAAGGCGACGTAGTTATTAGTCGTTGTCGCCACGTAAACAAAGAACGCCAGTGCACCGATAGATATATACCCGCACATCAAGAAGCACAGCCAGCGCAGAAATTGCTTTTCAGTCATGACGATCTCCGCACGCGTTTCGGCATCTTTCGCTTTGGCCACTTTGATTGAGGCTTTGGCTCACCGTTGGCCCTGGCAAGAACGCGTCGCTGGAACGCCGCCTCTTTCTCTGTCACCCGGCGCTCGTGAGCGATGGCGTGGATATCGCCGCCAGCGCTTGTGATCCGCTTTTCGCCGCCCGGCCCGAAGGTCTTCACCTTGTGCTCGCCTTTGGTCAGGACGCGGATGAAGTCTGGATGATTAGCTGGCGGGTCGGTGTCGTTCGTTGCCTCGTCCCAGTTCCGAAGAGCCAGGGCAGGGAAGTGATCGAAGTCCACTTCCTCAATGGTGTATCCAAGTTTACGTAGGGCGACCTGTAGCTTGACGATCAGGGGGATCGATTTGCGGCGCTTGGCGGTCATCCGGCGCCTCCCATTCCCCAGGACCCTGCATTCCGCTTCTGAATGTCCGCAAGGATCTGCTGCAACTGGCTTTGTGACATGTTGGCTTGGTTGGACAGTATGTCGCCTGCCCCGACGGCCACGTACTGGATTGGATTCGCGGGGGTGTCTGTGGCAGCCGATACAACTTGCGGCTCGGCATCCACCTTCAGCGGATCATCCCCCGGCCTCCACCCGCATGCGGTGCACTGAATGCTTGTCGGAGCTAATATGCTTCCGGCACACTTCACAGTGTTCTTCTGGCAGCGCTTGCAGATCATGCTGCCCTCCGCTTCGCCAGAACGTCCTCGCGAATGTCCTTCTCGTTGTCCTCGATCCATCTCAAGGTGTCGAAGATCGCGTTCAACTGGTCCCGCAGAAAATCCGCCGCTGACGGTGATATCCTCTGACCCTTGGCTATATCCGGTACGCCACGAATGGCGACCTGCAATGCAGCCTTTTGTGCTGTGAGGGTGTGCTTGGCCATCAGGCGGCCTCCACATCGTCACGGAATACCACGCCGTGCTTTGCGCCGAGCGCGAAGATCAGTTCGATGAGGTCCGTCATCTCGTTCTTACTCAGATCCGACGACGACCGCCCCAGGCTGACGATCCCGTTTCCGTCCAGGTTTGGAACCATCCGCACCTCACGCTTAAGGGCGTCCAGGAATAGGAGTTTCCAGTCGTCCGGCGAAAGCTTGATGCCGTGATGCGTTGTCTGTGCCGCCACGTCCGTCAGCATCGCCCACATGCGGTCGTTCTGTGGCAGGGAGCGCTTGGCTTCTTTGAACTCGATACGGCAGCCATATGGGGCCTTCGCCGCCCAATTGGCTACCCGCCGACGGTCGGGATCGCTGCGGATGACGACTAGCGCGCGGCTCATGTCATTCTCCCTAGAACGGAATGTCTGAATCTTCGAAGCCGTCGCCGGACGGTGCGGACCTGTCAGTCACGCGCTCGCGGGGCTCGTCTCCACCGCCAGACCGAGGCGCGTCGAGGATCGTTAGCTCGCCACGGAAGCGCTGGAGGACAACCTCCGTCGTGTAGCGCTCCTGCCCATCCTTGTCGGTCCATTTGCGGGTCTGGTTCTGGCCTTCCAGGTAGACCTTGCTGCCCTTGCGGAGGTACTGCTCCGCGATCTTCGCGAGGTTGTCGTTGAAAATAACGACGCTATGCCACTCGGTCCTTTCCTTCCGCTCGCCCGAACTTTTTTCGCGCCATGTCTCTGTCGTCGCGACGCGCAGGTTGACCACTGGGTCGCCGTTAGCGAGGCGGCGCACTTCGGGATCGCGTCCGAGGTTGCCTACTAGAATAACGCGGTTAGCTGAGCCGGCCATTCCGGTCCCTTTCTCTTGTTTTGCCTGACAGCCGGTCTTGAAGCCGATGGAGCCTCATGTGACCGCTCCGAGTAACGAGAGCCAAGTTGTTGTCTGCGTTGTTGTGCCTGTTCCCGTCGATGTGATGAACGCATTCGTCGGGCTTAAGCTTGCGGCCTAGCCGCGTTTCCATAGCGACTACATGAACCGATCTGGATTTGTTTGGACCCGTAGTAAATTCGACGTATCCGCCGCTCTTATGAGAAATTCCGGCTGCGTTGTCTCTGGCCCACGATTTCCTCGCGGCGGATATGGCGTGTCGGTGCTCCTCGGTGAAAACCCTAGTCTTCCCACGCAACCCGCTGCCCAGACGCCCTTTCTTGGCCGCCAAGCGAACCCCGTCCGCCCTACTGCGCAATACGCCAGCTTTGGCTAAATGGTGCCGGACAGTTGAAGTGGGTGTTCCGAACTCCTTGGCAACTTCTGGTATGCTCGAACCGTTGGTGTATGACCGGACGACGCCATCCCATCTATTGACGCTGCCAGCCATCAAGCGGCCTCCCTTGTCACAGAGCCATAGGAGCGGATGCGCTCGACTACGGTGTTGAGTTCATCGTTGAATGCATCGACGGCGGCGGACATCTCAGAGATGTAGCTTTCGTCGCGGAAGGCTCGCTTGATCAGCGGCGGCATCTTGGGCCAGTAGACGCAGATATCGATCCACTCTCGCTCTGCTACCCATAGAGCGCCCTGGCATTGGGCCTTGTGCTCTGGCGGGAACTCGTCGCGAAGCAGCGCCTCGACCATAAGCGCGGGCAGCTTGGTTTTGATCTCCAGCATGCCGCGCTCGCCGATCAAGCTGTCCGGGCTGCAGCCTTTTTGTCCGCTGCGAATGAAGCCAATCTGGACCGGTTCAGCGTCCGTCATGAACGCGTACAGGTCTCGTGCCTCGGGCTCCATGACCTTGCCGCGTTCCATGTGAACGTTCGTGAAGGAAATCGCGGGTTCGCCGGTGATGATTTCCCCGGCGAGCTTGTAGAGGTAGGTCTGGCGGGTCTTGCTGTCGCCGCCGCCACGGCCTTTCGCCATGACAGTGCCGAATTCAGAGGCTGTCGGGATGCCGGCGCGGGCGCGGAACCATGCTTCGGTTCCCTGTTCGCAATCGATAATCTGCATTATGGGCGCGCCCTCTTTGCGATGAGGAGCCCACGAGCGCGGTCGAAATCGCGAGCCTTGAGATCCGACACGCTCTCAATCCTGAAGTAGGCCAGGAACTTGTTGATGTCGGCGCCGGTATCGGAAATGAGCTTATGGATCTGCTCGGCTTGATCGTCGGTGATCAGGGCGGGCGCGCCTGCAGAAGACCCGTCATCATCCCGGTCTGCCTTCGCGCGGCTCGTGATGTTTAGGAGAGCCTTCGCTGTATAGCGCTGGCCATAGCTCGTCGTGGAGCCAACGGCCTGAACGGCGTTCTTGCTCCCGCTGGTATCGATCGGCAGATGAATGCTCGTTTCCTCGCTATGGCCTTCCCGGTGGCTGAGGATCCCGGTGACGACGATCTTTCCAGCGTCCTGCCCGATGCGAAACCGCAGGGAGAAGCCATGCTGGGCGAGGACCGGCTTTATCGCCTCGTTTATGTCCTCCCACTTGGCATAGGTGCTTTGAACCTTGTCGTCCTTGTTCTTGATCCCCCCATTCTCGTTGATGATCGGTAATTCCGGCTGCATCTGCGAAAACGCGGCATCAAATGAGGCCTTCGCCTCGCGAGCCAAGATGCGCTCCTGCATGTCCAAGAGGCGCTGCATCTTGTCGATATCGACGTTGGGGTTGAGCGCGGCACGCTCGATCACTTGGATGATTGCGGCTGGCTCGCGCTGAACCTGCCGAGGCTCAATCTCGTGCGGAGCCTGATATGTTTCGACTGCTGTGCTCATCGGCTGATGCCTCGTTCAAGAGCGGCATTGGTAACGCGCTGTTTCTCGCGTTCGATTGGTCTGGTGGCCTTGTGGCGGGCTCGTTTCGCCTGGATCTGAGCGTCCAGAGCAACGATCTCCGGTCGCTTCGGTGGCGGTGCCCAGTCACGCTTGAAAAGCTGGAGTAGGGCTCCGTGAATGCGAGATAGCCAGCTCATGGTTCAGTCCACATATTCAATGTCGATCTGCGCTTGCAGTTCAGCGGACTGCGCTGTCTGTAGAAGTATCGCCCCCAGCGCACCCTTGCAGGCTGTGAACCCTTGATTGGCATACTTCAGCAGTCGTCGCATGGTCGCGACTGGATATGAGATCTTGTGGACGGCAAGACGCTTTCGACCAAGATCCCAGAGCGCGTGGTCGCCAACGGTTAGCGTTTCACCGTCGAAGGCGAACATGCATACGGTGAAATCAAAGCTGTCGATTACGGCCTCGGCATTCTCATAGAATGCAAATCTGATGAGTTGAACGTCGCGGTGGATGCCGCTTTCTCCTATTGGGCCACGATAATGCATGTGGTGCTTGGTCTCGCGGACCTTCACGAGTCCGGCATTCTCCAGCCCATCCCGGAAGGCGAGAAGCTGGTCCGCGTCTTTGAAGAAGAAGTCGAGGTCGCTATCTGGCTCCTTGCCCAAGAGTGTGCGTCGCAGGGCTCCGCCAGCTAGCCACGGTCCTGAACTGCTTAGTGCCGGCAACGACGAAAGGACGGTCCCCAGCGTGGTTTCGTCGAATTCCTTGTCCGTCGAACGGCCCAGAAACTCGCGCAGGTTATAGGTAATCATAGCTCACGATCTCGACGGTAGGAGGAGGCTTCGCCGTAGGGCTCGTCGTCTTCCGAGGCGGAAGGCGCCTCATGCTTCATGAACAGGTAGGTCATGAGGAGAGCGAGGGCGACCGGGAAGCCGACGATGAAGGCGCCAAAGAGAAGCGCGTCACTGGATAGAGCCAGATATCCGAGGGTGTAGTAGAGGAGGTCGGACATTAGGCGCCTCCATTCTCGCACGGCGCGGCTCTAGGCCCCTTGAGCGTGTAGCGGCTTTGGACAGTCCCAAGGGCCGGATCTCCACGCATGTGCCCGCGAACCTGCTCAAGCTTCCCGTTTTTGATGCGCAGGTGGGCGCGGCAGTAATGGTAAGCTTTCGGCCCTGACAAACGTCCGGTTTGGCTGGTTGTCTCGCCGTCAAAGCTCGGATCGAAATCAAGCACGATTTCAGACCAGCGATTGAGCGGTGAATGGGACCCGGCCGCCTTTATCGCTTTGGCAAGGCCTTTGTGAGGCTGTCGTTCTCTCCTTAGAAATGCCCGTGGAGTGTTGATGATCGCAAGGCACCCGAACGTAGTCCCCAATATTTCGATGTACGTGCCCCTGTTCTCATTCGACCCTGTTATGCGAGCGACGTCGTTGTCATGACCAAAAAGGGGGATCTGAGCATCAACTCCGAATGCCGCAATTTTCTCAGTTCCGCCGGGACGCACAAATGTTCTAAGGCGAGCAGTCGTATCAGTCGTCTTTTCAAGTAGCGTACCCATTCTTGCGGAAGTGCCGGTGTCATCGAAAAGGACATACTCGATCCACATTCGGTCTGCGGGGAGACTGGCTGTCTCGTCCTTGTTCCACTTAACCGAGCGTGCCTTTTTACTGCCAATCTCTAAGGCGAGCACCGCCACCTCCGTGCATTCAAAGCAATGCACGCCAACGAGCTCCGGGGGTGGGGTGGGGGACCGCCACACTTTCTTGTGTGCAGGCGCCAAGGAGTCCCTAACTATCGCATGTGCCAGAGGGGTCATTATACTGCCTCCGCACTTGCGAGGGCGTCCAACGCGATGCTGTCGGCTTCTCGACAATAGGCTTCCAGGTTCGCGTGCTTGATCGACACGATCTTTCGCAGCGCGGTTTCGTAGGTGTCCCGCTGGGCAAGCAGCATCTGCTCGCTGGTCTTATGGCAGCCGCATGTATTGCGTGTTGGCTGGCCATATACAGGGCAATATTTGTCAGCGCAGGTGTGGACGGGAACCTTGCTCATCACGCAGCCCTCTCCTGTCCCTCGGAAAGCTCACGGGCCAATGCAATGATGTCATCAAGGCACCAAGTGAACTTGTCTGATGTGTATCCCTTATCGATGAGACAAAGGGCGACATTTCTAACGGTGAATGGCGGCTGACAATTATAGATAACTACGTCAGCCATTTCTCTAATCATGTCGTGGAGGGTCATGATGCGGCCTCCAGCTTGGAGAGGACGTCGTCTATATAGACGACCAACTCATCGTCAGTCCCTTCGACCTCTGACCCGCGTGAGTGCGCCAAATCGAGGATGTTCTGCCTTGCTTCCTTAAGGGTATCCACCGCCTCATCGAAATGATTGACGGCGCGGACAATTAGGGCGGCCAGCTCATCGCTTGACGTCGTGCAGATCAGCCATCCGTCTGGGTGACGAACCTCGGACGGGCCTTCGGCAACATGCTGCGGGACATACTTCCAGCCGCCGCCAGAGCGCAGAGCGTCTACGACCTTAGTGGCATAGATAATAAGATGCGCGTCATCTGGGTTGTTTATGAATCCGACGAAGGGGTGGCCATCTTCCGACCGGCCAATCAGTTGGTAAGGGTTGGCAGGGTCTATGGCCCAGGGTCTCGGCGTGGCGTCGTGTGCGTCAGCCATCACGCAGCCTCCCGGCTCAGGCGATCGTCACGGGCGAAGTCCGCCGCTGTCGCCGCATGAAATTCTTCTGGCTCCATGCCGTCGTAGGCGTCGATCTTGTTGTTCTTCCAGAGCAATTCGATCGCTCGACGGCACAGGAAGTGCCAGTCATCCTGCTGGCGGAGTTCGGCGCGATTGCCATCCTCGTCGTCAATCTCGATTTCCATGTCGTAGATTTCGAGATCATCTGAAAAATGCGCGGTAAGGTGGATCAGCGCCTTGCCATCGACACGTGCAATGACGCGCCCGTCTGTCGTGAGAAGTTGCAGATCTTCAAAGTCGTAGATGATTGAGTGGGACATGATGTCCTCCACATAGGCCACCTACTGCAGCACTGGTTTGGGGACAGTGCTGGGGTAGGGGGTCAGGCAATACGCCAGCAACGGCCCCCTTCATCTTCTGCTCGTACTGTGAATTTCCTTCCATGCCTACGCCCGTAATGACACGCAGCAACTCGGACTGCTTGCATATCTTTCTCCGAACCACTTATGTGGAAACTTTCGCCAACATTGAGTTCGTAAAATGGGTAACGCCTTCTTGAGCCGCCGGGCATCGGCATGGGGATATTTTTTTCTATGTTATAGCCACTTGGATCACTCGGTATTCCCGAGAGGTTTTTATTTCCCGGCATCAGGCTGATCCGCTTCAGGTGATTTTGGTTCACGACAAGCGGCGTTCGCCTTTGCTTCATATAGTGGGCCAACTCCAGCAGCCAAAAGCATCTTATTTACGTGTTTTAAAGCGCTCATAGCGGAGATGTACGAGGCGTTCGTATAGCTTCCGCTCGAAAAACGGTATGCCGCCTCTGCGTCGTACATAGATTTTAGTGTCAATTTGTGGAGCATCAGCAAGTCTGTGCTCTGTCTCAGAGCGCTCAGCCGGCGTGTCGCTTCCCTCAAAAGCTCGCGGGTCGGGATATACGAGAATGGCAATTCCTCTTGGTCTTGTTGTCCATTGTCTTCCATCTCTTTCTCCGTTACTGGGTATGGTCAGCTGCGCGGGGCAGGGTGGTACGAAACCGGGGCGCCCGATCGCCATGCGCCGTCTGAGTGCTTTGTCGCATCACGACGCGCCTCCATCTTCTGCCGCGCAGTGCGAAATGGCTTGCGGTTCTGCATGCTGAGAACGCCAGTGCGTGTCAGGTTCGTCATGCAGTTCATTTGGGTGGCGGTGACGAACGGGTTGATCCAGGAAAGGTCTGCGGAGGCCATCTCGTCTCTCCATCAAGCGGTGGCTGATGCATCATGTATATGCGCCGCCGCATAATCAGTCAATACCCCATTATGCGTCGATGCATATTATTTCATGCGTGGTGATTCGCGCCCATTGACTCTCAGGCTGCGATGTTCTTCATTTGTTCATCATATGTGGGGAGGACGTGGGGCCATGCTGGACTACAAGCAATCGCGAGCGATAGCGGTCCATGTGCTGGGGCTTATGGCGCGCGATAAGGAGGCCCTAACGCGCTTCTTCAACGTGACGGGCGCCAGTCCCGAGACGATCAGCGCCTGCGCGCAGTCACCCGGATTTTTTGAAGCGGTTCTGGATTTTTCAGTCGCGGACGCCGCTTTCCTCAAGCACATTGAGGTGCAGCTGCGCTTGCCTGCGTCCGCGATAGACAGCGCCAGGGCGTGCTTTAAGGCCGAGTCAGAGGCCGACACGCGCGTGGTATCCATATCCGGATGGGCTGATCGGCAAGATCCGCCTCGCAAGAGCCGCAAGGCTGCCCTGCCGTCTCTGCCTCCTCGGGCGCTATACGCTAGGGCGTGAAGATGGATCCGACGACGACGTGAACGCTCTCAACCTGGTCGCGGTCGAACTCGAACCTGCGGGGCGGGTTGAACTGTTCCACGATAAGGGCTTGCGGCGTCCACGCCACGAAGCGCTTGATAAAGCCGTCCGGCGGGTCTCCGAGCCCGTCCCCCTTCAACTGCACAACCACGTCATTGCCAGCATGTGGCGGGCGGCTGGGGTGAACCCACACCTGCTCACCGGGATTGAATCGCGGCATCATACTGGTGCCGGACACAAACACCCCGTAGGCGTTAGGTACTCCCTGCAGTTGCGGCGGCATGGCTACATACTCGATGACTTCCCCATTGAAGACGAACCGGCCGTCCTCTCCTCCGACCGCCCGGCCCAAAATAGGTAGCGTCTTTTCGCCGAATGTTGGAGGGGGAATCGTTACCGACGCATTTGGTTCCGGCCGAGGTGGCGCTGGTATCGGGATGTTGCCCCGCACAATAGCTTCCAGCTTCGCTTGCGCGGCCGGATCTGGCGTCTGACCGCCGAGCCAGCGCGACACAGTCGACTGTTTCACTCCGACCCGACCGGCTAGGTCGGACTGGGTCCAAGAGTGTGCCGCCATGAGCGCCCGGATTTCGTCACTTGTAATCATGGTAACGATCATACGCATACGCATAAAAAAAGCACGCATATGCATCTTGACGAGATAATGCGCCTGCGCATATGATGCATGCATGTCTCCAATGGCGCATATCCGCAAGTCGGTTTTCGGTGTTTCGCAAGCGCACTTCGCTGCGATAGCCGGGGTGTCTCAAGCGACCGTTTCCCGTTGGGAGCGGTTCGAGTGGGAACCAAACCGCGATGAGCTAGCTCGCATCCGCGAGGAAGCCATGCGGCGCGGCATCAAGTGGAGTGATGCCCTTTTCTTCCAAAATACTCTGAGGGACGAAGCTGCATGACCGCCCTCATATCCTTCTCACTCGCATGCCTCGCCATATGGCTATCCACTTACAACGCGCTCGCGGGCGACCTCGTGACAGCCGCCTTTGGCTACACGTTGGCCGCCCTTCTGGTCGCGATTGAGATTGTCGCCGCCGCCCTCAAACCGGAGGTGCGGGTATGAAGGTCAGTGACTGGCTCTTCTTCACGTACATGGCCGGTTACGTCGGCATAGGACTCTACGCCGTCTTTGGCATCTCAGGCATAGCCGTATGGATGGTGCCTTGGACGGCCTACATGCTGTGGGACTCGTGGGCAGGCCGCGAATGACCTCACAGCCTCCTATTCCCCTTCGTCACAGCAGCTCCCCTTACGCTGTGACGATTGGTGCCCGGAGCGTTTCTCCCCCCGAGTGCTCCGGGCACCTTCCCCCGATCGCGTGCGGTTCCTCCCGAACACATTGCCGCACGCCACTTACCGGGGGTCTTCGTGACCCTCGGTCCTTTATTCCAGTGATCCTGAGTTCGCACCTCAAGATCCCGAACTATTCCGTCGATGACGTCGCCAAGCATTGTGAAAGATCCGACGTCATCCCTGTCCATCACTAGCCCTCGTCTCTGCCCCTTCGACTGTCCCAACCATGACAGTCGGAGAAACCGCAGTGGCGGAGAACACAAGCGTCCTCTCGGTGAAATTCACCGAGCGCAAGGATCACACTGAAATGACAGCTATCGCCGAAGCGGCTGCATTGATCCGGCGTGTTGCTGGATACCGGAAGCCAGATGAATCGCTGAAGGCGGTCTTTCTGCGCGTCGCGCGAAAACTGTCGTCGCGACTGCCGAAGTATATCGGCCCGATGAAGCCGGGTCGTGTCGAAGATATCTGGCGAGAAGAAGCCCGCATGATCCGCTCCGAGGAGATGGATGCGTTGCGCGCCCTCGCCGCCGAGCACAAGGCCACAGAGGAGGCCGCCCGCGATGAGTTCAAAGCCTTGGAGCGCCGCATTGAAGCCATTGAACGAACCTTGGGCTTATCACCTGCGCATGTGGCTGGCGCTCGTCACCTTGCGATGGTCGGGGCGCTTGGCGACCTGGATCGCGCCTTGGACGGCGGGGCTCGGTAGATGAGTGACACTGACGAGCCGAGACATATCCGCGTGGTATACCCCGAGCCGCTCCAGCCGAATCTATCTCGGGACGTTGCCTCATACGTCAAGCGGATTGTCGCTTTCGAACGCAGGATAGAGTTGGAAAACAAGGGGAAGGCTTGCGTCTACGCAGAGGCGCGGCTTGCCGGCCTCGATGCTGCCGCGCTCAAAACCGCGGTCCGCGTGGTCCTTAGCCTCAAAGACAGCAACGCCGAAAATCTCAACGGTCTGGGCAAGACCGTAAAGGACTACCTCGACCTAGCCCTTGCTAAACAGGGCCATGAGGGGAGCAAATAACATGAACACCGACCTCAAGCGATACTGCGAACGCCTCGCCAATATCGAACGCGAACGCGCCGACTTGGCGGCCGACGCGAAGGAAATCAAGCAGGAAATCAAATCGGCCGGGTTCGACGTGACGCTCGCGAACAAGATCGTGCGCTTGATGCTCATGGAAGACTCAAAGCGCAATAAAGCTCTGGAGCAGATTGAGCTTTTCGACGCCTATTTGTCTGCGACAGGCTTGCTCTATTCAAGCGAGCCGGAACCAGAAATCCCGAATTCACCCCGGCCCGCCGTTCCCCCCTCAGTCCAGAACGAAGGAGAGGGCAACCAAGGCTTGGATCAGGTGGCGCAAAAAGCAGAGGACTGCAAGCCTCTGTCGGCTGGGGCCGCGAAGGCGGGAGTTGTTTCGCCAGATCCGAGCAATTTCGTCACGGACGCCGGGGAGGGGGAGGAGACTGCCACCTCCGTTGATCCCGCCCCGGTGCCGGACGCTCCAAAGAACCTGCAAGCTCTCGACGACGATCCGTGGCTGAGGAAGCGCTTTCCAAAAGAAATCCAGGGGGTTGCACAATGACCATTCCGGCCTTTCTATCAAACAACCAAGCGGCCATTAAGTTCGGCGCCCGCCTGCCGGCCCTTCCGATGTGCGGTCTGGATCATACCCACGTTGATCAAGACATTCGACGTCGCAGCTTGGTCGTCGCCTCCCAACTCGTACTCTGGGATCTGGAAGCGGCAGGCCATGTATACGGGCAGGGGGAACTCAAGTTCCCGCCGCTTCGCCGCCAACCAATTCGGTTGCAGCCTGAGCCCCGGATGAGTTCAGCCGGTTCCCCGTCTCTCCTTTGCGCAGAGTTTGGCGGAGGGGCGTAATGACGACAATAACAGAATCGGTAAGGCGGATGGCCATAGCGGGAACACGCCCATGCGACATCGCGCGGGCGCTGGGAACCACCATCAATACCGTTGACGGCATGCTGTGTCGGCTTCGGAGAAAGGGAGAGCCAATCCCCGATTTCCGGCGCCTTAGAGCGGACGGCATCCCCCCGAAGAAATATGCGGGAGTATTGAAGGCAATAGATGCCGAGGCGATGAATCGGGGGGTCTCTCGCGAGGATCTAATCGCAAAAATACTGACGGCGGTCACCGAGGACAATCTGTTCGCCGCGGTCATTGGCAATCACGACAGAGCGCCGCTGCATGATCATCTTAATCAACGCCGAGCGTATTGAATGGAGGTAAGGATGCCGCGTCAGAAGAAAGACAGAGACCCCTTCCTGAAGCTGCCGCTTCGCGTTCAGAGCATAATTGTTCGTCTTAGGCGCGGAGAAACGCTGTGCCGTGGCTTTCGAAAGAACGAGAGCGATGCAGACTGTGAGTTCTTCTTCCTTCCAAGCGGCAAAACGGCCGGTCCTGTGGCCGCAAAGCGCGCGATCCTCACTGACTATGTGCGTCCAAATTCAGATGGATTGTTCGGAGACGATAGCTCTCAGACGTGGCGCGCGGCCCAATGAACAGGCACTCCATCCACGCTCAGATCCAGGCGGTTGATTTTGCTATCGACCGCGTAAACGACCATGCAAAGCACCTCAATAACCGCAAGTCCGAGATAGCGCTCATCAAGGATATGTTGCTCTCGGCCAGAAAAACACTTTGTGACGTAAGGGACACCGGCCCCTCCATCCAAAGTGGAGAGGCAGGCAAGTGACCGATACCGTGGTCATACAGCTCCCGGTCCCACCGTCTGCTAACCGCATCTGGCGCATTGCCGGAACGCGTCTGACGAAAAACGGCAAGCGCGCCCCGAACGTGATCAAGAGCCCGGCCTATCGGGCTTGGCAGGATGAAGCGGGATGGCTGCTTCGCTCCCAAAGGCCGGGGCGTGTCGCGGGGGCATATGACCTGACGATCACCCTTCCCAAGGTTCGCATCGACCCTGACAACGCCGTCAAGGGCGCAAGCGATATCCTTGTGAAGCACAACATCATTGATGATGACAAGTTTGCCCGCCGCATCACCATTGAGCGTGATGACGCAGCCGAGGCGATGGTCGTAACTGTGAGGTCCGCAGCATGACGACACAGATGCTCAGAGCCGATCCCTTCGTCACGATCCCTGTTTGCGGATCCGACGGAAGGGTAGTGCCGGCGCGGGTCCGCCGCTCAACCGCGGAGGCTCTTGCGCATATCCGCCTATTCGCGGCTCCTGCTCCCCAGCAAGAGAATGTCCCCGAGCCTATCATCCTCATACCCCACGAAGGGCCAATGACCCGGCGGCGCTGCGTCCAGATCGCATCGTGGGTGAGCCAGATAGACCGTGAGACGCTTATAAGCCCCACACTCAAGGGGCGGACTGCCAAGGCTCGTCAGATCGGCTATTGGCTCACACATCGGTTCTGCGGCGCCACGCTCAATGAGATTGGGCAAACCTTCGGCGGCAGGGATCATACATCCGTGCTGCATGGAGTTAGGCGCGCTAGTTCCGTCATCGCCTCCTTGAAGCTCGACGGGCTTTCCCCGGAAGGCTTTGCGCAGGTCTTGTGGGATACAGACTGGAGGGCCACGCGATGAATAATTGCGGCCCCTCGAATGTCATCGACCTGGAAGCAGAGCGCCGCCGCCGCGAGGAACGCCCGTTGTCCAAGGACGCAGGCGACCCTGTCCCGCTTGGGGGTGTAGCCCGTATCGTTGTCGATCGCGCGCGTCGCGCCATGGCAGCCAAGCGGAACGCGGAGGCCGGCCGATGAATATGGCCATTCCCACGCCGCTCGCATCTGACAGTCAGGCACTCGACGCTGAGCAAGCTCTCTTGGGCGCGATCCTGATGGATACATCGGCCCTGGAAAAGGGGCGGTCTATCGTTGAGCCAAGCGACTTTTCAGAAGAGGTCCACGCCAGAATATTCGAGGCAATGTGCCATCAACAGGATGAGGGCGGGGTCATCACAGCTGGGCTCGTCAGGATGGTCACGGGAGATGCGGACCTCGGTGGAATCACCATCACCGAATATCTGACGAAGCTTTACGCGAACGCCTCATCGGTGGCGAACGCAGGCCAGTATGCCAAGGCGATAAAGCGGGCTTCACTGTTTCGGACAATGGCCGCGGCTGGCTCCGATCTCCTGGAGCGCGCTCGGGCTGCATCCGTCATCGATGACCCTGCTGAAGTTGCCTCCGATACGATTGATATTCTCAACGGGGTCGCATCTGCTTCCATGCCGGATTCCCTCCGGCGCGTTTCCCTTGGTGAGGCGGCAGTGGAGGCCATTGACGCCGCGTGGGATGCGCGTAGCGGAAAGGTTGTTCGCGGCGCTCCCTACGGCGTCCCAAGCCTCGATCGCAAGACCATGGGCATGAGGCCGGGACAATTGATCATTGTCGCCGCAAGGCCCGGCATGGGCAAGACAACCGCTGGCGTCGCCTTTGCTCTCAATTCGGCCAAGGCCGGGCACGGGGTGTTCTTCTTCAGCCTGGAGATGGTGGCAAAAGAGCTTGGCGAGCGTGCCTTGGCTGCCATGTGCTATTCACCCCAGCGGGAAATGATCACCTACCGTGGCATAGCGGAGGGATCCAGCCTTTCAGAGGAGGCCTTCACCCGTCTCAAGAGCGCTGCGGAGCGGTACAGCAAGCTTCCTTTCATCATCGAGCAGGAAGCTGGCCTCACAGTCTCTCAGATAGCCGCCAGAGCGCGCAGGGCGAAGGCCCAGATGGCACAGAAGGGTCAGAAGCTATCTGTGCTCGTCGTGGACCATATCGGGCTCCTACGGGCCTCCACGCGCTACGCGGGCAACAAGGTGCAGGAAATCACCGAGATCACCGGGGCGTTGAAGGTTCTGGCCAAGGAACTTGGCGTGGCGGTCGTGGCACTGTCTCAGCTCTCCCGCGAGGTGGAAAAGCGCAACGGCAACGACAAGCGCCCGCAGCTTTCTGACCTGAGGGATAGCGGATCTATCGAGCAGGACGCGGATATGGTGATGGCCCTCTATCGGGAGGCCTACTACCTGGAGCGCAAGCCGAACCTATCACCTGAAGAGAGCGAACGACTTCAAGAGTCTATGGACGTTATGGAAGTCGAAGTCTTGAAACAGCGGCAAGGCCCCACGGGCCGCATCCGCCTTTTCTGCAACATTTCCTGCAACGCAATCGCGGAGCTTCATCAATGACGCGCTGGTATCGCGCCTATGCTGGCACGGTGAAAGACGACAAGCTCGCCGAAGTGGCGATTGTAGCCGGGTGTTCTCGGTCTGTCGCGATCGCGGTCTGGCATTCTCTGCTCGAAAGCGCGGCGGAGTCCGGCAAAGGTGGCCTATTCGAAACGACTCCACGTCGCATCGCCGCCAATCTTGGCGAGCCTGTCGAGGTCATTGATGCGGTATTCGCAGCTATGTCTGAAACGGGCATGGTGGATGTTAATTCTATCGTTGCGTGGAAGCGGCGGCAATTCGAGAGTGACAGCAGCACGGAACGTTCCCGCAAGCACCGCGACGCAAAAAAGAACGTTGCAGGCAACGAAATCAACGACGATGCAACGTTGCATGGGCGTTCTGCAACGCCCCCAGATACAGATACAGATACAGATAACAAGAAAACCTCACATCCTTCGGATGTTCGGCAAAAGAGCGCCGAAAAGCCAAGGAAAAGCGCAACGAGGATACCTGACGACTGGTCGCCGAGCCAAGTTGGTGCGGATTATGCCGCCGAGCACGGCGTGACAGGCGAATGGCTTAAGCGAGAGGCAGAACGATTCCGTAATTTCTGGCTCGGCAAAGCCGGGAAAGACGGCGCCAAGCTTGACTGGGACGCTACGTGGCGGAACTGGATTCTGAAGGCCGCTGAAGGTGGCCCGCCTCGCGGTGTCACGCTGGCTCCCGTCTCAACATCGGCTGCTGCCGGCGCCACGAAAATACCCGACGATTTGTGGTCGAAGGCGGTGGAGCGGTGGAAGGGCACCAACGGAGACTGGTGGATCCTCGGCAACATGAGCGAGGCGCCTGATCACCCGAAAACCCTCGTGCCGGAGCATATCCTGGCGGAGTTCGGGATCTCCAAAAGGGTGGCAGCATGACCACCGCCCGCTGGAACACCTATTTCTTCAAGCTCTGTGACGCAGCGGCTTCAATGTCAAAAGATCCCTCTACCAAGGTAGGGGCGGTGATAGTCAGGCCGGATAAGACAACACTAGGTCCGGCATGGAATGGGTTTCCGAGGGGCTGTGATGACGGTCCGAAGCTTTATGCGGACAGGGCCACGAAGCTTCGTCGAATTGTCCATGCTGAGATGAATGCAGTCGTGTCAGCTGGGGAAAATCTCAAAGGCTGCACAATCTATGTGAGCCCTTTGCATCCGTGTTCGACATGTGCAGGGGCGATTATTCAAGCGGGGATCAAGCGTGTTGTCGCGAAGGTTCCACAAGATCCACCAGAGAGATGGCGAGACGACTTTGCCGAGGCCCGACAGATGCTTTGCGAAGCCGGGGTTGAGGTGGAGATCGTCGGAAGCGAGGTGATGTGATGGACGGAATTATGCCGTGGTCCAATGCGGTTACTCTTCTCGGGTTTTTCGCGATGCTTTCGTTCGTCGCGTGGTGTTGGTCTAGGAGCCCTAGCAATGACGAATAACATTGACTGGAACAAGCCCGTCCAGACGAAAGACGGGCGGAAGGTGAGGTTGTTGTGTACGGATGGGCCTGATTGTCAATACCCCGTGATAGGTATCATCGAAGGAGATATTTATCCATCGTACTGGATGACCGATGGAAACTACATGTCAACCCGCGCAGAAGATCGCAGGATCCTCATCAACGCCCCCGAAAAGCATGAGCTTTGGGTGAATGTGTGGAAGGGACCGGAAGGCACGATTCTTTTGTTTAATTTTCTCTCTAAAAAAGACGCAGACGCAGACGCAGACGTGACGGGCCGTAGCACGCTCGTCGCCCGCATCCACCGCGAATTCGAGGAAGGAGAGGGGCTGTGAGCGCCGAGACAAAAGTCACCTGCGACGGTTGCAGCGACGACATCACCTATACGGACGGCATGGCGGAGCAGTCGTTGGCGTTGGTCCTTCGGCATCGTCGCGTGAAGGACCACAGCGCGCCGGTTCATTGTGCTCTCATCGCCCCACTGATCGACGAGACCAAGCATTTCTGCGGGTTCGATTGCCTGCGCAAGTGGCTTGGCGACAAGCCAGCGCCGCGAGCGATGATCAGATCTTTCAAGGCGGAGGCGGCATGACCAACCGCATGGAATGGCAGCCCATAGAGACGGCGCCGAAGGATGGAACGTGGATTATCGCCCGTGACGTTGGGAGCAGCTTCCAATACATCGACCCGAATTATCCGCGCATATATGCCTGCCGGTGGCTTCCGGAGCATGTGGTAGCGGCGCTTGACGAATGGCGCCGTGATACGGATGACTATGACCCGGACTGGTACGACGAGAATGACGCCAATCAGCAACCAACGCACTGGCTGTTTACTGTCCCCGACCTGTTAGCAGATCACCCACGCCCCACAACCCCCGTAGTGGATCATGAAGGGGGTGAAAGTGATCCACAAGCCACCCGCATATCCGAGCTAGAGGCAGAGGTGGAGAGCTGGGCGGCTGTCGCCAATCGCGAAGATGAATGCCGGGTTATGTGGCAAACGCGAGCTGAAAGCGCGGAGGCAGAGGTGGAGAGGCTAAAGGGGGAGCTTGAGAAGGAATGGGAGTGGTGCGCTGACGACGCAGCCATACATTCCAAGTACCCGATCGAAACAGAGTATGAGCGGGGGTACGCAGACGGCCGACGTGAGGCTGCCGCCACCATCCGCCAGCGAGCCCGCGCCCGCTCCACCGCCATGAACAAGGGAGGGGAGTGATGCGCGTCCTTGTGTGCGGCGGCCGGGAATACGCGAACAGAAAGCGCCTTCGATCGGCTTTGTCCGATATGCATAAGGAGGCGCCGATTTCCGTCGTTATTGCTGGCGGGGCTCCCGGCGCGGATCGTCTCGCGGAGGAATGGGCGCGGCATTATGGCGTTCCAGCGATCCGCATGGAGGCGAACTGGACCCGATACGGCAAGAAAGCCGGCCCAATCCGCAACCAGTGGATGATCGACCTTTGCAGCCCCGAGGTTGTCGTAGCATTCCCCGGCGGCTTCGGAACGACTGACATGATCCGCCGCGCCCGATCAGCCAACATCAAAGTCATAGAGGTGGATGGGTGGAGATCCTAAGCCGTATTTTGTTCACGTTTGAGGGGTGGATGGCGATATTCGTCGTCTGTGCGTGCCTCAGGTGGGTAATACATGGTGATTGATGACCAAGAAAGCACATGAAAAAATCCTCCAAGGCCTACAAGAAGCAAGAGATGTGGTACAAGGTGTAGTGCCTGCGCCGCGTATTCACATTAACGGCTTCACCTATGTCTCACTCGACTATCACGAGGCAGAATGTCGTAAAGCTGAATTCGCCATACTCGACAAAGGCACGAATTATCTTGCCGCTCGCGGCTACGCTCAGGGGGCTGATGCGCTGAAGAAAATGAAATCGGAGATCGCCCCGGATGGCACGGAAGTCTGCCCTCTATCGTTCTATGGATGACATTTATTTCGGACCGGACGAAGAATCTTGCGGCATCTACGTCATGGAAGATGACCGGGGATACGTCAAGATTGGCAGGAGTTACTGCCCAGGCACAAGGTGCCTATCTATGCAAACGGGGCACCCTTGGCCCCTGAAGGTCGCATGGGCTGGGCGCGGACGATACAAAGAGGTGATTAAACTCGAGCGCGAGGTTCATAAGTGGCTTGAGGATACCGTGAATAAAATGAATGGCGAGTGGTACTTGATGGATACGAAGGCGGCTGTCGGAGCTATCGAACGACGGGCCACTACGTTGAAGATTATGATCAAGCCAGATTGGCTCTACGTATTCGAAGATGGCCTTTATCCCTAACGCGACCGTGGAGCCCAGCCGATGTCAACAAGCGCGACAGTTCGCAAATCCTTCTCCGGATATGGCCGAAAGCCTCGTGCCGGTGTCGAACGGTACCCATCTGGGCAGATCGTCCATGCCCAAAGGCAGCCCAAAGAGACAGAGGCGGATATCCTGGCGACAGCCATCAGCCAGCCGCACCGCAGGGGATCTGCAGACCCTCGCAGCCGGTACCATGGGTTCTCCGCCGGCCGCCTTCTGATGAGCAAGCAGATAACTCATCCCCAGTTCCGGGCGGCAGAGCGCGTCACGACTGTCTGGATCAAGCACGCGAAGCTCGTGACGGGATCGCTACCGCGCTTCCCCTCGGTCATGGCCGACAGGGTAGCGGGCGCTATCGAATCCGGCCCTGAGCCTGCGGACGACGACATTTTCAAGCTGCGCAGGGATTTCGAGGATTCCCATTCATCCCTGATGTCCCGAGGAAAGCACGCAGACTATGTGCGTGTCATCACAAGAGTCTGCATGATGGACATCGATCCAACGCAGGACGAGCTAGGTGATTTCCGAGAGGCCATGAACCTACTCGACAAGCTGTGGATAATCGATAGCGCCTATGCTGATGACTGATAAAAAAATACGCGCAGAGTCCTTGGCGGGTGTTGACGGGGAGTGGATGTTCGCGTATCGTTCCTACCGTATCCGACATTCAAGTTTTGCGCCCGCAGGCATTGGCCGAGCGGGTTTTGTTGAATCCAGAGGTCGACCCGCCGCCACAGCATGACGGCCCCCAAACGATCCCGCTAAGTAATCTTCACTGTTTTAGCAGGGTGGAGCAGTTCGGTAGCTCGTCAGGCTCATAACCTGAAGGCCGGCGGTTCAAATCCGCCCCCTGCTCCCAAGTTCAACGCCCATCTGATGGATTGCAGCGCTCCCGGCTAGCGCTCTTAGTTGTGAGGCTTTCCATCAGTGCAAACCGGGTAGCAGGGCGTTGAAAGAGTTCAGTGCGCGTCCCGAAGAGCACGACGGGTTGGTCGTAAGCCTGATGCTGGCTGGTAGGGTTCGAGTCCCACGTGCATTGATAGCTCGGCTGGCGGCATTCTACAGCCAGACAAGGCGACGGCCGCCTCATGAGATAGCCGTAGTCGGTTAATGGTGATGCAAAGGCCTTGTGAGAATCTCGCCCGAAAGGGTCCGACTAGGGCGGTGTCTTAGAGTTCAGTACGCGGTGCCCGCCGACAGTCACCTAATGACATAGGGCAGGCGGGTTAAATGGGGGCATGCGCCAAGCCCGTGCTGATAGAGTTCAGGGCGGCCACATCAGCAATGATGCGGCGGTGTTGATGGAGCGCTCGGACGTCGCCCGAGACGCCCTGATCAAGTTCTGCAACAAGCGGCGCTGAAAGCAGAAGCGCAGAAGCCCCGGCTAAGCCTGAAAAGACGAAGCGAAAGCCCGTCCGGTGGTTGTACAGAGCCGGGTTAGCGTCCGGCCTTGTTGCAGTTAGAGTTCAGTGCGGCAGTAACCAGGGCAGATTGCCCACACGGCGAGCCCGCGCTCACGACAACAACACCTGCCACGCCTCTCAACGATGCGCACCCCGGCGGGTTACTATTCAGTGCGGCCTGAGGCCCAGGCTGATGGGAAATGCAGGTTTAGCTAACCGGTAACTGGCCCCCGGGCCATGAAGCGGGTTCAAGTCCCGCCCGCACTGATACAAACCCTCTACACTTATCCCCTAGTGTCCGAGGAAACGTCACATTGCACGCAGTAACATTCGCTTTCCTCGCTCACGCTCTCTACCGAGCATGGGCTGAGATGTGGGGTGTTGGATGAAAGCATGTAGTGACTGCCGTCATCGGTTCCGTGTGCTGGGCGGGAGCCCAATGACATCCGGGCCTTGGTGTAACCATCAGGCGGCAAGAAAAGCCGATCCGGTCTATGGGCGGATGTTGCCCTTGTGTGGGGCCGCCCGATCCGATGGCGGGGCATGCGGTGGTGCCGGGGCACTCTTCGAGGCTAGGGTACCTGTTTATCGCCGCATTGCTTCATGGATATTGGGGCGAGTATGACACAACCCGCAACCTACATCATCAGGACAGACGACGGATACCAGCACGAACTGGGCAACGTCTTCGCCTGGGAAGAAACCGGCTGGCTATCCTTCTACGCTGATCAAGACATGGATAATTTTGTTGCTGGCTTTGCCATGGCGACCGTTACCTCGTGTTGCAGGGCTGATATCAAGTCCGAGGTGTTGCGGACACGGACGACGTTCGTTTTCCCTGACGATGGGTCGATGAATTGAGCCGGGAAGAAGTTGTCGATGAGCTAAAACGACTGGCTCGGCTCAGCGAAGATGGAGATCCTGAGCTCGCTCACAGCGAGGCCGACAAGATCATTTCTGATTTTGTGAAGTCGCTTGGCTACAGTGACGTAGCGAACGCTTTCGATGAAATATTCAAGTGGTATGCATAGGCGCAACCACCCGTAAGGGCTTGCGATGGTGATGTGATGGCGGCCAGGACAAGAAAGGTCCAGCACGACGATCAAACGCGTGCGAAAATCCAGACAAGTCAGCTCGTGAATCGTCTAACAGATCATATACTTGGCAAGGTGGAAATCCCCCCGTCTGCGGTCACTGCTGCGCTGGGCCTTTTGAAGAAGACGCTACCTGATCTCGCCTCGGTTGAGCACTCTGGCGAGATGACCTTCAAGCATGAAGACGTCCTCGGCCAGCTTGAGTGAGCGTGAACGCGCGATCCGCCAGAAGCTGAAGGACGACTTAGAGCACTACGCATCGCGTTGCCTGAAGATCAGAACGAAGTCGGGCCAGATCGAGCCTTTCACGTTCAACAAGGCCCAGCGCTATATCCACGGCCGGCTCGAGGAGCAGAAACAGAAGACGGGGCGCGTTCGGGCCCTCATTCTGAAGGGAAGGCAGCAGGGGTGTTCGACCTATGTGGGGGCCCGGTTCTATCATCGCACGACGCATTCACGGGGCCTGCGGACGTTCATCCTCACCCATGAGGACGCGGCGACACAGAACCTGTTCGAGATGGTCAATCGCTATCACGAGCATTGCCATCCGCTGGTGAAGCCATCGACGGGCGCGGCGAACGCGAAGGAGCTGTTCTTCGACCGTCTCGATAGCGGCTACAAGGTGGGTACAGCCGGGACGAAGGGGGTAGGTCGGTCATCGACCCTGCAACTGTTCCACGGGTCTGAGGTGGCTTTCTGGCCTCACGCTGACACCCATGCAGCCGGCGTGATGCAGGCCGTTCCAGAGGAAGACGGCACCGAAGAGATCTTGGAGAGCACGGCCAACGGCATCGGCAATTTCTTCCACCAGAAATGGGTGGATGCCGAGAAGGGCATAGGCGACTTTATCGCGGTCTTTGTCCCGTGGTTCTGGCAAGAGGAGTACCGCCGCCCTGTCCCGCCGGGGTTCGAGCCGACAGCCGAAGAGACGGAATATGCCTCGCTCTATGGGCTGGATCCCGAGCAGTTGGTCTGGCGCCGCGCCAAGATTGCCGAGCTGAAAGACCAGGCACTGTTCAAGCAGGAATACCCGGCCAATGCGGCTGAGGCGTTCCAGATGTCTGGTCATGACAGCTACATCGAGCCGGAGCTGATCGCCAGGGCCCGCAAAGGCACGGCACAGGAAAGCGGGCCTCTTGTCATTGGCTATGATCCTGCCTGGATGGGCGGAGATCGCCACACGATGGCGTGGCGTGCCGGTCGGTGTGTTCGCAAGGTGGAGAGCAAGGTCAAGCTCGACACGATGCAGGCAGCTGGTTGGGCCAAGAAGGTGATCGATGAGGATCGGCCGGCTCGGTTCTTCATTGATGTGGGTGGCGTTGGCGCTGGTGTTTATGATCGCCTTGTGGAGATGGGCTACGGCAAAGTCGTGAGGCCGATCAACTTTGGTTCTTCACCCTTGGAGCCGCCTTCTGCTGAGGGCGGTGGGCCCGGCAATCGCCGCGCTGAGATGTGGATGAAGTCGAAGGATTGGCTGGGCGATCCCGCCGGGGTGCAGGTCCCGGACTTGGACAGCCTCCAGGCTGATGCCTGCGGGCCATCCTACAAGTGGGACAGCAACACGCGGCTGTTCCTTGAGAAGAAAGAGGATATGCGGCGCCGTGGCGTTCCGTCTCCCGATGAGTGGGACGCGGTGTCGCTGACGTTTGCAGAGCCTGTGAGCCCGACCATAGGGCAGCCTCTCCGTCGCAATCTATCAAGATTAGCTTAGGGAATACATGATGAGCGGTGGATCCGGACAAGCCGGTGGCCTCGGCCAGTCGGCTATAAAGCCATTGGCGTCTCTGCAAAACGCCGCAGCGACAGTGAACCAGGCGCCGCAAGGTGGAGCTATGGCGGAAAGTGGGTGATGCTGGATTGAGAAAGGCGGCGTATCGAGGCGGGTGTCGAGCCTGCCAGAACCTCTTCGAGAGAGCGATACGCCATGAACGCATCTACCAATGTTTTACGCCTGCGTCAGCCCAATGAGATTGACGATCCCCTGACGGATATTCTGCGAACCGGTGCCCGCAAGTTGCTGGCTCAAGCCATCGAGATCGAAGCCGAGGCTTATCTCGCCAGCATGCGCGATCTGAAGCTGCCGGATGGACGCGAACGCCTGGTCCGGCACGGCCATGGGCCGGAACGGACCATTCAGACCGGCATCGGCCCGGTGGAGGTCAGCCGCGTCAAGATCCGCGATCGTGGTGCTGAGGGAGAGGACCGCATCCGCTTTTCCTCGGCGATCCTGCCGAAATGGGCGCGCCGCACCAAAAGCCTGGATGCGCTGCTGCCGATCCTCTACCTGCGCGGGCTCTCGACCGGCGACTTCCAGGAGGCGCTCTCAGCCTTGCTCGGCAAGGATGCTCCGAACCTCTCGCCCTCCGCCATTACCCGACTGACGGGCGAATGGCAGGCCGAGTACGAGCATTGGCAGGCGCGGGACCTGTCGGCCCGCCGATACGTCTACGTCTGGGCCGACGGCGTCTATCTCCAGGCCCGGATGGAGGATCAGGCCGAATGCATGCTGGTGCTGATCGGCGCCACGCCGGAGGGCAAGAAGGAACTGGTCGGCTTCCAGGCCGGGGTGCGCGAGAGCGCCCAGAGCTGGCGCGAGCTTCTCGTCGAGATCAAGCGAAGGGGCCTGTCCATCCCACCCCGGATCGCCGTCGGGGATGGGGCACTGGGCTTCTGGAAAGCGCTCGACGAGCTCTTTCCCGGCACGCATCATCAGCGCTGCTGGCTGCACAAGACCGCCAACGTGCTCAACAAGGTGCCGAAATCCGTGCAACCGGGCCTGAAGGCGGCCCTGCGGGAGATCTATCTCGCGCCCACCCGCGCGCAGGCCGAGGTGGCCGTCGATCTGTTTGCCGAGGCCTACCAGGCGCGCTATCCCAAGGCAGTGGAGTGCGTGCGCAAGGACCAGCGGGCGCTGCTGGCGTTCTATGACTGGCCGGCGGAACACTGGATCCATCTGCGCACGACGAACCCAATTGAGAGTGTGTTCGCTACGGTCCGACACCGTACGGTGCGTACCAAGGGCTCGCTGTCGCCGACCACCGCCCGGCTGATGGTGTTCAAGCTGGTGATGGCGGCCGCGAAGAGCTGGCGGAGATTGATGGGCGAAAACCAGTTGCCCAAGGTGATCGCCGGTGTCAGGTTTAAGGACGGCAGCGAGGTCATTCCGATGCCGACAAACAGCGCCGCCTGATCGGCCCGTCACCCAATATCCATCATAGCTCCGCAAGGTGCTTCGCAGAACTCAACGGGCCCTGTCTTCGCTGAGGATGCGGCGAAGCTGAACGTCGGGCGCCTCTATCAGGACCAGTTCGGCCGCCAGGCTGATCAGGATGGCCTGAACTTCTGGGTCAACCAGATGCGTCAGGGGCAGACGCTCAATGACATCCGCAGTCAGCTCGCTGGTTCTGCGGAAGCACAGGCGCGCCAGCCAGCGCAGACCCAGCCGGGCCAGGGCGCGCCGGGCAATTTCGCGATCTTCAATCAGGCTTTGAACAACCCGAACAAAGAAGACCTGGCCCACTACATCAACCAGTACGGGCCTGGGGGCGAAGTGCGCGCGCAGTATGCAGCGGCTCACTCAGGCCAGGGCGGCCAGCCCGCGTCATCCTTCACGGACTACGCCATGTCAGTCCTTGGGCAAAATGGATATCAGGACGCTGTGAACGGCTACAACAAGGCGCAGCTCTGGCAGTTGCAGAACGCCAACTACAACCAGCAGTCTCCGAGCAACTAGCCCGTGGCAGATATTGTCTCGGGCGCTCAGGCGCCGCTCTCCTCAGACCGCGAGCCGATGGCCTTCGAAGAGTTCGAGGGCGTCGTGCGCAACGCGATCGAGGACGCGGAGGACTATATCGATTCACTCGTGGCGCCTCGCCGGCAGAAGGCGACCGCTTATTTTAATGGCGAGCCCTTCGGCAATGAACAGGAGGGGCGCAGCCAATATGTCGTGCGTGTCGTGCAGGACGCGGTTCGCAAGACGATGCCTTCGCTCATGCGCATCTTCGCCAGTGGCGAGAACGCGGTAGAATATGCGCCGACAGGTGAAGAGGACGTGGAGGGCGCCGCGCAGTCCACGGACTATCACAACCTTGTCTTTCAGCGTGATAACCCCGGTTACCAGATCATGCTGGCCTCGTTTGAGGATGCGCTGGTCCGGATCACAGGCGTCCTCAAATGGTGGACCGAGACTTTCACCAAGAACGTCGAGCAAAGCTATGAGGGACTGACACCACAGCAGGTGCAGGCCTTCGAACAAGACCCGACCGTGACCATTACGGCCTTGGAGCAACTGCCGGACACAGATGATCTCCCGTCTTTCGCCATCTCGATCATTCGCGCTAATGTCGACAAGCGCACAAAGATCGCGGCACTCCCGCCAGAGGAATTCCTTGTCTCCCGAGAGGCGCGGGACGAGGATTGTGCTGACCTCATCGGGCATCGTACTCTCAAGACCCTGAGCGAGTTGACCGAGCTGGGCTACGATCCGGCTGAAATCGAAGAGGTTGCCGGTGGATCGAGCGACGACTTCGACTGGGACAAGGACCGTCGCCAGCGCCTTCCTGGATTGAACGCGTTCGGCAAGTATGAACCGCTCGATCCTGCGATGAAGCGCTACCTCTATATCGAAGCCTGGATGCGCATCGATATGGATGGGGATGGGGTCGCTGAGCTCCTGAAAATCTGCACGGTCGGCAACAACTATCGCGTCGTGCACTACGAGCCGGCCGAGGACGTCCCGCTTGCCGTCCTGTGCCCGTTCCCGACGCCGCATGCGGTGATTGGCCAGTCTCTGGCTGAGCAGGTGATGGACCTGCAGGAGATCGAATCCGACATCATCCGCAGCACGCTCGACAGCCTTGTTCAGACGATCAATCCGCGCACGGAAGTGGTTGAAAACCAGGTCAACATTGATGACGTGCTGAATGTCGAGGTGGGCGCGATCGTCCGTGTGACGCAGTCTGGCGCGGTCAGGCCTCTGGCGACGCCGTTCGTGGGCGACGCCGGCCTTCAGATGATGTCCTATTTCGACGCGCAGGAGCAATCCCGCACGGGCATCACGGACATATCGCAGGGGCTCGATCCGAAGGCGCTGCGTTCGACGACCGCCACAGGTGTTGATGCGTCGGTCTCTGCGTCTCAGGCCCGCGTTGAGCTGATCGCCCGCAACTTTGCCGAAGGCGGCATGAAGCGGCTGTTCCGTGGCCTGTTGCTGGAGACGAAACGTCACCAGGATCGCCCGCGCATGATCCGGTTGCGCAACAAGTTCGTGGAGGTTGACCCCCGGACCTGGAATGCGAACATGGACGTGTCCGTAAATGTGGCCTTGGGCCGTGGCACGGATAGCGACCGATTGCAGTTCCTGATGCGCGTTTCCGAAAAGCAGGAAGCGATCATCCAGCAGTTCGGCCCGAGTAACCCTGTCGCTGGCGTTGTCGAGTGGCGCAACACGATGGAGGATATCGCCGGCATCCTCGGGCGCAAGGACACGTCACGCTACTTCAAGGATGTTTCGGAAGAAGATCTCCAGAAGCAGATAGCGCAGCAGAAGCAGAACGAGAAGCCGAACCCGGCCGATATGCTCGTTATGGCTCAGGCCGAGGAGATCAAAAACAATTTCGTTATCAAGATGCGCCAGCAGGATCTGGACAAGGAAAAGCTGCGCTTGGATGACGATCGCCAGCGCGACAAGCAGGATGGTGAATCTTTCCTGAAGGGCATGGAACTCTTTTACAAGTACGGCCAGCAGCCCGATATGGCCATTCTTCAGCACATGACCGCGCGCAATCGCTTCGTCGAACAGAATGAGACCATGACAGGGACGATGACGGGTGCGGTTCCGATGGATTCTGCAGCGTCGTCTAGTGGTAGGACACCTGGTTTTGGCCCAGGTAACGCAGGTTCGAGCCCTGCCGCTGCATCCACCGTCCCGCCACCCGGTGGGCCTCCTATGCCGCCACCGCCTCCACAAGGCCCCGCGCAGCCGCCCATGGGGCCACAATGAACGATCTCGTCGACTGGCGCTCTATCCCGGGCTGGTTTGCCTTCCGCGCGGCCTACGAGGATGCTGTGGCTCGCGCCCCGGATGCGAAGGCGCAGTTCGTTGAGGTGGGCTCCTGGAAGGGCCGCTCAACCGCCTTCATGGCCAACGAGATAGCCCGTAGCGGCAAGGACATCATGTTCTATGCCGTTGACACATGGGAAGGCTCAGAGGAGCCGGAGCACAAGGACGATCCGGATATCGCCCGTCTGTTCGAGGTGTTCACGGCCAACCTGAACCCGGTTCGGCGCTATGTTCGCCCGATCCAGAAGCCTTCAGTCGAGGCGGCGCTGATGTTCCCGGCGGAATCGCTCGATTTCGTGTGGCTCGATGCCGGACACTCCTATGACGACGTGAAGGCGGATATCGCTGCCTGGCTGCCTCGCATGAAGCCCGGCTCAGTCTTGGGCGGGGATGATGTCTATTGGGGTGACGGAGGCGTTCTCCGCGCCGTGCAGGAAGCCTTTCCCGATCAGTACGAGATCAAGCTCGGTGAGGGCGGCTGGGCGTATTGGGAAGCAAAAGTCTGATGCCCCGAGAACTTTGGATTGAGATCTACGACGAGAGCCTGCCTGTCACTGCCTTTGCACGGGCGAAAGCCGCGTTCGCCGAAGACGAGCGGGGAGGCTGGAGCAATATCGATCTGATCGAGTGGATTTGCCTAGGCCAATATACGGTCACTGGCGCTGCGGCGTTCGACAGCAAAGACGCTGATGAGCCCATAGTGAGTGACAAGTTCCGGGTCCCACTAAAAGCTAGCTATGGCGAATATTTTCGGTTCAGCCCTGGCAATTTCAGAATCGAAGAGGGCCTATGACCGCAGACGAAAAGGTCGCTCGCATCGAGGCGTTCCTCAAAGATGAGGCAATCCTGGAGATATTCGAAGGCGTCGAGCGCGAATACTATGCTGCTTGGCGCGCAACCCGACACGACCAAGTTGGCGAGCGTGAGATGGTCTATGCCCGCCTCAGTGTTCTCGAAAAGGTTCGCCGCGACATGAAGCGCGTGGCGGAAGGGCAGAAGGTCGAAGCCTTCAAGGCCCAAAAACGATCCTTCTTTTCCCGATAAACCAAGGATATTCTAAATGTCAGAAGCCAACCAGCCTGCTCCGTCAGGCCTTGGCCTGCATGAGGCTGCCTCACAGATCGAAGCGCTTCTCGCGGACCCGGCCGAAGCCCCCGCAACTCCAGAAGCGCCTAAGGCGAAGCGAAAAGCCGCCCCCGACCCCGTCGAAGAGACGGACGAGGATATCGCGGACGACGCTGACCCGGATGATCAGGACGAGGACGCCGTTGAAGACGCAGCCGACCCCGACGCAGAAACCGACGATGACGCATCATCGGAGGAGGAGGGCGAGGAGGCGCAGGACGAAGACGACAGCGAGGAAGGAGACGACACTCCCGCTGACGAGACGTTCACCCTGAAGGTTCAGGGCCAGGACCATACCGTCACGCGCGATGAGATGTTCGAGCTCGCCCGCAAAGGCTTCGACTATACCCAGAAAACTCAGGCTCTCGCCGAGGAACGTAAAACCGTCCAAACCATGGGCCAGCAGACAGCCCAGGAGCGCGACCTTTACGCCCGTGGCTTGAAAGCCATAGCTGAACAGTTGGATGCACTCCAACCGAAGGAGCCCATCCGGCCCGACTTTGTTCGTATTGAACAACAATACGGCAGAGAAGCGGCAATGGCTGCTCGGATGCAGTACGACGATCAAAGGGCACTGTGGCAAGGCTACGACAGCAAAATCACTTGGGCCCGCTCTCAGGTCTCAGAGGCCGAGGAGCGGCAGCGTCAATTCGAGGAGCAGGCCCGGCTGGAATATGCCGCGGAACAGCGCAAGCTCCTGCCTCAGATCAATCCAGCCTGGTCGGATGAAAAGGCTTTCGTGAAGGACAGCAGCATGATCCGGGAATATCTCGGATCGGTTGGCGCTCCTCCCGACATCGAAAGCGCGATCACCGACAACTGGATGATCAAGATCCTTTATGACGCGGCGCGTGGTTCCCAGTCTGAGAAACAGGCCGCGAAGCCTCTGCCGAAGCCAAAGCCCAAGGCAAAGCCGGCCTCAACAGGCCCGGCTACAGCTCGTCCCGGTGGTGCCAACATAGTGCCCCGCCGTCACACTGATTTCAGCAAAGCGAAGATGCGTCTCGCCAAATCCGGCGATGTGAAGGATGCGGCAGCCGCATTCATGAACATGCCAGGGCTCATTCCATAGCTGACGAAAGATCAATATCATGGCAGTCCCCTCAGGGACCATCCAGGCGGTGTCGCGCACGAAGACGATCGCCGAGGACGTGTCCAACATCATCACTCAGATCGACCCGGAAGAGACCCCTTTTGTCTCGAACATCGGAGAGGAGTCCGTTGAGAACTCCATCTACGAGTGGCTGGTCGATAATCTGAATGCCGCCACGACCGCCAACGCCGCGATTGACGCCGACGATGCTCCGGCACCGTCGTCGTTGGCGCAGCTTCGCGCCAACAACTACAGCCAGATCTTTGTGAAGGCTGTTGCTGTTGGTGGCCGCTACGAGGCGGTCAAGAAGTACGGCATGCGTTCCGCGATGGCCTATGAACTGGCCCAGCGCGGCTCTGAGCTGAAGCTCGATATCGAGATGACGCTCCTGTCGAACAACACCGCCTATGGCGGCGCGGCCAATGCGGCGTCAAACACTGCCGGCCTGATGGCCTGGATCCGCACCAACGTGAACAAGAACACGGCTGGCGTGAACCCGACCCTCTCCGGCACGACCGATGGTCACCCTGTCACTGGTCGTACTGCCTCGACTGCCCGCGTCTTCACCGAAGGCATGCTGAAGGATGTCCTCCAGCAGCAGTGGGTTAAGGGCGGCAAGCCGAAGCAGATCTACATGGGTGCCTTCAATACCGGCGCCGCCGCCGCGTTCCCCGGCCTTGCTCAACAGCAATATCAGGCGCCGGCAGGCCCGACGACTATTGTCGGTGCGGCCTCTGTCTACTGGTCTCAGTGGGGCAAGCTCACCTTCGTGCCCTCGCGGTTGATGCCGCAGGGGGTCGTCTACACCATCGACCCGTCGAAGGTCACTCGCGCTACCCTGCGCGGCTATCAGACCTTTGATCTGGCTCGGACCGGTGACTCCACCCGCAAGCAGCTCCTCTACGAAGGCGGCCTGAAGGTCCACAACGAAGCCGCGCACGGCATTATTGCCGATCTCACCACGGCGTAACGACAACGAGAGGGGCGGCTTCGGCTGCCCCTTCTCATTTGAGGCATACCATGGACTTCATTCCGTTCAGCGAGAACGAAGAGCAGCGCATCAAGCGGTTCTTCGGATATGATCCTGTGACTGATCAGATCGAGATCATCACTCAGCAGGACGTCTCGGGCCTGCTTGAGCGCAACAAGCGCCTTTACAACGACAACGACCGCCATGTCCGCGGCGACATGGAGCACGTGGGCGACATCCCGCTCAGCCTGTATTTCAGCCTGGTCAACAGGAACCTGATCGACAGCGCCACAGGCGAAGCGATCGACCACGACGAGGTGATGAAAGAGATCGCCAAGTTCCTGAATGACAGCGACAACCGTCATTTTCGGGTCAAGCCCGGCCACTTCTGAGGCTCCATGAAAATTGCCGTCTGCATCCCGTGTGGAGATCTTCTCCATTCGCGGTTCATGATCCGTGTCTGCGCACTCCAGCGGTGGCACCGGGAGCATTTCCCGGGCGATTGCCTCGATATCCGGATTGCTGCGGGAACGTTGATCGAGACATCGCGCAACACCTTGGCGAACAACGCCTTGGCGGAAGGCGCAGACGCGATCCTGTGGCTTGATAGCGATATGGTGTTCCCGCCTGATCTCCTGGCGAGACTTCTGGCCCATGACAAGGACATCATCGCCGCCAACTACTCGACGCGGCGCCAGGAGGATATCGGTACTGTCGCCTTTGACCGGTCCACGACTGATGGATGGGTCAACTCCTTCGGCAAGACGGGCCTTCAAAAGATCAATTCCATCGGTATGGGCGCCATGCTTGTGAAGATGGATGTGCTTCGCAAGATGCCGAAGCCGTGGTTCATCGTTGGGTACAATCCGAACACTGATTTCTATGTCGGTGAAGACATATATTTCTGCAACAAGGCCATCAAACTCGGCTTTGATGTGTGGGTTGAGCATGACCTGTCACAGGAAACAGGGCATCTCGGTCAGTTCGAATACACCATGGAAATCGTCGGGGCAGCTCACGGCACGAAAGAGGGCTGGGAAATCGCCTATGGCGACCAGCGTCCGGAGCCCGAAGCCCCAGAGATGGGACTGGAGCAGGTCTGATGTCCCTTGATACCTACGACGGCCTCAAGGAGGAGATAGCCGCATGGCTTGTCGAGGCCGGGGTCGCTGATTTCGAGGCGCGCGTTCCGACCTTCATTCGGATGTTCGAGGTCAGGGCAAACCGCAAGCTTCGTCACCGCTCCATGGTCAAGCGAGCTACGGCCCTTGTCGAGGATCAGTTTGTTCCTTTGCCTGTCGGCTGGCTTGAAGCGATCAATGTGCAGGTGAATGCCCAGGATCCGCAGCCGCTCGAATACAAGGCTATGGATTTTCTCGATGAGATCCGGGGCGCGACGTCAAGCGGTCAGCTCCGCTACTACACGATCGTAGCGAACACTATCGAACTGGTCCCGACGCCTGTTGGGACAACCGAAATTGAGATGGTCTATTACGAAAAGATCCCGTCTCTTTCGGCTTCCAATCAGACCAATTGGCTACTCGCGGAAGCGCCGGATGTCTACCTGTTCGGTTCCCTGATGAATGCCGAGTTGTACGGCGTCAACGACGAACGCGTGACCACATGGGCGACGGCGATGTCCGAAGCCATGGATGCACTCACGTCCTCATCCACCACGGCTACACATAGCGGCTCTGGGCTGATCGCCCGGCCAAGACGGGCACTCGGAGTGAAATAAATGAGCATTTCGAACTATCTGGAGGATAAGATCGTCGGGTATGTCTTCACCGACGAAGCCTTTACGCCTCCAACGAATTTCTATGTCGCGCTGTTCACCTCAGATCCCGGCGAAACCGGATCCGGCACGGAAGTGTCAACTTCAGGCACGGCCTATGCGCGCCAGGAAATCACCTTCACCCGATCGAACAACGTCGCCTCGAACAATGCTCTGATCGAGTGGGATACGGCGGCCTCTGGTTGGGGCACAGTGACCTTCGGGGCGGTTTATGACGCGCTGACATCGGGCAACATCCTCGCGTCGGGCGCGCTTGCCACGCCAAAGACTATCGCGACCGGCGACGTGTTCCGTCTCGGCGTCGGCGACTTCACCTTCACGCTCGACTAGCCCCATCCATGGACTATTTCGGCGGTGGGATCTTCGGAAAAGGCCTTTTTGGCCGCTGGACCCGCGTCGATGGCGCCGTTGCCATCGAAGGGACAGGCACGCTCAACCTCCGCGCCATGGATGGCGCTCGCCTCGATATCACGGGAACGGGCACGGTTGCGATCAGTGGCCGGGCATATCGCGGCGCCAAGATCGCAATTACCGGCTCCGGCTCCATGTCGATGGGCGGTCAGTTCGTCCACGGCGGGCGCGTCGAGATTGAAGGGGCAGGCTCTGTCCTCGTCAACCTCCCAGCCACGGTCCACATCAGCGCCAGCGGCAGCGTCCAGATCGACGCAACCCGGGTGGTGTCCTCCCGCATCGACATTACCGGGCAGGGCGTCGTGCGCGCTTTAGGCGGCTACCAGATCGCGGGACAGATCTTAACCGGCGGCCAAGGGACGCTTGGCGTCAAAGGGCGAAAGCTCTGGGAGCCCGCCCCGGTCGATTCAGACACTGACATTTGGGTTCAGCAAAGGGTCACCTAGTCGATGCCCGATTCATATACCTCGAACTACTCGCTGACGAAGCCGGAGCCCGGATCGTCTACGGACACGTGGGGCGTGAAGCTCAACGTGAATATGAACGTCATCGACAATCAGATGAAGGCCAACGAGACGGCTGCGGCTTCGGCTCAGACGACGGGCAACAATGCCGTTGCCAAGGCCGGCGACACGATGACGGGGCCGTTGGCCCTATCTGGCAACCCAAGCAGCAATATGCACGCTGCGACCAAGCAGTATGTTGATACGGCCGATAGCAACCTGATGCCAAAGTCAGGCGGCACCTTTACCGGCCAAGTCGTCTTGCCCGGCCCGCCGTCGAATGATTTGCAGGCCGCGACGAAGAAATATGTCGATGACCAGATCGCCGCGAACTCTGGATCAGGGGGCGTCTCACAGGGCTACGTAGACCAAGGCGACAACAACTCGCGTCTTTACACAGACAACAAAGTTCAGGCTGTTCAGGCTCAGATCCCGAATACAGCGAACTTCCTCGCGAAAGCCGGCGATACGATGACCGGCTTCCTGACGTTGGTTGGGAATCCCGCGAACAACCTTCACTCGGCTCCGAAGCAGTATGTAGACGCCTCTATCGCGGCATTGAACCCGACGTTCTCCGCTATCGGAACGCAGATCGCGACAGCGCAGGGCACGGCGAACACGGCCAATACCACGGCCAATTCCGCGCTTTCTACGGCGAATGCCGCAATGCCAAAAGGCGGCGGTGCATTCACCGGAAACGTAACGCTCGCGGCCAACCCAACGAGTTCGATGCATCCGGCGACGAAAGCGTACGTCGATGCCGCCGATGCGCTCAAGATGCCTATTGCAGGCGGCACCTTCGGTGGTGTCATCATGGCATCGGAAGTCCGGGGCGGCGCCACCAACGCCTATCTGTCAATCGCTTATAGCACCGGTTCCGGCGGCGTCGGATTTCTCAATGTCCCGTCGAAGAGTTGGACCTTCAGCAACGCCACAGGTAACGCGTCGTGCCCAGCTGGCGGATCTTGGGTTGATTCCTCAGACGAGCGGCTCAAGACCGATATCGAGACTATTGGCGACGCTCTCGCAAAACTCCGGCAGATGCGTGGCGTGACCTTCAAGTGGGTTGCCGATGGCAGGCCTGCCACGGGCGTAATTGCCCAGGAAATACAGGCGGTTGTTCCGGAAGCGGTCTTTGACGACGGCTCGGGCGACAAGCTTGGCGTTGCCTACAACATGCTCACGGGCGTCCTCATAGAGGCCGTGAAGGAACTGGCTGAGCGCGTCGAAGCTCTGGAGGCCGCATGAGCACCTTCACCCCCAACCTGAACCTTGAAAAGCCGGTCCCGGGCGATGTGTCCACCGCCAATACATGGGGTGGTGTCCTCAACGGGAACGCGGATATCATCGATACCGCGGTAGCCGGAAAGCAGGCACTCGATGCCACGTTGACGGCTTTTGCCGCTCTGACCAATGGCGCGAACACGCTGCCGTACTTCACCGGTACGGACCTGATGTCGACGACTGCGCTCACATCACAGGCGCGGACATTCCTTGCGGCTTCATCGACAGCTGACCAACGCACAGCGGTTGGCCTCGGCAATGTCGACAACACCTCCGACGCAACCAAATGGACTGCCACTGCGACCCTGACCGGCAAGACCATCAGCGGCGCGAGCAACACGATCACGAACCTCTCGATGGGCATGTTCGCCTCTGGTGTGGTCGACGCGGACGGAGCGCTGACCGCCAATAGCGATAATCGTCTGGCGACGCAGAAGGCGGTCAAGACCTACGTCGATGCGCTGCTCGCGGCCAATGACGCCATGGTGTTCAAGGGCGCGATCGACTGCTCGACGAACCCGAACTATCCGGCAGCGTCGGCAGGACATGTCTATCGCGTCAGCGTCGCCGGCAAGATCGGTGGCGCATCCGGCCCGAATGTTGAGGTCGGGGATACGCTCTATTGCGTGACGGACGGAACGTCTTCCGGAAATCAGGCCGCCGTTGGTGCGAATTGGGTAATCGTGCAGTCCAACCTGGATGGGGCAGTCATAGGCCCGTCATCGGCGGTTGATGGACGGGCAGCCGCGTTCGATGGAACGACCGGAAAGCTTCTCAAGGATAGCGGGAAGGCTTTTCCATCTGGCGTTATCGTCGGCACAACAGATACCCAGACGCTCACCAACAAGACCTTGACCGCTCCGGCGATCTCGTCCCCAACCGGATTGGTGAAGGGCGATGTCGGCCTTGGCAATGTCGATAATACGTCGGATGCGTCGAAGAATTCTGCGACTGCCACGCTAACGAACAAAACGCTCAGCGCCAGCAACAATACCATCTCGGGTCTGACGACGACGAATTTCGCGGCCAATGTCATCGATACAGATAGTTCGATGACTGCCGATAGTGACATGCGCGTCCCGACGCAAAAGGCAGTGAAAGCAGCAATCGCGGCCTCGGGGACTGCGGGGATTTCGACGATCAACACCCAGTCAGGGACAACTTATACTCTCAGCCTTGGGGATGCGGGGGGTATCGTTGAGACAACGCATGCCACAAACTGCACGGTGACCGTTCCGACGAACGCCGCTGTTGCATTCCCGCTGAAGACTGAGATCGTCGTTAAACCAACTGTCATGAAGTCCACGATCGTATTTGCGAGTGGCGTGACCCTGTGGGGGCAGTCGACGTCCGGAGTTTCGATCGTAATTGATCTGGGAGATCTGCAATCGCTGGGTGCCGCTGGTACGCTTTATAAGCGTGGCACCAATGATTGGGGGTACATCGGCGCAGGGAAGCCCGCCTGATGGTCGCGCTCGTGACAATGGGTGCGATGTCTGTACCGCGAGCAGGAAATATCGCGATTCCATCCGTATATTGGACTGACGGTGACACGGGCGTTGACCAAGGGTGTTATTATTCTACGAACGGGACGAGCTACACTGCGGTCATACCCGTCCTCCCCAGCAACGGTATAGGGGACAACGCTACGAACGGGGCTGGTTTGTGGGTCGCGTGTCCGCCTTCGAACGCATCAGCGAACGAGATTTATGTCTCTTCCAATCCGCTGGTTGGGTGGGATACGTACTCGCTGTCGTTCCAGCCAGTTGGCGTTTGCTATGACGGAAGCAACTTTGTCATCTGCGGCTCTGGCGGGAGTATCGCTTATACGAGCAATCCGCGTGGATCGTGGACATCATGGTCATCAGGCGTCGCAACATCGTTGAATGCAGTAGGGTTTGGTGGCGGGAACTATGCTGTAGTGGGAGACAGTGGGTACCTCCGGGTTTCTACCAGCAGGGGTGGGACGCTGACCAGCCGATTTTCGGGGGCCTCAATCGGAGTGGGCTGCGTCAAGTATGATCCCGTGGGTAATATGTGGCTTGCCGGCGGCGGCTCTGGAAGCCTCTGGTACCAAAGTGGGGGGTCTGCCGCGGGAACGAATTGGAATCGGACTTCATCGGGCAGCACTCAGATCAACTTCATCGATATGACGGGCTCTATGGCTGTTTATGTCGCAAGCGGCGGACGTATGGGCTATACGGCAACGCCATCAAGCCCCGGATCCTGGACGGATGCAGGCCCGTTTGGCGGGTCGGCAAATATGTGGTGCGTGAAATACTCGCCACTTCTCGGGCTGTGGATCGCGTTGGGTGTCAACGTATTGCGTACGGCAACCACTCCTTCTGGATCGTGGACCAGTCGCATGCCGGCCGGCACATCGGGCGCTCAAAATGCCCGTAAAGGCCTAATCGTCACAGGTTGAGCCGCCCCCCCGAGGCGGCTTTTCTATTTCTGAGGACATCCCTCATCGCATGAAATCGCTAACTCCTATCAACATCCCTGCGGGGATTTCTCGCGGGGCGTCTCCGCTTGACCTTCCGGGGCGGTGGTGGCGTGCCAATCTGGTAAGGTGGGTGGACGGGCGGCTGCGCGCGATCGGCGGGTGGCAGCGCATTACTAACACCCCGTTTGGCTCGCCCGTCCGCGCCCTGCATATCTGGCGAGACAACGCGGACGTGCCCCATATCGCCGCTTTCACCGATGGCGAGATGTTCATCAACCCCGGTGGCGGCTTTATCGATTATGCCCCAAGCGACCTGGTGTCGTTCTCCTCGATCACTTCACAGGGCTTCGGCTATTCGGCCGGCAACTATGGCGAAGAGGACTATGGTACCGAACGGTCTGTTCCGTACAACGGCCCGGTGCTAGCTCGCGCTCCGATCTGGACGATAGACACGTTCGGCGAAGATCTTCTCGCGGTGTCCTCGGCGGATGGGCGTCTGTTGCGCTGGTCGCCGTCCGAGAGCCCGCCCGTGGACTTCGCGGCGGTCCCGAGCGCTCCGATCGGCAACCGGGCTGTCGTGGTCACGCCAGAGCGTCATGTGATGCTCATCGGCTATGGCTCGAACCCGCGTGACATCGCATGGTCTGATCGCGAGGACGCGGAGAGCTGGAATTTCGCGGACACGACGAAACTAGCGGGCTTTCTGCCGATCGATACCGTATCGGCTCTTGTGACGGGTCGGCGCGTCGTTGAGGGCACGCTGGTCTGGTCGGATTCCGAGGTCTTCCTCGTCAGCTTCCTTGGCTCGCCTTACATCTACAAGGCGGAGCGCAAAGGCTACACGACCCTATACGGCCCGAACACCCTGACAGCGGTTGACGGCCGTTGCGCATGGCTGTCGCGCACCGGCTTCCAGATCTGGAACGGCGGTATGACGGGCCTGCCTTCTCCGGTCTCTCAGGATATCCTGAACGATATCGACCCGACCTATGGTCCCTATCGCGCGTTCATGCAGGCCAATGGCGTGTTTCCAGAAGCCTGGCTGTTTTATCCTTCGGTCGGCAATACGGAATGCAACCGCTATGTCGCGGTCAATGTGAACGACTACACCTGGACGGAAGGAGAGTTGCCGAGGTCGGCAATGTTCCCGGGCGGGCCGAAGCCCTATCCGTATATGGCAGGCGTCGACGGCCATATCTACGAGCACGAGAACGGCTGGTTGGATGGCACGCTGTCGCGGATTGGAAGTGTGTGGGCGGAAACCTCCGTTTTGGGGCTCGATCAGACGGCGCGGGACGCACTGGTGACCCGCGTTCTCTTAGCCAACGAACAGGGTGCGGGATCAACAACTCTGACGATCTATTCCCGCCAAGCCAATGAGGGGTCTGAAAGGGCATTCGGTCCCTATCTGTCACAGCCGAATGGCTATGTCTCAACACGCGCCAAGGGCCGCGACGTTCGTTTCCGCCTGTCCGCGAATATGGACGGGCCTTGGACAGCTGGCCTGACGCGCGCGGAAATCTCACAGGCAGGACGTCGATGATCCTGAATTTCCAGACTCCGAGCGAAAAGTACGATCGCTCATTTTTCGCGGGTTTCCTCTCCTACCTCAAGCAGCGCCTGACTTTCGCGGTTTCGACCGAGGAGGCGGCGCCGCGCATCATTCTCCTCTCCCCTGACGGCAAGTCATGGAACGTCACTGTCGATAACAGCGGCGATCTTGTCGTGGCGCAGAACACAGGCACGATCAAAGAGCGCTGATGTCGGACATTGCTGCTGACTGGGCCCGGAAGGTTGAAAAGCTTCTCCGTATCGGCGGTGGCACGCATGAGCTTCAGGACATTCTCGACGCCATCAAGTCAGGCTCGATGCAGTCCTTCGTGTCCGGCGACAGCTGGGCCGTCACCCAGGTAGCCGAGTTCCCTCGGAAACGAGTTCTCGAAGTCCTCTTTTTGGTCGGTCGTCTCGAAGACGTGCCCGCCCTCCGCGATCAGGTGGAGGCTTTCGGGCGCGCTGTCGGGGCCGATTTCGTTCGCGCCTATGGCCGCCCCGGTTGGGAGGCAACGGCCAAATCTCTCGGCTGGAAGCCGTCTCAACGTATATTCGCAAAGGATCTAGCATGAGCGGTGGTGGATCTAAGTCCTCTGGCTCGACGTATCAGGTTACGCAGAACCAACTGCCGCAGTGGGTCTCTGATGCCGGCCAGTCGAACTATCAGATGGCGCAGGATATCGCGAATAAGCCATACACGCCGTATGAAGGTCAGCGTGTGGCGGGCTTTACGCCGGATCAGAACGCGGCTCAGGACTATTTGCGCGCCAACACGGGCGCTTATCAGCCTGTATATGATACAGCGTTGCAGGGGCTCTATCAGGCCGGTACGTATCAGCCCCAGCAGGTACAGTCGCCATACCTGAACTATAATTACACTCCCCAGGACGTTGCCGCGCAGCAGGTCAACTATAATTACAGCCCGCAGAACGTCTCGGCTCAGCAGATTTCCGCACAGCAGGTAGGCTATAACTACACGCCCGACCAGGTGCGTGCGCAGCAGGTAAGCTATAACTACAACCCTGCGGATATCTCAGCCGAGCGTGTCGCCTACAACTACACTCCTGACCAGATCGCGGCGCAGAAGTTCACCGACGCCAATATCAACGACTATATGAACCCGTATATCCAGAACGTCGAGAACCGTGCGATCGACAATCTGGAGCGGTCTCGCCAGATCGCCACCAATCAGATCGGAGACGCAGCAGCGGCGGCTAAGTCCTATGGCGGCTCTCGGCAGGCGATCCTTGAGGGTGTGCAGGCAGCAGAGACAGCGAGGGCGTCAGGCGATCTATCGGCGCAGCTCCGGGCAGATGCTTACAACAACGCGGCAGGACTGATCCAAGGCGACCAGAACCGGGCATTGCAGGCGGCTCAAGCCAATCAGGCAGCGGGCCTTCAGGCTTCGCAGTACGGACTTCAGGCCGGCATGGCGAACGCCTCGAATGCTCTTGCGGCTTCGCAGGCGAACCAGCAAGCCGGGCTCCAGAATGCGGGCCTCGGCTTGCAGGCGCAGGGCATGAACCAGAACGCGGCACTCCAAGCCGCCATGGCTAACCAGGGGGCCGGCCTTCAGGCGTCGCAATATGGGCTACAGGCTGGTATCGCGAACCAGAATGCGGCACTCCAGGCTGCCCAGTCCAACCAGAGTTCTTCGCTCCAGGCCGGGTTGGCGAACCAGAACGCCGGGCTACAGAACGCCTACTATGGCCTCCAGGCCCAAGGCATGAACCAGAACGCAGCTCTGCAAGCAGCCCTCGCCAATCAGAGCGCGGGGCTCCAGAATGCCCAGTATGGCCTCCAGGCCGGCATGGCCAATCAGGGCGCCTACATGCAGGCCGCATTGGCGAATCAGAACGCTGGGCTGAATGCCAATCAGCAGAAGATCCAGTCTGCTCTCGGCGGGGCCCAGGTCGCAGGGGCAGGCCAAAACGCCTTCCTGACCGACTACGGCATGATGATGAACCAAGGGGCGCTGCAACAGGATCAGAACCAGCGCTATCTGGACGATGCCTATGCGCAGTATATGCAGGCACAGAATTATGACCTTGAACGCCTTGGCGTCCTTCAGTCCTCCCTTGGATTGACGCCGTACAACACCACTCAGACGAGCTACGGCAATAGCTCGCAAAAAACCTCGCAGGGTATCAACCCAGCCGGTCTGATTATGGGTGGGGCACAGCTCGCAGGATCCTTCCTTTCTGACGACGACATGAAGACTGACATCCAGAAAGTCGGAGAGGCCAAGGGCGGGCTCGGCATATACGCCTATCGGTACAAGGGCGATCCCAAGAGCTACCCGAAGTCGGTCGGCCTCCTGGCGTCCGAAGTCGAGAAGAAGCGTCCTGATGCTGTCAAGCGACTTCCCGGCAAGAAGGGCAAGCGCGTTGTTGATTACAAGAAGGCGGCGTGATGGCAGACATTCGCGACATCATCCGACAGAGCGCCGCGCGTTATGGCATCCCTGTGGACTACATGCAGCGGATGGCCCAGATCGAAAGCGGGTACAATCCAAATGCTCGAAACCCGTCTGGCGCGGCGGGCCTCTACCAGTTCATGCCCTCCACCGCGCGGCAATACGGGTTATCAGATCCGTACGACGCTGCGGCTAGCGCGGACGCAGCAGCGCGCCTCACGCTCGACAACAAGCGTCACCTCTCGAATGTGCTGGGGCGAGAGCCATCGTCTGGAGAGCTTTATCTAGCGCATCAGCAAGGGGCAGGCGGCGCCTCGAAGCTTTTGACCAATCCTGATGCGGCAGCGTCATCTCTGGTGGGGCAGGCTGCCGTAACGCAGAACGGCGGGCAGTCGAATTGGAGCGCGAGGCAGTTCGCGGATAAATGGACCGGCAAATTCGCCGATGGCGCACGCGAGATCGGCGACAAGGTCTCATCCGCCACCAACAACTTTGGCGGTCTCCTCGCTCCAAAAGAGCAGGGGGCATTCTATCAGGATAAAATTCAGGGGCCACAGCAGCCGACGGCGGGCATGACAGGCGGCGGTGGCGGCCTGCTGGCCGGGGGTTTCGGGCTGAATGGTCCACAGGCCCAAGACACGCCCATGACGATCAACCAGGGGCAGAACTCAAGCCTTCCGTCGTTCGCTCGTCCCGATGCGCCGCTGTTCGATATGAAGGGGCTCACCCCTACAGGTGGCGGCGGTGGGCTGGGTGGCGCGCTTGGAGGGCTTAGCGCCATTGCCAGCGCACTCGGCGGTGGCGGTGGGGGCGATAGTAAAGCCAGCTTGCCCCAGCTTCCTACCCCGGCACCCATGCCCGCGCACACTCCGAAAACCGAGGGCGTTCAGGCCATGTCGGCGCAGCGCCGCAATGAAGCTTTCAGCCTTCTCGCCCCGCGCCGTCGTGGCCGCGATCCTTTGTCCCTCTTAGGCTAACGGAGCCCATAATGGCCGGTGGAAGCCCCGAACAAACTCAGCAACTCGCTCAAGCCTATGGCGTGGACCCTTCTGTCGTGTCTCAGCTTCAGAAGCAGGACAGCTGGCAGCGTGCGGCCGCAATGATTGCCAGCTCCTTTGCGCCGCAAAGCCAGCAGGGCGCCCTTATGGCGCAGGGCCTGCAAAGCGGAGGTATCGAGGGCAAGCTGGGGGAGATCGCCAAGCTTCGCCAGATGTCCCTCCAGCAGCAGCAACGCCAGCAGATCGAGGCGAGCCTTCCTCAGATCTCGCAGCAGACAGGTCTTCCGATCGAACAGATCCGCTATCTCAATGCGGCCGGGAAATTACAGGATGTCCTCGGGCAACGCGATGTTGTCGAGGATGCGTTCAAGGGGCGTCGTGTCATCGACAGGATGACGGGTGCTCCCGTTGGGCCCGGGATTCCTGGTCAGTCACCAATCGCCCCGCAGTGGCAAGATGGCCAGCTTATGGGCGGCTTTGACCAGGCTCAGGGCCGGTACATCTCACCAGAGGCCCTTGGCGCTGCGCCAGTCACGCAACAGGCGGGCGATATTCCAGCTGCCCCTGCCGGCGTGAACCCCAAGCTTTGGAAAGAGCAGCAGACGAAAAACCTGTTTGATCGAACAGCGCCCGCTGGAACCGATGAAGTGTCGGGTCTACGCAAGGAAATACAAGGCCTGCCGTCTTATAAGAACCTCTCGCAGGCGGCCCCCATCTACAAATCGATGTCAGAAACCGCCGACAGGAACAGCCGGGCCTCTGACCTCAACCTCGTCTACGGCCTCGGCAAGATCATGGATCCCGGCTCGGTCGTCCGAGAGGGCGAAATGGTCATGGTCAAGAACACGGCGTCTCTCCCGGATTGGCTGCTTGGCTCCATCAATTCTCTAAATGGCGGACAAGCGTTGCTCCCTGAAACCCGTGCGGCAATCATGCAGGAAGCGCACAGCCGCATGCAGAGCTATGAAGACATCTTCAGCCAAGACACGCAGATGTATCGCGGCATTGCTGGGCGGCGCGGGATGAACCCGGGTGACGTTATACCAGACTTCGGCCGCGCCGCGCCGTACGAGCGTAAGAAGACGGGGGATGCCGAGGCGCCTAAGCAGGTTGGGCCCTCCGTGGCGCCTCCTCCAGCGGCCATCGAATATTTACGCGCCAACCCGCAGATGAAAGATGACTTTGATAGGAAGTATGGGGCCGGATCGTCGGATAGGATCCTTGGAGGACGGTAATGGCGAACCCTTTCGACCAGTTCGACACTTCCTCCAATCCATTCGATCGCTTCGACAACATCCCTGTTGTTCAAGCCAACACGCGCGAGGAGGCGAGGGCTTTTGCTCGTGGCGTCCCCATCATTGGCGGCGCTCTTGATGAGATGAACGCGGCGACGAATGCCGCACTCGATCCCGTCGTGCCTCAAGCTGTGTCGGACTTCTTCGGCTGGCAACGCATCCCGGGGAACAACTTCTCAGAGCGTTACCAGAACGAGCTTGCCCGGCAGCGTGGCGATGACGCGGCGTATGACAAGGCGCATCCTTATGCATCGACCGCCATGCAGCTTGCCGGTGGCATCGCCAGCGGCGGCGCGGCTCTAAAGGCGGGTGTACCGGTCCTTGGAGGATCTGGCAGTCTGGCGCAGCGTGCGGCGGTGAGTAGCGCCATCGGGGGTGGAACCGGCGCAGTTGACGGGTTCACGCGCGGCGAGGGCGGCGTCCAGAACCGCGCAGAGAGCGGGGCGTATAGCGCGGGTGTCGGCGCCCTCATTGGGGGGCTTGCCCCGGTCGCAGCCGCCGGCGTTGGTGCAGCGGCGCGTGGTGTGATGGATGCACTCGACGGTGGCTCGGTCCCCGGCGTAAGCCGCGCGGTTAGCCGACAACTGACAAATGTGGCGGACGAAGGAGCGCTAGCTCGTGCGCGCGAGCTTGGACCGGACGCGATGCTCCTCGACACTGGAGCGTCCTTGCGCGGCTTTGCTGCAGGCGGTGCGCAGCAACCGGGCGTGGCTCGAACAATCTTCTCGGATGCACTCGGTGCGCGGGAGCAGGGCGCTAACCAGCGAATCCAGCAAGGCATCAACGCGGCGCTGGGCCCGGCCCCGGTGCCGTCACAACTGGAAGCTGTCATGCAGGCTTCTCGGCGGTCACTCGGCCCCGACTATCAGCAGGCTCTTGCGGGCGCTCGTGCGGTCGATACGCGCGGCCTGGCTGACAACCTGGACGCGGCGATTGTCGATCAGCGCGGGGCCGGGCGGGCGGCGGTGCAACGCGTGCGTGACATGCTGAACATTCACGGCACAGATCAACTTGATCCGTCCCCGCAAGCGCTACTGAACACCCGCCAAGCCATTGACGGGATGCTCGCCAAAGAAACGGACACGAACGCACAGCGCTTGCTCGCCACCGCCCGCAAGAGCGTCGATGACGAGATTGCGCGTTCGATCCCGGGCATCAAGGATGTTGACGCGCGATACGCTGAACTAGCCCGCCAGTCCGAAGGGTTGCAGGCTGGTGGCCGTGTTCTCGATGGCGGGAAGACCGCTATCCGCCCGTCCGAACTTAACGACATGATGAACCAGGGCGTGCAGCCCCAGGGGGCGTTCGTTGGCCCATCTGGCGAGGCCTTCAGGCTTCAGCAGGGCACCCGAGCTGAGATCGACCGTCTAGTCGGCACGACCGCGAATGACCGCATAGGGCTCAAGAAAGCGATCCAGGGGGAGGGGGATTGGAACCGCACCAAGCTCGAAGCCCTATTCGGCAAGGCCCCGACAGACGATCTCCTGCGTCTAGCGGACAAAGAGGCGACATACGCTGCGTCGAACCAACTCGCCTTTGGTGGGTCGCAGACGGCCCCCCGGCAGGCCGCGGCAGAATTCTTCGGGCGCGTCGAAGCCCCTGAGGTCAACCCTGCGTCCACGATGACGGGCTTAGCTGCTAACGCGGCACAGAAGGCATGGCGAACTGTCGGCGGTAGGGCGGCGGACTCGCTGGCTGAAGCGAGGCGCGCGGAAATGGCCAGAATTCTCGTATCGACCGGTGAAGCGCGGGACAAGATCCTCCGGTCATTGGCTAACGCTCCGGCGCGAGAAGCCGCGCGTGGTCGGTCTGCTGATGCTATCGGCCGCGTGGCGGGTCTTGGTCTTCTTGGCCTCCCCGAAGACCAAATGCGCGATCGCGTGCGTCGCGTCGGCGGTCTATTAGGTGCGCGATGAAAATAATCCCGCCGACACCGGCAAGACTGAGAAGCAGATAGCTCCACGGGCCCATCTGGCCCTGGAGCCACAACATCCCCAATGTCGCTCCCGCCATAATGGCAAGGTAGACAAGAATGGCGACGATTTGGACGGCGGTTCTCAATTTTTAGCTTCTAGCTACCTGATGCTGTACGTTATGGAAGTCGGTGTCGCGTTCTCGATATAGAGCGTCCGTCCTGACATGGGAACGGCTGGATTCTTTCGCCAGTCCACCTCGATCGGGATCGTCGCTCGCGCTGCGGAATAGCCCTGCGCACCGATAGGGGGAGCGAGATACCCCCCGGATGATGAAGCCGTGCCCATAACTGGCGTTGTCCCCACCCATCCCGATACAGAGGTCGTTTGCTGGGTCGGAACGTAGATCGGAGTGCTATTCATAGTGGTCTGATTGGACTGGATATCGACGCCGCTTCGAACGAGCAGCGCGTTTCCATTTCGCAGGCCGCCATACTGGACGGCTGTCATGCCTGTTGTTGTCGTGCGCCCGAAAAGGTCGGCGCGCCCGAACGCGTTCGGCATGCTCTTTTTCTCATCGGCGCGGAAGATAACGTCTCCAACGCCGGCCGTAACTGACTGTCCGATCGGCTGTGCAATATCCGAAGAATGCTGGATCTGCTGGCAAGCGGCGGTCGCCATCGCCACGGCGGCCCCAATAACACCCCAACGTCGCATAGTTCCCCCCCCACTCAAGCTGGTGGCGAACTATACGCGCCTAGGCGACTGTTCGAAAACTGTATCGTCGCCAGATATCTGCATGATCCCGATGCTTTCGGCGCAGCCGCTCTTCTTAATGTAGCCCTCGCTGCTAACGGCGATCTCCTCGCCATTCTTGGCGTAGTAGACCCACCGCCACTCCCCGCGAGTGTCTTTGTACATGTAGTAACACGGGTATGTCAGATCGGAAGGACGAACAGACATGGATAACTCCCCCCATTCCCTTTACGGCGTTCGCTACCGCCATAACGGCAGGACCTATTTGGTCGCTTTCCCTGCCACGTCTGAAGAAGATGCGAACTCACGCCTTGAGTCAATCGCGAGAGGCGAATGCATAGGAGCAATGGTAAGACAAGATCGCTCGCCACTTTGGCGCCGGATGCTCGACAAGGGGAATCTATTGAATTTCCCCTCTCTCTTCCGCTCCCGGCATGACCGTCCCGCTTGAACGGGTGCGGCAGAGTCCTACCCATTAGCCATCCAAGCGAGACGTGTCTTCATGGGTGGCGAACATACCACAATTGATAGGAGTTCACATGATGCAGCAAGGAGGATCCTCCTTCCAGTGCGGCCTAGGACAGCAACCCGTGTTCCCGGCCCCAGCCCCAGACTACAGCCTACAAAACAAGGTGGCTGAGGAGTATAGGCGCAAATATCTCTGTGAGGACGCGTCTGACCTCTGGGGGGCTGGCTCTGGCAACCGCGCGGCTGCTATGAAGATCGCGCTATCGCTCCCAACAGTACGCGTAGCCGCGCTAAAGGTGCTGCGTGATGCTGCGGCGCTCCATGAAATGCTTATCAAAGGAGTGCCACGAGACGATATAGGCCCGCTCGGGGCTATGGGCGAGTCCGACGACGACCCGGATGATCTAGTTAAACCGAGGATTGACCCAGTTGTTCGTGCCCGCTAGGGCCTTTTGATATGATGGCTTTTTGGAAAACTCGATCACCATTAACCGGTCGTCCTGATCTATGTAAGAGCTTAAATGTTCTCTCACATCTTTGGCGGTCGAGTTTAGTTCGACAAGGTACATAGACAAGAGGCACTTAACGGCCTTCAACCTATCCATCTCTTCCCAGAGTTCTGGGTAGTCCTTCTCGTCTTGAAGATCGTAGCTAACGACGAAATACGCCATATCCCCCTCCCATAGCATTTAAAGCTACAGCCTAGCAGGGAGCGGGAGAGAGTCTAGGGTTTGGCAGCCTCGATAGGCCAATGCTGATTTTCGTAGGCTTCGATGAGGTTCACAAGTGCGGTGAACCTTTCTGCATCAGCGGTGCCGGGCATGGGTTCGTTCAGGAAATAGCGCTCTACCTCGACGAGGGCTTGCTCGTACTCTGCGCTGTCCGCCATGCGCGCAACCTTACTTCTTCGGTGCGGGCCTTTGAGGCTCGTCCATGAACCAGTCCCGGGTGAGATAAAGCGCGACCATGACGCTCAGGGGGGTCCAGATTATAAAGGCGAGGGTGATCCACAAGGCAGTCGTCATCTGAGCCTTCCCAGCCACCAACGGGCCCCTAAATGTAATGCGAAACTAAAGGCGTTACAAGCGTTTGCGATTACAGCGTCAGTGATGGAGGGCGTTCTTCCGGAGGAGATGACGCTCACCACGGGCCCGATATAACCGATGGCGAGGACCGCGATAGCGATGCCATTCGCATAAGTGGCAGTGAGCTTTGTACGTTCGTTATGGACCAGACTCATGGGCGCCCCCCCCCGGTGAGAGGAGCCTATCAAGGAGAGGCAAAGAGTCTAGGGCTTGGTGGCCTTGCGCTCTTTAAGCCACTCGATCAGGTCTTCCACACTGATAACGTCCGGCCCGCCAAAATCGATCACCTTTGTATTCCGCTCGGCATAGAAGGTTGATTCGAGGCGGGCGATGATCTCCGCGTTCATTGAGCGATGGTTTTCCGCCGCAGCCGTTTTGATGCGATCCATGAGGCCCGGCGGGAACCGGACCATGGTCTTGTCGACTTCGTCGCTCGGGTACTTCGGTCTAGCCATGAGGGCTCGATACCAAAAAAATACGGAGTAAGCAAAACTGCCCCTTGACTACGTAACGGAATGTTACCAATCTACCTCCGTATCAAATCAATACGGAGCCTCCTATGGGCAAGGTCATCACTGTAGATTTCCGGAATGACACGCTTTTCGCTGTCGAACGCGACGACGGGGTTTTTATCGCGCTCAAGCCTATTGTTGATCGCATGGGGCTGTCCTGGGGGAGCCAGCACAACCGGCTCATGCGAGACCCCATTCTGTCCGAAGGGATCTTCACCACGAAGATGCCTTCCATCGGAGGGGCGCAGGAAACCACCTGCTTGAAGATGCAACTTCTGAACGGCTGGCTGTTTGGCATCGACGAAAGCCGGGTAAAGGACCATGAGGTTAGGGAAGTTATCCTGACCTATAAGCGGGAATGCTATTCCGTCCTCTTCGACCGTTTCTACGGCAAGATGACGAAAGAGGCGCCGCTGATTGAGGACGAGCCCCACGAGAACGAGAGCGTCAAGCTCCGCATGATCAACGAGAGCCGGCAGGTCTTCGGCACTCAGGCTGCGGCGCAACTCTGGTTCCGGCTCGGCCTGCCGGTCGTCCCGGCCATGCTGCATGACCCGCGTCAGCTGAACCTTCTTGACTACTCGGTCATCAAGACGGCGGAGGCCGCCTAATGTCGGAAAAGATTAGCTACATCGCGCCATTCGGGCTTCGGATGCCGAGCGATATCAGGGCGTGGGTTGAGCGCAGCGCAGACCAGATCGATCGATCTATGAATTATGTGATCGTGGCAATCCTTCGAGACCGGATGAAATCTTCGGCCTCGGTAGCAGCGACGGGGAGCGGGCTGGTCACCAAGTCCCCCGCCGCTGCTTATGACACCGCTGCCTTGGCCGGCAGCGATATCGCCAACCCGGCAAATGGAGTGCCGTGATGACAGGTAAGAATGTGAGCCAGAAGGGCCCGAAAGACAAGGGTCGGCTCAAGGCCACCCACTACGGCACTGTGAAGCTTGGGCCCGAACTGACCTTCGAGTGCGCGGTGTTGGAAGACGGCCGGCGCGGCTTCATCCAGCGCCAGATGGTCAAAACCCTAGGATTTACAGAGAAAACGCGGAGTGGCCGGTTTGAGCGTTTTTGCGCCAAAATCGGCCTTAACCACTCTGAAAACATTGACGAAATCGGGGTGGCCGGTTTTGAGGTGGACATGCCCCACGGGGGCACGGCCAACTGGGTCGATAACGAAGTTCTCCGGTCAATCATCAAAGCCGGCATTGTTGCTCACGGGCAGGGGAAGCTGACGAAGCAGCAGGACCATATTGGCCAGCGGTGCGTCCATCTCGGTTCGGCTCTGATTGGCGTCGGCCTGGTGGCCCTTATCGATGAAGCCACCGGCTATCAGTACGCCCGCGAACCGAACGCTCTTCAAGATCTCATCTCGACGCTCATTCGCGAAGAGGCGAGGGACTGGGACCGTCGCTTCCATCCGACCTATTATCAGGCCATGTGCAAGATCTTTGGGTTCCCGTACGGCAACCGCCACCGCCCATTGCCTAGCATCATCGGGCAGATGACGCTGAACTGGGTCTACAAAGCGGTTATGCCGAAGGAAATTGTGGAAGAGATCCGCGCCCGGAAGAAGTCGGCGAAGTTCCACCAGTGGCTAACGGATGACGCTGGCCTGCGTCTTCTGGAAAAGCAGATCGACGCGGTGACGACGATTGCGAAGTCGTCGGTGGATTACAAAGATTTCGAGGCGCGCTGCACGCAAGCGTTCTGCAAGCCCGGTCAGCAACTCTCCATGATCTATCCACAGGGGGGAGTACAATGAGCAATCTTATCGAGTTGCGTCCCGCGCCTAAGCCGGATCAAGTTGTTCATCTTTCCCACGTGAAGACGTTCACGGACTATCATGATGCTGACTTCATAGTTGACTTGGCGCGCGACGAAGAGGCTGGAACTCTCCACGTCATCGTGCGGGCAGGGGGAAATTTTGAACCTGTGGCGGGCTTTAGCGATACCGAAGTCGGCCGGCTTATCGCGGATGCAGTTGGGGATGCGGTTGACCGCGCCATTGCCGCAACCTCCTTTCTGGAGGAGGACAGTCAATGACGAGCCTGTATCGTTGGGGCGCCCCTGTAGAGCCGATCGCCAAACCTGACCTCACGAACGAGGGCGTCGGCGAACTGGCCACCTTGTTTCGCGGCTTAGCAACTATGCGAGAGGTCGCCCTCGGCGTCAGCGAATGCCTCGGCCCTGACAACAAGGCGTCTGTGCTTATGGAAGCCGAGCTTGACCGAGTGACATTTATCATGGGCCGCATCGCGGACGAACTGAAGGCGAGAACGCATCTCGAAAAGCACTGGGTGCGAGCCGAAATACTCGCGCGTTGGGCACTTGAATGCGGGGACTGGAAGGGCGCCGCAGTCTCAGTAGAACCCCTGGCTCTCACACCTCACTAAATGCTCAAGGCCCCTTCGGGGGCCTTTTTTATTGGACCTCCCACATGAACATTTTCCTCGTGGTGCTCTGCGCCGCGCTCAACCGTGCGCGTGGTGATGATCGTTGGATGCCGTCTTGGCTTCCTGGCCGGGCGCTCTGGTATGTCGCACCTGCCGTTGGCCTGTCGGCATGGGCCTTCGGTGCGCCTGTCTTCACCGCGCTTGCCGCGACCGGCGCTTATCTCTTCTGGGCTCTCTGGGCTTGGGGCCGTTGGTTCGATCTTCACCGCCATCCCGATGGCTACAACCGCGACGGCATCGAGCCCACGATCATCGAGCTTGCCATCGGCGCGGCGTCGTTCGGCTCCGATCACGTCGCACTGTTCTTGCGGCACCTCATGGTGTTGCCGGGCATAATCCTCCTGTTCTGGGGTGCCAATTTCCTCTGGCCCTTGGCGCTCTCGGTCGCCTTCGCTGCGGCCGTCGTCGCGATCTACGAAGCCGCCTGGCGGCTCGTCCCGACCTATCCCATCCCCGTCGCCGAAGTCGCCACGGGTGCCCTTTGGGGCTTTCTCATCCTCGCAGCATAAAGGACCTAGCCCATGCCATATGAGACTGGCAAAGACGCAACGCCGTCGCTCGCCTTGGGCGAAATCGGTCGCGCCATCACGCCGAACGACAACAACGACATCGTACCTTATCCACGCTCTGTCTATGTGGGCGTCGCGGGGGATGTCCGGTTTCTGCCGGCGAAGAATGCTGATTCCGCGCCCCTGACCCTCCCATTCGCGGCGGGCGCCATCATCCCGTGGAAGGTCCGTCGCGTCTACTCGACGGGGACGACCGCTACCAGCTTGGCGGCCATCGACTGATGCGCCTCGATCTCTCGCTCAGTCTCTCTTCAATGGCGATGCGGCGACCGAGAGCCCCCAGTTATGACGCGGACGCTCTTGCCCTGTTCGCCGCGATGAGCGTGCAGCCGGACGCCACACGCAAAAAGCTCATCAGCGACACGATCGTCAATCTCAAGGATACAGGTGCTTGGTCACTGAAGGATATTCTTTATGCGACGGCGGCGCACCACACCCAGGCATCACGACTGAACTGGAAAGACCCGTCCCAGTACATGCTGACGCCACAGAACGCTCCGGTCTTCACCGTCGACAGGGGCTGGCAGGGCGACGGGGCAACCAGCTACCTTGGTAGTGGGTTCTTGCCGGCGACAAACGGCGCCAACTGGACCGTCAATGACGCTTCGATCTGGATGTGGACGACGACCAATTCGAGCGATGCAAACCCCGATATAGGAGCTGGCACCGCCTTCGTGACGGCACTGGTAGCGCGGAATGGCTCCGGCAGCATTGAAGGCATATCCAACCGCGTCGGGACAACTCTCTCCGGCGCTGTTGCCTCTTCGGTAGGTCTGTCGGGCGTTCAGCGCCGTGCCTCCGGTGACGAGCGGATCTGGAAGAACGGCGTGCAGATCGCGAGTGGAACCGCCGCGGCAAGCGGCAGGCCCTCGGGAGAGTTCAGGATCTGCGGCAGAAGTCCAGGTTCGTTCGGCACGCGTCAAATTAGCTTCGCCAGTGCCGGCGCTTCGCTCATCGACAAGGAAGCCGCCTTCCATTCCGCCATCAACACATACATGCAAGCCGTAGGAGCCGCCTGATGGCCGTCCAGAATTTCTTCGTCATCACCGCCGATCAGCGTGACGACCTGATTGCAATGAACAGCCCGGATGCCTCGATCAATCCGCGCGCGATCGACAATTCCAGCCCCGGCATTGGTATCAACATCAACCCCGATGCGACCGGTGTCGATGCGGGAGAGGCCGTCACCCTCGTCGGCAAGTTCGCGGCGCCCAAGCGTATCGTGGATGACGCCGATTATCAGGCCTATGTGCCGGGCATGATCACCTATCTGCTCGATCTGCCCTATGCGCTCCTAGAAGCGGAGACGATCTTCGCGCCGGTCGTGGACTGATCGGAAAAAAGAACCCCGGCCCAAAAACGGCACCGGGGTACTGCGTCTCAGGGTCTACGCACAGGCGTGCGCTGGGCTGTAGCCACGCCTCTGCCTCCAGTCTGAGGATCGCAGCGTCCCAAAAACGCACAAGGCGCCGTGTAGTTCCAACTTGGGCGACACTTCGGAGACATCCATGAAACTTCTGCTGATCGTGGCGCTCGTCGCTGCGGCCGTGAGCGCTTGCGCGTCTCGCGACAAAACCGATTGGGCTGGTGTCGCCAAGGGCGCCAAGCATGTTGTCGAAGGCGAAAAGCGGTGAGGCTCGTCCCGAACTGGAGACGAGTGCTCCGGTACGCTTGGTCTGTCCGACTGCTGACGATCGCGTTCTTTCTCTCTGGCCTTGAGGCGGCGGTTCCGTTCCTCGATGGCGTCCTTCCAATTCCGCGCGGTGCCTTTGCGTTGCTCGCCTTTGTGGCGACCGGCGGGGCCTTTGTTGCGCGCTTGATTGCTCAGCAGAGCGTTTCCGGAGCAGATGAATGAACAGACTGAAAAAGAAGGCTGCCGTGGGCGCTGCTGCGGTAGCGCTGATCGGCGGCTTTGAGGGCTTGCGCCTGAATGCTTACCCGGATCCGGCGACGAAAGGCCCGCCATGGACTGTCTGCTATGGCGAGACGGCTGGCGTGAAGCCGGGCGACCGATACACCGTTGAGCAGTGCAAGGCGATGCTTCGGAGTAGCCTCGATAGCTACGCCAACGGTATCGAGAAATGCGTGAAGGTGCCGTTGCCCGATACGCGATATGTGGCGCTCGTCTCCTTCGCCTACAACGTTGGCGTCGGAGCTGCCTGCAATTCCTCGGTGGTGAGGAATATCAATGCCGGAAACCCAAAGGCCGGCTGTGATGCCCTCCTCAAATGGAATAAGGCGGCCGGGATTGTCTTCCCAGGCTTGACGAAGCGGCGTGAGCGCGAACGGCAGTGGTGCTTGCAGGGGACAGACCTGTGAATGGCATCGCCAGCGCCCTCGGCATTCCGCCTTTCGCGATCTATTTCGCCGTAGCGGTCATCGCCTTCGGTAGCCTCTGGGGCTATGGCGCCTGGAAATACCACGACGGATACGTGACCGGGAAAGCGGAGGCGTCGAACGCCGCAGAGGCAGCCCGTCTCGTCGAGCGTGGCAGGCAGGATAAAGCCAACGCCGACGCCCGCGACGCCGCCCGGAAGCGCGAGGAATGGCTCGCCAAAGAAAACACCCGCCTTCAATCCCTCCTCGACGAGAACGCCAATGAGGCTGATCAAGATCCTCGCCGCGACGAGCCTGCTTTGTCCTCTGATGGCGTGCAGCGCCTCAACAAAGTTCGTCGCCTCTCCCCCAAGCCTATATCCCCCACCGGGGAGCTTTGAAATGGATTGCCCGAATCCGGTCCTGCTCCCGAACGGCCCAATGAAGCAACGGGACGTCGAGCGATATTGGAGCCGTGACCGGGTATCCCTGATTGAATGCGGCGATCGGCATGCCGCATTGCGTGACTTCTACCAGCAGCGCGACAGCGCCTTGAGGGCGAAGCCATGAGCACCGCCCGCACACAAGGCGAAAGGCTATCCGCTTTGGAAGAGCGCGTTTCCAATGTGAAGGACGATGTTGCTGATCTGAAGGCATCCGTCGCTTCTGTCCGCAAGGACGTGACAGAGATCAAGGACATCCTCACCCAGGCCAAAGGCGGCTGGCGAGTCCTCATTGTTATCGGCGGATTGGCGGGCTCCATCACGACCGCGATTCTCTGGCTGATCGGCAAGATCTGGCCGTTCATTTCCGGGCTCCCCCGGTAGGCCGAAGTCCGTCGTCGGAATACCGACATCGGAACAAAATCAAAGACTTCCCTCCCACATAAAGGACATCTCATGTCCCGCTGGATTGCAGCGGCGCTGATGGCGCTCGCCTTATCGACACCTGCCTTCTCACAAGTTTCCCCCCATTGCATGTCAACTGATTTTGCCGTTGAGGTCGCGGCTCAGGCCGAACAGCAGGGCGCCAAGATCACGGTCTGGCATGGCGAATTGGCGAGGAAGGCTCTCACCTATGTCATGGAGAGGTCTGTCCCACGCATCGACTTGAACGTGACGCAGGCCATCCTGATCGTCGGATCTGACGCAGCAGCGGTCCTCTGGATTGAAGGCATCCAGGCCTGTGCATACAGCGCCGTCCCGCTTTCTGCCGTGCCCGCGCTGAAGGGGGCTGTGGAAGGCAACCCGACATGAACCCAGGCCTATCCACTGCACAAATGAAGGAAGCCCTCGCGGCCTACGCTGCTCACGGCAACAACATGGTTGAAGCAGCCCGATCGCTGGGGCTCCCGAGAGGGACGCTCGCCAATCGCATTCGACGGGCGCGAGACCTCGTCAGCAACAATCCAGATATGACCGACAAACCGCCTGAAGTGGTCAGACGTGAAGTGCATGACGCTGCCTTCTGGCGCAAGCGATGGAATGAGACATCCAAGGATCTGGCCAAAGCCGAAAGGCTCGTTGCCGAGATGGGCGGCATTGCGGGGCGCCCCGTAGAGCCGGTGGGGTGGCTAGCCCCATCTCGTGAAAAGACGGGGAGGGCGGCCGGTCTTATCCACATCTCAGACCTCCACCTTGGCGAGGTGGTTGATCCTGACGAGATCCTTGGGCTCAACGCGTATGACATCGGGATCGCCAAGCGACGGCTTCAGAGACTGTTCGATGCCGCGATAGAGATCCTGCCGAGGTGGTCATCTGACTGCCAGATGGCGGGCGTGGTCGTTGCGCTCAATGGCGATCTGATCTCAGGCGATATCCACGACGAGCTTCGCCGGACGAACGCCCTGACGAGCCAAGAGCAAGTCTGGATGGCGAGTGATTTGCTCGCGGCCGGCCTCGTCAGACTCGCAGATGAATTTGGCAGCGTGTTCGTCGCGGTGACGCCGGGCAACCATGGCCGGACCACGCACAAGCCGGAAGCCAAGCAGGTCACGAAGCTTTCCTATGACATGATGATCGGCGAATGCCTCCGTCGTCATTTCGAGGGGGATGGCCGTGTGACCGTGCATCTCGCGACCGGACGTGATGCGGTCTATCCGATCTTCGCCTGGACGGTCTTCCAATCCCATGGCGATGCAATCGGAACCAAGGGCGGCATGGGTTTTGCCGGTCCCATGCTTCCGATCGTTCGCGGGACGAAGCTTGTGGAGCTGCAGGGCGCCCGCGCGTCTCGCCAGTACGATGTCATTCTGACCGGGCATTATCACACATCAGGCAACCCAGGTCGGACCCTCGCGAATGGCTCGGTGGTGGGCTACGCGGAATATCCCAACGGCCTTCGCTGCGCCCTCGAACCTCCCCAGCAATGGCTTGCTCTGATGACAGAGCGATGGGGTCTGCGAGAGCGCTGCGAAATCAAGCTGGAGGATCCAGTCCCGCCGCCGCTCCCTCGTGTCCGAGTTCCCGCAGCTATGGCGAGGTCGGCATGATCGTCACCCGCTATGCCAAACCCGATTTAACAGCGGCCAACGCTAATAAAGCCTCGGGCGATTCGTTTTACCAAGAGGCTCCGAAGCTCGACGATCTTCGTGATTTGCCGGGCTTCGTTTATCTAGGCCAACCGTTCACGATGTATCAGCACGGCCATCGCGCTGCGGCCTATGACGGCGCCCGAGCCGCCGCGAAGCTTGTTGAACGAGGCTTCCGTGTCTTCGCCCCCATCCCGCATTCCCACCGCATAGCCGAGGTCGGCAATCTGTCTCAGACCGATCACGCCTTGTGGGAATATCAGGACAAGCCGTTTGTTGATGCGGCATCCTCACTGATCGTCCTGATGCTCCCCGGCTGGGACCAATCCCGTGGCCTCGCTCATGAGATCGATGAGTTTGAGAAAGCCCGGAAACCCGTAGTTTACGTTAGCCTCTCAGACCTGGATTAAACCGATGAAAGCAGGATGCATTGCGTCAACCGCAGCCGAGCTTGTGTCTGGGGATAGGGACAGGCAACACGGCCAGAAGAGGGATAATTTCGAGCGGATAGCGACGCTTTGGAATGGCTATCTGCAGATCCGTCGTGATCCGGCGGCGCCGCTAGACCCGGTAGACGTCGGGCATCTTATGGTGCTGATGAAGCTGGCTCGCACGCAGAGCGGTTCGATGAACGTTGACGACTACATTGATGCCGCAGGATATGCCGCGTGCTCCGGGGAAATCGCATCGGAAGAGTGACGCGACCCAGACTACCCCCGCCTTTCTCGAATCTCTGCGGGTGACAGCTCTCCCTCGTGTGGCACCATAGGCGCCCAATACGGTAACCGGTCGTCTTGGCCGGTTCTCCTTAGATGCCATATCCAAGACCGAGAATCGGGGTAGACGCCGTGGTTGCCTTTCCGGTTGCACTTCTCGCAGCGCATGACCCGCCCTATCTCGCCAAGCCGGACCTCATCCGTGAACCGATCGAAGGCGAGCATCGGGACTGAACGGTTATGACCACAGGCCGGGCAGGCCACAAACAGGCTTGTGCATCCCGCCTTCCGAACCTCGCCAATTTGGATGTTTTTGAAGTCTGGCTTGCCGCGCATTCCTCAATGAATCCACGCCGAGCCTCTCCTGTCTGTGCGGAGAGTCACGCGGTGAACATAACGGGAACATATTCGAGCGAGGCCAGCAAACTGTGGCGCAAACTGTGGCGGTTGCGAGTGGCCCGCCAGGGCAGGTATTGGCATGTCATTGAAATATTTGGGGAATTGATGGTGGGTGCGACAGGGATTGAACCTGTGACCCCTGCCGTGTGAAGGCAGTGCTCTCCCGCTGAGCTACGCACCCATCAATAGGCGACACCAAAAGCATAGGCGCAGGCCGAAGGCAAGCCCTATGATCCGAAGCGTGACAAAAAGATGAGGGCGCTCACATGCCGGTGGGGCGCGGCAAGTGGTAGGGTCAGCGCTATGGCCAAGTTTGCGGTTCGACCCGCGCGCAACGCGGAGTATCGTTATTCGGTTCAATGCATCTTGCCATCCGATCGATCTTTGAAGCATTGAGACGGGAGGCGTTGGCGCGCGGGCGGCCAGGCGCGCCGAGCATATTCTAAGGATGCATCGTGGAATTTCGCGAGACCGTTCGAAAATTGGCTCGTTTCGGCGGGGGGATATTTCGAGATGCCCGGCGGATGGATGTTGCTGTTTTCACGCTATCGGCATTCGCGACCGTCTTCATTTATCTCGCGGCCTACCGCCACAGCCCGATAAAGCCACGCCTGCCTGTGGAAGGAAGTGGCTGGTGGGCCTGGCATGATCAGTGGAAGTATCTGCAGTCCACCCTTGCATTTTCGCAGGGCAATCTGGAGGCTGGAAATCATTGGTATTTGCCAGGCTACTCGCTGGTTGGCGTGCCATTCGTCCATCTGACGCCGGCAAATCCTTTTCTGATCCCCAATTTGCTTTGCTTGCTCGCGGCGCTTTGGCTGTCCGGAGCCTTGCTTGCCGCCCTGATGCCGAACTGGCGCTGGGCGCGTATCGCCGGATGGCTGACTTTTTTTGCAACGAACGTTGCCGATGCAGTCAGTCTGAAGGCTTGGGTCGTCCCATGGACGACGTCGCTCGCGGTGCCGATGGTGCTGCTATGCCTATGGGCGCTCGTTAGGGTTGCCAGCGGGGAGCGACCACTCATCCTCGGTGGCATCGCTGGATTGTCCGGTTGCCTGATCGCGGCGTCGCGTCCCGTCGACGCGCTTGTGGTGCTTGGCGTAGCCGGCACCGCCGCATGCGCGAGCCTCGTTTGGCAACGCAAACCTATTCGGGATGTGGCCGCATTTGTCCTGGGCGGCGTCGCTGGCAGCCTTCTCGCGGTTACGCTCCTCGCGGTCCCCTATCTGCTGATTTACGGGTTCCATCTTAGCGACTATGTGAAGATGAGCGACCGCATTGGCTTCGAGTGGCGTCTCTTGGCGGTGCGTTGGGTCACTCTCGTCATCAGCCCCTATCCGCTTTTTCCAGACGTGCTCGGAAAGGGGCTCGCCGAGCGCTTCCCTTGGATCGTATCCGGTTTTGCGGGCATGGTCGTCTGTACGCTTGTTGCCGCAGATTGCAGGTCGCGTTTCCGGCATGTCATAGTTGCTTCCGCGGCAATCATATATTTTGTGATGTATCTGACTTATCGGGATTTGTTTGCGGAAGGTCTTTGGCGTTTTAACAACTATCATTACTTCAAATGGACCTTGGTGATATTTGGTATTTATAGCGTCATGCTCGTTCGTGAGTTGTTCGCGGCGACGCTACGGCGAGGTATGACGATCGCCGCCATTACCGCGACGACCATTATCCTGCTCTTCGGCTGGCGCGCCTCCGTCGAAACTGTAGGCCAGATCGAGACGATGGTCCGTGAGCCGCGTTTAATCGAATTTCCGCACGGCCTGGTGCAAGTCAATGAAGGGCTGGCGGTTCCAGCTGTCGGCGCGTGGCAAAGCTTTTATTTCGGACCTCATATCATAATGCAGGGAAATCAGAACTGGCTTCCCGGCGACTATAAGGCGATCCCCTATCCAGGGGGCTTTGTGATCGTCCCGCTGCATCGCCTGCCTTCCGATCCAGCTATCATGCATTTCGGATCTGACATCACCCTGTTCGATCGTGCGGCTGTCAAAGTGCGTCAGCGACTGACCTTCGGCTTGCCGTGCTGGTTCGGTGGATGGTCGCGCGCATGCGTGATGACGTTGCCGCTCGCGCCGGCGACAACGCAAACTGGTGAGACGGTCTCCGTCGCGGAGCCCAAGGCCGGCCTTTTCCTGCTAGACTCCTGGGGAGATCCCGAAGCGGCGGGTCGCTGGACCGACGGACAGCAGGCATCGCTCGTTGCCAATGTGGCGGCGCCAGCAGGACAAGATCTCAAGATTGCGATGGAAAGCGAGGCGTTCGTGCCTGAGGGGCAGCCACCCACGTTGGTTGCGGTTGCGGTCAATGGCGAGACGTTGGCGAACTGGGCGATCGCGCGCGGCGGCGTGCACTGGCACTCCGTCACGGTGCCGGCTCGTTTACTCAGGCCGGATGGCAACGTCGTCGTCCGTTTGACGATAGCCAACCCACGAATCCCGCGTGTTTTCGATCGCGGTAACGCTGATACCCGCGAACTTGGCCTGTTCTTGCGCAATGTGCGGTTCGAACTGGCGCCGCCGGGAGCGGTGGGGGATTCAGGCAAATGAAGACGCGACGTATCCTCGGGCGTCAGCAGCCCGACCCGGCCCTGGTCGGTCCGCTCTGCCGACAGTTAGGCGCTGGGAGATGGGTCCACGCGCGCCGGCAGGCTGGCGACCGCGTCCCAGAGCTCGTCGAAATGATGGATGATGCGATCGGGCCCGAGCTGGTCGACAGGCACTTCGGTATAGCCGAAGGGAACCGCGATGACGGGAATGCCCGCGGCTCTTGCGGTTCTGATGTCGGTGAGCGAGTCGCCGACCATTACCGCTGTCGCCGGATCGCCGCCGGCCCGCGCGATGGTCGCGGTCAGGTGGCGGGGGTCTGGCTTGAACACGTCGAACGTATCCCGCCCGCAGATGGCGGCAAAGCGATCAGCCACACCAAGCAACTCCAGAAGCTTGATGGATTGCGACTCGAACTTGTTCGTGCAGACCGCGAGCACCCAGCCGGCGTCGCTGAACCGCTTGAGGGAAGCCTCGACGCCGGGGAACAGCCGGCTCATGTCGGCGATATGGTCGCTGTAATGGGCGACGAAATCCGAGAAAAGCCGCTCGAGTTCCTGCGGGCTCGCGGTGCGGCCGCTGGCCGCAAGGCCGCGTTCGAGCAGCGCGCGCGCCCCGGCGCCAATGAGATCGCGCGCCTGTTCGAGGGGCAGGGGCGGCAAGTCCTCGCGGGCGAGGATGACATTGAGCGTCCCGATCAGGTCGGGTGCGGTGTCGGCCAACGTGCCATCGAGGTCGAAAGCCAGAACGCGGGGCGTGAGCTTGTGCATGCCGCGCAGCTAGCCGAAAACAGAAGCCTTCTGCAAGGGCGCATGTGCCGGGACAAGGAGGAACGGGGCCGGCCCCGCGATGGCCTGGCGGCTGGATTGAGGCCGATGGTCATGGGAATGGTGGAGCGGAGAATGATACAGTGGGGCGAAGCGATTCGGCTCCGGTGCCGGTGATCGGAACGCCATTGTCTCAACTGAAATTGGACTGCACGCGTCAGGAAGCGCCTATGATCACATCACCGTTCTTGCTTGCGAAGCGCATCGGCATCGGCCTTTTCGCCGGAATCGCCTTGGCGGGCGCGGCTCCCTTCGAATTCGTCCCGGCGCCGCAGACCGATCTCAACCGCGTCTACCGAATCGACCGCGTCACGGGCGAGGTGGGGGCCTGCCAGTATGGCCTGAAGGAAGGCACCATCGGCGTCACCTTCTGCTACGCTCCCGGTGAGGGTGCGGGCAAGCAGGTCCCGGGCGAATATGGTTTGGTCTCATCGCGGCACGAGCGCGAAGGCGGCGTCTTCCGCGTGAACTTCCGCACGGGAGAGATGAGCGTCTGCTACGTGTTCAATGAGCAGGTGGTCTGCACGCCGCAGGCGACAACGACGAGCGGCCCAGCCGTCGCTCCCCCGTCTTCCCAGTCCGAGGGGCAGAGCCCACGCTGATCGCGCGGGATCATGGTGATCGGCGAGGTCAGATTTTCATCGCCATATCGACACCGGCGGCGCGCGGGTCACAGGTCCCGCGCTCGACTTCGTCCATGATGATCCGACGGGTCATTTCCTTGAACGCGCCCCATTCGCCAAGCTCCTCGCCGCAGCCGGAACACCTGACGGCACTATGATCGGTGAGGGTTTCGGGAAGCATGATTGCTGAACAATTGCAGGTTTCGCAGGCATAGTTTGACGTCAGGGCAAAGCCGCTCATCGCTCAGTTCCGTGTGTGCTGGTTCGTGGTGACTGATGCCACGGTAACCTGCCAAGGCCGCGTTGGTTCCCGCGCAGGGGCGTCCATAGGCAAGGCGGCCCGAGGTGGCAGCTCATGTCCGTTGTTCGGCGGACATGCAACGGCGGTGCTTTGCGTGTCGGACAGCGCATGCTAGAGGACGGGCTCGTTTATTGAAGATCAGGGAGGCTTCGCCATGCAGCTCAAAGATTCATCCCTACTTGTCGAAGCCTGTTTGATCAACGGAGCTTGGGTCGGTGAGGCGCAGACCCCCGTCACCAATCCCGTGAATGGCACGATCCTTGCCAAGGTGCCGCATTTCGGTGCCGAAGAGACGACACAGGCTGTCGAGGCCGCCGGTGCCGCACAGGCAGGATGGGCCAAGCGCACGGCCAAGGAGCGGGCCGGCATCCTGCGTCGCTGGTTCGATCTCATCATCGCCAACCGGGACGATCTCGCGCTCATCATGACCTCCGAGCAGGGCAAGCCCCTTGCCGAGGCGCGCGGCGAGATCGACTACGCCGCCGCCTTCATCGAATTTTATGCCGAGGAGGCCAAGCGCCTCTATGGCGAGACCATTCCCTCGCCATGGCCGAACGCGCGCATGGTGGTCATCCGCCAGCCGGTCGGCGTCATTGCCGCGATCACGCCGTGGAATTTCCCCGCGGCCATGATTACCCGCAAGGTGGGCCCGGCGCTGGCTGCCGGCTGCACGGCCGTGGTCAAGCCCGCCGGTGAGACACCGCTGACCGCCCTGGCTCTTGGCGTTCTCGCCGAGCGCGCCGGTCTGCCGGCAGGCGTTCTCAATATCGTCACCGGTTCCGCGCGGGACATCGGCAAGGTGATGACCGAGCATCCGCTGGTGAAACTCATCAGCTTCACCGGCTCGACCGAGGTGGGCAAGCTCCTGATGCGTCAGGCGGCCTCCACCGTGAAGAAGGTGGGCCTGGAACTCGGCGGCAATGCCCCCTTCATCGTGTTCGACGACGCGGATGTCGATGCCGCCGTCGAGGGCGCCATGGCCTCGAAGTTCCGCAACATGGGCCAGACTTGCGTCTGCGCGAACCGGCTCTATGTGCAGGCCGGCATCCATGATGCCTTCGTCGAGAAGCTCACGGCGCGCGTCGGCGCCCTCAAGGTGGGCGATGGCACCGAAGCGGGCATCGAGCAGGGTCCGCTCATCACCGCCGCGGCCGTGTCGAAGGTCGAGGAGCATATCGCCGATGCCTTGTCCAAAGGCGCGGAGGTTCGCGTGGGCGGCAAGCGCCATGCGCTGGGGCAGACCTTCTTCGAGCCGACGGTGCTTACCAACGTGAAGAAGAATATGGTGATCGCGCGCGAAGAGACCTTCGGGCCGCTTGCGCCGGTCTTCCGCTTCGAGACCGAGGCGGACGTAATCGCGCAGTCCAACGACACTGAGTTCGGCCTTGCCGCCTATTTCTTCTCGCGCGACATTGGCCGCATCTTCCGTGTCGCGGAGGCCTTGGAATACGGCATCGTCGGCGTGAACTCGGGCCTCATCTCGACAGAAGTCGCCCCGTTCGGCGGCGTCAAGGAATCCGGGATTGGCCGCGAAGGCTCGCGCCACGGCATCGAGGAATACACCGAGCTGAAATACATGCTGCTCGCGGGGCTCGACAAGTGAGCACCGAGGACGCCAAGCGCCAGGCCGCGGCGCAGGCTGTCGCCCTTGTGGAAGATGGCATGCGCCTCGGGCTCGGCACGGGTTCGACGGCGAAGCACTTCGTCGCCCTCCTGGGAGAGCGTGTGCGTGGCGGCCTGAAGGTGATCGGCGTGCCGACTTCGGAGCGCACGCGCGTTCAGGCCGAGGCCGAGGGAATCCCCCTGTCCGATCTCGATGCCACGCCGGAACTCGACCTGACGGTCGACGGCGCCGACGAGATCGACGAGGAACTGCGCCTTATCAAGGGCGGTGGCGGTGCTCTCCTGCGCGAGAAGATCGTGGCGGCGGCCAGCGCACGCATGATCGTGATCGCCGACGACAGCAAGCGGGTGGCCGTGCTCGGCCGCTTTCCGCTGCCGGTCGAGGTTGTGCCTTTCGGCCTCGCTTCAACGACACTCGCTGTCCGCGATGCGGCGGCCAGCGCGGGTTGCCGTGGCGATCTTCGGCTCCGCCGACAGGCCGACGGCTCGCCCTTCGTCACCGATGGCGGGCATTATATCCTTGATGGGTCATTCGGTGCCATAGCCGAGCCCGAGAGGCTTGGCCAAGCCCTGCTCGCAGTTCCCGGCGTCGTGGATCACGGGCTGTTCATAGGTTTGGCGACTGGGGCGATCGTTGCGTCGCCCCACGGTATCTCCACTTATGGAGATCTTACAAAAACGCGCATGGTGCCAAGGAGTTAGAAAGTCATGATACGCGCTTTCAGCCGCATTTCGTTCGCCGCGCTGGCCTTGGCGCTGACAACCGCCACGGCGGCTGTCGCTCAGCAACCGGCACGGCAACCCCCCGCCCAGGCGGCGCCGCAGCCGACCCAGAGCCATATTGCTATCGCGCGCGATGTCATCATCGGTTCTGGCATGGCGCGCTCGTTTGAAGCGCTCGTGCCAACCTTTGGTGAGCAGATCAAGCAGCTGTTCGTGACGCGGCCCGAACTGGCCAAGGATATCGATGCTGCTCTTGTCCAGATCCTGCCGGAGATCGAGGCTCGCAAACAGGAGCTGATTACGAATTCCGCGCGCATGCTGGCAACGCATCTTGGCGAGGCGGACCTGCAGCAGATCAACACCTTCTTCGCCTCTCCCGCGGGCAAGAAATATGTTGAGGTGCAGCCGCTTTTGCTGAACGATATATTTGATGCCATGCGCGAATGGGCCAATGACACCGCCGACTTCGTGCTGGAACGTGTCCGCGCGGAACTGCAGAAGAAAGGCCACGCGCTCTGAGCCTCAAGCACGACAGTCTTCGTCGGATCTGATGCGGCTTTCTTGCGGCAAGTCGGCTTCTGCTGTCGTAGTTTAGGCCGATTTGTGAGACGATGTGATCGGTCATCAAGCCGTTAGGTTCATCGCAGCCGCGCCTTAGCGCGGCTGCTCGCGTTTCATGCATGGATCGTTTGCGCTGTTTGCCAGCCCTTTATGACAATTGGAAGCGCATCGTCTGAATGGACGATGATAAATATATTGAGTGTATAATACCAATATATGGTGCTTCATTTGTCAAATGATATCGCGAATTCGCAAATGTATAATTCTGGTAACCTCCGTAAATCCGATCGATTGACGGTATTTGTTCATAATAATATTCCTCGGTTTCCCAGTCACATAACCTGCGTGGCTGGAGGGGGGTATGAGAGTGTTGATGTTTACCTGCCTTATGGATACGTCAAGCCTGTCATCTTTGGGTGCAAGGAAGTCAATTTAGGCGGCACAGGGCGTCAGCAGAGCTGGGAGCGCCAGCCTTCCGCCTTGAGGGGGACGTCCCAAAAGCAGTCGACGACACTTGATCTCGAGGAGAGCCTAGGGGGGGGCGTATTCAAAGTAGGGCCCTATCCGGGTGAGTTGACGCTTCTCAATGTGCCGACTTCTACCCGGCTTGCGCTCACGGGCACGACAAATCCGGTTGAGGTGCAAGTAATTCCGGAGGGTTCAGATGAAAGAATCAATATCAGCATCGCCGGTGTGAACAAATCCCTCGCGATCGAAGGTATTAGCCGTGCTCATGTGGCGGTGTGGTCCTCATCCCAGGTGGAGCTGGACAGTCACAGTTTAAAATTCCTGTCGCTTGAGGGTGACGGGAAGCTGCATGTTTCAGTCACCAAGGAGGGAATGGAGCGTGTTGAAGAAATCTCGGCCGCGCGCGCCACAGGTCCGATGGACTTCGCTGCGGAGCAGACGCGATCTTTGACGATGGTGGGCACACAGGGCCCCAACACGATCACGCTCCTCGGCGTCGGTGATGTAATCCTATCCACTGGCAGTGCCGATGACGTCGTCCGTTCGGGAGCAGGCAACGACTTTGTCTATACTGGCAGGGGAGACGACGTCATCTTGTCCGGCGGGGGGCGTAATTTAATAGAGACTGGTGAGGGGCGCGACCGCGTTGTGATCGAGCGGCCTGAAAACACTGTGTTCCCCAGCGGTAAGGGGGAAATGCTCACCACGATCATGGATTTTGATCCAGCCGATGACAAGCTGCACTTTCCCTTCTTGCCTGAAGGGCGGCTGGTGGATCAGCACGCGGCTTTGAGAATCCAGGCCGCGGTATGCGCGAGCAAAGCCGGAACGTTCGATGGCGCTGCTGCGGCTACTCGCGCACAAATGGGAGAAAATGAAGTCGCGGTACTTGTCTGGGATGGTATGACTTATGTTCTGGTCAAGAATACGGAACAAACGACTGTCCGTCTCAACGGCATAGTCGAAATACAGCCGGAGGCGATCCTGTTCGGATAGGCGTGGGACGCTGCGGCCGATAGCCGAACGGCCGCTGTCCCGTTTGCCTTGATGCTCGCGGCTCGCGCAGATATGGAAGTACTCAGGCGTATTCCGGATCTCCGCGGGGCTCCGTGGAGCGCGCGATCATGGCGCTCCACGTGCTTTAGTCTTCATCAGCCTTGAAGCGGTCCAGGCCCTTCAGGACGAAGGGCGCGATCAGCGCGAGGAACGCCAGACCCAGGAGGGTCGCGGCAAGCGGGCTCTCGACCAGCGCGATGGGATCGCCGAGGCTGATGGCGAGCGCGCGCCGCAGCTGCTGTTCCGCCATGGGTCCGAGAATGAGGCCGATGACCACTGGCGCGACCGGGTAGTCGTAGCGGCGCATGAGAAAGCCGAGCATGCCGAAGACGAGCAACATCGAGAGCTCGACAACGGATGGCTTGGCGGCGATGGTGCCCATGGTGGCGAACACCAGGATGCCCGCGTAGAGCCAATGCTGCGGGATGGCGAGCAGCTTCACCCAGAGACCGACCAGCGGCAAGTTGAGGACCAGCAGCATCGTATTGGCGATGAACAGGCTGGCGATGAGGCCCCAGACCAGTTCCGGACGCTCGGCGAAGAGCAGGGGCCCCGGGTTGAGGTTGTACTGCTGGAAGCCGGCGAGCATCATCGCGGCGGTCGCCGAAGTCGGCAGGCCGAGGGTGAGCAGAGGCACCAGGGTCCCGGCTGCCGATGCATTATTCGCGGCCTCCGGGCCGGCCACGCCCTCGATCGCGCCGTGGCCGAACTCTTCCGGGTTCTTGGCGAGCCGCTTCTCGGTCGCATAGGAGAGGAAGGTCGGTATCTCCGCTCCGCCAGCGGGCAGGGCGCCGATGGGGAAGCCGAAGGCGGTGCCCCGCAGCCACGGCTTCCAGGAGCGCTTCCAGTCCTCCAGCGTCATCCAGAGCGAGCCGCGGACGGGCTCCAGCGTCTCCGGTGCATGCTTGTGTTTCGATGCGACGTAGAGCGCTTCGCCCACGGCGAACAGGCCGACCGCCAGCGTCGTCACCTCGATGCCGTCGAGGAGGTCGGGCACGCCATAGTGCAGGCGGGCCTGGCCGGATAGCTCGTCGATGCCGACGATGCCGAGCGCCAGTCCAATGAACAGGCTGGTAAGCCCACGCAGCGGCGAGGCGCCGAAGGTCGCCGACACGGTGACGAAGGCGAGCACCATCAGTGCGAAATAGTCGGCGGGGCCAAAATTGATTGCGATCTCGACGAGCCATGGCGCGAGAAAGGCGATCCCCAATGTCGCGATGGTGCCGGCGACGAAGGAGCCGATGGCGGCGGTGGCGAGCGCCGGCCCGCCGCGGCCGGCTTTCGCCATCTTGTTGCCTTCGATAGCGGTCGCGAGCGAGGCGCTCTCCCCCGGCGTGTTGATGAGGATCGCCGTCGTCGAGCCGCCATACATGCCGCCGTAGTAGATGCCGGCGAACATGATCAGCGATCCCGCCGGATCGAGCTTGTAGGTGACCGGCAGCAGCAGCGCCACGGTCAGCGCCGGGCCGATGCCCGGCAGCACCCCGACCGCAGTCCCGAGAAAGACGCCGATCAGCGCGAACACGAGGTTCATGGGCTGGATGGCGACGCTGAGCCCATGCAGGAGGGAGGGGAAGGCTTCCATCGATCCGCTCTCAGAAGAGGTGTTCGAGCGGCCCGCTCGGCAGGGTAAGGGTCAGGAGTTTGGCGAATACGAGATAGGCGCCGAGCCCGAGGGCGAAACCCACGGCGAAGTCGGCGAGAAGGGCGTGGCGCCCAAAGGCGCGCGAGGTCATCGTGAACAACACGGCGCTGGCCAGGATGAATCCGCCGCCAAACCCGATGATGGCGATAACGGCCACAAAGGCGAGCGTGATGAGGGCGACGGGCCCCCAATCCGCCGTTTCCGGTTGCACCCCACCGCCCCGCCAGGCGGTGTAGGCGGTTGCGAGCCCGAGAACGAGAAGGCCGAGGGCGACCACATTCGTCGCCGCTTCCGGGCCAATGCGCGCATAGGCCGGAGCCGGCGGCATATTGCCGGCATCAAGACGCAAAAGGATGGCGATGATGAGCAAGCCAAGCGCGATGAGCAGGCCGCTGATGTCGAGGCGTCGCCGCTGCTTGTCGTTCATGCCGGCGGGTCCTTGGGGACGTGAGGAGGCGGGGCCGAGGCGGGTGAGGCCGATCCGCCGGAGTGAGCAGGCGGCAGACGGTTGGCCGGCGCTGCCCGGGAAGGGGAGCCCGTTGGCGGGCAGGCCCGCCAACGCTGACGATGGACGGTCGGCCGCGCCGGAGGGACGCGGCGCGCCGACGTGCTTACTGCGTGAGCCCGATCGTCTTCAGGACATCGGCGATGCGGGTCTGCTCGTTCTTGAGGAAGCTGCCGAAGGCGTCGCCGGCGAGATAGGAATTATCCCAGCCTTTCGCCTTCAGGGTCTCCTGCCAGGCCGGCGATTTCACCATCTTGTCGACAATGGCGGCGAGATTGTCCGTTTGCTCTTTCGTGAGGCCTGGAGGAGCGACGACGGAGCGCCAGTTGATGAGTTCGAGATCGACGCCCTGTTCCTTGAGCGTCGGCCCGTCGATATAGGCGACGCGCGTCGGTGCGGCGATGCCGATCAGGCGCAGCTTGCCCGCCTTGATCTGGCCCTCGAACTCACCGTAGCCGGACACGCCTGCCGTCACCTTCGAGCCGAGAATGGCCGCCAGTGCTTCGCCACCGCCGGAGAAGGGAATGTAATTGATCTTGGTGGGATCGACGCCGACCGCCTTCGCGAACAGCCCGACCAGGATGTGATCGGTGCCACCGGCCGAGCCGCCGGCCCAGGTGACCTTGGCGGGGTCAGCCTTGAGGGCGGCCACCAGGTCCTGGGCATTCTTGATCGGCGAATTTGCCGGCACCACGATGGCCTGGTTCTCGGCCGTCAGCCGGGCGATCGGCGTGACCTGATCGAGCGTGACCGGTGATTTGTTGGTGAGGATGGCGCCGACCATCACGAGGCCGTTCACCATGAGCTGGGAGCCGTCTCCCTTGCCGCTATTGACGAATTGCGCGAGCCCGACAATCCCGCCGGCGCCGGGCACGTTGACGACCTGTGCTCCCTTCACGATGCCTGATGTCGTCAGCGCCGACTGTACGGCGCGAGCCGTCTGGTCCCAGCCTCCGCCCGGAGCGGCCGGCGCCATGATCTTCAATTCCGTAGTCTGCGCCGAAGCCGTGCCGGCCAGTCCTAGACTGCCCGCCGCGAAGGCCATGCTGGCAGCTGCTGCCAGCAGGGCAAGCGAGCGCCGGTTGATGCGAGTGCTTGCAGCACCGCTCGTTCCGACCATGACATCCTCCCAATTCCGCGTTGGCAACTTTATGTTGCGCGTGAAATGACGGTAAAGCCGCTCCATTTTACGAGCAAGATGCAGCCTTATTCGCCTTAAGGCTAGGGTCATCCGCTCTGGCGCGATATCGGGGTCGGGGCGTTGCACCCGAGTGCGCTGCCGCATGGGCACGGCAAGCGCCTTCGTTTATAGGAAACTGGGACAGCGCGGCGGTTGCATTTGGGGCGTTGCCGCGGCCACAAGGACGCGCTGGATGGGAGCTTGTGATGACGACCGGTGATTTCGATGTCGATCTTTTCGTTATTGGCGCTGGCTCGGGCGGTGTCCGGGCGGGCCGAATAGCGGCCGGCTATGGCGCGCGCGTGATGATCGCCGAGGAATCACGTGTCGGTGGCACCTGTGTCATCCGCGGCTGCGTGCCCAAGAAGCTTTATGTCTATGCCAGCCGCTTTCAGGATGCCTTTGCCGATGCCGCCGGCTTCGGCTGGAGCGTGCCCGAGGCCCATTTCCACTGGCCGACGCTGGTTGCCAACAAGGAGACGGAGATTACCCGGCTCGAGGGCATCTATCGCCGCAACCTCGTCAATGCCGGTGTCGAGATCGTCGACAGCCGCGCGGTTGTCGAGGGCCCCCATACAGTGCGTCTCCTTGCGACGGGTGAAAGCATTTCGGCCAAGGTCATCCTGATCGCCACCGGCGCGCGTCCATCCCTGGAACCGGTGGTGCCGGGTGGTGAGCTCGGCGTCGTGTCCGACCAGATCTTCGATCTGCCGGAACTGCCACGCCGGCTGCTCGTCATCGGCGGCGGTTATATCGCTGTCGAGTTCGCCGGGGTTTTTGCCGGGCTCGGTGTCGAGACCGCGCTCCTGCACCGTGGCCCGCGCCTTCTGCGCGGGTTCGACCACGATCTCGCCGAGGGCCTCGCCGCGGCCTATCAGGCCAGGGGCATCGAGCTGCTGCTGGATCGGCGTGTCGAGCGCTTTGACCGGGCCGGTTCTGATATCACGGCCACCCTGTCCGATGGCACGACACGCCGTTTCGATCAGGTGCTGGTGGCGACTGGCCGGAATCCGCACACGTCAGGCCTCGGTCTCGAGAGCGCAGGCGTCGCCACGAATGAGAAGGGCGCCGTCATCGTCGATAGCGAAGGCCGCACCAACGTGCCTTCGATCTATGCGGTCGGCGATGTCACCGACCGCGCGAACCTCACGCCGGTCGCCATACGCGAGGGGCAGGCCTTCGCGGATACCGTTTTCGGCAACAAGCCGACGCAGGTGGACCATTCCCTCATTCCGACGGCGGTGTTCTCGACGCCGGAACTCGGCACGATCGGGCCGAGCGAGGAGGCGGCGCGGGCGCTTTACCCCAAGCTCGTCGTCTATCGCACGCGGTTCCGCGCGATGAAGGCTACCTTGTCCGGTCGTGACGAGCCGGTGATGATGAAGATCCTCGTCGATGGCGAGACCGACAAGGTCATCGGCGTTCACATCATGGGCGAGGCGGCGGGCGAGATGATCCAGCTCGTCGGGATCGCGGTGACCATGGGCGCCACCAAGGCCGATTTCGACCGGACGATCGCCGTGCATCCGACGGCCGCCGAGGAGCTGGTGACCCTGCGCACGCCGGTCGGCTGACGAAAACGCGATCACGATCAATGGCATGCGGCGTTTTGCGGAATCACTTCCGCATGTGCGCCGCAGCCTTCATGTCGTCTGCGGCTCGATCTGCCCGAGCGGCTGCCCAAGCGGCTGCATCTCGGTCTCGACAGGTGGGGGCGCCTTGCGCGAGATGCGCCACAGCACATAAAGGCCGAGCACGCAGTGCACGACGGCGTTGTGCATGAACAGCGCGCCGTCTCCGAACCGCGCCATCAGGAAAGAGGCGAGCGAGGGACCGACGATCGCGCCGAAGCAATAGAGGAACAGCAGCGTGCTCGACATATTCATGGCGCCGCCCTCGTTGTTGCGATCATTGGCGTGCGCGGCGATCAGCGGATAAATCACCGGTACGAAGAAACCCATGCCGAGCGCCAGTCCATAGAGCGGCCAGACAGACGGGCTCTGGGACACGAAGACGAGCGCGATCTCGACAGCGACGGCGCATCCGCAGACGATCGCGATCATCCAGCGGCGATCCATCCGGTCGGACAGACGCCCGAGCGGGAAGGGGCTCGCGGCCGAGCCAAGGATGAGGATCGTCATGAAGGTCGCGAGCACGGTCGTGCCGAGCCCGGTGCGTTCGATGACGGCCGGCACGAGGCTCCACAGGCTGCCATTGGCGAGGCCGACGCAGATCACACCCATCACGGCGATCGGGCTGCGGCGCGCGAGGCCGAGAATGTCGAGCTTCGCCTTGACCGGCAACGGGGGGGGCTCGGCGCGGGTGAGCGCCATCGGCACCAGCGCCAGCACGATCGACATGGCCGATACGGAAAACAGGGTGAAGGACTGCGCGGGGGCGACATTCAGGAACTGCTGTCCGGTCGCCGAGCCGCCAAAGTTCATCACATTGTAGAGGCCGAGCATGCTGCCGCGGTTCCGGTCGGTCGCCTTTGCATTGACCCAGCCTTCGACGAGCGCATAGAGGCCGCCGAAGCAAAAGCCGATGATGCAGCGCAAGACCATCCACATCAGGGGCTCGACGATGATGGCAAAGCCGAGCACCGCGCTCGCTGCGACGGCTGCCAGCGCCGCGAAGGCACGGATATGCCCGGCGCGCCTGACGATGCTCGGAGCGAGCCAGGTCCCGCCGAGCATGCCGACGAAATAGGTCGAGCCGATCGCGCCGATCTCGGCCGGCGAGAAGTTCTCCAGGACGCCTCGCAGAGGCACGAGTGTCGTGACGAGGCCGTTGCCGACAACGAGAATGAAGACGGCGACGAGGACAGGCGCAACAGAGGCAAGAGAGGCTGGCACGGGATCGAACGCCGTAAAGGGGCTGGAACGCTCACATCACATCCGATCACGGCGAAGTTACGGCTGCAACCACAAGCGACGCCTTAATTCGCATGGAATTGCCTAACAGATTGGCATACGAGCCATGCTCCAAGCGCACATCATCCCGGACAGCCTGCCGGGAGGGCATGAGTCGGTGGATTCGGGCCGGTTTTTTGTTGCCGCTCCGAGTGCCGTGCAGCCCGCTGGATTGGCCTCCCGCCGAGGCAACCGGCGCCGCCCCATCGACGGCCTCCGGGCTCGGGAGCCAACTCCGGAGGGCCGCGATGAAAACGCCCTGAGAGACGCGCGGCGTCTTGGTACTCGCTTTTCCGGGCATTGTGCGTATATAAGCCGCAGATTCCCCGGAACGGCCGGGGGATTTTGCAACAACGGTCCCAGGATTGGGCGTCGGGAGTTTGGAGAGATGAGCGAGCGTTGGACACCGTCGAGCTGGAGATCAAAACCGATCCAGCAGGTGCCGCTCTTTACGGATGCTGCGGCCCTTGCCAGCGTCGAAGATCAACTCGCCAGCTTTCCCCCCCTCGTTTTTGCGGGCGAGGCGCGCAAGCTCAAACGGGCGTTGGGCAAGGTTGCCGTCGGTGAGGCGTTCCTGCTGCAAGGCGGTGATTGCGCCGAGAGCTTCGCCGAGCATTCCGCCGACAATATCCGCGATTTCTTCCGCCTGTTCCTGCAGATGGCGGTGGTGCTGACCTTCGCCGGCTCCTCGCCGGTGGTGAAGGTCGGCCGCGTCGCAGGCCAGTTCGCGAAGCCACGGTCAGCGCCGAACGAGACGGTCGACGGCGTCGAGCTGCCGAGCTATCGCGGTGACATCATCAACGGCATCGACTTCACGCCGGAAAGCCGCGAGCCGGATCCGCGCCGCCAGCTCATGGCCTACCGCCAGTCTGCGGCGACTCTGAACCTGCTGCGAGCCTTCGCGTCGGGTGGCTATGCCAATCTGGACAACGCGCATCGCTGGATGCTGGGCTTCGTCAAGGACAGCCCGCAGTCGGGGCGCTATCAGGAACTGGCGGACCGCATCACCGAGGCGCTCGATTTCATGCGCGCCTGCGGGATCGATCCGGAGTCCCATCCGGAAATGCGCACCACGGATTTCTACACGAGCCATGAGGCGCTCCTGCTCGGCTACGAGCAGGCGATGACGCGTGTCGATTCCACCTCCGGTGACTGGTACGCCACGTCAGGCCATATGATCTGGATCGGCGACCGCACGCGTCAGCTCGACCATGCCCATGTCGAGTATTTCCGCGGCATCAAGAACCCGATCGGCCTGAAATGCGGCCCGTCCCTGAAGCCGCAGGACCTGGTGAAGCTCGTTTCCGCGCTGAACCCTGACAATGAGGCTGGTCGCCTCACGCTGATCTGCCGCTTCGGCGCGGACAAGGTGGCGGATCATCTGCCGGGCCTCATCCAGGCGGTGAAGGCAGAAGGCCAGACCGTCGTGTGGTCGTGCGATCCCATGCATGGCAATACGGTCAAGGCCGGCTCCGGCTACAAGACACGGCCGGTGGATCTGATCCTGTCGGAAGTGAAGCAGTTCTTCGGAATCCATAAGTCCGAAGGCACCTATGCCGGCGGCGTGCATCTCGAAATGACGGGCAAGAACGTCACCGAATGCACGGGCGGCGCCCGCGCCATCACCGACGCGGACCTGCATGATCGCTACCACACGCATTGCGACCCGCGTCTCAATGCCGAGCAGGCGATCGAGCTGTCATTCATGGTGGCCGAGCTTCTGAAGGATGAGCGGACCCCGAAGCTGCGTGAGCGTCAGGTCGACGCGGCGGAGTAGGCGGACTATCCGGGCGCGCCGGCTCAGCTGGTGCCCCATTGATCATCGAAGGCCCGTGCGCACGCAGCACGGGCCTTTTTTCTTGGAGGCCGGCGTTGCCCGATCACCGCCGTCAACATCGCCTTTCCCTTTTCAAAATCATGGTCTAGACCGTGATCATGAGCGCATCGTCCGATCTTCTCCGCATTGCCCTCGCGCAGCTCAACCCCACGGTTGGCGACGTCAGCGGCAATCTCGCCAAGGCCCGCGCGGCACGCGCGGACGCGGCACGTCTAGGCGCCGACGCGGTGATGTTTCCCGAACTCTTCCTCGCCGGCTATCCGCCTGAGGATCTCGTCCTGAAGCCCGCGTTTCTGGATGCCTGCCGTGATGCCTGCGAGGAGCTGGCAGCCGAGACCGGAGATGGCGGCCCAGCAGTCCTCATCGGCTTGCCGTGGGCCGAGAACGACACCGTCTACAACGCCTATGCCATTCTCGACGGCGGCGTCGTGAGCGCTGTGCGCTTCAAGGTCGATCTGCCGAACTACGGCGTCTTCGACGAGAAGCGTGTCTTCGCGGCGGGGCCCCTGCCGGGGCCGGCCTCGCTGCGCGGTGTGCGTGTCGGCCTGCCGATCTGCGAGGATATCTGGGGCGAGGATGTGGTCGAGTGCATCACCGACACCGGCGGTGAGATCCTGCTCGTCCCCAACGGCTCTCCCTATGCGCGCGACAAGATGGATGTGCGCTTCAACATCGCCGCCGGACGGGTCGCGGAAAGCGGGCTGCCCCTGGTCTATCTCAACCAGGTCTGCGGGCAGGACGAACTGGTTTTTGACGGCGCGTCCTTCGTGCTCAATGGCGATGGTTCGCTCGCCATTCAGATGCCGGCGTTCGAGGAGGCCATTTCGCTCGTCACCTTCGAGCGCACGGCCACGGGCTGGCGCTGCCAGCCGGACGAGAAGGCCATTCTGGACGAGGGCGACCAGGCCGACTATGCGGCCTGCGTATTCGGCCTCCGCGACTACGTCCGCAAAAACGGCTTTCCCGGCGTGGTGCTCGGCCTGTCCGGCGGCATCGATTCAGCGATCTGCGCGGCGATGGCCGTCGATGCGCTCGGTCCTGAACGCGTGCACTGCGTCATGCTGCCCTACCGCTATACGTCCGGCGAGAGCCTGGCTGACGCATCGGCGTGCGTGAAGGCGCTCGGTATCCGCTACGACATCTTGCCGATCGCCGATGCCGTCGAGGGACTGACGGGGGTGCTCCAGCCTCTCTTTGCTGGCCTTAACGCCGACACCACCGAGGAGAACCTACAAAGCCGCGCACGCGGCACGCTGCTCATGTCGATTTCGAACAAGTTCGGCGCGATGGTCGTGACTACCGGCAACAAGTCCGAGATGTCGGTCGGCTATGCCACGCTCTATGGCGACATGAATGGCGGGTTCAATCCGATCAAGGACCTCTATAAAACCCAGGTCTATCGTCTGTCCGCGCTGCGCAATCGCTGGAAGCCGGCGGGTGCGCTTGGGCCGGATGGTGTGGTGATTCCAGACAACATCATCACCAAGGCACCGACCGCGGAACTCCGCGACAACCAGACCGACCAGGATTCATTGCCTCCGTATGACGTGCTCGATGACATCCTCATTGGGCTTGTCGAGGAGGAGTTGCGCGTGTCCGAGATCGTCGCCCGTGGCCACGATCTTGCAACCGTGAAGAAGGTCGAGCGGCTGCTCTATCTGGCCGAGTACAAGCGCCGCCAGGCGCCGCCCGGTGTCAAGGTCACCACCAAGAACTTCGGACGCGACCGCCGCTATCCGATCACCAACCGCTTTCGAGACAGTGGAACCCCCGGTCCGCAACGACGAAGCTCCATCGACGTGACGACGTCAGCCAGTCAGGCTGATATCTGAACGCCGCGCCTTCACGCGCGACCTGTTTCCCGGGGAGGCCCAACGGGCCGACAAGGGGACAGGCCAGCGCCGTCTGACATCGCCAGCCTGAATGGCCAATCAATGACTGCGCATTCTGCACCCGTCGTCCGCTTCGCCCCGTCACCCACGGGTTTCCTGCATATCGGCAATGCTCGCCCGGCGCTGCTCAATTGGCTCTATGCGCTCAACCATGGCGGACGCTTCGTGCTGCGCCTGGACGATACCGATCAGACGCGTTCCACAAAGGAATACGCCGACGCGGTGTCGGAAGACCTCGCCTGGCTCGGGATCGAGCCGGACGTGTTCGTGCGGCAGTCCGACCGTCTCGAGATCTACGACCGCGCGGTTGAGGCCTTGAAGGCGAAGGGGGTTCTCTATCCCTGCTATGAGACGCCGGACGAGCTCGATCGCCGCCGTAAACGCCAGCTCGCCCGTGGCAAGCCGCCCATTTATGATCGGGCTGCCCTGAGCCTGACGACGGAGCAGCGCGCCGCCTTCGAGGCTGAGGGACGAAGGCCGCACTGGCGGTTCCTGCTCGATCATCGTGTCGTGCGGTGGACGGATCTCGCGCGTGGCGTCATCGAGGTTGATACGGCCTCGCTGTCGGACCCGGTTCTCGTGCGGGCCGATGGCACTTACCTCTATACCCTGCCGTCTGTGGTCGATGACCTTGATCTCGGCATCACCCATGTGATCCGTGGCGAGGATCACATCACCAACACGGCGGTGCAGATCGCCCTGATCGATGCCCTCGATGGGGCCGTGCCCTCTTTCGCCCATACCAATCTCCTCACGACGGCGAGTGGCGAGGGATTGTCGAAACGTCTCGGGCATCTGTCGCTGAGAGGGCTGCGGGAGCAGGGCATCGAGGCGATGGCGGTTGCTTCCCTGGCCGTGCTCGTTGGCTCGGCCGAGGCCGTGCGGCCGGTCGCGTCGCTCGAAGAGCTTGCCAAGCTCGTCGATCTCGCCCGCCTGTCCCATGCGCCTGCGAAATTCGACGAGGCCGAGCTCGCCTCCCTCAATGCGAAGCTTTTGCACAGCTTCTCCTATGGGGCCGTGCAGCGGCGTCTCAGGCTCCTCGGCGTGGACGGCGGCGAGACCTTCTGGCTCGCGGTGCGCGGCAATCTGGAACGGCTGGCCGATGCCCAGGCATGGTGGCGGGTGGTTGCCGGCCCCATCGATCCTATCATCGAGGATCACGCCTTCACGGGAACGGCTGCGGATCTGCTGCCGCCGGAGCCTTGGAACGCGGAGACGTGGAAAACCTGGACAGCGGCGCTGAAGGCCGCGACGGGTGTGGGCGGGCGATCGTTGTTCATGCCGCTCAGGCTCGCCTTGACGGCCCATGACCATGGACCGGAGCTGGCCGCGTTGCTGCCTCTGATCGGCGGTGTCAAAGCGACCGCGCGCCTGCGCGGCGAGCGCGCCTGAGGTCGAGCGACCTTCAAGGATATTCCGACGACGCTGTTGTCTTCACCGCCGGGCTTGGTCCCGGTGATCCCGGCTGGATGGGCGCCTTATCGGATCGATAGGGCAATGGAGCCCGGCCGTCGCCACGTTTCGCTTTGGTCGAGCTGAAGTCGGACAGCAGATCCGACTTTCAGTTACAGGCCCGGTCCTGGCAACCGCTGTTTCCGCCAGACAAGGCGATGGGAACAGAGACTAGCGCGGGTTGATCAGCACGGAGTTCTGCGGGCTGGCGACGAGATAGGGCGCGACGATGCGCACCTTGCGCCGCTGACCGTCCGGGCCGACTTCCTCGCGAAGCGTGCCATCGTCCTGATCGACGGTGGTCACCTCCGTAATGGATTGCGGACCGATGCCGGACGAGGCCGCGCTCGCAGTCGGAACAACCGAGGGATCGTTGGCGGCGGCGTTGTCGGCTGCGTCCTCGTCGTCTTCCACCTTCGCCGTCGTCGCGGCTTTGGCGGCCGCTGTCTGGCGTTCGTTGGCGCGCTGAGCGGCCGTGGTCTTCGGCCGTGACAGTTCCTCGGCCTTTTCCGCGGTCACGATGATATCGCTCTTGCGCCGCTCCAGCATGAATTCCGCGGGCTGAAGCGCCTGCGCCCAGCTCTCGCCGAAGGGGCGGCAGGTAATATCGGGATTGAGAGCCCGCTCATATTGCAGGGCGCCGGGAAGATCTGAATAGGGACGCCCCGTTGCACTGACAGCCTGGGCGACATTGCCTCCCTGGGACATGAAGAAGAGCTCCGTCGGCGAGGCGGGGCATTGCGCCTGGCACAGCTCCTGGGCGCTGCTGCGGCCGGAGGCCGGTCCACCCAGCGGGAAAAAATAACCGTCGGCGAGACGCACGCAGACGGCGCGCGAACCGCCGAGGCGCTTCTCGCCGCCACCTTCGCCATGGCTGGGAGGCGCCTGTCCGTCGAGGTCAGCCTGCGGCGGCTCCTGCTCGGGTTGGCCGCCACCGAACAGCATTTCGAAGAAGCCACGCTGCCGCGGAGCTGCAGCCGTGCGCGGGGCACAGGCCTCCGATGCCGCCGCGGTCAACTCGCGTCGGCGCGCCTCCGTCTGGGCGTCGCCGCCGCCGGCGCGTGAGCGAAGAAGGTCATAATTCGCCTGCATCTGCGACAGGCGCGCCTGGAGGCCGCTGCAATCCGCCGGGCGCTGGCCGCCGAACAATCCGCCGCCGCGATCGCAACCGAGCTGCTGGTAGTAGCCACGTGTCCGGTCGAGTTCAGCACGCTGGCGCTGGGCTGCCGCCGCATATTGCTGGGCCTGCCCTCCGCCGCGCGGGAGGGAAGCAAGTTCAGCGCGATAGCGTTGGCACGCGGCAGGCGACACCACTTCCTGAGCATAAGCATCACCCGCGAACAGGGTGCAGACAAATGTGGCTGCGATGGCATATGCCGCACGGCGGCTGATCATGATGCGTCCTGTCCTTGCCCTCAGCGGTAGCGGCATGAGGATGTATCTGAGTCGAGATTGACTAAAGTGTGTCGTCACGATCGAAAAGGGGGGAGCACTGAATTCGCGAACACAAGGGATTGAGGTCGCGATACGCCTCGCCCCCACTGTCGCTGCCGGCGCTATCGCCACGGGCCGTGCCGCGAGACTACATGTCCATTTCGGGAGGCGCATCCACCGGAATGCCGGAACGCTGCATCAGGACTTCGATGACCCGATCGAAGGCTGCCAGCTCTTCCGGAGGGATGTCCTTAGTCAATTGTTCCGCATAGCTTATTGCGAGCGGAATGATCTCCGTATAGAGCGCGCGCCCCTCGTCTGTCAGAGACAGGAACGCTTCACGGCGATCGCGCTCGTTCGCCCTGCGCTCGAGAAGACCACGATCTTCCAGCGCGGCCGTCGCGCGCGAGACCTTCGTTTTGTGCATGCGGGTATGCGCGCCGATGTCGCGCGCTGTCATCTCGCCGAGTTCCCCGAGCAGCGCGATCGTACGCCACTCCGGCAATCCAAAACCGAATCGCTTTTCGTAGATGCGGCCGAGGCCTTCCGCGACGACCTGCGCCAGAACGTTGAGACGATAGGGAATGAACCGGCTTAGCGTCAGCGTCAGCGGCTCGGTCTCGTCATTGGGGCCTGCCGCGGAGGCCACATTGGCAGAAGGGGGGACATCACGAGATACAGGGGAGGACATGGAACTCGGTTACCGTCAGGTCGGGTGGAACGGGTCAGTTCACAACTTTTAGCACAGCAACAGATGCCCAGGTCCAGCCGGCCTTGCCTGAAATCTGTGCGACCTGGGTCCAAGTGCTGTGCGCCGATACCCCACCTGACCCGGCGAGGGTGAGGGAAACGAACACAGGAGGTTACCCTCCAGAGCTCACGAAACCCTTGATATCCTTGGATCTGTCCTCGGATCAAAAACCCGTTCGCGTCGCGCGCGACGTGGCAGTTACCAGCGGTATTGTGATCCCGGGTAGGCCGCCACGCAGGTCGTCGTCACCAGTTCCCGGGCGGTTGCTCGGCAATGCGATATGGCCGCGAGGCAGGATTTTCTTGTCCCAGCGCAGCCATCGCGAGCGACATAGGGCTGGCGCGCATGGCCTGGGAGGGGGCGATCACCTGTGTGATGCTGAGGATGGCAATCAGGCTCACCCCCAGACAAAGCACAGCTTCAATGGGTGCAACCTGTCTGATTGGGTGGCCGTGAGCTACGATGCGCATATTGGTCTCGCCTGTATCCAAGTGCCCGCCATCGACGAGCCGGCCGGAATACTGAAACACCATGGAGGCACCGCATGGGGCGCACGCGTGTCTCCAGGAACGATGATCGAACAACTCCCGCGATCCTAGCGGCTCACAAATAAAAGTCAATAATAGCAATAGTTTAGATGTATTCTCAATCAATGGTGGGCACGAGTGTGCATAGGATAGATCATCGGGCGCCCCCCGCGCCGCACCCTGTGCCGGAGGGCTTGCAAATACAGCGGCTTGCAAAAAGGTTGGGAAAGACAGACATGCGAGCAGTGCGGTTGTTGACGGGGTCGATGTCCAACATGGTTTTCTTGGCCTGGCGTCATGAGGGAGTAGTCGCGATGAAACGTCGCAGAAGAATCGGAACCGGGAGCTCAGGGTGGCGGATGGTGCTTGGCCTCGCGGCTTTCAGCCTGTTCGCGACTGGCGCCATGGCGCAGAACGGTCCGGATCTGATTTTTCGCAAATCGACCGTGTGGAAGATGCTGACGCCTGACGATACGCTGGCGGTCTATGGGATTGATGATCCAGCGGTCGAGGGCGTGGCGTGCCACTACACGCTGCCGGAGCGCGGCGGAATCAAGGGCATGTTCGGCGTCGCGGAGGAAGTCTCCGACGTCTCTCTCTCCTGCCGGCAGGTGGGCCCGATTACCATCAAGCAGAAATTCGAGCAGGGGGAGGTCGTCTTCAGTGAGAGGCGATCGCTCGTCTTCAAGCGTATGCAGATCGTACGCGGCTGCGATACCAAGCGTAACGTCCTGGTCTACCTTGTTTATTCCGACAAGCTGATCGATGGCTCGCCGCAGAATTCCACCTCGAGCGTCCCGCTCATGCCTTGGGGCGCCAATATCAATGTGCAGAACTGCGCGGAATGGCTGAAAAAATAGCGGCCCGGAAAAATCGGCTGCAAGAACCATTTTCCGAGCCATATCAGCGCTTTGAAGCGCTGCTCTGAATCTTTTTCACAGGCGTTGCGGGCGTTGCCCGCGCCCGAGCTCCAAGGCGGAATGCATGGCTCCGCCTGGAGAACAACCGAGCGACAGCCTCGCTTCGCCGGCTCTATTCTCTACGAGGGCTGCGACCGCTCTAATTGTCGCAGGTGATGGCCATGGCCGCCGCGGTCGAACGGGACGTGCCGGTCGAACTCGTGATGTCGCTGGCCGGCCCGAAGGCGCTCGCCGTGCGATATCCCTGGGCAACGCACCAGGCATTGGCCACGCCGGTGGCGCAATCGCCGCCGGTCGCGAGGCAATCCGCGACACCGTAGCCATCATTGGCTGGGATGATGAAAGTTGCCGCTGCGGTCGCCGCATTCGCGGGCTCCAGCTGGGGCAAGAACGACACGGCCGCGACGAGAGCAGCGGCTGATCCGGCGAGAAGAAGGACGCGACGCATGGCCTACAACATTCAAGGGGTTAAGAGATCGGCAGAGCAATCTCGATCAATTGCGTAAATAAATTTTGAAACCGTAGGTTCCGAAGTGTGTCTGCACACATGCAGGCAAGGCGCGCACGCTCTTGACGGATTCGCGCGAAAAAGGCAATGATCCGCGCCATGATGGCAACCGTCCGCACGACCCGGATTTCGATTATTTGCAGCTAGCGTCATCGCTGGCTGTTGCCGTCTTTGTCTTTCCCTTGAGATCGATCAGAGCGCGCCGATGGCCAGGGCAACCGGTGGCATGCGGCGTCCGTCGTCTGGAGATAGGCTCGCGCTGGCACAAGCCAGCGCTGCGTCCGTCGCGTGGATCGTCGGAATGCAGACGAGTCTGTATCTTCGTTGTGGATGACTTGAGCTGAGATGGCCTTTTATCCGGCGAGCGCTTCGCTGGAGTGGGCAGGAGAGGGAACTGACATGGTGGCGGCCTTGGGCAGCGGGGAAGCCCTCGATACGGGCTTGACGCTCTACAACACGCTGACGCGCGCGAAGGACGCGTTCGCGCCCATCGACCCGACCAACGTGCGGCTCTATGTCTGCGGCCCGACCGTGTATGACTATGCCCATATCGGCAATGCACGACCGGTGATCGTCTTCGACCTTCTGTTCCGGCTGCTGCGTCATCACTATGGCGCCGATCGCGTCACCTATGTCCGCAACATCACGGACGTCGATGACAAGATCAACGCCCGCGCCGCGCGCGACTATCCCGACCTGTCGCTGAATGACGCCATCGCCAGGGTCACGGCGCTGACGGAAGAGCAGTTCCATCGCGACATTGCCGCGCTCGGCGTGCTTCCTCCAACCGAGGAGCCGCGCGCCACCGCCCATATTCCTGAAATGCGGGCCCTGATCGAACGGCTGATCGCCCGTGAGGTCGCCTATGTGGCCGAGGACCATGTGCTCTTTGCCGTTTCGGCGATGGAGCGCCTGCCGAAAGCGCCGCGCTATGGCGCGCTCGCCCGCCGTTCGCTCGACGAGATGCTGGCGGGTGCCCGCGTCGATGTGGCGCCCTACAAGCGCGACCCGATGGATTTCGTGCTGTGGAAGCCGTCGAAGCCCGGCGAGCCCGGCTGGGACAGCCCCGGCGGCATCGCCGCTCCCGGCCGCCCGGGCTGGCATATCGAATGCTCGGCCATGTCGATGGCGAAGCTGCTGACGCCCTTCGGCGGCGGGCTCACCTGCGACGATCCGGCCAAGAACACCTTCGACATTCACGGCGGCGGCATCGATCTCGTTTTCCCCCACCACGAGAACGAGATCGCCCAGTCCTGCTGCGCGCTCGACAGCGGCCGCATGGCCAATGTCTGGATGCACAACGGCTTCCTGATGGTCGAAGGCGAGAAGATGTCGAAATCGCTCGGCAACTTCATCACCATCAACCAGCTCCTGGAGACCGAGAGTTTCGGCGGTCGCCAATGGCCGGGGGCGGTGCTGCGTTTCGCGATGCTCAAGACCCACTATCGCCAGCCGATCGACTGGACGGTGAAGGCGCTGGAGGAGAGCGAGGCCGTGCTCACCGAGTGGTGGCAGGCGAGCCAGGGAAGCAAGCCTGCGGACCGTGTGCCGGCTGAAGTCATCGCCGCACTGGATGACGACCTCAACATGGCCGAGGTCATCGCGAGCCTTCATCGCATGAAGCGCGCCGGGCAGTTCGAGGACATCAGGGCGACGTTGCGCTTCCTCGGCTTCGAGCGTGTCATCGAGGCTATGATCGCGCTGCGCGGCCAGGCGACCGTGGCGATCAACAACGACCCCGAGGTGCAAGAGCTCCTTGCGGAACGCGTCGCCGCGCGAGCCGCCAGGAACTGGGCCGAATCCGACCGTATCCGCGACGCGCTGGCGGCGAAGGGCATCGTGGTCAAGGACAACAAGGACGGCACCTATTCGCTGGAGGCAAAACGCTGATGGGCAAGACCATACCCGCTCCCGCACTGCGGCCCTTCCTGCCGTCGGACCTCGCCGTCGTCACGGCGATCTTCCAGGACAGCATCGAGGAACTGACCGAGGACGACTATAGCGAAGCGCAGCGCGCGGCCTGGGCGGAACGGGCTGACGGGCAGGATTTCGCCCTTCGCCTGACCGCGGCGCTCACGCTCGTCGCGACCGTCGATGGATCGGTCGTCGGCTTTGCGTCGCTCAAGGATAACAAGCACATCGACATGCTTTATGTGCATCCGGGTTTCGCCCGCCAAGGCGTCGCCACGCTGCTCTGCGATGCCCTGGAAAAGCTGGCCGGCGGACGCGGCGCGGCAGCCCTTACGGTGGATGCGAGCGATACCGCCCGGCCGTTTTTCGATGGCCGGGGCTATGTGGGTGAGAGCCGGAACACCGTGCCCGTGGGCGAGGAATGGCTCGGCAACACCACCATGAAGAAGACCCTCGCGGCGTCCGACGGATCAGTATCATGAGCGCTTCGACCGACGGCCGCGAACGCCTTTATCTCTACGACACCACGCTGCGGGACGGTGCCCAGACCACCGACGTCAATTTCTCGCTGGCCGACAAGCAGCTGATCGCCGGCATGCTCGACGAACTCGGCATCGACTATGTCGAAGGCGGCTATCCCGGTGCCAATCCGCTCGATACGACCTTTTTTGCGGAGAAGGCGACCAAGAGGGCGCATTTCGCCGCTTTCGGCATGACAAAACGGGCAGGGCGCTCGGCGGCCAACGACCCGGGCGTGGCGGGCTTGCTCGATTCCGCGGCCGACGCGATCTGCTTCGTCGCGAAGTCCTGGGACGAGCAGGTGAAGGTCGCTCTCGAGATCAGCCTTGACGATAATCTGGCCGGTATCCGTGAGAGCCTGGCGGCTGCCCGCGACAGCGGCCGTGAGGCGATGCTCGATTGCGAGCATTTCTTCGACGGCTACAAGGCCAACCCCGACTATGCGTTATCCTGCGTGAAGGCGGCCTATGAGGCCGGAGCCCGCTGGGTCGTGCTCTGCGACACCAACGGCGGCACACTCCCGGATGAGGTCGAGGCCATCGTCCGCGAGGTCGCGCGGCATGTTCCCGGCGACCATCTCGGCATCCACGCCCATGACGATACCGGCTGCGCGGTTGCGAATTCGCTGGCGGCGGTGCGAGCCGGCGCCCGACAGATCCAGGGCACGCTCAACGGCCTCGGCGAGCGCTGCGGCAATGCCAATCTCGTCAGCCTCATTCCGACGCTGGCGCTGAAATCGCCTTATGCGGAAACTCTTTCGATCGGCGTGGATGAGGAGGGTTTGCGCGGCCTGACGCCGGTGTCGCGAGCGCTCGACGAGATCCTGAACCGGGCGCCGAACCGCCACGCGCCCTATGTCGGCGCCAGCGCCTTCGCCACCAAGGCCGGTATCCACGCCTCGGCCCTGCTGAAGGATCCCCACAGCTATGAGCACGTGGAGCCGGAGGCCGTCGGCAACCAGCGGCAGCTGCTGGTTTCGGACCAGGCCGGGCGCTCCAATCTCATCGCCGGCCTCGCGCGCGTCGGCATCGCCGTCGACAAGGACGACCGCCGGTTGTCGCGCCTGCTCGCGGTGGTGAAGGAAAAGGAGGCGCAGGGCTATTCCTATGAAGCCGCCGACGCCTCGTTCTTCCTTCTGGCGAAAGGCGTGCTGGGCGGCGTGCCGACCTTCTTCAATGTCGGTCGCTTCAGCGTCAATGTGGAGCGGCGCTATAACGCCGTCGGCGAGCTGACGACCGTGGCCGAAGCCATCGTCAAGGTCGAGGTCGACGGCGAGGTGCTGATTTCGGCGGCGGAAGGCAATGGCCCGGTGAACGCGCTGGATGTCGCCTTGCGCAAGGATCTTGGCAAGTACCAACGGTTCATCGAGGGCATTCACCTCATCGATTTCAAGGTGCGCGTATTCCAGGGCGGCACGGATGCCGTCACCCGTGTGCTCGTCGAATTCGGTGACGAGACCGGTGCGCGCTGGTGCACGGTGGGTGTGTCCCCCAACATCATCGACGCGTCGTTCCAGGCGCTCAACGACTCCATCGTCTACAAGCTGGTGTCGAGCGGGGCGTAGCCGCACCAGGATTCAAGTCCACCGGCGTTTCTCCCTCTCCCGATGGGAGAGGGCTGGGGTGAGGGGGGTGATCGCTTCCCGGACGGAGCTCCCTCACCCGCGCCTGCGGCGCGACCTCTCCCGATGGGAGAGGTGAGCGGTGGGGATCGTTCAGAACTGGGTGACGATCGCGGCGTCTTCGCGCGGAGTGGTGGTCGACACGGCCGCCTCGATCTGGGTGATGGCGTCGCGTGCGCTATCGGCCACGAGATAGCGCACCTCAAGCCCCGGGCGGATAAATCCCGACTGGCTCATGTGAGAGAACAGATCGAGCAGAGGTTGCCAGAAATTCTGCGTGTTCAGCAGAAGGATCGGCTTTGTATGGCGTCCGAGCTGGGACCAGGTCAGCTGCTCCACGAGTTCTTCAAGGGTGCCAATCCCGCCGGGCAGGGCGATGAAGGCGTCCGCGCGCTCATACATGATCTGCTTGCGCGAATGCATGTCCGGTACGACGATGGTCTCCTGAGCTTCCTCCAGGAGAATCTCGCGATCCTTGAGAAAGGTCGGGATGACGCCGGTCACCTCACCGCCGGCTTCGAGCACGGAGCGGGCAACGGTACCCATCAACCCGATATTGCCGCCCCCGTAGATGAGCCGGATTCCCGCATCGGCCATCGCTTGCCCGAGCGCGGTGGCGTCCGAGGCGAAGGTGGGATCCATTCCTGAGGCTGAGCCACAATAGACACAGATAGAGCGAATTGCAGTCATATCCAAGGATGTGGCTGCCGCGACGACGGTCGTCAAGCCTGTCGTCGCCTGCACCGTCCACGGAACCGCCGCGAATGGCGATTAAGGTGTTTTTTCGGCCACGTGGATGGAATAATGAGCGTGCTGCCACAAGAAAGTCATTATGCGTGGAGCGATGCTCTGGAAGCCGTCTATCTAAATGGATAGCGTCGCAGCAGAGGGTCATACGAAGGGTCGGGGGTTCAGGGACAGAATGGCGCGCTCTCGCGGGATACAGGTTGCTGTCGCCATCGCCGCCGCAGTGGTTCTGGCGGTTCTCATCTATGTCTGGGGCGTGCCGCGTCGCGCGACTGAACCGAATGCGCCCGCGCCGGTGGCTTCCGCGCCTGTCGCCCCGCCTTCAACGACGGCGCTCGCGCCTGCGGGAAGCGCCGCTCCGACGGGGCAAGCGGCCTCGCCTTCCGCGGCTGGCGCTGATGCGCCGCAGCAGGGGCGCGCCGCGCCGGCGCCTGCCTCCGTGGCCCCAGCTTCCCAAGGGCAAGCCTCCACGTCTTCGCAACCTCCGGCGGCCGCCGCCCCGCTGTCCTTCGATGTGGTGCGTGTCGAGCCTGATGGCTCATCGGTTGTCGCCGGGCGTGCACCTCCCGGCTCCAAGGTCGAGCTTCTGCGCAACGGCCAGCCGATCAGCACCGCTATCGCGGATGCGAGCGGGGCTTTCGCGATGGTGCCGCCCGCGCTGGAACCGGGAACGCACGAGCTTTCGCTGCGCTGCATTGTCGATGGAAAGGCGCTGCAATCCGGCGATACCATCTCGGTCGTCGTCGCCAATGATCGCAAGACCGCGCCGATGGTCGCGCTGCTGTCACCGAACAAGCCGGCCCAGATCCTCTCGCGTCCGAGCGAGCAGGCTGCCCAGCTTACGACATCCGAAGGACCCCAGACGAGCACGGCCGCGGCACCGCCATCCCCTGCAGGCTCGCAGGCGCCGGCTCAGCCGGCACCTGGCGCTGCTCCTTCCATGGCAGCCGCCGGCGCGTCGCGGAGCAGCGTGGTCGTGGATACGGTCGAGGCCGAGGACGGACGCATGTTCGTCTCCGGCCGCGCAGCGCCATCCGCGACGGTCCGACTCTATCTCAATGACAGCTACGTGGCCTCGGCCGTCACCGGTCCGGCGGGGCACCTGTCCTTCACGATCGAGCGCGGGCTGGCCCCGGGCGAGTATCGCGTCCGGCTGGACGACGTCGAGCCATCGAATGGAGCCGTGAAATCCCGCGCGGAAGTCGCATTCACGATGCCGGTACCTGCGGTCGTCGGCGCGATACCGGCACCGGCGGGGCCGATTGCAACTGCTTCCCCTGGGGCAGGCACGCCGGCGGCGCAGCCTGAGCCGGGTGGGACCGCAGCCTCGAATGCCCCGGCGGGCAGCGCGTCGTCATCGGCCGTCGTCATTCCGCAGGTCAATACGACGACGGTTATGCGTGGCGACAACCTGTGGCGTATCAGCCGGCGCGTCTATGGGCGCGGCGCGCGCTACACGGTCATCTACGACGCCAATCACAACCAGATTCGCAATCACCACCTGATCTATCCCGGCCAGGTTTTCGTGCTGCCGCGGGGCTGAACGGCCGAGGGGAGAGGCGGCGCACCGTCCGCTTGACGCGCGCACGTGTGTTCGGGGCTGCACACGTTCCCCTTTGTCCCTATATAGGGGCGGACTTAAACTTTTGGATTGTCAATCATGTTAGCGCCTACAGCCGGCGGGGCCGATCAGCAGCCCCAGTCGGGCAAACGTGCTTCCTCCGCCTTTGCCACGACAGCGCAGCGGCTCTGGCCTTATCTCTGGCCGCATGATCGCGCGGATCTGCGGGTCCGCATCTATCTGGCGGTCGGTCTGCTCGTGGTCGCCAAGCTTGTCACCATCCTGATGCCCTACAGCTTCAAATGGGCGATCGATGCCTTGACGCTCGATTCAAAGGCTGTCGAGGCGGGTGAAGCGACGTCGCTGTGGGGCAGCGCGATCGCCCTGACTGTGCTCTACGGCGTCCTGCGCATCGTGATGGCGGTGCTGACACAGGCGCGCGACGGGCTGTTTGCCTCGGTCGCTATGAATGCGGTGCGGCGCCTGGCGCTGCAGACCTTCGAGCATATGCACCGGCTGTCACTGCGCTTTCATCTCGAGCGCAAGACCGGCGGCCTGACGCGTGTGCTCGAAAGGGGCCGCAACGGCATCGAGGAACTCGTTCGGCTGACTGTCCTCCAGCTCCTGCCCACCATCCTGGAATTCGGGCTGGTGGTTGCCATTCTCTGGCTGCAGTTCGACTGGCGCTTCGCCGCCGTCGTCGTCGCGATGATCGCCTGCTACCTCTTTTACACCTACAAGGCGACGCAGTGGCGCATCAGCATACGCCGCCGCATGAACGACTCCGATTCCGACGCCAATACGAAGGCCATCGACTCGCTGCTCAACTACGAGACGGTGAAATATTTCGGGGCTGAGAAACGCGAGACTGCGCGCTACGACGTCTCCATGGAGCGCTACGAGCACGCCAGCACGCAGACCTATACGTCGCTTGCCGTGCTCAACGCCGGGCAGGCCACCATTTTCACCATCGGCCTGACGCTCGTGATGGTGATGGCCGCCATCGACGTCAAGCGCGGGCAGGCGACCATCGGCGATTTCGTCATGGTCAACGCCATGCTGATCCAGCTCTACATGCCGCTCAACTTCATGGGGATGCTGTACCGCGAGATCAAACAGGCGCTGATCGACATTGCGGAAATCTTTGAGATCCTGTCACGCAGCCCCGAGATCCAGGATGTGCCCGGCGCACAGCCGCTCGTCATCGGCAAGGGTGAGGTGACGTTCGAGGACGTGCATTTCGCCTATCATCCCGAGCGGCCGATCCTGCAGGGCGTGTCCTTCAGCATCCCTGCGGGACATACGGTGGCGATCGTCGGCTCGTCGGGCGCGGGCAAATCCACCCTGTCGCGCCTTCTGTTCCGTTTCTATGCACCGTCGAAAGGTCGCATCCTCATCGATGGACAAAACATCGCGGAGATCCAGCAGACGTCGCTTCGGGCGGCGATCGGCATGGTCCCGCAGGACACGGTGCTGTTCAATGACAGCGTTGGCTACAATATCCGCTACGGCCGCTGGGACGCGACGGAGGAAGAGGTCATCGCCGCCGCCCGCGACGCGCGGATCGACGGCTTTATCCGCAGCTTGCCGGAAGGCTACGATACGCCGGTCGGCGAGCGCGGGCTGAAGCTGTCCGGTGGCGAGAAGCAGCGCGTGGCTATCGCCCGCACCATCCTCAAGGCGCCGCCCATCCTCGTGTTGGATGAAGCGACGTCCGCCTTGGACAGTTTCACCGAGCGCGACATCCAGTCGGCCCTTGAGCGGGTCAGTCGCGGTCGTGCGACACTCGTCATCGCCCATCGTTTGTCCACCATCGTTGCAGCCGATGAGATCCTGGTGCTGGATCAGGGCCGCATAGTGGAGCGCGGCCGCCATCTCGACCTGCTTGCCAGAAACGGCCTCTATGCCGCGCTCTGGAACCAGCAGCGCGAGGCGGAGGAGGCGCGCGAGCGGCTGAAGCGTGTCTCGGACGCCGAGGCGATGGAAGAGGCGGCCGCCGAAGGCCTGACGGTGCCGCAGGCCTGACGGCGTTCCGGCCTCATACGTTTTGGATTGCGCTGGAATGCAGGTTTCGCCTGAGCGGCGGCATGCTTATTGTGGCGGCGAGGCCGTGAATTGCGGTTTTGCCCGACCAATGTGATAAAGCGCGCGAACTGGAGACATACCTTGTCCGTCTACGATTCGATCCGCAGCGGGCTCGCGCCCATCCATAAGGAAGGTTATCCCTTCATCGCCATCGCGGCGGTCGCCTCCCTCGTGCTCGGGCATCTCTGGACGCCCTTCGGCTGGATTGGCGCGTTGATCACGCTCTGGATCTGTTACTTTTTCAGAGATCCGGAGCGCGTCACCCCGGTCACCGAGGGGCTCGTCATCGCGCCGGCGGATGGGCGTGTCAGCGCCATTGCCACCGTGCTGCCACCGGCCGAGCTCGGCCTTTCCGAAGTACCGATGACGCGTGTCTCGATCTTCATGAACGTCTTCGACTGCCACGTGAACCGGAGCCCCCTGGACGGACGCATCGAGCGCATCGTCTACACGCCCGGCATCTTCATCAACGCTGATCTCGACAAGGCGAGCGAGGATAACGAGCGCAACGGCCTCGTGATCTCTCACGGGGACTTGCGCATCGGTGTCGTGCAGATCGCGGGCCTCGTCGCGAGGCGGATCGTGTCCTTCGTGCGCGAGGGTGAAACGCTGGCGGCGGGCGAACGCTTCGGTCTCATCCGCTTCGGATCCCGCGTCGACGTCTATCTGCCGCAGACAGTCGCGCCGCTTGTCGGCGTCGGCCAGCGGTCGGTCGCCGGCGAGACAGTCATCGCCGACCTCGGGATCCGTGGCGAGCCGCGCCAGTATCGCCAGAGTTGAATGCCAGCCCTATCGCCAGCCAATGCCGGGAGATCCTGGGAAGCCGATGAGTGATCTGTTCCCGCCCTTTGCGCCGGATCCGGACGAGCCAAAGCGTCGGCTGTTCAAGCCGATCCCACTGCGTCTGCTCGTCCCCAATCTGATCACGCTGCTTGCGTTGTGCCTGGGGCTGACGGCGATTCGTCTCGCGATCGAGGAGCGGCTGGAGCTCGCGATCTTCGCGATCGCGGTCGCGGCCGTGCTCGATGGGTTGGATGGACGCATCGCGCGCCTGCTCAAGGGCACGTCCCGCTTTGGCGCCGAACTCGATTCGCTGTCGGATTTCGTGAACTTCGGCGTCGCGCCGCCGATGCTTCTCTATGTCTTCATCCTGCACGACATGCGGTCGCTCGGCTGGATCGCGGCACTCGTCTTCGCCATTGCGGCCGCGTTGAGGCTCGCTCGCTTCAATGTCATGCTCGACGATCCCAATCGCCCGGAATGGCAGAAGCAGTTCTTCGTCGGCATGGCCGCGCCGGCGGGGGCGGTCACGGTCATGCTGCCGCTCTATCTCAATTTCGTGGGCATTCCTGGTGGCGGACTGCCGGCGCCGGTCGTCGGCGTCTATGTCGTCCTCATCGCCTTCCTGATGGTCAGCCGGATCCCGACCTTTTCCGGCAAGACGTTTGGGAGCCGTGTGCCGCGTGAGTTGGTGCTGCCGCTCTTTGTCCTGGTGGTCCTGTTCGCCGCCCTGTTCGTCAGCTTCACCTTCGAGGTGCTGGCGGTCTGCACGCTGGTCTATCTCGGCGCATTGCCCTTCGGCGTCATGCGCTATCGGGCGCTTGAGAAAGCGGACAAGCTTGAGAAATCAGCGGTGCGTGCCGGTGGCGTGAAAACGCCGTCGGCCGCTGATGATTCACCGCCCCCTATGTGATCGGACGGCCCCAGTCGGTGAGATTTGAGCGGCTCACAAGCGGCGACGGTTGCATTCGCCGCCGGGGCGGTCCACTGAAAGATGATGTTGAGCTGACAAATATGTCGATTCGCGTTGAAATCGGCTATACCTCTGCGCTCAGCATCCCAGGTTCACAATATGTCGCGTATCGAGTAGGGTCCGCGCCGTCCCATTGTGACCAAAAGTGACCGCAAGGAATCGAATGTCGAAAGAAGAGCTCCTCGAGTTCCCGGGAGTTGTGACGGAACTGCTCCCCAATGCGATGTTTCGCGTCAAACTCGAGAACGACCATGAGATCGTGGCGCATACCGCCGGCAAGATGCGCAAGAACCGCATCCGCGTCCTGACGGGCGATCGCGTTCTCGTTGAGATGACGCCCTATGATCTGACCAAGGGCCGGATCACCTATCGTTTCAAATAGTTCATTGCCTGACTTCAGCGCATTCGGCCCGGGAGAGCTTCGCCTTGGTTTCCACCCTCGACGCATCCTTGTCGGCGAGTTGGCGTCCTAAGCTCGTATTGGCCTCTGCTTCGCCGCGCAGGCTGGCTCTTTTGCAGCAGGTCGGCGTCGAGCCGGACGCGCTGATGCCTGCCGACGTGGATGAGACGCCGCTGCGTGGCGAGAAGCCGCGCGACGTCGCTCGCCGTCTGGCGCGCGACAAGGCCGAGGCAACACGCCGGATGGCCGAGCGGCAGCAGGAGCTTGCGAGCGCCTTCATTCTCGCGGCCGACACGGTCGTCGCCGTTGGCCGGCGTATCCTTCCCAAGGCCGAAACCGTCGAGGAAGCCGCCCAGTGCCTGCGCATGGTGTCGGGGCGGGGGCATCGCGTCTATTCCGCCGTGCATCTCATCACGCCGCAGGGCAAGAACCGCCAGCGGATCGTGGAAACGCGGGTGCGCTTCAAGAACCTGTCGCAGGACGAGATGGAGAGCTATCTCGCCTCCGGAGAATGGCGCGGCAAGGCGGGCGGCTATGCTATCCAGGGGCTTGCCGGCGCCTTCGCCGTTAAGCTCGTGGGCTCCTACACGGCCGTGGTCGGCCTGCCACTTTACGAGAGCGTCAACCTGCTGGCTGGCGAGGGATACCCCGTCCGTCTCTCCTGGCTGAACGCGGCTTAAGGCAATGGTGCCGATCGCTCACAACGACAATGCAAGTGGCCCGGATCAGCTTGGCGGTGGCGGGGCTGACGACAGCAAGCCTTGCCCCATTTGCCGGAAAGCATCGACTTTGCGGTGGCGGCCGTTCTGCTCCAAGCGCTGCGCCGATATCGACCTCAACCGCTGGCTGTCCGGCGGCTATGTGATCCCCGCGCGGGATGATGACCCCCTCGACGATGAGGGCGACGAAGGCCCGGCGACTGGGCGTTGATCTCCGATATGCGCCTCAAGAGCTGATATAGCGGGGCACCTTCCTCAGCAGCAGTTCGACCAGAACCGGGTCCATGAAGTCGTAGTTGTCCGGGATGTCGAGGCTCGCCACGCGCTTTCCCTTCAGATGCTTGCCAAATCGTGCGGTCAGCTGGGCTTTATGCGCCCGCTCCATGACCAGAATCGTATCGGCACATTCAATATGCTCCGGCGATAGTCTTTCCTCCGCATCCGGGCTGAGGCCCGCCGAGGCTGTCTCGAGGCTCGGCTTCCCAGCACTGGGCCATGCGGCGAAGATCTGCTCCGCGGTGGGGCTGCGGAGCCTGTTGCGCCGGCAGACGAAGAGCACGCGCTTCATATTGATCCTGTCAAGGAAATAAGGCCGTCGATAGGCAGGCGTAAGCTTGGCTGATATAGACACTGGACCTTCGGGATGGAATGCCCTTCGGAACGGAATGCTATGGCCAAACCCCTTTCAATCTACGGTATCAAGAACTGCGACACGATGAAGAAGGCGCGTTCCTGGCTCGACGATCACGGGATCGCTTATACCTTCCACGACTACAAGGCCGATGGCATCGACTCGGCGCATCTTAAGGCCTGGATCAAGGCCGTTGGCTGGGAAAAGCTCCTCAACCGTGCGGGCACGACATTCCGCAAGCTGCCTGAGGGTGAACGCGCGGATCTGACCGAGGAAAAGGCTATGGCGCTGATGCTCTCTCAGCCGTCGATGATCAAGCGTCCTGTGGTGACAGTCGGCGGAAGCCTGCTCGTCGGGTTCAAGCCCGAGGAGTATGAGAAGGCACTCCTGTAAAGCGGCTTCCATCGTCTCTGCCAAGCGTGACGATGATGCGTGCCCGACGCGCGAGCGGTTTACGAAGACTGCAGCAGCTCCATGCGGCACCGCGGCAGGCCGGGTCTCTCACGGTTTCGGTGCCACGACATTGATGTTGACACCAAAAATGTTCACGCGGTCCCCGGATGTGACCGTATAGCTCGCGCTATCCGTAGCCCCCACCTTGGCGGGTGCCTGATAGAGAACGATGCGGGCGGGATACTCCTTGCCCGCGCAGTTGCCATTGCGCACGCGTACCTTCGCGTCGCGGACTGCCAGGGTGCCGGCGGATGGGATCTTGTCCACGCGGATATCGACGAGCGGCTTGGGGCTACAATCCGCAAAGGCGCCGGAATGGACGGACAACTGGCTGGTCTTGCCGGCCGGCACGTCGATCGTCCGCAACGTCTGGTCCTGGGCGGCGGCTGGCGTGAAGGCTGATACACCGAGGCAAAGGGCGCTAGACAAGACCGGTATGCAAATCTTCATGGCGATACCTCCCGCTGTGATCATAGCAAGTCTTGCGATTTCCGACAGGCGACCATGGCGGAAGAGGCGTTATCGCGCCGTCATATCCGCTGCCTAGGGTGCGCGAACGTCCCGGAGGATCCAGTCCATGCTGCGCCTGTCACTGTTCGCCGCCACCGCCATCGTTACCGCCTTCGCGTCCCCCGCGCCATCCTTCGCGCAGGGCGCAACCCCAACGGCCACCGCCACTGTGATCGCGCATCGCGGCGCGAGTGGCTATCGCCCGGATCACACCATCGAAGGCTACAAGCTTGCGATCGAGCAGGGCGCGGACTTCATCGAGCCGGACGTTGTGTCGACCAAGGACGGCGTGCTCGTCGTCCGCCATGAACCTATGCTCTCGGGCACCACAGACGTCGCCGATCGTCCGGAATTCGCGGACCGCAAGACCACGAAGAAGCTCGACGGCGTGGACGTCACGGACTGGTTCGCCGGCGATTTCACCCTGGCCGAGATCAAAACGCTGTTCGCGAAGCAGCCGATGGCCGGTCGCGACACGAGCTTCAACGGCAAATTCCGCATTCCCACCCTGCAGGAGGTCATCGACCTCGCCAAGGCGGAGAGCACCCGCGTCGGGCGGCCGATCGGCATCGCGCCGGAAACCAAGCATCCGACCTTCCACCAGCAGGCTGGCATTCCTCTGGAGGACAAGCTTGTCGCCATGCTGGCCGCCGCGGGCTGGACGGCGAAAGACGCACCCGTCGTTATCCAGAGTTTCGAGGTTGGCAATCTCAAATATCTGCGTGGCAAGACCAATGTTCGTCTCGCCCAGCTCATCGATGCCGATGATGTCGGCCCGGATGGCGAGATCATCCTCGCCGTTCCGCTGGCGCAGCCCTATGATTTCGTCGTCGCGGGGGACAAGCGCACCTTCAAGGACCTGGTCACCCTGGAAGGGCTGAAGGAAATCGCCACCTACGCCGACATCGTCGCGCCCTGGAAGCCTTACATTCTCTCAGCGAAATATTCGGATGCGAATGGAGACGGCAAGCCGGACGATCTCAACGGCGATGGCAAGCTGGACTGGGCCGACCGCACGCTTCTGGCGCCGACCGACGTCGTGAAGAACGCTCATGCCCAGGGCCTCAAGGTCTTCACCTGGACGTTCCGCGCAGAGCCGCGCAACCTCGCCTCGAACTTCAAGGGCGATCCCGTCGCTGAAATCCGCGCCTATATCGATCTCGGTGTCGATGGCGTGTTCAGCGACTTCCCGGATGTGGCGGTGAAAGCGGCGCGCGGTCAGTAGCCCTTCCCACCCCCGTTCTCACCCGTGTTTCGGCCGGCCACGCGCCTGAGCGCGGCCGGCGTTTTGTTGTCTTGGCACTGATCGATGCGGCCCTTCGAACCTCCGGCATGGGGCCACGCGCTCCTTTCGCCGTGGGGTAGGCGGTGCAGCAACCGTCTGGTAGTATTTTTTATTACCATCGGGGTTGGAGGCGAACGTGGTCGAATTCACTCTCACCGAATATTTCAAGACGTCTGCTCATGATGTGGTCGATGTCGGCGTGCCGAACTCCATTACCTACGGGCTGGGTGGCAATGATCGGCTGAAGGCTAATACCGATGCGGTCTTCGTCGTCGCCGCGGGGGGCTGGGGAGACGATACCTACGTGCCCGGGGAGGGGCTCATGGTCGTGGCCGATCATGGCGGCGGCTATGATGCGATCGAGCTGAGCGAATTCTTATCCGCAGGCGATAATACCAAGGCTGGAACGATCGACGGCGGCAAGCACTTAATACTCATTAATCAGACGACCCAGTCTGCTGTTATTATCGCCAATTGGCGGGATGCGAACTACAAGGTCGAAGAGCTCCGCATCGGCGATGAAGTGACATATATCGATCAATTTGTTCAGATCATCGATCAGGACCCCACTATTTTTCCTGATATGAAGTTTTCCGATCTCGCGACAGCTTTCGACGGGAAATTCGCCGCGGTCGCCGACAAGGCCAAGTTCGAGGCGATGCTGGGCCTCATCGACAGCCATGATCTCGCGGCAACGTTGCAGGCGGAGGCGCAAGGCGTCGGTCGCCTTTATGAGGCCGGCCTCAACCGTATGGCGGATATCGCCGGGCTCAACTTCTGGTACGACGCCTATATGGATTGGGGGCGCGACAAGATAACGTTGGCGAGGGCGATTATCGATAGCGCCGAATTCCAGCAGAGTTTCGGAAATGCTTATACGCAGTCTGCGGAAAGCTATGTAAACGTGCTCTATCTCAATGTTCTGGGTCGAAAGAGCGATGCCGCAGGGGCGTTTTATTGGACAGATCTGTTGAATAAAGGGGCCCTTTCTCGCGAGGGCGTGCTGATGGCTTTCTCCGACAGTGCCGAGAACATGGCCCAGAGTGCCTATCTCGCCGGTATTGTCGATGCTGGCGGCGGGGAGTGGGCCTTCAGCTAAGCCGGCATGACAGAGGGGGAGGGGGTACTTATCGGTGGGCCGGCTCTTGCGCCGTCGTGCGCACCGCGATGGGCTGGTTGCGACCGCGGATCGGCACTTCGATGACGGTCTGAAAGCTGTCGAGCGGCGTGGTACGGTTTGCCGCACGCACGATATCGTCGGTGACGACAGTGGTCACCCCCAGGCTCTTGGCGACTTCCTGCAGGCGGCTTGCCACGTTCACCGTATCCCCCGTCGCCGTGACCTGCTGGTGACTCTGTCCCCCCAGTCGCGAAACGATGACCGGACCAAAATGCGCGGTCAGCCGGGCATGGGGTCTCTCGCGCGCGTCGTTTGTGGTCGGCAGCGCCCATGCGTCGAGCTTTTCACCGAGATCCTCGAGCGCGCGCAGCGCCCGGGCGGCGTCATCGGCGCGCCGCTCGGGGAACCCGAAAAGGATCATCGCGCCGTCACCCATGAAAGTCGCGACGAAGCCACCGTGAGAATCAACCACCTCGTCCACCAGCATATGGAAACTTTTCAGGATTTCGCGGGTCCGCGCGGCGCCCAGAGCCTCTGACAGGCCGGTGTAGCCGGCCAGGTCCACGAAGATCACCGCGGCATCCTGCGATACGGGTTCGGCCAGGAAGGCCGGGTCCTCGGTCAGCCGTGCGGCTATGGGGCGAGGCTGGAACGGCATCAGGCGCTCCTCGACGCCGGCGAGATAGCGCACGGTCCTGCGCTCCTGCCACAGCCGCAGCGCCCCATAGGCCATGGCGACGGGCAGCATCGCGACAAGGGGCAGCGTGGTGCTGAGCCAGTAGCCGTGGGCGAAGGCGGCAAGGGACAGCGCAACCCAGGCCGCCGCCAGCAGCGCACAGAGCCCGAGACCGGCCACAGGACGCCGCATGCCGATGAGGATGACGGTCGCCAAAGCGAGTACCGCGGCCATGGCTGCATCAAACCAGCGTGTTTCCCGGCTGCGTAGCAGGCCATCGCCGGCGAGAAGGTTGCCGATTGCCGTCGCCAATATCTCCACCCCGGGCACAACCGGTGAGAAAGGGGTCGGGAAGGTGTCGCCACTGCCCGTTGCCGTCGTGCCGATGATCACGGTCCGGCCAGAGACATCGGGAGGCGAGGGGCTCATGAACTTCATGGCGCTGATGGTCGGTATCGTGCCCCGTGGCCCATAGAAACGCAGTGCGAGATGCTGGCCGAGGTCGAGTGCAATGCTCTGCTCGCCGAGTTCCAGGCTGTCACCGTCGAGGCGCGGCGTCACACCGGTCGCAAGCGCGGCGGCAAGCAGGACGAAGGAGGGAACGACACCGTCTGGCCCACGATAGATCAGCGGCACATGCCGAGGCATGCCTCCGACATCCGTGACGACATTGACGAGCCCGACCTCCGCGGCCGTCGCGAGCGGAGCAACTGGCCACATCATGCTGCGTGGGCGAGGCACGAGGGCCGTTACGTCGCCGGCGACCGGCTGTTTCGATTCACGTCCGTCGAAGAGGCCCGCCGCGGCGATAACGGCCGGCAACTGGCCCAACGCACTCGCCAGCGCCTGATCCTGGGCGGGAGTGCTGCTTTCGACAAACAGAAGATCGATGGCAAGTGCCTTCGGATTGCGGTGGGCGATCGCATCGATCAGTGAGGCAAGTCTCTCACGGGGCAGGGGGTAGGCGCCCATTTGCCGAACAGTCTCGTCGTCGATCGCGACAACGATCACCTCCGGTGGGGGGGCCTTGCCGGGCGCCATCAAGGCACGCAGATCAAGCGTTACCGCCTCGATCCGGTCGAACACGCTGGCACGCCCGGCCACATGCCAATGCACGACATAGGCCGTCCATCCGAGCGCCAGTACGATCGCGAGCGCGAAGGACAGCTGCGCGATCTGGCGGCGGCGCATGGTATCAGCGCCCGAAGCGCGCGAGCAAAGCCGCCACGCGTGCGGCGCCCCAACGGTTGACGACGAGCGGCGCGCTGCCGGGGCCGACATCGACGCCTTCACCCGCGTTCAGGACGACGCTCCGGCCACCCTGGACGCGTGTGACGCCGACGCGACCATCCCTGACAAAGACGGCGCTTTGTCCGGGCGTGACATCGACCGCCCAGGTGGTGCCGCGCACCGATGCCACCGCATGGGGGGTCTGCACCTGGAAGCGCCCGCGGCCGGAAGGTTGGTACGCGATATAGACCGCGCCAGCGCTCACCTCCACGGCGTCCGGCTCGCCGTCGCCGTTGTTGTCGACCAGCCCGGCGCTTGCGCCGCGCGCGACTTCGATCGTGACGCTGCGGCAGCGCAGGACGGTCTGGCCGGCGGAGCCAGCGCTCGTGGCGCAGCCGGTCGTCTGCGCCTCCGCCGCGTCCGGGGCCGTGATGCCGATGCTGGCGACGAGCGATGCAGTGAGAAGGCCCATCACGCGCGTGATGCTCGCTGCTCGCCGGAAGGGGCCCTCGCGAAGGGTAATCATTAACGCCACTCCATCGGCCGCCTGGGGGAACCCTGACGGCCCGTTGTGAATGCTCGGCTGGTTCCCGGCATGCCTCGAAAGAAGCCACCGCGAGCGCATCATGATATTCTCATGAAACTTCGGGTCTTTCACGCATATCCAGCGATAGCCGTGTGGTCTGGGCCGCCGGGCCGCCGCTGCAGGGTATCGATCATCACGATTGGCCCCAGCGCCATGCGGCCAAGGCAGGGCGCGCAGAGAACGCGCTCATGCGGAAGCGGCCCCAGCCACATGCTCGATCCTGGGGGGAGGGATCGTGTAGCTGGAGCCTACCCTCGGGGGGGAGGGGTGCTCAAACCTATCACCGCTTGCTGAATGCCGCCTGAATACTGCCGGGTTGAAGCTGTGGAAACGTGCGATGCCGGATCTTTCGCGGGCGCCGGCGTGGTCTCGCGCCATGCGCTCCGTTCCCGCCGTGCCCCAACAAAGCCAAATTTAGAATCGATCTAAACAACGCGCCTGCCTCGAGGCGTTTTCTGCTGCCGTGGGAAGACTGACTATGGTTGATGAGTCTCATGCCAATTACGACGCCACTACGATCCGACTGCATTGGCTGACAGCGTTCCTTGTGGTGCCGCTCTGGATCCTGGGTCAGGTCGCGGACCTGTTTCCGCATGGGCTCGTCAATAGTGGCCTTTGGTCTCTCCATGTTATCATGGGTTTCGTGCTCATTCCTGTACTCTTGTTTCGTATAGCCTGGCGTTTGATCGGCGGATCCAGAATGGATAAAAGCATCTATGGCACTTTCTATATTCCGGCCAAGGCAGCTCATTACCTTATCTATGCCCTGCTATGCTTGGTCATCATACTTGGTGTCGCGAATGCCTTCATTCGTGGCTATAGCCTGTTTGGGATTGTTCGCCTGCCCCAAGTCGGAGATCCGACACTGAGGCGCCCCGTGACAGGCGCGCATGGCTTGGCGGCCAATCTCTTGCTCGGGCTCGTCGCCTTGCATGCGATAGCCGCGCTGGTTCACCACTACATTTTTAGAGACGGCGTGCTCCGGCGAATGCTGCCGGGCTGGCTGCGGCATTCGGACACGGCCAGACAGGCCAGGGGGTAATCCGTGTTTCATTCCCATAAGGAAAACCATCTCGTAGAGCGGATCGGCTGGCTGAGGGCCGCGGTGCTCGGAGCCAATGACGGGATCATCTCGACCGCCAGTCTGATTGTCGGTGTGGCATCGGCGGCCACGTCCTCCAGCGAGATCATCGTGGCCGGGGTCGCGGGCATGATAGCCGGTGCCATGTCGATGGCGGCCGGTGAATATGTCTCGGTCAGTTCGCAGGCGGATACCGAGCAGGCGGATCTCGCGCGTGAGCGGAAGGAACTCGCCGATGACCCCATCGGTGAGCAGGAGGAACTCTCCCAGATCTATGTGGCGCGTGGGGTTGCGCCGGCGCTCGCGCGGGAGGTCGCGATCCAGCTGATGGCGCGTGATGCCCTTGCAGCGCATGCGCGAGACGAGCTGGGTATAACCGCGACGGCGACCGCGCGGCCTGTTCAGGCTGCTCTTGCCTCGGCCGCGACCTTTACCGCCGGGGCGATTGTTCCCATTCTTGCGGCGATCACGACGCCTGCCACCATGGTCGTACCGGCCGTCTTTGTCATATCCGTCGCGCTTCTTGCCCTGCTGGGGGCATTGGGGGCCCGGGCAGGCGGGGCGAGCTTGCTGAAGCCGACCCTCCGGGTCGCCATTTGGGGGGCTCTGGCCATGGCTGTCACAGCGGGAATTGGCGCACTCATCGGCAAGGCGATCTAGCGCGTTGATCGCCATATTCGAATTCCGAACTCTTCGATCCGCTGAACCCTGTGCAGCACATGCGCCCTCAGCGTGTCCCGGCGCTGAAGGCGCCGGCGAGCCAGGTCGCGTCTCCAAGGTGTGAGTTCTGAACAGGGAAGGGTGGCCCCTGACGCAGGCCTATCGGGCTGTTGGGCGCGCGGGCAACCCGCCAATCGCGTTCAATACGCCGAGCGTCGCAGAATCGAGGACAGGCATGCGTCGGTCCTCGCGCAAGGATCCCGTCAGTGCATATCCGGCGGGATTGGTGCTCCAGACGAGGACCGCGTCCAGTTCTGCCGTCCGCGCGAGCCGCAAGGCATGCTCTTCGATCTCCTCGGGTCGCACATCCTTGCATAACGCCCGCCAGTCAGTGCAGGCGAGCCCGCCGCAGGGCGGGGAATGATCCGAGGCCTGTCGTGCCGGAAGATGCGCCCATACGGTCCTCGGGGGCAGCGCTATCGCGGCCGCTGCTCGGCTGAGCCAAGCTCAGGACAGAGCAGGGCTTGCCTCGCCGAAAAGGCCGCAGCCTATGTCGCGGGGACGAGATTGAGGTCAGCATTCATGGCATCAGGGGATGTCAGCAAGAGTCTTGTGTGAAGATCCAATTCTACCTCTGGACAGCACGTGAGAGCCTCTCTATAAGCCCCCCTACGTTCTGCGTTTCGACCCGCTCGAAACAGCAGCGGCGCCCGGGTAGCTCAGTTGGTAGAGCATGCGACTGAAAATCGCAGTGTCGGTGGTTCGATTCCGCCCCCGGGCACCATCACTCTAAAACACAATTGAAATCGTTGAGCTTTTACCGAGATTCTTTCTCACTGGGCACAATGGCCTTTTTTGGTGGGAAAGAGTTGTTCCTGATTTAGCCCTCGTCGCCGCCCTCGACGTCATCGACGCCGGCAAGATCTCCGAGGTCAATGAAGTGCATGGCGGCCCCAGCGAGCTGCCTCCGATTCGCCTTCCGGGTGTACAGCGCGGCTTGCTTCGGGCTCTCCCATCCGAAGATGGCCATGAGCTGATGTTCGGTCGCCCCGTTGTTCGCGGCGATCGTCGCGCCAGCTTTTCGGAGCCCGTGAGCAGAGCAGTGCGCGAGGCCAGCTTCATCGCAGCGCTTGCGAAACCAATTGCCGAATCCATTCGCTGTGAAGGGCTTGTCGAATTCCGTCACCAGGAATGTGAGGTTCCCCAAGGCGCTTTTCTCGATGATCTGTTTCATTACCGGCAAGAGCGGTAGCTGCCGGACCTTTGGCTTGAGCCCAACCCCCTTGGACTCGGTGAAATAGAGCCAGCCATCCGACCTGATCATTTGACGGCCAAGCTTCACAACATCGGATCGGCGCACGCCGGTGAAGAGCAGAAGACCCAGGGCCAAATGGGCCTTCGTGCCAATGGGATGCCGCGTTGCGAAGGTCCGAACCTCGTCAATACTCCACGTGTGAAACCCGTCGCCCTTGGACCGGAGGTACTCTATATCGCGCGCCGGGTTGCCGCGGACATAGTCGTTCTCCGGCTTTCCAGCCCACTTGAATACTTGGCGGATCGCCTTCACTCGGCCATTGGCCGCTTCCGGGAATCCGGCCTTCCGATCGCGGAGAACACCCACGGCTTTCGCGCTGAACTTGCCGAGGGGCACGTCCCCGAACCTCATATCGTCCTTAGACGATATCTGCTCGTCCCATGTCTTCTCAAGGATCTGGCGCCGCACACGGCGGGTTCTCGCATCCAACTGGGCGTACTCCGCTGACGTGAAGTACTGCATGCACAGCCACTTATAGGTGTCAGCGATCGGCGCCTTTGTCCGTTTGGTAGCAGGCTGCGTCTGATCAGCGGCCGCAGCATACGCTACGGCCGCTTCTTCACATGCCGCGGCGAACTCGCTTGTCCCAGGTGCGGCTCTAATGCGGATCTTTGGATGCCCCTTGCCCCGCCAATAATAGTAGCGGTTATTCTTGTGGCGATCCGTGTCCTTGTAGACATACGGAAAGGCGATCTTCATGGGCGGCCTCGGCCAGCCTTAAACGGAAAAATCATAGGCACGCTCGTTCTTATCAGGCAATCCATCGAAGGCCTCGTCAAGCCGCCTGCGGTCCCATACGGTTCTGGCATTGATCCTCTTGGGTTGCGGCATTCGCCCGTCTTCGACCATTTCATCGAACAGAGAAGGCGACACGCCAATGTAAGCCGCGGCTTCCCCGCGCGAGAGGCCGCGGGGAGGAAGGGACTGCGGAAGGACATTGCGCCGGGCTTCGGAGGGAGCTGGCCGAGCGGACATGTCCAGCCGGTATCCGGGCGCGGTCATGGGCACCTCCCACGGTAAAGAGCCTCAATGCGCCATAGATCAGGGCGCTCGCGGTATGCCGCGATGATCCTGGGGTCATGGATCACTTTATCTCGCTCCTCCCAGCCATCCCCCTTGCCGTGGCAGAGCCATGCCCAAAACGTGAGCCCGTGGGGAGCCTCGTGTTCTGCTGAGGGGACGTAGACGATGTTCGGATCGGGCGCGGTCATAGGCGGGGCTCCTTAGCGCAATTATCTAGGGCAGACGTCCAATCGCTTCGATCGTCGGTCCAGCGCTCCGCGGAGCCTTTCATGCCCGGCCAGCACATTCTCCCGCAATGCTCACAGCAGCGGCGCACGCTTCCGTAGGGCTGGTCTTCTTGGGTGACGAGGTGTAGCAGCTCGCTCTCTGCCATCACTTCGCCTCCGGCTTGATACGCGCAGCGTCTGTGATCGCCATCGGATCCTTTGCAGCGAACAGCGGCAACGAGACCACCTCAGGATCATCGTCCGGGTCGGTGTCCGTTCTCCAATCTTCCTCGGTGAGGCCAAGGGGGATGTTCAGATAGCTGAGCGGGCCGTATAGCTTGCCGGTGTAGACCTCTCCATCGGTCGGGTCGCTGGCTTCAGGTGCCTGCGACGGACCGGGACTTGGCGGAACCGCTTGCGGCAGCGCAGATCCAGTCGGCTTAGCGGCCTGCTTCGCACGGATCTGGTCGACTTTCGTCCAGACGCGGGCAAGCTCGGTTTCGCTGGCAACGTGCATATCGACGCCGACCGCGAGGCAAAGCGCCGCCAGCGTGACCATGACGCCACCGACCTCCTGGTTGATCTGGCCAGCCGGGCGGCCATAGACGTAGCGCTGCAAGGCTGTGATACGTTCTTCTGGATAGCTGAGCGCCTGGACGGCCTCTATCGCTTCCTCAATAAATCTGTCGCAGCGCTCGACGACATCGCTGGATATTTCAGCGCCGAAGCACTCCATCATCCAAGGTTGGACGCGAGCCTGAAAAGACGGTTCGGGCGCCTCGCTGAGATGGCGCCCAAAGTCGCTGTAATCCGTAGTGTCCCATACAGCGCCTATGCCGCCGCATTCATGACATCCAAGGCCCAAGTGGCATAAAAGAGCTTTGCTGTAGCGGCCTGTTGGATGGCCCTCATTCAACTCATGGCACCCGCTGCATGAACGCCAGAAGCCTTGCCCATCCTCTGATGCGCTTTTCACGGCATCGGCGCTGATTGCCTCGACATCCGGCGCGGCCTTGGGTGGGTGAAGGTAGAGAGGCCGGCTTTCCCGCGAGTAGGCGCCATTCCAATATTGCTTCTCGCGCCAAACAACAGCGCCATCCCACGGGCTATGGTGCTTCCATTGATGGCCGGCTGGCGCAACGTCCGTTTCCGCTTCGGCGCGCTCCGCCGTAACGAGGGTATGCGCGGCGATCGTTGCCGCGAGCGCGATGCGCCGGGTTACCTCGTCGTTCGGTCGGGCTATCCATGCGCTGTTCTCATCAAGAATCCGCTCGACGGCTTTATAGACGGGATCGAGCACGCGCGGCGCTTCGTTCGCCAGCCTCAGAAGATCCGCCTTGCTATCCTCGTATTCCTGTTTTGAGGCATCTATTGCGGTTGTTTTCGAGCCTTGGTCGCTCTGCCATCCCCATTCCATGGCCGCGGCATCAAAACGGGTGATGGCTGCTGTGAGTACGTTCTGCGTCATCGCTCACCCTCCAAACAAAGAGACGGCCGGCGCCTCGGTTTCGCTTGCCTTGGCCCTGCGCTTCGGCGGCGGGGCGCATTCGGCTTTCAGGGCGGCGACGGTGGCCTGTTTCATGGCCGCGCAGGCGGCGGCGACGCCTGCCTTTTTGCGCCGGGCCGCCGTGGCGAAGGCCTCGATGCGACGGGCGCGGACGGATTCGAGGTGGTCAATGGCGCTCTGCATTGGCCTGCTCCTCCGCCATCTCCGCATTGGCCTGCGCGACCAGGCGCGGTATGTCTGCTATGATGCCGTCCAAGCCCATGGCAAAACTGCTTACGCATAGCTCTCGCAGCCCCGTTAGCTTCGCGGCGTCCATCGTAATGGCGCATGCGATCGACATCACCATCGACGCCGAGGCTCCAACGACTTGGCTAAGGGCGGTGCGCATTTCGACGATGTTGAGACCGTCCCGCCCCTCTGCGCAGCGGTCGAGATGTTCCCCGAAAGCATCGAGCAGCACCCTGCCCATGGTGGCGATATTTTCTGATTGTCCCGCCATATCATCCCCTCAAGCAATGTGTGACGTGAATGCGATTTCGGACAGATCGTCCGGCGCGGCGCCGGCCGGGGTCATCCGCCAGGGCTTGGCGGGATCGAAAATCGCGATGGCGACGCTGTTGGCTTTGGTGGCCTTCAGGAGATCGAGCACTTGCCTGGGGTAGACCTTGAAGGCCTGCGCGCCCTCGCGCTCGCCATCTGTCGCCACCGACGCCGCGACCTCTTCCGCCCCGTCGCCGCCGATGGAATCGCGCACGGATAGCGACAGCGTCTCGCTCGCCGTGAAATCAATGGCGACGGCGCGGCTGCTCGCTTCCTTCGCGACAAGCACGCCGGAGAGGCGATCGAGCGCCGCCGCCAGCGGCGCCCGCTCCACGGTGATGACATGCCAGGGCTCACGCGGGAACTGGCCATCAAAGTCCGGCCATTGCGCCTCCACCACCTTCGTGGTGAGGGTGACGCCGTTGCCTTCCACCCGAATGAGATTGGCCGCGAGGTGCAGCGTGATGCTGGCGCTGTCGGCCGCGATCTTGATGAGGCTGGGCGCAACCTCACGCGGCACGATGGCGCTCGCGCTGCCCTCCGCATCCTCCACCAGGGGCGCGGTGCGGCGCGTGTACATCCTGCGGCAATAGGCATCGACCCTGAGATCGCCGCCACACAGGGACAACCGCGTGCCGGCGTTCTGCCAGTCCTTGTCATCAGCCTGGGCATGGGCCACGGCCGCCATGGCCTCCGCCAGCTCGGCCCCGGCGATAATGAGGCGCGTGGCGTCGTCCGGCGCGGTGAGGCGCGGGAAGTCCTCCGCCAGCAACGACGGCATCTTGTAGCGCGACCGTCCGCATTGCACGGTGACGTCGGCGCCCTGGGGGGTGAGGCGGATGACGCTGCCGGCGGGCATGCCGCGCACCAGGTCCACCAGCTGCTTCGCCGGCAAGGCGACGGCGAAGGCCCCTTCCCACTCGGCGCGGGTGATGTCGGCCCGCACCTCGCAATCCAGATTGCTGCCCATGGCATGGGCGCCCTCGCCATTGCCGGCCGCCAGCAGGAGGTGCGCGGCGATCGGTATGGGGGATTTAGTGGGGGTGATGCGCGAGGCCGCCTCAAGGGCGCGCAAGAGGTGATCGCGCTCGACGGTGAGGCTCACGGGCGGGCTCCCATGCGAGAGGGGGAATTGCGCGGCGGCACTGCCTTGCCGCAGGCCGCCATGGCCGTGACATAGGCGGCGTCGCAGTCGGCAAGGTCGCGCCATTTCGGCCTGACATAGCTGCGCAGCCGCGCTTGCGCCGCGTCGATGTCGCCAACTTCCAGGAGGCTTTCGGCCTCCTCGACGATCTGGCGCGCCAAGGTCATGGTGTTGGCGTCAGTCCAACCCCACTCGGCTTTGCGCGCCTCCGTCATCAGGGCGAGCGCGCGGGGGGCGGCGCTTTGCTGGAGATGTTGATAGGCGGCCTCGATATGCATCACTGCATCCCCAGGGCTTGCATGTACATTTCGAGGATGGCGTCTTCCTCGGCGCGCTCTTCCGGCGGCTTCTTGCGCATCTGCACGACCTTACGGACGGCCTTCGTGTCGAAGCCACGGCCCTTCAACTCGCCGTAGACTTCCTTGATGTCGCCGGCGATCGCGGCTTTTTCTTCCTCCATCCGCTCGATACGCTCGATGAATTGCTTGAGTTCTTCGCCGGCAACGCCGGAATCGGCAACGTCGGTCACCATTGGGATTTCTCCATTCAAGTGGGGTCGGCAAGCGCCGGTAGGAGGCGACGAAACAGTTGGGCGAGGCGGGCGCGGGCTATGGGCGAAGGCCACGGCACGATGCGCTGGTCGAGGGGCAAGGCCTCCTCGACGTCGTCGCCCCATGGGCCGACATCGATCATCAGATCGCGTTTTTCGGTGCGAAGCAGGCGGCAGTCCATCGCGTCGACCGCGAGCGCGACAGGCGGGGTAAGGGGCCACGGCACGCCAGCCAGCACATGGATGGCGGCATCAATCCGGCGACGAAACGCGGCTTCAGCCCGGCGCACGGCCCGATAGATATCCGGGTTATCCGGCGCGATCTCGCGCGCGATGGCGCTGATCAGCGCCATGCGCTTCGGCCGGGTGTCGTCGCCGATCAGGTATTCCTGCACGTCGTGAAGCAGGAAGGCGCGCGCCTCCTCGATTTTGCCCTGGCGCTGGAATTCTTCCGTGCCGATGATGGTGTGCTGGGCGACGGAATAGAGGCAGGCGGCGCCATCAAAGCGGGTGGCGCCATTGAAGCGGCTGGTGGCCGCGAGGTGGATCGCGGCATCCTCGAAATTGAGCGTCGTGATATCCGGCGCCAGGAGGTCGACGTAACGGCCGGAATAGGTCTGCAGCATCGTGGGGGAGGGGCGGTTCATGGGCGGCGCTCCCGGCTGAGATCCCGGTGGCGCGGCAGGCCGTGCTCGTCATAGCGGGTTCGGTTGCGGTAGAGGGCGCGCACGGCCGCGATCACAAGGAGGGCGACACCACCCACGGTGAGCGCGACGCCGAACAGGGTCGCGAGGATGGATGTGACGAGCGTGAGCGCTGCGGCATCGCCCACAGGGGCTGTCGCGGCGCTGGCGGGTGGGCACAGCACGATGTACCAGCCGAAGAAGGCGGCCATAATGAGGGCGAAGCCGATGGCGTCTATGCCGATCCAGGCGCGCGGCGTCGGATTTCGCTCCCAAGACCACTGCGCCACGTCGTCCAATTGTTCCCACGTTTTGCGCGCGGAGCCGTCGTGGTATTGCGGCCTCGCCGCCACGTCCGCCTCATAGGCGGCGCGGCCCGGTGTGCACCTTTCGGTCGCGACGGGGGCGGGGCGGGGCGTCATAGCCGCGCCTCGCTTGTCGTTAAAAGCCGATCCGACAGGACCCGCTCGAAGATGATCGGGTCATTCCAGCTGATGCCGGTCTCCCGCCACAGATCGAAGCGCCCGGGCCGCATGCCGAAGGGCGCCCATGGGCGGAGGCCCTTGAAGTAAACACGCGTCTGGCCGTCGCGCTCATGCTGGACGCGGAGCCAGTAGCGCGAACCGTTGAGGTCGCGCCCGGCGTCGAAGCGCACAGGCCGGTAGTGCACGGGGTAACGGCGATAGGACTTGAGGTCGGCAATCGCGCGCTGGAGGCGCCGATGCGCGCGGTGCCATGCCGGCTCGGTGGCGACCATGGTGGCGGCCCACAGCGTGACCGCTTCATAAGCCCAGCGGGCGCGGGGCGGGTAGTCGTAGACGGGGCTCTCAGCGTCGCCCGTGAGTTTATAGGCGGCCGCCTCCGAGAACTCATCATCCTCGCGGAAAATCTCCGCCGCCGCGGCGCGCGCGGCTTCATCTAGCGGGTCAGTCAGCCTGAAATAGCCATAGTCTTTGAGGATGCGCGCCCAATCCGAGGCGTCGTCACAATCGTTCAGGCGCTCATCCGCGCGCTCGATGATCGCGGCGATCGTCGCTTCGCGGTCATAGGTCGTTGCTTCGGTGGATTTTCCGGCGAGATAATCGAAGTCCGCACGATGGATGAGATCGACCGCCCCCCGCACGGATGAGAAGGCTGGCCATACCCGATAGATAGCCCCATCGATGTTGCCGGACACAACGATGATGCCGGGCGCCCAGGTGACGCGGAAGGCATAGGCGCCTTTGCCCGGGGCCGCCAGCCGCCAGCTATAGCCCGGCCCCTTGCGCATGCGGTGATCTGCGAAGACCTTTTGCGCCACCGATGAGAGTTCAGCGTGCCCGCGCATCATGCATCCCTCACCATGGCGCCGCGCGGATGCACGGGCTGGCCGATGCCGGACGCCTCATAGGGCAGGGCCACGCGGGAGGTGCGGCGGTGGGAACGGGTCAGCGCGATGGCGCGGGCATCGTCGGCGTAGCGGTTGATCTCAACATCCGTGAAGCCGCGCGCCTTGAGATCGACGACTGTGCAGCAGCCTGTCACCGCCTCGACCTCGCGCATGGCGTCGGCCATGTCGTCGATGACTGTGAATTTCTGGGCCACGCGAGCGGCGGCGGCTTCTTCGGGAAGGCGAGACGGGGAAAGAATGGGCATTTGTGCCTCTCTGAGTGCGAATTGCGCTCTGGGATGAGGCAATAGTGCAAAATGCACGATGAACGTCAAGTGCAAAATGCACGATGAAATGACAGAGCATATCCTCGGGGATTCGGGGGATGTTGGACTATGTGGCGTGAGCGCGTGCCGGAGACGGTCGTTTTCGTTGATGTTGAGACGACTGGGCTTCATTCGACTGACAAGATCGTCAGCTTAGGCGCTGTAAAAGTTTCCATGTTGGAGCTTGGGCGCACAAACACCGAAATATCGGCGGTGCACGTACTCTTTGATCCCGGGCGCAAGAGCCACCCCAGGGCTGAGGATGTGCACGGTTACTCAGATTGGGTGCTGCGCCACCAGGACCCGTTTTCTGATTACGCTGAGACCATCCATGCATTTTTGGAATCGGGCGATCTGGTTGTCGCGCATAACGCGCGGTTCGATTTCGGCTTCATCGACCGGGAAATGGCGGCGGTCGGGCTGCCGCCGCTACAAAGGCCGCGCTTCTGCACGATGGAGGCCACGCGAAATCTTGGCATCGGAAGCGCCTCGCTCGATTCATGCTGCCGTCGCGTTGGCGTCAGCCGCGCGGGCGCGAGGCACGGCGCACTGGAAGATGCCTGGTTGACGCAGATGGTTTACCTCTGGCTGCATGACAGCCCATGGCGAGCGCCGTTGCCCTATACACTTGCGGCGCCACCGAGAATGCATGTCGCGCCACCTCAGCCAGAGGGAGAGTTGCCCCGGCGCAGCAAACGCAACGCTCAACTTGTGCGCCTCCGACGCCGCGTGTCGCATCTACTGACGATGGTGGTGTCGATCGCCTTGGCTGATGGCGCGATCGACGATCGCGAGCGCCACGCCCTCCTCGATATCGTGGGAGCTAAGGCGCAAGAGATGGGCATCAAGGACCCCCTGTCAGCCGCCGGCGATATCGTTGCCGAGGCATTGGCGGCGCTGCCTGATCCCAGCGACCTCGAGGTAGCCGCCGCATATTTCAGGGATGACGACGCCGCGCGGGCCGAACTCGCAGCGGCGATTGAAACGGTCGCGCGTGCGGATGGGTCTCTGGCCGCCGGAGAAATGCAGGCCTTAAGACAGATCGCCGCCCTGCTCGGAGGCGCTGTGGCCAGTCCCGCTTCCGTCAGCGCTGACGCTTGACGCCGAGCAGGGGCCCTGCGTTGACGACCTCGACGTCACGAATATCCTCGGCGTTATAGGACAGCAACGTGTACAGCCCCGATCGCGACCCGCGCTCGAGCTTCTTGAAAAGCCGCTTTCCGTCAACGAGCTCCACGATGCATTCGCGCCCAATAAGGTCTCGCGGCGCGCGAGGGAGGCCGAAGAATACATAGTCGCCCGGGTGCGCCAGAGGCATCATGGAATCGCCGACGATCTCAAACGCCTCGCCGTCTTCGCTGCCGATGACGGCGCTTACGCTGGCCGCAATGTCGTCGTGCGGGTAGACGATCTGCCCAGCGCCAATAACGCCACCGAACCGCACTTGCGGTCCATCGCGCGCAGCCCTCGCGTCCTTCTCGCCATAAAGCAGCCAACCAGCACTAACACCGTAGACGGCCGCGTAACGCTCCGCCGCCTTGCGTGACAGTGGGCGCGTGCCGTTCTCGTGCTGGGTGTAGGTGCTGAGCGGCCAGCCGAAAGCCTCCGCAGCCTCCTTTGCCGTAGTGAAGCCGCGGTCAGACCTTCTCGCTTTCAGCCGCTCATTGGGATTCGACATGCGCCGAAATCTAGCGGGGGTCATAGTGCAAAATGCACTTGACGGCGATAATGCATTTTGCACTATTGTCCCCATGTCTACGAATTTCGCACTCTTCAATCTGTTTGACGTCTTGGGCGGCCCTGTGCGGGTCGGTCGGGCGTGCGGCGTCTCGTCCGCTGCCGCCGCTTCATGGAAGCGGCGCGGGTCGATACCGGCTCGCTACTGGCTGCACATCATCACCATGCCGGAGGCCGCCGCTGCCGGCGTTGATGCGGGCCGCCTCACTTATCTGCACGCCACCCCAGACGGCGCGGCTGGCCGCGCCCTACCCGACGTCACGGCACATGCTCCGCCATGACGCCGCGCGATCCCTCCACGCCTTCCATCCCATTCCCGCCTCCTTCCTCCCTGGCGGGCAAACTGCCCCGCTACATCCGTCTTTCCCCTCCGGATGTAGCGGGGCGCCTTTGTCTTCAGCGTGACAGCACCCTAGCGGCCAGCCGGCCGGGGCGCAGCGCGTAACTGAATTGGCCTTACCCCTCAACAGCGAGGCGACCGCTCCATGACCCGATTGCCGCGTAAGACATCCGAGAGCGAGCGGCTGGCGCTGAAGGTCGCCACCCGCCATCTCGTCGACGCCTGCGGCGGCGGTATCAATGCCGCCAGCATCACCCGCGTCGGACAGCAGAAATTATCCGACTATGGCAACCGTAATGTCGCCGACGTGTTCGCCGGCATCGACGTGATCGCCGACCTGGAGCGCGACTGCGGCGAACTCTTCGTGACGCGCGCGCTCGCGGACCTCGCCGAGTGTGACGTGGTGCCGAGGCCCGGCACGGCCGCGCCGCTCGCGCCCGCCGACATCCTCGCCCGCATGATCCGCGAAAGCGCCGACGTCTCCGCCGCCATCGCCACGGCGCAGGCCGCGGGCGGGTGGACGCGCGAGGCGCGCGCCACGATCCTCAAGGAAATCCTCGACCTCTATGACGTGCTGGCGCCGCTCAAGGCTGAGATGGAGGTGGGGTGATGCGGCTAGCGCAAGCTGCGGTCTTCCATGGCCTGCATGAGGCCAGACGCTTCGATATGTTCTCGCTCGATGGTGATCTGCAGCTGGAGCAGCGCGACCTCGATCATTCTAACGGCCCGACGAACCGCGTGCAGCCGGTCGCGCGCACCTTGTGTAAACCCTTCAACGCTTCCAAAGCTCCACGCTCGATTGGTCTCATAATCAATGCTATTTATTTCCTCGCAGGCCGATCTAAGCGATTGCATTTTTTCATAAATGCGAGCTCCACCGATGATCCCTGCAATATCGTCACTCAGAAAGCCGATCGCCACGCGAGCGGCATCATCAATTTCTTGGAAATAAGGTCGCTTAATTATTGCGGGAACCTCGCCGTCGTCGGTGGCATTCTCAATTACAAAGGGGTCTTCGCTCTCCACATTGAGGCCCATGAGGTGGTATTCGACGGCATCGTATGTCGATTGCGCTCGGTCTATCTCCAGCAATCTTCGCCGCAGAAATTCAAAGCGCTGCAACGCGTTAATTTTCTCCGATTCGGAATTCTGCTTCCACAGCAAGTTCGCGGCAATAATCGCGGTGATCAGAGCCAAGATGCCCGCCGTCAGAGTCTGGTACCGCTCGAACCAGAATTCGGCGCAGCTATAGGCCCATTTTTTTTCAATCGCTGCAATGCAAGCGGGCCCGTCATTCACTGCGGCAAAAAATGCCGCCGCGATTGCCGTCGCCACGAGCACCGCCACGACGAGACCGATTGGCCTCCGGTATTCTCGCCATACCACATCCCCGGGTCTCATCCTCGCCCCCCACGCGCCGACAACCGTCGCGCTCAGGATTCCTTACAGGTGGCGACATGAGCAAGCGCGATTCCCGCGAAGGACGAGTGACGATCCTCATCGGTGATGTCCGAGCGCGTCTGCGCGAGTTACCTGCCGACTATTTCGATTGCGTCGTGACAAGCCCGCCCTATTGGGGGCTGCGTGATTACGGCGTCGCGGGACAGATCGGGCTCGAGGCGACGCTCGGCGAGCATCTTGCCGTCATGGTGGATCTTTTCCGCGAGGTTCGCCGTGTGCTGAAGCCGAGCGGAACCCTTTGGCTCAACTATGGTGATTGCTACGCAACCACGCCGAATGGGCGAAGCGCGGCCGACGCGAAGGCGTCCGGCGGCGACGATCGCACGTTCCGTGACAAGCCAGCTTCCACCGTTGGGCCGATCTACGTGTCGGATTATGCGAAGTCGCCAAGGCATGGCGGGGCTGGCAACAAGAGCAACACGGCCGGCGATCACGGCGGCCGGATCATCGCGGGTGGCGTCCTGAAGCCCAAGGATCTCTGCATGATCCCAAACCGCTTAGCGATCGCCTTGCAAGATGACGGATGGTGGGTTCGGTCGGAAATCGTTTGGGGCAAGCCGAACGCGATGCCTGACTCGAGCGGGCGTTACCGTCCTGCGACGGCACATGAGAAGTGGTTCCTGCTCACGAAGTCCGACCATGTGGAGTTTTGGGTCGCGCGCGACACAGGTGAAATCTCGTCAGAGCCCGACCTGACCGAACGCGTCGCCATGGTGACGACAGGTAAGCCCGGCCCGCGCTGGATTGGCCTCGGCCACTATTACAACGCGGCGGCCGTGAGAATCGACCGTGCCGGCGACGAGGATGCCAAGGGGTTTCGCGGCGGCAGCTATGTGAATGGCGTGCCAGGGCCGCGCCAAGCGGCGGGAAACAAGCGGGTCGTTGCCGGCGATCGCGGCCGTTCAACCTACGGCAGGCATACACTCGGAGACGCGGTCCCGGACGATACCCGCCGCGATAAGCAACGCGGGCACTCGCGGCGCCATGCCGGTTTCAATGAACGTTGGGACGGAATGGAGAAGGCGGAGCAATGCGCCAACGGCCGCCTTCTCCGCAATTATGAACCCGCGCCGCTGCCGGTTTGGGAGGTTGCGACAGCGGCTTTCCGAGACGCGCATTTTGCGACCTTCCCGCCGGAGCTCGTCGAGCGCTGCTTGCGGGCCGGGTGCCCTCCCGGCGGCAGGGTTCTAGACCCCTTCGGCGGCGCCGGCACGACAGGTCTTGTGGCCGATACATTCGGCATCGACTGCACCCTGATAGAACTCAATCCGGCTTACGCCGAAATTGCGCGGAAACGGCTCGCGTTACTGCGCGCTTCGCCGTTGGACGCGAAAAGGATGCGGGCCGCGGCGCGCGAAGCCCAGTTTCGCCCGGGGATCTTTGGAGACTCCGCGTGACGACACTCCAGATCTCAACAGTCAGGCCAACTCACGAGGAGTCGACATGACCTCTCCCTATTTGCGCGCCGGGGAATATGTGACGCTGCCACGGCGCGGTGCTGACGGCAGCTTCACCTTCGAGCGCGTGCTGCGCACATCGTTGACACAGCCGCCTAGCGCCCCACCCAAGACCCCGGCCGACGTCGCCAAGAGAATCAGCCTCAAAGCCTTGCCTGCCAAGACCTTGGATCTGGCCAGTTCGCCCGAGGAAATCACCTCACCCGAGGCTGATGCGGCGCGCCAACACATCGTTGATGAGATCCTTGCGGCGGTCGTCCGGCAGCTCGATGTGCCGCCGGCCGAGATCCTGTTGCGCCAGAGCGGGCCGGCGGGGCTTGGGCGGCTGATTGCCTGCTACCTCCTGACGGCCATCGGCAAGGTTCCCGCCGGGGAGGCGGAAGCCATCCTGCAACTCTCCCCTGGCGCCGCCCATTCGGCGCGGCAGCGCTTCGCCCGCATCATGGCGCGCAGCGGCCTTTCCTTCGCCGCCGAGACGGGCGCGGCCGTGAATCTGCTGTTCACGGCCGAAACCCTCGACGACGACACCTATAGCGACATCCCCCGGGTGAGCTTCCGCCAGTGCATGACGGCGATTGTCACGGCGACGGGCATATCCGAGGCGGTGATCTGCTCGCCCCGGCGGGTGGCCCCCGCGGTGCGCGCCAGGCAGATTGGCTTCTGGATCTGCCGGACCTTCACGCAATTGTCCCTGCCGGACATCTCGCGCCGTTTTGGCGGGCGCGACCACACCACCGCCCTGCACGGCGTGCGGCGCGTGGAGCCGATCGCCGAGGCGCTTGCCCTGCCTGGCACGGCGACGCCGGAGGAATGGGCGGCGGCGCTCTGGGCGGCGGACTGGTCCACGGTGCCTTCATACAGGAAAGGGGGCGCGTGATGGCGCGCATACGATCGATCCACCCCGGCTTCTTCACGGATGAGCGCATGGTGATGACCAGCATGCAGGCGCGGCTCATGTTCCTCGGCCTCGGGGTGGAGGCTGACGACAAGGGCATCTTTGAGTGGAAGCCCCTGACGCTCAAGATGCGCATCTTCCCGGCCGACAACATCGACGTGTCGGCCCTGCTCGATGAGCTGACGGAGGCTGACGTCATCCTCTCCTACGAGATCGAGGGGCGCCGCTATGGCGCCATCCGGAATTTTGGGAAGCATCAGCGCCCCAAAACGCCGAACGACGTGCACCCGACGACGCCCGCCATTCTCCATTATGTCGCCCTGCCTCCGAAAAAGGGGGAAATGCCAGCCGCTGAGCCAGCCCCATTTCCACAAAAAGGAGAAAAGCCTCCGCAGATGGAGGATGGAGGAGGGAAGAGGGAGAAGGAAGAGGAAGAGAAAACCGGCGGCGGTTGTGCTCTGCCTCCCCGCGTGGCGGCCCTGGATGGCGAGCCGCCGCCCGCCTCTGAGGCTCGGGATGACAATCCGGATCAGGGAAGCGGGGGACTCGACCATGGCCAGATGCTGGATGCCCTGATGGAGGCCGGCGGGGATGCGCTCGACACGACCTCGCCAGCGCTGGCGCATCTCGGCACCGTCAACGGCTGGCTGCAGGGCGGGGCTGATTTCCGGCTCGACATCCTGCCCACGGTGAAGGCCCGCTGCGCACGGCGAAAGCCTGCTTGCGTCAGGGCCTGGGGGCTGTTCACCGACGACGTACAGGCCGCCTTCGCCCGGCGCCGGGCCGCTTCCGATCGGATGGGCGAGCCTGTGCCCATTGCCGCCGCCGCCACCTTCCGGCGACCGGGGAAGGTGGACCGGGCGAAGCTGTTCTCCGGCATCGATCCGGCCAAGCTGCTCGAGGCTGGCATCCACATTGAGCCGGTCGGGGGTGTGCAATGAGCGCGTACCAGCCGATTTCCTCAGCGGAAACCGTCAAGCTCGTCTTCGTCGCGGCCATGGTGAAGTGCTTCGATGACCCGCCGGGCTCGGACGAGGACGGCTTCTTCGACGAGCTGGTGTCGTCCTTGCGCGCCTTCGACGAGCAGGCCTTGCGGGCTGGCGCCAGGGCCATCATCCGATCGCGCTCATCCCGGCGCTTTCCCTCCATCGGCGAATGCGTGAAGGCCTGTGAGGCCGAGGTGCCGCGCGAGCGGCGCAAGGCCGATACCGACATGGAGCGGGAAAAGGAGGGCTTCGCCATCCGCATCGCCCGCGGCGCCCTTGGCCAGCGCGCCTGGCAGGAGGGGTGGGGCTACGCCCTGTTTGATTTCGTGCAAAGCCACTTGCGCACCCCCAATGAGGAAGAGGAGCTTGACCTTGTTGACCTCGCAAAACGGAATGACGACCTCCTCCGACGTGATCGCGCTTCGCTCATACCCATTGAGATCAAGGTCGTCGATGCCGTCACCCACCGCCGGGAAGTCATCCGAGGAAAGGTGCACGGCCATGACGGCAGGCGGTGACGCCTCGAGCGCCATCCAGGCGGCGGCCAAGGCTGGCGGGTTTGCGTGGATGGTGGTGCGCACCAACATCAAATGCGAGCACCGCGCCAAGGCAGGGCTGATAGTGAAGGGGTTTGATGTCTATCTGCCGATCCTCACGCGCTGGAAGACCCATGCGGGACGCAAGCACATCGCCTCGTTTCCGCTGTTCGCCCGCTACATCTTCCTCGGCATCGATCGGTCACGGCAGTCGATCTATGACATCCTCTCGGTCGATGGCGTCGAATCGCTGCTGTCGGTGAATGGCAAGCCAGCGGTTGTCCCCAACAAGATAGTGGCGGATCTCAAGGCTGTGGAGACGGTGGGGCTCTTGGACCGGACGGTCAACCGCAAGACCATCAGCATCAAGCAGGGTCAGGATATTCGTGTGCTTGACGGGCCGTTCGCGACCTTTCCTGCCAAGGTGCTGGCGGCGCCCGAGGGCCAGCGTGTCTCGATCCTGCTGTCGCTCTTTGGTGGGAAGTCGCGGGCCAAGATTGACGCGGCCTCGATCGAGGTGATATGAACTATGCCATTGCAGGGCTGGTGTTGCACAATTGCATCACCCGTCCTGCGGATGCATTGGTTAGACCGCCGCCCGGAGCCTCGCGCTGCCGGGCTTTTTTGCGTGTCGAGGGGAGGGCGCTATGTAATGCCGACACGTCCCCCACTCTTCCGGCCGTCGCAGTACAAGGGCAAGCAGCAGCGCGACCGGGAGCACGACGCCAAGCGTCGCGAGGCCAAGCCCTGGCGCGCATGGTATAAGCGGCCCGCATGGCAGGCCGCGCGCGAGGCGCAGTTCAATCGCCAGCCCTTGTGCGAGCGCTGCCTCGCCGCAGGCCGGCTGGAGCCCGCCACCGTCGTCAACCACCGCAAGCCCCACCACGGCGACTGGTCGCTGTTCATCGACCCCGCCAACCACGAGTCCACCTGCAAGCCGCACCATGACCGCGACATTCAGCGGGAGGAGCGGCGCCTAGTCGTGAAGGAACTCTAAGGTCAGGCGAATTTCGATGCCCGGTGACTGATCTGCGCGTCCCGTAAGTCTGGCTGACGTCTCGTCGCATGCGCCTTCGAGTTGGATGGTGTTCTTCGCTCGTCCGAACACAGATTCAATTTCGGGGACGTCGGTGTGCATCTGCGTCTTTACGCGAGCGGTCAGCTGATCGCCATGAACAGCATATCCGCCGGTGTAGTAGATGCTGATATCCCCACCCCAGAGCTTCCCTCCGCTGAGATGTACGAGACCCCAGCCATAGTCGTTGTGGGTCTCATAGGTGACCTTGTAGAGCCCGTCTTTCATGGTTTCTCGAAGCTCGCTGTCTGATCTTACGTTCTTTCACGTTTTAAAGATCGGGGCGGGGGCGGGTCAAATCTTCGGGGTCTGGGGGCCGGGACCGGTGGGGGAGTGACGCGTTTTTCCCCGCGATATTCGCTGAAATCTTTTTTTGGAGGGGTCGGTTTCGGCCCGTGTGACGATGGCACGTGGACGTAAACCGGACAGCGCCGCGCATCAGGCGGCTAAGGGTTCGCCTGGAAAACGCCGGACGCGAAAGCGCACGCCGGAGCAGAAGGCGTCTGAGTTGGCGGCGGCTCGCCGCGCGGGTGGCGAGTTCGACCCGCCGCTGTTCCTGCATGACGAAGGTCTCGCGGATGCGGTCGCCATCTGGGGCGAGTTGGCGCCGGAGCTGAGCCGCAACAATTTGCTCGGCAAGCTCGACCGCTACACCTTCGCGCGGTGGTGCGTCTATCAGGCGGAATGGATCGCGGCGACGCGGTCGCTCAGCGCGGATGGCATCTGGCTCAAGGCCAGGAACGTGAATGGCGACGAGATGCCACGCCGCAACCCGGCTGGCATGCACCGTGATCGTTGCGAGGCCAATATGCGGGCGATCGAGACCGACTACGGCCTGACCCCTGCGAATCGCTACCGTGTCCTGCGCGATCAGTCCGTGGCGCGCGATCAGAATCCCGACATGTTCTCGGCGCCGACGAAGGACGCCGCGGCCCCGGCGCCCCCGCCCGCTGATGCGGACGACGCCGAGAGCGGCGCCGATCCCATCGGCTTCATGGGGCGTCATGCGGCGCCGCCGCCGGGCTCACGGCCGAACTGAACGATGAACATGCACGCGCCGCCGCCGGAGCCGGATTGGCTCGCCGCGGCGAGGGCGAAGCCGCAGCTTGCCTTTGCCGCCCTGGGCTGGGATCGGGCAAGGGCCGTCGAAGGGGCATGGTACGATCACGCGCTCGCCGAGCGGGTCATTGAGGTCTGGCCAACCTTCTTCCGGCACACCGAAGGGCGGTGGGCAGGCAAGCCATTCCATCTCACGCCATGGCAGGCCTGCGTTGTCCGGCTGCTCGTTGGCTGGAAGATGGCGGACGGCTTTCGGCTCTTCCAGCGGATGTTCCTCTGGGTCGGCCGCAAGAACGGCAAGACCGAGTTCATGGCGGCGCTCTCGCTGCTGTTTTGGCTGCTCGATGGGGAGATGGGCGGGCAGGCCTACGCGATGGCCCGCGATGAGAAGCAGGCCAAGCTCGTCTTCGACAAGGCCAAGCGGATGATTGCCCTGTCTCCCGCCTTCGCCAAGCGAGTGCAGCAGTTCAAGAAGTCGATATATTGCCCGCAGCTCTGGGCAAAATTCGAGGTCCTGTCCGGCAACCCGGAGGGCAAGCACGGCCTTTCGGCCTCGGTCATCGTCGGCGACGAGATGCACGAATGGCGGGACGACCTCCTGTACAACACGCTGCATCAGTCCATCGCGGCTCGCGATCAGCCGATCGAGCTGCTGGGCTCCACCGCTGGATTCAAGGGGAAAGGCTACGGCTGGACGCTCTGGGAAGAAAGCCTCGCGATCCTTGAGGGCCGGCGGAACGACCCGCGCTCCCTCGTCGTCATCTTCGCTGTCCCCGCCGATGCCGACTGGTCTGACGAAAGCCTCTGGCCTCTCGCCAATCCCAATCTCGGGATTTCGCCGAAGCTGGAATACCTGCGCGATGAGGCGGCCAAGGCGGCCGACAATCCGCGGCTCGAATCCAACTTCCGGCGCTATCACCTCAACCAGTGGGTGGCGAACGAAGCCCGATGGTTCCCCATTCACCGCTGGGATGCTTGCTGCCTTGGTCCCGATAGCTGGCGCCAACGCGAAGACAACATGCGCGGGCGCGCTTGCTGGGGCGGCCTGGACCTGTCGCGCACCCGCGACGTGACGGCCCTCTTCTGGTGGTTCCCGCCGGAAGATGGCGGCACGGTGTGGGATGTCCTCTGCCGCTTTTGGGTGCCAGAGGACACGCTCGAAGAGCGGGTGCGCCGCGACCGCGTGAAATACGACCTCTGGCACCGCGAGGGCGCGCTCCTGACGACGCCGGGCGATTGGGTTGATCAGAACGCCATCAAGGCGGCCATCCAGGAGGATGCTTCGCGGTTTGATGTGCGCGGCATCGGCTACGACCCCTGGGGTGCGACGAAGCTGGCGCAGGAGCTGCTCGATGAGGGCGCGCCGATGGTTGAGGTGCGCCAGGGTATCCCGTCACTCGGTGAGGCGTCGGTCGAATTCGAGAAGATGGTCTATGCCAAGACCATGGACCACGGCGGGCATCCTGTCCTGAGGTGGATGATGGAAAACGTCATCCTCTACGTCGACCGCAACGGCAATTTCAAACCCGACAAGGGCAAGTCGTCAGAGAAGATCGACGGCATCGTTGCCGGTGTCACCGGGCTCGCCCTCGCCATGAAGGATGAGGGTGCCCCGTCTTTCTGGGAAACGGCGGACTGATCTATGAAATCTGGCCCGATAAGGGTCCTTGCCCGGCTGTTCGGGGGCGAGGGCAAAAGCGCGACCGTGCTCGATAGTCTGCCAAACGTGATCAGTTACCCGGAGTCGCGCTCCGGCGTCACGGTGGGCGGGCTTGGTGCCCTCGAAGTGACCACGGTGCTGGACTGTGTGCGTGTCCTTGCCGAAGGCATCGCCCAGGTCCCGTTGAAGGTCTACCGCCCGGCGAAGGGCGGTCGCGGCAGCGATCCCGCGACCGATCATCCGCTGTATAAGCTTCTCTACAAGCGGCCGAACCCGTGGCAGACATCCTTCGAGTTTCGCGAGATGCTGATGGTGCACCTCGCGCTGTGCGGCAACGCGTATGTATTCAAGAACTACGTGGGCGGCGAACTCTACGAGCTTGTGCCGCTGGAGCCGAAGCGGGTCACCGTCCAGCGTGCGGCTGATCTCTCGTTGAGCTACCGCGTGATCGCTGAGAACGGATCCTCGCAAGTCTTCCCGGCGGCGTCCGTCTGGCATTTGCGCGGGCTGTCCTGGGATGGCTGGCGGGGGCTGGACACGATCAAGCTAGCGCGGGAAGCGGTCGGCCTCGCGGTGGCGACAGAGGCGGCCCACGCTCGCCTGCACAAGAATGGCGTGCAGTCGAGTGGCGTCTACTCTGTGTCGGGCGAACTGAAGGGCGACCAATACAAGCAGTTGTCGAAATGGATCTATGATCACATCGCCGGTGGCAATTCCTTCAAGCCGCTGATCCTGGATCGCTCCGCCGCATGGACCCCGACCGCTATGAAGGGCGTCGATGCCGAGCACTTGAACACCCGCAAGATGCAGATTGAGGAGATTTGCCGCGCTTTCCGGGTATTTCCCCAGATGGTCGGCCATGCCGGTGATCAGACCCCCACCTTCGCCTCCGCCGAGCAGTTCTTTACCGCGCACGTCGTCCATACCCTCGGGCCTTGGTTTTCCCGCATAGAGCAGTCGGCTGGCGTCAACCTGATTGCCGATGACGATGACGCCTTCGTGCGGTTCACGGTGAACGGGCTGATGCGCGGCGCCATGAAGGATGAGGCGGAATATTTCGCCAAGGCGCTCGGCTCCGGCGGCTCCCGCGGCTGGTTGACCGCCAACGAGGTGCGGAACCTCAAGGATATGAACCCGGAGGATGGCGGCGACGAGCTGCCGCAGCCGATCGTCAGCGCGCCGCCCGCGCCGAAGAAAGAGGGTTAGAATGGAACAGCATAGGGTCCGCTTCGGCGAGGTCAAATTTGCGGGCTCTGACGACGAGATGGCGTTCGCGGGCTATGGCGCTGTTTTCGGCAATGTCGATTCGCACGGCGACGTCATCGCCAAGGGCGCCTTCACTGCCACGCTTGCCCATATCGCGAAGACCGGCGTTTTCCCGTCGATGCTCTCCCAGCATGGCGGCGGGCTTCTTGCGGGTGACCCGACGCCAATCGGCGTATGGACGGAGCTGCGCGAGGATGACGTAGGGCTTTATGCCAGGGGCGTGCTGGCGCCGACCGAGAGGGGGCGCGAGGCCTATCAGCTTCTCAAGATGAAGCCCCGTCCTGCCATTGACGGCCTGTCCATTGGCTTCATCCCAAAGGAATGGGCGATGCGGGCGCGCCCCGAGGAGCCGCGCCGCACGCTGAAGTCCGTCGAGCTTCTTGAAATCTCGCTCGTGACTTTCCCGTCGAACCCGAAGGCCCGGGTGCATTCAGTGAAATCGCTCGATGGGCACGTGTGCCGCGCCATCGAAGAGCGGCTGAAAGACGAGCTGAAGCTATCGAACGCCGCCGCGGTGAGCGCGGTCGCGATCATGAAACGGCATCTCCGTGAGGGGGATGAAGAGCCGAATTCCGCCCCTCGTGATGAGGGGGCAGCGGCCGAGCTGCGCGCCATGGCGGCGCGCGTCCGGGCACTTCGCCCTAGCTGATCACAGGGAAACTCTTCATGGACCCCGAACTCAAAGCGCTTCTCGATACGCAAACCAAGACCTTCGAGGAATTCAAGGCCGCCAACGATGCCGCCCAGGCTGAGATCAAGAAGCTCGGCGCCGCCGATGCGCTGACGCTTGAAAAGGTCGAGAAGCTGAGCCAGGCGCTGGATGCCTCGCAGGATGCTCTCAAGAAGCGGGCCGATGACACCGAGGCGCGCCTCAACCGCATGCAGATGTCCGGCGGCGGCACAGGCGGCGAGGAGGCCAAGCATGCCGAGGCATTCGCCCGTCAGATCGGCGGCGACTTCTCGGTCGATGACCTGAAGTCGTACCACCGCAGCATGGACACGTATCTGCGCAAGGGTGCCGCAACGCCCGCCTCGGATGTAAAGACGCTTTCAGTCGGGTCGGAGCCGGATGGCGGCTATCTCGTCACGCCTGACACCTCGGGCCGCATCATCCGCAAGATCTACGAATCCTCGCCGATCCGCCAGATTGCGACTGTCCAGTCGATCGGAACCGATGCCTATGAAGGCTTGATCGACAATGGTGAGGCAGATGCCGGCTGGGTCGGTGAGAAGCAGGCGCGCCCGGAGACGGATACGCCGCAGTGGGGCAAGTGGACCATCGCGGTCAACGAGGTCTACGCGCAGCCCGCGGCCACGCAGAAGGTGCTGGAAGACGCGCAGATCGACCTTGAGGCATGGCTTGAGGCCAAAGCTTCGGAGAAGATCGCGCGCGTGGAAAATCTCGCCTTCCTTCGCGGCGACGGCAACCTGAAGCCGCGCGGCCTTCTCGACTACCCGACCGCTGCCACCCCGGACGCCTCGCGCGCATGGGGAACCTTCGAGCATATTGGGACGGGTCAGTCCGGCGCCTTCCCGTCGTCCAACCCTGCCGACAAGCTGCTGGATGTCATCTATGCGCTGAAGCCGGCCTATCGGCAGAATGCGCGCTGGCTCACGTCGCGTCCGGTGATCGGGACGATTCGTAAATTCAAGGACGGGCAGGGGAATTACCTCTGGCAGCCGGGAATGCAGGCGGGCCAGCCGTCGTCCATCCTGGGTTTCCCTGTCACGGAATGCGAGGACATGCCCGCGCTAGCGGCGAATTCCCTGTCCATCGGATTCGGCGACGTGCGGGAGACCTATACGATCGTCGATCGTGTCGGCATTTCCGTCCTGCGCGACCCCTACACCACGAAGGGCTTCGTGAAGTTCTACACCCGCCGTCGTACCGGCGGCGGGGCGCTGAATTTCGAGAGCTTCAAGCTTCTGAAGTTCATCTGATCGCTTAGCGAAAAAGGCGGCCGCCCGCCGGCCGCCGGTTACCAGCCATCATCTCAAAGGAATTCGTCATGACCCCTGAACGCGATGGGTTCAGCCGCATCGATGCGGCTTATGCGATCGAGCCCGCCACTCTGTCCGCCGACAGCACCCCGGCGACTGTGGATATGAAAGGTGCCCGCCGCGCAACGCTACTCCTCGGCATCGGCGCGGGCGGCATCACCTTCACCGGCACCAACAAGATTGAATTCGTGCTCACGCACAGCGATGACAACGTCACCTACACGCCCGTCGTCGCCGACGACCTGATCGTTGACGCCTTGGCGCCGGCGTCAATCACTGACGGCGTCGTCCGCGCGTTGATTGCGGCGCACGCGGCCGCGACCCTCCAGAAGGTCGGGTATATCGGCGGCAAGCGTTACCTCAAGCTGCTCGCCGACTTCAGTGGGACGCATGGGACCGGCACGCCGATTTCGGCCGTGGTCGTTCGGTCCGACCTCGACCTGCAGCGCGTTGCGTGACGGGCTGCGGGAGCATTTGACATGACCGTTGCCGTGATCACGCCGCCGGCCCCGATCATTTCGGCGGTCGAGGCGCGTAGCCAGCTATCGATTGGTCCGGAGATCGCGGACGACACGCTCGACGCGCTGATCGCCGCGGCGACGGAAGTGCTGGACGGTCCCGGCGGCTGGCTCGGCCGGGCCTTGGGCGAACAGACCCTGGAGCAGCGCCATAGTGGCCTGTATTGGGTCTGCTCGCCCGTTTTCATGCTCTACTATCCGCCCCTCATCGAGGTGGTCAGCGTCAAATACCGCGATCCCAACGGCATCGAGCAGACCATCGATCCCGCCGACTATAGGGTGATTGGCGGGGCAGGGGCCACGGGCATCGCGCGGCTCGCTCCGACCTATGGGAGCCCCTGGCCGCGGGCGCAGGCGAGCGAGGAATCCGTCAGGGTCACCTTCAGGGCCGGGTATCCCGTGGTCGATGGCAAGAGCACCGTGCCGGCGCCGATCCGTTATGCGGTGCAACTCGGCGTGCGCGAATTGCTCGATGTCGGGCGCGAATTATTCCTGAAGCGCGAGGATGTCGAAGGCGTCCTCAACCGTGAATGGGTCGTCTCCGAGGCTGCCGGCAAGGTAATTGGCGGTGCCGTCGAGAAGCTTCTCTCTCCCTATCGGATTTGGATGTCATGAGCCTCGCCGCCGCGACCATAGCCGCACTCGACCGGGCCATTGCCCGCGCCGGCACGCCCGTCACCTTCCGCCAGATCAATCCGCATCCCGCGGCGCCGACCGACACCGCATGCCGTGCGCATGTGCGCGATGGCGACGCGGTCGTCGCCGGCAATGGCGTGTCCCAGGTCAAGGCCGTCGTCATTCTCTCGCCGACTGGCCTGCCGGGCCTGCCGAAAAAGCTCGATCAGATCGTCATCGACGGCAAGGTGCGGACGGTGGAACTGCCGCGCTTCAAGCGGATCGATGGGCAGGTCGTGCGCATCGAGCTCGATTGCACGGGTGCGGTCGGCTGATGGCCCTCCGCGTCCGCACGAAGATCATCAACCGCGACATCGTCGCCTTCGTGAAACAGGGCATTTCGGCTGAAGCGGCGGCGTCCATGCGCGCCGACATCGCGCGCGAGGCGCTCGCGGAGGCGCAAGAGCAGAACCGCAAGGCCCTCGGCCGCCTGCCGCCGCACGAAACCTACGTCGATGGCCGCAAGGGCGCCCCACTCGAGAGCGTCAAGCCAACCGGCACCGTGCTCTTTGAGTTCGATCTCTACAATGAGCTCTTTTCGTGGATCGGCGAGCAGCTCGTGCTGCATTCCCCGGTCCTGACGGGCCATTACCGCCAATCGCATCTGTTCTTCGCCGATGGCGCTGCGGTCGACCCTGGCGCCGCGTTGCCGGAGGCGGGTGAATATCTCTTCGTCAACGACAGGCCCTATGCCCGGATGATCGAGGGTGGATCGTCAGACCAGGCGCCGGACGGCGTCTATGAGGCGGTGGCGGCCCTTGCCAACCGGCGCTTCGGCAATGTGGCGCGCATCCGCTTCACCTATCGCACGGTTGTCGGCTCCAGGAAGGACGCCAGCACCCGCCAACCCGCCATCGTCATCACCCTGAAATAGGCCAGCCGATGCCCAGCCAAGCAGTTGCCGAGGCCGTCGCGGCGCGGCTCGACGCCCTGTGGTCACAATGCCCCGTCTTCGGCATCAACCAGGAGGCGACGGCTCCCGCCGACGCCTCGCCCTATCTCGCGGTGCAGTTTCCTGTCGCCAACCGCGACCAGATCACCATCGGCGCGCCAGGCAACAACATCTTTCGCGAATGGGGGGCCTTTCGCTTCGTTCTCCACACAGAGCGCGGCGCCGGCCCCGCCAAGGCCCTGGCCTGGGCGGGCGAGCTGGCGCTGATGTTCCAGGCCAAGCAGTTCGGCGTCGTCACCACCTATGCGCCGTCACCGCCGACGCTCGATGAACGCAACTACGACGGCAATTACTGCGTCGTCTCCTTCGCCGTTCCCTACTTCGCCGACACGCGCGGCTAAGCGCTTTCCCCCTTTTCACCGGCGGGCGGGTTGCCCGCTTTTCTCGGGTCGCCTGCGGCTCCCGCACGACCACGCATGGAGGCTCGTATGGCCGAACTTCAGTCAACCAACCGCGTCAAGCTGTCCAAGGTCCGTGAGTCCATCGCCGGCACCACGCCGGCCAATCCCGCTTTCAAGGAGATCCTGCAGACGTCCAGCGGCCTCAATGCCGCGCCGCAGACCGTGACCTCGAATATCATCCGTTCCGATCGTCAGGTCGCCGATCTCATACTCGTCGGCCTCCAGGTCGGCGGCGATGTCGGTGGTGAGCTCGCCTTCGGCGCGGCCGACGAGGATTTCGAGGAGGCCCTGCAAAACCTCTGGGTGAACAAGCCGGCCATCGTCGTGGCAACGGCCGACACGGAAATCTCCGATGTCTCGGCGACCACGCTGACCGTCGCCTCCGGCGGTGCCAATTTCAAGGCCGGCCAGCTGGCGGCGCTCAGCGGCATGCCGACCGCGGGCAACAACAAGATCGCCCGGGTGTCGTCGTCAACCACAACCTCCATCGTGTTCCCCTCCGCGTCCTTCGCAGCGGAATCGGCCCCGATCCCGGTTGGTGCCGAGGTGCGCGTTGTCGGCCTCGAGGGCGCGGCGACGGATCTCGCGGCCGTCACCGCTGGCGGCAACGGCCTCACCTCCGCCGCGCTCGATTTCACGACGCTCGGCTTCAATGTCGGCGAATGGGTCAAGATCGGCGGCGCGGCTGTCGGCGCGCAGTTCGCGACGGCCACGAATAACGGCTGGGCGCGGATTGCGGCGATCGCCGCCGGCAAGCTCAGCTTTGACGAAGTCCCGGCCGGCTGGGCGGCGGACACCGGCACCGGCAAGACCATTCAGCTGTTCGCCGGCGACTTCCTGAAGAACGGCACAACCAAGCTGCCCTCCACCTTCGAGCGCCAGTATCTCGACCATTCCCCGGTGTCCTACGAGTATTTCCGGGGCCTGGAGCTCAACACCCTGAGCATCAGCGCGCCGGCGCAGCAGATCGCGACCTACGCCAAGTCCTATATCGGGCGTTCGGCGGAGATCCTGTCTGCCCGGCTCTCCGGCGCGACCGATGTCACGCCCGATGTCGGCGACGTGCTCAACACCTCGTCGAATGTCGGGCGCATCAGCGTCGGTGGCCAGGAGGTCGCCGGCCCCAACTTCGTCATGTCGGCGACCATCGAGATCAACAACAACCTGCGCGCCCAGAACGCTGTCGGCTATCTCGGCGCCGTTGGCATCGGCAATGGCGAGTTCACCGTCACCGGTACGCAGGAATTCTATTTCGGCGACAAATCCGTCTACGAAAAGGTACTGGCGAATGCGCCGTCGAATTTTACCATGGTGCTCGGCCGCCAGGACGGCGCCCGGCAGTCCATCCTCGTCGATCTGCCGCGCCTCAAATATGCGACGGGCGCCCCCGCCGTCAGCGGCAAGAATGACGACGTGATGCTGTCGGCCAACTTCCAGGCCATTCGCCACCCGACGCTTGGCTACACCATGGCGGTCCAGCGTTTCCACTATCTGCCGGCATAACCCGGCTCCACCAACGTCGTGAGATCCTGGACGGATCCCTCGCGACCGGCGGGAGGCGGGTCACAGCGCCTTCCGCCACCCTTTCTGTGACAAGGAGACTTTTCTTATGGATCTGAAATCAGCGAAGGTTGACGGCGCCCTTATCGAGGCCGGCGAGTGGGTGAAGGACATCCCCGAGATGGACAACCTCGAGCTCAAGGTGCGTGGCCTCGGCTGCGTGGAGTTCAAGCGTTATTTAGCCAAGCGCTACCGGCTCGTGCCGAAGGGCGCCCGTCACCGTGACGGCTCCATTGATCCGAATTTGCAGGACGTCATCGCCACCGATGCTCTGGTGGAAACCGTCCTGCTCGACTGGCGCAACGTGGAAGAAGGCGGTGTGCCGGTGCCTTACAGCAAGGATGTGGCGCGCCAATATCTCACCAATCCGGATTACCGGCCCTTGCGGGATGCGGTCTCCTGGGCGGCCAACGTCGTTGCCTCCGGCGGCGCGCTGTCCGATGAGGATGTGTTGGGAAACTCCGCGCCTATGTCGAATGGCAGCACGGCTGGAGCCGCCATCACGACGCTCTAGTCGCCAATTTCGAGCGAATCGGGCAACCGGTGCCAGACCATCTGCTGGCGCCGGATCTCGATCCCGTCGAGGCCGAGATCGTCGACGCCTTCAACGATCTCACCTCCGACCGGCCCGTGGGTTTCGGCGTCGGGCCCATCCCCTTCACGGCCATCGACCGCTACGCCGCGCGCTACGGCTTCGATGCGCCCGACGAGTTCGATTTCCTGCGGCGTGCCCTGCGCGCCATGGATGCGAAGTTTCTGGAGCTGACGGCGAAACCGCGCGGAAAGACTTGATCCCGCGCGGATCGCATCGCTAGCATGCCCAAAACTTGGGGGTGATGATGCGTTGGGCAGTTCTGGTCGCGCCGTTGGCGCTGGTGGGGTGTATTTCGGCGAAGCCGGGGGCGGAGTCTGTACAGTTGTTGGCCAATGCTGAGCTTGTCAAAGGCTGCGCCTTTATCGAACAAGACAGTATTGGTATTGACGCATTGGAGAGCGGGGGGATCGACAATCTCCGCAAGGATCTTATTACAAAAATGAAGAACAAGGCGGTCTCTGTTGGCGGAACTCATGTTCTCACATCGGGGCCTACAGTGTCTCTACCGGGACCGGTAACAAACATAACCGGCGACATATACCGCTGCGGCTAGAAATCGCAGCATAGGAAATAACAAGGCCGTCCTTTTGGGCGGCCTTTTCTTTTGGGGTGACGCATGGACCTTGCGAATGCGAAGGTGGTTCGCCTCGTCGAGACGCGCTACACCTCCGAAGGCGCGGCCAAAGCGATCGGTGATGCCGACAAGGTCGCGGAAAGCCAGGAGAAGGTCAGTCAATCGACTGGCGCCGTGGCGGAGGCGACGGACAGGACGGCCAAAACCATCCTCAGCGCCGAGGGCTCCTACAAGCGCCTGCTGACGTCAGTCGACAAGCAGTTCCGCGCGCAATCGCAGCTTGCCTCCGGGCAGGCCGCGCTCAGTCGCGCCATCCAGCAGGGGGTCATCGACACCCGCGAATATGATCGCGTGATGGCGTTGCTGGCAACGCGCTACGGCGGCGTCAAGTCGTCAAGCACCGAGCTCGTCATCGCCAACGACAATGTCGCCGGAAGTTTCGCCCGCGTCGTGCAGGCGGCCCAGGCCGCCGTGCCCGGCCTCGCCCGGTTTGGCGGGTTCGTGCCCAGCATCAGCGGGCTCGCGGGTGGCATCGCGGCTGTCGGCACCGCGGCGCTGGCCGCGGGAACGGCGATCGCATCGGCTGGCGATGAATTCACGCGCTATGGCAATCTGTTGCAGGCAGCGGGCGTATCGGCGGCGGAGCTCGGTGCCCGTCAACAGCTGCTTGTTGACCTCGCCCTGAATACCCGCACCGCGCTCGAGCCGACCGTCACCCTCTATGCCGGCCTGTCGCGCTCGACGCAGGAGCTCGGCAAGTCGCAGGCCGAGGTTGCCCGCGCGACCGAGACGATCAACAAGGCCTTCAAGCTCGGCGGCGTATCGGCGGAATCGGCGGCCGGCGCCATCCTCCAGCTCAACCAAGCCATGGCGGCCGGTGCCCTGCGCGGTGATGAGCTGAATTCCGTGCTCGAAGGCGCGCCGCCGCTCGCGCGGCTGATCGCCAAGGAATTTGAGGTCGGCATCGGCGAGCTGAAGAAGCTTGGCGAGGAAGGCAAGCTCTCCGCCACGCGGGTGTTCGACGCCATCGTGAAGGGCTCCGACGACATCGATTCGTCCTTCCGCGACAGCAAGGTCACGATGCAGGACGCCGCCACCAATGGTGTGACGGCCTTCACCGACCTGGGCGCGGCGCTCGATCGGGTGCTTGGGATTTCAACGCGGGTTGCGGGCGCGATCAACAGCGTCGCGGCGAGCGTTAGGAATGTCGCGGCGGCCGTGCGCGAACTCCCTGATGGCATCGAGCTGGCCAATATTCAGGGGTTGGACAAGCAGATCCAGGAATATCAATCCCGCGCGGGCAATCGCGCCTATGCCAACGCCCTATCAGGCGGTGTTGACCCTATCACCGGGACCATCATTGATGGATCGCGTGAGGCGACTGACGCCACCAAGGAGCTCATCGCCCAGCGCGACAAGCTGATCGAACAGCGGATCAACCGCCAGGTTGGCGTTGCGCCGGGCGTGCCGGACCCCGCGGCCCAGCTTGTCGGCATCGCCAATGATAACATCAAGAGATCGATCGACGGGATCGGCGCGCAGGCCGACGCCATGGATGAGCTCGGCCGCAGCGTCGACAAATCCTTCGCCGGCATCAGCAAGCTCGGCGAGGCCAACCGGGCGCTCGACAAGTCGTTGCAGGATGCGACGCGCAACGGCCTGAAGCCCTTCGATCGGGCGGTATCCGACGCGCAGAAAGGGTTGGCGGAGCGGAAGAAAGTCGCCGAGGAGATGGCGAAATCGGGCGTCGCCCAGGCCGACATCAACGCCTATCTCGCAAAAAGCGAGTCGGTTTACGCCAAGGAGGTCAGCAACGCCAGCGCCGCCGAGGCGAAGCGCTCCAAGAGCAACAAGGACACCGTCAGCTCCTATGACAGCCTGTTGCAGCGCACGCGCGACCGCATCGAGGAGTTGCGTCTCGAGCGGCAATATGTGGGGCAGACCAGCGACGCGGTGATGAAGCTGAAGCTGTCGCACGACCTGGAGCGGGCGGCGAAGAAAAGCGGAACCGCCGTCACGGAAGAAATGCGCCGGGAGTGGGATCTCCTCGGCGACAGTCTCGCGGGCGCCACGCGTGACCTGGAGAATACCCAGCGCGCCTATCAGGATTTGCAGGACGCGCAGAAATTCCTTGGCGATAGTCTCTCGAGCTTCGTCGAGGACCTGGTGTCCGGCACGGGCTCGCTGGAAGATGCTCTGAAGCGGCTCGCCGATACCTTCCTGAAGTCAGGCTTGCAGGCCCTTCTCACCGGCGAAGGACCACTCGCCGGCATCCTCGGCGCGTCTGCGACCGAAAAGGGGAAGCAGGGGGGCCTCCTTGGCTATCTCATGGGCAACGATGTGAAGTTGTTCCGCGACACCGTGGCCAAGGGAACCGAGGACGGCTTGAAGAAGGCCGTCGGGAGCACTCCAGGCGGTGCCGGCGGAGACGCTGCCACGAACTTGTTCGGCGTGGATGGCAAAATGCTAATGGGCGGGATCACCGCGCTAGCATCGCTTGGCGCAGCGTATGGGGGGGGCTTATCCAGCAGCTCTCCAACCATGGGGGCGGCAACTGGCGCCCTGTCGGGTGGCGTCGGCGCGTTGTCGTTGATGGCGATCCCCGCAATTGCCGCAATCCCGGGAATCGGCCCCCTCCTCGCTGTTGGTGGCGCGCTATTGGGCGGCGGCCTTGGTTTCATGGGCGGATCGCAGTCTCAAAAGCAGCGGAAGGAAGAGCTGAAGCGCCAAGCCGAAGAGAACTATCAGCAGGCTAAGCCTCAAGTTGCTCAACTCGGTCAGATGTTCCGCGGCGACGAACTCGGTAACATCCAGCAGCAGATCCAGGCCGGAATCGACAAGCTCAACGAGCTTGGCCCGGTCCTCGTCAACGCCGGCCATGTCGACGAGCTGATCGCGCTGCAGAAGGATTACAACACCTTCGTCAGCCGCCTGAAAGACGAGTTCCGCGACGACTTCACCGGCACGATCGAGGAGTTGCGCGCCGGGCTCGGCGCCCAGGGGCCGTTCAAGCAGGCCTCTGACGCGGTGAAGCAGTTCGGCGATAGCGCGAAGTCCTTCATTGCCGACACGGCCACGTCCTTCGGTGAAGGCGCTTGGCAGATCCAGAACGCGCGCGATGCCTCGATCGACTATGCCTTGTCGATGCTCGATCAGGCCAAGACGCTCACGGAAGTGCAGCAGTCCATCCAGTCGATCAACGGCACGGCTGCCGGCCTGTCGAAGGTGCTTCAGGATCTCGGCATGTCGGCCGAAGACGCGGCCAATGCCATCAACCAGCGCGTCGGCGCGGCCATGGATCGGCTGCGGTCGGCCTTCACCGATGGCCTTGAGCGCCGGCTCAATGAGGCGAGCGATCGCGGCTATATCAATGAGATCAGCGATCAGATCGCGCAGTACCGCAAGGATCTGGCGGACGCGGCCGCACTCGGTCTCGATGGCGCGCTCGCGGCCAAGGTCTTCGCGGCCGAGGCGCAGCAGATCGTCAACGGCGCCGAACTCGCGGGCGATGCCTTCAACGCCCTCGTGCAGCAGTTCCCGGAATTGGCCGGCGTCGTGAAGGAATTTTCGCAGGCGCTTGCCGACATGGGCAACGACCTTGCCGCCATCGCCCAGCGCCAGCAAGGTTACTATGATCGCATCTTCAACGCGGCCAATGACAACAGCACCCTGGAAGGCGCCCTGAAGGCCTTCGACCGCCAGGCGCAGCGCGAGCGCGAAGCGGAGATGAAGGCCGGCGGACAGGCGATCACCGATCTCGAGCTTGCCCTTGCCGCCGAGCGCGTGAAGATCGTCAATGACTTCGCGGCCAAGGCGAAGGCGGCTGAGCAGCAGGCGGCCGAACAGGCGGCGCGCGCGGCTCAGCAGAAGGTCGATGAAGCCCAGCGCGCCGTTGATGACGCCCGCGCCGATCTCCAGCGGGCCTATGAGCAGCAGGCCTCCACCATCAACGCCACGATCTCGCGGCTGGAAGCCTTCACCTCATCAATCCGCAAGATGCGCACCGATCTGCGCTTCGACGACAGCCTGTCGCCCTATAACGATCGCCAGCAGCAGCAGGAAGCCCAGGCCACCTTCCAGGAGTTGGCGGCCAAGGCCATGGCGGGCGATCAGACAGCCATGGACCAGCTCGCCGACGCGGCGCGCCGGTATCTGGAGGAATCGAAAGCCTATTACGGCTTCAACGAGGTCTACGCCCGGATATTCGAGGAAGTGCAGTCGACCCTCGAGGCGGTCGGCAGCAAGGCGCAATCGGAACTCGATATCGCCCGCGCGCAGCTCGCGGCGCTCGACGCACAGGTCAGCGGCCTCCTCACGGTCAACGACAGCGTGCTGACGGTGGCGGCGGGCATCGAAAAGCTGAATGCGGCGGTTGCCGCCTTGGCCGCGGCGCAGGCTGCCCAGATCGGCAACGGCACAGGCACGCCCGACCAGCGCACGGCCTATGTCACCTCGCTCTACCAGAAATACTTCGGCCGCCAGCCCGACCAGGCAGGCCTTGATTTCTGGGTGAAGTCGGATCTGTCAACGGCGCAGCTCGACCAGGCTTTCGCAGATGCGAAGGAGGCCGGGGCCATGCGGCTCGGCGGCATCGTCGGCGCCTATGCCCGTGGCGGGCTGATCGGCAACGGCATCTTTGACGTCGACAGCGTCATCGCGCGCTATGCCGGCGGCGGCAACATCGCGCTGGCTGGCGGGGAGTATGTCATGCCCGCCAACCAGACGCGGGCCAACCTCCCCGTGCTCGAGGCGATGCGCGCCGGCCGGGCGCCGGCCAACGACGACAGCGCCAAGGAGGAGATCCGGGCGCTCAGAGCGCTCGTCGAACAATTGATCGCCGTGTCCGCGCAAGGCCATCGGGAGGTCGCCGCGGCCGTCGTCGAAAATACCAGTGCGGTGAAGGAAGACACCCGCAAGGCGGGTACTGCGCAGATTGCTCGGCAGCCTGGCGTTAGAAAGGCGTCGTGATGTGGCGAAAGATTCTCGGCACCGGCCGTAATCGTGAGGGCAATATCATTGCGCTCATTCTCCTCATGATCATGGCCCTGATTACCGTCGTGATCTTCGGCCCCCTTCCAGGTGATCTGGACAGGGCATCTCTGTTCCTTGTCCTCGGGAGCCTTCTCAATCTAACGCTTGGCTTCCTCTTCGGCTCTGCGGGCCGCGAATAGGTAATTTCGTCCATGCTCTATCTTGTCGAGATCGACGCCCATAACGGGGCGGCGCTGCTGACGTTTCGCTTCGCGACAGAAGCCTACATCACCAGCCCGTCAGACAGCCCCGCCAACACCATCTATGAGCCGCGCATCGTCGACCCCGGCTCCTTCTCCGCCAATCTCTACAACGCGGGGCAGACCGGCGGCAACGCCTCCATCGGCTTCGGCGATCTCATCCTCGCCAATGCCGATGGTGGGCTTGATGCGTGGTTTGACTATGGCTTCGACGGCCGCCGGATCGAGATCAAGCAGCTGGCGAGCGTCGCTTCGCCCTTCTCGACAGCCGTGACGGTGTTCAGGGGCACGATCGAGACGATCGACACGACCGATGCCTGGCAAACGCTGCGCGTGCGGATCTTCGACAACCGGCTGACACTCGACAGGCCGTTGCAGGTCAACCGCTATGCCGGGACGACGCTTGGTGCCGGCAACACCGCCGAGGGCACGGAAGACCTGCGCGACCAGCCGAAGCCGCTCGTATTCGGCAAGGTCTATGGCGTCCGGCCCTATGCCGTGAACCCGTTCGACGGCGTGTTCCAGGTGGCGGACAACGCCGTCAACGACATCGACGTCTTTGACGGCGGCTCCTCGCTCACGCAGGTCGGCAACTACACCTCACTCGCCGCCCTGATCGCCGCGACTGTCCTGCCGGGCCGCTATGCCACCTGTTTCAGCCTCGGGCTTTTCCGCATCACGCGCTCCGCCTTCCAGCTCACCGCCGACGTGCAGGAGGGCGTGTTTGCCAATGAGAAGAATGCCGCCGCCATCGTCCGCAAGATGCTCCAGCGCGCTGGCCTCACCACGGCGGATTATTCCGAGGCGAGCCTCGCGGCGCTGAGCAGTCTCAGTCTGTCCGAATGCGGCGTCTGGATCGACAGTGATCAGCATATCCTGGACGCCGTACAGCAAGTGCTGAACTCGGTCGGCGCCTGGATCGCGCCGAACGCCAATGGCGTGCTGGAGGTCGGTCGCTTCGAGGCGCCGGGAACGCCGGTCACCACCATCACGATGGACGACATCATCCGGCCGGAGAATATGACCTTCGAGGTCACGAATGATGCGGGCCGAGGCGTGCCCGTCTGGCGCGTCGTCGCCCGCTACAAGCGGAATTATACGCCGCTGTCGGGCTCCGAGGTCGCGAAGTGCACGCAGCAGAATGAGGACTACAAGGCCTATCTCGCCACGGAATGGCGGGAGAGGAAGGCGGAAGATGCCGCGATCAAGACCAAGTACAAGAACGCGGGCGAGCTGACGATCGAGACATGCTTCACGCAGCCGACCGACGCGCTTGTCGAGGCGACGCGGCTGCTCTCGCTCTACAAGGTCAGGCGTGACCGGGTGAAGGTCGTGCTGTGGGCTGAGCGGGCCGCGGGCATCAAGCTCAACGACACCGTCACCGTGCAGGTGCCGCGCTTCGGCTATGCGGCCGGGCGCCTCATGCGCGTGATCGGGCGCGATGAGAATCGCGCCGAGAACATCGTCACCCTCGATCTGTTCGGCTGACCCTCATGGCAGATAGCGCAATCGTCATCGCATCGGTCAGCAAGGCTGGCGGGGCGGGCCAGATCACCTTGCTTGTCGGCACGAGCGGCGGCGGGGAAGACGAGTGCCTGATCTACATGACCTTGAACAGGGTCGAGATCTACGCATCCAAGACCAACAACCGCGCCACCGCCACGAAGATCGGCGACACGATCGGCACCTTCGTGCACGGCAATCTCGGCGTGTCCGAGACCTGGTATTACTGGTTCCGGGCGATCGACAACAACACCCCGCCGCTGGTCGGCGAATGGTATCCGTTTTCGCCCACTGACGGCGTTGTGGCGACGACCAGCAACCAGGTGCCGCCGCCGAATTCGGTCGGTACGACGCAGCTGCAGGATGGCGCGGCGACCGCGCAGAAAATTGCCAATCTCGCTGTTGGCTCGGCCCATATCCAGGCGCTCGCCGTCAAAACAGCGAACATCGACAACCTTCAGGTGACCGATGCCAAGATGGTCAGCATGTCGGCCGCCAAGCTGACAGCGGGCGTCATCACGGCGACGATCACGATGAGCACGCCAGTCATCAACGGCGGCAGTATCAACGGCGCGCGTCTCACCTTATCTGGCGGCAACTTCAATTCGCCGATGATTGACCTTGGCGGCGTCGCGCAAACGAACATTTCGACCGTCCGGTTGACGCAAGCCGGGGCGAATAGCGAGGCTGTTCTTTGGGCCATCAACAGCGGCGCCGGCACAACCTGCCATGGCATTCGCGGCACCAAGACCCTGATACCCGGCGGGGACGTATCGAGCGGCCTTGTCGGTGCGGCCAACGGCAGGGCCTTCTATGCGGAGATTGGCACCTATGGGCCGTTCACCGGCTCGCATGACGCTTTCATAGACAAGGATGCAGTGACGACGCTCGGCGACATCGTCTGTGATGTCAGGGTGATCGCCCGCAAGGGCATCAACGACACCATCACCGAGGTGAAGCTCTGCGATGCGGTCGGCATGAAGAGCGCCGTTGGCGTGATCTCGATGCGATCGGCCTTCGACCCATCGACTGTGCTGGCGACATTCATCGAGACGGCCAATACCGCCTGCAACTTCCTGCGCCGCTACTGCACGGAGCGGTTCGATTTCCTGGTGATGAACGGTCTCGGCGACGGACTTCTGAATGTCTGTGGTCGTGGCGGCGATCTCCAGCCGGGCGATCTCATCTGCACCTCGGATCTCGCCGGCAAGGGCCAGCGCCAGGCGGATGACCTTGTCCGCGCGTCCACCGTCGCGAAGGTGCGCGAGGCTGTCACCTTCTCCGATCCCGACGAGGTCAAGCTCGTCGCCTGCATCTATCTCTGCGGTTGAGGCGCCATGGCCGACAACAGAATCATGCTGCTCTATAACGCCCTGTCGGACGGAGGCGCCTTCGCGGCCGGCTATGGATCGTGGACCGCAGGCCTGCCGCTCGCCAATCTCCAGAACAACCAGCTGTTCAGGCGCGCCCGCTCCACCAATCTCACCCTCGCGAGCACGCGCTTTCGCATCGCCTTCTCATCCCCCATCGCGCAACGGGTGTTTTTGCTCGGGCCGCATAACGGCTCCGGCGGCATGCAATACCGCATCCGTGGCTATTCGAACTCCGGCTATTCAACGCTCGTCTTCGACACCGGGTGGATAGGCCGCTCGGTCTCATCGCTCACCCTGCCGTGGGAGACCTTCAACTGGTGGCTGGGCGGCGCGGGCACCGAGAACGACGACCCGGAGGTCAGGCCCTGGATTATCCACGTCTTCGACGAGCAGGTCTCGGCGCAATTCTGGCAGCTCGAGATCGACGACACCGGCAATGCGGCAACCTATTTCGAAGCGGGCCGGGTGTTCATGGCCGACTGGTGGGAGCCGTCCATCAACTACCAGTATGGCAACAATGGTCTGACCTTTGAGCCCAACGTCATCCGTGAGACGTCGGCATCGGGTGTGGAATATTCGAGCCGGCGCGGGCCGGCCGTGCGGGTTTTTTCATTCAACCTCGATCACCTGCCCGAGGCAGAGCTGTACTCCTCGGGCTATCGCATGATGCGCATGGCGGGTGACGACCGCGAGGTCTTCGTGATCCCGGATCCGGCCGACGCCTTCATTCAGCGTCGCGCCTTCCTGGGCCGGCTGCGCACCATCGGCGGCCTCTCGCAGAACACCTACCAGCGCGGCGCGACCTCCTTCGAAATCAAAGAACTCATCTAGACCGGAGGCCCATCATGGCTTTTGACCCGACCGCACTCGCTGCGGTGGCGCGGCTTATCGCGATCATTCCAGCCAATTTCACCGGCTTCAATCATCAGACTGTCTTCCCCCAGACGGGGAATGACATGGGCGTGGTCGCCAACGCCATCGCGGCCGAAGCCTTGCTCGCGATCAATGCGGCGGCGAACCTGGCCGGCACCTCGACCACCTCAACCGCGATCGGCACCGGCTCCAAGTCGTTTGTCACCCAGGCCGGCAAGTCGTTCAATGTCGGGCGCTATGTGCAAATCGTCTCGGCGGCGAACCCGACGACGCGGCAGATGTCGGGGCAGATCACGGCCTATTCCGGCACGTCGCTCACCGTCGAGGTCACCACCGCGCTCGGCTCGGGGTCGGCCGCTGACTGGACGATCTATCTGTCTGGCCCGGCGGGCAAAGGCGAGCCCGGCGACGATGGCAACACCATTCTGGGCGGGGGCGGCGCACCCGACAGCGGTGATGGCATCGACGGCGACTTCTACATCGATACCACGGCCAACGCCATTTATGGCCCCAAGGCCGCCGGGGCATGGGGTGCCGGCAAAAGTCTTGTTGGACCGGCGGGTAATACTGTCCGGTCTGGGACGGGCGCACCATCTTCGGGGCTCGGGGTCGATGGCGATTGGTACATTGATACCGGCGCCAACACGATCTACGGCCCTAAGACTGCCGGCGCTTGGGGCAGTAGTCGCAGCATCAAGGGAGCGGACGGGAAGACCGTCCATTCCGGCGCCGGCGATCCCGGTGGTGGCCTCGGCGTCGATGGCGACTTCTATATGGACACTGTCGCCCTGAAGATCTTCGGGCCAAAAACCTCCGGCTCCTGGGGCGCGGGCGCCGGCCTGCGCGGGAGCGCCGCCACCTTGGAAGTGGGGTCGGTGGCGACCGTCGCCGCCGGCGAGCCAGCGACCGTCATCAATGTTGGGACGCCGCAGGCTGCCACCTTCAATTTCGAAATCCCGGAGGGGGATCCCGGTTCTGCCGCGACGATCGAGGTGGGCACCGTGTCGGGCCTCCCGGCCGGATCGACCCCGACTGTCACCAATGTGGGCACTTCGGGCGAGGCCGTCTTGAACTTCGCCCTTCCTCAGGGCGCTGCCGGCCCGGCCGGCCCTGTCATTGCCGCATCGTGGAATTTCTCCACCACCACCACGGACGCAGACCCCGGCAACGGCAATGTGCGGCTCAACCACGCAACGCCTGCCTCTGCCACCTTCCTCTATTTCGACAACCTCGATGCGGGGGGCGCCACGGTCACGGCCTGGCTCGATGCCCTCGATGATTCCACGACCTCCGGCAACAAGGGCACCATCCGCCTTGCGATGGTCGATACCCCGACGACCTTCGCCGATTATCGGGTGACGGGCGCGGTCGTCGATGGAACCGGCTATCGCAAGGTGCCGGTTGCCTATGTCACCGGCAGCGGCACGCCGACGAACGGCGCCAAGCTGGCCTTCAGCTTCGCGCGGACGGGCGACGCTGGCCCGCCCGGCGCCGGATCGGGCGACGTCACGACCACCGGCGCGGTCGCTGCCGGTGATATCGCTGTCTTTGCCGATGGGACCGGAAAGGTTCTCGAAAGCGGCGGCACCTTCAGCTCGTATTCCGCCTCACTCCTTGGTGGAGCGAATGAGGGGGCATGGAAGGCAGCGCTCAACCTGGAGATCGGCGTCGATGTCCAGGCCCATTCCGCGACGCTGGGTTCGTTCGCCTCTCTGGCGACGGCGGCCAACAAGGGCTTTTACGCGACCGGCGCGGGCGTCGTCGCCGAATACAACCTGACGTCCTTCGGCAGGACGCTCGGTGGCCTTGCTGATTATGCCGCGCTCAAGGCGGCGCTCACTCTGGTGAAGGGTGATGTCGGGCTGGGCAATGTCGATAACACGTCGGATTCGACGAAGAATGCCGCTACTGCCACGCTGACCAATAAAACGATCAGTGGGCTGGCCAACACGATCACCAACCTGGTGCTCAGCATGTTCGCGTCCGGTGTCATCGACACCGATGGGACATTGTCGGCCAACAGCGACCTCAAGCTTGCCACGCAGAAGGCGGTCAAGACCTACCTCGACCAAGCATTCGCGGCCAACGATGCCCTGGTGATGAAGGGCGGAATCAACGCCTCGACCAACCCGAACTATCCCGCCGCTGACGCGGGCCATGTCTACCGCATCACGACCGCCGGCCGCATCGGTGGCGCCTCCGGCCCGGTCGTCGAGATCAACGACACCATCACCTGCTTTGTCGACGGCTCGACCGCCGGCAACCATGCGACGGTCGGCGCCAACTGGTTCATCACCCAGGTCAATATCGACGGCGCGGTGACCGGTCCGGCCTCATCGACATCCGGGCGCATTGCCACCTTCAACGGCTCATCCGGCAAGGTCATTCAGGATGGCGGCAAGGCGCTGCCGACGGGTGACGTCGTCGGCACGTCCGACGTCCAGACCCTGTCGAATAAAACCCTAACGTCTCCAGTCATCTCCTCACCAACTGGCCTCGTGAAGTCAGATGTTGGCCTCGACAACGTCAGCAACACCGCGCCCGCCGACTTGCCAATTTCGGCGGATACGCAAGCGGCCCTCGACGCGAAGGAAAAGCTCGGTGAACTCGCCGGCATCAACACCCAGACGGGCACCACCTACCAACTCGCGCTGGCTGATCTCGGCAAGGTTGTCGAGATGAACAACGGATCCGCCATGACGCTGACCGTGCCGCCGAACTCGACAGTGACCTTCCCTGTCGGTGGCCGCATTGATCTCACGCGTCTCGGCGCTGGCACGCTGACTATCGCCGCCGGCTCAGGCGTCACCATCCGGTCGGCCGGCGGCAAGCTCAAGATCGCCGATCAGTACGGCATGGCCTCGCTCTACAAGCGCGGAACCAATGAATGGGTGCTTGCGGGAGGGCTCTCGTCATGAGGATGACAATGGGGGTTCTGGCCGGCGCGGCCTCAGAAGCGCCTTATCTTGCCATCCCGTCCGTCTACTGGACAGATGGTGACGCCGGTGCGGACCAGGGATGCTACTACTCAACAAACGGTACGAGCTATGCAGCAATCACGCCAACGCTTCCCAGTAATGGCATAGGCGACAATGCAACGGATGGATCCGGTCTATGGGTCGCATGCCCGCCTTCGAACGCGTCTGCGAACGAGATCTATGTATCGGACAACCCATTAGTCGGATGGGATACGTACTCGCTGTCGTTCCAGCCAACCGGCGTTTGCTATGACGGAAGCAACTTTGTCATCTGCGGAGCGGGCGGGAATATCGCATATACCAGCAACCCGCGCGGATCGTGGACATCATGGTCATCAGGCGTCGCAACATTTTTGAGTGCAATAGGATTTGGTGGCGGAAATTATGCTGTAGTTGGAGACAATGGGTACCTCAGGGTTTCTACCAGCAGGGGCGGGACGCTGACCAACCGATTTTCTGGGACATCAGTCGGGGTGGCCTGCGTCAAGTATGATCCCGTGGGTAATCTGTGGGTTGCTGGCGGCAGCGGCGGAAACCTCTGGTACCAAAGTGGTGGGGCTGCCGCAGGAACGAATTGGAATCGCACTTCATCTGGAAGCAGTCAGATCAACTTCATCGACATGACGGGCTCCATGGCTGTGTATGTCGCGAGTGGCGGCTTCATGGGGTATACGGCAACACCATCAAGCCCAGGGTCTTGGACGACTTCAAGCCCGTTTGGTGGGTCGGCAAATATGTGGTGCGTGAAATACTCACCTCTTCTGGGGCTATGGATCGCGTTGGGCGTGAACGTATTGCGCACGGCAACCACTCCATCTGGATCGTGGACCAGTCGCATGCCGGGCGGCACATCGGGCGCTCAGAATGCCCGCAAAGGCCTAATCGTCACTGGCTAGCCGCCCTCCGAGGCGGCTTTTTCAATTCAGGTGCAAGCCCGCCCCCCGACTGCTGGCTTGCGCCGGGGGAAGTGAGCAGCCAGGGGCGGTGCCTCATCGCCGGGGGTGCGGGTCTGAGGTTGGCCATCGGAACACGGCTTAGACCGCGCCACAAGCGGGTCTGATCTTCGGAGACATCCAAATGAAACATCTGCTGATCGTGGCGCTTGTCGCCGCGGCCGTGAGCGCTTGCGCGTCTCGCGACAAGACCGATTGGGCTGGTGTCGCCAACGGCGCCCGCTGCGTCGTGGAGGGTTGCCGGCAATGACCATCAACCGCTCCACCTTCTTCGCTTATGCGCGCCGCTCGCCGTTCGGCGACAGGCTCACGCAACAGCAGGTCGATGGCATGACCGACATCCTCGACGAGTGGGATGCCAACTACAGCCGCCTGCCGCTGACCTATCTCGCCTGCTACCTCGGCCAGGCGTTCCGCGAGACCGGCGGCACGATGGCCCCGGTGCGTGAGACTTTCGCGACCAGCGATAAGCAGGCCATGGCGCGGCTCGAGACGGCGTGGACCTCCGGCAAGCTGCCCAGCGTGAAAACCCCGTACTGGCGCAAGGGCTGGTTTGGCCGCGGGCGCATCCAGGTGACTCACGCCGAGAACTATGCCTATGCCCAAACCAAGTCTGGCCTTCCGATCTTTGGCGACCGGTCGCTGATGCTCGACAGCAAGGCTGAACTCAAGGTCTCGCTGCCCGGTACCATCGAGGGGTGGTGGACGCGCGGCAAGCACCGCATGTCGATGTATCTCGATCGCCCCAACCCGGATTTCGAGGGCGCCCGGCGCATCGTCAACGGCACGGACAAGGCGAAGTTGGTGGCGACCTACTGCGAGGCTTTCCTCGCCGCCCTCAAGGCCGCCGAGATCGGCAAGGCGCAGCCTGCCGACGCGCTGCCGGCGCTCGCCGTGCCCGATGACATCAAGCCGGTTGAGAGCAAATCGCTCTGGTCGGCGCTGCTGACCTTCGCCACGGGCGGCGGCGGTCTCGCCTTCCTCGGCGCCATCGACAACCCGATGTCGCTCGCAGCCTTCGCCCTTGTGCTGGCGGCGGGTGGCATCGGCCTTTGGCTGGTGTTGACCGGGCGCGTCACCTTCAACCGGCGGCCGGCGGCATGATCGCCGCCGCTCTCGGTGAGGTGTTGGCCTTCGTCAGGCGCTACCCGCGCCTCATCGCCACGCTGCTTGCGGCGCTCGCCCTCATCGTCGTGGCCGCTCTCATCTACCGCCAGATCTACAGCAGCGGCTACGAGGCCGCGCAATCGGCCATCGCCAAACAGGACAAGGGGGCCGTCGATGCGGCTGACAAAGCTTCTGCCCGTCGTCGGGCTTGCATTGATTCTGGCCGGGTGTGGAGCGTCGCGACCGGCCAGTGTCGCTGATGGGGAATGCCGGGTGTTTCGGGCTCCTGGTGTGGTGATCGACGGCCGTACGGCGGCTGATCAGGACTGGATTGACGACACCATCGAGCGCGGCGTTGCGGGCTGTGGCTGGGCTCGCCCGCGATCGAGGAGGCTATGATGGATGAACAGAAACCACCGACCGAGCGCATGGCTGATTTGCCTGACGAGACCCGAGCCTTCTTGGCTCAGTTGCAGCCGGGCGATATTGAGCTGCTGAGAGAGGGCCTCGGGCTACTACGCTCGATCTTGACCGTTGGCCGGTTCATGCGATGGCTCGTTATAACCCTTGCTGGCCTTGTTATCGGCAGCGTCATGTTGTGGGAGAACATCCAGAAGGCTGGCGCATGGCTCAAATCGATGCGATGAAATTAACCAAGCAAGTAAGAATGTTACCAACATCGAGGTATGTCTCGCATCCCGAAGTCTATAATTTTCTCGATATTACCGTCGCAGTCCAGGGTAACGGACGCGTCAATTATGTGGCCAATTCCTGCTTTTTGGAATGCCTCTATCAAATAATTTTTATTGGGAGCGTTCACAACTCCAATTTTATGAAGAGTTCCTTTAACGAAAGCCCCCTCAAACGCAGCGCCCTCGATGAATTCGGCCGTAATATCCAAACCCTCCCGGTCAAAAACTATATTTCTTTCGACCAGATTAACTGGTGCGATCACGAATTTACTCAACGCGCTGTTGGTCGAGGCGATTTCTAAGGCTTTCCATTCAGATCGGAATGTGTCGCTGCAATGGCCGTCATCATTGCCTTCATCGCGTCGATAAAGCTTCCGGATGCGCTTGGTCAAATTATCCACGAATATAGTACCATAAGCACCTTCACCGAGATATATGAAATTGGTTCCTTCTATTTTAGATCCTTTATGGTTATGCATTCCTGCCCCCTTTCCCGCCTTATCCAAGACAGCGGCATCACCAAGTTCTGAGTAAGTTACATAATACACTTTTTTAGATCGAATGCGGTCTCTCGCATCTTTTATCGCAAAAACTGAATCACCTATTTACCGGTCAACATCTCAAAAACCGTTCTTTGTTTCATGTATGGAGCTGCAAGTTTTGCGAAATCACTCTGCAGTGCACGAAACCGTTTTTCTGAGCCAATCCGCGCTTCATAAGCTTGCTTATAATCCTCGGCCATAGATTGTCCAGCCAACATAGCAAAGCGCCCATCCAAGTGATTGTTAGTCAGGGTAGCCAGCTCTCTCTCAATCTGCGCTGCCTTTTCGGACACCGTTGAAGAGAACAGGCAATCGAGTTGCATGCGAGCGTTCCATATGCGCCGTAACTCATCTATTTTGGGGACACTCGGAGGGTCCATCATCAATATTTCCTGCAAGCGCGCATCACATGAAATATTGAATTCGCGATATGCATTAAATCTTTTCTCAAAAAGATCAATATATAGCTTCCTATCTTGTATAAGCGCAGTAATTACAGCGATGATCGCGCCAATTATGCCTAATAAAACGGTAGACACCATTTATATGTCCTCCATCGCAGCTGGCGCCAGGTGCAAGCTTCGAATGTGCGTTGAGCCAAAGGAAATGCGCGGAACAAGGATTCGTAATCATGTATTTCCCCATGCAGCCGCGTCAATATCTCTTATCTTCCCCGTGTGTCTTCTGTCAGATCTCATCACATGCTACGTCGGACCCTGCACCTCTCGCTGAACAGGGCTGCCAATGAAGAAAAATGGCCACACTCGGAATCTGCTTGACTCTTTTGTTCTTATTTTGTTCCATGGCGGCGGGGCTATGGAGATTGAGCCATGATGCTCACACTTAGCGTTGACGTGCCTGGCGCCACTGATGAAGAACTCATGCGAGGCCTGCATGCTGCGGCTGCGGTGTTTCGTGAGCAAAAGGTGTCGCCGCTGGCCGCGCTGGACGGTTTCTTTGCGCTCGAAGGATGGACGGATACCTGCGGCCTTATCCCTTATAGCGAGGAAAACGACCGGGCCATTGACGTCTGGCACGAAGCGGACAAGGCAGCAGTCGATGCGATATGCGCGAACTGGCCATTCGATCGTGAACGTCCAGAGTCGTCTGGATTGGATGTCGTGAAGCCCGAAGGTGGCTGGCCCGACCAACCACCGGAGGGTGAGGATGACCCTGACGACGATGGGCAAAGCCATTATGACTACGAGAGCCACCGCCGCTTCAAGGAGCAGTACGACGAGGCCGTCAAAGAGACGGAAGCGCCTCGTCGTTCTTGACGCCTCGCGCCACGATCTGGAGCGAGCCATCCGGCAACGGACGCTGTAGGTCTTTGGCCTCGCTCCACGGTGCCCGCATCCAGATATCCCGCTCGTCTTCTGTGGTGAGGATGACGGGCATGGCCTTTGGATGGATCGCGCCCACTTCCGCGTTCGGATCCGTGGTCAGGAAGGCATAGAGGTCGGCGACCTCCATTCCGGTCTTGACCTTGCGCACGCTTGGCCAACGCTCGGTCCAGATCCCGGCGAAGAAGGCCAGGGGGCGCTCCTCGTTGAAGGCGAACCAGATATCGCCGCCGGCCGCCTTGTTGAACTCGCTGAAGGAGGTGAACGGCACGAGGCAACGGTTGTCCGGCCCAAGCCAGCGCTGCCAGTGCTTGCTGTCGGTGTTGCGGACGTTGGTCGTGCCACCGTCCGGCTCCATCTTCAGCAGCTCCTTGAAGTCGACCGTCTGGCCCTTGGCTTCGAGCTTCTCGGCGCGCTTCTTCGCGGCCTGCATCAGCGCGAACTGGGATGACGGCATTCCCCATCGCGCCAGGGCCAGCGCCCGCCCGTTCGGCCCGTTGCGCACGATCGGCGCGGAATAGTCTGGGAAGACGCCGGGCATGCGTTGCAGGTTGCCCGTGTAATCCTCGAAGGCCCGCGTCAGCTCGCGGATGGCCTGTTGGCCCTTGGTCATGGAATAGAGGTTGCACACGGGCATCTCCCTTGATCGTGCCAGCTTCGCACGGTCCTTTTCCCCCAGGCAAGCGGCGACGAGAATCACGCGGCGTGCCAAAAGGCACAGATTGTAAATCCATTTGTTCTTTTTTTGTTCTCATTTTTTACGGTCGGCATAAAATGGCGGGCCATGAGCAATCTCGATCCAGACAAGGCCGTCGAGGCAATAGCAGCTGCCTATTTGGCTGAGGAACGTGACGCCATGGCCGCGCTGAAAGCGGCCGTCCGTGATGCCCTGGCGGACCTCGCCGAGCGTGAGCGGCGGCTTGCCGAGGCCGGGCGCCTTGTCTCCCGTGGCTATGTCCGCGGCCGGGAGATCACCTAGTGATCGTCGCGCACAAGCTGTCGGACTTCCCGTGGGTCTGGGTGCGCATCGGCTGCGACGTCTGCCATCGATCCGGGAAATATCGCCTGGCTCGTCTCGCCGAGCGCTTCGGCGCTGAAATCCCGCTCGACGATCTCGTGCGCCAACTCTCGATCGATTGCCCGCGGCGCCGCATGGGCACGATGAAGCGCAGCCGCTACAACGGCGAGCCCTGCTTCGCCCGCCTCGTCGATCTCTACAAGCCGCCTGGTCCGCCTGATATCCCAGCAGGAATGGTCAAGCTGCGCGTCGTCAATGGCGGGCTATCGGAAGAGTAATCGCTCGATAATTGGATTCCCGTCTCAGGAACCCCAAAGCTAGTGGGAAAGACGCCGCGGGAAAGCAATGCTTTGATGCGGGGTGTAATTCTTTCCCACGTCATTATATGTTATTGGTATATATGACTTTTCACACCTCGCCCCCGGGCACCACTCCTTTCCTGACCTCAATTAAATCAGTCACTTAGGCGACATTTTTGTCCCACGGCCGATTTTTGCCGTCGGAAGTGGGACACATCTGTTCACGGTTCGCCCTTCACCATCTTCGCCATGGCGCTGGCTACCAGAACCTTTTGACGGGCCGCACGGGTGTAGCGAGCCACTTCTTTCGACGTCCGGTGGCCGGTGATCGCCTTGATCTCCTCCTCTGTACAACCGAGCTCGGCTAGCCGTGACGCCGACGCTTTCCGGAGCCCGTGCGCCGAGCACTGCGGCAGGCCCGCCTCGTCACACCGATCGCGAAACCAGTTGCCGAATCCGTTCGCCGTGAAGCCCCTGTTGAACTCTGTCACAAGGAATGTCAGATCGCCGACCGGCGAGGCATCAATGATAGACTGCAGGGGCGCGACGATCGGGATCTCGAGCCGCACAGGCGCCCTTACGCGGTTCTTCACCTGCGTGAAGACCAGCCAGCCGTCCTGGACGTGCTGCTTGCCAAAGAGCACGACATCAGACCGTCGTTGCGCGGTATAGAGAAGCAACGCCAACGCAAGCCGGGCCTTGGTGCCTACGGGATGTCTTTTCTCGAAGGCCTCGACCTCTTCCAGTGACCAAGAGTGGAAGCCCTCGGACCCTGTCTTGATGTAGGGCACGTCCTTCGCCGGATTTCAATCGCAGCAGTCGTTGTTCACGCCGAAGGCAAAGACCTGCCGCAGATATTTCACCAACGAATTAGCGGCCTCGGGGCGATCAGCCTTCTCGTCACGCAGCCGCCGCACATGGCGCGGCTCCATCATCTTATAGGGCTTGTCTCCATGTTTCTTAGAGAAGGCGTCGAGCACCAGCCGCCGCACCCGCTTGGTGCGATCGTCCAGCCTTTTGAACTCTGCGCTGCCGTAATAACCCACAACCAGCCATCGCATCGTGTTCTGCTGCGGGCGGGAATCCTGCTGTTGCGCCTTCTTGGGCGCTTCCCCCGTCATTGCCTTCCGGTATGCCTCCCAGAAAGCGGACGAACCAACTGGCGTCGGCAGACGCACCTTTAACTGCCCCGCCCTACGGAAATAGATCCGCACGTTCCCGTGCCGGTCCATGTCCTCGACGACGTATTTGATCGACGCCTTCACGCCGCGTCCTCGTCCCAGGGGTTGGCGCTCTCGATACTCGGCAGAGCCTCAAAGGCATGGTCCACGCGCACGCGATCCCAGATCCGGCGTGCGTTCACTTCCTTCGGTGTGGGCATCCGCCCATCCCGGACCATGAAATCAAACATGGAAGCGGACACCCCGATATAGGCCGCAGCCTCCACACGGGACAGACCGCGGGGCGGAAGCGATAGCGGAAGCACGTGCCGGCGGCTCGGGCCGGCATTCTCATTGGCAGCAATAGTCATCAGGCTCGCCTCCAAGGCAGCCGAAAGGGTCCGACCAAATGGCCGGGGCTTGGCGATGCGCAAAGCGCATCGTCCGCAGAAGCGGCTTGGAATGTCAGAGAGGGTTGCGCGAGCCCGGCGTCCGTGACGCTGCAGGATTTGGCCGTCGAGGGACAGCAAGCGTGCGCACATTAAGCCGGCAGGCGCATGAAGTCAAGATATAGTTGCGGTGCGTTCGCTGTTCCACTAGGGCTAGCGCTGGGGGCCCGTGGGTGACTCGAACACCCATCCGTCAGGTAGAAACTGACGATCTATCCGGTTGAAGTAACGGGCCGGTTCGGGTCACGCTACCAGGGCCAGCGAGGGCGGGGGCTCGCACTGGTCCTGCCACCAAGCCGACAGTCGCTCATGCAATTCGAACGACATCGCGATCTCTGCGTGAACGCGCTCGCCATCATGCCCAATGATGAGCATGGACATCGACGATGTCAGTCAGGAGGGCCGCCAGGTCGGCGGCCCCCGCGCCCTCCATGGGCGCACATCTTAATCTTGGCTTGGACGTGGGGACGGCGACGGCGAGTGAGGTCATGTGGCAGTCTCCTGGCTTCTGGGTGAAGACGTTCCGTGCTATGCATCGGCCCGTCTGTGAGCTAATCTAGCTCATCTGCGACCAATGTCAACAAATTCGATCATGGATGATGTAAATTGGCTCATAACGGCTCTTTGGTATGATCACCGGTGCGCAGATCAGAATGGCTCGAGGCCACCTCCGCTGGTCAGTTCGGGACCTTTCCGAAGTCTGCGGCGTCTCCGCAGCGACCATCAAACGAATGGAAGATGCGGACGGCATGCCGAATTCGCTCGCTGCGAATCTCTCCGCCATCCGCACCGCTCTCGAAGCGGCTGGCATCGTATTTCTGGACGACGGTCAGTACGTCGACGGGGGGCCGGGGGTCAGACTAAGGAGGGGCAACTGACAAACACTGCCCACTTCACGCTGCTCGAACGCGCGGTTCTTGCCGCGATCTCTGACCAATACCCTCTGCACCGGACTCTCTTAGAACGCCAGGTCGCTCACGCTGCCGTCGCGTCCCGACGCAACTCTAGGGCCGGCTTCTTTGTTGACATCACCGTGGACAAAGATGCCACGCCACCTGTCGATTGCGGGCGCGTCCTCGGTAATGTCTGGGCCACGATTTCGGGCTTCTTGGATCCCGTTGGCTTCCTACTTTTCGTTGATGGCAGCGGGTACATAGACTGCCTTGAAGGGGCGGCTATCAGGGACCAAACGGCCGACATCGATTTTTCATCGGTGACTTTCGAGATAGTCAACGACGCAACCTCCACATCAGGCGGCCCAGGTGTCAGGCTGAGGAGGGAATAGATTGAGGCTCATGCCGGCGCTAACCGCAATCGCCCTGGCCGCGGCTCTGACGACGACCTCGCCCTCCCTAGCGAATGACGACATCCGACAGAAGCTGCCGGATGTCGCGTGCTTCTACGCAGTTTTTGGCTTCGCAGAATACACTGCCAAGCGCTGCCCCGCATTACTCGACCGCGACAAGCTGCCGGCACTTCGGGGCGTGACAAGTGCAATTGAGACGGCATTTCGACGTAGCTCTCGAAGCATAGGCGTGGCTCCATGGGACATACGCCGCGTTCTGGAAGAACAAATGCGAAGCTTGTCCCGCGCACCTGGTTTCTGTGAAAGAGCAAAAAGCTCGCTTGAGGGGTACTCATCTGTCACAGCTCAAGATTTTCGCGCGTTGAGCCAAGACATCCGCAAGCGCGGAATTGCGGCCTTACCGACCGGTTGTCTGGATCAAATGTACAAAAACAATCCGAACCTGCCGCGGATCCCAGACTGAAGATGGACCTATGACTCAAATCCTTGCATCCCATATCACGAGCCCTCGCGACCCTATCCAGTCAAAGCAGGCCAAATCAGGATCTAACGGTGATGCGGCTTACCGATGAGGAACTGAAGGATGGCCTGCTGCCGGTTCTGTGGACGGTCGGTTAGGCTAATCCCACCTTTTTTTCGAACTCGACCGGGCTGATGTAGCCGATCGTCGAGTGCCTGCGAACGGCGTTGTAGAACCGCTCGATGTAATCGAACACGTCGGCACGAGCATCGTCGCGTGCCCGGTAAACCCTGCCTCCGATCCGCTCGGTTTTGAGCGAGGAGAAGAAGCTCTCCATCGCGGCGTTGTCCCAGACATTGCCAGAGCGGCTCATTGAGCAGGTGACGCCGTTGTCGGTCATGAGCTTCTGGAACGGCTCGCTGGCATACTGGCTGCCCTGGTCAGAATGGTGCAGCAGGGCATCCGGTTTTCCCCGGCGCCAGATCGCCATCATCAGCGCATCGGTCACGAGCCCGGCGGTCATCTCGGCCTTCATCGACCAACCCACCACACGCCGGGAGAAGAGGTCGATGACGGCTGCAACGTAAAGCCAACCTTCTGCGGTCCAGATGTAGGTAAAGTCGGCGATCCAGCGTTGGTTGGGCCGTTCGGCGTGGAACTCCCGGTCGAGCGTATTCGGGGCGATGGCCGATCGCCGGCCCTCATCCTTGGGCAGGTTGCGCCGACGCGGTCTGGCACGCAAAGCCTGGGCGCGCATCAGCCGCTCGATGCGATGCAGGCCGCAATCGATCCCTTCCGCCAGCACGTCCCGCCAGACGCGCCTGGCACCATAGGTCCGATCCGAACGAAGGAAGCTTGTCCGGACCCTGTTGCCGATCTCCTCGTCGTCGCGTGCTCGACGGCTCGGTGACCGGTTGAGCCAGGCATGGAAGCCCGAGCGCGACACATCCAGCGCTTCGCAAAGCCACGCCACCGGCCAGATCCCCCGGTGCTTCGCAATGAACGTGAACCTCATGTCACGTCCTTCGCGAAGTAGGCTGCGGCCTTTTTTAGGATATCGCGCTCCGCCTTGAGCTTGGCCACCTCGCGCCGCAGCTTCTCGATCTCAAGCTGCTCCGGCTTCATCTGGCCGTGGCCGGGAAAGGCCTGCGCTGGATCGGCAGCAAAGAGCTTCACCCATTTGCGCAATTGGTTCTCATGGACATCCAGATCCCGAGACGCCTGCGCCACACTCACTCCGCGGTCCTTGATCAGGCGGACCGCCTCGATCTTGAACTCACGCCCAAATTGTCTTCGCCGCATATCCCACCTCCGGGTTCATGAAACACCCAATCTCGGTGTCCACGAAACAGGCAGCAGGCTAGCCCAGGTAAGAACTAAAGAACTTAGGACGAGGCCGCTGGGAAGTCCGCAATGTCAGTAGCATGGAGGCCGCAGTTCGATCGACTCCCTCCCATCCCGGTATCAGTCTGCAACTAGGATCTTGCCGCCCCGGCGAAGATAGAGCTTTTCAGACAGCAGATTGACCTGCTCCTTGGTCGTCACCTCGATAAGCTGACGGGCCAGGACGGCAGTCCGTGGATTGCTGGCGTCGAAAAGGAACAACTGATCCCGGCGCGCTAGCACTACCAGAATGTCAGCCGGGAATTGTCCTTCGATCGACTTCCAGAACTCGTTGATGAGGATGAGGCTGCTGGACAGCATCTCATTCCCCTCGATCACATACAGCCCGCGATCCGCTTTGACCTTCGGAAGCCATGCCCGAACGTTCCTCAATGCTACCTTCCGGACGTCCGCTATGCTTCTGCCTTTGATGCTGGAGGGCGGTAGAGGCGACAGGGAGTCCGGCGCATCGATCATGTAGGCAATGACGAGATCCGCGCTGAATGGCTCATACAGGATCTCGATGCCGGATTTCTTGGCCAGGTCGATGTATCGCCGCGTTCTCACGACAGCCACGATATTGTCGTCGGAGCTTTTGGCCTTGCCGTCGACAATAGAGCGCGTGAAACGATTGATCAGCGCTTGAGCATCCTCCATTGGATAGGCGTTGAGATACTGGAAGACGTTGGACACATCGGCCGTCACAGACGACCGCCCGATCTCCACCTGAATTTTTGCTGGATCGTTTGGGTCTGCGGCGACGCGCGATACGTCCTTCCTCTTCTGGAGAGCAGCGATCACCAATTCGCGGAATTCAGAGATATTCGCAAAGCGTGGTACCGCCGCTTTGGATTGCCCGAACCATCCGAGGATCGAAGACAGCAACGACATAGCGAACACCCCCCGCCTGTGAATCGGCATCATGAGGACCGTCTTATGCGTCGGATTCGGCATCATTGGTCCAATTCTTTGTTGCTACATTACAACACAGCGACGCGGCAGCGCATGGCATAGCGGGCCTCCCTTGCAGTCTGATGCAATCGCATCGACTGGCCTCCTTGAGGAAGCGCGTTAATGCTGGAGGAGGCTAAGCCCCGCCAACGGGGTTTAGCCCTTAAGAATGTGGGTCTGAAATCTCCGCCTCTTCATTTTGGCTCGGCCGGGTCCAGCTTGGCTGGCCCGCCCGCAGCGCTACCCTGGGTGATTAGCCGCGAGCTGCGTTGATCGCGAGTGTGAATCCACAGCCAGCTCAGAGCAACGCTCAGCCGGTTGCGCACGCCGATGAGAAAGTAGATGTGGGCGAGGCCCCAGATCCACCACGCGAGCGCGCCGCGTAGTTTGACTCGGCCAAAGTCGATGACCGCGAGCCGCTTGCCAATCGTCGCCAGACTTCCGGCATGACGGTAGCGGAACGGCGATCCCTGATGGCTGCCAGCGAGGCGAGCGCGGATTGTCGCCGCTACGTGCTTGCCTTGCTGCTTAGCTGCCGGTGCGATGCCGGGCACTGGATTGCCATGGTAATCAGCAACGGCTGCCGCATCGCCAATTACAAAAATCTCCTTATGACCCGGCACTGTCAGATCGGCCTCGACCCGCGCCCGCCCGGCTCGATCCGAAGGGGCGCCGATCCATTGTGCGGCGGGTGAGGACTGGACGCCGGCTGCCCAGATGATCGTCGCGGCCGGTAGGGTCCTTTTTCCATAGACCACGCTGTCGGCCGAGCAAGCGGTCACCGGCTGGCCGCGCTCTACCTCAACGCCGAGCTTTTCCAACGAGTGCTGCGCGTAAGCGGATAGATCTTCGGTGAAGGCCGCGAGCACGCGCGGGCCGGCCTCGATCAGCACAACGCGCGAATCTCGCGTGTCGATGCTGCGGAAATCATCGACGAGCGTCGTTCGTGCCAATTCCGCAATCGTGCCGGCGAGCTCGACCCCGGTCGGCCCCGCACCAATGATGACGAATGTCAGAAGTGCAGCGCGTCGTTTTGGATCGGTCTCGCGCTCGGCGCGCTCGAAAGCAAGCAGGATGTGCCGGCGCACCGTCGTTGCATCTTCCAGCGTCTTGAGGCCCGGGGCGAACAGCTCCCAATCATCATGGCCGAAATAGGCATGACGCGCGCCCGTCGCGAGCACCAGCGTGTCGTAAGAAACGGCCGAACCGTCATCGAGCAGGACACGCTGATCGTCTGTGGCGATACCCTCGACTGTCGCCAGCAGTGTCGCGACATCCTTGCGCTTGCGCAGAAGATGCCGGATTGGCCATGCAATCTCCGACGTTGCGAGCGATGCGGTCGCTACCTGGTAGAGCAGGGGTTGAAAGAGATGATGATTGCGCCGGTCGATCAACGTTATGCGAACCGGCGCGCCCGCGAGCCGATGCACGGTTTCAAGTCCGCCGAAGCCCGCGCCGACCACAACGACGTGATGAAGCTGATCACTGGCTGTTGACGCGTTCGTCATGACTAAGCGGCCTTAATAATACTTCTCCGAGACGAAGTTGTATCGCTGTAGGGGGGCGGCGTCGACGCCGCCTGCTCTCCGGCTCGCCGAACAGCGAGGAAAGGGCGGCTTCGATAGTCGCGTATAGATCGAGCAACATCTTGTCTGGTCGATGCTCCGCAATGGTCCGAATCGCAGAATCAAAAAGACGATCCTCCGGAGCGTAGGCCGTACTAGAGACGAACCTCGCGAAGACAACCTCCAGGGCAAGCGCCCCGATTCGGGCTTGATCATCCGGAGGCAAGTTCTGCCGTGTTGCGGCAGCGTCAAAGGTGTCGAGCGGGTTGGCCGGGTCCAGCGTATCAACGGTCACGCGCCAGTATGTATTCCATTGGAGATCACTCTCTCCGCCCACCGCGAATTGGTATGCGGGGAATTGTTGCATCACCTGCGTCGCCGCGCATGACACATGCTCCACATCCATGGCGTAGAAATAAAACATCCTCTGCCCTCGGCTGGTGACAGGGCCGACGAAAATAGTGGCCCCATCGTCCTCGACCGCCGCCACGGCAGCGTCGCCAATCTGCTTGAGATCCTGGAATTCCTTGTTGCTCGACAGGCCGTCCAGCGTCGGCATCCGCATCGCAATCCGTAACCATGCAACGCTGTCGTATCCCGTCACGGGGGTGGACCGGGCGATGCCAAGGTCGAGCTGCACCGGCGCCGGCTTCCCTCCGTTGTCGTCGAGGTAAAAATCCCCGGTCGTCACTCACCGCGGTTCTCCCAAGCCGCGCCGTCCACCGTATCATAGGACGGCTGATCGATCCAAAGAGACAGCGGCCGGGAGTCCACGGATAGGGCCGAGAGAGCAGCCGCCCTCACGCCAGCACGAAATCCGTGAAGGTGGCAGCGCCGAGGCCGGTGAGGACGAAGTCTGATGTGACGGAGAAGGTGGCGTCGCCATTGACGTTGATGCAGATGACGGGTTGGCCGTCGAGGGTGACGCGGGCGATCGGGCCGTCGGCGAAGACGCTGGCGACCGTCTGGGCGGAGGCGGGGCCGAGTTCGGTGATCGCGGTGGCGGTGAGATAAAGCGGCACGAGACTGAGCTTGGCGCCGTTGTGGACGAAGCCGACCACATTGCCGGTCGGGTTGGAGGCCGCCAGCATCTCGCCGGCGAGGTCATAGATCATGAAGCTGGGGAGACCGGTGATGGTGTAGGTCTTCGCCCGGGGAGGACCTGCGCATAGGTGCCAAGCGTCGTGTCGAGCGGCGCGGCGGCCACCCAGGCGTCGATCTGGGCCTTGGCCGCGGTGACCGAGGCGGAGGTCTGGTCGACGCTGTTCAGGATCGACTGCTGCCAGGAGAAGGCGGGGGCGGCGCCGGCGGCCAGGAACTTCTCGGCGAAATAGACGCCGACCGTGGTGCGGTTGGCAAGCACGGCGCCATCCGTCCCACCGACCCCGAGGAGCGTCAGGAGGACCGGGGCGATGCCATTGGCCTGCAGTTCATTGGCCCAGAAGGTCTGGCCGGCCGCATCGGGGATGCGGTTGTAGAGATGGACATAGAGCGAGGCGATGAAGATATGGGCGTTGGTGAGGGTCGGGCTGTCGAGCCAGGGATTGAGGGCCTTGGCCTCGGCCGTGGCCGCCCAGGCATTGATGAAGGCGGTCTCGGTCATGGTGGGATAGAGGGAGACCCACCAAGCATAGCCGTTGGGCTCCGGCGCCCGCCCGAGGAGGGCATTGCACATCTGCGCGGTGAATTGTTGGGCGGGCATACGTATTGTCCCCAACTTCTATCCAAGCTCTTTGAAATAAGACCAGTACTCTGGATCTATGTATTCTATAATATTAATTACAGAAGATAGGTATTTCAATATGTATTTTTGCTCGTCATCCATGATTATTTTGGATTGATGTGCGCCACAGAGCAGCATTTCTAGAGCAAGCGCATATTCGTCGTGATCTGAATAATGTTGCGATTCTCGAATTGATTGCTCTGGAATCTTGTTGATCAAAGTTGCGCGAAGCCGATCTATAGCTTGATCTGAGTTTTCGAAATCCTTCATTTCTAAACCTCTATGGATTCCGAGGGACGTTTGTCGGATGCCCGGTCACTACGTTTCCGTTTTTGTCGACCGCTGTTCTGATCTCGATTCCATCACGCACGCCTTCCTTTACTGCACGTGAGCCGCTTGATGTTGATGGCACGTTGGGATCTCGGGCGATATCGGCAATTGAATTTAATGTCTTATTGTCCGACCAGCTCGACGGGAACTCAGATTCTCCAGATCTACCGGTACCGCCGCGATGCCCTCCGCCTGGTCCCCCCTTTATCTCCATCAAGTATATGCTTTGCACGGTCTGGGGTTATGATGTCTTGCCAACGATTTGGATCTTCCGGATCATTTGGATTAGGCGGTGTGGCGTTTGTGCTGGTTGCAGGCGGGCTGGCCGGTGGGCTCGCGCTGGGAGAAGACGGCTTGTTGTTCAGAACACTCTTCTGGATATATTCAAAACGATTGCCGACCGGATCGACCTGCGCCGTCAGATTGCCCCAGCAGTCGTAGGTCATCGCCGTGACGGCGAGTGTGTTGTCGGTGTTCCGCCAGCGATCGACCTGGGTCAGGTTGCCGAAGGTCGGCGCGGTGGTGAACGGCTGATTGTCCCAGAGGTAGCGGGTGTCGAGCAGCGGGGTGGAGCTTGTGCCCTCCGCGCCATAGAGCCGCTGGGCGAAGGGCTTGTCGACGATAGCGGTCGGTGTTGTAGCTGTAGTCGCGGACGTGGTGGCGCTCGTCGCCGATCGAGGCCAGGTTCCCGTGCTCGACGAGATGGGTGATATTGGCGAAGGTGTCGAAGCTGCGGGTCACCTGCGAGGAGCGGTCGCCGCCGGTGAGCTTCTCGGTGAACTGGCTGGCGGTGTTCAGCGCCGTGTAGGGCAGCGTCGTGTTGTTGATCGCATAGGTCTGGTCGACCTGGCGCAGCAGCGTACCGGCGGCATTGCGGACATAGCGGTGCACCGCCTTGCCGACCGCCGCATAGGCCTGCGAGAACTCATAATCGGTATAGGGACAGTCCCCGACCGCGACGCAGGGCGGCGCCTATCCTCTCAACCGCTCTGCCGACCGGCGTCGAAATGTCATCGAGCGCATGTTCGGAAAGCTCAAAAACTGGAAACGCATCGCCACCAGATACGACAGGCTCGCTGCCATCGCCCTCGTCGCTCTTGCGACGCAGTGGCTCAAATGAGTCCCCTACCTGGTGTCCCAGGCAGCCGCGTGGTTGTCGGCCAGGGCAATCGAAGGGCGGAGAGGGGCTGGGCGACGGTCGCGGAAGGGCTTTTCCGGCCGAGGTAATGCGTCCATATCGCGGGCGACTTGTCTTCCCCACACGCCGCTCGAGGCGGCTGTATCGTGGCTTGCGCGCCCGAATTCGATCTCTTAACGGGATTGATTGCACAGACCATCTGGGGCAACCGGCGCGCAAAGCGTGGCCCTCGCATTTTTTGCGGGCCCCTACGGATCCGATCGCGCTGCCGTGCATTAACTATCCATGGTGAACACACCGGGGTCTTGCGCGTTCTGCGCCAGGAAACTTACGTCATGAGCACAGCTATCGACGGTTCCGCGCCAACGTTTCTGCCTCGCCCTGTCCGCAACACGCTTCCCACCGCAAGCAAACCTCTCAAGATCGCCCAGATCGCTCCGCTCGCCGAATGTTGTCCTCCGCGGCTTTACGGTGGCACGGAGCGGATCGTGTCTTTTCTGACCGAGGAGCTGGTGCGACTAGGGCATGACGTCACGCTGTTCGCCAGTGGCGATTCGCGCACGAAGGCGAAGCTCGTGCCCTGCACCGACATGGCGTTGCGGTTGAACCCCGCGGTTCGTGATCCCATTCCTTATCATATGATCATGCTCGATCAGGTGCGGCGTCGGGCCGAGGAGTTCGACATCCTCCATTTTCATGTCGACGTGCTGCACGCGCCCTTGATCAGCGCCTTTGCAAGCCGGACGGTGACCACGCTGCATGGGCGGCTTGATCTGCCGGATCTCGTGCCTTTCTACCGGGCTTTCCCCGACATTCCCCTCGTCTCGATCTCCGATGCCCAGCGCCAGCCGATGCCGCCTGTGAACTGGGTCGGCACAGTGCCGCATGGCGTGCCCGTCGATATGCTGCCGTTCGTGGATGAACCCATGGGCGGCTATCTCGCGTTCCTGGGGCGGATCTCTCCGGAGAAACGGCCTGATCGCGCGATCGCGATCGCCGCGCGCTCGGGCGTGCCGCTCAAGATCGCTGCCAAGGTCGACAAGGTCGATCAGGCCTATTGGGATGAAGTCATCGCGCCGTTGATCGCTGTGCATCCCAATGTGACCTTCATCGGCGAAATCAACGACGCGCAGAAGCCGGCATTCCTTGGCAACGCGCGAGCCTTGCTCTTTCCCATCGACTGGCCCGAGCCCTTCGGTCTCGTGATGATCGAGGCGATGGCTTGCGGCACGCCCGTCATTGCTTTTGGCAGCGGCTCCGTGCCGGAGGTGATTGACGATGGTGTCAGCGGGGTTATCGTGCATGATGTGGATGAGGCCGTTGAAGCGGTCCGCCATATTAATCACCTGAGCCGGCGCCTGGTTCGGGAGACTTTCATGCGCCGCTTCACGGTGGAACACATGGCCCGCGCCTATGTGGCGATTTACCGGGGGCTCGTGGAAAACCGCACGGGGGATGCGGAGCGCTCCCTGTTGCCTCGGGATGTGCCGCTGCAGGTTGTTGCCTGACGGTGGCAACAACGCGAGGTCCTCGTCGCGCCGCCGCATCAGCTATTTCGATGCAGGCACCGGCCTCAGGATGGATGATGACAGCGGACCAGCGCCATGCAGACAAGGACGGCTGAGACTGCGGCGCATGCGCCGGCACCGCTGAACGTGGGCGATGCACCACTCGCCCAGTTCTTCATTCCAGCGGCTGCCTCGCTCCAGGAGCGACGGCCGCGAACCCTGAAGCACGGCGACACCTTCGCCGTTTTCGACCACAATGGCGATGCGCTCGCCGGTCCGGGCAGTCCGGAAGGCGTCTATCACCGTGACACGCGCCATCTGTCGCACTTCTTTCTCACAGTGGGCGGCGTCAGGCCGATGCTGTTGTCCTCGACCTTGCGCGACGACAACGCGTCGCTGACCTGCGATCTCACCAATCCCGACCTCTACGATGACGCTGGCCGGCTCGTCCTGGGCCACGATCTCATCCATATCAGGAGGTCGCGCTTCCTTTGGGACGGAGCCTGTTTCGAGCGTCTCTCCGTCCGCAATTTCGACGAGCGCCGCCGGAAGGTGCGCATCGAGATCGCCTTTGCTGCGGATTTCGCCGATATCTTCGAGGTGCGGGGAACCCGGCGCGAGAGGCGCGGCCGCGACCACCCCGCGGAGATCATGCCTCACACCGTGACGCTTGCCTACACCGGCCTCGATGACCGGCGACGCGAGACCATCCTTCATTTCGACCCCGCCCCGGTCGCGCTGACGTCATCGCAGGCCGTGTTCGAGTTTTCGCTGGCGCCACGCGAAGCACAACTCGCCTTCATCGAGATTATTAGCGATGTCGGCCGCCATCGAGGGGGGCAGGCGGCGGGTGAGGCGTCGGCCGGCAATCACGATACCCGCCGTGCCTTTTTCATGGCCCTGCGCGATGCGCGGCGGTCCCTCAGGGTTTCATCGTCCCGCGCGGCCACGGTCGCGACCTCGAATGAGATCTGCAACGAGGCGGTGCGTCGCAGCGTGTCCGATCTCTATATGCTGGTGACCGATACGCCCGAAGGGCCCTATCCCTATGCGGGCATCCCCTGGTTCAGCACCGTGTTTGGGCGCGATGCACTGATCACGGCGCTCGAAATGCTTTGGCTTGATCCCACTATCGCCCGTGGGGTGCTCGGCCATCTCGCCGCCAATCAGGCGACGCGGCATGATCCGGTCGCGGACGCCGAGCCCGGCAAGATCCTGCACGAATTACGCCAGGGCGAGATGGCGGAACTCGGGGAGGTGCCGTTCCGCCGCTACTACGGCAGTGTCGATTCCACACCCCTGTTCGTCATGCTGGCCGGTGCCTATTTCCAGCGGACCGGCGATCTCGGCCTTATGACGAAGCTCTGGCCGCATATTGATGCGGCTCTCAAATGGATCGACACGGATGGGGACCGCGACGGCGACGGTTTCGTCGAATATGGCCGGCGCACCGCTGATGGGCTGATCAACCAGGGTTGGAAGGACAGCCACGATTCCATCTTCCACGCTGACGGCACATTGGCCGCGGGGCCGATCGCGCTGGTGGAAGTGCAGGCCTACGTCTATGGGGCCTGGCGTGCGGCCGCGCATATTGCGCGCGCCCTCGGACACGGCCGTCGCACGCAGGAGTTCAACGACAAGGCGCGCATTCTGCGCAAGCGATTTGACGAGAGCTTCTTCGACGGGGACCTCGCCACCTATGTGCTCGCACTCGACGGGCAGAAGCGCCCTTGCCGTGTCCGCGCCTCCAATGCGGGCCATGCGCTCTTCACGGGCATTGCCTTGCCCGAGCGAGCGCCGGTTATCGTCGAGACCTTGATGGCGCGCTCGTCGTTTTCGGGTTGGGGGGTGCGCACGGTCGCGTCCACCGAGGCGCGCTACAATCCCATGAGTTACCACAACGGCTCGGTCTGGCCCCATGACAACGCGATCATCGCCGCAGGCTTTGCCCGTTACGGCTTCCGTGCCCAGGCCGCCCGGATTTTCGAGGGGCTGTTCTCCACCTCTCTCTATATCGATCAGCGGCGGTTGCCCGAGCTGTTCTGCGGTTTCCCGCGCCAGCGCAGCCGTGGGCCGACATTCTATCCTGTCGCATGCATTCCCCAGGCCTGGGCGGCGGCCGCGCCCCTGTCACTGATCCAGTCGTGCCTCGGGCTTGGCTTCAACATGGCCGAACGCGAGACGATTTTCGACGAGCCGGTGCTGCCCGATTTCCTCGACGAGGTCACCCTGCGCCGCCTCGCGGTGGGCGAGGGATCCGTGGACGTCGTCTTGCGCCGGGCGGGGCATCAGGTGGTCGTCAATGTGCTCTCGCGCCGGGGAGACGTCCGCGTGCTGACGCGCAGCTGAGCTCCTGTACGTCTTCGCGGCGCTGCGACGATGGATCTACGACTATGGTATGAAATTGCCATGGCCTTCGGCGGGACCATCCCGAATGAAACTATTATATTTCGTTGCGAGAGAAACTATACATTCAAGGTGACGTTCCATTTTGCGTGTAATTGCCGCATTGTTGCTGTTTGGAGTCTTTGGGAATTGACACGCCCCCACGGCTGTCCTGTGTAAAGCATATGGGATGCCGGCTCGATAGCCGGCACGATGGCTTGAAACGCACGGGAGGAAACGGCGTGATCGATCGTCGGCGTATCGCAAGCGAGCGGCTGCGGACCAAGATTGCGACCGCTGAGGAGGCGGCATCGCTCATTACCTCCGGTACGACGATCGGCATGAGCGGTTTCACCGGCGCCGGTTATCCGAAGGCCGTGCCCCTGGCGCTCGCCGCCCGCATCGAGGCGGCCCATGCCGCGGGAGACCCGTTCCGCGTCCGCATCTGGACTGGCGCTTCAACGGGCCCGGAACTCGACGGCGCCCTGGCAAAGGCTGACGGCATCGAGTTTCGCTTGCCCTATAATTCGGATCCGATTGCCCGGGAGAAGATCAACCGCGGCGAGATGGATTATTTCGACATGCATCTGAGCCAGGTGGCGCCGATGGCCTGGCAAGGTTTTCTGGGACCGCTCGATACCGCCGTCATCGAAGTCGCGGGTATCCATGCTGACGGCAGCCTTGTTCCGTCATCGTCGGTCGGCAATAACAAGACGTGGATAGAGCAGGCCAGCCAGGTGATTCTCGAGGTCAACAGCTGGCAGAATGCCGCGCTCGAGGGGATGCACGACATCTACTACGGCACGGCCTTGCCGCCGAACCGGGTGCCCATTCCGCTCGTGCGGCCGGATGATCGCATTGGCGAAACGGTTTTGCGTTGCGATCCGGATAAGATCGTGGCCATCGTCGAGACCGATGCGCCAGACCGCAACTTGCCTTTCTCCCCGCCCGACGCGGCAGCGCGCGCCATCGCCGGTCACCTCCTTGAATTCCTCAAGCACGAAGTCGCCCGGGGGCGTCTGCCGCCCTCGCTGCTGCCACTGCAATCGGGCGTCGGCAACATCGCCAATGCAGTGCTCGCGGGCCTGCTCGACAGTCCCTTTGAGGACATGACGGCCTATACGGAAGTCATTCAGGACGGGATGCTCGACCTGCTTTCGGCGGGCAAGCTGAGAATGGCCTCTGCCACCAGCTTTTCGCTCAGCCCGGAGGCGGCCGCGACGCTCAATGCGGACATGGATCGCTTCCGGAACTCCATCATCCTGCGCCCGCAGGAGATCAGCAATCACCCGGAGATCATCCGCCGCCTCGGCTGCATCGCCATCAACGGACTGATAGAGGCCGACATCTACGGCAACGTCAACTCGACTCACGTGATGGGCTCCCGCATCCAGAACGGCATCGGCGGCTCGGGGGATTTCGCTCGCAACGCCTATGTCTCGATCTTCGTCACCCCCTCGACGGCGAAGAAGGGCCAGATCTCGGCGATCGTGCCTATGGCGAGCCATGTCGACCATATCAACCAGGATGTGCAGGTCATCGTGACAGAGCAGGGTCTCGCCGATCTTCGCGGCCTCTCGCCCAAGCAGCGCGCCAAGGTGATCATCGAGAACTGTGCCCATCCGGATTTCCGTCCCGCGCTCGCGGACTACTTCCGGCGTGCCCGCGAGCACTCCTATGGCCAGCAGTCGCCATGCCTACCCGGTGAAGCGCTCTCCTGGCACCAGCGCTTCATCGAGACCGGCACGATGCGGTTCTGAAGGAGCCCAGCCGCGGTTCCGTTCAGAAAAAAGACGAGCCAATTCGGCTTTAATGCCACCGGATGAATCCATCCGATCTAGGCTCGTGCCATCCCCGGCGCTGCGCGCCGCCGGGGAGGACACTGAGGTTCGTGTGTGCCGAACTTTGCTTTCAATGTCATAGTCGAGCTTGCCCTGGCTATCCCTGGATCTCCATTTGGTCCTAGGTCGGCGGCCTGTCACACTCCGGTCACCCAAGCTTTTCTATAGAAGCTCCCTGTCCTGTCGCTGCCATGGATAGTCATTGACGGCCATGGCCTGACGTTTTTCTTGCGCGCAAGATTGGGGATTTCAGAGATGGCCGAGACGATTGCTCAAGACGTGAAGGCACCACTGGTCATTGGCCATCGTGGTGCCAGTGCTTATCTTCCCGAGCATACGATAGAAGCCTACAAGCTTGCTATCGAACAGGGCGCCGACGTGATCGAGCCCGATATCGTCGTCACTAAGGACGGCCATCTCATCGCGCGTCACGAGAATCTTCTCAACGAAACGACCGATGTGAGGGATCATCCCGAATTCGCCCATCTGTACACGACCAAGATGGTCGATGGTCAGACGGTGTCCGGCTGGTTCGCGGAAGATTTCACCCTCGCCGAGATCAAGACCCTCTATGCGCGCGAGCGCATCCCGACCATCCGGCCGGAAAGCGCCGAGCATAATGATCAATACCGCATTGCCACGCTCGAGGAAGTGATCGCCCTCGTCAACCAGGTTGAGGCAGACACCGGCAAGAAGATCGCCATTGCGCCGGAGACAAAGCATCCGACCTACTTTTCCTATACCGGCCAATATGTCGATGGATCATTCATCCATGTCGACACCAGCCGGATGCTTGTCGAGAAGCTGGTCGAGCTTGGATTTACCGAAGGAAACCGGGTCTATATCCAGTCCTTCGACGTGCTCAATCTGATCCAGCTGGCCAAGGAGATCATGCCGGAGGCCGGGGTGGATTATCAGATCGTGCAGCTATTGGGCGGTGCGGCGGATATCTATTTCCACTTCAATCCGGAGTACAAGGAACTCGGTGCCAATCCTGATCTTTACAAGGATTTCAACTTTCCGTTGACAGCGGCGAGCGCGCTCAACACCGACCTTTATACGCCCCAAGCTGTTAAGGCGATGGCGGCGCTCTACGCCGACTTCCTCGCTCCCTCGAAGGACGCGATCATCCGCACGGCCACCCTCATGAACCCGGTGGACGCCAATGGCGATGGGGTGGCGCAGGTCACACGGATCGTGACCGGCATCCTGGACCTCGCGAAAGTCGCCCATGATGCAGGCCTCGGAGTCATTCCCTGGACCGTGCGCGCGGACGAACCGTTCCTGGCGCTGAACCCCGACGGCACCGTGCAGCGGCCGGTCGAGGAATTCGTGAAGCTGCTCGACCTCGGCCTCGATGCAATCTTCACCGACTTCCCCGACCTTGGCCGCATGATCGTCGATCAATATGTGGCCGGCGACGGCGCGATCGCCGCGACCAACAGTTCCGGCGGCAACGACATCCTCGTGCGGGATCCGGCCGGCCTGACGGCGGAAAAGGGAACTGAAGGCTACGATCTCGCCCTTTATGGCGGCGATCAGGCGATTGCCCTCGCCTCCAACATCGAGAGCCTGCGCCTCAGCGGGTCCGGCGATGTCGAGGTCACCGGCAACGACCTCAACAATATTCTCCTGGGCAATGCCGGGGACAACGTCTTCATCGAGAGCCGTGGGAATGATCGGATTGATGGCGGCGCCGGCCAGGATACGCTTGTGCTGAGCGGCGGACGCGGCGACTACGACATCCAGATCGTGAACGGACTGGTTGAGATCGCCAATGCGGCGCAGGGCTCGGTGATGCGGGTCAGCAATGTCGAGACGCTGCGCTACGCCGATGGGGAAGCGTCGCTGCTCACGACGGGCCAGAGCGATCTCCAGGGCTTGTATCATGCCTTCTTCGGGCGCGAGGCCGATGCGGGCGGTCTTGATTTCTGGCTGGCGCAGGGTCTGGCCGGCCAATCCGTCGCAGCGATCGCGGCCAGTTTCGCCACGTCGGACGAGTTCCGCTTGCGCTCGGAGGACGTGGAGACGGGCGCTTTCGTGGAGGCTCTCTACACAAAGGTGCTGGCGCGTACTGGCGATCAAGGCGGTCGCGACTTCTGGGTGGAGCAGATCGACTCGCAGGCCATATCGCGGGCCGAAGTTGCCCTCTCCTTTGCCCGGAGTGACGAAGCGGAAAGCAAGATCGCCTTGCTGACGCCGCCGGCGGATATCTGGCCCGATCTCGCCTGAGGCGACGGCGTCCGAAAAGGAAAAGCCCGGTCCAAGTGGCCGGGCTTTTTTTGTCGTTGCGAGCGGGGAGGGGTCAGATTTCCTTCAGGATCTCGCGCTTGCCGGCATGGTTGGCCGGGCCGACGATGCCCTCGTTCTCCATGCGCTCCATGATCGACGCCGCGCGGTTGTAGCCGATCTGCAGGCGGCGCTGGATATAGGAGGTCGAGGCCTTCTTGTCCCTCAGCACGATCATCACCGCCTGATCATAGAGGTCGCCGCCTTCCTCGCCGAAGGAGCCCATGCCGGTCTTGTCGAAGACCGCACCGTCCTCGCCGTCGCCAGCGGCTTCGGAGGCGGGCTGCTCGTCGTCGTCGCTTGTCGTGACGGCGTCGAGATAATCGGGCCGGCCCTGCAGCTTCAGATGATCGACGACCTTCTCGACCTCGCGGTCCGAGACGAAGGGGCCATGCACGCGGGTGAGGCGGCCGCCGCCAGCCATGTACAGCATGTCGCCCTGGCCGAGGAGCTGTTCGGCGCCCTGTTCGCCCAGGATGGTGCGGCTGTCGATCTTCGACGTCACCTGGAAGGAGATGCGGGTCGGGAAATTCGCCTTGATGGTGCCGGTGATGACATCGACGGAGGGGCGCTGCGTCGCCATGATCAGATGGATGCCGGCGGCACGGGCCATCTGCGCGAGGCGCTGGATGGCGCCTTCGATGTCCTTGCCGGCGACCATCATCAGGTCGGCCATCTCGTCCACCACCACCACGATATAGGGCAGGGGGGTCATGTCGATGGGCTCGCCATCGCTGTCGAGGAAGTCGTCCTGGGTGCCCTGGGCGCGCGCCTCGACGGCGCGAGCGTTGAAGCCGTCGATGTTGCGCACACCGAGCTTCGACATCTTCTTGTAGCGATCCTCCATCTCGCGCACCGCCCATTTCAGGGCGACGACGGCCTTGCGCGGATCAGTCACGACCGGCGTCAGGAGATGCGGGATGCCTTCGTAGATGGAAAGCTCCAGCATCTTCGGATCGATCATGATGAGCCGGCAGGCCTCCGGCGAATGCCGGTAGAGCAGGCTCAGGATCATGGTGTTGATGGCGACCGACTTGCCCGAGCCGGTGGTGCCGGCGACGAGCAGGTGGGGCATCCGCGCGAGATCGACGATCACCGGTTCTCCACCGATGGTCTTGCCGAGGCAGACGCCGAGCTTGGTCTGCATCGTTTCGAAATCGCGGCTGGAGAGAAGCTCCCTCAGCCACACGGTCTCACGCGCCTTGTTCGGCAATTCGATGCCGATGACGTTGCGGCCGGGGACAACGGCGACGCGGGCCGAGATCGCGCTCATCGAGCGGGCGATGTCGTCGGCGAGGCCGATGACGCGCGATGACTTGGTGCCGGGGGCGGGCTCCAGCTCATAGAGCGTCACCACTGGGCCGGGATTGGCGTCGATGATCTCCCCGCGGATGCCGAAGTCATGCAGGATCTGCTGCAGGTCGACCGAGTTCTTCTCGAGCAACTCCTCCGAATGCTCGAGATTGGGCTCGCTCGCGGATGGCTCCGTGAGCAGTTCGAGTGGCGGCAGCTCGAAGCCGGCGCCGAGCAGGCGTCGGACCGGGAGCGGTTCGGGCGCCTGCTCCATTTCGATCGCGGCAGAGGCAGCGAAGTCGGCTTCATCCCCGGTCGGCGCCTCGCCTTCAACCGGCATGGCAGTGGCCGTTTCCTCGGTGGTCTCGACTGCGGCCTCAACGTCAACTGCGTCGACGGGCGCGACGCCCATCTCCGGAGCGGGTTCCATGTCCGGAAGGGCCCCTATGGCGGGCGGCAGCCATCCGAACGAGACATTGACGGAGACTGACGGTGCGAGCGGAACCGGGGTCGATGATGCGGGCGCCGCTGGCATCTCCGCCGGAGGCTGCCGCCGCGATGCCTTCTGGCGGGCGATCAGCGGCGGGGGACGGCGTATGGGTGCCTCGGCCTCCGCCTGTATCGGGCTGTCCGGCGCAGGCGCGCTATCGGCGGCGTGGGCCGCCGGAGTATCAAGGCGATGCTTGGCATTCGGGTCATTGTCCTGCGTCGCGTCCCGGCGGGGCAGGGACGTGAGGCCGATCTGGATAATCTCGGCAAGGCTCTGCAGGCGCGAGAGACGGCCGGGCGCAACCGCGACATCGATCTCATCACCATCGTCTTCGATGACCTGGAAGGGATCCGAATCCGGCCATTCGTGTTCGGCCATGTCCCAGACGCCTTCGGGCCAATGCTCGCCTTCGTCTTCGGCTATCCCGCGCTGCCGAATGTCGTGCGGCGCACTCGTATCGTCCCTCTCATGGGCCTCATAGGCTTCATAGGCGGCGTTGAAGTTCGACACAGGTGACGACAGCTCCGCGACAGGCGGCGTCAGATGCGGAGGCTCCTCGGACGCGGGCGGCGCGCTTGCGGACAGCTGGCGCGGCGCGTCACGCCACACATATTGCTTGTCGGTGGCCGGCGCGGATTGGCTTTGCGCGGCATGGACCGGCATCAGCGATGGTGGCGGAAGCGCCGTCGGCGGCAGCCGCGTTTCCATGGCGGCGCGGTCTTCACGGTAGAGCGCGTCGGCGATGTCGCTGGCTGCCGGCATCAGCCGCTGGCTGTCGCCGGCGTCGGCGGCCGAATCATACTCTGTCCGCAGCAGGTAATCCGGTGTGCGGGTGAAACGCGCATTCGAGCCCATTGCGAAGAACTGCAGCCAGCTTGGCGCGGGCGGACCTTCCAGTGGATCGGGCCTGAGCCCAAGTGGTGCATAGCTTGACCGCTCGTGGGCATCCGAAGCCGTAGCCGGCTTTTGTCCACGCTCCCCGCCCTTGGCGAGGTAAGAATCACCACGCGAATTGTTCAGTTTCGGAGGCTGTGCCGGAGATTGCATGTGCCGTCGACTACCCTGTTACGCCTACGCTCAACGCTCTGAGCGGTGACCTTGGCAGGGAATATGAATTACATCCTTAACGAAGGATGGGTTTGTCGCGCTATTCTGTGTGTCGGGACACGGCATCGCGCCGTGGAAGGCCCGCGATGCCTGTCTCCGTGCTGGAGGCGCAAGTCTGTGGAATGGGGAAAACTCATATGCCTGTCGATCTGAATGCCGATATGGGCGAGGGTTTCGGCCCGTGGGTCATGGGCGATGATTCGGCGATGCTCGACATCATCACGTCGGCCAACGTGGCTTGTGGGTTCCACGCCGGCGATCCCCTTATTATGGCGAATGTTGCACGTGAGGCACAGGCCAAGGGCGTCTCCATCGGCGCGCATCCCGGCTTCAACGATCTCTGGGGCTTCGGCCGGCGGGCGATCCGCGGTGACAGCCCATCCGATACCGCAACGATGGTCGCTTATCAGATCGGAGCCTTCCAGAGCGTGGCGGCGCTCGCGGGGCACCGCGTCACCCATGTGAAGCTGCACGGCGCGCTCTCCAATATCGCGGCCGAAGACGACGATCTCGCACGTGCCTTGGCAGGCGCCATCCGCGCGGTCGATCGTGATCTCGTCTTCCTGGTCATGCCGGGCACGGCGCTGGAGCGGGCAGGCGATGCCGCAGGCCTGCCACTGGCGCGGGAGATTTTCGCCGACCGCACCTATGACGACAGTTTCAACCTCACGAGCCGCAAGATCGCCGGGGCGGTTCTGCACCAGCCTGACGCGATTGTCGCCCATGTCATGCGCATGGTGGAGGAAGGAGCGATCATCACCACCTTGGGTAAGCGCCTAAAAGTGGCGATCGATTCCATCTGTGTGCATGGTGACAATCCGCAGGCAGTGGCCGCTGCCGCCGCGGTGCGCGGCGCGCTCACGCAGGCTGGCATCGAGGTCAGGCCCTTCGCGTCGCGTAAGCCTCGCTGAAACGTCAAACGGCTCTGCCAAAAATCGCCGCTGCCTCCCATCCTGATGATGGCCCCACGGCTGGGATCACTTTAGAGTGGTTCGACCGGGCCGCTGGGAAGCCATGCTGTCCAGGGGGTTAGGGATAATCAAGACGGATTGTCGGTGAGGAAACGGATATGGCTCGCGGCCTGCGCAAGGGTTTGACCAGCTACGGCGACGATGGATTCTCGTTGTTTCTGCGCAAGGCCTTCATCAAGGCCATGGGCTATTCCGATGATGCCCTCGATCGCCCGATCGTCGGCATCACCAATACCTACAGCGACTATAATCCCTGTCACGGTAACGTGCCGCAACTGGTGGAGGCCGTGAAGCGCGGCGTCATGCTGGCCGGCGCCATGCCCATGGTGTTTCCCACCATCTCCATCCACGAGAGCTTCGCGCATCCGACATCCATGTTCCTGCGTAACCTGATGGCGATGGACACCGAGGAGATGATCCGCGCCCAGCCCATGGACGCGGTGGTGGTCATCGGCGGCTGCGACAAGACGCTGCCCGCGCAGATCATGGCGGCGGCCAGTGTCGACCTGCCGACGGTGGTCGTGCCGGTCGGCCCGATGGTCGTCGGCCATCACAAGGGCGAGGTGCTCGGCGCCTGCACCGATTGTCGCCGCCTTTGGGGCGCACACCGCGCCGGCGAGATCGATGCCGCGGAGATCGAGGTGGTCAATGGCCGCCTCGCCCCGTCGGTCGGCACCTGCATGGTGATGGGCACCGCCAGCACAATGGCCTGCGTGACGGAGGCCATGGGCCTCTCGTTGCCCATGAGCGGCACAATTCCAGCGCCCCACGCGGAGCGTGTGCGTCTCGCGGAGGCAAGCGGGCGGCGCGCGGCGGAGATGGCGGTTGCTGGTGGCCTGAGGCCGAGCGAACTCCTGACGCCCGCCGCCTTCCGCAACGCGGCCGTCGTGCTGCAGGCCATCGGAGGGTCCACCAATGGCGTTGTTCATCTGGCGGCTATCGCCAACCGAACGCCGCATGCCTTCTCGCTGGACGAACTCGACGCGATCGGCCGCCTGGCGCCAGTCCTCGTGGATCTCAAGCCGTCCGGCCAGCATTATATGGAGCATTTCCACCACGCCGGCGGCGTCCCCAGGCTGCTGGCCAATCTTGGCGACCTCATCGATCTCGATGCGCCGACCATCGCGGGCGGTACGCTGCGTGATGTCGTGGCCGCGGCGGAGGACGTGCCCGGCCAGGATGTCATCAGGGCACGCGACAGGCCGATCAAGGATGTCGGCTCCATGGCGGTGCTCTACGGCAATCTCGCGCCGCGAGGCGCCATCATCAAGCAGGCGGCGGCAAGCCCGGAGTTGCTGCAGCATACCGGTCGGGCCGTGGTGTTCGAGAACGTCGCCGACATGGGCGCCCGCATCGACGATCCGGACCTCGACGTCAAAGCCGACGATGTGCTGGTGCTTCGCAACACCGGCCCGAAGGGCGCGCCCGGCATGCCGGAGGCTGGCTACCTGCCTATTCCGAAAAAGCTCGGCCGGCAGGGTGTCAAGGACATGGTGCGCATCTCGGATGCCCGCATGAGCGGTACGGCATTCGGCACCATCGTGCTGCACATCACGCCGGAATCAGCTGTCGGCGGTCCGCTGGCGCTGGTGCAGACGGGCGATCGCATCCGCCTCGACGTCGCGTCGCGGCGCATCGATCTCCTCATCGACGAGGCCGAGATGGCGGCGCGGCAGGCGGCCCACGCGGCCGAGCCGCCGCACCCTGTCCCGGAGCGGGGCTATGCCAGGCTCTACCACGACAGCGTGACACAGGCCGACGAAGGTTGTGATTTCGGCTTCATGGCACGGCGGCCCGGCGAATAAGCGGCCTCCACGAGCGTCGGGATGCTTGCTGTGGCACCCCACCCCTTACCCCTCCCCGCAAGGGGGAGGGGCGCGTTCCACGTGGAGATTTCTGGAAAGCACGTTGGCGCTCCCCAACGCGTCCCGATACCCAACCGTTGACGAACAACGCGCAACGCTGCCTCGCCCCTCCTCCTTGCGGGGAGGGGTAAGGGGTGGGGTAGCCAGCTGACGCTCTAATCGCCGAACGCTCAACCTTTGTAGGCTTTGACGAGGGCGTCCGTCTGCCGAGCCAGGATCCCGGCATCGATCCCCACGGCGACGAAGGTGAAGCCGGCGGCGATGACATCGCGGCAGTCGGCCTCGGAGGCGGAGAGGAAGCCTGCCGCCTTTCCGGCCGCCTTGATGCGTCGGCCGCCCTCGATGATCGCGCTCCAGATCTCCGGTTCACGCCATTTGCCGGCCTTCCCGAAATCGGCGGACAGGTCTGCCGGACCGATGAACAGGCCATCGACACCGTCGATCGCGGCGATGTCCTCGATGGCATCCAGTCCGCGGCGCGTCTCGACTTGTACCAGGACGCAGATCTCATCGACCGCCCGCCCGAAGTAGTCCGGCACGCGGCCATAGCGGTTGGCCCGGCTGAGGCCGCTCAGTCCGCGAATCCCGTGCGGCGGATAGCGGGTCGCGGCCACGGCCTGTCGCGCTTCCTCCACCGATTGCACATAGGGAAAGAGCAGGGTGCGCGCGCCCATGTCGAGCAGACGTTTCACCAGGACCGGTTCGTTCCACGGCACGCGGACGATCGGCTCCGCCACGCCGCCCTCCGCTGCACGCAGGTGGTGGCCGATATCCGGCAGCTCGTTCGGCGAGTGCTCCATGTCGATGAGCAGCCAGTCGAAGCCCGCGCCGGCGGCGATTTCCGTCGAGGTCGGGCTTGCGGTCGTGAGCCAGAAGCCGATCAGCGGGTTGCCCGCCTGTAGTCTGGACTTGAAAGAATTGGCGGGGAGATCGGTTCGCATCACGCTGTCCTGTTCGTTTCCTCGTCGCGTTGGCGCGCAGGATCAACCGAAAGGCCGGCAGGGGCAAGGGGCGGCTGCTGGAGGCCGCCGCGAAGCCCGTCATTGCGCGATGGCGCCAACGGGCCTGCTAAACGCCCGCCTTTGCCGCGCTGTGGGGCAGGCAGTGATCGCGCAGATGATCGGCCAGCAGCAGATAGTCGCGTCGCCGGGCGGCGCCGGTGCGCCACACGAGCGCGAGGCTGCGCTTGGCGCGGGCGTCTGCATAGGGCAGAAGCCGCAGGCGTGCGCCACGGGTCGCGCCCGCCTCCACGGCGATGTCCGGCAGCAGCGTCACGCCCATGCCGAATTCGACCATCTGCACGAGCGTCATGATGCTGGCCGCCCGCACATCGTCCGCCTCGGGCAAGTCGTCGAGGCCTATGGCTGCGATGACGTGCTCGCGCAGGCAATGGCCGGCCTCGAGCAGCAAGAGTCTTTCGCCCCTGAGCTCACCGAACTCGACGGTTTCGCGATTGGCGAAGGGGTGGTCGAGCGGCACCGCGAGATGGAACAGGTCGTCGCCCAATATTTTGCATTCCAGCCCTTCGAGAGCGTAGGGCGTGGCGATGAGCGCGGCATCGAGGCTGCCGCTGCGCAAGGCTTCGAGAAGCGAGCGGGTCAATCCCTCGCGGACGAAGAGGTGCAGCTCCGGGTAGGCGTCACGCAGGCTGGGAACCACTTTGGGCAGGATGAACGGCGCGACGGAGGGGATGACCCCCAGGCGCAAGGGCGTGGTCAGCGGGCGCACCGCCTCCGCCACATGTTCCGGTAATTCCTCCACGAGGCCGATGATCGCCTTGGCGCGCCTCGTGACGGCCTCGCCGGCCGGCAGGAGCCGGATGGCTCTGGCGGAGCGGTCGACGAGGTCCGTGCCGAGCTCCGTTTCCAGCGCCCGGATAGCCGCGCTCAGGGTCGACTGGGTCACTCCGACCCGCTCCGCGGCGCGAGAGAAGGACATGGTTTCGGCCAGCGCCACGAGATAGTGCAACTGGCGGAAGCTGACGTTCAACACGCTCTACCCAATCACTGTTCAAGGTTCGGCGCGGCACGCGCACATGCCGGCGTTCAGGGCGATTAGCACCTATCGATATCGCCGATAGTTCGCATTTGCACAATCGGTTTGATTGCACTGCACCGGAGGGGCTATGCCAAAGCCCATAGGGAATCATGTCTATGCATTTCAGGGCGCCGACATGAGCCCGCATCCATCTTTGGTACGAGGATTTCAACCATGCTCGGCATCGGCGACAAGCTGCCCACATTCCAGGTCACCGGCGTGAAGCCCGGCTTCAACAACCACGAGGAAGGCGGGGTCTCGGCCTTCGAGGCGATCACCGAGGCGAGCTTCCCGGGCAAGTGGAAGATCATCTTCTTCTACCCGAAGGATTTCACCTTCGTCTGCCCGACCGAGATCGCCGAATTCGCCCGTCTCGCCGATGACTTCGCCGATCGCGACGCGGTCGTTCTCGGTGGCTCCACCGACAACGAATTCGTCAAGCTGGCCTGGCGCCGCGACCACAAGGATCTCAACAAGCTTCCGATCTGGTCGTTCGCCGACACCAACGGCTCGCTCGTCGACGGCCTCGGCGTGCGCTCTCCCGATGGCGTCGCCTATCGCTACACGTTCATCGTCGATCCCGACAACGTCATCCAGCATGTCTACGCGACCAACCTTAACGTTGGCCGCGCGCCCAAGGACACGCTGCGTGTGCTCGACGCGCTGCAGACGGATGAACTCTGCCCCTGCAACCGCGAGGTTGGTGGCGAGACGCTCAAGGCGGCCTGATTCTGTTGCCGATTTATTGCGTATTGGCGGGCTCCCCTGTGGGGCCCGCCACTTATCTGTCCCGGCCGCGTCGCCGGGATTTTTGTGTCGAGGGTTCCGATGTCGATTGATACGCTCAAGTCCCAGATCCCGGATTTTGCCAAGGATGTCCGCCTCAATCTTTCGTCCATGGGGAGCGACGAAAGCCTGACGCCGGCTCAGAAATACGGTCTCTTCGTCGCCTGCGGCATCGCCTCGCGGAACGAGGTCGTGAGCAAGGCCCTCGTTGCCGAGGCGACAGCGCATATCGACGCGACGACCCTGGCGGCGGCGAAGGCCGCGGCCGCGATCATGGGCATGAACAATGTCTACTATCGCTTCGTGCATCTGGCGGCGAACAAGGACTACAAGACGCTGCCGGCGAAGCTCCGCATGAATGTCATCGGCAATCCGGGCGTGCCGAAGCTCGACTTCGAGCTGTGGTCGCTGGCGGTGTCGGCCATCAACGGCTGCGGCATGTGCATCGATGCCCATGAGGACGTGCTGCGCAAGGGCGGCGTGACGACGGAAGCGATCCAGACGGCGGTGCGCTTCGCGGCGATCATTCAGTCGGCGGCGATTGCCGTGGAAGCCGCTGACGTCGCCTGACACAGCTGCTCGGGCAGGCGCCTCACGCCCCCTGGTCGGGCGCGAGGCTTGCAGCATCAAGGCTGTAGTGCTGCGGCACCCGGTATCGCCTTTGGATATGGCAGCTTATCGACTGTCGTGCAGGCGAGTGCCGTATTCATGGCAGCGATCAATGAAAGCGTGGTAGCGACTGAACGGAGCATGTGGCGCCCCCTTTGGGCCATTTTGCTGGCCTCTGATATCGGACGTAATTGTTAAGTTTAAATCTCGTATAGCGGAAAATATATCCGGATTTAAACTTCAAGGGCGGATCGCTTACTTGGCTGGCCTCAAGGGCTCAACGCACCCGTATCCAAGCTGTGGCCGAGCGAGAAGACTATAGTTTTCGAGAAAGAGCGGATCGCGTAGCGCCGTCGCCGAGCTAGGTCACGAGACGGCGCGGGCGGTGGATCGGCAGTCTTGGGCGAACCACCGGGAAAGTTTGTCCCGCATCGCCGGGGTCGCCTCGATCACAAGTTTAGTGCGGCGTTTGAGTATATCGTCCGGGCTGCGTGCCCATTCATGGTTCACGAGGTAGTCGGCCTCGCGGGCATAGAGCCCGGAGCCGAAATGCTCGCCGAGATCGGCGAGGGATCGTGCATCGCCGACAAGCGTCTCCGCCAGCGTCCCGTAGCTATGGACATAGCGCGACGCGAGGTCGGCCGGCAGCCAGGGATGGCGGGCGGCAAAGTCGCGTGCGAAGGTCTCGATGCTGACGCCGCCGAGGTCGCCGCCGGGCAGGGGAGCGGTTTTGGTCCAGCCCGTGGTCGAGGCGTTGAGGAAGGGCGCCAGCTTGTCCAGCGCATGCTCGGCGAGCCTGCGGTAGGTTGTGAGCTTGCCACCGAATACCGACAGCAGCGGCGCGGTCCCGTCGCTGCCACCGGAGACGTCGAACACGTAGTCGCGCGTGACTGTCGAGGGATTGTCGGATGAGGCATTCTGAGCGGCATCGTCATAAAGAGGCCGCACGCCGGAATAGCTCCACACCACGTCCCCGGGCTGTACTTGCTGTGCAAAGTACTCGCTGACCGCCTTGCAGAGATAGGCGGTCTCGGCGGGTGAAATGGCGGCGACGGCGGGGTCGCCGTCATAGGCCACATCCGTGGTGCCGATCAGCGTATAGGCGTCATGATAGGGTATGACGAAGACGATGCGCTCATCCGGGTTCTGCAGGATATAGGCTTGGTCGCCCTCATAGAGGCGCGGCACCACGATATGGCTGCCCTGGACGAGCCTGAGGTGATCCTGGGACTTCGCGTACAGCACATGCTGGAGCACATCGGTGACCCAGGGGCCGGCCGCATTCACCAGCGCGCGGGCCTTTATGGGGCGTGTGCGGCCATCTTCGTCTGTCAGCGTCGCATGCCATAGCGCTCCCTCGCGGCGGGCGGCGGTACAGGCGGTGCGGGTCAGGATTTCGGCACCGCGCCGGGCCGCGTCCATGGCGTTCAGCACCACGAGCCGGGCATCGTCGACGGCGCAGTCTGAATAGACGAAGCCCTTCGTGAGTTCTTTCTTCAGCGGCGCCCCTTCGGCGCCTCGCCGCAGGTTGATCCCATGCGAGCCCGGCAGGCGCGAGCGCTTGGCGAGATGATCGTAGAGAAAGAGGCCGATGCGGATCATCCAGGCTGGACGCAGCGTGGCATTGTGCGGCAGCACGAAACGGAGCGGCCGCACGATATGGGGCGCGATGCCGAGCAGAACTTCACGCTCGGCCAGCGCCTCGCGCACAAGCCGGAACTCATATTGCTCGAGATAGCGCAGGCCGCCGTGAATGAGCTTGCTGGAGGCCGAGGAGGTGGCGGAGGCAAGGTCGTCACGCTCGCAGAGGATGACCTTCAAGCCACGCCCGACAGCATCGCGGGCGATGCCCACGCCGTTGACGCCGCCCCCAATGACCAGGAGGTCGAAGAATTCGCCCGGCTCATCTATCGCTTGCTGCGGGACCACCGTATCTCCAGCCCGTCATCAGTTCATGCCCGCACGCTATGATGCGCATGGGCGGATATCAAACGGAAAAGCGAAGGGTTGGCAGAGCCTTTAACCGGCGACGATCTCGATCGGCGCGGCGAGGTCGAAGAAGATGTTGTCGCGACCGTCGCCGGTCTGGGCCATGACAGACGCGAACTGCGACGGGGCTTCGAGCGCCGTGACACTCCGGTGCCAGACGTTGCGCTTGTAGGTGATGCCTTCGCGCTTCTCAGTGATGAAGGCCTTCGTCGATGCGATATCCGGCGAGCCGTCGGCGGCCGTGTCACAAACGATGAGCAGGCAGCGGCCGCCTTCCGTCGGAATGAAGCTCTGCGCCGAGAACGGATGCCGCTCGAGCCGATCGATCACGACCGGCAACGCGTTGGCCGTGTCGATGCGCAGCAGGGAGAGTGACGGCACCGGCGCGTCATCCGTGCGATCAAAGGCGCCCGGCACAGGTTGCTGCTTGACCTCGCCCTTATGCGCGAGCACTTCACCATAAGGCGCAAAGGCCTCGGCGGTCAGCGGTACGGCTTTGAAACGTTGCATGGGAGCTCCAGAAGGTAAGAGGCGCCTTTGTAGACCCGTAGAGAAGGGGCGAACAGGGGGTGATTGGCGTTTCTCTACCATCGCACGTTGCCACTTCTCACCGATGATCCCCTAATGCGAAGCATGGAGGCCAGCGGCCCCCTGCGGCAGCTTCCCGGATGACAGATATGCACGACGCATGCAGTGCAGATCCCTCTCCTTCGGGGGAGAGTGGCGCCGCAGGCGCCGGGTTGGCCGCGCTCAGTGAAACCTCACAGCCTTGTGCCTGACGGCCGGCCCCCACCCGACCTCGCTCACGCGAGGCCACCCTCCCCCGAAGGGGAGGGATCCGCGCGGAAGCGCTGTGAGGGCAGAGTCGCCACAGCGGCCCAAAGCTCGGAATTGATGATCGCGGGGCCGAGAGGCTACCAGCCACCCACGGCCTAGAGGACGGAGGCCATGCCGCCGTCCACGAAAATCAGCTGGCCGTTGACATAGCTTGATGCCGGCGCGGCGAGATAGACGACGGTGCTGATCAGCTCTTCCGGGCGTCCCCAGCGGCGCGCGGGGGTGCGGGCCTTGACCCAGGCGTCGAAGGTCGGATTGTCGATGAGCGCCTGGTTCATGTCGGTGATCATGTAGCCCGGACCGATGGCATTGGCCTGGATGCCGTGCTCACCCCATTCGGCGGCCATGCCGCGCGTCAGCATCTTGATGCCGCCCTTGGCGACCGTATAGGGGGTCACGGTGGCGCGGGCGAGCTCGCTGGTCAGGGATCCGATATTGATGACCTTGCCCCGGCCGCGCGGAATCATGCGGATGGCCGCCTCGCGCCCGATGATGAAGGCGCTGGTGAGGTTTGTCTCGATCACTTTCCGCCATTCGTCGCTGGCAAGCTCGACCATCGGCTTGCGCAACTGGATGCCGGCGTTGTTGACGAGGATGTCGACGGCGATGCCCTCGACATCGAGCCTGGCGAAGGCGGCCTTGATCGCATCTTCGTCGGTGACGTCGAAGGGCGCCTCATGCACGGTGAAGCCCTCGGCGCGCATCTCGTCGGCGGCGGTCTTGAGGCGGCTGGCATCGACACCATTCAGAACGATCGCCGCGCCGGCTTCGGCGAGGCCCTGCGCCATGGCGCGGCCGAGGCCGCGCGAGGAGCCGGTGACGAGGGCGGTCTGCCCGGTGAGGTCAAACAGGTTCTTGGCCATGGATGGCTCCTCAGACGGCCGAACGACGGACGATCAGGTCGGTGCGGTCAAAGACCGCGGGCAGAAGGTCGAGGCCGAGACCCGGTCCTTCCATCGGATAGACATAGCCGTCCTTGATGGTCGGCGTCACGGTGACGAGTTCCTTGTACCAGCCGGTGTAGAAGGCGCGTACCGATTCCTGGATCAACGTGTTCGGCTGGCTGAAGGACGTATGCACCGCAGCCGCGAAACCGACGGGGCCGATGCAGTCATGCGGCGCGAAGGGGCGGTGCCAGGTTTCTGCGAGCGAGGCGATCTTGCGCCCTTCCGTCAGGCCGCCGGACCAGCAGAGGTCGACCATCACCACATGGGTGGCGTCGCGATCGAGCATGTCCTTGTAGGGCCAGCGCGAGCCGAGCGTCTCGCTGGCGCAGACCCAGACGTCGGTCGAGCGCGCATATTCACCGAGCGCCTGCGGCGAATTCATGCGGATCGGATCCTCGAACCACATGGGCTTGTAGGGTTCCAGCGCCTTGGCGATCTGCTTGGCGGTCGGCAGGTTCCAGAGCGAATGGAACTCGACCATGATGTCGATCTCGTCGCCAACCGCCTTGCGGATCTTCTCGAAGGGCTCGATCGCCTTCTTGAGCTGGGCGGCGGTGATGTAGAGACCCTGGTTCTCGATGGCAGGCGGATCGAAAGGCCAGATCTTCATGGCCGTTATACCGTTTTCGAGCAGGTTCTCGGCGAGCGCGCCGGCGTCGGTCATGAAGGCTTCGAGGTCTTCATAGGGGCCGGCGGCTTCGCTCTGGCCGAAATTCCAGTTCGAGACGGGCTTGATATTGTTGGAGCGCACGTAGCCGTAGCCGGCGCAGGTGTTGTAGATGCGCAGCTTGTCACGGCACAAACCTCCGAGCATCTGGTGGACGGGCAGGTTGCAGACCTTGCCGAACAGGTCCCACAGCGCGATGTCGATCGCGGAGGCCGAGCGATACTCGACGCCTGTCGAGGATTGCGCCATCGGCAAATTCACCATGTCCCGGTGGATGGCCTCGATATGCAGGGGATCGCGGCCGAGAAGGCGGCCCGCGAGCGTGTCATGGATATGGGCCTCGACAGCGCCGGCGCCGTAAAAGGTTTCGCCGAGCCCGATCAATCCGGAATCAGTATGGACGCGGACCCAGAGAACATTGGCGAATTCCTCGGTGCGCAAGGTCTCGATGGACGTGATCTTCATCGGTTGGTTTCCTCCTGAAACATTCTTGTCTCTGCCGACCCGTTCCATCGGGTCCTGACGGAGACGAACCTTGTCTTCTGACTTAGTGACGAGCCGCGCGGCGGAGAGCCGTGGCGGCGCGCGACCGCACCGCTAGCGGGCCACGGATCGTAGAGGTGGTGCCAGGCGGCATTCCACGCAGGGCATGCGCGGCGCTGCCGTAGTCCATGCCAACGGGATCCAGCGCGGCTCCATAGGCGCCGGGGGCGCTCGGGCCCGCGCGCTCGTCGGATCTGGAGGGGCTGCAGTGGAAACGCATTGACAACATTGCCGATGATCGCGTCACGCCGTGGTCGGTGCCAGGGTTGCCAAGGGCTGAAGGCCATAGCCAGCGCAGCCTCGCACCTGATCGCACCGCATTGGCCAGAGTTATATTTCCGTTTGTAAAATATTACAACATGTTTTAAAATGCAGTTGCAACGGGGACGAATAACGCCCGTTCCGGCCTCTTCCTGTCGGAGTTTCGACAGGCGGTCGTGCAAGCTCAACGAAGGTCCCAGCCGCTTCTCCTGCGGGTGGGGAGGGACAAGGAAACGCTTGATGGCGCAGACACGCAGCCAGTCCACGCTTACGGCGGTCGATACTGCCGAGCCTGCTGCGCCGCGCCGCCGCAACCGGGTCAACCTGTTCGACCTTGCCTATGAGCGGCTCGAGGATCTCATCATCAACTGCGAGTTGAAGCCCGGGCGTTTCCTGGCCATCCAGGATCTCCAGGATATCAGTGGCTTCGGGCGCACGCCGGTTCATCAGGCGGTCAGTCGCCTGGCGGCGGATACGCTGGTTATCGTGCGGCCGCGTCACGGCGTGCAGATCGCCCCGATCGATCTCGCCCGTGAACGTGTGCTGCTGAGGCTGCGTCGTGATCTCGAGCGCTTCGTCATCAGGCTCGCCACCGAGAAGTCGGGACCTTCCCATCGCAATCAGTTGCTGCATCTCGCGCGTGCGCTGAGGGAGCGCCGCGACACCCTGACGCTCAGCGAGTTCAACACCTTCGACCGGCGCATCGATCAACTGATTCTGACGGCGGCGGGGGAACCGTTCCTGGAGCATACCCTGCGTCCGCTGCACACGCTGTTCAGGCGGATCGGCTGGATCTTCCATAATGTGATCGCCTCGGACGAGAACCTCAACGCGACCATCGACAGCCATCTCGCCATCCTGGATGCGGTGGCGAGCCGGCAGGTCGAGCGGGCGGTTTCCGCCTCCGATGCCCTGATGGATTTCGTCGACAGCATGTTCGACATCATGGAGCGAGAGGTCGATCCCTCCCTGCTCGATTGCAACCTCGCACCCTTCGTTGCGTCTCACTCAACCCGATGAACCCACAAAAAGGGGCAGGGCGCGTCAGTCGCCTGCCTCAAGTTCGGATCCTGGTCATGCGCATAGTCTTTCATGGTGAAAACGCCGCATCCTTCAGCCACGGTTTCGCTGATCTTGTCGGGCCGGCTGATATCACCGTCCTGCCCGATGTCCTCGCGAGCGAGGCCGACCACGCTGCTTATGCGGCTGCGGACGTCGTGGTGGGCACACGCTACAATAATTCACTGCCGCGCCCTGAAGGCTTGAAACTCTTCCATGTGCCGGGCGCCGGCTACGATGCGGTCGATCTCACGCTGCTGCCCGCGTCGGCGACCGTCTGCAACTGTTTCGGCCACGAGCAGGCCATTGCCGAATATGTGATGGCGGGAATTCTCGCCCGTCATGTTCCGCTCGCCGATGCCGATGATAAGCTTCGCAACAAGGACTGGTCCTATTGGGCGGGAGCGCCGGAGCGCGTCCACGACGAACTGGCGGAGAAGACCATCGGCCTCCTCGGTTTCGGCCATATCGGCAAGGCCATTGCCGCACGCGCGAAAGCCTTTGAAATGAAGGTCAATGTCGCCAATCGCTCGCCAGTGCCGACCTCCGCGCTGGTGGACAGGTCTTTCACTCTGGACCGGCTGGATGATTTCTGGGGATCGGCTGATTTCATCGTGGTGTCAGTCCCGCTGACTGCCGAAACCACAGGAATTGTCAGCAAAGATTCCTTCGATGCGATGCGCTCTTCTGCCGTCGTCTTCAATGTAGGGCGGGGGCCGACGATCGACGAGAAGGCGCTATACGAGGCTTTGCGGGACAACAAGATCGCCGGCGCCGTTATCGATACATGGTATGTCTATCCCTCGCCGGATAAGCCTGCTGTGCTGCCGTCAATTCTACCTTTTCATGAATTGCCCAACGTCGTGATGACCCCGCATATGTCCGGCTGGACAAGCGGGACCATTCGCCGGAGACAAAAAACCATTGCCGACAATGTTCTGAGCCGCATAGCCGGGCGGCCCTGCACAAATGTCGTGCGTGAGGGGGGAGGGAGCTGATCGACAGGTGCGAGGCGCATCCCCCGGGATCCAACGAAGAACCGAGGTTGACGAACGACGCGGATCATCCGCGCACAGGGAGAGAATTCATGTTGTCATTCAAAACCTTCAAATACGCGATCGCAGCGCTCGCGCTGGGCGTGGCGGCGGTTAGCGCGACGAGCCAGGCTTCCGCGCAGACCGTTCAGGACATCGTCAAGCGCGGCAAGGCGCGCATCGGCGTGCTCATCGGCGCTCCGCCCTATGGCTCCGTCGATGCCCAGGGCAATGCTGTCGGCTATGACGCAGATGTGACGGCGCTCATCGGCAAGTATCTCGGCGTGCCTGTCGAGATCGTGCAGCTCACACCGCCGTCGCGTATCCCGGCGCTTGAATCGGGCAAGGTCGACTTCCTCGTCGCGACTCTTGCCCCGACGCCGGAACGCGCCCGTTCGGTGCTGTTCACCATTCCCTACAGCATGTTCCAGCCGGGAATCTATGCGCACAAGAACGCCAGTATCACCAAGTGGGACGACCTGAAGGGCAAGAAGGTTGGCGTCAATCGTGGCTCGAGCGTCGAGCATGAGCTGACGAGCCGCGAGAAGGACCTGAACCTCCAGATCATGCGCTTCGAGGACGACGCGACCGTGATGATGGCGCTGTTCACCGGCCAGGTCGATGCCATTGCCGGCCCGGATGCCCAGGCCAACGCCGCCATGAAGGCGCGAAATGTCACCGACTACGAGCAGAAGTTCATCTTCGCCCGGCAGCCGAATTCGATGACCGTGCGTAAGGACCAGACCGACCTGCGCGACTGGCTCAACAATGTGATCTATTACATCAAGCTGAACGGCGAGCTTGACGCGATCTCCCGCAAGTGGGTCGGCACGCCGCTGCCCGAGCTGCCGGTGTTCTGACCGGCTGCCATCGCGATTTGCGCCCGCCGGGTCAGGTTTCCTGCCCCGACGGGGCTAGCCAAGTCATCGGCGCGCGGTCTTGACCCAAGGCCCGCGCGCCGCCCGCACTGAGCGCGTTGACGACGAGAGGCCAGTGGCGAAACGATGCAGTATCAATTCCAATTCAACAGCGTTCTGGCCGAATCCGGCTTCATCCTGCAGGGCATCCTGCTGACGATCTATCTGTCCGTCGGCTCCATTGTCCTTGGATCGATCCTTGCGATCCTGTTCTCGGCGGCGCGGAGCAACGGCCCCCGCTGGATGGGCATCGTCGTCGATGTCTACGTCGAGCTTCTGCGCAACACCCCGTTCCTGGTGCAGCTCTTCATCATTTTCTTTGGCCTGCCGGCCATGGGTGTGCGCCTCACGGCGACCCAGGCGGCCCTCCTGGCCATGACGCTCAATCTGGCAGCCTATTCCACCGAGATCATCCGGGCCGGCATCGACTCGATCCACCGCTCCCAAATCGAGGCAGGCCTGTCGCTCGCCATGACCAAGCGCCAGATTTTCCAGCACGTCATCATCGTACCGGCCATCGCCAAGGTCTGGCCGGCGCTGTCGAGCCAGTTCGTGTTGATGCTGCTCGCCTCCTCGATCTGTTCCTTCATTTCAGTGCAGGAACTCTCGGGTGTAACGGCGATCATCGAGCAGCGCACGTTCCGCAGCTTTGAGAGCTACATCGTCGCGACACTTCTTTATCTCGCGCTGGCCCTGACCCTGAAAGTCGGCCTGCTCGGCCTCGGGCGGCTCATCTTCCCGCGCGTTTCCGGCCTCTCCCGCGTCCAGGTCAAGGGAGAAGCGGCATGATCGAATCCTTTGGCTGGCCCGAATTCATGTTCCTCGTCCGGGCAACTGGCTGGACATTGGTCCTGACGGTCATCGCCTTCCTCTTCGGCAGTATTGTCGGCGGCGCTTTCGCGATCATGCGTCTGGCGCAGAGCGGTCTTCTGCGCCGGATCGCCGGGGTCTATATTCTGGTGATCCAGTCGGTCCCCGTGCTGATGGTGCTGTTCCTGTCCTACTACGGGCTGTCCCTCGCGGGCTTCGAGGTTCCATCGCTGATCGCCGCCTCGCTCTCGCTCGGCATCTACGTCAGTGCGTATCTCGCTGAGATCTGGCGTGGATCGATCGAGGCCGTCCCCTTTCAGCAATGGGAAGCTTCGTCGTCTCTCGCCATGACGCGCGGCCAGCAGTATCGCTACGTGATCCTGCCCCAGGCCCTGAGGATCTCGGTACCCCCAACCGTCGGCTTCCTCGTGCAGCTGGTCAAGAACACGTCAATCGTGTCGGTCGTCGGTTTCGTCGATCTGGCACGCGCTGGCCAGCTTATCAACAACGCGACATTCCAGCCGTTTGAGGTCTTTGGCTCGGTAGCGGTGATCTACTTCTTGATCTGCTTCCCGCTATCGCGTCTCAGCAAACATCTTGAAAAGGTGCTCCATGTCGGCCGTACAAATTGAAAACGTCCATAAGAGCTTCGGGAAACTCGAGGTCCTGAAGGGAGTTTCGCTGGCGGTCGAGGCTGGGCAAGTGGTGGCCATCATCGGTCGCAGCGGTTCTGGCAAGTCGACGCTGCTGCGGTGTATCAACGGCCTGGAGACGATCCAGTCCGGGCGCATCGAGGTGGTTGGCCACACCGTGAGCTACACCGATGAGAAGCTGCGCGCGCTGCGCAAGGACGTCGGTATCGTCTTCCAAAGCTACAATCTCTTCCCCCATCTCACGGTGGGCCAGAACATCATGCTCGCGCCGCGCATCACGAAAGGCGTGGCGAAGGACGCGGCGAAGTCGCAGGCCGAGAAAGTCCTTGCCCAGGTCGGCTTGTCGGAAAAATTCGACGTCTATCCGGACAATCTGTCCGGTGGCCAGCAGCAGCGCGTCGCGATCGCCCGTTCGCTTGCCATGCAGCCAAAGGTCATGCTGTTCGACGAGGTCACCTCGGCGCTTGATCCCGAACTCACGGGAGAAGTGCTGCTCGTCATGGAAGAACTGGCGCGAGGCGGCATGACCATGCTGCTCGTGACGCATGAGATGAATTTCGCGCGAAGCGTAGCCGACGTCACGGTTTTCATGCATCAGGGCAAGGTCTGGGAGATGGGCCCCTCGGAAGAGCTGTTCGCATCCCCCAAGACCCCGGAGCTCGCCGCTTTCGTCAAGAGCAGCCTCAAGTGAGTTAAAGCGCCGCCTACGCTGCGACGCTCGACGCAAGCCCGCTGCGGGTTAGATCCCACAGCGGGCTTTGTCGTCTTACAGAGCGATGAAAAGCATGCCCCGCGAACAATGACCGTAATCAGCCCGCGCTCATCGGTGGGAGAGAGGTGCTGCCACGCTACCGGTTGCGAGGCGCATAGAGCGGGACAACCAATATCGCCTCTCGCCGTATGCGGCACATGCCGCGCGATTTGTCATAAGCCGTCCAAGGCTACTCACGAACGCATCCGGCGCGGAGATCGCCGGACCTTCCTCACGGGAGCGAAAATGCCTTCAATCGCAATGGCCTGCGGGGGAAATGTGAATCAGCGTTCGAGCCTTGACGCGCGATCTCGGCATCTTCTCTCCAAAGCAGCCTTGCAGTCAGCGCATGGTACACGCTATCCGCGCAGCGATTGAGATTCCTCACCTTTTTCCGGGAACAGTGTGGTAAATTGAAGCATTGCATACAGAACGACAGACTTCGGGAGGAGCGCATGGCAACCATCATTTCCGTGACGGAGAAAGCCTCTGGTCACCGCGTCCTGATCAATGCAGATCACATTCTCATGGTTCGGCCGATCTCACATGGCGGCTGCAACGTCTATCTCGACAGCGCCAGCATCCACGCTCCTGACATTCTCACCGTTGCCGACGATTTGGACGAACTCCTGCGCCGCTGGAATGGTGATGACAGGATGCGGGGTGAACCGGTTGTCGAGCCAGTCCATACGCCCCACTAGGGCCGAGCGATTTCTGGCACGCAGACTGCGTGAAAGGGAAATTTGGGAGAGAAGGGGCCGGTACGACGGGCGCGTAATGCTGTCCATCGAATAGCCGTCCGCAATGCCCTCGCGATTGGGGCGCCGGCTGGTCGATCCGAGCTTGGCATCCCGCAAGGCGAAGGCACGTCAAATAAGAGAGCGTAGTTTTTCTACACTGGTTGCGCGGGCGGGGCCAGGGCCGGCTCCAGAAAAGAATTGGCGCCGGAAGGGGGGAGCTTCCGGCGCCTCGTAGGCGTCGCCTACGACTCCGGCCCGTCGCCCGCCGGGGGAGCGGAGGGCAAACGTGGCGACAGAGCTCATTGTCGCAACATCATTGGCAGATAGCAGTTTTTTGGCCAGTTGCGATAAAAAATATCCAGTTTCCCCGCAATTTGCCTGTGAGGAACGATTCCCAACCCCCTTCGTGGAAAAATTACGGTATATAATTACCGTTTGCCGTTTCGGAGCGCGTGGCGATATTTCCTGGACCGATTTTAGAAACTGAAACGATCTCTGACCTCCGAATGCGACGAGGATGAGGCAGGGGCGAGTTCCTCGTTCGGTAGAAAGCGGTGGGGGCTGATAGCCTCTCCAATATCATCCAGTGTCCCGTATCATCCTGATGTCATCGGGATGTGTCACGGCGTGCCTGGGGTAGGATGAAGGGCATGGGCGCGGCCGGGACGGCGCGGATTGCGAGGTCGACGCCAAAGGTCTCGGCAAGCAGACGATCTGTCAGGACATCGGCGGGCGTTCCGCAGGCGACTTGGCGTCCGGATTGCAGCACGATCAGTTCGTCCGCGTAGGCGGCGGCGAGATTGAGGTCGTGTAGGATCGCGAAGACGCCCGTGCCCTCGGTCGCGAGGCGTCGTGCGGTATCCAGAACGGCGATCTGGTGCTCCAGATCAAGGCTGGAGACAGGCTCATCAAGAAACAGCATCTGGCGCGGCTCGTGGATCCGCCCGGCTTCCAGCTGGCACAGCACCCGCGCGAACTGGACGCGTTGCTGCTCGCCGCCGGAGAGGGTGGGAAACTGCCGCTCCGCCAGATGCGCCACATCGGCCTGCTGAAGAGCCGCCGCCACCTTGGCTTCCGCAGCCCGGCCGGTCATGGAGCGACCAGCTCCGTCGAGGCCAAGCGCGACGACCTCGTATGCGGTGAAGGGGAAGGCAAGGCTACCCGATTGCGGCAGAACGGCGCGCATGGCGGCAAGCTTCCAGTGCGGCAGATCGCCCATGGCGATGCCATCATAGGCGATGCTGCCGGTGGTCGGCGGAAGCTCTCCGACGAGGAGACGGAGCAGCGTGGACTTGCCCGCGCCGTTCGGGCCAAGCACGACGGTGATGCGTCCCGGCTGCAGCGCAAGCGAGAGATCGTGCAGGATCGTGGTCCGGCGCGTCGTGAAGCCGACGCCCTTGGCTTCTACGAGCGGGTTCATGTGACCATCTTCCGGCGGGCGAGCAGGAGCCACAGAAAGAACGGCGCGCCGATCGCGGCAGTCAGGATGCCTATGGGGAGTTCGGCGGGGGATACGATCAGGCGCGCGAGAATATCCGAGGCGAGAAGCAATGCGGCTCCCAGGAGGGCGCTTGCGGGCAGGAGCACCTTGTGGTTCGCGCCGATGGCGAGCCTCAGCAGGTGTGGCACCACGATGCCGATGAAGCCAATGACCCCGGCCGAAGCGACGGCTGCGCCGACCGCCAGCGCCACCACGACGATCACGATGCGTTTGATACGCTCCACCGGCAGTCCGAGGTGAAAGGCCTCGGCCTCCCCCAGCGAGAGCGCGTTGAGGCTGCGCCCCAGGAAGGGCAACGCGATCGCCAACGGGATGAAGGCGGGCAGGATCGTCGTGACCTTCGTCCATGTGGCGCCTCCCAGGCTGCCGAGGGACCAGAAGGTCAGGTCGCGCAGCTGTTGGTCATTGCTCAGGAAGGTCAGGAGCCCCGTCACCGCCCCCGCCATGGCGCCGAGGGCAACGCCGGCGAGCAGGAGTGTGGCGACGGAGGTGCGCCCTGAGCCGGAGGAGAGGACATAAAGCACGTAGGTGAACAGGAGGCCGCCAAGGAAGGCGGCGATCGGCAACGCCACGAAAGGCAGCGTTGCGAAGGGCAGATAGGGCAGGAACCGCTCGCCGAGAACGATGACGATAGCCGCGGCGAGCGCCGCGCCGCTCGAGACCCCGACGAGGCCGGGATCGGCCAGCGGGTTGCGGAACAATCCCTGCATCAACGCCCCGCATACGGCGAGCGAGGCGCCGACCATCAGGCCGAGCAAGGTCCGTGGAAGGCGAATGTTGAGGATAACCAGGCTGTCACGCGCGGCATTCGCGTCGGCAGGTAAACCCGTCAGGCCCGTCCAGAGCGCAGCGAAGGTCCGGCTGGGCGGAATGGAGACGGCGCCGAGGCCGAGCGACACGACGCTTGTTGCCGCAACGAGCAGCACAAGCAAGGCAAAGACGAACGCGGTGCGTTGGCGCCGCCGCTGGAGGGCGGCGGCGAGCGTCTCGCCCCTATCGTCGACGAAAGCGCGCGCGGGCGATGTACTCATTGGCCGGAAATCCATCGTCTCGCCATTCGCCTCGCATTCCTCCGCAGCTTAGATTCTTAACGTCGCCATATCGGTGATGGAGCGAATTTCAGAAGCAAGAGAGCATGGACGACCTCTTGGTCCCCTCCGCCACGCTATTTGCCGGCGTCGGCAGGCAGATGCTCGCTTGCGGAGAGCGCTTTGACTTGGGGCAGGTCCGGATAGAAGGCCTGCATTAGATAGGCAACCGCTTCGGGCGTGCGGGGCCCAAAGCCGAGGAGCCAATGACCGTCGGCCGTGACGAGGCGTCGCGCGGCACCTGCGGGGGTGGCAGAGAGCGCCGCGTTGGCGAACGCAGTGTCGGGATCGGCGTGTAGCCCCTCGCGCGCCATCATGACGACGATGTCCGGTGCGGCGGTGATGATGGCCTCGTCGGTCATCGCCTTGTAGCCGCTGAAGCCCGCACCGATGTTCGTCGCTCCAGCGAGGGCCATCATGCCATCGGCAGCAGTGCTGGTGCCCGCAACGAGCGGCCGGCCGCTCTGCATGGCGAGGACAAAGAGGGCCTTGACGGGCTTGGACACCGTTTCCCTGGCCTTTGCGACGGCGGCGAAGCGCTTCTCGACATCGGCCGCCAACGTGGCTGCCTTCGCTTCCGCGCCGATTGCGCGGCCGATGGCATGGATTTTCTCGATGACCCCGGCAGCCGTCGGCGCGTCGGGAATTGTCACCAGGCGAACGCCGGCCTCCTCGAGCAGCTTGAGGGCCGGAGGTGGCCCGGAGCCTGCCGAGACGAGTACGATATCGGGCGATAACGACAGCACGCCTTCCGCAGACAACTGGCGCATATAGCCGACATTCGGCTTGTCCTTCAGGGCTGTCGGCGGATAGAGGCTCGTCGTGTCGATACCGACGATCCGATCCTCGGCGCCGAGCGCATAGAGGATTTCCGTTACAGCGCCGCCAACGGCGACGATGCGCTTTGGCAACGCGTCCTGGGCGATGAGGCTCGTCGTTGCAACAGCCATGATCGCCGCCGACAATCCAGCGACTTGCAGTATGGAACGCCGGGATAAAGGCCGAGCGATGATATCTGTCATTTTGTCAGGATCAGTTTGTCGTTGGCTGTGATGCGCAGGCGGTAGCGTTCGCCATTGTGCACGATAACCAGCTCGCGCTTGTCACCGAAGAGCTGTTGGGCGTTCACGATCGGGTGCTCCGCGGGACGCTTTGCGGAGGCGGGCGGTGTGGGCGGAGAGTTATCGTGCGAGCTTATCATATTTGAACTATTCAAATGTGAAACAAAGACGGGATGGCGCTGAGGCTTCAGTTTAGAAAAAGATTAAACTGAGCTGAGCACCAATATTGACACCTCTAAAATAGGTATTTACGAAACGCAAACGTCGCATGCATCACGCATTCGACCTTCGGACGCCAGCCAGCCTCCAGGTCCGCCACGCGGGACCTCGCCAGCCAGCAGAAAAAACTCGTATTTCAAGGACGTTGCGATGTTTCGTGCGACCAGGCTGCAGGCTTTGGCTTTTGTATCCCTTTCGGCCATAACGGCGGCTCAAGCCCAGTCGCCCGCGAATCAGCCGGTGCCGGCTATGACCGCGCCGGAAGATGTGATCACGCTCGATGCGATCACCATCACGGCCACGAAGACGGTTGAAACAGTGGTCGACACGTTGGCAGGTGCCAGCGTGGTGACACGCACCGACATGGATCGCTTCCAGGCTTCGACGATTTCGGATGCCCTCATCGGCGTTCCCGGCGTCGTTGCGCCGATGGCGGTGAACGATCCCGGCCAATCCATCAACATCCGCGGCATGCAGGACTTCGGCCGCGTGAACGTGCTGGTGGACGGCGCGCGCCAGAATTTCCAGATTTCCGGGCATGGCCCGAGCGGCACCTTCTATCTCGATCCCGAACTCGTCGGACAGATCGATGTGGTCCGCGGCCCAGTCTCCACGATCTATGGATCGGGCGCCATCGGCGGCGTCGCGTCCTTCCGGACACGCTCCATCGACGACCTGCTGAAGCCCGACGAGAAGTTCGGCATGGAGCAGAAGGTCGGCGTCGGCACGAACGGCGCAGGCTTCCTCAACAGTACCTCAGGTGCGGTGCGCCTCGGCACGAATGCCGACCTGTTCGGCCAGTTCGTCTACCGCAACACCAACACCTACAAGGACGGCAACGGCGATAAGGTATCGGATACCGGTAGCGAACTTGTTGCCGGCTTGATGAAGTTCAATATTCGTCCCGCCGACGGGCACCAGATCAGCGCCACGGCGCTGCGCCAGAACTACGATTATACCAACAACGGCGCCAGTGGTTCAGGCACGCGTTGGCGCAACGAGGTTGAAACCGGCACCTATACCCTCGGCTATACATTCAGCCGTCCGGATGTGCCGTGGCTCGATCTTAGCGTCAAGGGCTACTACACCGAGACCAAGCTGCAGCAGACCACGATCGCGCCCACCTCTGCCTATACCGCGCTCGGTGTTGTGCCGGGTGACCGGGCGTCCGACCGCATTCGCACTCATGGCTTCGACATCAACAACACCTCGCGCTTCACGACAGGCCCGCTCGAGCATGCGCTGACCTACGGCTTCGACAGCTCGTGGGACCGCGTGAAGACGATCGACAACGCCGGCGGCTATGTCACGGCTCTGACGCCCTCCGGCAACCGTCGTCTCACGGGTGCGTTCATTCAGGATGAGCTGAAGTACAGTGATTGGCTGCGTGTGCTCGGCGCGTTGCGCTATGATGAGTACAAGCTGAACGGTGGTGGGTACGAGTCCGATGGCAGCCGTGTTTCGCCGAAGTTCACGCTGGGCGTGACGCCGGTGAAGGGCATCGAGCTCTACGGTACTTATGCGGAAGGCTATCGCGCACCATCGATCACCGAAACGCTGATCGCCGGCACGCATCCGTTCCCGGCCTTCAACATTCTGCCCAATCCCTATCTGAAGCCGGAAGTGGCGCGTAACCTCGAAGCCGGCGTCAACGTGAAGTACAACGACGTCCTGAAGGACGGCGACACATTCCGCGCCAAGGTCAATGTCTTCCGTAACAAGATCGATGATTACATCGATATGGAAGAGACCGGCTCGCCCTATCTGGTGCCCTTCATCCCCGGCATGCCGTCGAGCGTCTGCAACCGCGCGCCGCAGCTCTGCATGCCGATGTACTCCTACCAGTATGTCAACGTTGCCCGGGCCAAGATCACGGGCCTCGAGGTCGAGGCCGCCTACGACTGGAAATGGGGCTTCATGACGGTGGCGGGCACGGTGCTCAATGGCAAGAACGAGATCACGGGCGGTCCGCTCAACAGCGTCTCGCCGGATCGCGTGTCCTCGACGCTCGGCTTCCGCTTCTTCGACGACAAATTGACGGTCGGCACTCGGCTGACATTGGTCGACAAGACCAAGAAGAACGTCACCAATCCCGAGGGCGGCTACGGCCTCGTCGATCTGTTCGCCTCGTATCAGTACAACGAGGATATCCGTGGTGACGTGGTGATCCAGAACCTGTTCGATCGCCAGTACACGCAATATCTGAACACCGAGGCAAGCCCCGGCTTGACTGCGAAGTTCGCGCTCACGGTGCGTTTCGCCAGCAAATAGAACGGATGGACGTTAGGGGCGGAAGGGCGTGCCCTTTCGTCCCGGTGACGCTCACCGGCTGATCTGCCATGCTCTTCGTCGCATAGCGGCGGAGAGCTCTTCTTCAATAAAGGACTAGGCCCATGTTTATTGCGATGAACCGCTTCAAGGTTGCCTTTGGCTCTGAAGACGCTTTCGAGAACGTCTGGCTGTCGCGCGAAACCCACCTGGAAGATCTTCCGGGTTTCGTTGAGTTTCATCTACTTCGCGGCCCGCGTGGCGAGGACCATGTGCTCTATTCCTCGCACACGATTTGGCGCAGCAAGGCCGATTTCGAGGCCTGGACGAAGTCTGAGGCCTTCCGGCTCGCGCACAAGGGCGCAGGCTCGAGCGGCGCGCTCTATATCGGCCATCCGCAGTTCGAGGGCTTCGAGGTCATCCAGACCGTGAAGCCCAGCGGTGCGACCGCGGCCTGACAAAACGCCCGATGGCCTCTGACCGCCGTTGTCGATACGCTTGTCGGCGATGAGCGGTTCAGGGGACAGAATTGTCGGATATGAGCGAGGCGACGCGATCCGCCTTCCGGGTCGCAGCGATTGTCTACACCAGGCGTGGTGAAGCGGATGATATCCTGGCCGCGCTCGCCATGCGCCTTCGGGAGGAGGAGATCCCTCTTGCCGGGCTCGTCCAGCACAATCGCCCGGGCTATGGCGCGCGCGTCCCAGCGCGGATGGTCGCAGAGGATCTGGCGAGCGGCCGCCTGATCGGCATTTCGCAGCCCCTTGGCGCAGCCGCAGCCGGTTGCCGCCTGGACAGCCAGGGACTTGCAGAAGCGGCGGCGCTCGCCGCCCGGTCGCTTCCCTCCGCAGCCTTCGCCATTCTGTCCAAATTCGGCAAGGCTGAGGTCGATGGAGGCGGCCTGCGCGCGGAGTTCGTCGCCGCCCTGACACATGGCATACCCCTTATCACTTCGGTTCCAGCAAGCCGGCTCGCGGATTGGGATGCCTTTCTCGGCAGCCCGTGGCATAGGGCGGGCCCTGTCCCGACGGAGGTCGGCGCACGAGCAAGCTTTGTAGAGGCCCTCGTCGCCTGGAGCCTCACGCAACTGGAAGCCAGCTCTTTCTCCATGTCCGCCGGCGATCCCACGTGACAGGCCCTGGCGGAATTCCCCCAACGGCCGGCCTTGTGCTCGCCGGCGGGCTCAGCCGGCGCATGGGCGCCGACAAGGCGCGGCTCATCCTGGCCGGCAGGCCATTGCTCGCTCATGTCCTGGAACGTCTTGCCCCGCAGTGCGTCGCGGTGGCGATCAATACCGGCGACCGGGGCCCGCAAGCCGCCAGCCTCGGCTATGATCTCGTCGAGGACACCGTTCCCGGCCAGATCGGCCCCCTCGCGGGCGTTCTCGCTGGCTTGTCTTGGTGCGCGTCCAGCCATCCGGATGTGGCGTGGATGGTGAGCAGTGCGGTCGACACGCCCTTCCTGCCGCGCGATCTAGTGATACAGCTCCATCGGGAGCGCGCGCGTGCAGGCGCCGATCTCGCCTGTGCCGTCTCGGCGGGGCGAAGGCATCACGCGACGACACTCTGGCCGGTCACGCTCGCAAAGGCGCTGCACGACGCCCTGATGAATGACGGAATTCGCGCCGTGGCCGCGTTCACCGATCGTTACCGCGTCGCTGTGGCCGAATGGTCATGCGCGCCGGTGGATCCCTTCTTCAACGTGAACACGCCCGCTGATCGCGACGAGGCCGAGCGGCTCGCCGGGCTTGCCGGATAAAGCGCCTCCGCGCCCGGCCAGGTGGGCTCGAAGCCGACGAGGCTCAGAGGCAGCGGCGCTCGATCGTGAAGATCAGCGTATCCCCCTTGCGCTCCTGCGATACCAAGCGATCGCCGCGCTGTTGCAGCAGATGCGGGATGTCGATCGCGGCCATGGGGTCGGTGCAGGACACCACGAGCTCTGCGCCGACGGCTGCCTGCTGCAGGGCCTTGCGTGTGTGCAGCACGGGCAGGGGGCATTTCAGGCCGCGCAGGTCGAGTTCGATCGCCATTTCACACATTCCAGGCGCAAATGTTTCGAGCGCTGGTTCCTGTCGCCATCCGTCGCTGCTTCCTGCCGGAGGCACGGCCACCGGTCAAGCTGTCGCGCATGCGGCCCTCACGCCGCTATGGTAGATACCTCCCAGCGAAGACCGAAAAAGGCTGACCATGGCGACCCCAATCGACACGACCGCCGAACAACGGCTCATGCGCATGTCGATCGTCGTGACGCTCGTCGTCGCCTCGGTCGGCGTGTTGTTCGGCCTCCTATCCGGATCGATGTCGATCCTCTTCGATGGTGTCTTCTCCGCTATCGATGCGGCGATGTCGCTGCTTTCCCTCGGCACCATGCGTCTCATCAGCCGCGAGACAAGCCGGCGCTTCCAGTTCGGCTATTGGCACATCGAACCCATGGTCCTGGCCTTCAACGGCGGCGTCCTCATGCTGCTGTGCTTCTACGCCTTCTTGAATGCCGTCGGCGATATCCTGGCGGGCGGGCGCGTGCTCAATTTCGATCTCGCGCTGGTCTACGCGGTCATCGTGGCGGTCGCCTGTTTCACCATGGTGTTTATCGAGCATCGCAAGAACAGGAAGCTCCGATCGGAATTCATCCGCATCGACACCCAGAGCTGGCTGATGTCAGGGCTTATCACATTGGCACTGCTTGTCGCCTTTGTGACGGCGCTGGCGATTGAGGGAACACGGTTTTCGCCCTTCATCCCGTATATCGATCCGTTTGTTCTGGCGGTGCTGACAGCTTGCCTGATCTTTGTGCCGGTCAAGATTATCCGGAGCGCGCTCAGCAGCATTTTTCAGATCGCGCCCACGGGTCTCGACGAGAAGGTCCGGGGGATCGTCGCGGATGTCGTCGCGCGCAATGGGTTCACCACCTATTCGAGCTATGTCGCGAAGATCGGGCGGGCGCTGTTTGTCGAAATCCACATCGTCGTGCCGAAGGATTTTCCGGTCGGCACCATCGGCATGTTGGATGAGATTCGCAGGGAGATCGGGGACAAGGTCGGCGGCGGCGGGCCACAGCGCTGGCTCACCATCGCCTTCACGACGGACGAGACGTTGATCTGACGCGCGCAACTCGAGGCCGTAGCACGATCGCAAAAGCTGCACGGTCGGTGGTGAAGGCGCACGCGCCTGCCGCGAAGGCCCGGCATATCGCCGGCTCGTCAAGCGCCCACACCGCACGCTGCCAAAGTCAACGTCTTCGAACTCGGGGCGGCTACGTGCTGGTTGGAAGGCGGGGCGATCGGGCATTTCGCGGCGAGGGTCCCGACCTCGTCCTGTGCAGGGCAGGCGAGCCCCCATCCCCCGCGGCAAGGCAAAGTCCAGACGGCGCGCTCGTCTGGATTAGCGTCCCATACAAGAAAATGTGATGGGACTCGGGAGAGCGTTCTCTCCTCTAAATCAACCCGCGCATCATGAATGAAGAAATTGAGCGCTATCAGGGAGATCGGGATGGGTATCATACGGACATCGGCTCTGGCTTGCGGCCTGCTGATTGGGGCTTTCGGCGCCGCCGAGGCGCAGCAGGCGGATATGACGTTTTTCGTGACAAGCGCGGGCCCCGGTCAGGGCGCGAATCTGGGCGGGCTCGATGGCGCCGACCGCCTTTGTCAGACGCTGGCCCAGACCGTGGGAGCGGGGTCCAAGACCTGGCGGGCGTATCTCTCGACCCAGGCTGTGAACGGCGCGGCGGCGGTCAATGCCCGCGATCGCATCGGCCGGGGGCCATGGCAGAACATCAAGGGCGTCGTCGTTGCCAAGGATGTCGCGGATCTTCATGGCGGTAGCAACAACCTCACGAAGCAGACCGCTCTCACCGAAAAGGGCGCGGTCGTCAACGGACGCGGCGACACGCCGAATATTCATGACGTGCTCACGGGCTCCCAGCCGGACGGCACGGCCTTCGCGGCCGGGAGCGACATGACCTGTGGCAACTGGACGAAGGGCGGCGCCGATGGCGCTGCGATGGTCGGCCATCATGATCGTATGGGGCTCAACGAGGAACCTCCTGCAAAGTCCTGGAATTCGTCGCATCCCTCCCGTGGTTGCGGCCAGGATGCCTTGAAGACGACGGGCGGGGCAGGGCTGCTCTATTGCTTCGCGGCCAACTGAGCGCCTAGCCGCTCTTCTGCACTGGACATGTTCCTGCGCGCTTTTCAGCGAGTCAGTGGGAACATGTTCATGCCGGCCGATGTTCGATGAGCCTGCGGTCCAGGTCGCCGTGCATGCGTCGCGATCGTGAGTAGAAAGCCCTCCCCACAGAGATCTGTATTCCCATCAACCATGCGGGGTAGCCCTTTTCACCACGATAGCCCGGATTAATACACGAATCCCTTGTATTCTTGACTGCTGAAATTCATAGTTCGTGTCCGCAGCCGGCGATGTCGGGCGGCCGATGACCGCGACAACTGAGGGGAACACTATGGTGACCTGGGTGTGGAACGGGGGCACGGGCAACTGGTCCGATCAGTCGAACTGGAAGGCTGAGGGAACCGGAGAGAACGGTCTGCCGCAACCCGGTGACACGGTCGTCATCGCGAGTGGAAATCCACAGGTCGGGGCTATCACGCTCCAGGACATTACCATCGTCCTCGGCTCGACTGACCGGAATGCTCCCGCGACATTGACGGCGGATGCGACGATCTTCGCCGCCGGAACGGTCATCATGAACTATGGCCAGACCGCTTTCGCCCGGCTCGAGGTCCATGGTGACGTATCGCTGGCGGGTGCTCTTTCGCCTTACGCGAAGGGCGGCGCGCTGACAGTCGATATCGTCGACGGCGCAAGCTTCACGAATACTGGTATTGTCACCAGCGGCGAGGTTGCGGCGATCTCGATCCTTGGGGAAGGCACTTTCGTCAACAACAAGCTGCTTTCAGCGGTTGGCGCGGGCCATGTGGTTCTTGGCGAGAACTTGGTCATCGACGGGACCGGCCGCATTGTCCTTGGCGATGGCGGACTGATTACTGTCAACGGTGCTGTTCCCGCCACCCAGCAGATCACTTTCAAGGCCGGCGGGACACTCGTTGTCCAGGATCTGGCAAGCTTTCATGCGGAGATCGCGGCTTTTGCCAGTGGCAACAAGATCGATCTTCCCGAATTGACCGCCAATCAATTCCATTTCGATTCCAAGACGGGTGTCTTGCAGATCGAAGAGAACGGCGTGGTCGTCGGCCAGATGACCTTCTCGGGCGTTTCCGGGCCAGGCAAGTTTGAACTTGCTCCGCTCTCCGGCGGCGGGACCCTGCTTGAAGGCTATGTCCCTTCGTCCGTGGTGCCGCCGGAAATTGCCGCGCCCGACCTCTTCCCGACCTTGCCGATCGCGCTGCGCGTCACGCCCGGCGAAACGATCACGCTGGAAGACGCGCTGACCCAGGCGTTCGGCAGCGACTTCAGCGGCTACAAGGAATTCTATATCTATTACACCGGCCAGGAAACCTGGATCGAAGACCGCTTCTCGTTCTGGGATCCGAAGGATCCGAGCGTGAATGAGTGGCTGGTGAATGGCACGTCGATCGGGGCAGGCGACAACAACATCACCAGGATCACCGCCGATCAGTTGTCGTCGGTGGAACTGAAAGCGGGCAATGTCATCGGTGCCAATGCCACCATTCTCGTGCCGATCGCTTACGACGACAACGGAAACGCGGTTGAATATGCTAGTTATAAGCCGATCATCGTCAACCCGGACCTGATACCTCCGCCGGTCTCGGGACGTGCGCCGACTGCCGACGATATTGTCGCGATGGCAGAGGCTTATGCCAAGGTCTATTATAACATCCCGAATACCAACGATTGCTTCAACATCGGCAAGGCGATTGCTGCCTCGGTCGGCGCGGCGTTGCCCGATACCGCATTTAATCTCAACCCGAGCGAGAATGTCGACGGCGGTTTCTGGCGGGTGGCCTACCGCGGCGATCAGGGGGAGCCGGTCCTGGACTGGTCGACGCTCGTCAAGCCGGGAGACATCGTTCGCATGGCTTGGCCGGGCGGGGGCGGCCACACGACCACCGTGATCAAGGGCGTCGGGCCTGAAGGCCAGATTCTCGTCTACGACAATGACTCGTTCACGCCCGGCTTCGAGTCCATCGGCGAGCACTATGCGAATTACGCACCGGACACGCTCGCCACAGGCATCACCATTTTCAGGCTTGCCGAGGACGCGCGCTATCTGATCACGGCGACGGATCTGACGGAGACGTTGCAAGGTACGATCCATGACGACGATATCCGCCCCAATGGCGGCGCGGACAGCATAACCGGCGGACCGGGCGATGATCTTGTCCAGGGCCTCACGGCCCAGATGAACGGCATCACCTTCACCGATTTCACCTTTGGCGACACGCTCGGTTTCAACGATCTCGTGGCCGCCGGGGTCAACGTCTCCTACGCGCATAACACGGGGGAGATCTTCGTCTTCAGCGACGGCGAGGCTGTCGCGGCGATCAAGGTGGGCGAGCCGCTTGACGCGCCGATTTTCACAGTCACGGGCGATGGCGCCGGCGGCTCGGTCATCGGGGCGGTCTCGGGAAATGATGTGGTGGCAGCTTCCGTTGCGCCGCTCTACGATATACTTGGTCGCTTGCCCGATGCGCCGGGCCTTGATTTCTGGAGAACTGGCATCGAGTCCGGTCTACTGCTCGATGACGTCGCCGCGACTTTCCTGGCGAGCGCCGAATTCAAATCAGATCATGGCGATGTCAGCGACGGCGGCTTCGTCGAACTGCTCTACAATACCTATTTCAATCGCGCTCCGGATGTCGGCGGCTACGCCTTTTGGGTTGAGGCCCTCGAAGACGGTGCCATTGATCGCGCTGCCCTGCTGGTAGGGTTCACGCAGAGCGCTGAATACCACGACCTGCATCCGGCATAGGGGCATTCGCCACGCGTCTGCGCCGGCCTGCTGTCACGAACTGTCGCGGACCAGCAGTTCAAAGCCGATATCGACCACCCGTTCGGGAATGGGCTTGTCCTGCATCCGGGCGAGCAGCAGTTCGGCCGAAAGCATGCCAATCCTGCGGGTCGCGATGGCGACTGTCGTCAGGCTCGGACGGAGATGCCCCGCGATATCGTAGTTGCCGAAGCCGGTGATCGCGAGGTCTTCCGGCACCCGGACCCCCAGGTCGTTACAGCGGAACGCCGCGCCGGAGGCGAGGACGTCGCTGGTGAAGACGATAGCGTCGGTCTTTGGATAACTGGAGCGGACGAGGTCTAGCAGCTCGGCGCCCGTGGCCATGATCATCGAATTGCTGGTAGCTGTCGTCACCTGTGGCTCCACGCCCGGAAAGCGCTCGCCATGGGCGTCGAGAAAGCCCTTGAGGCGGTCCTTGGCGCGATGGTCGCCGGGCTTCATGACGCCCGCGAAGGTGAGCCGCTGGTAGCCGCGATCCGCGAGGTGGTTCACCACCGCTTTCATCGCCGCATGGTTGGAGAAGCCGACCACGAGATCGATCGGGCGGGGCGTCAGGCCCCAGCTCTCGACGACTGGCACGCCGGCGCGCTTGAGAATATGCGTCGCGTCACGCGTATGGTGTGTGCCGATGATGAAGAAGCCGTCCGGCCGCCGGCCGCTCAGGCTGCGGATAAGGGCTTCCTCCCGGGCGGCGACATAGTCCGTGTGGCCGAGGAAAACCTGGTAGCCTTCCGGCAGAAGCACGTCCGACAGGCCCTGGATCGTCTCGGCAAAGATCGAGGTCGATATGGCCGGGATGATCGCCGCGACGGTCATGCTCCGGTTGGATGCCAGATGGCTCGCCGAGAAATTCTGCACGTAATGCGTCTTGCGGACGGCCTCCTCGATCCGCTGCAGCGTCTCGCCACTGACGCTCGACGAATCGCGGAGCGCGCGGGACACGGTCTGCGTCGATACGCCTGCGGCGGCCGCGACATCCGCCATCGTGACGGCCGAAGTGGCGGAACGGCGGCGCGGGGTCCTTGTTTTCGTTGGCACTTTGTCCCTCGGCATGGGGCGTTCGTTTCTCCTCGACGATCCTGGCACAAATGGCAATCGTCCATGCCAATGTCAGACCTGATGCCCGCAGCCTATCTCCCCGCAAGGCAACTTTCACCCGTGTCCCACGTCACCTTTCGTAGCATCGGTGATGAACGATGGCGTTAGCGCTAACATATTTCTCGCGAGTCGGCTTGCATCCATTTCGCCGGTCATGTTATCGCTAACGTTAGCGGTAACAAATGGACGCGTGTCTGTCGCCCGGCATGGGTGACAGCATCGCAAAAAGGGAACGGAAGCGCTGGCTATGGGTGGGCTGACGGGCCGGATTGCCTGGATCACGGGAGGCGGGAGTGGCATTGGCGCGGCCGGTGCCAGGGCGCTTGCCGCCGCCGGCGCGTATGTCGTCGTTTCAGGTCGCCGTGAGGCAGCACTTGCCGATGTTGTCGCGGGCATCGTTGCCGCGGGTGGCGCGGGTGAGGCTGCTGTCGTCGATGTCGCCCATGAAGGCAGCGTTCGCGAAGTCGCCGACAGGATTGCTGCCGCGCATGGCGGCATCGATATCCTCGTCGCCAGTGCTGGCGTCAATGTTCCTGACCGTAGCTTCGCGACACTCGACCCGACTGCGTGGACGACGCTGATCAATGTCAATCTGAACGGAACGATGTACGCCATCCAGTCCGTTCTTCCCGGCATGCGGGCACGGCGGGACGGGCTTGTCATCATCGTATCGTCCTGGGTCGGCCGGCATCCGGTGCTGCTCGGTGGCCCGGGTTACAATGCGGCCAAGCAGGCAGTGGTGGCGCTCAGCCATTCCCTCAATATGGAAGAATGCGGCAACGGCATTCGCTCCAGCGTCATCATGCCGGGCGAGGTCGCGACGGACCACATCATGAAACGTGCTGTGCCACCCTCGCCGGAGGAGCTGGCGCGGCTTCTGAGCCCTGACGATGTTGGGCAGATGATCCGCGTGGTGGCTGAGATGCCGCCGCGGGTCTGCGTCAACGAAGTGCTCATCAGCCCGACCTGGAACCGCAATTTCATCGCGGCGAACTGATGACGGTAAAGGGGCGGCAGCGCCGCCCCGATGGAGCGATCCGGTTCAGAAGAGATCGCTCCGGTCAACGACTTGAATGCCCGCGGCCAGCGACCGGCTCAGCACGGATGCCGGATGCTGTGGGCCGCCCGTGCCGGTCTTCGCGGGGCTCATGGCCGCCGTGGAATGCGGGCGCATCCATGATCGTGGCGGGTGCCGTAAGGCGACCGCTGCCCTCGACTGCACCACAGGATAGATCAGGTTATGACAAGCAAGCGTAACGTACTCAGCGGATACCGCGTTCTCGATTGCTCGATTGCCATGGCGGGCCCTCTCGCGGCGCAACGCCTTGGCGACCTCGGGGCTGATGTGGTCAAGGTGGAGCCGGTTACCGGCGAGTGGCAGCGCCATGTCTCCGCTGGGGGCGCCGGCGGCAATCGCATCAATGTCTCGTTCTTGTCGCTGAACCGCAACAAGCGCTCGTTGTCGGTCAATCTGAAAGACCCGGCGGGCAAGGCGCTGCTGCTCGATCTCGTCAAAACGGCGGATGTCTTTCTGCAGAATTACCGTCCGGGCGTCGCCAAACGTCTCGGTGTCGACTACGAGACCCTCTCGGCGATCAATCCGAGCCTCGTCTATGTCTCCATGTCCGGTTATGGCGAGAGCGGGCCTTATATCAATCATCCTGGACAGGACCTCATCCTTCAGGGGCTCTCGGGGGCGATGCTGTCTGCCGGGCGGGAGGGCGAGGCGCCGACGCCTGCCGGCCAGTATCTCGTCGACGCCGTCACGGCTTACACGGCCTTCGAGGGCGTGCTCGCCGCGCTTCTCCACCGCGAACGCACGGGGGAGGGGCAGCTCGTTCAGGTCAATATGCTGGACGCCATCACGACCCTGCAGATGCAGGAATTGTCGGTCTATACGGTTGCCGGCAAGCCCCAGAAGCGCTCCAGCGAGCCGCATGCCCATGTCTATATCCGTTCGCCCTACGGTGCCTTCGCGACGAGCGATGGCTTCATCATCCTTGCCTTCCCGCCCCTGAAGCGTCTTGGCGAGTTGATCGGCGAACCGTCCTTCCTGGATATGAACGACGAAGTCGACAGCTGGGCGCGCCGCGATGAAATCTTCGCCAAGACCCGCGCGAAACTGATGGAGCGCACCAGTGCCGAATGGCTGGACATGTTTCGCGCCAACGACATCTGGTGCGGGCCGGTTTATGGCTACGAGGATTTGCTGAAAGATCCGCAGATCGCCCATAACGGCACCTTCGTCACCTATGATCACCCGACCGAGGGCCGTGTCACCACTCCGGGCTTCCCGATCAAGTTCTCGAAGACCCCGTCGAGCGTCGAGCGCGGCGCGCCGCTGGCCGGTGAACATACGCGCGAGGTCCTGACGGAAGCCGGCTTTTCCCCCGAGAAGATCGACGAACTCGTGGGTTCCGGCGTGGTCGGCGAGGCGGAGATCGCGTGATGCGCTACCGCGCCCTCACATGGGACCATCCCCGCGGCTACAACGCGCTTGCCGCGGCGGCCGCCGGGCTCGACGAGGCCAGGGATGGCCTCGCCATCGACTGGGACAAGCAGCCGCTGGAAGGCTTCGAGGAGCATCCCATCGAGGACCTCTGCGCGCGCTATGACCTCGTTGTGATGGATCATCCCCATGTGGGTGAGGCGGTGACGCGGGGGTGTCTGCGTCCGCTGGAGGAGGTGTTCAAGGCTGATGATCTCGCCGCCTGGGCACGCGACAGCATTGGCCCAAGTCTCGCCAGCTACCGTTTCGGCGGCGTGCATTGGGCGTTGCCCCTCGATGCCGCGACCCAGGTGATGGCACTGCGTGCCGATCTCCTCGACCAGGAGGTTCCCCGAACCTGGCAGGACGTTCTGGATCTTTCTCAGCGCAAGCCGGTCGTGCTCTCGCTCGCCGGTCCGCACGCCTGCCTCAGCTTCCTCTCGATTGCCGCGTCGCTTGGGGAGCCGCCCGCCGTCGCGGATGCAGATGTCCTGGTGTCCGAGGCGGTCGGCCTCGACGGGCTCGCCATCATGGCTGAACTCGATGGCCGGATGCCGGAGGCAACGCGCGCGAAGAACCCGATCGGCATCCTCGAGCATATGGCGCGTCACGAGGACGTGGCGCTGTGCCCGCTCGTCTACGGCTACGTCAACTACGCCGCGCCTGCCGCGGGGCAGGGCAGGCCGATCACCTTTGCCAATGCCCCGCGTGGGACAGCAGGCGGGCGTCCGGGCTCGACGCTGGGCGGCACCGGCATCGGTCTGTCGCGGCGCTGCGCAATCACCCCGCAGTTGCTCGACCATTTGCGTTGGCTGCTGAGTGCCGAAGCCCAGCGTGGCTTCATTCCCGATCACGATGGCCAGCCGAGCCGGCGCGATGCCTGGCACGACGCCGGTGTCAATGACCGCTGGGGCGGGTTCTACAACAATACGGCCGAGACGCTGGAGGCAGCCTATGTCCGCCCGCGCCATGACGGCTACATCGCCTTCCAGACGGACGCTTCCGAGATGCTGCGCGAGGCCCTTGCCGGGCGCTGTTCGCATCGAGATGTCCTTGCCCGTCTCCAGGATCGATATGCCCAGAGCCGCCGGAAGGGCGGCGAGCGCTAGACTTTGCAGGATTGAACGATGATAGAAGAAATCGGCTTCACGATCGACGGCTTTGTTGCCACGATCACCCTGAATCGCCCGGCGAAGCTCAATGCGGTGACGCCGGAGATGGCTTCGGCCCTGGTTGCCGCCGTCAAGCGCTGCAATGACGACGACGCCATTCGCTGCGTCGTGCTTACGGGCGCCGGACCGAAGTCCTTCTCCTGCGGCTCGGACATCCGCGAACTCGATCGCTACGACACCGCGTGGAACTTCCGCAACCGCGAGGACTATTGCGACGCCATCCGCAATCTGCGCAAGCCGTCGATCGCCGCGGTGAACGGCTATGCCTTCGGCGGTGGGCTTGAGACGGCCATGAGCTGCGATATCCGCATTGCCTCCGACAACGCGCAATTCGGCGCGCCGGAGATCAAACTCGGGTGGATCGGCGGTGGCGGCGTTGCTGCCTTCCTTTCGCACAGCATCGGTTCGTCCAATGCGGCCATGATGATCCTCACGGGCGATCCGATCGACGCGGCCAAGGCTCTCGCCTGGGGGCTTGTCAGCGAAGTCGTGCCGCAGGACGCGTTGCTGGCACGCGCTCAGGAACTGGCGGCGATCATCGCCAGCCGGGCGCCGGTGGCCGCCGAGACCGCGAAGATGAATCTGGCGGCCGCGCATGCGCTGCCGATCACGCAGGCCATCGCCTATGAACGCGATCTCCAGACCATCTGCTTCGCCACGGAGGACGCCGCCGAGGGGCGGGCCGCGTTCAAGGAAAAGCGCCAGCCGGTCTTCCGGCGCAAGTAGGGATGATGTCGCCGCCGCATGGGGGCATTCATAATAATAATATTTCGTACTGACCGTTAGATTTCACCACTAGAAGAACATCTCGGGAGATGACGTCCATGAAAATGCGCAAAATATTGTCTGGGTCTTTTGCAACCGCGGTCGCGGGGACGATGCTTTTTGCTGCGACGGGCGCCTATGCGCAGTCGGGAAAGACCGTGGTCACCTTCGCGGCCTCGCATTTCGCTGAAGTCGGTCGGGGGGACAGGCTGAAAGCGTGGGTTGAGAAGTTCAACGCGGCGAACCCGGACATCGAAGTCAAGCCGGTCACCATTCCCTTCTCGTCCTTCGCCTCCACCATCTTCACCCAACTCGGCGGCAAGGGCGGCCCGGATCTCATCCGCTTCGATCTGCCCGAGTTCTACGCTGCGGCCGCCTCCAATTCCGTGCTCTCATGGGATGGCGTGATCAATGACGCCGACTATAAATTCACCAGCGCCGACAGCTATCTGAAGATCAACGGCAAGCGCTATGGCGTCGCCTTCGATACCGCGAATTACGCGATGATCTACAACGCGGCGCTGCTTCCGGATGGCAAACCGCCGAAGACCTTCGACGAGTTCCTCGCCGCCGCCAAGGCCGCGACCAAGGACGGCAACTACGGCTTCGCCTATCGCGCCACCATGGCCGAGCGCGGCGGTGTATGGTATGATATTACCAATTTCGTCTATGGCTTTGGTGGCCGCTGGTCGAAGCCCGACGGCACGCCGACCTTCAACAGCCCGGAAGTCGTCGCGGGCGTCGCTGCCTACAAGCAGGTCTATGATGCCGGCATCACGCCAAAGGGCACGGATGCGGCCACCTATCGCCGCATGTTCTGGGAAGGCAAGATCGCGACCGTCGTCGACAATGGTGGTGTGGCCACGATCCTGACCTCCCAGGGCAAGGCGCATCCCATCAGCGCGGCGCATTCCCCCTTTCCGCATCGCGAGCAGGGGATGATCCTCGCGCCCATCACCATCAACGCCAACACGAAGGTGAAGGACGCTGCGGCGAAGTTCCTGCGGTGGATGCTGGAGCCCAAGAATCAGCAGGAGCTGCAGACCCTGCTCGGGGCGGTCAACGTCGCCACGATCGTCGAGCGCACGCCGGAGGAACTCAAGGCGATGCCTTGGCTGAAGGCCTATGACGACCAGACGCCTTATAGCGTTCCGGCTCTGCCGCAGGGGCTTGAGGTCAAGTCACCCGAGATCCAGCAGATCGTCGTGCAGCAGCTCCTCAAGGTTCTGCAGGGCGGCGTCGCCCCTCAGGTGGCGATGGACGAGGCGCAGCGCCTCGTGCAGACCCGCGTGCTCGGCCAGTAAGTCACGGTCGTCCCGAGGTCGGTCCTCCTGAAGGGGGGGAGGGCCGCTCCGGTTCATCACCGATTGCAATTGTCCTGGATGGCGGCGGCGCCTTGTGTGCCGCCGCCTCTCACCATCCCGTACCCGGATTTGCGCCATGACCAGACCGCCCTCGCACGATACGGCGATTGCCGCCCGCAAAACGGATCCGAGCCGATGGCTGCCGATGGTCTTCATCGCGCCGGTCACGCTGTACCTGCTGGCGTTCCAGTTCTACCCGCTCGTGCAGCAATTCTTCCTGAGCGTGACCTCGACGTCATTGCTCAATCCGGGCAACAGCACCTTCGTGGGCGCTGACAACTACCGGGAATTGCTCACGGATCCGGAATTCGCCCAGTCACTGCGGGTGACGGTGGTCTACACCCTCATCTGCGTCGTGGGATCCATCTTCCTCGGCCTGATGGCCGCGCTCCTGCTTGATCGTCCGTTCCGTGGGCGAGGGCTCGCGCGGGCGCTGGTCACCGTGCCGTGGGCTGCGCCGCCGGTGGCGGCCGCGCTGATCTTTACCTGGATGTACAATGCGCAATACGGCCTCTTCAGCCGGCTGGCGCAGTTTTTCGGCTTCTCCTCGGGGGGCGTGAACTGGCTGGACGAGCCGTCGATGGCCCTGCCGGCGATCCTGATCACCACGCTCTGGCAAATCTTTCCCTTCTCGGCGGTGGTCATCCTGGCCGCGCTTCAGGGCGTTCCGTCGGAATTGCGCGAAGCGGCCGTCATCGATGGCGCCGATCGCTTCAGCGTTTTCAAGGCCGTGGTCTGGCCGACGATCCGTCCCACGGTGACCCTGCTGACGCTCCTTATCACGGTCTGGTCGCTCCGGCGCTTCGACGTGATCTGGCTGATGACGCAAGGCGGCCCCCTTGGTGAGACCAATACGCTCGTCATCGATCTCTACCGGCGCGCCTTCGTCTATCTCGATCTCGGCAAGGCCGCGGCGGTCGGCGTGATCGGTCTCGTCATCGCGGTTCTCGTGACCGTCGTCTATTTCTGGGTTTCGCAGCGCACCGAAGCTGCGACCGGAAAGCGGTGAGCACCAGCATGGCGCGTTTTCATCCCTTCCATGCCGCGGCGGTCCTTGCTGTTCTGGGTGTGGCCGTCTTCCCGCTGTACTGGATGTTCGTCACCTCGCTGACGCCGTCCGACCAGCTCTTCGCCGATCGGCCGCAGCTGTGGCCCTCTCTCGCGCAGCTGCCGACCTATATCGAGGCCTGGAGCGGCACATCACTCAGGCACTGGCTGTTCAACAGCATCATCGTGGCCGTGGGCACCACGGCGCTCAGCATCGTCCTCGCCATTCTGCCGGCCTATGCGCTCGCGCGCATGGATTTCAAGGGCAAGCTCCTGTTCGGCTTCGCTCTGTTCCTGACACAGATGCTGCCGGAAGCGATGCTGGTGGTGCCGCTCTATGACATCTTCACGCAGCTGTCCCTGCTCAACACCTTGCTCGGGTTGATCCTGGCAAACACGGCCTTCACCGTTCCGGTCGTCACCTGGATCCTGAAGGGTGCCATCGATGCCGTTCCCTACGAGATCGAGGAGGCGGCGCGCATCGACGGCTGCTCGCGCATCGGCATCGTGCTTGCTGTCGTCGTACCGCTGATCGCACCGACCTTGGCGGCCGCCGCCGTCATCGCCTTCTTCCACGGCTGGAACGAATATGTCTTCGCGCAGACTTTCATCAGCGACGATCGGTGGCGCACCGCATCCGTCGGCCTCGCGAGCTTCATCGGTGAGCTCAGCACGCCGGTCCATACGGTGATGGCGGTCGGCTTCATCTACACGGTCCCAGCCGTTGTCTTCTATCTTTTCGTCCAGCGCTACGTGGTTGCCGGCATGACGTCCGGTGGTGTCAAGGGTTGACCGACACCATGACAATCACGAACGGGCAGTATTCTCCAAGGGGACGCGCATGTCGCTCAAGTTGAACAACGTCACCAAGTCCTTCCAGGATGTGAAGGTGATCGATGGTGTCGATATCGATGTCGGCGACAACGAATTCCTCGTCCTGCTGGGACCTTCCGGCTGCGGCAAATCCACGATCCTGCGCATGATCGCCGGGCTTGAGACGGTCAGTGGCGGCAGCATTCATCTGGGCGGGCGGCGGGTCGATGAATTGCCGCCGAGTGAGCGCGACATGGCCTTCGTGTTCCAGTCCTACGCGCTCTATCCGCATATGACGGTGCGCCGAAACATCGCGTTTCCACTGATCATGCGGCAGTTCCGCTGGTGGTATCACCTGCCGGTCGTCGGCGGATACTTCAAGCGCCGCATCGAGAACTCACCGGAGGTGCGCGAGAAGGTGGAGCGCACGGCCGATATGCTGGCCCTGACCAAGATGCTCGATCGTTATCCGCGCACGTTGTCTGGCGGGCAGCGGCAGCGCGTCGCGCTCGGGCGCGCGATGGTGCGCCAGCCGTCGGCCTTCCTCATGGACGAGCCATTGTCGAACCTCGATGCCAAGCTGCGCACCGCCATGCGCGCCGAGATCACGCAGCTTCACCGCGATGTCGGCGGTAATTTTATCTATGTCACGCACGATCAGATCGAGGCGATGACCATGGGCACGCGCATCGCCCTCTTGCGTGACGGCAAGCTGCAGCAGTTCGGTACGCCGCGTGAGATCTACGAGCGCCCGGCCAACACTTACGTTGCGCGCTTCATCGGCACCCCGCCCATGAACCTGATCGAGGGCGCCGTCGACGGGAGGGCGATCCGGATCGGTTCGGCGCTTCTGCCTGTGCCGGACAGCGCGGAACTGCCTGCCGGGAACGGGACCAGGGTCTGGTTGGGCGTGCGCCCCGGAACGTTGAAGCTGCAGGCCGGCGCCGGGCCGGCCAACGGCGCTTCCCTGACGGGGCGGGTCGCCCTCATCGAGCATATCGGTGCCGAGTCTCTCGTGTCAGTTGCGCTCGATGGCGTGCAGACCGCCCATGACGACGAAGGCCGCCACGGTGACAAGGTCATGGCTGCGCTTCCAGGGTACACCGACCTTGGCCTCGGAGACGTCGTGACAGTAACTTGCGACCTGAGTGACTTCTCGCTCTTCGCCCATGACAGTGGCCGCCGCGTCGGCGGCTCGGGGTTCGCGAAGCTCTGATCCTTCCGATTTCCTCCCTGACTTCCGGCGGCCACGCACAGCGCGGCCGCCATTTTTTTGTCGCGAGGAGAAGACGGCGGGGGCGGCGTCCAGGGGCTGTCACGGGGGCGGGGCCCTCACGGAATCGGGGGCTCGGGCTCGCGCAGCAACGTGCCAAATGCGCCGATAAGTGCCTCGGCCGGGCCACGGCGGCCGATGATGCCGACCTCTCGTCCGTAGCGGCCATCGTCGACGGGGCTGATATCGAGCGCGCGGCCGACAGGCGGTACGATGCCCCAATCGGGCAGCAGGGAGACGCCGAGACCCTCCGCCGCCAGGATGACGATGGTCTCCGGCGCGTCGAGCTCGAAGAGTTCGGGCAAGTCGAGTTTCCGGTCCGCGAGAAACCTGCTGACGATCTGCCCGGTCCAGGCGTTGCGATCCATGCGGATGAAGGGCGCGCCGCGCAGGCGGGCGGCAATGCTCAGACCAGGATCGCTCGGCGGTGCGACGAACACCAGCGGCTCGTTGCGCACGCTCCGCCATGAGAGCGTCTTCGGGAGCTTGAAGGGCGGACGCACCGCCAAGGCGCAGTCGATCTCGCCGTAGTCGAGCATCGTGAGGAGCCCCGCAGATGTGCCCGGAACCACCTTCATTTCGATGTCGGGATGCTCTTCCGCGAGGCGTTGCAGGGCGCGCGGCATCAGCGAGATCAGCGCTGTCGAGATAGCCCCAACGCGTAGCCGTCCACGCAGCGAACCGGCCTGCGCGACCTGATGGAGGTCGTCGGCCTGGGCGACGATCTGCCGCGCGCTGCCGAGCACGGCCTGGCCAGCGTCCGTCAAAGCGATGCCTTGGCCACGGCGCACCGTCAAAGTCGCGTCGAGGGCTTTCTCAAGCGCGCGGATCTGTTCTGCCACCGAGGCATTTGCCAGTCCGAGATGGCGCGCCGCCGCCGCCAGCGAGCCTTTGTCCGCGACAACGCAGAACGTGCGGAGAAAGCGAATGTTCATGGTAGCCCCGTGGTCAACATCCCGCGCGCCGGGAGAGGGGAGATATGACGGAAATTCCGTCATTTGAATACGGAAGTCTTGCGGTTCCTCCGATCGATGACGTTGTGTATCCAGCAAGTCAGACAAGGAGACACCCACCATGGCACTCGAGGCATCCGCAAAGGGACTCTTCCCCATCGCGCCGACCCCGTTCAGCCCCGACGGGGCGATCGATTTCAATTCGATCGACAAGCTGACGGATTTCTATGTGGAATGCGGCAGCACGGGCATGACCGTGCTTGGCGTGATGGGCGAGGCACCCAAGCTCGATGGCGCCGAGGCGATCGACGTCGCCATGCGCTTTATCAAGCGCGCGCCCCAGTTGCCGGTGATCGTCGGCGTTTCCGCGCCGGGCTTCGCGGCCATGCGGAGGCTGAGCCTCGCCGCGATGGATGCGGGCGCGGCCGGCGTTATGATCGCTCCGCCCAATACCCTGCGCACTGACGACCAGATCGTCACCTACTACAGCCAGGCCGTCGAGGCGATCGGCGCGGACATCCCCTTCTGTATCCAGGATTTTCCGCTGACCTTCACGGTCGTGATGACGCCGGGTGTCATCCGCCGGATCATCACGGACAACCCGTCCTGCGTGATGCTGAAGCACGAGGATTGGCCTGGCCTGGAGAAGATCTCGACACTGCGGAAGTGGGAGGCCGAGGGTTCGTTGCGCCATGTCTCCATTCTTTGCGGCAACGGCGGCATGTTCCTCGATTTCGAGACCGAGCGCGGTGCCGACGGCGCCATGACCGGCTATGCGTTCCCGGACATGCTGGCTGATCTCGTGCGTTTGACGGCGGCCGGGGAGCGTGACGCGGCGCATGATCTGTTCGACGCGCATCTGCCGCTTCTGCGCTATGAGCAGCAACCAGGCGTCGGCCTGGCGATCCGCAAATATCTGATGGCACGCCGCGGCCTCATCGCCTCCGACGCGCAGCGCGCGCCCGCCGGCGGCATGTCCGCCACGGCAAAGGCCGAGGTCGAGTATCTGCTGACCCGTCTCGCCGCCAAGGACAAGCGCGCAGCTGTCGCCTGAGCCATAGGAGAATGGTATGGATCTTGGTATCAAAGGGCGCCCGGCGCTTGTGCTGGGCGGCGGTGGTGGGCTTGGCCGCGCGAGCGCCGTCGCGCTGGCGCGCGAGGGAGCCCTGGTGGCGATCGCGGATATCGACCCGGCCGCCGTCAAGGCCTCTTGCGCAGCCGTGGAAGCGGTCGGCGGCAAGGCGCACGGCATCGTGTGGGATCTCAGCGATATCGCCGCCATCGACGCTCATGTGACGGCGGTGGAGAAGGTCTTCGGCCCGGTGCAGATCCTGGTGAGCTACACCGGCGGCCCGCCGCCGACGCTCGTATCCGGGCAGAACGCCGACGCCTGGCGCAAGTTCTTCGACATGATGGTGGTGTCGGTCATCGGCGTGGCGGACAGGGTTCTGCCAGGCATGCGTGCCGCCAAATGGGGGCGCATCGTCACGAGCACCTCTTCGGGTGTCGTCGCGCCGATCCCGAACCTCGGCCTGTCCAACGCGCTCAGGCTTTCGCTCGTCGGCTGGTCGAAGACGCTGGCGCGGGAAGTGGCGAGGGACGGCATCACGACGAATATCATCGTGCCCGGCCGCATCGCCACGGACCGCATCCGTTTCCTGGACGAGGCCAAGGCCAAGCGTGAAAACCGCTCGGTCGACGCGGTCGCGGCCGAAAGCATGGGCACCATACCGGCGGGACGCTATGGCAACCCCGAGGAATATGCCGATGCTATCGCCTTCCTCGCAAGCGACCGCGCGTCCTACATCACCGGCACGGTGATGCGGGTGGACGGAGGCCTGATCGGCAGCGTCTGAGCGCGTTGTCGCCTCGTCGTCCGTGCAACCGATCGCAGACCGCGCAGCCATGTTCGCGAATGATCCGAGCGGGGAGGGGGCGAACTCCTCCCCACTTGCCTTTCCGATTGCGGCCACGCAGATTCCGATGGACGCTATGCGCGCGCGTCGAAGATCATATTGAATGGCGTTTCCACGGCCACTTTCACATGGTTGAAGCCGCCTTCCTTCATCACATCGCCTAGGCGCTTCCGGCCAGCTTGCGCGCCGAGCGCGAGCCCAACTTCCTGCGCCATGGATGCGGGAGTGCACACCATGGTCGAGGCCGCATAGTAAATCCGGCCGACCGGGTTCAGATTATCGGCGATGCTATCGCCGGCCTGGGGCTCAACGACCATCCAGATGCCATCTCGCTTGAGTTCCTTCTTGACATGGGCCGCCGCGCCGACGGGGTCGCCCATGTCGTGCAGGCAATCGAAGAAGCAGACGAGGTCATAGGGCCCGCCCGTAAAATCCTTCGCGGTGGCGCGTTCGAAATGGACGCGGTCGGCCATCCCGGCGTCGGCCGCGGCCTCCCTCGCCGCGAGAATGGACGGCATGTGATAGTCGAAACCGAAGAAATGCGATTTCGGGAAGGCCTCGGCCATGATCAAGGTGGACGCGCCGTGGCCGCAGCCGACATCGGCGACGCGCGCGCCGGCTTCAAGCCGCGCCAGAACCCCGTCGAGGCTTGGCAGCCATTCCGAGACGAGATGGGCCTTGTACCCCGTCTTGAAGAAGCGCTCCGTCCCGCGGAACAGGCACATATGATGCTCGTGCCAGCCGAGCCCGCGGCCCGTCTTGAAGGCTTCCCGGACGCGAGGCTCGTCGCGATATCCGGCCGCGACGATGTCGTAGGCGCTCGCCAGAAAAGCTGGCCCGTCCTCGTCGGCAAAGACCATGGCCTGTTCGGGATCGAGCGCATAGGTTCCAGCGGCCGGATCGAAATTCACATAGCCTGCGGCGGCCTGCGCCGCGAGCCATTCCTGTACCATCCGCGTATTGGTTTCGGTGAGCCGCGCCAGTTCATAGGCATTGACCGGCCCGGCCTCCGCCATCGCGCGATAGAGTCCGAGCTCGTCTCCGAGCATGACCAGCGAACCGGTCATGGCGGCACCGACGTCACCCAACATCTTGTCAACGAAGGCCTGCAATCTGGTGCCGTCGATCTCACGCGATATCTGTTGTCGTGAACTGTCCTGCCTTGCCTCCATCAAAACCTCCCGTGTTTGGGTCTGGAGACCGAGCGTCAGGAGGCGCCTGACCGACGATTGCGTCAAGCGTGAGCAAGGCAATCGCGGCGAGAGGAGGAGACGCCCGGGGGGCACGCAACTGCGCTGTTCGCTGGCAGAGTGAGCGATCAGCAAAATTTGTCGACGCTGCCGGGTCCGGCCGCAGCGCATCCGCCAGACTGGATCCGCGAACGAGGAGTGGGCTCTGCACCCAGCGCAGCGACACGTTTTTCCGAATTCGCCGTTCATAACCCGAAATCGCGAGGCTGAAGACGCCGGAGGCCGCGCTGCCATTGGCATGCGCTCGTGGACCGGCATGCAGCACAGAGCCAACGCGACGCCCGGCTTCGCGAACGCATGGAGAACAGATATGCCACTTTTTTGTGACGTCGAACTGTGCGTATGTTGGCTAAAGATGGGGTGGGGGAATTGACCTCAACTGCTGAATCTGCAAAGAAACAGCCGCCGGAGACGTGGCCGAGAGGCTGAAGGCGGCGGTTTGCTAAACCGTTATAGGGTTGTAAAGCCCTATCGAGGGTTCGAATCCCTCCGTCTCCGCCACTTATCTATATAAGTAATTGATTTTATTGGGCAATTTAGATTGATGAAGTGGATATCAACCATTTCATACCACATTCCTATTTGGACAATCCTGGACGCTGCACGGCGTTGTCGTCCGGTTCGCGAGATCACGGCCCCCGAAATTCTCGAGACGTTACGGCGAGGCGAAGCGCGCGGACGCTGCGCTCCACCATCGGCAGCATGTTCCGCTATGCCGTTGCCACCGCGCGTGCCGATACTGATCCAACATTCGCATTGCGTGGTGCTCTGACCGCGCGGCAGACAAAATCCTGGGCCGCCTTGACCGAGCCAAGGGCGTTTAGGGCCTCGTGCGGGCGATCGATCGCTTCGAGGGGCAGGCCACGACGACAGCCGCGTTGAAGCTCTCAGCGCTGCTGTTTCCCCGGCCTGGTGAGTTGAGAGCGGCTCATTGGTCCGAGTTCAATCTGGCCGAGGGATTTGGACCGTTCCGGAAGCCCGGATGAAGATGCGCCTTCCCCATCGCGCGCCAGGGCCGAATCAGGCCGTTGCCATTCTCAGGGACGTGCCGCAACTCACTGGCCATGGCACCTTTGTCTCTCTCTCGATCCGCTCTGTCCTACGTCCGATGTCGGAAACACGCTGAATGCGGCGCTACGTCGTTTGGGCTTCGCCAAGGAAGAAATGACTCCGCACGGGTTTCGGGCGAGTGCCAATTCCATGCTCAACGAGAGTGGCTATTGGCATCCCGGTGCCATCGAACGACAGCTTGCGCATGTGGAGGAAAACAGCGTTCGGCGCGCCAATGCTCGCGGCGAGCCTTGGGACGAGCGCGTTCGGATGATGGCCTGGTGGGCCGACCGTCAGGATGAGCTACGGCGCGGGTGGCCTGAGGTGATCGTGCCCTGCTCCAGATGCTGCTGAAAGTGACTCTGGAAACCGCTTCCAAATGGCACGGTTGGGGCCGGGAGCGGACTGGCCGTTCCTGGAGGCCGGTGATGTAATAGCTGCAATAGGGCGCGGTCGACATCCATGACCGCTTCCGACGACGTTGCGGTCGTTTCAAACTAACTGATAGTTCCCCCGAAAGCCGTCATTCTTGGAAAGTCAAGCTGCCTCCATCATCGGCACCCTCCGGCTCGAGCGCGCGGGGATGACTGCCTTGAGCATGAACCGCCGACGGCGATGGCGAGATGTTCGGTGAGCGCGTCGTTCATGCCGCCCGTTCCGAAATCGCGGTGCCCGCCGCCCAGCCGGACGACCACGCCCACTGGAAATTGTAGCCACCGAGCCAGCCGGTGACATCGACCACCTCGCCGATGAAATAGAGCCCGTCGACGGCTTTGGCTTCCATCGTCCGCGAATTCAACCCGTCCGTGTCGACGCCACCAAGCGTCACCTCGGCCGTGCGGTAGCCTTCTGAGCCGATCGGAAAGATTTCCCAGTTCTGAAGAGTCGCGGCGATGGCGGCGAGTTTTCTGTCGCTCGCCTCGCCGATTGGTCCGGTCCAGCCATGGGTCTCGGCGAGATGGGCTGCGAGGCGTTTGGGCAGGATGTCGCTGAGCACGGTCGAGATCGCACGGCGGCCGTTCTCTCGCTTGGCCGAGGCAAGCGAGGCAAGGACGTTGTCGCCCGGCAATAAAGCGATTTGGATCGGCTGCTTTTCGCGCCAATAGGACGAGATTTGCAGGATCACCGGCCCGGAGAGACCGCGATGCGTGAAGAGCAATGCTTCCTCGAACGCCGTTCTGCCGTAGGACACGCGCGCGTTGGCCGCGACGCCCGCCATCTCTCTAAAACCGGCGAGCACGTCCTCGCCGAAGGTGAGCGGGACGAGCGCCGGCCGCGTCTCGGTGATGGCGAGTCCGAATTTGTCCGCGATCTGGTAGCCAAGACCGGTCGCGCCCATTTTCGGAATCGACTTGCCGCCGCAGGCGACGACGAAATGCCGGCAGCGGATTTTCGCCGCCCGATCGCCACCGAGTGTGACGGCAAAGCCGCTCACGTCGCGCTCGATTGATTCGAGCGTAGTTCTCAAGCGCAATTCGCACCCGACCTGGTTCATCTCGTCTAGAAGCATCGAAATAATCTGTTTCGCCGAAGTGTCGCAGAAGAGCTGGCCGAGCGTCTTCTCGTGCCAGGCGATGCCGTGTCTTTCGACGAGCGCGATGAAATCGTGCTGCGTGTAGCGACCAAGGGCTGACTTGGAGAAATGCGGATTATTGGAGATGAAGTTCTTCGCGCTTGTCCCTGTGTTGGTGAAATTGCAACGGCCCCCGCCGGAAATGCGGATCTTTTCGCCCGGTGCCTTGGCATGATCCACCACGAGCACGCGTCCGCCGCGCGCAGCGGCATGTATCGCGCACATCATGCCCGCCGCGCCCGCACCTAGGATGACGGTGTCGAAGGTTTCAAGCTGCATGGAACGCAGCACTTCCCTGACACCACAAAGAGTAGCGCACCAATAAGGCCTGCCTCGTGGTCATTTGGAACATCGTAATTTAGCCTCGCTGGCACTCGGATCGGAGAGAAATATGAACAGCAGAGGGCTATGGTACGCAATCGCCAGCGATAGCAATCCTTACTGGGTCATGACGGAACCAATCATTTTGCACATTTGGGCCGATGCAGTCTCCAAAGCGGCGCCGCTGGGCGCGCGTTGCCGACGCGTCCCATTCGCCTGATGAAGGCTGCTCTCACAATGGAGCCGCCCGAAACCTGCCTGTCCGCCATCCACCCCAAGTCAGTCATTCTGTCTGACTAGCCGGACGGTGGCTTGCAGATAATTCAAAGGAAGACCGAACGACCGAAATGGGGGCGCGAAGCTGACTAGGCAAATTTTTCCGCACGGGGGCTTCGCCGGACGGTCCGGTTATGAGGTGTTCCCGGTGAGCTGCCGTTCTGGGCCTTGCCTCAGTCAAAGTCTGCCAAGTCATCGACGCTGACCAAGGCCCGCAGCGCCATCACCTCATGAAAGGAAGACTACAACCATCACAGAGTGCCCTCGGAGCTCGGCAACATGCCACCGGCCGAGCTCGCAATGAAATTTACACCGGAAAACAAGCCGCATGAGGTCAGAAATGGAACCCAGCACTCTCCCTAAAACCAGGGGAGGGTAGGGCCTCAAGTCAAATGATATAGATCCAGCGGCAACCAAGCTGCCGGCGCCCCGAGGTCATCGGGCTCGAGCACAACTGTTTTTCGATGCCTCTCCCCGAACGACGGCGCTACAGAATTCTGGATAATTCGGCAGTGATCCGCTTCGCCGTTTGACGCACCAGTCTGGCGCAGAGTTCGTGACGTCGCGCGTCGTGCCGGTATACGGGCATACTGACGCTTATTGCGCCGACCGGTTCCCGCTGACGATTGAAGATCGGGCTGCCGAGACAACGAATATCCGGCTCGTTCTCCTCGTCATCAAATGCAAACCCCTGCTCGCGCGTCCGCTTCAGTTCCGCGAGCAGCGCCTCGGGCGTCGTTAGCGTCTTGGCGGTGTGGCGCTTTAACTCCAACCCCTTGATGACTTCCAGCAACCGCTCGTCCGGCAGGCCAGACAGCCACGCCTTGCCCACGGATGTGGAGTGAAGTTCAACCTGGCCGCCAATGCTCGTCTTCATCTGAACTGTGCTGGAGCCGACCAACTTGTCTATGTAGACCATCTGGTTGTTGCTGGGCACCGCAAGGTGCACGGCCTCATCCGTTGCGTCGCGGAGCGATACCAGAAAGTCCCTTGCGATCGTCCGCAGGTCGGAATCTTCCCAGGTCTTGGCAGCGAGCTGGAGAAGGCGCGGCCCAAGGCGAAACGTTCCACTCTCCCCGGACTGCGTGATGAGTCCCTCGGCGATCAGCGCCGACACGAGTCGGTAGACCGTCCCCCGCGGGAAACGCGCACGCTTGGTCAGTTGGGCAATGTCCAGTGTCCCGGGGGAATCCGCGATGATCTGGAGCACCGTCATGAACTTCGAGAATGAAGCCGCTCCCTGCACGGGATTGGGAGCCCTCACATCTGCTTCGTCCTGGAGGTCACTCGGGCTCATGGCATAACTCCCTGCAAGCTTGACAACGGAACATGGTGGCACTACACGTTCGTGGGCATACTGTCCATATTGTAGTCAGTATTCCGGAATTCCGGTTCTAGTCGTATGATCGGGGAGGGTCAACGACAAGCTCACCTGCACCGAAAGTGAACGTATCGGGCAGTCCGCCCTTCGGCGAGAGGGCGCGGGAATTGCTGCTGGGAGGATAAGCAATGACAAAAAAAGGGTACTGGGTTGCGATGGTCGATATTGCAGACCAGGAGGGTTACAAAGAATACATCGCCTTGAACAAGGCCGCTTTCGACAAATACGGCGCGACTTTTGTCGTTCGCGCGGGAAAACACCAGGTCATGGAAGGGCCGGACGCGAACCGCGTGGCTGTGATCGAGTTCAAGGACTACGAGACTGCCCTCGCCTGCTACAACTCCCCTGAGTATCGGAAGGCCATCGAGGCACGAGTCAAGTACGCCAAGGCACATCTGACCGTGGTGGAAGGCGTCTGACGCCGGAAGCAAGTCTTGAACCCTCCTGTCGTGGTGGTTGGAGGGAACGTTGCTTTTGCTCCTGCTCGCTGTTCGATCGGAGTAGCAGCACAGGGCTTGATCACGCGATAGGGCCTGTCTGGCCTGACCGGCATGCTGGAGCGCCATGCTCGCCTTCTCCGTAGCCTCGTCAGAGTGCGGCGAGGACGTCGCATGAGCGCACAACCTTCTGGGGGGAACTATGCCCGCACCGTTGCAGTGGCTTTTCAAGGCTTTTGACGTCTTAGTCGTCATCGGCATGGCCGTCATAAGCCTCCTGATCTTTACAAATGTTGTGCTGCGGTACGGCTTCAGCTCAGGCATTCCGTTTGCCGTCGAAGTCTCCCGTGTGGTCCTTGTCTGGGTTATCTTTATGGGATCCGTGGTGGCCCTGGCCAAGGGCGCGCATCTCGGCGTCGACTCGTTGGTCGTCCGTTTGCCCCGCAGGGCGCGCTTCGTCTGCTTTCTTGCTTCATACGGCCTGATGCTTTGGTGCTGCTGGCTCCTGGCAAAGGGCAGTTGGTCGCTCACCCTCATCGAGTGGGGCAACGTCCAGGCACTGTCGGGAATTCCCGTCGGCGCCATCTACGCCGCGGGGCTCGCCGCCGCCATCCTGATGGCTCTGGTTCTCCTTGTTGATCTGTGGCGCTCGCTGCGCGGCATCCTGCCAGCCCCCTGGTCGGGAGTACAGCACGTCGAGCCGCCACCGGTCATGTCTCCGGCGCTAGTTTCGGAGAAAACACCGTGAGCGGATTGGTATTTATCGCTTCTCTACTCGGTGCGATGGGCATCGGGGTCCCTATTGCCTTCGCCCTGATGCTGTCGGGCGTTGCGATGATGCTGCTGATGGGAAATCTGGATGCGCAGATCCTGGCACAACGCCTGGTCAATGGCGCGGACAGCTATCCGCTGATGGCGATCCCGTTCTTTCTTATTGCGGGCGAACTCATGAACGCCGGCGGCCTTTCCCGCCGGATCGTGAACGTGGCCTTGGCGCTCGTCGGTCATATACGTGGCGGCCTCGGTTACGTGGTCATCGGCACGGGCCTGGTGCTTGCCAGCGTCTCCGGGTCGGCAATCGCGGATACGGCGACGCTGGCTGTCATGCTGGTCCCCCTTATGCGGGATGCGGGCTATCACATGGGTCGAGCCTCGGGCTTGATGGCGGCGACGGGCATTATCGCCCCTGTGATCCCGCCGTCTGTCGGGTTCATCCTTCTGGGCGTCACCGCAAATATTTCCATCGTTGGCTTATTCTTCGCCGGAATCGTACCGGGGCTTTTGATGGGGGTGAGCCTCATGATCGCCTGGTGGTTCCTCTCTAAAAAGGAAACGGCATCGGTCCAGCTCAAACTTCCGCGCAGGGACATCCCGAAAACCATCAGGACCGCCGGTTGGGCGCTGATGATGCCGGCGATTATACTGGGCGGATTGCGGTTCGGCATCTTCACGCCCACGGAGGCCGGCGTCGTTGCCGCCTTCTATGCCCTGTTCGTGGGGGTGTTTATCTATCGAGAGCTGACACCGCGGCTACTCTATGACGCGCTGCTGGGCGCCGGGCGTCTGACGGCAGTGATCATGCTTTTGGTCGCGGCCTCCATGATCTCCGGCTTCATGCTGACGATTTCCAATATGCCAGCGCAGCTTGTCAGTCTTCTCGATCCATTCATCGACTCGCCGATCCTGCTGATGGGTATGATCGTTGTGGCCGTCTTCGTCGTCGGCACGGCGCTCGATTTCGCACCCTGCATCACAATTCTGGTGCCTATCCTCATTCCGATCGTCAAGGCGGCGGGGATCGACCCGGTTTATTTCGGGGTCATCTTCATGATGGTCAACGCGGTCGGCCTTATCACGCCTCCTGTTGGAACGGTGCTCAACACAGTGTGTGGAATCAGTGGGGTTTCAATGGAGGCGGCCACGAAGGGTGCCATGCCCTACCTCGTGGCCCAGATGATACTTATTGTGCTGCTGGTTCTGTTCCCGGCTCTGGTGACAGTACCAGCCTCTTGGTTGCACTGAGTTCAAGCCGTCGAGGAGTTGCACTCAACATTCGACGACGGCTTCTCCACCCATGCGACCCCGGGCCTCGCCGAGGCCCGGCCGCGGGGGCGCCTGACGCGATAAGACTTGGAACCGCTGGGCCAGGTGAAATGCGCATGATGGTCGGCGAGGGCGCTCGGTGAGGCGGCCTTGCCGCCCGCGTTCGTTAGCCAGACAAAGAAGTGTCCGGTTTGGGGGAGGGCGACCGCGTTGGCATGCGTTGAGACTTCAGGGCTCACGCGGCCAGCGCGGCGTTCCTCTATCCGGGCGGCAGATTGAACAGCCCGACCTGGAAATCCGCAATTCAATCGGCGCGAAACCGCGTCCATCGCCGCTGGCGGAAGGTTCGGTGGCAGGTCCGGGAATGAGGATGGCAACCGATCTCGGCAAGTGTGCCAGGGAACCTGGCACTCCCTGTGAGATAGGCCTGGGGCGTCAGAGCCCGCCGGACACCGTGATCAGGGTGCCTGTTATGAACCCGGAGCCAGGAGAAGCAAGCCACAGAGCCGCGCGCGCGATGTCGTCGGGCTCTGCGATGCGCCCCATAGGGGTTGCCGCCGCAATCCTGGCTGGCCGCTCGGGGTTTCCGCCTTGGGTGTGTATCCGCGTGTTGGTGGTCCCGACGCGTATGGCGTTCACGCGAATGCCCTCCGATGCCAACTCTTTGCCCGCACCGAAGGAGATGGATTCGACTGCTCCCTTGCTCGCGGCATAGTGGACGTACTCGTTGGGGCTACCAAGGTAGGCCGCGAGGGACGACATGTTCACGATCGTCCCGCCCATCCCGCCCCTACGGGTCGACATGCGTTTCGCGGCCTCCTGGATACAATACATCACGCCGAATACGTTCACCCTGAAGGTTCCCTCCAGGGTTGCAGGCTGCAGATCTTCGATTCTGCAGGCATTGCCGATGATCCCCGCATTGTTGACCAGGCAGGTCACCCGCCCCAGCGCATCGTCGCATGCGCTGAACAGGGCCTGGATGTCTTCGATTTTCCCCACGTCTCCCTGCACCGCGATGGCGCGGGCGCCTGCGGCCCTGCAGTCCTCAACGACTGTCGATGCAGCCGCAGCGTCCGAGAGATAGTTTATGCAGACATCGTAGCCGTCAGCGGCGAACAGCCGAGCCGTCGCGGCGCCGATGCCGTGGCTTGCGCCCGTTATGATTACAATCGGTCTCAAGGACTTGCCTCCCCGCTTCCTGTCTGAGGGCGTTCCCGGCCTAGAGCAAGTCCGTCTGTTGCGGACTTGCTCCGCTCGAAAATTGACGAGCAAATTTACCGTCTTAGATGGTATCAGACGATTCCATCTAAGACGGATTTGCTCTAGAAGACGGCTTCAAGTATCGAGGCGTAGTCTTCCTTGGTCAGCGGGCGTGGATTGGTGGGGTGGCTGTGATCTGCGAGGGCCCGCTCACATACCCAATCGATGACATGCCGGGGCACACCCAATTCGGACAATCTCGGCGTGATGCCCAGACGGCGGTTCAACTCGTCCAGCGCGTCTGCGAGTGTTATCTGTTCAAGTCCTGCCAGGCTCTCGAGGTAGCTTACTTTTTCAGCCGCGGCCTCGACTTTCACATTCCACCGAAGGACGGGCGGCATCAGGATGGCGTTGAGCGTCCCATGATGGAGTTGCGCCTCCTTCAGACCACCCAGGGCGTGGCTGAGCGCATGGACGGCTCCAAGCCCCTTCTGGAACGTCATGCCCCCTTCGAGGGCACCCATCATGAGATCGCTCCGCGCCTGCGCGTTCGAGCCATCCGCGTAGGCGACGGGCAAAGCCTTCCAGATGCGTTTGAAGCCGTCGACGGCAATTGCCTCGGCAGGCGGATTGTAGCGGGGAGAGAGGTAGGTCTCGATGCAATGGGACAGGGCGTCGAGTCCCGTCGAGGCCGTCAATGCCGGAGGAAGCCCCATCGTCAACTCCGGGTCACAGACCGCCCTGCGAGGGATCAGATGAGGGCTGATGAACCCCAGCTTCCGGCCATCATTCAGCGTGATCAATGCGGCGCGCCCCACCTCGGATCCCGTACCCGCCGTTGTCGGGACAGCCACGAGCGGCGCGACCGCGCCTGTGATGCGCGCCACGCCGCCCAGGATCGCCGCATAGCGCTCTAGTTCGCCGTCGTGCGTGGCGAGCAGCGCAACACCCTTGGCGAGATCAATCGGAGAGCCCCCGCCAATCGCCACCACCCCGTCGCAACCGCTTTGTCTGTATAGCTCCAGACCGGCGGCCACTGCGCTCTCGGTCGGGTTGGAGGGAACGTCCAGGAAGGTCGGCGCGGTGTTGAGAAACTCGAAAGCACGGCGCTGAAGCAGGCCAGCGGCCCGGACACCGTGATCGCTGATGACCAGGGGGTTCGACACTCCGAGTTCGCGCAAAGTTTCCGCTAACGACTCGGCCGCCCCAAGCCCGAAGCTAATGTTTGTAAGATAAGTTATAGTATTCACGCTGCGAGTATTCACACTGCCGCTCCCCTTGATGTACCCACCCCCAATGCACCGCCGCAGCCACCGGGTGGCACTCGGCACGTTTTGAGGAACCGTGCAGAAGGTGACGCCCTCGCCATCTTGGTCCATATTATGGGCATATTGCCCAAGAATCAATCGGAACTCTGCAAATGTCAAGCGTGGCGTTTTGCAAGCCCGCTGCTACGGCCATTGACAAGCAGCGTTATAACCTTAACATAAATATGGGCAAAATGCCTACATTATGGACAGTTCGTCGGTGATGTTGGGGTTGCACTGATCCGCTCGCGGAAATTCGCACCGGCAGTGACATGCCGACGGGAGGAAAGCCGTTGTCTAACCCCGCCGCCACCGTGCTGATTCCAGGCTGGATGCACGAGCATGCACGGCACATGCTCGGCACGCAGTTCAACCTGGTCGAGACCCCTGACTGCAACATTCACGCCCGTCTGCCTCAGGAGGTGCGGGCTTCAATTCGTGGGGTGGCCTGCCGTACCAGAATCGACAGTCAGTTCATTGACGCCCTTCCCAACCTGGAGATCATCGCCAGCTATGGCGTCGGCTACGACGCAGTGGATGCTGCCTATGCACGCAGCAAGAACATCATCGTGACCAACACCCCCGACCTCCTGAACGAGGAGGTCGCCGATCTCACATTGGGGCTCCTTGTCAGCGTCGTGCGCGAGATACCAAAGGCGCAAGCCTTCGTCCGCGAAGGCCGCTGGAAGACGTCGGACTACCCGCTCAGCCGAAACACGCTGCGAAACCGGAGGGTAGGTATTTACGGAATGGGTCGGATCGGGCGCTGCATCGCCCGGCGGATCGAAGCATTCGGGCTTCCTGTCGCCTACTACAGCCGGCGCCCGGCTCATGAAGTCGCGTACGACTACTATCCCTCGCTGCTCGAACTTGCGTATGCAGTCGACGTGCTCATCGCCATCGTTCCCGGAGACACTTCGACCGCAAAGACCGTGAATGCCGACGTGCTGTCCGCGCTTGGGCCGGAGGGCGTGTTCATCAATGTCGGCCGCGGAACTGTGGTGGACGAGGATGCATTGATCGGCGCCCTCCGGACAGGAACCATTGCGGCGGCCGGTCTGGATGTCATTGCGGATGAGCCCAATGTCTCGGATGACATGCTGGCGCTCGAGAATCTTACGATCCTCCCGCACATCGGATCCGCGTCGGTCGCGACGCGCACCGCGATGGCCGATCTCCTCGCGCGGAACTTGATCGCCTGGTTCCAAAGCGGAGCGGCGATTACGCCCGTGCCCTAGCCCCCATCGGCAGGCCGGGGTCCGCGCGCCTTCAACCGCCACGCCGGTCAAGGCGTCAACCCAACGCCAGCCATATCTGTGCTCTGGAGCGCGGCGAGAAGCGTTGACAATCGGGAGTAGTCTGCCATCATATCATTTTGGACAATTCGCCCATATTATGGACAATCTCTTCAAGTTCAAAGTTTCAGGGCCACAATACACGTAATACCGGACTTGTTCGCGTCTGTAGACAATCCGCACAGCCTGGTTGCGTGAACGATCCTTGGGAGGGGAACTCAATGAAACTCTTGCTTCTGACGGCGGCATTTGTCGGAGGCCTTCTGGCCGCCACTCCGGCTATGGCCCAGAATGCCCGCCTGGGCTATGTGCCCACGGAAGATCATCCGGTGGGGCAGGCTTCGCGCCACTTTGCGAACCTGGTAAAAGAGAAAAGCGGCGGTCGCATCAAGATCGATACGTTCGGCAACGGCGTGCTCGGCAGCGAGCCCGAGATGCAGGCGTCGGTTCAAGCCGGCTTCATCGACATCATGGTCGGCCCGACGCCCAACCTGGTCGGCGTTGTTCCGCAGTTCATGATCTACGACCTTCCGTTCTTCTACAAGGACTTCGCCGCCGTGGATGCCGTCATGGACGGCCCGGTCGGCGAGCAGCTGTTCTCGCAGCTGAAGGAAAAGACCGGCATGGTCGGGCTGGCGTGGTGGGACAACGGCTTCCGCCACATGACCAACAAGGCCCGTTCCATCAACACGGTGGAGGATATGGCAGGGCTCAACATCCGCGTCATACCGAACCCGTTGTTCATCGCGACCTGGAAGGCCCTGGGAACCAATCCGACGCCGCTTCCCTGGCCTGAACTCTACAGCGCTCTCGAAAATGGCGCCGTCGATGCGCAGGAGACCCCGTACGCTCTGATCTATACCGCAAGGTTCTACGAGGTGCAGAAACATCTGGCCAAGACGGGCCACGTCTACACGCCGTTCGTTCTTCTCGCGAGCCGGAAATGGTTCGGAAGCCTCTCGGACGCAGACAAGGCGATCGTCATGGAGGCCGCGAAGGAATCGGCAGCCTTCCAGCGGGAAATTTCTCGCAAGTCGGCGCAGGATCTGGAGCAGGAGCTCGTGGCGAAGGGCTTCAAGATTACCCAACCCACGCCCGAAGCCGTCGCAGCCATGCGCCAGCGCGTCGCACCTGTCGTGAAGGAATACAGCGAGAAGATCGGCGCGGATGTGGTCGAGCAGGCACGAGCGGCTATGGCTACAGTCGCCGGTCAGTAAAGAACATGCTTATGTCGGCGATGCGGTGCAGCCCCGCCTCGCCACTTCTCTAAATTCACATCAAGATTTTGATGGCGCCAGATGGAAGAATTGGCACCGTAATCAACTCGACGGTAGCGACGGTGGCAGCGGAATGCTTTCGTAATCGGGAACGCCCGTCAGGCAGCCGATTTCTACAGGCCGCGCCGGAGCACGGCCGACCATCGGCTCGAAGGTGTCGCGCGCGATTCCATGGAGCGAGGCGAGGGCCGAAAGCGTCTCGCCGCACATGCGTCCCTGACAGGGCCCCATGCCGCAGCGCGTCCAGGCCTTGATCTGGCCGATGTTTCGAGCACCTTCCTTGAAGGCTTCGTCGAGTGTGGCCCGGTTGACGTCTTCGCAGCGGCAGACGATCGTTTGCACCGGTATGGCTGCCACCAACCCGGGTCGCATCCGCGTCAGGCCAATTGAGGCGCGTCCAAAACGTGCGGCGGCAGTCCGCTTACGACGCAACGCCGGTGTGATCTGTCCGCCGACGCCCGGTTTGAGGTCGTTGACCGCCGCAAGTGCGGCGATTCGGCCTCCTATTTCTGCCGCCGCCGCACCCGCAACACCTGCTCCATCGCCCGCGACATAGAGGCCGGCAATGCTGGTGCGCCCGAACGTGTCCTTCACCGGCTGCCAGCAATCGTTGTCGTGGTTCCACTCCAACCGCGCGTCCAGCGCGCGCAGGAACTCCGTTGCCGGCACCAGCCCGTGGCCGACGGTGACAGCATCGACCTCGAGGCGCCGTTCCCTGCCACCCGGCGTGCAATGGCCTGCGTCATCGATCGGTGCGACCGTGACGGCAGTGACACCGCTTTCGTCGCCCTCAGCCGCCGTGATCGTATGTCGCCAGAGCCAAGGCACTCCGGCGGCATGGATCCGACGCATCCAGCCTCCACCGCGTAGCAAAAGATCCGGTCGTCCCAGCATTCCAAGGCCCGCCTTGGCCCAATCCAGCCGGCTATTCAGATCGACAACTGCCGCAACCTCGCCGCCGTCCTTGACGATACCGGAGGCGACCGCGGCCAATAGCGGTCCGGCGCCGGCAACGACGGTGCGCCGCCCAGGCAGGATGCGCTGGCTTTTTAGCAGGATGGTCGCTGCCGCAAGTCCGATAATGCCCGGCCGGGCGCTGCCGGCAAAGGGTAGGCTGCGCTCGGTTGTGCCGGTGCACAGGATCAGCGCGCGCGCGGCGTAGCGTTCCGATCGACCGCCCGCAACGGCGTCGGCGACAAAGCCTAGGTCGTTGTCGCGGCGCAGCAGCCAGACCCTACGCCCGAACCGGCAGTCGACTTCACTGGCATGCAACGACGTGCGCAAAGATTCCCCAGCCTGGAACTCCGGACCTAGCGCTTTGGGATCGTCCACCGTGAAGGCGGCCGGCAGGGCACGATAGACTTGCCCGCCTGCCTGCCGGGCCTCGTCGAGAAGCGTGACTGATAGGCCAGCTGATGACGCGGCTATCGCGGCGGCTGCACCGGCCGGCCCGGCACCGACGACCAGCACATCCGAGAACTGAAGGTCGAGTGCGTCAATGGCCATCGACGAAGGTCCTTGTCCGCAACTCGAGCCCTTCTGATACTTCCAACTGGCAGCTCGCCACGACATGGGAGGCACCCTCGGCGTCGATCATCTCGACGACGCATTCCTGACACACTCCCATGGCGCAAAACATGCCCCTGCCGCCGCCGGCGGGGCTGGTGCGCAATCGTCGCAGCCCGGATGCAAGCAACGCGGCGGCAACCGTCTCGCCGGCATGGGCGGTGATGGTCCTACCATCGATACGGAAGGTAACCTGTGGTCCGCGACAGATATGGGCGACGATTCGAAGCATAGTGGCTGATGCCGTGTTGGCTACATGCGACCGGCGCAGACGCGCATACGGTCAGCCGTAATCGAGGACGAAGCGTTTGACGCGTAGAACAACGCGGCCTCCGCGACCTCTTCGGGCTCAACCCAACGGCGTAGCGCTGCCACGTCAGTATAGTTGACGCGGATGATATCTTCGGCCGGCCGGCCTTCGGCTTCGGCCCTGCGCGCAATCACGCGTTCCATCAGTTCGCCGTTCACCGCCCCTGGGCACAGCGCGTTGACGCGGATGTTATGACGACCAACCTCATGCGCGATGGCTTCGGTCATGCCGATAATGGCAAATTTCGTGGAAGAATAGGCTGCCCGCATCGGGTAGCCTTTGAGGCCCATCAACGACGACATGTTGATGATGGACCCGCCACCACGCTTCTTCATCTGCGGGATGGCGTACCTGGTCGGCAGCATCGTGCCACGAATATTGATGCGCAGCGTGTCGTCGAAGGCGGCCATGTCCATGTCCTCGGCGTTCATCACAGGCCCCGGAATGCCTGCGCAATTGACGAGAACGTCGAGGCCGCCGAAATCCTGTTCGATCCGCGTGAGCATTTGCGCTACCTGCGCATCGTCCGACACATCGCAGACATGGGCCGTCGCGCCGATCTTGTCGGCCGCGGCCTTCAGCACCTGCTCACGCCGGCCGGAGATCGTGACCCGCGCGCCCTCTGCGACGAAGAGCCTGGCAATGGCCTCGCCGATACCTGAACCGCCGCCGGTTACCAACGCGATCTTGCCCGCCAGTCTGCCCGCCATGATGTTGTCCTTCTGTCTTCTTGTTTGCATGATCTCAGTCCGCACGGGCCGCGGCCGGTTGCTTCATGAACCTGCCGGGATCGAAAAGCGGCAGGGCCGGTTCGCGTCCCAGCATCGCATCCGCGACCAAGGCCCCGAGGCAGGGGCCGATCGTGAAGCCCCCGCGAACGCAGCAAATCGTGAATAATCCGTCGTGTCCCGGCACGGCGCCCGCCATCGGCATCACGTCGGGCGAGACGCTGTCGTAGCCATACCAGCTGCGCACAATACGCAGGCTGCGCAACGCTGGCAGGGCGTGCGCTGCGAAGCGGAGATTATTTGCCAGATTTTCGGCAATCGGACGTCCAGGCTCACCCGGGCTGCCGATACCCTGCCAGCCACCGCCGATAATGACAGTGCCGTTCGGCGCCTGCTTGAGGCTCATCAGCCCGGACACGTGCCCGACGATACCGTTAAGCAGGGGTGTGGTGCGCTCCGATACGCTCATCTGGTTGACGCGCCAACCAATGGGCAGGTCAACGTCGACTTTCTGCAGAAGCGCGCGGTTCCACGCCCCCGCCGCGACCAGCACCAAGGGAGCGGTGTGCCGGCCGGACCGGGCCTCGACGTGCCATTCGCCCTTTCGGCGATCAAGGCCAGTCACCTCGTCCCACTCGTTGACCGCGATGCCCAGCGCCTTGAACTTGCGCGCGAAGGCTCGTCCAACCACACTGGAGCTGGCATAGCCGTCCAGAGGGCAATGGCTGGCGAGCAACACCTTGTCACTCAGCGCGGGTTCGAGTTCCCCAACCTCTGCTTGCGACAGAAAGCGGATTGGTAAACCAACATCCTGCCGCTCGCGCATGTTTCGCTTCAGCAGTTCAGCCTCGGGTTCAGTGAAGGCGAGGTTCAGTCCACCGGGCTGGCGGAAATGCAGGTCGAGACCCAGCTTCCCGCCCATGCTCGCCCACAATTCAGCGCCTCGCACGGCATAAGCCATCAAGCTGACGCGTTTGATCTGCAGCGAAAGCGTGCCGGCGTTGACGCCGGTGGCACCCGACCCCAGCGCCCTAGCTTCCAGGACGCGAACACGCCGCCCGGCTTCCGCAAGCCGCAGCGCCGCCGCGCAGCCCATAACGCCGCCTCCGACAACAATGACATCCTGGCCCATCCAGGCAAACTCCATCCGGCCGGAACAGCGCAGGGATCGTGTGGCACGGCGTCTCGTCAAACTCACCAGCCAGTTTTAAATGCGATCCAAATAGATTGTCAATAAATCGCATGGTGTCGAAACGGCACAAATTTTGGCCGATATGCCGCAAATAATATTGATATACAAAACGCCGACTGATATCCAAAACACAGCTGCAAGAGGAGGCCTTCATGCGCCCGACAATCCTGACCTGTGCTGTGACCGGCAATATGACCACGCTGGAGCAGCATCCAGGGCTACCGGTGACGCCGGAACAGATCGCTGACGCCTGCATCTCCGCGGGTCAGGCCGGTGCGGCCATCGCCCATATACATGTCCGCGAACCGGCCACTGGCGCGCCAAGCATGGACATCGCCTACTATCGCGAGGTTATGGAACGTATCGCGGCTGCGGGTTCCGACATCATCATCAACCTCACGACGGGTCCGGGGGGGCGCTTCGTGCCGTCCGACGAGGATCCGAAGATCGCGGCACTATCGTCGACGATCCTGCCGCCTGAAAAACGCGTCGAGCATATTGTGGAGTTGAAGCCCGAGATCAGCACTCTCGACCTCAATACGATGAATTCGGGCGCGGCCGTTGTGATCAACACGCCACGTAACGTTCGAATCATGGCCGAAATGATCAGGGCATCTGGCGCGCTGCCCGAGCTGGAAGTGTTTGATTCCGGCGACATCCATCTCGGCAAGGCACTGATGAAAGAAGGCGTTCTGGAAGGGCCAGGTGTGTTCCAGATCGTCACAGGCGTACACTATGGAGCCGCCTCGACCCCGGAGACTATGAGCTACATGCGTTCGCTTCTGCCACAGGGTGCGACCTGGGCGGGCTTCGGCATCGGGCGCATGTGCTATCCGATGCTGGCGCAGGCATTTCTACTTGGCGGCCACGTCCGCATCGGGCTCGAAGATGGTGTGTATATCGAGCATGGCCGGCTGGCGCGCGACAATGCCGAACTGTGCGAGAAAGCAGTGCGTGTCGTGCGTGATCTTGGCGGCACGTTGGCAACGCCTGCTGTCGCGCGCCAGATGCTTGGTCTGCGCCCCCGTGGCTGACACAATGCCGGCCCTCCCGCAGCGACGCTTCGGGGCGGGTCAGCCCAGATCGTCGGAGCGTCGTGCCGGCGTATAGCCAAGACGGATCGAAATTCGCTGCGCGGCGGCGCGAACTTCCGACAGATACTGGTCCATCCGGGCCTCGTCGAAACCGATATCGGGCCCGGATATGTCAATGGCCGCCACCACCTTGTTCTGTGCATTGAGCACCGGCGCGCAAATCGAGCTGCCACCCGGCTCCAGTATTCCCCGGCTGACGATATAGCCCTGCGCGCCTGCGCGCATCACGCGGTCGAGTAGCGCCTCCAGTGTGGTCGGCGAATACTCGGTCAGTGCTTTGTAGGGCTGCTGGTCCGGAAACAGTTCACCGATTTTGCGCGGCGCGAGGTCGGATAAGAGCAGCCAGCCCATCGGCGTGAGGTGGACTGGAAAGCGCGAACCGACATTGATCGTGCTGACAAAACCGGAGCGAGAGTGAGCGCAGGCAAGATAGAGCAAATCGCGCCCGTCGCGAATTCCAATATGGGATGTAATTCCGGTAGCGTCGCGCAGCAAGTCAAGATCGGGCTGCGCGGTTTCGATGATGCTCATGCCAGCGAGATAGGAAAAGCCGAGGCTGAGCACCCGCCCGCCGAGCCGAACCTTCTTGGAGTCCGGTTCAGACTCGACAAAACCTGTGTATCGCAGCGTGTAGACCAGCCGAAACGCTGCCGAGCGAGTTATTCCCAGCGCACGGGCGATGTCGGAGATCGACATCGGCTTCTGCGCCTCCGCCAGAGCCTCGAGCACCAGCAGCCCGCGATGAAGACCCGGCACGAAATAGACGCCGTGATTCTTGTTGTCGGCCTCGTTGGTTTCGCTAGAGTCGAATTCTCGGTCTTCTCTGACCAACTGTACCACCTCGTCAGACATCAAACGTTAGAGCGCGTGTTTTATATACGAAGCAATTGGCGATGTGTACCATATTAAAAACGCGATGGACAATGTTGTGGGTGGTAATTTAGCGCCGATATCCGAGGAAAAGGCTGCTTTAGCGATGGATTTGGAATGCGGCCAGGGAGCATGGATAAACAACGGTCGCGATTCACCCGTTACCCAACTGCAATTTGCCTGACCACACGCCATACCGGCGGGCGACAACGGGAGCCAGTCCGCCTGCAGCATGGCTGCAAAGGCTTGATTGAAGCCTGGACCGAGATCGCGCCAAGGCTGGCAGCGATTTCCTCGCAACGATTTCAGTGCGGGTCATTTTGAAAGCGGCCGAGGAATGCCATGGTGCGATCGTGCTGCGGATTTCCCAGCACCTCCCCCGCAGAGCCTTCCTCGATGATGCGGCCACCGTCCATAAAGCTGACCCGGTGTGCGACGTCGCGTGCAAAGCGCATCTCGTGGGTGACGATGACCATGGTCGTTCCCTCCCGCGCAAGGTCAGTCATCACCGTCAGCACTTCCTGCACGAGCTCGGGATCGAGCGCGGAGGTCGGCTCGTCAAACAGGATGACCTCCGGTTCCATCGCCAACGCGCGCGCTATGGCAACGCGCTGCTGCTGACCGCCGGAGAGATTTCGCGGGAGATTCTCGGCCTTGTCGGCAAGCCCGACCTTGGTGAGCAAACGCCTGGCGAGTTCCTCTGCCTTCGGTAGCGGCATGCTCTTGACCAATCGCGGACCGCTCATGACGTTTTGCAACGCGGTCATGTGCGGAAAAAGGTCAAACTGTTGAAACACCATGCCGAGCCGTTGGCGATGCTTGTCCTGAACCTTGGCTGTCGGCATGGCCGCGCTATCATCGAACGAAAACTTGCTGGTCCCGAAGCGCAGTGTGCCAGCCTCCGGCTCTTCGAGCAGATTGAGGCAGCGCAACAGCGTTGACTTGCCGCAGCCCGACGGGCCGATCAACACCCGCACTTCGCCGCGGCGGACCTGCATGGAGACGCCCTTTAGCGCCTTGTAGTCGCCGTAGGATTTCTCCAGCCCCGAGACTTCGATTACATGATCAGCGGTCAACGCGCGCCTCCAGCTTCTTCGAGAAATGGGTCAGAGGGTAGAGGAGAAGGAAGTATATCATTGCAGCCAGTGTATAAACTTCCAGCGGTCGATAAGTTTGCGCGGTAATCTGATAGCTCGAATACATAATGTCGGGAACGGCTACGACATATAGAAGTGATGTGTTTTTCAGTTGAAGCACGCATTGATTTACAAAGGGAGGGACCATGCGGCGCAGTGCCTGCGGCAGAATGATGTAGAGCATCATCCGCGTTTGCGACATGCCGAGGGCACGGGCCGCATTCCACTGGCCTTTCTCGATCGAGATGACGCCACCACGGAAGATTTCCGCGCAGAATGCGCCCATGTAGAGAGCCAGGCCCAGACCAGCAGCAATCCACGCCGGGATGCGTACACCGCTCAGGATCGGCAGGGCGTAGTAGAACCAAACGATCTGCACCATCAGCGGTGTGCAGCGGAAGAACTGCACATAAGCATTGACCGGCCAGCGCAGGATGGCACGCGGCGACAGCAGTGTGATGCCGCAAACGATGCCGAGCAGCATGCCGACGATGATCGTGCCGATCGCGTAGGAAAGGGTGACGCCGATGGCGCTGAGCCACAGCGAGGGGTCAATCACGGCGCCCCAGTCGAACTGATATCTCATACAACCTTTCCGTTCTTCGAGGCAGCCCCCTCATGGGTGCGGGGACCGATCGACGGATCGTCCCCAGCACGGTGCTGCTGGCTGTTCGTTGTTGTCGATGTGACGCCGGCCTGCAGCATCCCGTCGATTTCGCCGGGGCCGTAGCCGAGTTCCTGCAGGATCGAAATGCTGTCGGCTCCCATGGTGGGCGGAGCCTTGTCGATGCTCGGTCCACCATGGGCGAAGCCGAAGCCGGCGACCGGCACGGTGATATCGCGGTCATCGCCGAAGAGGTTTCTGTGCACGTGGGTGAGGCTCGGCCGGGCCGCGACCTGTTCACTCGACAGGGCTTCGGCGACGGTACCAACCCGCGCAGCCGGGATACCGGCCTCGTTGAAACGCCGCTCCCATTCCTCCGCACCTGTGCGGTCGAAGGCCTCGGCCAACGCCCTCCTGCGCTCGGCGTCGCGCGCGGGCGACGCCGTCTGCGTCGCGTCCTCCCGCGTCGGGCCAAGATCGGGCCTGCCGACCGCGGCCCACAGCCGCTCCTGCTGGCGCCGGTTGAGCGCTGCGATCATGATCATGCCATCGCGCGTCTGATAGCAGCTGCCTTCTGCTGTGGCGAAATCGTTGCCGCGCGGCTTTGACAGCATCTCGCCGGAAGCCGACAGGCCGGTGATATTGGAGCTCATCAGCATCAGTGCCACGTCCTGCATCGACACGTCGACGAACTGGGACTCGCCCGTGCGCGCCCGCGCGTGCAGCGCCGCGGAGATGGCGAGCGCCGCTGTAGTGCCGGCAGCGTAGTCGATGACCGGCGCTCCGACCTTCAGCGGAGTTATCTCCTGCGTGCCCGTCACGGACATCAGCCCGGATGATGCCTGTATGATGCCGTCATAGGCGGTGTGTGCACGCTTCGGCCCGGTCTGCCCGAAGCCGGTGATCGAGCAGTAGACGAGATCGGGCTTCAGCGCGGCCGCCGCCTCGTAGCCGAAGCCGAGTGCCTCCAGGGCGCCAGCCCGATAGTTTTCGACGAGTACATCCGCTGTGGCGAGCAAGCGGGCCAGGACATCCCGCCCGGCTGGCTGCGTCAAGTCTAGTGTCAGGGACCGCTTATTGGAGCCTTGACTGAGATAGTTGGTGCCCATCAGCCGCCGGCCGAGGGTGGGATCGGTTCCGGTTTCCCGCACCTGGTCCGGCCGTTCCGGATGCTCAATCTTGATGACATCCGCGCCGAGAACCGCGAGCTGATAGGCGGCAAACGGCCCTGCCAAAACATGTGTGAGGTCGATGACCCGTATCCCGGCGAAGGCACGTGTCATGCGGAGATCATCTCGCAGGCGATCATTGCCTGACGGAGCCTTTCGAGTTCGGCGCCGGCGAGCGGCATCACCGGATCGCGTGGCACACCGGCCGGTTGGCCCAGAAGGTTGAGCGCGGCCTTGAAGGCGGATGGCCAAGTGCCGGTGCCCATCAGCACCTGGTAGATCGTCGTCAGGTGAACATGCAGCTTGCGGTAGCTGTCGTCGGGTGCGCGGCGCGCGACGTCCATGATCGTTCGACTGCGCGCGCCGAGCAGTTCCGGCCCTGTCGCGATGAAGCCCTGCGCGCCGAGCGCGACACCCGGAAGAATATAGTGGCATGGGCCGACCAGGACGGCGATGCGTTCGCGGAAACGTTCGATCAGATGGGTATGGTGGAAGAAGTCGCGGTTGCTCTCCTTCAGCCCCACGATCGGCGCTACCCCCAGCAGGGCATCAAGATCCTCGAGAGAAAGGTCGATGGAGGTCCGGCGCGGCGAATTGTAGGCGACAATTGGTAGGTCGACTGCCTTGGCGACAGCCTCGAAGCGGCGAAGCAACTCATCGCGCGAGGCCTTCAGCACATAGGTCTGCGGCATCAGGAGCAGCCCGTCTGCGCCCGCGTCGCGCGCGGCTTGTGCATAGGCGACAGACCCGCTCGCGCTCGCTGCTGTCGCACCGCACATGACCGGAACGCGACCACGGGAGCTTTCGACCGCGAGGCGCGTCAACAGCGCACGTTCCTTGGAGGAAAGCGCCCAGCTCTCACCATTGTCGCCGGCGACGCAAATCCCGTTGGCACCCTGCGTGATCAACCAATCGACCAATTGCACGAAGGCGTCCTTCATGATCTCGCCATTCTCAGTGAACGGTGTGACCACGGCGGGGATCGCACCGTGCAGGGTTTCGCGTGTCACTTTCATGGAGGAACTCCCTCTTTCCTATTTCGCGTCCGCGCCTGCGGGAATGCCGGCCATATCGGCCCGGTAGATCGTGCCGCGCTCAGCCTCGGTGATATAGAGCCATCGGCCCGTAGCATCGAACCTGACCGCCGTCGTCCAGAGGCCACCACGGGTGTGGATCTTCGCCACGGGATCGCCCAGCGCGTCGAAGACGTGGACGCGCCCCGCCTGCGCCTGAGCAACGGCCAAAAGGCCACCAGGACCGACGGCAAGGCCATCGGGTCCGAGGCCGCCTGACAACTGGATATGCAGGCCTACCATCGGATGCACCGGATCGGGCCATTTCGCCATCAGCCGCCAGATCGCGTTGGCACGGGTCGCCGCCACATAGACGTGGGCTCCCCCGCGGCCAAGCGCGATGCCGTTGGGATAAGGCACATTGTTGAGGATGAGATCCGGCGTGTCATGCCCCGGTCGCAGCCGAAACAGTCGTCCGGTGGGGTCGCTCAGGCTCGAGCGGCCGGGGTCGCCAAACCAGAGCGCGCCGTCCGGCCCGCGCGCGATATCCCCCAAGCCGCGGAAGGATTCACTGTTAACGCCGCGGCACAATGTTTCGAGACTCGATGTTTTGCTGTCGAACCGCAGCACGCCCTGCCGGTAGTCGGTCAACGCGAACACGCCGTCGCCAAGCCAAGCGAGGCCGTGTGGCTCTCCCCCATAAGAGAACGCCACGCTCCATTCACCGTCGGGCGAAACGCAAAACAGTCGGCCGTTTGGTACATCAACTAGCCAGAGATTGCCGGAGTCGTCGAATTCCGGCCCTTCCAGAAAGGAATGCAGCTTCATCCCCGGTCGCGTGACCCGCTCCCACTCGCCCGGAGCGCCACGCGCATGCAGCGCCTGCGGTAGCTGCGTGAAAGGCTCTGCGTCGATCGTGACCGGAAAATACAAGAGCGCACACCTTCTTGATCACACGTTTAGGCGGTTCAGTTTCATGGCCGTAACGGCGCCCGTTAGCAACGTTGACGCTAGCGATTTAAGTTTTGTATGGCAACTATTGATTTGTATAGAAAACAATGTCAGCTTGCGGCTCGCGCATCAAGGAGAAGTGACGACATGAGTAGTGTGCTTCACCGCGACCTTAAGATCGGCCTTCCCAAGGTCGTTCGGGGGGAGGGGTGTTATTTGTTCGACTCTGAAGGTCGCTCCTATGTCGATGCCTCCGGCGGAGCCGCTGTTTCATGCCTGGGACATAGTGATGAGCGAGTGATAGCGGCCGTCCGTGAGCAGATCGGCACGCTGCCTTTCGCGCACACTTCGTTCTTCACGAATCAGCCCGCCGAAACCTTGGCCGAAAAGCTGATCGCCCGCGCTCCCGAAGGTTTTGGTGAAGGCCGCGCAGTCTTCGTGGGAAGCGGTTCGGAAGCGATGGAAGTCGCGCTCAAACTGGCCCGCCAGTACCATGTTGAGCGCGGCGAGACCGCACGCAGCGTGTTCGTTGCCCGCCGCATGAGCTATCACGGCAACACGCTGGGCGCGTTGTCGGTGGGCGGGCATATGCAACGTCGCGCCACATACGCGCCGATGCTGATGAATGTCGAGCATATCCCCGCCTGTCATCCCTACCGCGACATCCAGCTCGGCGAGACGTTGGAAGCCTATGGCTTACGGCAGGCGGACGAGCTGGAAAGAACTATTCTTTCGGTTGGCGCGGACAAGGTCGCGGCTTTCGTCGCCGAGCCGGTGTCGGGCGCAGCCCTTGGATCGGTACCACCTGTGCCCGGCTACTTCAGCCGCATCCGCGAGATCTGCGATCGCTATGGCGTGCTGTTCATCGCCGACGAGGTCATGTGCGGCATGGGGCGCACCGGAAGTCTTTTTGCCATTGAGCAAGAGGGCGTGTGCCCTGACATTATCACCGTGGCGAAAGGTCTTGGCGCAGGCTATCAGCCCATTGGCGGAATGCTCGCATCCAAGAAGGTGATCGCCGGCATCGAGGCGGGCTCGGGCACGCTCGCCAACGGCCACACCTACATGAGCCATGCCGTCGCTTGCGCAGCATCGCTAGCGGTGCTGGAGGCGATTGAAGAGGACGATCTCGTCGAACGGGTCGAGAGGATGGGCAGTCTGCTGCGGCGGCGCCTGGAGCGCAGCTTCAGTCAACATCCGGCTGTTGGCGACATTCGTGGGCGCGGCCTCTTCCAGACGATAGAGCTGGTCGCTGACCGTGACAGCAAGATCCCCTTTCCGCGTTCACGCCGTATCGCGGAACGTTTCCGCGAGCGGGCAATGATCAACGGCCTGATCTGCTATCCGTCCGCAGGGTGTGCCGATGGCGCGCTCGGAGATCACGTCCTTCTGGCACCTCCCTACATCGTCACAGAAGCCCAGATTGATGAGATTGTCGAAAAGATGGAGCGGACGCTGGCCGAGGTGCTCGCGTAGCGCCAACGAGTGGAGCCCGCATACACAGTCAACAATAAACCAAAAGAGGAGCGAACTATGAAATTAACCCGCCGCACGGCGACTGGCGTATTGATGGCAACCGTTGCATTTGCGAGCCTCGGCGCCAATTCGCCATCTTTCGCCCAGTCCGGCTCGACTTGGGACAATATCGCTAAAACAGGCGTTCTCAAGGTCGGCCTGATCCCAAACCGCCCTCCCTACCAGTTCGAGGTCAAGGGCAAGCAGGAAGGCCTGGCGATCCAGATGGGGGAGGACCTCGCGACGGCCTTATCGAAGGAACTCGGCAAACCAATCGCGATCGAGTACGAGAAATCGACCTGGTCGACCCTCGTCCTCGATATCCAGTCGGGCCGTATCGATACATTCTTCGGCATGTCGGAGACGCCCGAGCGCAAGGCTGCTCTGGACATGTTTGGCCCGCTCTATTCCGTACCGGTTGTCGCGATAACGGCCGGTGGTGGCTTGAAGGGTAATACCTGGGAAGCGTTGAATACGCCTGAAACCCGCATCGCGGTGGTGATGGGCACCACGGACGAAGATGCAGTGCGCAAGTACATGCCGAAGGCCACGATCCGCGCGATGAAGGGCATGGCTGAAGCGATCCTCGACGTGCAGTCGGGCAATTCCGATGCCTTGGTGACCTCCGTCCTTCTCGGCATCAACGCTATGGATAAGAACCCGAACTTCAAGGAGATGACCCTGTTGCAGCCGCCGTACGCGCTGCCATCTGGTGGCGGCGCCCGCAAGGATGGCGACGGCCGCTTCACCACATTCGTGCAGAAGTGGTCCGAGGATTACCGCGCCAGCGGCCGCGTCCAGGATGTCATCCTCGAATCCCTGAAGCAGGCAGGTTTCGGAATCGAAGCGATACCTGCCGAGGTTAAATTCTAATCGCATAGTCCAAAAAATCCGGCCGGGTTCCGAAGGAACGTTGGAGACAATATTATCCATATGATTTCCGGTGAAATTCGCTTCGCCGGAAATTCTTTTTGCGTGAATATCCGTGTAATCTTCTCTTCAGCCTTCCGGAAGGGTTCTCTCGTGGCGGTTCCAGCTTTCCGGTGTGTCCCGCTATTTAAATATCGCGAGTGTTGGGCAGAGCGAACGATTCGTTCGCTCTCTCAGCCACGGCTCAGCAGAGGCGGGCCGCTTCCATGCCGATCTAATTTCCAGACAAGATTGAGCACGGGTTTTGATGCGGCTGGGTAGTGTGGGATGACGGATTGGTTGGCCGAGATGGGGAACGGCACAACGCCCGTCCTAATCTCCAAAGCCCACGGCCGTTTTCCTGGCCATAAATCGGGCCTCACAGGCGTCGCTGTGATGGGGCAATCGCTTTGCTGAAGCCTAGCATGGTGTCGCGAATGTCGCTCAGCCCAAGTCGGGGCAAGGAGTGGGCGGCCTTCCAGACAGAGGTGTGAAGGGTCCGCTCCCGTATTCGCGCCTCCGGCGTGGTGATACCGCCCACGATGGCTATATCGGGAGGTTCCGATCCGAGTCCGTTTCCACGGCACCTTCATCGATCAGTCGCTCTATCGTCTCATCATCATATCCGTGTTCGCGCAGAACATCACGGGTATCGACACCGAGTTCTGGTGGGAAGGATGTAATCTCTGGGCCGTCATGGCCGAAGATATAGGCCGCGACCGGCACTTCGACTTGGCCAGGAAAGCCCTCCGGCGGCTCTATCGACCTGATTACCTTACGATTGTTCAGGCGGGCCTGATCCAGCCCCTCCGACAGCGAGCGGACGCGCGAGGCCGGCACATGGTCGGCTAGATGTCTCTCCCAATCCTCGGCGGATCGCGCTCGCATTTCCGTCTGCAGTATTTCGACCAATGCAGCGCGATGGACGTCTTGAGTGTTGACGTCGCTGAAACGGGGATCGGCGGCGATGTCGGGGCGACCGATCAAGACGCATAAGCGCTCGAATTGTCCCTGCGTACAGCAACCAAGCATGATCATTTCCCCGTCACCTGCGACGTAGCAACTCGCGGCGGCAAGCGGGTGCTCGTTCGCGTGGGGACGTGGTGCCTTTCCGCTGCGGGTCTGGTTCATGATCGACGTGCTCATCAGCATCAACGCGGTATCATGCATGGCCACGTCGATAAACTGCCCCAGCCCGTCGGCCGAGCGCTGGAACAGGGCGGCCGAGATAGCAAAGGCTGCCATCAGGCCACTCGAATAATCAAGCACGGGCGAGCCGCTCTTGATCGGTCCTCCGCCGATCTCCCCCGTGCCTGACATCAAGCCTGAATTGGCCTGCACCACCTGGTCATAGACTTTGCGCGTCGCGTGGAGGCCGCTGCGGCCATAGCCGGACAATGCACAATAGATGAGCCTGGGGTTTCTTTCCGAGACTGCCTCATAGCCAAGCCCAAGCCCCTCCATGACGCCCGCACGAAAATTCTCGACCACGACGTCGGCATCATCGATGAGGCGCCGCGCCACCGCTGCTCCGTCCTTCGACGTGAGATCGATAACGATCGAACGTTTGTTGGCATTGAGGCTGAGGAAGTGATCGCCCATGAGCCTCCTCCTCAAGTCGCGATCGGAGCCTCGACGACGCATGTAGTCCCCGAGGCCAGGTTCCTCGACCTTGATCACGTCAGCGCCGAGCAGCCCGAGCTGATACGTGCAGAAAGGCCCCGACAACACATGGGTGAAATCGACGATTCGGATACCCGAGAACGCGCGCTTAGCCATAGGCCTAATTCCTATCGTATGTTTTATATACGAAACAATATTCTACTAGATATCTATTACAGATCCCAGAATGCTTATATATCATGATCAGCTCATTGACATCCGGCGGCAGAGTGTTTTTGTATAAGAAATTCAGTTTGGCAATTGAACCAAACGGTGGGGCGCTTTTTCGGGAGATCGATCGTGAGCGGATTAGTGTTGAACAGGCGCGGCATGCTTGCTCTGTCCGCATCGGCTGCATTCGCTGGAACACTTGGCGGAACTGGCCGCGTTTTCGCTCAGGCTCCATCGGCCTGGGACCAGGCCATAGAAACGGGAATAGTCCGTTTTGGAATGTATCCCAACCAGGCGCCTTACAATTTTACATTGGATGGCAAGCCCCGTGGCTTCAGGCGACTCATGGCGGAGGATTTTACAGCCCGACTAAGTGAGAAAGTCGGAAAGCAGCTCAAGGTGGAGGAAGTACCAAGCTCACTCCAAAACATCGTGCTCGACATTCAGGCAAACCGCATCGATGTGCATATGGGTCTGACCGTCACAGAAGAGCGCAAGAAGGCCATCGATATGTTCGGGCCGATCTACATGATGCCTGTGGCTGCCTTTAACAGCGCCAGCTTCAACCCAGGCACCAACTGGGATGACTATGACAAGAAAGGTATCCGCATTTCAGTCATTCAGGGATCGACAGACGAAGCCGCTGCACGCGACCGATTGACCAAGGTGACTTTCCGCGGTTTCAAGAGCGCCGGCGAGGTCGTCCTCGATGTGATTTCGGGGAATGCGGACGCAGCCGTCATGGGGCTTCTGCTCGGCATGAACGGCGCCAAGCGCAACCCCAATATCGGCAGCATCATTCCCTTGCAACCGCTCTACGCCCCAGCCTCTGGCGGTGGTTGCCGCAAGGATGGGGACGGCCGTTTCACCAAATTCCTCCAGGAATGGGCCGTCGATCTGCAAACCTCTGGTCGCGCGGCCAAGCTCATCCTCGTATCGATGGACGAAGCAGGGCTGGACGTCAACAAGCTTCCTCCGGGCGCTACTTTCTAGAAATTCAGGGCACGGAAAACGGTTGTTATGGAGCTGCCTGATCACCGCCATGAGGCCAATACCTTTGCGACTGCGGAGGAATACAATCCCGGTGCATAATTGGCTCCACCTTCAGCATTGCTTGCTGCCTGATGGGAGTTTCGCGACGAGCCTCCAAGCTTCGCACAAAGTGGATACCCGCGCCCTCTTTTTGCCACGGGATCCAAACGGCACGGCCGCATGGTTTCCATATTGAAACTTTGCTGGACGGCTCGGCCACGAGCTGCCGATGCGTGCCCGACGTAGAGGCGCCATCTTTCGGATAGCGGCGGGTCGATCGTGAGTCGATAGTCGGCCTTCACGATTAGGACCTGTGTTTTTTTGGCGAAAAGGAACTATTTCGTACCGCCGACCGTTTGTGAAGCCACCTGTAAGCAAAGGAAGCCCGAAAGGGCTGGCGACACTATCCGCGGTCTCGGTTGGATTTGACGTTCGAACGACCAGTTAATTTGACGAACTTGAATACAAAGTTATGCGTGCAATTCTTCTTGCCAGATTTGGCCCGACGAGGGAGGCATATCGTTACTTCTTATACTTGCAAGGATGGTGGCCAGCCCGAACGCACCAACCTACCAGCAGTTCAGCTGTTCGATGGGTGAGGGCTGCAGGAGTTGCGCACGTCGCTGGCATTTCGGTTGCGGTCATCGGAGGCTAAACCGCCCCGGGTTCGCCGGAGGCCGTTTGGTTTGAGTCACGCTGCCATGGCTGGCTCATCCAGCATTGCTTAGTAGCGCTCCTCGGCTTCGGCCGGCGGGATGTTGCCGAGGGGCTCCAGCCGCCGCCGATTGTTCAACCAGTCGACTCAGCTCAGCGTCGCGAACTCGACGGATTGCCACAGCCCGCGCCGATGGATCACCTCGGCCTTGTAGAAAAGTCCGTTGATCGTCTCGGCGAGAGCGTTATCGTAACTGTCGCCGACGCCGCCGACGGAGGGTGCGATACCTACCTCGCACGATGACGCGATCTCGTGTGGGCTGTGCCGACATTCGCTTCACATAACATGCGCTGGAGCGTCGGCGCCGAAAATGACCTTGGCCTGCCTGCCCGGCATGGCGGTAAACCTCCTGCGATGTAGGGAAATGAGTGCGCGGTGATGGCGATGCCGGCCGTGCGTCAGCTATCACAGCTAATGCATCATAATGGCACAGCTGCGCGCCAAGATCGAGCTGGTGTTGCAAAAATCTGCACAAAGCAAAGTGTGCGCTGATATTTGCGGCGCGATTAACCGTGCACCACAGGCTGCTAGTTGCACTGGAAAAAAGGACGGAATTGTCTCCAGCAGCCGTCTGACAGTAGGTATTCGCCAACTGATCGGATCGGTATAAAACGGGCCAGGCGCCTGAGCGCGAACTGAGTGGTCTCCAACTGGGAGCGCGACGTCAGTGAACGCAATGGCTGCGTCGTGCGACAGCCGATTGACGGCACCCCATTCGCAAGCTCATCGAACTGCCATAGCGAGCGGATCCGCGTGCGATAATCCCGTCCATCATTTTGGAATTGATCTAAATCATTGATGTTGCGAGTATTTTCCAAACAGTCTATCAAAAATGTGTTCTCTCGGCTCAACATGCTTAGGGCGTTCGGACTCTCACTCGTTTCTTGTTCAGCAGCCAATGACCACAACGATCACCACACGCGAGATTCAGGACGACCTTATGTCCGTCTATATCCGTCAGTGGAAGGTGCTGCGGGGATTGCTGAAAAAGCATACCGGCTCGCACGATTTAGCGGAGGATGCCCTTCAGGAAACTTGGCTGCGGCTCGCGGGCATGAAGTTAGAGCCGACAACGATCTACGATAAGCAGGCGTTTATTCTGCGCGTGGCCGGCAATATCGCGATTGATTTGCTGCGGCGAGAAAAAAGGCACAGCTCACGCTGCATCAGCGACGAGGCCGTGCTGAACGCCCTCGTAGACAACTATCCGTCGCCGGAAGCGTTCGCGATCGACCGGGACCGAGTTCGCTTCCTGGCTCTCGCGTTGGCGCAGTTGCCTGCGAAGCCCCGAGCAGCGCTGTTGTTGAATCGTTGCGACGGGCTTTCCCACCGCGAGATCGCGGGGCAGCTTGGCGTTTCCGAAAGCATGGTTGCACGCTACCTCGCGCAAGCACTCCGTCATTGCCGCGACCATTTCCGCGACGTGGCGTGAACTTTTCCAACTGTTCGGGGGCGACTTCGGCCGCTTTGCTTCGTCATTGATATAAGAGGCTGATTCTTGCGCACGCTTCCGGAAAAAGCGTTCGCGCGCTTGCTGTGACGGGGCGATGTCGAATTGATGACTGAGGATGGCAAACGACACCATGTGGACATCGCTCTCAGTGATGAAGCCATTAACTGGGTCGTCAGGCTCAATTCCGGACGAGCCACCCAAGCGGATCGGGAAGCTTTCACCGACTGGCGGTTACAGAGCGAGCATCACGAACTTGCGGCACAGGAAGCCGAAACGATCTGGCACGGTGTTGGGATTGCCGGTGATGACGCGCGAAAGGCGGAACAGAAAGCTGCGCACACAAAAGTGACGCGGGGGGCCGTGCTTGGGGGGATTCTGCTGGTGGCAGCGGGGTTGGCCATCGAAAGATTCGGTGTGATCGGCCCGAGGCGCCTTGCGGATCATGCGACGAGCGTTGGCGAACAGCGTCGCATTACGCTGCCGGACGGGTCAAGCGTATTTCTGAACGCAAGCGCCGCACTCGCGGTCGATTTCACCGACGTGGAACGACACCTGACTTTACTTGTGGGCGAGGCGATCTTCACCGTTGTACGTGATGCCGCACGGCCGTTCATTGTCGAGGCGAACGGCGGTCGAGCCCAGGCGATTGGCACGGTTTTCAATATCGACATCCGGCCAGAAGAGGTCGTTGTGACGGTTCTGGAGGGGGTCGTTGAAGTTGCTACCCAGGTTGGCTCCGTGACGGCGCATGTTGATCAGCGTGTGCGCTACACCGCCTCCTCACGTCCATCTGCTGCTGAAACCATTGATGCCGATGTTGAGACGGCTTGGCGCCGAGGCAAGCTGATCTTCAACCGAAGGCCGCTGGGCGATGTCGTTGCCGAGATTGAGCGTCACCGCGACGGACAAATTGTGATCGTGAACCCGCGGCTGCGTTCACTCGAAGTCACGGGTGTATTTGATCTTCGGGACCCGGATACAATTCTGCGCACCATCGAGGAAACGCTTCCGGTGCGGGTCAATCGACTACCCTTCGTGACCATACTCCGCTAGTAGTATGGGCCTATTTTGAGAAAATTATCACGTAAATTCAATTGCTTATGTTCTATATTTTACTTTATTCGATGGGACAGTGCAAGAACACCTCCGTCATTTCGTCCTAGAATTGAGGACGTTAGACGCCGCGATTTCGCGCGATGGCCGACGCCCTCCTCAGACAATTAGGAAGGATAGGCAGCATCGATGGGCGACGGGGCAGCGAACGGCGGAATAGACTTCGGAAAAAGGCATTCGGTTGCAGCGGCGCTGCTCGCATCGGCCGCGATCTATCTGGTAATCAGTTTACCCGGCCAGTTCACAAAGCCGGCGCGAGCGCAAGACGTAACGTCACCGCGTGGGACCTTGCAAACCACATCCTTTAACATCCGGGCGCAGGATCTTGGTGGTGCGCTTACTGCATTCGCCGACCGCGCCGGGCTTCGCTTGCTCTTTCCATCGGACCTTGTCGCCGGGAGGAAAAGCTCCGGGATCTCAGGCGCCTTTAGATACGATCAGGCATTGGAGCGCCTGTTGGCTGGCACAGGCCTCACCTATCGCTTTACGAGCACCAATACCGTGACGATTGTTGATCCAAAAGCGATCGGCAATGGCGGTCCCGGTGTTACAGACGGCGCAATCGTCCTCGATGCGATCACGATCGAAGGCGAAAGCGCCTGGGGCCCGGTGCACGGCATCGTCGCCACGCGAAGCGCGACGGGCACAAAGACCAATACCCCGATCATCGAGATACCGCAGTCGCTGTCTGTCATTCCGCGCGAGCAGGTCGTGCGGCAGGGCGTGACGAATATCGAGCAAAGTGTGCGCTACACACCCGGCGCGATCGCCGAGGTGCTCGGCCCGGGAACCGAGCGTGACAAGATTTATCTGCGCGGCTTTGAGCCGAACTACTACCTGGACGGCATGATGCTCCCCTATGGCGCGGCCGGACAGGGGGCGCGCGCGGAGGTGTTCGGGCTCGAGCGCATCGAGGTGCTGCGTGGACCATCCTCCGTTCTCTATGGTCAGAACGCGCCCGGGGGCATCGTGAACATGGTCAGCAAGCGGCCGACGATGGAGCCTTTGCGGCACGTTGAGCTGCAATACGGCAGTTTCCGGCAGCTACAAGGCGCCTTCGACCTTTCCGGGCCGGTCAATGATGACAAGACGCTTCTCTATCGCCTGACCGGCGTCGTGCGCGGCGGCGACACCCAGGTCGACTACGCGAAGGATGATCGCGTCTTCATCGCGCCGAGCTTTACCTGGCGACCGAACGATGCGACCAGTCTCACAGTTCTTGGCCAGTTCCAGCGGGACGATGCCGGCATCTCGGTCATGTATTATCCGGCTTGGGGTACACTCTATCCCAATCCGTTTGGCAAGATCCGGCGTGGAACGAATGTCGGCGAACCCAGCCACGATCGCTTCAAACGTGATTTCTATGCACTTGGCTATCTGTTCGAGCATAAATTCGACGAAGACATGGTATTTCGTCAAAACCTCCGTTATGCGGAAGCGGATGTGAAACAGGGTGACTCCATTTACGGCATTGGTCTCAACATCAATTCCGCGACCGGTCTGCCTAGCAATTATCGTTCGCTCAACCGCTACCAATGGGATGTTGACCGGCACCAACGCTATTTCACCGTGGACAATCAGCTGGATTCGGCTTTTCAGACCGGAGCGTTAAAACATAATCTATTAGTCGGGCTCGATTATCGGCGCTCTTTGCTTGATCAGATCGTTCATGGCGGACTTTCCACGCCGATCGATATGTTCAACCCCGTCTATGGGAACTATACGGTGCTCAACACCGTGGCGGCGGACTCGTCGGAGCGGCAATCGCAGCTTGGTCTCTACGCCGAGGACCAGATCAAGCTGGATCGTTTCCTCCTGACGATAGGGCTGCGGCAGGATTGGGTCTCGGGCAACAATTTCAATCGCCTCAACAGGCTCAATACGAAGATTGATGACGCCGCTTTGACAGGCCGCGTCGGCTTGACCTATGTCTTCGACTCCGGCTTTGCGCCCTATGTCAGTTACTCGACCTCGTTCCAGCCGGTCATGGGGGCTGGCTACGGCGGCGTACCATTCAAACCGACCGAAGGCGAACAATATGAGGCTGGAATCAAATACCAGCCGACCTGGTTCAAGGGCTTGTTCACCGCCTCCGTCTTCCAGCTCAAGCAGACCAACGTCTTGACGCCCGACATGGACCACCGTGATTGCGCCCTCTATCCCGGCACTTGCGGCAACTACAACACACAAACCGGCGAGGTGAAGGTCAAGGGCTTCGAATTCGAGGCCAGGGCCAGCCTGGTTGACGGCCTCGACGTCATCGGCTCCTACGCCTATCTCGATACGGAGGTAACGCGCAGCAACAGTAACAATCTAGGCAAGCGTCAGCCGCTGGTCCCGCGGAATCAGGCCTCGCTTTGGTTAGATTATACTTTCAGCTCTGGCGCCTTCGAGGGCCTCGGTCTCGCCGCTGGCGTACGCTATACGGGATCGTCCTATGGCGATGGACCTAATACGCTCAAGGCGCCGGCCTATACGCTTGTGGATGCTGCTTTGCGCTACGATCTCGCAAAGCTGAACCCGCAACTCAATGGTGCAACGGTCTCCGTCAACGCGACGAACCTCTTCGACAAGGAGTATCTGACGACCTGCGCCGCGACGAGCGCCTGCTTCTATGGCGCGGGCAGGACGGTAACCGCAAAACTTGCATATACTTGGTGATGACGACGCGACGTGCGGTCCTTGGCTCCCTCGGCGGTTTCTGCATCGCACCGCGCGCCGCTATCGCACAGCCACTCGACAGGCGTGCTCGCGTGGCGGTGATCGACTGGGCGGCGGCCGAAAGCCTTTTGGCGATCGGCATCGAACCCGTCGCCGTTGCGAACACAGGCCTCTATCGCCAATGGGTGTCGAAGCCCGCATTGCCACCGATGGTCGCGGATCTCGGGCTGCCCGAGGAACCTAACCTCGAGCGGCTATTCAGCTTGCGCCCTGATCTCATCCTGATTTCGAGCTGGCAAGAGCTTCTTCGCCCGAGGCTGGAAACCATCGCTCCGGTCCATGTGTTCTCGGTCTTCGACAATAACCGCACGCCTCTCGTCAATGCGGTTGCCTCGATGCAGTCCCTCGGTCGCGCCTTTGGGCTGGCGGATGCTGCGGCGGCCTTCAAGAAGGCCCTCGAAATGGCCTTTGAGCATAACCTAAGCCGGCTAAAGTCGGTCGATGCGCGCCCGGTCCTTCTCGCGGTGCTGCTGGGCGACGGCTTGCGGATTACCGTCTACGGTAAGGGAAGCCTGCTCGGGGACGTGCTAGATCGTCTCGGGATCGAGAATGCCTGGAAGGGCGAGATGCCGGTATTCGGCCGCGCCACGATTGGCATCGAACAGCTGCTCGGACTATCCAACTGCACATTGCTTTACATGGACCAAGGCAATCGCACCCGCGCGGCCATCCAACGCTTGCGTTCGCGTTCGTTCTGGAGGGAATTGCCTTTTGTGGTGGCCGGATATGCGCGTCCGATCGAAGCCGTCTGGCCATTCGCTGGAGCGCCCACAGCCATGCGCTTTTCCGGGATCGTGACCGGCGCCTTGGTAGAGAATCAGCCGTAATGACGGATGACAACATGACGGCACCGGGGACGCCGGGCAGATGGTCCCTATGGGCGCTCGTTTCGATTGTCGCCCTGGCTATCGTTCTCAACCTCATGGTTCTAGCCAACACCTGGGCAGGCGTGGCTGTTCCTGGCCATCGCGCGACGATTATTGTTGAGTTCGTCCTGCCGAGGATGGCGACGGGCCTGCTGGCGGGGGCGGCACTCGGGCTGGCGGCTGCCCTCTTCCAGCATGCCCTGCGCAATCCACTGGCCGAGCCAACGACGCTTGGAATTTCGGCTGGAGCCTATCTGGCTCTCACGGGCGCCACGCTTTGGACTCCCTGGCTGCTGGAAGCGGGGCGCGAGTGGGTGGCGCTACTGGGAGCAGCACTCGCCATGCTGGCGGTCTTCCAGCTTTCGGGCCGGGCTGCTTCACCCGCGACCATGATCGTCGCCGGCCTGCTCGTCAGCCTGCTCTGTGGAGCATTGGCGGCCCTGTTCGTTCTCCTGAACCACGATTATCTCACCGAGATCTTTATCTGGCAGAGTGGATCGCTCGCTCAGATCGGCTGGACGACGCCTCTTCGCTTTGTTCTCACGCTGGGTGTAGCCGCCGCGCTCGCGACGGTCATGCGACGTCCGCTGGCGCTGCTTGAGCTCGGAGATGAGGGGAGTCGCGCTCTGGGTATACCGGTTGGTGCGCTACGCTGGGCCGCGCTTTGTCTCGCCACTGTTCTGAGCGCTATAATCGTCGCGAGCGTCGGGGTACTGGGCTTCGTCGGTCTCGGGGCTCCCGCCCTGGCCCGGATGATCGGGGCGCGGCGCCTTGCCCATCGTCTCATTGTCGCCGCCCTGGTCGGCTCCCTTCTGCTGACGATTGCTGATGCTGTCGTCACGCTGCTTCCGACGGCGCAACAGGTGCCTGTCGGGGCGGCGACGGCCCTGCTCGGCGCACCGCTCATTCTCATCCTGCTGCGAAGGCTGCGCCCGGCGTCGCCTGCAGGGAATCGGACTCCTCAGGAGGATGGGTTCGGGGCCCCCCGCAACGCGAACACTCTCTTGATCGCCATTCCAGCTCTGCTGGCGATCGGCCTGCTGGCCCTTTTGCTGGGCCGTGGCGGCGAAGCCTGGCACGGCTTTCACCTGGATGGACTTGCGTCCGCGCTCGTGCATCTGCGCCTGCCGCGTGCCCTTGCCGCGGCAGCGGCCGGCGGGATGCTGGCGTTGGCCGGTGTGCTGCTCCAGCGCTGGACTGCGAACCCCCTCGCATCTCCGGAAGTGCTCGGCATTTCGTCAGGGGCCTGTCTAGGGGTCGTGATCGCCATGCTGCTGATATCCGGCTTTGATGCAACCTTGACATGGATCGCTGCATGGATAGGGGCGAGCTTGGCGCTGGCGTGTCTGGTCTTGATCGGCCGGGCAAGCAATTTCGCTCCCGATCAGGTCCTGCTGGCCGGCACAGCGATGTCCGTTCTCGCCTCCGCAGCGACGGCAATCCTGATGACCAAGGGGGATCCGCGGCTCGGCTTTCTGCTGACTTGGATGACTGGATCCACCTATCGGACCACTCTGGCGGAGGCCCAGGTCGCCACCGTAATAGCCTTGAGCCTGCTTGCGATCTCGTCCCTTTTTCTGCGCTGGCTCGTCATCCTGCACTTGGGCACGCCCTTTGCCCGGATGCTCGGAGTGCCGCTATCCCCGGCGCAGCTCCTGATACTGCTGATCGCGGCCATCGCCACGGCGACGGCAACCTTGATCGTCGGCCCTTTGAGCTTCGTAGGCTTGCTGGCGCCGCAGCTCGCACGTCAGCTTGGCTTTCGTCGTCCGGGAGAGCATCTGGTCGCATGCTTCCTGCTCGGAGCCACGATCATGCTGCTTGCCGACTGGCTGGGGCGAACCATGATGTATCCGTGGCAGATCCCCTCAGGATTGGTCGCTACGCTGATCGGCGGTCTGGTCTTTGTATCGATGCTCCCCCGCTCCGGGGCTGCTCGTCCATTTCCTCGAGGAGCTTGCTGGCTGCGTTCGACCAGTGCTGCCTTGCGCGGCGCGCTAAGCAGATGGACCGGTCGCACGGGGCCTTGGGCGCGGGATCCAGAGTGATCTCCGGTGCTCCAACGCCGACGATCACGGCATGGCCTTTTATGAGCAAGCCCGAGATCGTGCTCTGGGAGTGCGCCGACTTCCTTGCCTTGCATATGACGGTCCGTCCCCATGGCGGCATCCTGCTGTCTTGGAGCGGGTCTCTCAGGTGATCGATGATGCTTCCATATAGCGAGACAGATATTCACTTACCTTCTATTCGGGCAGATATCCTCGCGCCGAACGCCTCCCTACTCGACAGCGGCAACCGGGCGGGAGCGCTGTTCACACTATACGAGGCGTCGTTCTCCGTGCCCCATCGTACGCTGCTGGAGCCGTTGACGCTGGCGCTGCCGGCGCGGCGCGTCGTCGGCTTGATCGGCCACAACGGTTCCGGTAAGTCGACGCTCCTGAAGATCCTCGCGCGCCAGCAGCCAGCGAGCGGGGGCACAGTACATTTTATGGGCAAGGCATTGTCGGAATGGGGCGACCGATCTTTTGCGCGGAAGCTCGCCTATCTGCCGCAGGCGACACCGCCGTCTCCCGGCCTGCTGGTCAAGGAACTGGTTGCACTCGGTCGCTATCCCTGGCATGGGGCGTTGGGCCGCTTCGGCAAAGCCGATCGGGAAAAGGTCAAGGAAGCAATTGAACTCACGGGCATCGCGCCTTTCGCGGAGCGGTTGGTGGACACGCTGTCGGGCGGGGAGCGCCAGCGCGTGTGGCTGGCTATGCTGGTTGCGCAGGACACCGAATGCCTCCTCCTCGACGAGCCGATTTCGGCGCTCGACATCGCGCATCAGATCGAAGTGCTGAGCGTCGTCCAGAGGCTCGGTCGCTCCAAGGGACTTGGGGTGATTGTCGTGCTGCATGACGTCAACATGGCGGCCCGCTTTTGCGACGAGATCTTGGCTATGCACACGGGCAGGCTGATCAAACGGGGCACGCCCGCCGAGATCATGACACCGGAGATCCTGAAGATGATCTACGGCCTCGATATGGCGATCCTGTCCCATCCATCGAATGGACATCCCGTAGCCATCGCCAAGTGAGCAGGCGGCGCTCCACATGCTCATTGCCGCCCGAAAGGCAAACCTGAGGCAATGTTATCATCCAGCTGTAAAGAACCTTCAATTGGATCCATGGCTATGGCTGCGGAATTCAGGCTGTAGAGCAGACTGAGTTCGATGGTTTCGTTGGCGGTAAGACAGAGCGGGTCGATGCTGAGCTGCACGCCGTTATGGATGAAGCCGACGCATTCCCGGTTGGATCCGAAGCAGTGAGCATGTTGCTGGTGAGCTCAATACTATGAACTTAAGCAGAGACTAAAGATAATAGCGGATCGTATTTGTCGAATGGCACTACGCCAAACAGCTCAATACTCAAAAAACAAAATCGTCGCCCGTCAATCCAGCGTTCCATCCAAGCCGAATGACGAGATCCTCGGTCGATCTGAATGCGGCGGCACCGTTGTTTCCGAATGCATAGATGTAGGCGCCATATGGGAAGTGCCCTGCGCCGTGACGAGCAGTAAGCTGGGCGAAGACATTGAGCGCCGCCGATAGACTCGTCTGTGCGGTGACCGCAGCTTGCGCTGCCTCAAGAACGTCTTGAGGAGCAAGTGACAGACCGAGGCCTGTCAGGTCAATCTTGTCTCTGCCATGCGTAAAGAATGAGATTCCGTATGTCGTAGAAAGTGTTGAATCGGCGAAGCTCTCATAACGCAGCGTCGTGTGACCATATTCGAGGTAGAGTGTGTCAGCTCCCCCACCTGGTGTGATCATATTGGCTCCCGCGCAGGACCGGATCACATCTTGGCCACCTTGTGTGATGATGACCATATCCGCCTCGCTTCGAAGCCGAATGTCATTGTCGCCGCTGGAGCCTTTGATGGTCAGGGGATTTATCGGAGGGAACTGACCTGCGCCAATCTGGAAGTCTCCGACAACGGCAGAGACTTCGATCAAAGCCAATGTCTCGGTCGGCACAATTCTCAGATCGGGACCGCCCTCCCATGGAGCCTGAGCGTTTTCAGCGCATCGCTATCGATCGGAATCACCGTAAGCGCACCAAAAGTAATATCGAGATGCTCGATATTGTCGATCTGGAGGCAATGGCACCGTACCTGCGGCGTACGGGCCGCCCAAGACGATCTACAACCGCTCCATCCGCTGGAGCAGGCTCGGCGTGTTCAACCGGATCTTCGCCGAGTTGGCGGCCGATAGCGACACGTCGGATCGGCTGATGATCGACGCCACGCACCTCAAGGCGCATCGCACCGCCGCCAGCCTGCTAAAAAAGGGGCTCTACCCGGAGGTATCGGACGCAGCCGTGGGGCCTGACCTCCAAGCTCCATGACGACTGCGACGGCAGCGGTCGCCCACTCCGCCTGGCACTGAGCGAAGGGCAGGCCAGCGACCATAAGGGTGCCGCCATGCTGGTCGACGCTCTGCCGCCTGCCAAAACCATGCTCGCGGACAGAGGCTATGACGCCGACTGGTTCAGGAGCGCGCTTGCCGCACGCGGCATCGCCCCATGCATTCCCTCAAAGATCCATCGCAAGACCCTCATCCCGCACGACCGCACGCTCTACCGCCAGCGGCATCGCATCGAGAACATGTTCGCTCGTCTCAAGGACTGGCGCCGCATCCACACACGATATGATCGATGTGCTCACACCTTCCTATCCGCCATAAACTTCGCCGCCAGCTTCATCTTCTGGTTCAATCAATGAGTCCTGAGCCTAGTCGTCGGCACGTGGCATCTTAGCCATGTCGGGCCTGATAGAGAGCGATAGCGTCAGCGCCTCCCGGGAACTGAAGCCGGCCGGACGTGTCGTGGACGGCGGCCCAGACGGCCTCTGCGACATCCGCTTCTTTCGTCGTCAGAGCAGGCTTGGCGAAGGCCTCGAAGATTGGCGTCGCGAAACCGGCATAGGCCGGAGGGATGAGATCCTCGATGCGCAGATTGGTGTTGTGCGCGAACCGGGTCGTCGGAGCATAGCCCGGCTCCACCAGTCTGGCGCGAACATCGAAGTGGCCCAGTTCATGGGCGAGCGAACCGGTGAAACCCTCGATCGCCTGCTTGCTGGCCGTGTAGGCAGCAGCGAGCGGCATGGAAGCCAGCGTGACGCTCGAGGTCACATTGACGATAATGCCGGACCGGCGTTCGCGCATCTGCGGAATGACTGCCTGACACATCGCCATGACCCCGAAGGTGTTGGTATCGAACACCTTGCGGATATGCGCCATCGGTGTTGCCTCGAACGCGCCGACGACACCGATGCCCGCGTTGTTGACCAGCACGTCGATCGGCCCGGCCGCCTCGACGGCGGCGGCGATGCTCTCCTCGTTCGTCACGTCGAGCGGCAGGATGCGCAGGCTGGGCGAGGCCGGCAGAAGAGTGGCGTCGGGGCGACGCATGGTCGCGATGACGTTCCAGCCCTTGTCGAGGAAATGACGTGCCGTCTCCAGGCCATAGCCCGAGGATGTGCCGGTGATCAGGATCGTCTGCATGGGAACCTCCATTCGTTTCGGATGGCTCCTTGATAGGCCTTAAGGGATGGACGATATATAATCATTAGTCCATTTTAATTTTCCAATCGTCCAATTGTGAGGTGGTGATAGATGGGGACAGGTTCGCCGGATCTCGCTTCGAGAGAGGCACACAACCTGATGCTGACGATGTCCCAGGCACAACCGATCGATGCGGTTCCCTCTCGATATGGGCGGAACGATCTGCACTCCATCGTAGCCGCTGACATGCGGGGCACGATGACCGATGTGCCGCGAGCCCGACCCGTCTGATCGATCCTAGGCAGGGTCGGCGTCACCACTGATCCGGGCAAATTTTCCCGGCGGACAGCCGAGCCGCTTGCGGAAGGCCGTACTGAAAGCGCTCGCGGATTCATAGCCGATCTCGTCGGCTATCCGGTCGAGCGTTTTTGCGCCGCGCAGCAAGGCGTCTTTCGCAAGCGCCATCCGCCAGCGGGCAAGATATTCGATCGGGCCGCAGCCGAGAACCGCGCCGAAGCGCGCGGCGAAGGCGGAACGCGACTGCCCGGCTATCTGGGCGAGGCTGGCGACCGTCCAGTCGGCCCGCACATCGGCATGCATGGCGCCGAGGACGCGCGCCAGTGCCGGATCGCGCATCCCGTTGAGAAGACCGGCGCGGTCATCGTCGGTCGCGACGCCGTGCCAGCGCAGGGCTTCGACGAGCAGAACCTCGAGCATGCGCTGAAGGATCATTTCCTTGCCCGGTTCGTCGCCGCCGCATTCCTCCACGATGAGGTCGATCACCCGGCCGAGCCGCACCGATCGCCCTCCCGAGGGCGGGATATGGATCCTGCGCGGCAGCAGGGCGAGCAAGAGCGGCGCGTTGACCGCCTCGATGCGGAAGGTGCCGCCGAGCGACTCGAAATCTGCTTCGCCCTCCTGCTCGCCATGGCGGACGGGCACGTCCATCGGATCGCGCAGCGCGCAGGGGATGCCCGGATGGCTGCTCAGGGTGAAAAGTGGGGTCGAAGGCAGGAGGAGAAAGGAGCCTTTCTCCAGCTTCCAGGGTTCTTCCCCCTCGAAGGCGATCCAGCACGTACCTTTCAGAATGATCGTGAAGCCGGGTGCGTCGTGCGCCGCATAGCGAACGCCCCAATGCCCACGCCCGGTAATGGGCTTGGAGATGGCCGTGTTCGGCCGAAGCAGGCCTATGACATCGCTGAAAGGGTCCATAATGGACGATCCGTAATAAATATAGCCTATTGATTTATATATTGCCTTATCGCCTCCGTCCAGCCGACCTGAAGCGGCCTTTCAATGGAACGCCTATGTGCACCCTTGAGGCTGTTTGAATGGCGGACCCCGCCGTCCCCGCGCGGTGGTCGCCTGGTATCGGGAGAGGCCTCCAGCACACGTGATTGGCCTATTTCAGGCGGCGCAGCAGTTCCTTCGCGACATCCGGGGCGGAAGCCGGGTTCTGACCGGTGATGAGTTCCCGGTCGGTGACGACGTAGGAGGTGTAGGGAACCGTGTTGCTCTGATAGTTTGCACCCGCATCCTGAAGCGCTGTCTGCGGGTAGAACTTCATCGCGCCGCCATTGAGCTGGCCCTTGGCAATTTCCTCTTCCTCGTTGCTGATCACCGTCATCCGGTAGCCGGCATAGATCCAGTTCCGCGCCTTTGCTGAACCACTGGTCTCAAGTTCGCGGACGAAGTCTTTGGCGTCCGGCATGGTCGACAGCAGCGCGATGGGACCGTGGCAGGCCAACGCCGTGATCTTGCCTTTGGTGTGGAAGTCGGCGAGAAGCCTGCCCAGTTCTGGACTGACCAGCAGGTCCTGCATCGGTGCGTGACCGCCGGGGACATAGACGGCATCGAAATGGTCGTAGCCGATCTGCTCGACACGGGCGAGGCTGATAACCGGTGAGCTTGTCTTCGAGGTGATCATCAGCTTGTCGAGCAGGGCGCTGCTTTCGCGCATCGCCGCCTCGTCTTCGCCGAAATGCATTGTGTTCACAGACGATTTGTCCAGGGTCGGCGCTGTGCCGCGAGGGGTAGCGAAGGTGATCTGGTGGCCAGCGTCGAGGAGTGCCTTCACCGGCTGCATCAGTTCATTGAGGTAGAAACCAGTCTCAAGAACCCTGCCGTCCTTCAGGTCGAGATGATCGGAGTCCGAGAGGACGACCACGACATTCCCGGCATGGGCGCTGGCGGTGCTGAGGCTGAGCGCCAGCGCGGCGGCGGCGATATGGAAGAGTTTCATCCTTCATTCTCCAGGAGAAGAACATCCACCGCCCTTCAAGGCGGGGAGTTCGTTGCTATGATTGCTGCTGACGAGTTGTTGGTGATCAGGAGATCGCGGAGGGCCTCGCCACTCCGCTTGCCGATTGCGGTTCGGGCCAGCGACCAACCTGCCGTCGACCAGAATCTTGGCGGTCTAGTTCGCAGCCGCATGATGATCGGCACCGCGTTCGGCAAGCGTGCTGGCAAGCAGGAAAGGCACGACCTTGTCGAGCTTGACCGCGCGTTACTTGTCGTCCGCGAAGGCCGAGACCTTCTTGCCGGCGAACAAGATGCGCATCATTACTGAGCGTGTGATTGATCAGTGCGGTCGGTCACGGCAGCCGGTGGCAGCGATGCCGCCGGCTTTGTTGAGGTCGCGGGTAACGGTATTGACGACCGGGCAGACACGACCATCCCGCATCGCCCCGTAGCGCCTGCAAAAAAAGATGGCTGAATAACGTGTCGAGTCAGCATCGGCGGGACGCGGTATATTGCGGATGGCGCCGCGGAAGTCTTCCCCCTTCCAATAGCGCGCGTTGATCGCCTCCTTGAAAGCAAGATCATCGACCGGCTGCTCGCTGCCTTCAATGGAAGCGAACCGAATGGACTGCCGGCAGCCTCGATGACCGCAATAGTCTGTGTGACCTTGCCGAGGAAAAATCGGTCGGATCAGCGCTTTTTATTTTCGTCGTGACTAGTGTGAACAAGCAGAATAGGTTTGCGATCCGGAACTGTACTGATAGTCAGCTTTTTCATGATTGAAACGAATGATTGCTTTTACGGATATCTACTTCGCATCAATTCGGCGATAGAGATCGATTGAGAAGTTTCATCTGTTCCTCAATGAGCAAGGTCGGGGCGCGGCATTCGCTAGCCGGCCGCCAAGCCGCTCCTAAATCAAGGCCTTGCCCATGGACGCGCCGCCGTCCACGAAAAGTGTCTGGCCAGTGATGAAGGCGGCATCCTCTGACAGGAAAAACGCGACTGCCGCGGCGATTTCATCCGGTTTTCCGAGCCTGTTCATTGGGACGCCCGAGAGGTAGCGCCGCTCGCCGTCACTGCCGGGAGGATTATTGGCGCGAAACAGTTCGGTTTCGGTGGGGCCAGGTGCGACCGCGTTGACTGTGATCCCCGTCTGCGCGAGTTCGAGCGCCCAGGTCCGCGCGAAGCTGACCAGGGCCATCTTGGCGGCTGCATAAGCGGTCCGCTCAGCGATCCCGAGGATGGTCAGGCTCGAGATATTGACGATGCGCCCCCAGCCGTTGCTCCGCATGTTTGGCAGCGCCGCCTGCACGGCCTGCAGGGTCGGATGCAGGTTCAGCCCCAGGACAGCGTCGAGGTCGTCGAGTTCGATCCTGCCGAGGGGCTGCGGTCGCACCAGGCCGACATTATTGACGACACCGTCGATGCGAAATCGCTTGGAGATATCGGTGAGCGCTTCCTGCGTCTGGTGGCGATCTTCAAGATCGACGGGGACGAGCAAGCCCCGAAAGGCATTGTCATCGGCATTGCGGGCAAGTCCGATCACCGTGTGCCCCGCCGCAGCGAGCCGCTCGGAAACGGCCCGCCCGATGCCCTTGCTTGCCCCGGTTATGAGAAAGGTACGGGTTGCAGCCATCAGCAGGACCTCTTCAAGTTGTTTGGGCAGGATTGCTCCCGTGGCGAGGCATCGCACCACGTCGATCAACATACTTTATTGCGACCTCAATGAGGGATAAAGCCCTCCCGAAGGAATTGATTTATTCGCGCGAGGCTAAAATGAGTCGGCGATTTGATCACCTTGGCGATGTAGAGGCGTTCGTGGTCGTGGCGGAAAAGGGCTCCATGACAGAAGGAGCGGTTACGCTATCGACCACGCCTTCGGTCCTTAGCCGGGCAATCACCCGTCTCGAAACGCGTCTGGGCGCTCAATTGATGCGCCGGACGACCCGGCGGCTGAGCCTGACTGATGCCGGTCGTGCCTATCTTGAGCAGGCGCGTGCCGCGTTTTCCCTGATCGATAATGTGGAGCGGACAATCCAGGGAAAAGACGGAGAGCCGCTGACCGGCAATGTGCGACTAAGTGTGCCGACGACCTACGGCCACTACAGATTGCCGGCGATGCTAAGCGCGTTCGCCCAAGCCTATCCAGAGGTTCATATCGAACTGAGTATCACCAATCGCAATGTCGATTTGGTCGCCGAAGGCTACGATCTGGCGATCCGCCTCGGGCCCTTGCCAGACAGCGGTCTGGTCGCGCACAAAATGGAGGATGCGCCGCTACGTCTGGTCGCCGCCCCGAGCTATATCGAGCGGGCGGGCGTGCCGCAGTCGATCGAGGGTCTGCTCGACCACCAATGTCTACCCTTCGTGATGCCGAGCAGCGGGCGCTGTGCGCCATGGCTGTTCCGAGTCGGCAGCCGCGACGTCGAATGGACACCGCCCGGACGCATTCGGATCTTTGACGACGTGTTGGGTGTGATGTCGCTTGCGGAAAGCGGCATGGGCATTTGCCAGACCTACGATTTCATCGTGGGCGATCGGATCGAGCAGGGCCGCCTTGTGGAAGTTCTTGAGGGCACTCGTGGACGTACACGCCCATTCTCCGTCATCTTCACTCCGCATCGTCGACTCTCGGCTGCTACGCGAGCGCTCATCGACTACCTCATCAGCGCCGCCTCCAGCACTTGAACTCACCGAAGGCGTTCATCTTTGAAATCATAGACGGTGATGCCGATAGAGCTATACGTCGTCGTCTTCCCGAGGCCGGTCGGCTCGGCGATAGGCTTGAGGGAAGCCACGCTATCCTTCGTGGGCAATGATATCGAGAATAGCGACGGCGCACTCGATCGACTGGACTAAGGCGCAGGTCTCTTTCCGATGGCGTCGGCCAGGAAGTCGACGAAGGCGCGGATACGCGCGGCGAGATGCTCGTGGCCGACATAGATAGCGTGTACGAGTTCGATGTCCTCGGCGTTGTAGTCCTCAAGCACCGCGATGAGCCGACCGGCCGCGATGTCCTTCTCGACATGGAAAGCGCCCAGACGGGCGAGCCCCACGCTGTCGAGCGCCAACTGGCGCAGGATCACGCCGCTATTGCCGTAGGCGTTGCCGGCGACAGACCGCGTAAGCGGCTCGCCGCTCGACGGATCACGGAACGGCCATTCGTCGAGGCTCCGCCGGAAGTTGAAGCGCAGGCAGTTATGCCTGTCGAGGTCTTGCGGGCGGGCCGGGACGCCGTGCGCTTCCAGATAGCCGGGCGATGCGACAATGACCCGTCGGCTCTCCAGGAGCTTACGCGCCTTCAGCGCGGAATCGCGCAAGGGGCCGGAGCGGATGGCGACATCGGTGCGTTCGTCCACGAGGTCGATCACCATATCGGTCAATGACACGTCGAGTTCCACTTGTGGGTAGAGCGCGAAGAACTTCGGGACCAGGGGCAACAGGCAACATTCGCCGAAGGCGACGGAGGCGCTCACCCTGAGTTTTCCGCGCGGCGCGACGTCCGCGCCGGTCGCGATCAGTCGTTCGGTCTCGTCGATGTCGGAGAGAATGCGGCGCGCCCGTTCCAGATAGATGGCGCCTTCGGGCGTGAGTTGGAGCGTGCGCGTCGACCGCACGAAGAGCGGCGTGCCGAGCCGGTCCTCGATGCGGGTGACGAGCTTGCTGACGGCGGAAGGCGACAGGCCGAGCTTGCGGCCAGCAGCCGAGAACCCCTCGCTTTCCGCCGCGACGATGAACACGCCCATTTCGCCGGATCGACTATCCAAGGAACGCCCTATGAATTTCTTTCAAAGTCATTTTTACATAACGCCATATTCATTCTCAAGCCAACTGACGGCATGTTTCCGTCCGACCAGGGGCGCTGCCGCGCGCGCCCCGGATTTTTTCATCCGTCCGTCTGCCTGCCAGGCGGGGAAAGGACGACGCATGCCCATGGCTCTCTACGCCCTGACGATCGCCGCCTACGCGATCGGAACCACTGAATTCGTCATCGTCGGGCTTCTGCCGACCGTGGCAGGCGATCTCGGCATCACCCTGCCGCTGGCCGGCCTGATCGTTTCCGTCTATGCGCTCGGCGTCACTTTCGGTGCCCCGATCCTCACCGCGCTGACAGGCCGCGTCGAGCGCAAGCCGCTCCTGCTTGGTCTGATGGTGCTATTCATCGCCGGCAACATGCTGGCGGCGCTGACCCCCACCTATGAATTCCTGCTGATCGCGCGTGTGCTGTCGGCCTTCGCGCATGGTGTCTTCTTCTCGGTCGGCGCGACCATCGCCGCCGATCTGGTGCCGGAAGACCGCCGTGCGTCGGCCATTGCCATGATGTTCATGGGACTGACGGTGGCGATCGTCACCGGTGTTCCGCTCGGCACCTTCATCGGCCAGACCTTCGGCTGGCGCGCGACCTTCTGGGCAGTCGCCGCGCTCGGCGTGATCGCCTTCATCGGAATCGCGACGCTGCTGCCCAGGAATATCAGCAAGGCGCCACCGGCCTCGCTGCTCGATCAGGTGCGGGTGCTTGGATCAGGCCGGTTGCTTCTGGTCTTCGCTATGACGGCGCTCGGCTATGGCGGCACCTTCGTCACCTTCACCTATCTGGCCACGATCCTCGAGGAGATCACTGGCTTTGCCGCCAGCCATGTCAGCTTGATCCTGATTCTCTATGGTGCGGCGATCGCTGTCGGCAATCTTTCAGGAGGGCGTATCGCCAACCGCGATCCGGTCAAGGCGCTGACCTGGCTGTTTGCGGCTCAGGCGGCGGTGCTGGTCATCTTCACCTTCACGACGGGGGCGACTGTTCCCGCGCTCGTGACGCTCGCCGCTCTCGGTTTCCTGTCCTTTGCCAATGTGCCGGGACTTCAGCTCTATGTTGTCCAGCTGGCGAAGCGCTTCCGTCCCGGCACTGTGGACGTGGCCTCGGCGCTGAATATCGCGGCCTTCAATCTCGGCATCGCGCTTGGCGCATGGATCGGCGGCCTCGTCGTCGGCTCCGGCCTCGGGCTTGCCGCAACACCCTGGGTCGGCGGGATCATGGTCGCGGCTGCGCTCGTCCTGACGCTCTGGAGCGGTGTGCTCGACAACCGCGAAAAGCGGGCCGAGCTGCGTACAGCTTGAAGGGGGAGGTCGTCATGTCTTTCGATCACACCGCTTCCGCGCTTGATCTGATCCGCAAGCCCGGCCGGCTGACACTCGGGGTCGAACTGCCGCTCGACAACGACTGGTCGCCGGAAGGCGACAGCCGTCGCAAAGCAGATGGCCGTCCCCAGGGCGTTCCCGATCTCTCGCGCTATCCCGAGCTGGTGCGGCAGATCGACGGCGCCGGCTTTGCCGCTTTGTGGATGCGCGACGTGCCGGTCTTTGATCCCGCCAACTTCGGGGATGCGGGCTCCGTCTATGATCCGTTCGTCAATCTCGGCTTTCTTGCCGGGGTAACGAAGTACGTGGCGCTTGGCACTGCCGGGATCGTGCTGCCGCTGCGCCATCCGATGATGGTAGCCAAAGCCGCAGCGTCAGTGGATCGCCTCTCCGGCGGCCGGCTTATCCTCGGTCTCGCCTCGGGCGACCGGCCGGTGGAATATCCCCTGCTCGGGCTCGACTTCGAGAAGCGCGGCGAAACCTTCCGCAACAGCCTCACCTATGTGCGCGAGGCTTGGAAGGACGCTGGCCTGTCGCTCGGCGACGGGCGGACAGCCGCCGGCTACGATCTCCTGCCCAAGCCGCTCCAGCGGCGGATTCCGACCGTCATCGCCGGCAACGGACAGCAGACCAACGACTGGATCGCGGCCAATATGGATGGCCGCTTTGTCTATCCCGGCAATCTCGACCGGCTTGCGACCCAAGCCGCTGACTTCCGTTCTCTCACGAAGGCCGCCGGCCTCGAACCGGGCGTGTTCATCAGCGCTTTCCATCTCGATCTGGCCGACGATCCCGATGAAGCCCCGACGCCACGCCGCTTCGGCGCCCGCGTCGGACGCAAGCCCTTGCTCGATCACCTTGAGCAGCTTCACGGTGTGGGTGTCGACCATCTCGCTGTCCTGCTTCGGCCTTCGCGCCGTCCGCTCGACGAGGTCATCGATGAACTCGCCCGCGACGTGATCCCCCAGCTGGCCGCACCGCCAAAGCGGCTGCCGCGTGAATCTTGAAACCAGAAGGACAACAGACGATGCAGACAATCAATGCCAACGGCGCCCGCATTCCCGCCCTCGGCTTCGGCACCTTCAGGATGCCCGGCCCGGACACCCTACGCATGGTGCCGCATGTGCTGAGGCTCGGTTATCGCCATATCGACACGGCGCAGATCTACGGCAATGAGGCCGAGGTAGGGGAAGGCATTGCCGCCTCCGGCGTGGCGCGTGGCGACATCTTCCTGACCACCAAGGTCTGGGTCGAGAACTATCCCCATGACGCGTTCATCGCTTCGGTCGATGAAAGCCTCAAGAGGCTCAGGACGGATTACGTCGATCTTCTTCTGCTGCACTGGCCGAGCGCGGCGGTGCCTCTCGCCGAGCAGATCGGCGCGCTCAACGGGGTGAGACGAACCGGCAAGGTCCGCCATATCGGCATCTCGAACTTCAACACCGCGCTGCAGGCCGAGGCGATCCGCCTGTCCGACGCGCCGCTCGCCACCAACCAGATCGAGCTTCATCCCTATCTCGCCCCATCGAAGGTCATGGCTGCTGCCCGCGTGGCCGGGCTATCGGTCACGGGATATTATGGCATGGCCGACGGCAAGGTTTTCTCCGATCCCGTGCTGACGGAGATTGCCCGTGAGACCGGCAAGTCGATCGCGCAGGTCGTCTTGCGCTGGCTCATTCAGAAGGATGGCGTCGTCGCACTTTCCAAGACGGTGGGCGAGGAGCGCGCCGCCCAGAATCTCGCCATCTTCGACTTTGATCTGTCGCCCGAGACGGTGGCTACCATCGACGGTCTCGCCCGTCCCGATGGCCGTCTGGTCAGCCCGGTGGGTCTGGCGCCGGCCTGGGATTGAGGCCCCGCCGGCTCGGCGTGGAACCAACAATTCGGCCTGCTGTTGATCCTCACCGTTGTTCAGATGGTCTTGCTGTCGCTCTGCTCTGACTCGCACTTGTGGACACAGGAGCCGCTCGGCAACCGAGCGCGCCCTGATCGGGCTCGGCACGCTGCCGCTGAGAAATGCGCCGGGGTGTCAGGAGTAAACGTCGATATCTCAACGCCGGAAGTCTCTTAAGGAGGGAGGGCCGGGGAGATCAAATGTTCTCCGCACCCGCTTTGATCTCAGGAAATAGGCAATGATGATGCCGGATATGAGCAGGTTTATCCAAAAAGGGCGATCTAGCTCTTGCGTTAATGGACCTATCGCGGCTTCACCAGAGAGAAGCCAGAGTCCAATAAACGCCGCGGTCAGAACGATGGCCCCCAACAGAATAGGAAGGGATGAGTACACTATAGCCGATATAGGGAATATGCGTGATCTCCTATGAAGGAGGATGATCAATAGTATCGGAGCAATTAATTCGTTGATAAATATAAATGAGAATTCAAAGATGCGAAACGCGCCCTCCCACGAGAGGATGTCATGCCAATTCTGGTCGCGTTTTAATAGAGCGTGGGTGCTTGTTATAAAAGACAAGGGCATAAGATAAAGCAATATAGCATAAAGTGCGAGCCATCCTCTAATTCGAACAAGTGCCTGGGGCTCCCGCGCATCGTAGCGATCGGAAATCCAGACGTTGAGCCTGACGAGCGGATATCCCAATAGAATACCAATCGCGCCAAGCGCGACGAGAGCCGCCCCAATGCCGTCGGTGAACGTCTTGGTCTGCCTCGCGGATCCGAACAGGAGGATGCCGACCAAAAGCACAAGCCCAGCAATCGCGCTCGCGAACAAGCCCACCGTGTGGGCGCGAGCCGACCGCTTTCGTCTGTAGAGCTCAAAGTCAGTCATGGCTACGCCGCCGTGCTCGCCGTCCAATCAAACGCGTTCCTTTCTGCCAGCTCCGAGCGGGAGGATCAACGAGTCGACGCTCCGGCGGAAGATGCTCCGCGATGGAGGTGAGCAGAGCGATGCTCGCGGCTTGGTTTCCAACAGACGGAAAGTCAGGCCTGGCATTAGCGAATGGGTGAATATGACGGGGAGGGGGCTCGCGTGCCAGTTGCATTGCGCGGAGTGCATAGCTGTCATGAGACATGGTGCGTTGCACAATCGCGGTGCAGGCCTCATATCACTCGTGGCTGAAGACGTTGGGCTCCGCACCCCTCCCAGCGTAGAGCTTGTTTTCGGCCGTTCCCCTCTGGAATGTTTCGACTTCGGTCAAACATTTTTACTGGGCCGGCTCTCCTCTGGAGGGCCGGCCCTTTTTCTTTGTCGCATCAGCGGGCACGTTTTGACGAGCCAGACATGCATGGCGAGCAAGGCTTCACGACCATCGTTGGCGCGCTCGGCCTGATGAAAGCATTGCTGCGTGACGCCGTTTGCCTCGCTGCCTGTCCGGGCGTCCCGGCGTATGCAGGTTCTCGATGAACGGATATCGCGCGTAACGCCGCCAAGACGAGCGGATGATGTGCCACACGATGATCCGTCGTGACCAAATTCAGTTGACTGTTGTGGTGCTCCGAAGCCTTCGGCGCCGGGGAGGGTGTCGCTCGGACTGACGATAAAGCTCAGTCTGCCCTTATCCGGCGCCAAAACCGTCTGGAACTTCTAGCGCCATCCCATGGCCGGAGCGACATGCGTGAGAATCGCGTTGATGACATGGGCATTGTACGCGACGCCGAGTTGGTTCGGCACCGTCAGCAACAGCGTGTCAGCTTCCGCGATCGCCGTGTCTTCCCTCAACTGCTTGACGAGGACGTCCGGTTCGGCGGCATAGCTGCGGCCGAAGACCGCGAGCTTCTCCGGCTCGATATAGCCGAAATGATCCTCGTTTTCGTTGCCGCCGAAATAAGCCCGGTCGCGATCGTTCACCAGCGCGAAGATGCTGCGGCTCACGGAAACGCGGGGTTCGTGTGCATGCCCTGCGGCCTTCCACGCTTCACGATAGATCCGGATCTGCTCCGCTTGCTGAACATGGAAAGGTTGTCCGCTCTCATCGAACTTGAGCGTCGAGCTTTGCAGGTTTAGGCCGAGCTTGGCCGCCCATTCCGCCGTGGCATTGGTGGCTGCCCCCCACCAGATCCGGTCGCGCAGACCTTCGGAATGCGGCTCAAGGCGCAACAGCCCGGGGGGATTGGGGAACATCGGCCGGGGATTCGGCTGAGCGAACCCCTTGCCGCGTAGCACATCGAGAAATACCTCGGCGTGGCGCCGGGCCATGTCGGCGTCGGTCTCTCCCTCTGCCGGTTGATAGCCGAAATAGCGCCATCCATCGATGACCTGCTCGGGCGAGCCGCGGCTGATGCCCAATTGAAGACGCCCGTTGGCGATCAGATCGGCCGCGCCCGCATCCTCGGCCATATACAGCGGGTTCTCATAGCGCATGTCGATGACGGCCGTGCCGATCTCGATGCGGCTGGTCCGCGCGCCAACCGCCGCCAGGAGCGGGAACGGAGAGCCGAGCTGCCGGGCGAAGTGATGAACGCGAAAGTATGCCCCGTCCGCGCCCAGTTCCTCTGCGGCGACGGCCAGTTCGATGGACTGCAGGAGCGCATCGGATGCCGACCGCGTTCCGGATTGGGGGGAGGGCGACCAATGCCCGAACGACAGAAATCCGATCTTCTTCATGAGAAAGCTGCGCCCACGTGAACGTTGTCCCTGTAATCTAAGCATAGAACCGCGCGGCTGCCAGGCGGCGGCAAGTGGGCCGCTTTCCGAACACGAACGTCGGGTAGGCTGAAGACCGATCGGACGGTGTCGGGCTGGAGATCGCCAATTCACTTTTCCCGAAACGCACGACCGCGTGATTTTCCCGCTGCCTTCGCAGTCGTCTCAGCTTTGGGATTGCGGCGCAGGCTATCCAGATTGCCCGATCCGCAAGAGGTGACCCCCAGACAAGAAGGGCTGGGAGATAAAATCCGTGAGATAATACGATCTCTCCTTTGCGAGGCAATTTGAGTATCGGACGGAGCGTTTGACCATGGCGGATAAAAAACCCCGGTTCAAAACTTATGATCATCCAGCCGGCGGCTGGGGGGCCGCGGCCGCGACCGCCAAGGTGCTGATGGAGCAGAGCGTGGTCGCAAAAGGGTCGCGCGCTCTGCTGGCCATGAACCAACCCGGTGGCTTCAAATGTCCGAGTTGCGCATTCCCTGATCCGAAGCACAAAAAGACTCTCGAGTTCTGCGAGAACGGCGCCAAGGCTCTCGCATTCGAGGCGACGAAATCGAGGGTCACACGCGAGTTCTTTGAGAAGTACACCGTTTCCGAGCTCATGGAACAGTCGGATTACTGGCTCGAAATGCAAGGCCGGCTCACCGAGCCCATGCGCTACGAGGCAAACACGGATCGCTATATCCCCTGCTCCTGGGACGAAGCATTCGACCTCATCGGCCGTCACCTGCGGGCGCTTGAAAGCCCCCATCACGCGGAATTCTACACGTCTGGCCGCACACCCAACGAGGCCGCATTCCTGTATTCGATCTTCGTGCGAGAATTCGGGACGAACAATTTCCCTGACTGCTCGAATATGTGCCATGAGCCGACCAGCCGTGGCCTGCCGTCTTCGGTCGGAGTTGGCAAGGGCACGGTCATCATGGAGGATTTTGAACACACCGAGGCGATTTTCGTCATCGGCCAGAACACCGGCACCAACTCGCCACGCATGATGACCAACCTGGTCGAGGCGCGCAAACGCGGCGTGCCGATCATCGTCGTCAATCCGATGCCGGAGCGGGCGCTGATCCGTTTCACCGAGCCTCAGGATGTGGTCCAGATGGCGACATTCGGATCAACGCGGATCGCGAGTGAATTCGTCCATATCCGTATCGGGGGCGACCTCGCCCTGTTCAAGGGCATGATGAAGGTCATGTTCGAACGCGAGGCGGACGGCGAGACAGTCATCGATCATGATTTCATCGCCAAGCATACGGCCGGCTTTGAGGCGGTTCGTGAAGAGGTGCTGGCCCAGGGCTGGCAGGATATTGTCGAGATCTCTGGCGTCAGCGAGGAGCAGATCCGTCGCGTGGCCGAGACATATATCAGCTCCAAGGCAACCATGATCTGTTACGGCATGGGCCTGACCCAGCATCAGGATGGATCGCGGCTGCTCCAGCAACTCGCGAGCCTCCTTATGCTCAAGGGCAATTTCGGCAGGCCAGGCGCCGGAATCTCGCCGATCCGTGGGCACTCGAATGTCCAGGGAGACCGGACTGTCGGCATCGACGAAAAGCCGAACGAGGCCTATCTCGACCGGGTCCGGGATGTCTTCGGCTTCGAGCCGCCCCGTGAGCATGGCCATCACACGGTCGAGACACTGGCTGCGATGCAGGACGGGACAGCAAAGGTCTTCATCGGCATGGGCGGCAACTTCGTCCGCGCTGTTCCGGATACGCATCGTTCCTATGAGGCCATGCGGAAGCTCCGCCTGACCGTTGCCATCACGACGAAATTGAACCGTGGCCACCTGGTTCATGGACACGACGCGCTCATACTGCCGGTGATCGCCCGATCCGAGACCATCAGCACGGCCTCGGGTGTGCAATTCGTGACGATCGAGGACTCGATGTCGAACGTCACGGCTTCGCGCGGCGTGCTGACGCCGGCGAGCCCATATTTGAAGCCCGAGGTCGAGATCGTCTGCCGAATGGCGATGGCGACATTGCCGGACAGCAACGTGCCGTGGGCGCGCTATATCGACGATTACAGTCTGATCCGGGACAAGATCGCCGAGGTCTATCCCGATATCTACCATGACTTCTCTGAGCGGATCCAAGAGCCAAAGGGCTTCCATCTCGACATACCGCCACGGCGTCTCATCTGGCCGACGCCGAACGGCAAGGCGAATTTCCTCCTGTTCCCGGGCCTTCATGCGAATGCGCCGATTGCTGATCCTTCGATGCTGCGGCTGGCCACCGTGCGCTCGCACGACCAGTTCAATACAACCATCTATAGCTACAATGATCGCTATCGCGGCGTTTACAACGACCGCATGGTGCTCTTCATGAATGCGGAGGATCGCATTGCAAGGGGATTGGAGGCGCGCTCGATCGTCGCCCTGGAAACGATCACAGATGACGGTGTGCTGCGGCGTGTCGACGGCTTGACGGTGCTCGACTATCCCATGCCGCGCGGCGCGGTCGCGGGTTACTATCCCGAGCTCAATCCGCTCCTGCCGCTCGAATACCACGACAAAATCAGCGGCACACCCGCCGCAAAATCGATTCCGGTCCGTGTGGTCGCGGCGCCAGGCGCGACGGTGGCGGATGGGTGATGAGGGGTGCACAGCTCTGCAATGCTTCAATCCCTGAGGGAGATTGCGTCACGCGGCGAGTAACCAAACTGGCGCTTGAAAGCACGGCTGAAGGCGGAGGGATCGGAAAAGCACAGCTCGATTGCCAGAGCGTTGATGACAGGGGGACCGCCAGCCTCGGAAAGGCGCCGGTGAGCTTCGTCGAGACGTTCGCGGGTGATCCACGAGGACACACCACCGTGATCGGCGAACACGCGATAAAGAGCCGATCGGGATAGGCCTGCGGCCTGGGCAAGAAAATCTGGTCCCAGCACCGGCGCGTACAGATGCTGGCGTATGATCCGTCGCACCCTGACGAAGCTGGCTTTCGTCAGGACCTCGCGCGCTTGCTCCAGTCTTTCTGGCGCCGGCACAAGGCAGGCTGTGACGAGGTCCTTTGTTGCCCTGGCGATACCGGCGATGGTGTTCTGGGAGATTGAAGGCAGATTTTGATCAAGTGTTATCAAGAAATCAGCCAGGAGCGCGGCCATGCCGTCCCAGGGGATTTGCTCGGGCGCTCCGTCAAAACTTGCCGATTCCTTGCGAAAATGATCGCGGGGAAGGAACAGTGTTAGAATCTCTCCATCTCCACCCAGCCCCTCGAATGCCCGGCCCAGCGATCGGAACCCGACATAAGGGCTACTGCGCTGCGCCTTGTCCCTCCGTGCAACGACCAGTATCCAATCGTCCACCGGGGGGCGGGACCAGTGCTTCCAGCGCCTTTCTGTGCCGACCGGCATCGAGGCGCGGGTGAGCGTCAGCCCACCGAGGTTCCATGATGTATGCTCGGCCCGATAGGGCTCGACAGAGCTTTCCACCAGATTGAGATCGAATACGTCTCGGTATAGATCTCGCCAGGCACCGAATTGTTCCGCGGGTGGCAGCGTGTGTGTCGAGAATTGCCTTGCCGATATGGGCGGGAGTGCTGCTTCGTCAAGCGACGGGGACGTTGGGTGCGGTGCCGGTGCCATTGCTATTCGAAAATTCTCGCTTGGTGAATTTTTATCATCGGGACATCCTCTTAGCTATACAAAAACGATGCCACATGGCTTCCAAATCGGCTGAACTTTCCAGTGGCGATGGCCGGAGCGTTAGGGGAGCCTGGAGATAGGCGACCGGAGGTCCGGTCGGCGGAGATCAGCTTTGTCCGGGATCCGGGCTGACGAGAGGGCCAAGATGATGATAAGCTCGCTGGGATCGACTTCCTCCAATCTTGTGTCAGCCCGCCGCCGTATTTAGTTGCATGGAACTTGGGCAACTTCGCCCGAAGTGCCACGGCCACGGCGGCAAGGCTGCTGTCCTAATTTTTTCCGGGTTTTGGTCGCTCCTGCATGCTTCTCTCACGCAATTCGTTTTTTCTGGCGACCGTGGCGCTCCTCGCGCTCGGTTTCATAGCTCTTGCCAGCGTCGTTACAGCCAATATCTGGCTGGTCCAGCGGACGCAGACATTCGCCAAGGACGCGACGGACCTCAGGCGATTGCGCAATGCCGCAATTGAGCTACGCACCCTTGTACAGGATGCGGAGATTGGGCAGCGGGGTTATCTTCTCACGGGGGAGGACGACTATCTCGCCCCCTTCAATACCGCGACCGCCAATCTCGCTTCGTCCAAGGAGCGCTTCGAAAGGGCGGCCGCCAACGACCCTCTGGGGAAGGCCGAGGCGGATGCGCCCAGCCTGATCTCAACCCTGCAGGCTAAAATGGCTGAGTTGGGTGAGACGATCACGCTGGTTCAGCGCGGTGAAAGGGAGCGAGCGCTTGAGATGGTCCGGACGGATCACGGCAAGGAGCTCATGGATCGGGCACGTTTAACTTTTCAGAGCCTGATCGGACGCACCGAGGACGGGTTGAGTGAACTCGCGGCCATTCAAGCGAGAAGCGCTGCGGCGCTTTGGTGGGTCTCGGTCGTCGGGGGCTTCATCGTCATTGCCGCCACGCTCGCCGGTATCGGAACCATCCTCGTTTATCTCCGGCAACTGGCTCAGACCCGCCTCGAAATTCAAGGGCTGAATGCCAGCCTCGAGGAGCGTGTGCAGGAGCGAACAGCTGAGCTCGGTCGAGCCAACGAGGAGATCCAACGGTTCGCCTATATCGTGACCCATGATCTCAGGGCGCCGCTGGTCAATATCATGGGGTTCACGGCGGAGTTGGAGCAGGGTGTCGCCGCGGTCCAACAGTTCGTCGGCAATTATCGAGGCGACACGTCCGACGCCGCTTATCAGGAAGCCGCGGTCGCTTCACAAAGCGATCTGCCCGAAGCCGTCGGCTTTATCAGGTCGTCCACGCGAAAAATGGACGGTCTCATCAACGCCATTCTTAAGCTCTCCAGAGAGGGGAGGCGTACGCTCAAACCTGAGCGGATTGATCTTGCCGGCTTGTTCAATGCGGCCACGTCCGCCGTTGCCCACCAGGTCTCCGACGCCGATGGGGAGGTTCTCACTGACATACAAGCCGGCGCAATCATCAGCGACAGGCTCTCGATCGAGCAGATCATCGGAAATCTACTCGACAATGCAGTGAAATACCGCAGGGTGGGCGTTCCCTTGAAGATAATGATCCGGGCCCGGGCGGAACGCGCGAACACCATAAGCATATCGGTGGAGGACAACGGCCGCGGTATTCATCCTCAGGATCTCACGCGTGTCTTCGAGCTGTTCCGGCGATCGGGACAGCAGGATCAACCCGGTGAAGGCATAGGTCTTGCCCATGTTCGCGCGATGGCAAGAAACCTCGGAGGAGATATCACCCTTAACTCGGAATTCGGAAAGGGCAGTCTATTCACGCTGAGCCTACCAGCTGATCTGCGGGCCCTGCTAGGGAGTGACAAGGCATGACTGGAAACGCCAAATCCGTGACGATCGTCATGATCGAAGACGACGAGGGGCATGCGCGTCTCATCGAGAAGAACATCCGCCGCGCGGGGGTGAACAACGAGATCGTGCCGTTCACCAACGGGACTGAGGCCCTGGCCTTTCTCCTGTCGCCGGATGGTTCCGGTTCGGACGGGGCCACGCGTTCCCTTCTCATTCTGCTGGACCTCAACCTGCCTGATATGACGGGGATCGAAATCCTGGAAAAAGTGAAATCGAACCCGCATACGAAACGGACCCCGGTCGTGGTCCTGACAACGACCGACGACGCACGGGAAATTCAGCGCTGCTATGATCTCGGCGCGAATGTGTACATTACTAAACCAGTGAACTACGAAGGCTTTGCAAACGCGATTCGCCAGCTCGGACTGTTCTTCTCAGTTATGCAAATCCCGGAAACGACCTAGCACATGCCGTTGAGCATCCGCCGCATCCTGTATATCGACGACGATCCCGGCATGGGCCGGCTGGTGCAGAAGGCTTTGGTCCGCCGCGACTTTGAGGTCGAACTGGCAACCGATGCCGAGAGTGGTCTCGCGCTCATAGACCAGGGAGATTTTCACGTCGTCGCTCTCGACCATTTCCTGCCCACCGGAACTGGTCTTGATGTGCTGGAGGTGCTTCGCGGGCGACCCGGCGCTCCCCCCGTCGTTTACGTCACCGCTTCAGCGGAGACGACCGTCGCGGTGCAGGCGCTCAAGGCAGGCGCCGTCGACTATGTGCCGAAGACGATCGAGGCGGAGTTCATCGAGCTCCTGACGAGTGCGATCGATCAGGCTATCCAGAACGCGCGCCTCAAGCGTGCCAAAGAGATTGCCGAACAAGAGGTGCGCGAAGCGCGCGATCGCGCCGAGGCGCTTCTTGCCGAGGTCAACCATCGCGTGGCCAATAGTCTGGCGATCGTCTCGTCAATGGTGCGATACCAGTTGAAGGCGATCGAGGATCCGGTATGCCGGGCGGCGCTTGCTGAAACCGACGCGCGAATTCTCGCAGTCGCGGGCGTTCATCGGCGGCTATACACCTCGGCCAATGTCCGTTTGGTCGCGATTGACGAATATCTGCAGGGCTTGATCAGCGATCTCGCCAGTTCGATGCGCCAGGCCGGCCACCGTTCCCAACTCAGGGTGGAAACCTGTCCGGGGGAGGTGCCTACCGACCGCGCGGTATCGATCGGCGTCCTGGTGACAGAACTGGTGACGAACGCCTTCAAATACGCGTATCCCGAGGGTAGCGAGGGCGAAATTCTCGTTCGTTTTTCCCGTGAAGGCGATACCGCCAGGATTGTAGTCGAGGATGATGGAATAGGCTGGCACGGGGAAGGCGCCCCCAAGGGCACCGGCCTTGGCAGCCGTATCGTGCAGTCGATGGCTCGCAGCCTCGGCGGCGATCTTTTCTGGCTGCCCCGGCCGAAAGGTACGGCGGTCGGCGTGACCTTTCCCCTCCTTCGGCCTACCTGAAAAAAGAGCTTTCAACCCCGATACAAAGCTGCTGCTCATGCAAAGCTCTGTCGCGCAGGGGCAAGCTGGCAAACGCGCGCGACCCGGCGCATTTAAAAGGGCAGAAGGCTGAGGAGGAAGCGGGCGCTGACCAGGAGCAGGAAAACGCCGAATGCGATCTCCAGCTTGCGTTTGGGCATGGCGTGGGCAAGCCTGACGCCGAGTGGCGCGGTGAGCACGCTTGTCGGAATGAACAGGATGAGGCCGACCAGCGACACATAACCAAGGGCCAATGGTGGTTGCAGCGCGGCCACCTGCGGAAATTCCGCGGCGCGTGGCCAGCCGGCATAGATATAGCCGAGCGTGCCGGGCACCGAGATGAGGACGCCCAGGCCCGAGGACGTCGCCACGGCCTGGTGGATCGGCCGGCCGTAGAACGTCATGAAGAGATTGGAAAGTTGTCCCCCGCCGATGCCCATTAGGCTGGACAGCACGCCGATGAGCCAGCCATAGAGCGTCATGATGGCCTTGCGCGGCATGTCGAGGCCGAGGTTCCAGCTATCCTTGCCGAACAGCAGGCGGATCGCCGAGACGCCGGCGACCACGACGAATACCGATTTGAAGAGCGCCTCCGGCGCATACCGCGCCACGAAACTGCCCATGGCGACACCGACCACGACGGGTATCGCCCATTGTCGGAGAATCCCCATGTCGACCGCGCCTCTCGCCCTGTGCGCGTTGAAGGAACGGATGGATGTCGGGATGATAATCGCCAGGGAGGTGCCGATACAGAGCGGCATGCGTACCTCCTCAGGCACGCCCGTCACACGGAAAAGCTCGTAGAGGACGGGCACGGCCACCGCGCCGCCACCGACACCGAACACGCCGGCAAGAAGGCCTGTGACCGCGCCCGCGCACAGCAAGGCGACCACCAACCAGGTGAGGTCGTATAACGGTATTCCATACATGCTGGGGATCCACGAAAGCGATGTTTTTGGGTGGTCGGAGTCTCTGGCGTATTGATGCTGGAGTAGCCTGCCCCGAGAGCCAAGCAAAGACCCGGATAGGATTATTCTGCTTGGCTTCGGGCGACGGGTCGTATCGTGGCCGCGCGCTAATAGGCGAGGGCCGCGCCGTCGCTTCGGGGATCGCTGGCGCCCTCGATGAGGCCATTCGCGTGGCGAACGATCGCGCCGGCATGGCCCATGATGCTCGTGAAGGCATCGACGATTGCAACGTCATGGCCGACGTCGCGCAGTTCCGCGATCAGGCTCTCGGAGAACCGGTTCTCGACTTTGAGCGTGACACTGTCCTCGCCCCACGTCTTGCCGAGGAGCCAGCGCGGCGCCGTGATCGCGGCCTGGAGATCGTGTCCATGGATCGCGTAGCGCGTGAAAATGGCGGCCTGGGTCTGGGGTTGCCCCTCTCCGCCCATGGTCCCGTACACCATGACCCGGCCATCAGGGAAACAGGCGGCAGCTGGATTGAGCGTATGAAACGGCTTCCGGCCCGGGCCAAGTTGACGAACACCATCCGACAACGTGAAGCTCGCGCCCCGGTTCTGCCAGAGCACGCCTGTTTCCGGCAGCACGCATCCCGATCCGAACTCGAAGAAAATGCTTTGGATGAAGCTCACTGCCACGCCGTTGGCGTCAATGGCGCCAAGCCAGACGGTATCACCGGCCGAGGGTTTAGCCGGCCAGGGCATGGCGCGGCGCATATCGACGTTGGCGGTGAGGCCGTCAAGCCGTTCCGGCGACAACTGATCCTGCGCGCTCTCCGTCATGGTGTCCGGATCTCCGACAATCCGGTCGCGGACACCGAACGATCGCTTGGTCGCCTCCACCAGGCCGTGTACATGGCCGAAGGTTTCAGCCGCCGCCATCACATTCAGACGATCGAAGATCGCCAATATCATGAGAGACGCCAGCCCCTGCGTGGGGGGCGGACAATTGAACAGCCGGATGCCTCCGCGCAGTGCAGTGGTCAACGGCGGGACTTGGATGGCGTGATGGCCCTGGAGATCGGGCCGTGTTAGCGGCGATCCAATGGCGGCGAGATCGGATGCGAGCTGGCGGCTGAGTTCACCGCGATAGAAGTCATCGAGACCTGTTCCCGCGAGGCGGCGAAGGGTGGCGGCCAAGGCGGGCAGGCGCATGAATTCGCCTTTCCGGGGCAGCCGTCCGTCCAGAAGATAGGTCGCGGCGAATCCGGGAGCATTCTGCAGCTCAGGCAGCTTGGCTTGCGTGAGTTCAGCCTGGCTCGCCGATACGGGGAATCCGTTCTCTGCATACCAGATCGCATCGTCCAGGATCCGTCCAAGCGGCAGACCGCCGCCGAGCGCCGCGCTCAGCCGCAGTGCCTCACGCCAGCCCGATACCGTTCCCGCTACCGTATTGGCGGCGAGACAGCCGCGTGTCGGGATCTGTGACAGTCCGGCATTTCTATAGAGATCGATCGAGGCGGCGCGGGCCGCGCGGCCACAAGCGTCGATAGCGATGGGACCACCCCCGGGCGGGACGATGATCCAGAAGCCGTCGCCGCCGATCCCGGTCATATGCGGATAGACGACGGCGAGCGTCGCCGCCATGGCGACCGCTGCCTCGACCGCGTTCCCACCGTCACGCAGGATACGCAGACCCGCCTCGCTGGCGAGATGATGCGGCGCCGTGACCATTCCGCGCCCCGACCTGACCGTATTCAGCATCTCTTCACCTGTCAGCCGGGGTTTCGCAGGAGCTGTGCCAGGCGGGCTGCGCGATCTCCATGACGGATGCGGATCGCATCAGCGTATTGCTGATGCGCCCCACCAAGGGACCGGCCAACTCCGTATGAGCCTTCGCGGCCTGCCAGCGCGGATCCTCCACGAAGGTTTGCCATCGAGCATCGCGATCGGCGAGGCTCCGCCAAACGAGAATATAGTGGAGCGTCTGATCGCTCGGTCCGATCGCCGTTGTCCAGAAACCCAGACACCGGATTTCCATCTCCTTCCAGAGCGGGACGACTTCCCGTCGAAAGCGTTCGACGACAATCGCCAGTTTTCCTGGCAAACACTCGTATTGTCTGAGCTCATAGATCATGGCAGTGCGGCTCCGGAGAGAAGGACGCGATTGGTCGTCCGCATCGGACGCGGTTCTGGATCTTGCTCCTTGACCGCTGCCATGGCCGCGGGGAAGTGCTCGATGCAATGATTTAACAGGGCGCGCACCCCTGGAAGCACACCCTGCCGCGACGGCAAAAGGACACTGATGGTCGTCGAGCCGGCGGTCCATTCAGGAAGGACATGCACGAGCCGTCCTTCGCGAATATCCTCAGCGCAGGCAGAGGCAGGAAGGGCCGCGACCCCCGCTCCCTCGCGGGCGGCGGCCGCGACTGCCAGCACGTCGTTGCTTGCCAATTGCGCATTGAGCACGACGGCGACCTGTTCTCCGGTCCGCCGATGCACGATCTCCCATCGCGGCCTTGCACTGGTCTCCGCGAGGCCAAGTAACCAATGGGCTGGAAGCGCAGCGGGTGTCTCGATCGGGGATTTGCCTGCGAGATAGGGATTGCTCGCGACCAGGAGCGACGGTTCTACCGCGATCCTCCGCTGGATCATGCTGGAGTCGCCGAGTTCCCTGTCATGCGCGACGATGAAGAGATCCGACATGCGATGTGTCAGATCGGCCGGTCCGTTGAGGACGTCGAGTTGCAGCTGAATTTGAGGAAAACGTTGCAAGAAACCCGGTAGCACCTTGGCGAGACCGGCCCGGGCGACCTGGGCCGAGCATGTCACCCGGATCGTCCCGCTTTCATCGGACAGGCGGGCTTTGATGACACTTTCGGCGGCCCGTGCCTCCGCGAGCATTTTTCGCGCGTGCGTGTAGAACTCTTCACCAAGATTGGTAACCGCGAAGTTGCGTGAAGTTCGTTGGATCAGTCGGACGCCGAGGCGCCTCTCCAATTCAGATATTCTTTTGCTTATTTTTGACTTAGGTTGACTGAGGGCTCTGCTGGCCGGTGTTATCCCTCCACTCTCGACCACATGGGCGAAGTAATAGTATTCATTGAAGTCTATCAATGAATTTCCCCTTTTTATGATTGTCTGCTGGCAAGGGCAGGGGGCTCGTGAGCCCGGAGACGCGCCACTGGGCCCGCCCTCACGCTGTCATGCAAAATTTCTCAGTTTTTTTCTTAAAATGCAATAGCGTGAAATAATGTTTTCTAATTGCAAGAAGATGATGAGTGTGGTCAGATTGGAAACGTTATGTTTCGATTTTGCCTGCTGTTGGTCTGACGTCGTGCTTGTACCTTGATCGCCTGAAGTGCTCGAGGCCTGTCTCTTCCGGTCCGGGCGTCTCGATTTTTCGCAACCATCACGCGGGCAAAGGCATGTCTCATTCGCAGTCTAGTGACGACGTCGAACATGTGCGCTTCTATCGGGCGCCGGATGATAATCGAACGATTGCCATCCATATTGGCGCGCAGTTTTCCGCATTCGAGCGCTTCCCTCCCTTTATGGAGAATGAAGATGAAATTCGCCATGTGCAGGAGGCCTATCGGGTATCAGACCCAACTCTGGAGCGCACGACAAAGGCCCATGTAACGGACAATGGATGGCCGCTGCAGATCATCATGCTGGAGCGTGAGCCGGGGGCGACGACCCTCCCGCACTACCACGTGCCGCGAGAAGAGTTGCCGGCTTGGCCTACACGACATCAAATCCTTATCTGCCAAAGCGGGCGCGCGCGCGTCGCGATCTATACACGCCAAGGCGCGTGGCTGGGCGATGTCAATCTTGTGCCTAATGATCTTCTTTTGATGATTGAAGGACATGAGGTTGAATTTCTCGAGCCGAAAACCCGGTTGATCGAAATAAAACAAGGCCCATTCCCGGGAACGGATGCTGACGATAAGGTCGATATTGCTGAGGTGACGCGATGAAACTTGCAACCTTTCGCCTCAATACGCCTCTCGGCCCCGTCGATCGCTTCGGCATCATATGGGCAGGCAACGATATCGATGCCGACCCGGTGTCTATCGCGCGCTCCGGTGGCGGCTGGGTGGTCGACGTCAATGCGGCCTTTGCGGCGCTTTCGGCTTCGCAACGCAAGCCTGCTCCCAGCCTGCGCGCCAACGCATTCGCTCCGGCCGACCTCAACGCCTGCGCAGCACTTTACGGCCCGGCACTTGATCCTGTGCAGGAGGTCTCTGCCTGGCTCGCGGGACAATGGGAAGCCATCGCCGCGGGTAAGCTTCGCGGTCCCCAGGGGGAGGCCCTCGCCCATAGGCTCGGAGAGGTGCAACTGATGCCGCCGGTCCGCGTGCCGGTTTTGCGGGACTTCGCCGCATTCGAGGACCATCTGCTGTCGACCTTCGGCAAGATGGGCCTGAAATTGCCCGCCGAATGGTATGAGCGCCCGTTCGCATTCAAGGCCAATCCGACCTCGATGGTGGGGCACGACGAGAATGTGCAGTGGCCCGAATATACCGGCAAACTCGATTTCGAGCTCGAGATCGCTGCCGTGGTGGGCTTGCCGGCCCGCAACGTGGACGTGGATGAGGCCGGCGCGCATATCCTCGGCTACACGCTTCTCAATGACTTCTCGGCGCGTGACACCCAGCGCGGTGAAATGGCGAACAATACCGGCCCATTCAAGGGGAAGGACTTTGCGTGGGGCTTGGGGCCATGGATCGTGACACCGGATGAACTGCCGGACGTGGCGCGGACGCCGATGCGTGTGCTGATCAACGGCGATGTCTGGGCAGAATCAACCCCCGGTGAGATGCAGTGGAGCTTTGAGGAAATGATTTCCTATACCTCCCAGGATGAAACACTCAACGTCGGTGACGTGCTCGGCTCCGGGACGGTGAACCACGGATGCGGCTTCGAGCTCGATCGGTGGATTTCGGTCGGCGATGTGGTCGAGCTCGAGGCGGCGGGGCTCGGCGTTCTCCGCAATCGCATAACACCGCCCCGTGAAACCAAGGTCGAGTGGCGCAGGCGCCGCAGCGCTGCCTGATCCAGCCCGGTGGGAGGCTATGATGACCATTCACGCTGTTCATCCACGCCCAGAGGAAGCCAAGGACATGCCCTACGCGCCGGCCGTCGAGGTCTCCGGCATGGGCAATCTCCTGTTCATCGCCGGGGCCACGGCCTCGCCGCTCTATCACAGGCATCCACATGTCGCGGAGGAGCATGTGCTTCCCCATGACATGCGGGAGCAGACACGCCTGGCCCTGGCCAATATCAAGATGGTCCTGGACGCGAGAGGCCTGACCTGGCGCAACGTGGTCAAGCTGACGAAATACGTCACGGACATGCGCGACATGGACGACATGTATGCCGTGCTGACCGAGCATTTCGGTGACTGGCGCCCGGCCGGAACCCTCGTCGCGGTCAACAACCTGAGCGCGCCGGGTGCACGGGTCGAACTCGACATGATCGCGGCGATTCCGCCCGATCACCCATCCCCGCGATCACCGGGCGGCGGCGCATGATGCTCGCGATGAATTCCGCTGGGGAGAATGACGCCATTCTCGCCGCTGAGGCCATCAGCAAGGATTACCCGGGCGTGCGGGCGCTCAGCAATCTCAACATGGTCATCCGGCGAGGGGAGGTGCATGCCCTCGTCGGTGAGAATGGTGCGGGGAAATCGACCTTGATCCGCATTCTCTCGGGGGACTCAAGGCCCTCGGCTGGCCGTGTGTTGCTCGGCGGCAAACCGATCATCCTCGACACGCCGGGGGCTGCCCGCCGGAGCGGCATTGTCACCATCTTCCAGGAACTCATGATCGTCCCCGGAATGACGGTCGCCGAGAACATCGTGCTCGGCAACGAACCGGCTTCCGGCGCCGGCGGGCACTTCGTCAGCCGTCGGCAGGCGGAAGCGATCGCTGCCGACATGCTCAAGGCCCTTGATTGCGAGGACGAGATCGATCCGCGGGCGCGGGCGTCGTCCTTGTCCACGGGCCACAAGCAGATCGTGGAGATCGCGCGAGCGCTGGCCCTGAAAGCCCCCATCATTATCCTCGACGAGCCGACCGCCTCGCTCTCCGACAAGGAAGCGGATGCCCTGCTTCGCATCCTGCGTCGCCTGCGCGCGGAGGGCACGACGATCCTTTACGTATCGCATCGGCTGGCGGAGGTCATGGGGCTCGCCGATCGCATCACGGTGCTGCGCGGCGGCCGTCATATCGAGACACTCGAAACCTCGCGACTGCGCGGAACCGGGGAACTCATCGAGCTCATGGTCGGGCGACCGCTGACCGAGCTGTTTCCGCCGCGCAATCGCCAGATCGACGATGTCCGTCTATCTGTCTCCGCGCTGACGCGCAAGGATGTCTTCGAGAACATCAGTTTCGACGTGCGCGCCGGAGAGGTTCTCGGCTTCGCGGGCCTTGTAGGTGCCGGCCGTACGGAAATCATGCGCAGCATTTTCGGCGCGGATCCACTGGATAGCGGCGAGATCCGCAAGGATGGACATCGTTTGGCCATCCGGACGCCAGCCGACGCTATCCGCAATGGCATCGCCTACATTCCTGAGGATCGGAAAGATCAGGGCCTCGTTACCGGACTCTCGGGCTACGAGAACCTGCTGATGGCTTCTCTTGCCGACCATTGCCGCGGCGGATTGATCTCATGGCGGCGTGCGCGCCAGGCGGCGACCAGCATGGCGCAAAAGCTGCAGTTCCGTGGGCAGCTTTCAAGAGCGGCTCGCACGAATTCCGGCGGCAATCAGCAGAAGATCGTCATCGGCAAATGGATGCTCGCGGAGGCAGACGTCTATATCTTCGATGAACCAACGCGGGGCATCGATGTCGGCGCCAAGGCGGAAATTTATAAGCTGATACAGGATCTCGCCGCGCGCGGAGCCGCTGTCATCGTCGTCTCATCGGAGAACGCGGAGCTGCTCCATCTCTGCCATCGCATAGTCGTTGTCTCGGCAGGCACGATTCGGGACGAAATTCCGGAAGAGCAGTTTGACGAACACCGTATCCTTGAGGCTGCTTTCAAAGGGCACGACAGGTGAACGCTGGTTTCGGCGCAGGCGCGCTGCAATAAAGAATCGGGGAACATTCCATGCAGTCTTACGGTGAAAGACTTCAAGTCTTTGGCAGGGAGGAATGGAAAGCTGGTTTGGGACGTATCGCGCGTGAACGCGCCATGGAAATCGCGTTGCCGGTGGCGACACTAGGTCTCGTCATCGTGTTTTCGTTGTTGTCCGATGTCTTCCTGACCGGCTCGAACTTCCGAAACATCGGCATTGCCGCAGCCGCGCTCGCCGCTGTCGCATTCGGCCAGACATTTGTCATTCTGACCGCCGGCCTCGATCTGTCCGTCGGCTCCACCGTAGCTCTGGTCAGCGTGGTGCTGGCCTTTGTCATGCGGGAGTACGGAATCGCGCCGGGCATTGCAGCGGCACTGCTTTGCGGCGCCCTGGTCGGCATCGTGAACGGATTGATCATCACGCGATTTCGCATATCGGCCTTCATCACCACCCTTGCCATGCTGTCGGTGACCGCCGGGCTCGCGCTCAATCTCGCGGGTGGTGTTCCCATACTGGGGCTTCCTCCCGCGTTTGGCCGGATTGCCTATCAATACTGGCTTGGCCTGCCCATTCCGGTCATTCTTGCCGCCGTGACACTGATCATTGCCGAACTCACGCTGCGCTATACCAGGCTGGGCCGGCATATCTGCGCCGTTGGCGGGAATGAGGAGGCGGCAAGACTGTCCGGGATCCATGTTGAGCGGGTCAGAGTGATAGCCTATGCCATCTGCGGATTGACCGCCGCGATAGGCGCGATCATTCTGACCGCCCGTGTCTCTTCGGGGCAGCCGACCCTGGGGGCGACGCTGCCACTTGAGTCCATTGCCGCGGTTGTACTCGGAGGCGTCTCACTTGCCGGTGGACGTGGCTCGATCGTGAACGTAGCCTTCGGAGTGGCTTTCATCAGCATCCTCGCGAACGGCCTCAACCTTCTCAACATCTCATCTTACACGCAGATGATGATCATTGGGCTCTCGCTGATCGCCGCTGTCGCGCTCGACCAAGCCAATGTCCGGAGAAAGCAGGGCCACTGAAGCCGTGCCTCGCTAAGAATCACAATCAATAACCAGAAGTGGGATCAGACATGATATCCAAAGCGATCATTAAATCGATAGCCGGATTTGCATCAATACTTGCAATTGCATCAATGGACACTTCCGCGGCTCAGGCTCAGCAGCCCAAGAAGGTCATTGGGTTGTCGAAGCCCAATTTGAAGGGCCCTTACCCCACCGCCGAACTATACGGAATTCTTGACGAGGCGAAAGCACTTGGTTTCACCGTCATTGTTCAGGATGCTGGCGGATATGCCAATATCGACAAGCAGCTCGACCAGATTTCAAATCTGGCGATCAAGAAAGTCGCGGCGATCTTGATTGATCCGAGCGATCCCGCCGCATTGAATGGTGTCGTGCAGCAGGCGCGAGACGCCGGGATCTTGCTGGTTGGCGCCGGCGTCAATGTCGTCGCGAGCACGGTGGAGCCGGATGCTGCTGTTTCGTCGAGCCACTGCAATATCGGTCGCGAGCTGGCAAAGGGCGCGAAAGCTCTCATGCCGGCTGGCGGCAGCCTGGGGGTCCTGGCCGGGCCGCCGGGATCGTTCTGGGCGACGGAACGGCTTCGCTGCTTCAAGGAAGACATCGCCGGGACAAATATCAAGATCGTCGCGGAGACAACGAGCGAGCAGGATGCCGCGACGTCTTTGACGCGCGCCAGCGAGATCCTGCAACGCCACCCGAAACTGGACATGTTGTACGGAGCGGATGACGTTTATGGGGTTGGTGCTGCGCGGGCAGCACAGGCCGCCGACCGTTGCGGAAAAACGCGCGTCATCTTTTCCGTGCTGGGCGAGGAAGCCGAGGAAATGATGAATGCCGGCTGCGCGGATTATGTGGTCGCACAGCAACCTGTGTTGATCGGCCGCACGGAGGTCCGCGTGATCTCGGATCTGCTGGACGGAAAGAAGCCTGAACCCAAGATCATCAATGTTCCACTGATCGGCATCACGCCCGAGAACTTGAAGACGGTGGATAAGGCCCATCTGCGGCCGCCGGCCGGATGGCGGCCGTAAACATCAGCGTTCTGATCTGATATTTGGATTGCCATGAAGAATAGGTCAAAAGCGACGGTCAAGGTGCCCCAAATCCTGACGAGGAGGGGCGCAGTCGAGACAACGTCGAGATCGGGAGTAAAGCCCAGCCAGTCTGCCGTGGTTGAACCGATCAGCCCTGTCGGTGTGGAAAACCCGACAGCAATCGAACCTACGCTGGAAGCGGCAAGAATTGGCCGGCGCTTGCAGACCATGCGCAGGGCGCAGGGGTTTACGTTGGTCGATCTCGCCGCCAAGGCGGGATGTTCCGCAAGCCTCGTTTCCCGCATCGAGAATGGCCGGCTCCTGCCGTCTCTCTCGGTGCTTCACAAGCTTGTGGCGGGCCTGGGCACAAGCATGGCATCGTTCCTGTCCGGATCGGAAACCGAGAGCTGCATGGTCGTGCGGGCGAGTGACCGCAAGGAGGTGGCTCTCGCCTACCTCGGTGCTTCTCAACAGGGGCTACGGATCGAACAGATCATTCCGCATTCACCGGATCGGATGCTGCAGGGCAATCTCATCTCGATAGCGGCGGGGCACGGCTCGGCTGGCGATTACTCCCATATAGGTGAGGAGGCAGGCTTCGTGATCGAGGGCTTTGTCGAGCTCACGATCGACAGGCAGACGCATGTGCTTGGGCGCGGTGATTCCTTCTGCTTCCGATCAGAGGCTCCGCATTCCTTTTTCAACCCCGGCCCAGACGAAGCCGTGATCCTGTGGATCAATACCCCGCCGACGTTCTGAGGCGTTTTGCGCCGATGGCATTCCAACGTCTCGGCGGTGGTCGTCCGCCGATCAGCTGCCTTCAAACCACGTGGTTCGCGACAGCCGGCTCCACCCCCATCTTGGTAACCGCGCGAGCAGCCATCGCGCGCAGCGCTTGCGTTCATGAGTGATTGCAGCGAGCCGCACGACGGGTGTAGAAGTCTATATCGATTGCGCCGGTGCGGTCACGGCGAACGGGCTCTTCATGGGTCTCACCCATCGCGGCCTCCATTGCGGGATCCCCGCAGCCTACGGCGCCTTCCGATGCGCCGCTTGGCCGGCTGCTTGCCTTGGCCTTGTGTTTCTCTTGTCCTTTACGTGTCAGACTGTCCGATGCTTCAGCGCAGCCGTGACCAATGATAGAGTGCGGCCATGCGCTATCGGTTTGGATCTTTCGAGCTGATGACGGATACCCGCGAGCTTCTCGCGGGAGGCTGGCCGATCGCTGCCGAGCCGCAGGTGTTCGATCTGCTTCTCCATCTGATTCAGGCCCGCGATCGCTTGGTCTCCCTGGCCCGGTGGCAGCCGAGAGCAGGTAGCCTCGCTTGCCGATCTCCAACGGCAGACGGCATCGCCAGAGAATGCCGCTTCGATACGTTTCGCGGTTGACCACTTCGATGTCAGCGATCTGCTGGAACATCTCAACATCCCAACGCTTTTGGCGCATTCACGGGATGACGGCATCCAACCGCTCGAGCAGGGGTACCGGCTCGCGATCCGCATCCGGCAAGCCGAATTCCTCATGCTCGAAAGTCGCAACCACGTCATCTTGCCGGAAGAAAAGGCATGGCGCGCGCTGTTCGATGGGATCGAGCGATTTGTCCTTGGGACAGTTCAGCCGCAGCGCGTAACCTGATCCTGACGGTGTGCCGACACTCGATTGATGGTGTGCATATGCAGGCGCGTCGGAGCGGATTGGCCTTGTGCATCTTGGCTCATCGCCCCGCTCTCATTCCCCAGCCCAATTCGGATTGCCTTCTCACTGGGGTGTCCTTACCCACCCGGCTTGCAACGCCGCGCGCTACGCCCCGGCGATGAGGGGACATGCTGGACACGGCTTCGGCATTGGATATCTACAGCTAACATGTTAGTTGACGATAATATCTTCATTGGTTAGGGATTGTGCAGGCTGGCGAGAGCGCATTCCGACGCATGCGTTGAAGCCGAACAAGCCGCGCGAGCGGAAACAACGGGAGGATCATCTCATGCGGTGGATCTTTGGAGTGGCTGCGGGTATCGGCTTTGCCGTCACGGTGGCCCAGGCTGATGCGGCGACATTGCGCGTCTTCGCGAATTCGGCACATCAGGCGGCCTTGCAGGGTAATCCCAAGGTGCCGGGCAGTAATCTCCAGGAGAAATTCGAGAAGGACACGGGCATCACCATCGACTGGGAGACCGTGCCCTGGCCGCAGATGCAACAGAATCTGCTGCGCGCGCTATCGTCCGGGAGCTCCCAGTTCGATGTCGTCATGATCGAGAGCAGCTGGCCGGCGCGCGACGTGCTGGACAAGCTGGTGACCTTCGAGGCACCAGCGGGATCCGCGGAGGCCAAGGAGTTCGACGCCATCTTCCCGCGCATGCGCGCCGCCTATACGCTGGACGGACAATTGAAGGGCATACCGATCCGCTCCAATCCGCAGATCGTCCACTACAACAAGGCGATCTTCGAGGCGCGGGGGATTGCCGAGCCCAAGACGTTCGCGGATCTCCTGACCGCAGCAGAGAAGGCGAGCTTCAAGCGGGATGATGGCGCGTCCGTTTATGGGCTCGCGCTCAAGCCGGATGAAGACATCATCGCCGTGGTCAAGGCCATGGGCGGCAATGTTCTGGCCGATGATTTCACGGTCGCCGTCAATTCCGCCGAGACGAAAGCGGCCATTGAGCGGCTGAAGGCGCTGTTCGACAAGGGAGCGCTTCCGCCCAATTTCTTCTCCATGGACGCCACCTCCGTTCAGACATTGATGCGCGAGGGGCTGGTCGCCATGTCGTTGTTCGGCGACAACTACTTCAACCGCTTCAATGATCCTGCGTCCTCCCGCATTGCCGGCAAGGCCGGCTTCTTCGCCATTCCCGGCACGCCGCCCCAGACTTATGCTCCGGCCAAGGTCGCGTTCTGGGCGGCCGCGCTGCCCAAGAACGGCCGGCCGGACAATCAGGAGGCCGCGAAGACCTTTATTCGCTATCTCGCCTCTGCGCCGGTGCAGCTCCAGATGGCGTTGAACGGCAATGGCCCCGTTCGCGCCGATACGCTACGGGATGAGGCCTTTCTGAAGGGCGCGCCTTACGCGTCGGCATCGACCGCCGCTCTCGACAACGCGACCCAGCCGCTGCCGATCTTCGAGGGCACGAACCAGGTGCGCGATATCTTCGTCAAGGAGGCTGTCGCCGCCATCATCGGTAAAAAGCCGGTCGATGAGGCCCTGAAGACCGCCGAAACCGAAATCAAGGCGATCGTCGACAAGCGGCGGGATCGCTGACGGGCTTTGCGGAGACGGATTGAACCAAGGCTTTAGATCCAATCGGCATTCACGCCGAAACTCCTCCGCGTCATCCCGGAACCGCGTGTGGCGAGTGACCGGTTTCCATAAACGCCGGTGTTCGACATGTGTCGCCGTGTTGGAAGCCGGTGCTCATTCGGAAGCCGCATCGGCTCTGGATCCGGGCCAGGCCTTGCCGCCGCCCCGGGATGACCGATGCGGGCAGAGCTTGAATGTCGGTGGGTCTCAAGCGGAAAACGATCGAGGTGCCCGCCGCCCGGGCGCCCGCAGACATGGCTGATGTGATGCAACCCTACACCCTGTCCAGAACGGCCCTCGCGCGCCGCGCCATCGATCTCCTCGTCATTGGCGGCGGCATGGCCGGCACATTCGCGGCCCTCGCGGCGAAGCGCGCCGATCCAGCCCGTTCCGTCGTCATTGTCGAGCAGAGCAACATCCTGGGCGGGCAGGGTACCGTCGGCGGGGTGGCGGGCTTCGTCGGAGACTCCGCGCGGGTGAATGCGATTTTCGCAGAACTCGTCGCGCGGCTCGAGAGGGCGGGCAAGATCGATCCCTATCGCAGCAACGACGACCGGCGCGCCTATGATCTCGAGAGTTGCGGGTACTATCTGCAGGAGATGGTCGCCGAGGCTGGTATCGAGACATGGCTGCATGCGGTAGCGCTTGACGGCAAGGCACGTGACGGCTGGGTGAGAGAGATACTCATCAGCGTGGGCCCGACGCTCGTGGCCGTTGAACCCGGCATGGTGATCGATGCGACCGGCAATGCCCTCGTGGCGGATATCCTCGGTTTGCCGACGCGCCATCTCGGCGCCTTGGCCCAGCTGCCGATGAGCCTTTATTTCACGCTGTGGGACACAGGGCGACCCGTGCGCCCATTCCTGCCGGAAGGCTGCCCGCGCTGGGACAATGACGATGATCTGCCGATGACGTCGCTGCACAGCTTCGCGGATGGCCGGCTCGAGGTGAAGATGAAGGTCGTCGGCTTCGATGCCGCGGACGGATTCAGCCTTTCCGAGGCGGAGATCCACGGTCGGCGGCAGATGATGGGGCTGATCTACCATCTGCAGACGCGCGGCTACAGGGGCAGGCATGCGGCCGGTGGCGGCAAGCCGCTCGCGACCTATACGCTGGCATCGGTCTCGCGGGCCATCGGCCAGCGGGAAGGGCGCCGTATCATCGGCGGTGCGACATTGACGGAGCATGATGTTCGCCATGCCGCCATCTTCGATGACGCCGTTGCCGTCGGCACCTATCACCTCGATTTCCACTGGCCCGATACGGACAAGCGCGCCGGCACGGGCATCACCGACATGGTGGAGCCCTATCACATCCCGCTTGGCGCCATGCTGCCGCAAGGAATGCACAATCTGCTCTGCCCCGGGCGTTCCCTGTCGGGCGACCAGATGGCGCTGAGTTCCTACCGCGCCATGACCACCTGCGCTCAGATGGGCTTCGGGGCCGGAACCGCCGCGACCCTCGCGTTGTCCACCGCCGGTTCCCTCACAGACCTTGATCACGATGCGCTGCTGGTCGCCATCGAGGCTGGCGGCCAGAAGCTCGACCTGTCCTGCTACGGAGACTATCTGCGCTGCCTGCAGCTTATCGAGGAGACCATCCCGATCGATTCGCGGGAGGGCGATCGCTTGGTACTCGACCGGCTGCCCAACGGCCGCACGCGTGCGGCGCTCGTCCGAGGCGATGACGTCGTGGCCACCGCCCTTCGTGAGCGCGCCACCTGGGCACCGGTCGCCGACCGTGACGGGCCGCAGCGCGTCGCGCCGGATGACGCTCGGCCGAATGCGGTCATGGGCAAGGTGTGCTTTGACGCCGCCGGCTCCATCCTCGCCTTTGCCGAGGCCCATCAGTCCGCGCCCGTGGTCGGGGAGGGAGCGGTCGCATGCATCCTGTTGAAGCGCTGCGAGCGCGGCGATGAGCGATGGGAGCTGCATGCGACAGTGGATGAGCCGGGGCGGCTCTTCGCCTTGATCGTCACCGGAGAGCATCCGCGCTATCGGGTCCTGTCAACGGATCATGACGGCGCGGTCTCGCCGGACGTGATCCCGACAGCTATCGGCTGTGCCGCTGCCTTTGCCAATCGCGATGGCCAGGTCCATTTCTGGGAGGGGTCGGAAGACCGCTTCGCTCCCATCGGCGAGCCCGCGCCGGATCCGCGGACGCTCAAGCAGCGGCCCTACCAGGATCACGTGCTGCTTGCGGAAGCACCTCGCATGGAGGGCGCGTCGTGACGGAGCTTGCGCTTTCGCGACAGGCCCCAAGTCAACGCGGGTCGCTGGCGAGTATCCGCGAATCCGCACAGGGCTGGTCGCTGATCGCACCACTGTATCTCTTCGTCACCGCCGTCATCGTCATTCCCGAGATATGGGCGCTCTATCTGAGTTTTACCGACTATTCCGTCGGCCGCGCGCCGCAGTTCGTCGGACTGGCAAATTACCGCGCGACGCTCTCGGCGGCGGAATTCTGGATGGCGGCCTGGCGGACGCTTCTGTTCGTCACGATTGCCGTTTCTCTCGAGGTGGTCATCGGCCTGTGGCTTGCCTGCATCCTGGCTCGCCTGCGCGCTTTTCGCGGGATCATCATCGCCTGCCTGATCGCACCCATTGCCATGAGCCATGCGGTGACGGCGACGATGTGGGGCTATCTCCTGGATCTGAACGTCGGCCCGATCAATTTCCTCACGGAAGTGATGGGGTTCGGGCGCCTTCCATGGCTTTCGTCCGAGATGCTCGCCTTGCCCACCGTCGCCTTCATCGAGTTCTGGGCCGGCATGCCGCATGTGCTGATCATGCTGTTTCCCGTGCGCGCGGCACTCTCGCCTGAAATCTACGAGGCGGCGGATCTGGATGGGGCCACGGCGCTGCAAAGCTTCTGGCGTATTACACTGCCGCTTCTGATGCCGGCTTTGCTGATCGCGATGATCTTCCGCATCATAATCACCATGCGGGCCTTTGGCACGGTCTGGATATTGACGAAGGGCGGACCGCTCGAGTCGTCGGAGCTGCTGTCGATCTACCTGTACAGGACCGGATTCAGCTACTGGAATTTCGGTCAGGCGGCGGCCATTGCCTGGCTGATGCTGTTGCTGACAGCCGCCGCCTCATCCCTTTACATGCTGCGTCTCTACCGGGACGCGGCGGGCACCACGGTCTGAGCAGGAGCCCGAGATGGACAGCCGTACTTCCGTGACCGTGCTGGACCGCATCGTTCTCGCAGTTACCATCGCCTTGGCGGTCATTCCGATCATTGTCGTCATTGCCTCGTCCTTCAAGGAAGGGCGGGATATCTTCTCCTATCGGCCCGTCATCCTCTTCTGGCCAACGCTCGACAACTACACGAGCCTCGGTATGCGATGGGGAAAATTCCAGCTTGGACTTGCCAATAGCGCGGTCGTGACCGCGGGCGCCATTGCGCTAGTGCTGGCCCTGTGCCTGCCGGCCGCCTATGCTCTCTCGCGTCTGCCCCGGCATGGCGTGGGTCGTTCGTCGAGTGTTCTCCTCGTCATCAAGATGCTGCCGCCCCTCGTTGTGACCGTGCCGCTCTTCCCCATTTTCTCCACCATCGGGCTCGACAACTCACGGATCGGGCTGATCCTCGTCTATGCTGCCTTCGAGGTCAGCCTCAGTGTGATGATCTTGAAGACCTTCATCGACAACGTCCCGCTGGAGGTGGAGGAGGCCGCGTTCCTCGATGGGTGCGACCGACTGCAGGCGTTCATCCGGGTGATCATGCCGCTCATCTGGCCGGGCATGATCACGGTGGCGATCTTCGTCGCTCTTTTCGCCTGGAACGACTACATGTTCGGCCTGATCCTGACCACCTCGCGCACCGTCACGGCGCCGGTCGTCCTGGCCGACATGCTATCGGGCATCGGTGAGGGGACCGCGACCTGGGGCGAGGTGTTCGCGGCTGCGACGCTGCAGATGATACCGGTGCTCGCCTTCGCCTGGATCGTTCAGCGGCAAATGTTCTTCGGTGCCTTGCGCGGCGCGACAAAGGGGTAGGGTGACGACGACAATGGTCATATCCGAGCAGCAGTCCTCGCGTCAGAAAGCCTACGAAGCCTTCACGCGCCACCTTCTCGCCCATGCCGTGCGTCCCGGCCAGTTCGTGTCCCAGCGTGAGCTGGTCGAATTGACCGGCCTGCCGGTTGGCGTCGTGCGCGAGCTCGTCTCCCGACTTGAGGCCGAGGGACTCGTCATGACGGTGCCGCATCGCGGCATGCAGATCGCCTATGTCGGGATCGATCTCATCCGCGATGCTTTCCAGTATCGCGCGATGATCGAACGGGAGGCCGTCGCCTCCTTCGCCACAAGCGCTTCCCCGGAGGAGATCGCCCATTGGCGGCGCGCGCACGAGGCAATTCTGGACACTTGCGAGCGTGGCCTGGGCGACCAGGACCCTTCAGCCTTTCTGGCGGAGGCGCAGGCGATGGATTTCAAGTTCCATACCACAATCGTCGACGCCCTCGGCAATGCCATAATATCCGACGCCTATCGCGTGAACTCCCTGAAACTGAGCCTTGTGCGCCAGGAGCGGGGCCGTTTGACCATGGCTTTGCTGCCGCTCGCCATGAAAGACCATTTGTCCATCATCGCTGCGCTCGAACGGCGTGACGCGGCCGGCGCGGCGCAGGCCATGGCCATGCATATCATGCGCGGTCGGAACCGGTCGCTTGGTATCGACGGTGAGGGTGAGCCGCGCTAATGAACGATGATGCGACTGCCGTATCAGGCGCCCTGGCGAATCCCGCTCTGCGTTAGCTATACCGTGAGCCCGTTCTCCGCTGTTTCGCGCGTCGCTTGTGAGAGAGGGGCGGGCCGGCGCGAAACCGCGCGTTGCGGGCTGTGTCGCCCTGCTCGGGCCGCGATAGATGTAACCCTTGCCTCGCGACGTCTGGATCAGATCGCAGTCCTGCTTTGTGCTTCCAAGCTTCCGCCTTAGTCTCGTTATGCGTGTGTCGATGCTTCGATCCATCGGGTCTTCGCCATGGGCAGGCGCCAACCGCAGGATTTCATCCCGGCTGAGCATCCGCCCGACGTTCATGGCGAAGGCCGCGATGAGGTCGATTTCGGTCGGAAACAGGGGAAGCTCGATCCCATCGGCGTCGAGCAGTCTCCAGTTCCTGAGATCGAGAGAGAAGACACCGAAAGGTAGTATTTCGGCATCGAGAACGCGGCGACGCCGGAGGACCGCATCCATGCGCGCTGAAAGCTCCCGAAGCGAGAACGGCTTCGTCATGTAATCATCAGCCCCTGCCTCCAAGCCTGTGATCTTGTCGGTCAGAGCCTCGGCTCCTGTCAGCATGATGATGCCAAAGCCGTGGGAATGCCTTAGACGGCGGACTATGCTGAAACCGTCTTCTCCCGGCAAGCCAACGTCCAGTACGACCAATTCTGGCGCGGGCTCGTCGAGAAGCTTGTCGAGCGCGGAGGCGTCTCCCGCGGTGCGAACGGTATGGCCCGCGAGCGAAAGGCCATCCTCCAGCATGGCCCGGAGGGAGGGGTCGTCGTCGACAACGATGATATCGGCCACGATCTGCGATCCGCTAGCATAACGCGGTCGAACGGACGTCCGCGGCGGCATCAAACGGATTGACAAGGCCGACTGGCCGCCATGACGCGACCTTCTGTTCGTGCAGCACGACGTTCACCTCCCGTGCATCAGGGACATGTCCCGGAAACGCCAGGAATTTATCCGCAATGCGGCAGCGTTTCTCTGCGGGAAACGAAGTCGGAATAGGTAAATTACGAAATCGCGGGACAGTGTCAGATTGTCGACAGCGGATCCGGTCTGACGTTGGAGGGCCTATGTACGGAGCTCATTTGGCCATTCGTTGCGACGCAATTCAGAGCGCCCGCAGTGTCTGCCCCCCATAATGTCGCTGATGATGTTGCCATAACAGTTGGTTGCTTGCCACGCTGTCGTCACAGCCGGACCTGATGGCATCCCATTGGCTGGATCGCCTATCAGGCGTAGTGCCGGCGTCACCGCGCTATCTCTGCGCCTCTGGCCTCTGCTCGTCGCCCGTCAGCGCGCCGAGCGGGCCGGCTAGCTGTCCGTGGAGGTCCCAACTACGCTGTCGTCACCAAAAGTTTCGATAAGCCGGTGCAATTGCGGCTCATCGATGAGAAGAGCGGCATCTCGTATCGGAAGCCACCGACGAACGCGCTGGCGCCTCTCTGGCCAGCGTTTAAGGTGTTTCTGCACCTTCAATGGATAGACATCGACCTCGACAAGCGCGAAGTGATCTGACAGGCGCTTCCAGTAAATGTAGCGCCCGATCGGCTTGCGTTTCACCTTTCCGATCACGCCTGCCTCTTCCCGCGCTTCCTGGGCGGCTGATCTCCACGCCTTGTGCCGGCGTCCGATCCAACCTTTGGGCAGAATGAAACGACGCGTTTCGCGTGATGTCAGGACCAGAACCTCGATCTCGCCAGCCTCAGTCAGGCGAAACGGCAAAGCCGCCACTTGGCGCAGCGGTTCTCCGTTTCGAGCAGCTCTGCGACGTATCGACTTCATCGGCGGATGCAAGAATCCTAGTTCATTGAATCGGAATGGAATTGTCCCCGGAATGGGCTGCTTATGCAAGCACCACATGGCCTCGCTGGGGGTTGGAGTTTTCCTGCAGCCGGGGGCAGCGAAGGATCCAGATCTGGATGCAACGGGGACGAGCGTTACCGTGAGACCATGGTCATGGCGTGGTGCGTTCCTCCACTGCAAGCAACGGATCGCCGACGTTTAGCTGCCATGCGTCCAGCGCCCGCGCGAGCCGTTCCCGATGCGCGGCATAGGCCGGCAAGGCGGTAAGATTGACGGTTTCGGCCGGATCCACGGCGAGATCGAAGAGCTGTTCGGTGCGCGAGCCCCGCGAGGGCGTATTGTCCGCCCGATAGGGACCGCGCGCCAGCGGCACCTGATCGATGTAGCGGATCAGTTTGTAGCGGCCGTCGCGTATCATCCGCTGGCTGAGGCGGTAGGCGGCTGCGAAGGTTCCTCGCCAGTCCGCATCGGGGTCGCCCATGATGGGAAGAAGGCTGCGCCCCTCGGCCATAGGATCCATCGGGCAGCCGGCCAGTTCAAGCAGCGTGGCGCTGGTGTCGGCGTGCCAGACGAGATGCGGCACACGTTGTCCCTGGGGCAGGTCCGGTCCGGCGATGATCAGCGGGATATGGAGGCTGTGCTCATAGAGGTTCTGCTTGCCCATCAGGCCATGTTGCCCAAGCGCCAGGCCATGGTCCGCGGTATAGACGACGATGGTGTTTGCATCGTCGCCATTGTCCGCGAGGGCCTTCAGGATGGCGCCGACCGCCGCGTCGAGATGGGTGATCATGCCGTAATAGTCGGCGATATGCTGCCGCACCGCATCCGCCGGCCGGGGAAGTGCCTCGAGGAGTTCATCCCTGACCAGCATCTCGCCATTGTCGAAAGGATGGATGGGAAGGAAATTCGCGGGCAGCGAGACCGTGTCGCCCGTCCGCATATAAGCATCGGGCGGGGTCCGCGGATCGTGCGGCGCGGTAAAGGCTACATAGAGGCAATAAGGCTGATCCGATGAGCGCTCCCGCAGGAAATCCAGCGCTGAATCACGAAAGAGATCCGTCGACAGCCCGTCCTCGTAATAAATCTCTGATTCGGGAAAATTGCCTTTCGGGTCGTGGCGGCGCAGGGGCACCCGGTCGTGGTCGCTCATCCCGCCGAACATCAGCCGATCGCCCGAACTGAACGAGCGCGCGAAGGCCTCCTTGTCATTGTGCCATTTGCCGATCGCATGCGTCACATATCCCTCGGCGCGCAGGCGTTGGGGAAAGGTCTCCAGCGCGGCCGGGATAGCGAAGGCGGAGGCCTCGTAGTCATCGCCGGTGGGGTCGACCGCCGATGCGAAAATATTGCGGCCCGTCAGAAAGGAAGCGCGGCTGGGCACACAGACCGCCGGATGCATGCCGCCCTGGCAGTGGGCTCCGTCAAATGAGACGCCGCGCCGCGCAAGGCCGTCGAGATTGGGCGTCTCGACCTCGCTATTGCCATTGCAGCCGATGGATTCATAGCGATGGTCGTCGGCGATGAGGACGACGATGTTGGGCGGGCGACGGTTCATAACGGAATGTCTCATCGATGCGATCGGAATTTGACCGGACAAACAGCGGTTATTTCACGGCTCCCGCTGTCAGTCCGGAACTGAGCCGTGCCTGCAGAGGCAGGAAGAGCAGAAGCGTCGGGATGGTGGTGATGACCGAGGCGGCCATCACCGCCCCCCAGTCGGCGCGGTCATCGCCAAAGAGCTGGTAGAGCCCGATGGGCAGGGTCTGCACCGCCGGTTTGGTCAGAAACGCGAGCGCGAAGAGATATTCCGTCCAGCACAGCATGAAGGCGTAGGTCGCGGTCGAGACGATGCCCGGCATCAGAACCGGAAAGACGATCCGCCAGACGACCTGGTAGCGCGACGCGCCGTCGATGAGCGCCGCCTCGTCAAGTTCCCGTGGAACCGTCGCGAGATAACCGGTCAACATATAAACCGAGAACGGGATGCTGATCGCCGTATAGCAGAAGATCATGCCCATGTAGCTGTTGGTGAAACCGGCCTGCGTGAGCAGGATGAACAATGGATTGACCAAGACGATCCATGGAAACATCTGTCCGAAAAGCACGCTGCCGAAGATCAGCCCCTTGCCTCGGAAGCGAAAGCGCGAAAACACATAGGCCGCGTTGACCGAGACCAGGGTGGCAAGCGCGGTTGCCGCCACGCAGATGATGAGGCTGTTCACGAGGAAGCGGCCAAACCCGCCTGAAAACAACGTGATGTAGTTGGACCAGGTGAAGGCGGTGGCGCTTGCGAGCAACCCGCCTTGCACCTTGAATGAGCCGACCAGGATGAAAACCATGGGGTAGACCAGGGCGAAGAGGATCACCAAAAGGCCGGCGAGAATAAGGAGCGGCTCGAACAGGCGGCCCGGTCCCGCAACCATGCGGCGGTGCCAGTGAGATGGGGCAGCCGGTTTGCCGCTCACCGGTGAAGAGGCAAGGGTCATAGCACCTCCTCGATCTGCCGGCGGCCAATCATGCGGAAATAGAAATAACCGAAGACCGCCATGATCAGCGCCATGACAATGCCGATGGCCGCGCCATAGCCGAGACGGAAATCAACGAAGGAGCGGATATAGATTTCTGTCGCCAGAACATTGGTGAAGGTTCCGGGGCCGGCGCCTGTCGCAAGCCATACGTAAACGAAGTTATTGAAGGTCCAGAACACGGATGTCAGGCCGAGGACAACGATCGTCGGCTTCAGGAAGGGCAGGGTGATGTGCCAGAACTTCGCTGAGCGGCTAGCGCCGTCAAGTTCGGCCGCCTCGTAGAGGTCAGCCGGAACGGCCTGCAGGGAGGCAAGCAGGGACAAGGCGATGAGCGGCACCGTGTTCCAGACGACGATGGCGATAACGGACGGCCATACAGTCCTGAGATCGGACAGAAAGGCGATCGGTGTATCGATGAGGCCGAGGGCGGCGAGAGCGGTGTTCAACGCCCCGTTGGGTGCCTCGAGGAGCCAACGCCAGATGATGATGGCGACAACCGGCGGCGTTGCCCAGGGCACGAGGATCGCTATCCGCGCGATGGTCGCGAGCTTGAGATGCCGCACGAGCGGCGTGTTGACGATGAGCGCGATGGCGAGCCCCAGCAGCAGGCGCACCGCGACTGAGATCGCGGTGAGCCAGATGAAGGTATTCATCATCAGCCGCCCGGTTTCGGGGCTGGTGAGGAATTCCTCGTAGTTGGCGAGGCCGATCCACTGGCCACCAAACCGCAGACGCAGCAGGGTGAGGTCCGTGAAGCTCACCCGCAGATTTTCCACCATCGGCCAGAGATAGAACAAGGCCAGGATGATGAGCGCTGGGCCCAGCATCACGGTGATGAACAGGCGATCACCCCGCATGGCGTCGTCGCACTCCTGCCTCGGGGCTCAGCGGCCCGCGTTCAATTTGCCGATCTGGGTGAGGAGATCGCCCGCGGCTGCATCAACGGACGTCTGCCCCGACAAGGCGGCCCCGAAGGCGCGGCCCGTCAGGTTCCACATGGACCCCATCGCATAGGGGCCTTCCGCATAGGGCCCCCAGGTCCGCGCATGGGTGAGCTGCTCGGCGAAGCCCTTCAGTTCCGGCCCGAAGTCGACGCTTTGCAGCAGGCTGCGTTGTGCGGGGAACTGCGACTTGTAGGCGTCGGTGAAGATCGCCGCATCATTCAGGAACTGCACGAGCTTCCACGCTTCCTCGGGATGTTTGGAGGTCGCGCTGATGCCCAGCATGCGCCCACCGAGATGCGAGGTGCCCACCGTCGTCCCCTTCGGGACGGGACCGGAGGTGAAAGGTGCCGTTTTGCCGGGGTTCGCCGCCGCATAGGCGTTGATGGCCTCGCGGAATGATGCGGGCGGCATGATGCCGATCGCGATGGTGCCGTCAGCGAGTCCGCGGATGATCACGGGATCCGCCCAATCGCTCACTCCGAGCATCGATTTGGGTGTGTCGCCGTTGTCGAGAAAACTCTTGAAGTAATTCATGGTGCCGGCGACGTCGGCTTTGTCGACGCCGACCGAGAACTTCTTGTCCTTCTCGACGATGAGCGCCTTGCCATTTGACCACCAGTTGTAGTTGGCGAGGAACCACAAGCTGCCGGATGAGGCGCTGCCGGCGGGGAAGCCGAAGCCGGTCTTGCCGGTTTTCGCATGGACGTCGCGGCTGGCCTGGCGCAGTTCGTCCCATGTCGCCGGCAAGGCTTTGATACCGGCCTGATCGAGAAGGTCCGAGCGATAGACCATCGCCCAGGTGTCGGTTGTCCAGGGCAGGGCGTAAATCTTGCCGTCCTTGCCGGTCGCCAGGTCCATGGCGATGTAGTCGCCGAGACCCTTTCCAGGAGGGCTGGCCTTGATAAGCGCGTCGAGTGGGGCAAGAGCACCTGCCTCGCCCATCTCCTTGGCCCACACAAAGGCGATGTGAACAACGTCAGGCGTTTCGCCGACCGCCGCCTCGCGCAGGAACTGGTCCCGGGCATCCTTCCAGGCCATGCGCTCAAGATTGATCTTGATGCCGGGATTAGCCTTCTCGAAGGCATCGAGCGCCGCGCGCATCTCCTTCTGTTCGGGATCGTTGAACCGGAAGGTGAGCGTTACGGGATCCGCTGCTTGCGCCATGCCGGGCATCAAGGCGGCGCCAGCCATCAATGCTGCCATGGCGCTGCTCAAGCCAATGCCGAGGCAGGCGGTAACATGCTTCCAAATCATGTGAACCTCCCTGTAAGGATCGCCAAGATCCCTATTTTTGTTTGAATGCTAACGTTGTCATCGTACAAGGTCAATGTGCTTCAGGCGAGAACAAGGCGAACGGCCACGCGAGCAGGGGACACACGATCGGGATGGGCAAGCGAGTGAGGACGAGCGCCGACGGCCGGCGCAAGATGGAGGATGTCGCGCGACTGACGGGCGTTTCACTGTCCACGGTCTCGCGGGTGATCCGCGAACCCCATCGCGTGGCCGAGCCGACGCGTCTGAAGGTCGAGAGGGCTATCACCTCGACGGGTTATGTACCGAATCTCGTCGCTTCCAGCCTGAAGTCCGAACGGTCGCGTCTGGTTGCCTGCGTCGTTCCGAGTGTCGAGCATTCCTTCATTGCCGATGTGGTGCGTGGCGCGTCGGAGATCCTGCGGCCGCAAGGTTTCCAGCTCATGCTGGCCACGAGTGATTTCCGGCCGGAGGAAGAGGAGGACGTGGTCCACGCCTTCCTCTCGCGCCGGCCTGACGCCATCATATTGACCGGCCTGACGCATACCGACCGGACGCGGGCCATGCTCGGCGCGTCAGGCATTCCCGTCATCGAGGTCGGCAACCTCAGCAATCGGCCGATCGACATGGTTGTCGGATTCTCCAATACGGACGCGCAGAAGCAACTGACATTGGCCATGCTTGATGCCGGCCGCCGGCATATCGGTTATCTCCTTCACGACGGTTCCGCCCAGAATGAGCGCAGCCGTGACAGATACAACGGCTACCGCGCCGCGCTCGCGGAGCGTGGTATCGCCTGCGATGATCAACTGACGGCGGAGGTGGAATTCAGCTATCGCGGAGGCGCTGCCGGCTTGGGCCAGCTTCTGGCGCAAGGACAACCGATCGATGCGGTGTGTTGCTCGAACGACATCATCGCGCTGGGTGCGCTCTATGAACTGCAGCGCCGCGGCATCAAGGTGCCGGATACCATCGCGATCGCCGGTTTTGACGACCACGATGCCTCCTCCCAATGCGTTCCGCCGCTCAGCACGGTGCGCATTCCCCGCCGCGTCATGGGACGACAGGCTGGCAATCTGATCGAGCAGGTGCTGGCGGGCGAGGAGCCCATCAGCAAGATCGTTGATGTCGGCTTCGCCCTGCAGATCAGGCAGACCTTCTGATCGGGCACGACTATCAGCTCATGTCACGCCGGCACGGCTACATGTCGACGTGCTTGAGATGCGCACAAGTTCCAGCGCAACAAACAGGTTCCAGCGCAAGAATCGGATAGCCTGCCGTGATGGCTCTGGAGCATGAATGGCCGCCCCATGGGCATTGGCTCGATCTCGGCATGGAGAAATGTGGTGTCTCAACGCCCTTCGGCGAACCGGCCGATGACAGCGCTGGAATGGGGAATGCTCCTTGCTCTGGCCGCGGTCTGGGGTGGTTCGTTCTTCTTCAACGGCGTCGCCATCCGTGAGCTGCCGGTGTTCACCGTCGTCGTATCCCGCGTGGCATTGGGCGCCGTCATGCTGCTCATCATCCTGAGGCTGACCGGAGCGCGGATGCCGACTGACCGGCGTGTCTGGGTGGCCTTCTTCGGGATGGGGTTGCTCAACAACGCCATACCCTTCACGCTGATCGTATGGGGCCAGCAGTATATCGCGTCCGGTGTCGCCTCCATCCTGAACGCGTCGGCCCCACTCTTCACCGTCATCTTCGCGCATCTGCTGACCAGTGACGAGAAGATGAGCGGCGGCCGCCTCGCAGGGGTTCTGATCGGCTTTGCCGGCGTCGCCGTGATGATCGGGTTCGATGCCATGGAAGCGCTTGGTGTTCATGTCACGGCGCAATTGATGTGCCTGGCCGGCGCAGTGTCCTATGCGCTGGCCGGCATCTTTGGACGCCGCTTCCACCGGATGGGCGTCTCACCCATGGCGACCGCGGCGGGGCAGGTCATCGCATCCAGCATCCTGCTTTTCCCCTTGATGCTCGTCATCGATCGACCCTGGACGCTTGCGATGCCCAGCCTCGCGGCGATCGGGGCCTTGGTTGGCGTCGCCGCGATCTCGACCGCTTTCGGCTATATTCTGTTCTTCCGCATTCTCGCGACGGCCGGGGCGACGAACCTGCTTCTGGTGACGTTCATCATTCCCGTGAGCGCGATCCTGCTCGGCATTCTGTTTCTCGACGAAACCCTGCTGCCCAAGCATGTGATGGGCATAGCCCTGATCGGACTTGGCCTCGCGGCGATCGACGGGCGGCCATGGCAGGCTTTGCGCAGGTTGCGGGCCACGGCCTTGCCAAAAAGCGAGTAGGCGGCCGGGGCAGGGGGCACTTGTGCGTCTGTGAGCAAGCGAGGAGAGGAGAAAGTCCGTCGTCCCACCCTTGCAGGTCGGGCTCACCGTCACGACATAGCCGCAAGATCGGTCAACCGATAGGGAGATCCTGCCTATGCAATTGCACCGCGGCCGCCTGATCGATCATCTCCATCTCAAGGTTCGGGATCTCGGTGCCTCGAGGCGTTTTTACGGCGCTGTGCTGGAGGCCGTCGGCGTTCCAATCATCGATGGCGACGGATATTTCTTCGCGGACGAGCTATGGGTCGACGAGGGAACATCCCAGCAGATAAGCCACGTCCATTTCGCCTTCCAGGCTGCTGACCGTGCGATGGTCGACCGCTTCCACCAGGCGGGGCTGGGTGCTGGCGGCAGCGACAACGGTCCACCCGGCCTCCGCGATTATCATCCGGGCTACTACGGCGCCTTCTTGCTCGATCCGGACGGAAATAATATCGAGGCTGTTTTTCACGGTCCGGCCGAGAGATCCGCCCCATCGGTCGTTTTATCCTGGGATGACTGACAAGCTGCTTCGTCGTTGCTAGAATTTTCCCGCACGAGAACGCTATTCTTGTCTTCTGAATATAGATCGCGGCGAAATAATACTTATCGTTTCCATTAATGATGTCTTGCCCGTTCGCACGCTCCGCGTCGGCGGCTGCTCTATCTCAAGGGATTTCCAGCCATGCGTTACAACACTCTTGGCCAAACGGGCCTTTTCGTCTCGGAATTGTGCCTTGGCACCATGACCTTCGGCGGCAGCGAAGGCGTCTGGCAGAATATAGGCGGCCTTCAGCAGGCCGAGGCCGACGAACTCGTCCGCACCGCGCTCGACGCGGGCGTCAACTTCATCGACACGGCGAATGTCTACTCCGCTGGGCTGTCTGAGCAGATCACCGGCCAGGCGTTACGCAATCTGAGTATCGCCCGCGATCAGGTTGTGATCGCGACCAAAGCCTTCGGCCGAGTCGGTGAAGGCCCCAATGGCTCCGGCGCGACGCGCGTCCATCTCCTTGATCAGGTCAAGGCGAGCCTGAAGCGTCTCCAAGTCGATCATATCGATCTTTACCAGATCCATGGCTTCGACACCATGACGCCGATGGAGGAGACGCTGGAGGCGCTCGATATCCTCGTTCGTCATGGGCATGTCCGCTATATCGGCGTCTCAAACTGGGCGGCCTGGCATGTGGCCAAGGCGCTGGGCATCGCAGAGCGTCGCCATCTTTCGCCGATCCGCTCGCTACAATCCTATTACACCCTCGCGGGGCGTGATCTCGAACGTGAGATCGTCCCGATGCTGACCTCGGAGAAGGTCGGGCTGATGGTGTGGAGCCCGCTCGCCGGTGGCCTCCTGTCGGGCAAGTATGCGGGTAATGGCGCCGGCGCGGGCGAGGGCCGTCGCGCCAATTTCGATTTCCCGCCCGTCGCGCACACGCGGGTTGATGCGATCATCGAGGCTATACGACCGATCGCGGAGGCACGGGGCGCAACCATCGCGCAGGTCGCGCTGGCTTGGCTGTTGCATCAACCCGCGGTCACGAGCGTCATTGTTGGCGCCAAACGGGTCTCTCAGCTTACGGAGAATATCGGCGCCACCGAGGTTGAACTCTCGGCTGACGATTTGGCCGCGCTTGATGCGGTCAGCGCCCTGACACCGGAATACCCCGGCTGGATGCTGGCGCGGCAGGGCGCCAACCGAACCCAGCCGTCGCCCCGCCGCCGATAGTCGCCTCGCCCTTATTGCAGGGCGAGAAAGCCGATGACCCCGCCCGCCAGAATGAAAAGGGCGGGGTTCACGCGCTTGACGAAATAGACGCCGAGAAAGACGGCGATCGCCATCGCGACCGTCGCTGCCCCCTCGATGGCGGTGCGTGCGATGGCGATTGCGCCGGCCGCCATGAGCCCAACAACGAGCGGGGCCAAGCCCTTCTGCAGGGATTCCCGCCACGGCGAGCCCTCGAAGTGGTCCCAGACGCGCGATGCGCCGAGGGAGATCAGGCTCGCCGGCAGGAAGAAGCCGGTGAAGGCAAGCAGCGCGCCGAGATAGCCCGAGACGTGGTAGCCGATCACCAGCACCATCAGCATGTTGGGCCCGGGCGCGACTTGGCCGAGGCCGTAGATGTCGCGAAACTGATCGTCGTTAAGCCATTGATGGCTATCGACGACGAGTTGCTTCATTTCTGGAAGGACGGCTGTTCCTCCGCCGACGGCGAGCACCGAGAGAAGCGAGAAAACGCCGAAGACGCTGAGATTTGAATCACTCATGTCCGGTTGCCCTCGATGCCTCTCGCGCAGCGGTGCTCGAGGATTGGGGTTCGGCTTGATGTAGCGGCGGCGCCGCCGTTGATGACGTCGATGCCTTTGGCCGATACAGGAAAACGGCGACCGGCCCCACCGTGAAGAGCACGACGAGCAATGAAAGGCGGAAGTAGCTCACCAGGGCGATCGTTGCGATGATGATCGTGACGTCGATCAGAGAGCCGAACTGCTTGCGGCCGATTTGCAGGGTGACGGCTGACAGCATGCCGACGGACGCGGCGCCGACGCCGACGAGAGCCGCATTGACAGCTGGGTTGTGGGAATGCGCGGCGTAGAGAACGCCGAGCACCATGACGAGTGTCGCGCCGGGAAGCGTCATGCCGAGGAAAGCGATGAAAGCACCGACCGGCCCGCGCAGCCGGTCGCCGACGATGACGCTCATGTTCGTGGCGTTGAGCCCGGGGAGGGTCTGGGCGATTTCGAGCGCGGACAGGAAGCGTTCCTCATCCAGCCAGCCTTTTTGCAAGACGAGACTGTTGCGCAGATAGGCGACGACCCCACCGCCGAAGCTGGTGGCGCCGATCACCAGAAAAGTCATGAAGATCTCGACCAGCCCAACGCGGGCCGGTTGCTCGGTGCCGGTGGATGCCGGGGCGATCATTCGTGGCCGACCGTGACGGTTTTGCCGAGCCCGTAGACGAGGGCGGTCTTGGTCGTTCCCAGTGCGACCCACTCCGGCTCCTGCGTCTGCACGTCGAGAAAAAAGTCCTCGGATCGCTTCTTGGCCTTGGCGTGCAGGTCATCGTAACGGCTGAACTTTGTCTGGAACGCAAACTCTCCGATCAGCGGCGTCTCGCTCGCACGGTTGCGCCAGACGGCAATCGTCGCCTTGGCTTCGAGGTCGCGTCCGAACGAGAAGGTGCCGACATTCACCTGCACTTCCTCGACCGAGAGATTGTTGACGAGCTTGATTTTGGACGCGCTGGCTCCACTGCTGAGCTGGCCAAGGGCGGGAAATACGCTGGCGATGTGCTCGATCCCCTGGTTCAGCTCGAGGCCGGGGCTCATCAGCACGCAATTATGGGAATAAAGGCTGCGCATGCCCCCGAGACTGTCCTTGAGCGGAAGGACCTCCTCCTTGAACTTGATCGCGGCACTGCATTGCAGATGCGGTGTCACATCGATGGCCGCCGCACTGTCGAGATTGGGATGGCGATATTTGAACGTCATCTCGTGGGCGGGGTCCGGCCAGCCATCCGTATAGAAGGTGCGGCGACGCAATATGAACGCGTTCTTGTACAGCGCATGGTCGTTCGTATCGTAGAACAAGACTTCCCGCACCTGCCGCTGGAAGGCGTTCTTGTTTGTCTGGACATCGACCTTATGCTTGGCCGCGATGGCGCTGATTTTCTTCCAGAAAACCTCGAATTGCTGAGGGTTGAAGAAACGCTCCGGCCTCAGAAGTATTTTGTATTCACGATAGTGAAGATCTTCCATTACCGAACTCGCGACATGGATGGTGATGTTAATTTCCAGATGGCCCGTATGAATATCCGGAGGCGCGAATATTCAGATGCAGTCGTGCCGCGCGCTTTCAGAAACAGGCTTGCCCCTGTTCGCCAGAGCACCATCGCGACTGTCACGTCAATGTCATGCGGTATCAGTTGCGGGATTTCAACGGCAAAATCGTATCGCCTCGATGGTCTCGCTCATCGTGGTCAACGTCGTCGCGGCCGAGGTTGCTTCAAGGCTTGCTTCACGGCGTAGCGGTGAGTGTCGGCGCAGGCCGGGCCCCGGCCGCCCCTGCCGGTTGCATGATCCGGGACAGGGCCGCGGCGGCATCGACGAGGCCTGCCCCGAACATGTGGTCGTGACCCTTGGGGCCGAGGTCTCGCGCTGTCGTGGTGAGCGCCGCGCGTAACTCCGCCGCCGTCAGTTCGGTCCGCGTCTCCCGCAGGAGGGCGGCGGTTCCGCTGACATAGGCCGCTGCGAATGAGGTGCCTGACGATTGTTCATAGGCGCCCCCGGGAATGGGGACGAGGATATCGACGCCTGGCGCTGCGGCCGCCACGTGCGGCCCTATCGCCGCCTTGTCGTAGATACGCGTCTCCACATCGACGGCCGTGACGGCGATAACGTCAGGATGAGCCGCCGGGAAGGCAGGTGCCGCCTTTGGTCCGCCATTGCCGGCTGCAGCGATGAGCAGGAGGCCACGCTGGCTGCTTGCCCTGAGTGCGCGGGAGAGAAGCGCGTCACGCGGGCCGGCGAAGCTGAGATTGGCGATATCGGCATTATGGTTCACCGCTGTGTCGAGGCCGCTCACGACGTCGAGGCTGGTGCCGCTCGCGCCGTCGCCGGATTCGCTGAAGGCGTCGATGCCGAGGATGCTGACAGCAGGGGCTGCGCCGATCATGCGGGCGTGGGCGGCGATGATGCCTGCGATGCCCGTGCCATGGGGAGAAGGCTTGCGCGCGCTTGACTGAGGCGCGAGGCTACCGGCGAGCTCGGGATGGGCACCGTCGATCGCCGAATCGATGACCGCCACGGTGACGCCCTTGCCCTGCGCGATGGCCTGCGCCGGGCGAAGCTTCAGGGCTTCCAGTGCATATTGCAAGCTTGCGAGATCGGTCGAATCCCCGACGGATGACGCGGCAGTGGTCGTGTTCGCTCCTGCCGCGGTCGGCGCGGGCTGTTCGTCCCGCAGGGCGCTGTCCTGCTGCAGGCGAAAGATATGGTTGGGCTGGGCGCTCGCCACGCGCTGGTCGGCGGCGAGAGCGCGTACCATCGCGAGGACGGTCTGGCCACGCGGCAGGCGGGCGCGGATGATCGTCACGCCGAGCAGATTGATCGGCCGGCGTTCCAGCACTGTGAGATTGAAGCGTTGCGCGACCCCGTCAGCGTCTGAGGTAGCAGCGTCGGCGCTCAGCTCGAAGAGAACCTCATCAACGACGAACTGGTCGCTGGCCGCTTGGGAGGCCGGGGATATCGGCGGCGTCGTGCGGGCAGGGGTGTTCGCCGGCGGCTTCTTTGCCGGCGGCTGCTTGACCGCTTTCTTCGGGGGCTGTTTCGCCGGCTGCGCTGCGCGGGGACGACGCGGGCGTGATTCGGCCTCGTATCCGTCATCATCGACGTAGACCGGAGGCGGGGCAGGACGGACGAATGGTGGCGCGATGGGGCCGCCATAGAGCGGCGGGGCGCCATAGCCCGGCGGACGCCACGGACGCTCCGGCCGGCCGGGATAGCCGGGCTCTCGCGGAGGGCGGCGCGTATCATAGCCGCCGCGCGGCATCCGTTCCGGCCGCTGGTCGTAGCGCGAGGGCGTTTCGCCCGGATAGCGACCGCTCGCCTGCGCCATGAGCTGGCTGCGCCCATAGCTGGACAAGCTATCGGCCTTGGCTGTCTGCGCCAGCGCAACAAAAGCCAGGCCGGGGAAGCTGGCCAGGATGACTAGAGCTGCCATGAACCGGGGGCTGCGCATTGTCTTTGCCCGTCGCGTTGCGGCTGGCGCCGGACTTGCTGTTCCTGTCATCGACGCCTCCTCTCTCGCCACGAATTCTGGCACCCTTCAGTTAGCCGGAACGACCAGCCGTACAACGCCCTTGGCATTGTTCAGTCGTGCCAGGCGAGCGGCCACGGCCGCGCTGTCGCCACTAACGGTGAAGCGGAGCCGAAACAGGCCGCCGGCGCGCGGCCCCTCGACAATCGATGCATTGAGTTCGGCCAGAAGCGCCGTGATCTGGTCGAGCCGCGCCGTGGGCTCAAAGGCAACGAGCACGGAATTCCCGCCCGCCACGGTGCTGCCCGGCCCGGAAGCGACCTCGTAGGTAGCGCCGGGGGTGCGCGCCGCCATCAGCGCGGCAACAACACCAGCCTGCAGGGCCACCAGCGCGGCGGCGGACAGCGCCGCGAAGGCGAGCTTTCGCGGCGTCAGCGCCCCAAGCCAGATACCGAGTTGGTCAAGCCATGGGCTTTGGCGCGTTGGCTGTCGGGCGGCGGCGGGCGTGGGCTCAGCGTCGATCGCCGCGAACAGCTTTCCAGCCATGCGTGTCGATGGCGCGGTGATGCTTTCCGCAGCATGGATGACTTCCGCCTGATCCTCGCGGATCAGGGCAAGTTGAGCGCGCAGCCCGGCGTCAGTGGCCAGCGCCTTCTCGACGGCTGCTGTCTCAGCGGCGTCGAGGGTTCCGGCCGCATACCAGGGCAGCAGGGCCTCGATCGGTTCCGGCGCGTCGCCGGGGTGATGGGTCGTGGTTGGGCTCATGGCCACCCCCTGTCCAATCCTGCCGCCTTGCAGAGCTCCGAGAGGCGCTTGCGCGCATGGAACATCCGCGTCTTCACCGTGTTCTCGGGAATGCCGAGAATGCGGCTGACGGCTTCGATCGGCTCCTCATGATAATAGACGAGATCCATGACCGCGCGCTGCTCAGGTGAGAGCTTGTCGAGACACCGGCGCATGATCGCGGCCTTGTTGATCTTCTGAGCATGGATTTCCGGCGTGTCGTCCTGGTCGGGGATTGCTTCGGCCACGCCATCGTCGAGCTGTTCCTCCCGCCGTCGGCGCATGGCGGAATAGGCCTTGTTGCGGGCCATCGCCAGGAGCCAGGTGGACAGGCTCGATCGCTGCTCGAACTGGCCAGCCTGTCGCCAGAGGTCGAGAAAGACCTCCGTCACCACATCCTCGGCAACATCCTCCCGCCCCACGAGGCGCAGGACGAAGCGGAAGACGCGCAGGTGATGAGCGGTGAAGATCGCCTGCATGGCGGCCTTGTCACCAGACACCAGCCGTTCCACCAGTTCTGCCTCGGATATCCCCGCCATCGTCTTTCCCGGTCGCTGCCACCGGACAGCTCGGCGCGAGCCTGCCGCACTCTGATACCCTTGCCAATGGCTTATGCTGATCATGGGCCCGTTGACCACCTGATGATCAGGGGACGGATGGCTGTCCGCCCCCTCGTTGCTTCGTCATGTTGCACCCTGGGGCGCTTGATCAATCGCAGATGGTGACGGGCCGCACCACACGGCCGACACCCCTTACAAAAATCTTGCGGTAGACCCGGTAGCAGTCCGGCCCGCTTGCGTAGGCGGTGGCGCCGGCAATCCCGATGGCGATGGGGAGGCCCGCATAGAACGCGCCGCGCGGTCCCCAGTGACCGGGGCGATGCGGACGATAGCCACCACCCCAGTGCGGGCCGGGCTTACCCGGGCCACCCCAGCCGTGGCCGCCACCATGCCCCCCACCATGCCCGCCGGGGCCATTGAATGAGCCAGGTCCGCCGAAGCCGGGGCCGGCATAGGCCGCGTTGGTGAAGGAGGAGGCGGTGAGAGCTGCCGTTGCGAGAGCGAAGGCGGCGAGAGCGGTCTTCAGGGAAGGCGCGGATTTCAAGGAAAGAGCGGTCATCGGAGTTCTCCATCTTGAGTGCGGCATCGCCCTCTGCGATCCCGATGACCATTGGTCGCGGCGGGGCGGGAAAAGGTTCACGCCCCTCGCGATTTTTTTCTGTTTTTTTGAGATGAGGGATCCAGCCCTGCGAAGGCCTACAACAGCGTCCCCCTGAGGATGACTGTCGCAACCGAAAAATAGATAACGAGGCCGGTCACATCGACGAGGGTGGCGACGAAGGGCGCCGAGGCGCTGGCGGGATCAAAGCCGAGGCGCTGCAGGATGAACGGCAGCATGGCGCCCGCCATCGAACCGAAGGTCACGATACCGATGAGTCCTGCCCCCACCGTTGCCGCGACCAGCATCCAGTAGGGCCCATAGTCATAGAACCCCAGCCCCTGCCAGATGCTGATGCGCGCGATGCCTATAGCGCCGAGGATGATGCCGAGCGTGAGCCCGGCCGGTATCTCACGCAGGGCCACCCTCCACCAGTCGCGCAGCTTGACCTGGCCGAGCGCGAGCGCCCGGATGAGAAGCGAGGTGGCCTGGCTGCCGGAATTGCCACCTGAACTCATGATCAGCGGTATAAAGAGCGTCAGCACGATGGCGCGCTCCAGTTCCGCTTCGAAATGCTGCATCGCCGAGGCGGTCAGCATTTCGGAGAGAAACAGGGCGCAGAGCCAGCCCGCGCGCTTGCGGATCATCGGCAGGAAACCGACCTGCAGATAGGGCTCGTGGAAAGCCTCGACACCACCGAACTTGTGTACGTCTTCCGTCGTCTCGGCGATGATGGCGTCGAGGACATCGTCGACGGTGACGATGCCGAGGATATGCCCGGCATCGTTGACGACCGGCACGGCGAGCAGATCGTGCCTGCGGATGGTGGCTGCAACCGTCTCCCGGTCCGTGTCGGAGCGGACCACGACGGGCGGGCGCCCTGCGGAGAGCGATATAATGGCAGTGGAGGGATCGGCCGAAATCAGCCGACGCAGGGGTATGGCGGCCGTGAGGCGTTGTTCGCCGTCAAGGACATAGATGGCGTAGATGGTCTCGCGGCTCTGCTCGACCGTGCGGATATGGGCGAGCGCGCCAGTGACCGTCGTGGCTTCGGGCAGAGCCACGAATTCCGTGGTCATGATGCCGCCGGCCGTATCGACAGGGTAGGCGAGGAGTTGCTTCAGTGTGGCCCGGGTGCGGGGCTCGATCCGCGCCAGGAGTTCGTTGCGCAGGGACGCGGTGAGCGCTCCCAGCACGTCGGTCGCGCGATCGGCCGACATGTCCGCGAGGAAGGCGGCTGCCTCTTGTCGAGGGAGGGTCGCGAGAACCGCGGGGGCGGTCAGGAACTCAGGCCGGTCGAAGACCGCAACGGCGCGACGGCGTGGCAGGACGAGGAGCGTCGCCGCCGCATCGCCCGGATCGAGCGCGGCGAGGCGCTCCACGAGAAGGGCCGTCGAGGGGTTGTCGGCATTGAGGTCTCGCGCCAAGACGGCGCGGCCGCGCATCAGGATATCGTTTTGCATGGCTTACTCCGTTGCCGCGCCATGGAACATGGCGGCACGGTAAGCCATGGGGCTCAGCGGGCAGCCATCTCCGGGCGGGCGGTACTACTGTCGCTTGACATTGCGGGAATGGCTCCAAAGCCCCGGCCATCTTGGCCGGATGCGGGTGTCATGAACCGATTGAATCGTTGCGTCAATCGTCGGACGCGCGTTCCATCGTTCCATATGTGCAGCCAGCGGCCTTTTGTCCATGGCGGCATCTGTTCTTGTCGATAGTGCTGGTCTATGACGCGCTGACAGACTGGAGTTGAGCATGAGCGAACGCATCACCATCCGCCGCCCCGATGACTGGCATGTCCATCTGCGCGATGGCGCGATGCTCGATGCGGTCGTCGCCCATACCGCGGCACAGTTCGGCCGGGCCATCATCATGCCCAATCTGGTGCCACCGGTCGTCACGACCGCCCACGCGCTCGCCTATCGCCAGCGCATCGACGCAGCCCTGCCTCAAGGCAGTGACTTCAAGCCGCTGATGACCCTCTACATGACCGACGATACCGACGCCGAGGATGTGGTCGCCGGCTATGCCAACGGCACGATCGCGGCGGTAAAGCTTTATCCGCAGCATGCGACGACCAATTCGCATTTCGGCATCTCGCGGATAGAGGCGGTTTACTCCGTCCTTGCCGCGATGGAACGCACCGGCGTGCCGCTGCTGATGCATGGTGAGGTGACGGACGGGGACATCGACATCTTCGATCGTGAAGCGGTGTTCGTGGAAAGGGTACTCGAACCGCTGGCGAAGCGCTTTCCCGGCCTCGTCATCACGATGGAGCACGTGACGAGCGCCGAGGGCGTCGCCTATGTCGAAGGTGCCCGGGCGGGGATCGGCGCGACCATCACGCCGCATCATTTGATGTTCAACCGCAACGCCATCTTCCAGGGCGGCATTCGTCCCCATTACTATTGCCTGCCCATCGCCAAGCGCGAGAACCACCGCCTGGCGTTGCGGAGGGCGGCCACGTCCGGCAGCCCGCGTTTCTTCCTGGGCACCGACACCGCGCCTCACACGCGCGGGGCCAAGGAGGCTGCCTGCGGCTGTGCCGGCCTGTTCGTCGCGCCGGTTGCGCTTGCAACCTATGCACAGGTTTTCGACGAGGAGGGCGCGCTCGACAAGTTCGAAGCCTTCGCCAGCCTCAACGGCCCGCGGCACTATGGGCTGGAGCCGAATGAAGGCGCGGTCACGCTGATCAAGAGGCCGCGTTTCGTTGCGGAAGATGTCGCGCTCGGTACGGGAGAGGCCGTGCATGTCTATCGCGGCGGGGAGGAAACCGCCTGGTCCCTCGCGGATTGAGCGAGCGCGGAGCCACCCTGCCTCCGGATCGTGGCCCGCGGACCCTCTGATCGCGGGCAGCAGTCCCAGCGCAGGCGCGGTCGGCGCATGCTGACATGTCAGGCTTGTGTTTCTCTTCAATTTAGTCTGAATATTGCATCGCAGCAAAATAAGGTGCGCCGCAATGCGCCCATGAGGAGCGATGCATAATGAAGATCAAAAGGCTGTTAGTCGCCAACCGTTCGGAAATCGCGATCCGCGTTTTCCGCGCCGCCACCGAGCTCGGCATCCAGACGGTCGCGATCTACGCCGAGGAGGACAAGCTCTCGCTTCACCGCTTCAAGGCTGACGAGGCCTATCAGGTGGGGCGCGGGGCCCATGGGGAGAAGACATTAGGTCCGTTGGAGGCATATCTCGCGATCGACGAGGTGATCCGGGTCGCCAAGGCCGCGAAGGTCGATGCCATCCACCCGGGTTATGGCTTTCTGTCGGAGAGTCCCGAATTCGCCGAGGCCTGCGCTTCCGCCGGGATTGTCTTCATTGGCCCACGTCCGCAGACCATGCGAACGCTCGGCAACAAGGTCGCTGCGCGCAACCTCGCCATAAGCGTGGGCGTGCCGGTCATGCCCGCCACCGCTCCGCTGCCAGACGATCCCGCCGAGATCAAGCGGTTGGCCGCTGAGGTTGGCTATCCCGTGATGCTCAAGGCCTCCTGGGGGGGCGGCGGGCGCGGCATGCGCCCGATCGAGAGCGAGGACGCGCTGATTGATTCGGTGACGACTGCTCGCCGTGAGGCCAAGGCGGCCTTCGGCAAGGACGAGGTCTATCTCGAAAAGCTCGTGCGTCGCGCACGCCATGTCGAGGTGCAGCTTCTCGGCGATACGCACGGCAATCTCGTGCATGTATTCGAGCGCGACTGCTCCATTCAGCGCCGTCACCAGAAGGTGGTGGAGCGCGCTCCGGCCCCTTTCCTCGAGGATGATCAGCGGCAGGCGCTTTGCGAGGCTGCGCTCAAGATCGGCCGCGCCACCGGCTATGTCGGTGCTGGCACCGTCGAATTCCTCATGGATGCCGATACAGGCGCCTTCTATTTCATCGAGGTCAATCCGCGCATCCAGGTGGAGCATACCGTCACCGAGGTCGTAACCGGGCTCGACATCGTCAAGGCGCAGATCCGCATTGCGGAGGGCGGCCATATTGGCAATGTCGCGGAGACGGGTATTCCCGCCCAGGATGGCATCCACCTCAACGGCCATGCGCTTCAGTGCCGTATCACCACGGAAAACCCGGAAAACAACTTCATCCCGGACTACGGGCGGATCTCGGCCTACCGCGGCGCCTTCGGCTTCGGCATCCGGGTTGACGGCGGAACGGCCTATTCCGGCGCGGTCGTGACGCGCTTCTACGATCCGATGTTGGAGAAGGTCACGGCGTGGGCGCAGACGCCGGAGGAAGCGACCCACCGCATGAACCGGGCGCTGCGCGAGTACCGTATTCGCGGCGTCGCCACCAATCTCACCTTTCTGGAAGCGCTGCTTGACCACCCGAGCTTCATCAAGGCCGAGTATACGACGCGCTTCATCGACGATACGCCCGAACTGTTCCAGTTCAGCCGGCGTCGCGACCGCGCGACGAAGCTCCTGACCTATGTGGCCGACGTCACGGTGAACGGCCATCCCGAGGTGAAGAACCGTCCGCGCCCGCCGGCTGAAGCGCGCAAGCCGGTCGCGCCAGTCTTCGCCGCGGAGAAGCCAGCAGGTAGCAAGCAATTGCTGGATAACCTGGGTGCGAAGGCCTTCGGCCAGTGGATGCGCGCAGAAGAGCGGGTTCTGTTCACCGACACCACCATGCGTGATGCGCATCAGTCGCTGATCGCGACGCGTATGCGTACCCATGACATCGTGGGGATCGCCGATGCCTACGCATCTGGCCTGCCGCAACTTCTGTCGCTCGAATGCTGGGGGGGCGCGACCTTCGACGTGGCCATGCGCTTCCTCAACGAGGATCCCTGGGAGCGTCTGGCACTCCTGCGCGAGCGTGTGCCCAATCTCATGCTGCAGATGCTGCTGCGCGGGGCCAATGGCGTCGGCTATACGAATTATCCCGACAATGTCGTGCGTTTCTTCGTGGCTGAAGCGGCCAAGGGCGGCATAGACCTCTTCCGCATCTTCGACTGCCTCAACTGGGTCGAGAACATGCGGGTCGCGATCGAGGCGGTCGGAGAAACGGGCAAGATCGCCGAGGGCGCGATCTGCTACACCGGCGACATTCTCGATCCCGACCGCTCGAAGTATTCACTGAAGTACTATGTCGGTCTTGCCAAGGCGCTGGAGGCCGCTGGCTGCCATGTCCTCGGGCTCAAGGACATGGGCGGTTTGTTGCGTCCGGCTGCCGCCCGCGTGCTCGTGAAGGCGCTGCGGGAAGAGGTGGGATTGCCGCTTCATGTCCATACCCACGATACCTCCGGCATTTCAGCGGCGAGTATGCTGGCGGCGGTCGATGCTGGTGCCGATGCTGTCGACGGCGCCATGGATGCCATGTCCGGCCTGACATCGCAGCCCTGTCTCGGCTCGATGGTGGAGGCATTGCGACACAGCGAGCGTGAAAGCGGGCTCGATCCGGAGGCGATCCGCCAGATCAGCTTTTACTGGGAGGCGGTGCGCGCGCAGTACGCGGCCTTCGAGAGCGACCTCAAGGCGGGAGCTTCGGAGGTTTATCTCCACGAAATGCCCGGCGGGCAGTTCACCAATCTCAAGGAACAGGCGCGCTCGCTTGGCCTGGAGACCCGCTGGCACGAGGTCGCCAAGGCCTATCGCGCGGCAAACGATCTCTTTGGCGACATTGTGAAGGTGACGCCGTCGTCCAAGGTCGTCGGCGATCTCGCGCTCACCATGGTGGCCCAGGATCTCACCCCAGCCGACATTCTCGACCCTGACCGGGAGATTGCTTTCCCGGCCTCGGTTGTCGAAATGCTGCGGGGCGATCTCGGCCAGCCGCCTGGCGGATGGCCGGAGGGGCTCGTCAGGAAGGCGCTGAAGGGCGAGACGCCCTCCACGGCGCGGCCGGGCTCGCTTCTCGCGGATTGCGATCTCGATGCCGCGCGTAGCGAGGCGGCGAAGGTGCTCGACGAGGACGCCGGTGACGCGGCTTTGGCGGCCCATCTCATGTACCCAAAGGTGTTCGCGGAATTCGCGGGTGCGCAGCGTAAATACGGGCCCGTATCCATGCTGCCCACACCCGTGTTCTTCTACGGCATGGGGGTCGGCGACGAGATCTCCGTGGAGATCGAGAAGGGCAAGGCGCTCGTCCTACGCCTGCAGGCTATAGGCGAGACCGATGAAGAGGGACAGGTTCGGGTTTTCTTCGAACTCAACGGGCAGCCGCGCATCGCCAAGGTGCCGAACCGGGTCGCTGTTGCCTCGCAGCCCGAACGCCGCAAGGCCGAGGATGGCAATGATGCCCATGTGGCCGCGCCCATGCCTGGTTCTGTCTCCTCGATCGCCGTTGCGGTCGGCCAGCCCGTGAAGGCCGGCGATGTCCTCCTGACGATTGAGGCCATGAAGATGGAAACTACCCTTCATGCGTCGCGTGACGGAACGGTGGCTGAGATTCTCGTGCATCGCGCCAGTCCGATCGATGCGAAGGACCTCTTGATCGTGCTGTCTTAGGCGATCTGACACCGGGGCAGCCGATCGGACGATGGAATCGGCTGCCCGATCTTCAGTATCAAGGGGCGTAAATCGAACTGGGGTCCCGGCCCTCGTGGATTAAACCAGACTCTTACGGCTGCAATCTAAGCTTTTGAAATGAAATTCGTATTATATCGAGCGTTTGTTCTCTGATTGAGCCTGTCCGCCGCAGCCGTAACTCATCGGCGCAAGCAGGCGGCATGGCACGCCGCCTTGAACATCGTGGCAAGTCGCGCTGGAAAGCTCCGCAAGATAGCGGGGGGAGCTGCCCTTTTTTCCAGCGCCGCGCTGGAAAGGTGACCAAAAAAACTTGCAATTTTACCGCAATTGGGTGCTCGCGTGTTGCCCAAATCGAGGTTATGATTTCGCTCGCCACGAGCATGAGGGTTGAATAAAGTTAAGAAGCGTAAACGTGTGGTGCGCCGAAACCTTGTTCGGATAAGAGCTATATCTCTCTAGTTGGATCTTCCTGTATGAACCGATATGATGATTCCCGTGATGCGCGCCGCCGGGGCGGCCGTAGAGACGGTTTTGACGCGCGCGATAGCGGCTTTGGGGCCCCGCGTTCTGGTGGAGATCCGCGCGGCGGAGATCCGAGAGAAAGCATGTTCGCACCGCCTTCCGGTCCTGTCATTGAAGCAACCGTGAAGTGGTTTAATCCCAGCAAGGGCTTCGGCTTCGTTGCCTGCTCCGACGGCTCGGGTGACGCGTTCCTGTCATTGCGTACGCTTGAGGCCGCAGGCCATGCTGGCGCAGAGGCAGGCGCGCGCGCCATGGTACGTTTGCGCGACGGACCCAAGGGCCCGCAGGTGTCCGAAGTCGTGGAGCTCGAGGATCTGCCGCCGCAGCAGCGCGCCCCACGTCCATCCGCGCCTCGTTTTGGCGGCGGCGGCGGTGGCGGCGGTGGTGGCTATCCGCCCCGTGCCGACGGTCCGTCCGAGGAGCTGAACGGCACCGTGAAGTGGTACAACCGCGATAAGGGCTTTGGCTTTGTCCAGCCTGACGATGGCGGACGGGACGTGTTCGTTCATGCCTCGACCCTCCAGCGTGCCGGTCTCAATGACCTCGCTGAAGGTCAGCGGGTGCAGATGAGCGTGGTTGCTGGCGCCAAGGGACGCGAAGCGGCGAATATCGCCGAGAGTTACTGATCCCCGTTCAGGCGGAGGGTCGTGGCAACCCGCGCTCGAATGCGAAGTTCGCATTTGGGTCGTTGGTGCATGGCTATATTGCTCGTGGCGCCTTGTACCAGAAAGCTTGGCCGTGATTACGGCGAGAGCCCTCGGGTCATTCCCGGGGGCTTTTTGTTGCTGAGTTGATGCCTCAGGCGAGCCTTGATGGCCCGCTTCTCCCAATCGGCCTGTCCTCAACTCATTCCTCAACCATACTCAGCGAGAGCCTCTAGCTTCATCAGGGCAAGTCACGCTAGCTTTAATCGATAGCGATAGTGGTCTGTTGTGTTCGTACTTGCATGTGGCGAGAGGGAGTTGGCTATGCCGAAAAAAGGCCTGAGGAAGAGCCACAGGACGGTCCAGCGGCCGCCGTTTGATTCGATTGCGCTCTTGCTTCAGGGAGGCGGGGCGCTCGGGTCCTATCAGGCGGGTGTTTATGAGGCGCTGGCGGAGGCCGAACTTCATCCGGATTGGATTGCTGGCATCTCCATTGGAGCGATCAACTCCGCCATTATCGCGGGCAACGCCCCGAATGAGCGCGTCGGCAAGCTGCGCCAGTTCTGGGAAGAAATAACCGCGCGTCCTTACTGGGATTTCCTGACTCCGGTGGCTCAGAAGACGGCACGTGGCGATGCCGCACGCGGTGTGTTCAACCAGTATAGCGCCCTCTATGCTCTGTCGGGTGGGACTCCTGGCTTCTTCACGCCGCGCTATCCGCCGCCCTGGATGATGCCGGCGGGATCCCCCGAGGCGACGAGTTATTATGATACGAGCGAGCTGCGCGGTACCCTGGAGCGCCTCATCGATTTCGACCGGCTGAACCATGATGGCATGCGGCTCAGCGTTGGCGCCGTGAATGTCCGCAGCGGCAACTTCTCCTATTTCGATACAGCCACGCATGTCATTCGCCCCGAGCATATCATGGCGAGCGGTGCGCTGCCGCCGGGGTTCCCTGCCGTCGAAATCGATGGGGAGTTCTACTGGGATGGAGGACTCGTCTCCAATACGCCACTGCAGTGGGTAGTGCAGAACTCGCGTCAGGACACTCTGGCTTTCCAGGTGGATCTCTGGAGCGCGCGTGGTCAGTTTCCTGCTGATCTGTCACAGGTGTCTGTGCGGCAGAAGGAAGTGCAATTCTCCAGCCGTACACGTGCCAGTACCGATCAATTCAAACGGATTCAGCGGCTGCGCGTAACGCTTGCGGATTTTCTTGCGACATTGCCGGATGAATACAAGACAGGATCAGACTACGATATATTGAAAAATGCGTCGGATCGGCATCTTTATAATATTGTTCATCTAATTTATCGCTCAAAGAACTACGAGGGCGACAGTAAGGATTATGAATTTTCTCGGATAAGCATGGAAGATCATTGGCGCGCGGGATATCACGATGCCGTCCGCTCCCTCAGGCACGAGGAGATCTACCAGCGTCCGACGAATATCGAGGGCGTCATGACCTTCGACTGTGCGACGAGCGGCTATGATTGATCGGCGGCGGGCATCCAAATGTATGAGAACAGCCATCCTGGTGGATTGAGGAGTGCGTCATGAAAGAGCATGAAGTGCGTGAGCAGGCTTTCGCCATGCCTCTGACAAGCCCGGCTTATCCGCCCGGGCCTTACCGTTTCGTCGATCGCGAGTATATGATCATCACGTATCGCACGGACCCCGAGCGACTGCGGGCGCTGGTGCCGGAACCGCTGGAAATCACCGAGCCGGTCGTGAAGTATGAATTCATCCGGATGCCCAATTCTACCGGCTTTGGTGACTATACAGAGACCGGGCAGGTCATCCCCGTCTCCTTCCAGGGGCGCAAGGGCGGCTATACGCACTGCATGTTCCTGAACGACCATCCGCCGATCGCTGGCGGGCGTGAGTTGTGGGGCTTTCCCAAGAAGCTTGCCTCACCCGTCCTGCGCGCTGAGATCGACACCCTTGTCGGCACGCTCGACTACGGCCCGGTCCGCGTCGCCACCGGCACAATGGGCTACAAGCACAAGGTTGTGCCCGAGGAGTCGGTGAAAGCGGCACTGCTGGCGCCGAACTTTCTTCTGAAGATCGTCCCGCATGTCGACGGGTCGCCCCGCATCTGTGAGATCGTCGAGTACTATCTTGAAGATGTCACCATCAAAGGAGCGTGGTCAGGGCCGGCGGCGCTGTCGTTGGAGCCCCATGCGCTGGCGCCTGTGGCCGAGCTGCCGATTCTGGAGGTCATGTCGGCGCTCCACATCATCGCCGATCTGACTTTGGGGCTCGGCAAGGTCGTGCATGACTATTTGCGCTGACGCGGCGCACACGCGCTTGTGAAGCCGCAGGCCCATGACGGGCGGGGTAGGAGATGCGCTATTTCAGCGATGCTTACCCCGCAGTCGTGCGCAAAATGCAAGTTTGATGGCGGCATTCTGCGGCTGTTATCATTTTGTAACTTTTTAAAAATTCGCCTTATGATTGGATGATCGCATGAATGCTTTGCGATCGCGGCGGTTCTTAGAGTTTTGGCCGCTCCATAACGGTAATTTGGGCCTGATCTGATCGAGAAGCTGCGTTCACCCTCGGATCTTAGGTCCAGGGATGTGCTTTCTCGACCATGCCCTGAGGGCGAAAGCGTAGTCATGACATCGGAAAGCCTCTCCTGCGCATTGATGTCGAGGACCGATCTCGATCATTGCACCGATCCGGTCGATATACTGCTCGTGGAGCACGCTCGTCAGCGAGCGAGCCTCGATCGCGTGATCCGCACGATTGAAGACCAGAACATCGATATTGCAACTGTGGCAGCGGTTATGCGTCCTTTGACAGTCGATGCCCCGCTTCATCGCGCCGACGAAGAGGACAGCCTGTTCCCGTTGCTGTTTCAGCGGAAACGCCGGGAAGACAATATGGAGCCTTTGATCAGGCAGTTGCTTGGTGAGCACCATATTCTAGAGGACGCGGCCGCCATGGTCACGGTGCAACTCGCGGATTGCCGTCAGAGTGGTTGTATCCAGCTTCCCATCGCGCTCCGCGCCGACTTGCTTAAGCTCGTCTTCCTGGCCGAAGCGCATCTGGCGCTCGAGAATGGCATCGTACTGCCTATGGCGCACCAGCGCCTGACGCTCTGCGATCGTCTGTCGATCGGACGCGATTTCCGCTCACGGCGAGCACGCTCGCGGATCTTCACCGGGCCTCATCTCGTGCAGAGTGGTCCATCCCACCTTCGCCACTAGAGGCAAGAAAGTAAGGCGAAGGTGGAGATGCTTACCCATCCGGCTACGCCTGTTGGTGACTTAGCCAAGATTCTCGCCAGATAGGGGCGGCCTCTCGGTATCTGAAGTGCAGGTCCGCGCGATCGTTTGGTCCGAGAAGCCGGAATCACACTTTACAGAACCGCGGCCAAGGGCTTGGCAGCCAGACGCATGTTGCGGGCGGACGAGTTACATGGGACATCATCGACGCCCGGCGTTTCGACGCGAAGGATGTATGTCTATGGAAGATACTTGCCCATGACCGAGCCACCGAGCCGTCTGCCGCGTCCGGATAGCGCCGTTGCCGCCAAGGTCTTTGCGTCTCCCAATCACGGCGAGCGCCTCATCAATGGCGCGCATCCCCAAGGCGATGACATCCGTGCGCCAGACATGCTCATCTTGCATTACACCGGGATGCCGGAGGCCGGTGAGGCCTTGAACCGGCTTTGCAGCCCGGTCTCGGAGGTCTCTGCCCACTATTTCGTGTTCGAGAATGGGCATGTCCTGCAACTCGTGCCCGAGGCGCGACGCGCCTGGCACGCCGGCCTTTCTTTCTGGCAGGGCGAGACGGATATCAATTCGGCATCGATCGGTATCGAGATCGCTAATCCCGGCCATCCCGGCGGCATGCCTTCCTACCCGGACGCGCAGATCGCCGCCGTGATTGCCCTTTCACGCGACATCGTCACGCGCTGGGGTATCCGGGCCGACCGTGTTCTCGCCCATTCCGACGTTGCCCCGGCACGTAAGCTGGATCCGGGCGAGATTTTTCCCTGGGAACGTCTCCATGCGGCGGACGTCGGGCATTGGGTTCGCCCTGCTGATATCACTGGCGGGCGCTTCTTCAGCCCTGGCGACAGGGGGCAGCCGATTGAGGCCGTGCAGGCGATGTTCGCCCTTTACGGCTATGGCATCGCGATCACGGGTGTATACGACTCTGAGACAGAAGCGGTCGTAGCGGCTTTCCAGCGCCACTTCCGACCATCGCGTGTCGACGGGATCGCGGATAGCTCCACATTGACGACGTTACGCGATCTCATCGCCTCACGCCCGCACCGGCGCACCGCCTGATGTGTTCGCAGGAGAGCATTCTGCCGTCCCAACAGACGACCCGCCCTTCAAACGCTCACGGGCTTCTCAGCGCAGAAACGGCAATTTTCGCTCTGATTTTTGGAAAACCGTGGGCTTTTGCTGCCTCTATCGAATTTCTGGGCATGGATTTGGAGCGATCCGCAAAAAATAGGAAGAAAGCGCGGATTTCCGCTTGCCATGCACTGCGGTTTCGTGTGCAACTATAGCCCTGCGCCCAAGTCGCAGGAGGAAACAGCACGACCGCCCCCGAACCAGGTTGGGCGGTCTTGCTCTTGTAGAGGGTTTTTTCGGGGTCAGAGGGAGCCGCGCGGTGTAGACCGGTCGGCGGACATAGTCGCTGCCCTCCCTAAAAAGAAAGAAGGCCGCGCTCACGCGCGGCCCAAGTCTAGGGAGGAAACGCCCAAGGAGGGCAGCGACATGACATCGCCATGTCGCAACGCAACATTACTTCTCTGGCGCATAGGTTGCAAGCGTCAATCTATGCCGTGGGCGCATGGCACCTAGACATTGAGATCTGGAGATTGCCCTATCGTCTGCCCCGCGACGATGTTGCTCCTGGCAAATAATCCTTCTGGAAGAAATAGATAGAGAAATGTCCATTTCTTGCTTGGGCACCTTCAGAGGCGCTCCCCGGCGAGATTGCGCGCCGCGAGTATGCCCAATCTGCTGATGTTTGATGCGCGTGTTGCCAGAAAAGCACAAATGCGGAGCGGCGGCGATCGGAGCGAGCTAAGCCTGCCGATGCGGAGCTACGCGTCAACGGCTTTAATTCGAGGTCCGACGGCGCATGAGTTGCGCACCTCAGACAATGAAGGCAGCATGGGGACATCATGATTGTTCCCATCGCACGAGTCACACTCCAGGACGTCGCCGAAGAGGCGGGCGTTTCGCTCGCGACAGTTGATCGCGTCCTCAACGGGCGTCCGGGTGTCCGGGAGCGCACGATGGCGCGTGTGCAAACCGCCATTGATCGGCTGGGCTATCGGCCGGATCCGTTGGCGGCAAGACTTGCCCGCAATGAAACGTTCCGCTTCTGCTTCATCATGCCCGCGGGTAGCAATAGCTTCATGCGGCTTCTTGAGGAGCAGATCGCGGCGACAGCCGATTGGCTCGCGGGTCAGCGTGCTTTCATCGACGTGCGGCGCGTTGATGTCTTCGATCCGGAGACCCTGGCGCAGGCGCTGGAAGGGCTCGACACGCGTTATCGAGGTGTCGCGGTTGTCGCGCTCGACCATCCACGTGTCAGAGGAGCGATCGATGATCTCGTCGGGCGCGGCGTCGCTGTGGTCACGTTGGTATCAGACGCCCCGGCCTCGCGGCGGCTGCGCTACGTCGGTATCGACAATACCGCTGCCGGACGTACCGCGGGGGCCCTCTTGGGCCGCTTCGCAGCGGGGCGGAAAGGCACCATAGGCGTTGTTGCCGGTTCTCTGGCGTTGCGCGACCACGCCGAGCGCCTATTGGGGTTCTTCCAGGTCGTCTCCGGGGAATTTGAGGGGCTTCGCGTGCTCGCCGCGGAGGAGGGCAGGGACGATATCGCCCTCACGCAGAAGGTGGTCGAACACATCATCGCCCGCAATACCGATCTGGTCGGGATCTACAACGCCGGGGCCGGCCTGCAGGGGTTGGCCGCAGCCGTGCGAGCCGCCCGGCGCGATCAGGAACTGATCATCATTGGCCACGAACTGACCGGCCATTCGCGGCGCCTGCTGCTGCATGGCGTAATCGATGCCGTGATCAATCAGGATCCAGGGCACGAGGCCCGCTCGGCCGCCCGCATCCTGCTGGCGCATTGCAGCGGTGAACCGATCCTCGCGGAGCAGGAGCGCATCCGCATTGATATCTTCCTCCGCGACAACCTGCCTTGACGCGACATCAGCGATGGAGCGTCGCGCTCGAGACTGGGACGCAGGCTCGGGTTGAGCCTTAGAATCGACGCCGTTGCGGTGAGAGATTGCAACTGACTCGGCTGGGGAGGAGACCGGAATGCGCGCCGTTGTTGCCGGGGTGCTGTTATGCATGGTCACGGCGGCCTTGTGCCAGGCGGAGCCGGTGTCCGACCTTACGGATGGTCGCGTTGGGGCCATCGAGTTTGCATCGCGGACGCCGGCCGGCCCGACGGAGATGATGGCCGGCGGCGGGAGGCCGTCGACGATCATAGGGCAGCTGACCATTCCGACCGCATCGCGGACGCCAGGACCTGCGATGATCGTCATGCACGGCAGTGGTGGCATTCTCCCGGGACGCGAGAATGACTGGGCCGCGCGCTTCAACGAGCTGGGAGTGGCGACATTCGTCGTCGACAGCTTCAAGCCTCGCGGCTTCGCAAGCACCGGCGATGATCAAAGCCGACTTCCGCTGGCCGCGAGCGTGACCGACGCATTGACAGCGTTGAAGCTGCTCGCCACTCATCCGGGTATCGCGAAGGACCGCATCGGCATCGTCGGATACTCCAAGGGCGGCCAAATCGCGCTGTATACGACACTCGAGCCTTTCCGCCGGGCCGTCATTGACGATGAACTGCGCTTCGCGCTGCACATCGCTTTCTATTCATCCTGCTCGATCCCCTACACATCGGAGGAGGTGTCGCCCGCCCCTGTATTCCTCCTGCTCGGCGGCGACGATGACTACACGCCTGCGGCTCATTGCGGTCGCTACGTGGACTTCCTCCGGAGCAAGGGCGCGCTCGTGGAAATGTTCGTCTTCGCCGGCGCCCATCATGGCTTTGATTTGCCGACGCCGGTCCGCTATTTGCCGCGGGCGCAGACGGCGCGGGATTGCGGCCTCGATATCGCGCTTGATCCTGTTGTGGCCCGGCGTTGGGATACCGGCATGGTTGTTCAGCCGCGTGATATCGGTGTCTATCTGCGTTCATGCATGCAGCGCGGCGCATCCTATGGTGGCAACCCGACCGCTCGCGCTGAGGCCGACCAAATCGTGGGGCGCGCTGTCCAGACATTCCTGCGGGAGCGCAAATAGCAAACGCCGCATCCCCCTGGGCTGACCGCGAGAGGTGCTGCCGGCTTTCAAGCCGCCTTTTTCATGGCTTCGTCAGCCGTCAAGGCGGTCTCGCGCGTGCCTGAAACAATAAGCTCGAGCACCTCGCGTTCGGTGGTATGGACGATATAGCGATCGCCGACATTTTCACCGCGCTTCAGCACCATGATGCGGTCGCCGACCTCGAAGATATCGGTGAGGCGGTGCGAGATGATGATTTGCGCGACACCCTGCCGCTTGAGCTCGCTCATGGTTTCGAGCAGCCGTTCCGTCGCCATGACAGACAGATTGGCGGTGGGCTCGTCGAAGATCACGACCTTCGGATTAAAGGAAATGGCGCGCGCGATGGCCACGGACTGCTGGCGTCCACCTGAGAGGCTCTCGACTTTCTGGAAGACGGAGTTCACGTCCACCTTCAACCGGGAGAGGACCGCACGGGCCTCCTCGTACATTCTCGGCCGGTCAACGAAGAGGCCGAAGCGCCGGGGCCAGCGGCCCAGAAAGATGTTCTGTCCGACATCCATGTTCCCGCACAGCGCGAAGTCCTGGTAGATCATCTCAATCCCGAGGTCGCGGCTCTCATGCGGGCTATTGAAATGGGTGATTTCGCCATTCAAGAGGACATCACCGCCGTCACGTGTATAGGCGCCGGTCAACACCTTCATGAGAGTGGATTTGCCTGCGGAGTTGTCGCCTACAAGGCCGAGAATCTCACCCGGCATGAGATGGAGATCGACATCCCGCAGGGCCTGCACGGCGCCGAAAGTCTTGACGATGCCGCGCATCGTGATGATCGGGGTGGTCATGCTGCTGCTCCTGCCGTGCGGGCGTCGTGACGGGCCTGGGCGCGGGCTTGTCGCCGCCGCTTCCATTCTCCCAAGATGTTGTTCTGCCGGAACCAGATGTCACCAATCACCGCCGCCAAAAGAATGAGGCCGATGAATACGTTCATCCAATGTTGTGGCATTACGAAGGACGAGCCGTCGCTGAGGAATATCTGCAGGGACAGTAACGCCCGGATGAGGGTGATGACGGCCGCACCGGCGAGCGAGCCGATGATGGTGCCATAGCCGCCGAAAATCGAGCCGCCGCCTATGATCACGGAGGCAATGGCATCGAGTTCTCGCAGCTGGCCGGCGGCCGGATTGAAGCTGCGATAATAGGCGACATAGATGACGCCAGCCGCCGCCGCGCAGAGCGAGGAGAACACGAGCGACAGGAGGCGTACGCGCTGGGTGTTGATGCCCGCATAGCTCGCCGCTCGCTCATTGCCGCCCGTGGCATAGACCTTCTGCCCGAATGACATGGCGCCGAGAACCACGGCGGCGAGGGTTGCGACGACGGCAAGGAAGAGGGTCTGCACGCTCACCGCCCGCGCCACCGCGGCAAAGGCGCCTGTCGCGTGAACGCCGAAAAAGTCCAGCACGACCGAGAGGTTGCGACCGAGGAGATTGTAGGATTCCGGAAAGCCCGAGAGCTGACGCCCGGACACGAGCCAGGCAGCGAGTCCGCGTGCAATATAGAACATGCCGAGCGTCGCGACGAAAGCAGGCATGCCAATCTTGGCGGTGAGCCAGCCATTGAACAGCCCGCACGCGACGCCCGCTGCAAGCGCCAGAATGACGGCGGTTGCGGGATCACCGCCGAGTTCCTTCATGGTGAAGGCCGCCACAGCGCCTGACAGGGCCAGCACCGAGCCCACCGAAAGGTCGATGTCGCCATTGGCTATGACATAGGTGAGGCCAAGCGAGAGCAAGCCGATTTCCGTGAAGGCCAGAAGCAGGTTGAATGAGTTGTCGAGCGAGCCCCAGAAATCCGGTCGCAGCCAGAAACCGGCCGCCCACAACACCACCATCAGGATGATGGCTGCGGCATCGCGACGGTGCAGGAAGGCCCGCAACCCATGCAGGCCGACGCCGCGCGCATCGCTCGCCGCGCCCATGGTCTTGACGCCAACGATCGCGATACCGCCGCCCTCGTGGGACACCGGCACGTCGCGCCGCAGTAGCCAGCCCTTCAGGCGGCCAAGCACGTTGCCACGTACAACCAGCGGTTCGAGCAACACAGCGCCCAGCAGGAGAAGACCAAGGAAAGCCGGCACGGCGCCGGGCGGCAGCTGGGCCATGGCTGCCACTTCCATCTTGACGCCGCCGACGTCGATAACGCGCGTCGTGGGCAAGCCCTCGCGCAAAACTTTGTCGATAAGCACGACCAGCGCCGCGCCGAGGCACGCGCCGAGCACGCGCCCACGGCCGCCAGCGATCGAGGCGCCGCCGACGATGACAGCTGCGATAACGATGAGTTCCGCGCCCTGGCCATATTGTGACGTCACGCCCTTGTCCTGGGCGACATTCATGAGGCCGGCGACGGCCGCGCAGAAAGACGACAGCATAAAGGCGCGGACACGCACCCAGCGCGTGTTGATGCCGGCATATTGGGCAGCCTGATCATTGCCGCCGGTTGCGTAGGTCTCGTAGCCGATGCGGGTTTTCGCGAGCAGCACTGCGCCCACGACCGCGAAGAGAAGGAAGATAAGGATCTGGTTGTTGAAGCCGAGCGCATTGGTCTCGCCGAAGGCGAAAAATCCATAGCCGCGCGCCTTGATGTCATAGCCGATGGTCTTGCCGCCGGTGAGCCCGAGCACGACGCCGCGGCCGATGAACAGCATGGTCAGCGTCGCGATGAAAGGAGGGACACGCAGAATGGCGACGAGGACGCCATTGATCAACCCGACAAGAAGGCCAAGGCCAAGGCAGATCAACATGGCCGTACCGGCATCGATATTGAGATGGGTCGGAGCGAAGAGGATCGAGAAGCTGACGGCCACGAGGCCGAGCGTCGATCCAACGGAGAGGTCGAGATCGCGGTTGACGATCACGAAGGTCATCCCCACCGCCATAACCCCGAAACGTGCGGTGTCGCGCAGAACCGCCGAAATGGCGTCAGTCGTGCCGAAAAAGGCGGGATTGATCAGCACGCCCGCCAGATAGAGCAAGGCCATGAAGACGAGAAGGCCAGCCTCCCAGCTGCCCAGCAACTGCGAGGGCAACTTCACCCGTCCGGGTGGGGTAGGGCCGGCGGTCATTTCAAGCGACATACAGCTTCCATTCTCAAACGCACTGGTACGGGTCCGCCATACGAACGCGCATCAACAAGGAGGCGCGCTCGACCGGAAACCAGCGGCGAGCCGATCGATGCCGGGAAAACACAGCAAGCCCGCCGGGATCGGCTGGCTCTTGCCGTGCTGGTGTCGATCGTCCCATACTTGTGAGCGTTCGCGCTCGGCGAGGCCACGCAGTGTCGGCGCAACTGCGGGCCCCTCGCGCAAATCAATCAGTTTTCGAAGCGTTTTCCGACCTTGTCGACGCTATCCTTGGTCACGAGTTGGGCGCGCGTGTCGAGATTGGCTGCCGAGATTCCCCGGTCGATCTGCAAATAGAGCTGCGCCACTGGCCAGAACCCTTGCAGGAAAGGCTGCTGACCAAGTGAACCAGTGAGGGCGCCGGTCCGGATCTGCTCCTGCTGTTTCGGACCGAGATCGAAACCGAAGGCACAGACCTTTCCGTTGAGCTTGAGCTGGCTGATGGCATCACCCAGAGCCGGCGTCACGAAGCCGTTGGCGGCGAAGGCACCGACGACGTCCTTGCGGCTTTCAATCAGCGTAACGATCGAGCCGACGATGTTGTCCTTATCGACGTCGATGCCAATGTTCTGGGGACCGGCGTCGACCTTGAAGTCCTTGAGCTTGCCCGCCGCATTCAGCGCTTTCACCGTGGCCTGAAAGGCGGCCGTGATGCGGTTGTTGACCTCGACATTGCCGAGAGTGGTCGTCGACGGAAAGATGATGCTGCCGCCCTTGACGTCGTTCTTGATCAGGCATTGCGCGAGCGCCTCGCCGCCGATCGCGGCGGCGCCGGCATCCTGACCGGTGTGAGAGATCTGAGAGCGGCCCGCGAGATTGGGATCGAACGAATTGGTGGTTGCGACGGGTATTCCCTTGGCCTGCAGCTTCTTGACGATGTCGTCATAGGCGCCGGACTGCGGTGTCGTCATGATCACGCCGTCGATCGTCGGGTCATTGATCACCTGGTTGATGATCTCGATCTCACGGGGAATGTCGTCGACGGGAGCCTCGGAGCCAAGTGTGATCAGATTGATCCCGAAGGCGTTGGCGGCGGCCTTTGCCCCGACATAGGTCGGGTCGAAGAAGCCGTTGCCGGCCGTGTGCGTGATAATGGCAAAGGTAAGCTTGCCATCCTTGGAGTTGAAATTCTTGGTGTCTGGCGATTCCTTCGCTGCGTCTTCGAAGGAATAACCACCTACGGCCTTCGAGAGCGCGCCGGACTGAGCATGGGCAGCAACACTGCCCAAGGAAACGCCAGCCACAAGCGCGGTGGCAAGAGCGAGGGTTTTCATTTGATGCCTCCCCAACGGGTTATTTGATCGAACACCGGACAACGTTGCCCGTGCCTGTACATGTTTATGCTGCACTAATCTTTTGCAGGACCAGTCTCGATACTTGCAATTCGTGCGGCACGAGATGGGAGAGCGGACCTCTCCCATCTCAGTAGCGTCACTTCAGAAACTCGGCCACATTATCCTTGGTGACGACATCAAGGCCGACATAGTTGATTGGCTCGACCTTCTCGCCCTTCTTCAGCGCCAGCAGCATGTCCATGGCCTTCTCGCCCATCTCGAATGGCCGCTGCCCCACGAGCACATTGGCATAGCCGTCACGTAAAAGTTCGAGCTCCACCTTGAGCGTGTCGGGCATGACAAGCGCGAGCTTGCCGCTCTCATAGTTTTTCTTGTGAGCGTTCACGAAACCCTTGTAGGCCTCGGGAGCGAAGAGCGCCCAGCCGCCGACGGGCACCACCGCATCCACATTGGGATTAGCGGTGACCATGTCGCTCAGCTGTTGGACAGCGAGCGCCGAGTCGTCATTGCAGTAGCTTGGCGATCCGCTGGCTTCCTTCCAGCCCGCGGCCTTCACCACTTCATAGAGGCCCGCGAGCCGCTCGTTCAGATTCTCGGCGGCCGGTCCTCCCGACTGGGTGATGAACGTGCCCGGCTGCGGCTTGCGCTTGATGAGCTCGCGCCCGAGCTGACGGCCCATCTCCTTGTTGTCGGTGCCGACATAGGCCTGACGCGCGGACTTCGGCGAATCCGCATCAAAAGTGATAACGGCGATGCCCGCGTCGCGCGCCTGCTTGATGACATTGACTGCGGCCTCGGCGTCCGACACGGAGATCGCCAATCCGTCCACCCGTTGCGTAATGAGATCCTGGATAATCTGCACCTGGCTTGCGGGCTCGTGTTCGATCGGCCCCTTGTAGATGCATTCGACGTTGCCGAGTTCCTTGGCGCGCTTCATGCAGCCGTCGCGCGACAGGTCGAAATAGGGGTTGTTCATCGCCTTCGGGACGATGGCGAAGCGCATTTTCTGCTGGGCTATGGCTGGTGGCGCCAGTGCCGGCATTGCGATGGCTACCGCGGCGAGTGCGGTCAAAATGAAGCGTTTCATCAATGTCTCTCCCTGACTTGCGCGTAGGGCTTATCGCGCCCCTGATACGTGCTTGTAGGCGGCCGGCGGTGCTCGCTTAGGCCGCGCGTAGGCTCCTTAACCGATCGACAATGGCGGCGAAGATGATGATCATGCCGATGATGGCGGTCTGCCAGTAACTGTCTGCGCCGGCGAGTACGAGGCCGTTGCGAATGACCTCGATCAGCGCGGCGCCAATGATCGCCCCGACGGGGCCGCCTGTTCCACCCGCGAGATTCGCGCCACCAATCACCGCTGCGGCGATGATGGTGAGTTCGTAACCTGTTGCCAGGTTGGCCTGTGCAGCGCCGAGCCAGCCCGACATGAGAATGCCGGCAAAGCCGGCGGTGATGCTGCAGGCGACGTAGACGCCGATCTTGACCCGTTCCACGGCAACGCCTGTCAAGGCCGCAGCGCGTTCGTTGCCGCCGATGGCGAAGATATGGCGTCCTGCCGCCGTGTGGTGCAGCATGAAGCCCATGATCGCCGCTCCAACAAGGAGATAGACGAGCGGGATGGGCAACCCGAAGAGCTTGCCGTTGGTCAGCGCATAGAATGTATCGACCCCGGGTCCCCCCGGTGCCTGGCTCCGCCCCTTGGTGATCACATAGGTGAGGCCGCGACAGATCGACAGCATGCCAAGGGTCACGACGAAGGGCGACAGTTTGAGGCGCGCGATGAGAAGGCCGTTGACGAGCCCGATGAAGCCCGCGACCGCCAGCCCGATGAGGAGCGCAAGGGGCATGGAGACAAAGCCGAGTGCCGTCTCGGCAATCCATTTCATGACGATCATCGTCACGACCGCCGTCAGCGCCATGACCGATCCGACCGAGAGGTCGATCCCGCCGGTGATGATGACGAGCGTTGCCCCGAGCGCCACGATGCCCACATAGGAAAAATTCTGCGAGGTGCGCAGAAGGTTCTCTGGGCTCAGGAAATTGTCGGCCACGAAGGAGATGGCGATGGTAATGATGAGAAAGGCCAGGACCACATAGGCCGTTTGCGACGCAAAAAAGCCGCGCTGCCACCAAGCCACGCGGCCCACATTGGTAAACCCGCTTTCGCCCGTATGTCGTCCGGCGGTCGATAAATCGTCCATCAGGCGGCCTCCTTGGCGCCGGTGATAAGGGCGGTGACCTCTTCGGGGCTCGAACTCCCAATCGGTTTGTCAGCCACCTTGGACCCGCGTCGCAGCACCACGACGCGATCGCAGACGGTGAAGACATCTGGCATGCGGTGCGAAATCAGGATGACGGCGATACCGGCGTCGCGCAGGCGGCGGATCAGATCGAGCACCTCCGCGACCTGGCGTACCGAAATCGCTGCGGTCGGCTCGTCCATGAGCACGAGCTTCGCCTTCTTGAGCCGTGTGCGGGCTATGGCAACGGCCTGGCGCTGGCCGCCGGACATCTGCCGCACGAGATCGTCGGCGCGCGTTTCCGACTTCAGTTCCTGGAAAAGCTCCGAGGCGCGCCTGTTCATCGCCGCATGGTCGAGAATCGACAGAGGCCCTAGCCGTCGCTTGAGCTCACGGCCAAGGAAGACATTGGCGGCCGCTGTCAGATTGTCGGCAAGAGCAAGGTCCTGGTAGACCACCTCGATCCCGACCGAGCGTGCATCAATCGGGCGCGAGAAGTGCACCGGCTGATCATCGAAGACCATCGCTCCGTGCGAAGGCGGGAAATTGCCCGCGATGACCTTCACGAGCGTCGATTTTCCGGCGCCATTGTCGCCCATCAAGCCGACGACTTCGCCGGCGGCGACCGTTAGGTCGATCTCCGACAGGGCGCGTATGGCACCGAATTCCTTGCTCACCCCTCGCAGTTTCAGGAGCGTCAAGTGTCTCTCCCTGGTCTGGTTGTTGGCCTTCAATGGGCGCGTTGATGTGACGATGCCCAAAGGCTCTGTCTTCCGCAAGCCCTCATTTGGTTCAATAGCGTAGAATAATGATGTTCGATGATCAGGTATATTATCCTATATGCCGAACGGATCCGGCGAGCGTAAATGTGCATAAGATAATGATAAAATTAAGGAAAATCGGGATGTCGTATATTGACCTTGGGCAAGGCCCTGATGATTTTCGGGTTGGTGCATACGTGTGGGGTTGACGTACGGCCCGCTTTCGCCGCGTGTTGAGAGGCGATCATCAGAATGAGCCGGCTCGATCCAGGCCGGCGAGGTGGAGGGCAGCCCATGTCAGCGATCTATCCCGATCTAGCCAGCAAGACCGTTGTGATAACAGGTGGGGGTTCCGGTATCGGCGCCAGTATCGTGAGGCGTTTCGCAAACCAAGGCGCCAAGGTCGGGTTTCTTGATATAAAGGAGACAGAGTCCCGCGCGCTGGTGGATGAGTTGCGCGCAGCCGGCGGCACGGTCCATTTCGAGAAGGCCGATGTGACGGATATTGACGCACTCGTCTCCGCGATTGCCGCGATCCGCGCCCAGTACGGTCCCATCGACATTCTTATTAACAACGCGGCTCACGATGAGCGCCATGCGACGGAAACGGTCACGCCCGCTTATTGGGACGACCGTATAGCCGTGAACCTTAAGCATCAGTTCTTTGCCGCTCAGGCCGTTCTGCCGGACATGAAAGCCAGGAAGAGCGGGGTCATCATCAATTTCGGCTCGACATCGTGGATGGTCGGTCAAGGAAACATGGCCGTCTATACCGCCTCGAAATCAGCAGTGATCGGCCTTACCCGTTCGCTTGCCCGTGATTTCGGGCCGGACAATATACGCGTCAACGCGATCGCGCCGGGCTGGATCATGACGGAACGGCAGATCGAGAAGTGGCTGACGCCTGAGGGGGAAGAGGAACTGATGCGGCGGCAATGTTTGAAGCGCAAGCTTGTCCCCGATGAGCTGGCTCGTTTCACCGTCTTTCTCGCTTCGGAGGAGGCGTCAGCTTGCACCAGCCAGCACTATGTCGTGGACGGCGGATGGGTCTAGGCCGGACCAGCCGCGGGGTGAAGCAGATTCTCGGGGCGCGAGGTGGGCCGTCTCTGCTGGTGCTTTTGCGCAGAATGCGAAGCACTGGGGTTTCTGCAACCTTAGATTGTCAACAGCTCGGCGATTCGTTGTGAAGTCGCTGTGATCGTTGCCTGGTACCGTCGCAGGTCACGAATGCATAAAGTTCTCGGTCGCTGCCTCAGCGTCTGCGCGTGCTGCCAGCGCCGACCATCCTTCCGATGGGTCTCATCCAATCGTACGAGCCCTTACGTTGCTCAAGAGGAGCACCGAGCGGCAGCGTTGACATTCAACCGGACGCGGGGCGGCGCCAAGCATCTGCGTCCACGGTGACTGGCGTGGCTTTGATTCTCCGAATCGTGCGGCGGCAAGGCTGCATTTTTGAGGCGTTGAGGATGCGGAACCGGATTGTGCAACGCGGCAACTTATCGATGAGCGCTCGATCGGGCAGAAATGGCCCGCTAGCAGGGCGTTTTCAGTGTCGTTTATGCAACATCGGGGTCAAAAACACCCGTAACCCGCCGTCTATGCTTTGGAACAGATTGAACCTGACGCTTCTGTCCAGCATGGTAATGAGGCGTCGGGGGCACCCGTTACGCATCGCGGGTTAAGCCGCTGGCATGGGCTCCAAGGGGGCAGGTGACCGGAGGGTAACCCACAAAAACGGGGAAATGGGCACCTTCGGATTTCAGCTGTCGGTTGAGGTTCGAAATTAAGCCTGCTCCCAATGGGTCTCGATTTTTTGGAGGTCAGAATGAAGCTCGTTAAGAGCCTTCTACTCGGTAGCGCTGCAGGCTTCGCCGCGGTTGCCGGAGCTCAAGCCGCAGATCTTCCCATGACGAAGGCTGCGCCGGTTGACTATGTTCGCGTTTGCTCGGTCCACGGCGCGGGCTTCTTCTACATTCCTGGCAGTGACACCTGCATCAAGCTCGGCGGCCGTGTTCGCGCCGAGTTCATGTATCAGCAGCCGCTTAACAACGGTTTTGGGCAGGGCCGCAATCGTGATGCGACCGGCTTCCGTGGCCGTGGTCAGCTCGACGTTGATGCCCGCACGTCCTCCGAGTGGGGCACGGTCCGCGCGTTCTTCCGCTTCCAGCTGACGCGTGATTCGGGCGTCTACCGCGCGACCTATGCTGGTCCGCAGGGCAGCACCACCAACTCGAACCTGGATAAGGCTTTCATCCAGTTCGCCGGCTTCACGGCTGGTATCGCGCAGTCGTTCTTCGACTTCTATGCTGAGTCGCTGAACTGGGGCACCGCTCCTGGCATCATCCCGGGTTCGGACCAAGGCGCGACGCAGCTCCTCGCCTACACCGCTACTTTCGGTTCGGGCTTCTCGGCGACGATCTCGCTCGAAGATCGTAACCAGCGCGCCGTTGCTGGTGGAACTGTCGGCTATTATACCTATAATAGCGCTGGTCAGCGCATGCCCGACGTCGTCGGTGTCCTGCGTGTCGATCAGGGTTGGGGTTCCGCCCAGTTGTCGGGTGCCGTTCGTCAGTTGAATTCCTCTATGTTGGATTACAACTATGGCGCCAACAACCTCATCGGCACCAGCCGCGTGGACAACAAGTATGGCTATGCCATCCAGGGTGGTGTGAAGATCAACCTGCCGATGCTCGCTGCTGGTGACCAGCTTTGGTTGCAGGCTGCTTATGCAGAAGGCGCTTTGAGCTACATCGGTGTGACGGGCACGCCGGGTATCGGCGGTCTTGCTACCTACCTGCCGGTGTCGGACTACGTGATCCCGACAGTCGCTGGATATGCCGATGGCAGTGTCAAGCTGACGAAGGGCTGGAACGTTCTTGGTGCATTCCTGCACTACTGGACCCCGAACCTGCGTTCCACACTCTGGGGCAGCTACACGTCGGTTGACTTCCCTGGTCAGGTTGTTGCCGGCAGCGTCTATCGCGACTTCAAGGTCTTCCAGGCGGCTTCGGCTTTGATCTGGTCGCCGGTGAAGGCGATGGATATCGGCGTGGAAGTCCTCTACGCCAAGGTCGACGCCAAGCGCAATTGGGCCTCGCCGGTTTACCAGAAGGGCTCTGAAGATCAGTGGCAGGGTCGTATCCGCTTCCAGCGCGATTTCTGATCCAAGTCTGGACTCTCTGAGTTCACGGAACCCCGGTGCTCGCACCGGGGTTTTTTTATTGACGCGAGCCTGCAGCTCATTCAGTCGACCTGCACATTAGGGGAATGGCGCAGACGGTGCTTGCGGAGGGCTGGCAGCTCTCTTTTCGCTAAAGGCGGCAGCTGCGCCGGCCGATGTGGACCTGAGGAGATCAATCTCGCTGTCGCGTCTTCATCCCAATGTGGCCCGGCCGCTTGCGGAAGCTTGAAGTTATATTTGTTGATGTTTCAATCTATACTTTTATCTTAGCTTAATTTTGAGCGGCGGCGCGTTTGTATCAGAATTTTTATATATTGAGAGATGATTGACCGCTTTACGATCGTTTTTGGCAAATTTATATTTTAGCCGATACGTAAAGCGCCGGCTCCATGGGTGGAAATTCGGCCCGTTGCGGCATTTTGGCTGTTTAATGGGCGAAAATGAGGTGGGCTCTGCGTAATTGTATATGGATATTACTATATTAGATTCGTAATTGCCCATATATTGGGCTTTATGGATTTGAATTGAGTAAATATTATTCATATACATGTTGCTCTTTTTGCAGCATATATGGCCCTGATGATTTCAATAGATGATTTTAATCGACGGGAGTTGAAAGCCGCGCGTAAAGTGTTTCTGGATACTACGGCCCTTGCCGTTGGAGGAGACTCTAATGCGTCTGGCTTCTATTGTGCTTTTGAGCTCTGTTGCCGCGTTTGCTGCCGTATCGCAAGGCCTGGCGGCCGACCTGCCGATGACGAAGGCTGCGCCTGTCGACTATGTCCGGGTTTGCTCGATTCACGGTGCGGGCTTCTTCTACATTCCCGGTGGTGATGTCTGTCTGAAAGTCGGCGGCTATGTTCGTGCCGAGTATCTTTACGCGCAGCCGAAATGGTCGGTTCCCGGCAATGGCCGTTCTGCGGACGCCACTGGCTTCCTCGCACGTGGCCGCCTTGAGGTCGATGCGCGTTCATCGTCCGAATGGGGCACGGTGCGTGCCTTCTTCCGCTTTGAGCTGACGCGTACATCAGGTGCCTATCGTGCCTTGGGCGTGCCTGCCGGTAGCGTGACCGACTCGAGCCTCGACAAAGCCTTCATCCAGTTCGCTGGCTTCACGGCGGGTGTCGCCCAATCGTTCTTCGACTTCTACGCCAACGACCTGAACTACGGCGGCTCCCTGGGCTCCGATAATGGCCAGACCCAACTGCTGGCCTATTCCGCCACATTCGGCTCCGGTTTTTCCGCGACCATCGCGCTTGAGGATCGAAACCAGCGCAATGTCGGAACGAGCTACTATAATGCGGCCGGCCAGCGCTTGCCGGACGTTGTCGGCAATTTGCTCGTGGATCAGGACTGGGGCTCCGCGCAGCTCTCCGGCGCGCTCCATCAGCTCAATTCCGGCACCATCTACGGCTCGAACGTTTACGGCAGCCGGGTCGATTCGACTTATGGCTTTGCGGTTCAGGGTGGCGTGAAGGTTAAACTGCCGATGCTAGCCGCCGGCGACTACCTGTGGCTGCAGGCCGCCTATACGGACGGCGCGCTCAGCTACATCGGTATCAACGGTGACCAGGCCATCGGGCCCTTGGTGGGCATTGCCGCGGATGGCGTGATCGTTAACGGCGACATCAAGAAGACCAAGGGCTGGAACGCTCTCGCCGCGATGCTCCACTACTGGACACCGAATATTCGCCAGAGCGTCTTTGGTGGCTACACGAAGGTCAACTATTCAGGCGCCGTGACCTCTACCTATAATGGCCTGAGCGACTTCAATACTTGGACGGTGGGGTCCAATCTCATCTGGTCGCCGGTGAGCGCGATGGATATCGGTGTGGAGGTTCTCTACACCAAGCTCGATCCGAACGGCCGCACGCTTGTCTACGACAACGGCGTCACGGCGATCTACAAGTCTTCCGAGGACCAGTGGCAGGCGCGCCTGCGCTTCCAGCGGGATTTCTGATCGCGGGGCCGTCGCACCGAGCCAATTTCTGCCAGTGTCTCAAAATGGCGGCCCCTTGTGGCCGCCATTTTTACGTTCTGACATGCCAGCTCGCTAGCGGCCGCCTTGTGTAGCGGCGCGGCGGCTCACCCGTTCGCGCGCTTTATTGGCGAATTGATAATCCGCGTGGCTGTCGGCCTTCGCGGATAGTGAATGCGCTAAGAGGGACGCAGGGGATGAAAGGAAAGCGCGCCAGTTATCGCGCGGCCTGAAGGAGGTTCGCGACCAAGGCCAATTCATCTGGAGCAATGGTCACTCTGTTCGATTGCCTTTTCCGGGCGCATGGCCCAGAGCACGCGTCTGATAGGTGAGGACTTGCTGGCGCGGGCGCCCGTGGAGCAACTGTGCGTTGTCCGTCACCGCGGCGCTTGCCGTTGAATGGGTCTTGCTCGCGGCTGCGATACCCCAAGTTAACCCCAGCATGAGGTAGAACTGGCGCCAATGGTCGGTGTCGATCTGAAAGCCCTGGATCGTTATCACGATCAGGGCGGACCAGATGGCGATCGCATGGGATTGCAGGGGGTTGCGCCGGAATACGGTGCGCCAGGCAACGACCCAGGTCGCCATGATCAGGGTTAAATAGGAAAGGCCGCCGAGCCATCCATAGGATGCAAAGGCATTGATATAGACGCTATGCGGGTCGGCGTTGAAATGGAAGTGGAAACGCAGCGGCCCGAGGCCATTCACGTGTTCGAGAAGGAGGGGAATGCTGCGCAGCTGGTTGCCGAAGCGGCCTGTCGTGCCTTCGTCGTAATCCTGTGACAGCGAGGCACGCATGGTGAAGATCTCGCGCACACCGTCGATGGACAGGGCAATACCCAGCATGACGACGAGAACGGCGACACAGCCAAGCGCATAGACGATCATCAGGCGCCTCTGGGCCAGCGTGGCGCCGGTGACGAAACTGAGGGCGAAGAGGAGCGCCAGCGAGCCGACCAGATCCGCCCAGGCGCCCCTTGAGAACGACAGGAACAGCGCCAGCAGCGGCACGCTGAGCAGCGCGACCGTCTTCAGGACCCCGCTTCGCCGTTCGATGAAACCCTGAACGATATAGACGATGGGGAGCACCATATAGGGACCCATGACATTCGGGTCCTTGAACGTACCGGACGCTCGCCCGTAGACGGTGAAGATGCTGCCAAGGCCGGCTATGTCGAAATAGCCGAGAAGACTGGCGATGCCGGCAGGCCAGGCGGACCAGATCAGGGCCGATCGTATCGTCTCCAGGCGCCGTTCCGGTTCGTGTGTGAGTATTGATGCGAAAAAGACGGATGTCATCGCGAGATAGATCGAGATGACGATGAACATGACGCTGCGGCTTTCATCGAGGTAGGGCATCAGCGCAAAAGCCCCGCCCATGTTGAACAGCGTCAACAGAACGATCATCGGTGCCGCGCTGGCAGGAATCCGAAAGCCGATGAGCAGCGCGACCAGGAGCGTGAGCGGAAAGAGCAGCTCATACAGGGATGGTTCGATCAGGACGAACGCACCGGCGAAGACGAACAGCCAAAGGGCGAGACTATCGAGGCGCGCCAACGAGACGCGCAGACCACGGGGGCGCCGCGTCCCATTCTGACGGGCAGCCGCGCCCATTTCCCATGTGTGCTGATCGGCGCCGCTTGCTTTGGCTATTGGGTGAGCCTGGGCCATGGTTCCGTCGGCAGGGGCTGCGGGGGACGGGAGCGCTGCACGGTAGGCGTGGCTCCCGCATGGCGAGCCACGGCCGTCTGCCTGTCCAGCCTGAGCGCGCATGGGCTCAATAGGCGTTCTCCGTGGAGAGCAACGCAAAGGGGGTACGGGCCAGGATATAGAGGTCGAAGAGCACGGACCAGTTCTCGATATAGAAAAGGTCATGCTCGACGCGCCGCTGGAGCTTCTCCTCGGTATCGGTTTCGCCGCGCCAGCCATTGATCTGCGCCCAGCCCGTTATGCCGGGCTTCACGCGATGGCGCGCGAAATAGCCATCGACCACCTTGTCATAGAGCCGGTTCTCGGCCTTGGCCTTGACCGCATGCGGGCGCGGACCGACCAGCGAGAGATCGCCCTTGAACACGACGTTGAACAATTGCGGCAGTTCATCGAGCGAGGTCTTGCGGATGAAACGTCCGACCCGGGTCACGCGGGGATCTCCCTTTGTGACGAGCCGGGCGGCATCGGCATCGGACTGATCGACATACATCGAGCGGAATTTGAAAACCTCGATCAGCTCGTTGTTAAAGCCGTATCGCTTCTGGCGAAAAAGGATGGGGCCGCGCGAGTCGAGCTTCACCGCGATCGCGGTCGCGGCGAGCACGGGTGAGAGCAGGATGATCAGAAGGGTTCCGACAAATTTGTCGAACAGCCATTTCAGAACCAGATCCCAGTCGGCGATCGGCTTGTCAAACACGTCGAGGACCGGCACGGCGCCAATATAGGAATAGGCGCGCGGACGCAGTCTCAGCTTGTTGCGATGCGCTGCGAGCCGGATGTCGATCGGCAGCACCCATAGCTTGCGCAACATGGAAAGCAGACGATCCTCCGCCGTGATAGGTAGCGTGAAGATGACGAGGTCGAGATGCGCGCGCCGGGCAAATTCGACCAGGTCGCTCACATTGCCGAGCTTGGGATAGCCGGCGACGATATCGGGTGACCGTTCGTCATTGCGGTCATCAAAGACGCCGCATATGCGCAGGCCCGTGTCCGGCTGGGCATCAAGCGCGCGGATAAGTTCTTCCGCCGCAGGCCCCCCGCCGACAATCGCCGTGCGCCGGTCGAGCCGTCCCGCCCGGGTCAAGGCCTTCACGGTATAGGACAGGATGGCACGTCCCATGGCCAGGAGGATGAGACCGACAACAAACCAGCTCGCGAGCCAGACGCGCGAGAAATCCTCGCCGCGCTTGGCGAAGAAGAGGGCGGCCATCAGGATGAGGAAGATCCCGCACCATCCCCCGAGAAGGCGCAGCCCCTGGGTGACCATCGCGCGAAAAGAGCTGATGTGGTAAATCCCGAGCGCCTGGAACACGATGACCGTGAGCATCGCGATGGCGAGGATCGTGAAGCCGTGGATGATCGGGAACTGGCTGCCAGGCTTCAGATAAAGGGCGTGCACGGCAAGGCCGGTAACGGCGACGATCGCGAAATCCACGACGCGCGCTATTCCCGCCAGAACAACCGGAGAATAGGTTGGCTTCACAGGGCGTGCGGCAATCTCCTCGGCGAGAGGCGTCAGCGGCCGTTCGGCATCCTCCGGAAGGATAGGCTGCTTGAGAAGATCACGAATATCATAAGTAGGCATAGGCCGCCTCTTTGCCGGCTCAAGACCAGCGCTGGCCAACGAGCCCATTCACCACGACGTGTGGCCACGGGGCACTTCGGCACGAATGCCTAATTGATAAGCGTCACGGAAGCTTTAACGCCGCAGTTCAGCCCGATGTCGGACGCCGGCATCATAGCCTAACAGAATACCGTCGACCATGTGGGCGATCAAGAAATGGGCATGGACGTAGTCACGCAGAGCGAGCGCATTCGTCGCCGCGCGATCGGGATCGTCGAGGGTTCTCGCAATCGCGTCAGCCAGGGCGGGCGGGTCTCCAGGCGGGATGAGCCGCACCCCTGCAGGACCGAAGATCTCTGGTATGCCGCCGACACGGGTCGCGATGAGCGGCTGCCCGGCCGCGGCTGCCTCCAGGATCACATAGGGGAGGGATTCCGCGCGCGATGGAACGACCATCGCGCGGGCGTCAGCCAACACATGACGGATCGGCGATGGTGGCTGCATCGTCACCGTTGAAGCCAGATTGAGCTTGGCGATCTGCGCATGGAAAGCCGCTTCGTCCGGCCCCGCCCCCACGATCAGGAGCCGCGGAACGGCGTGGCCTCTGTCTCGCAGGAGGGCGATCGCATCCAGCAGGACATCGACGCCCTTCAGGATTCGCAGTTCCCCAATGAACAGAAGATCGAAGGCGGGCGAAGGGTGCGCGAGGAGTGAGAATTCATCCTCGGACAGGCCGTTGTGAACAACCTTCTCCAATTGTCCGGAGGGGCCGAGGTAGCGGTGAAACTGGTCCCGGACGAAGCCGCTTTCAAAGATGAAGAGATCTGTTCGGCGCGCCAGATAACGCTCCGCCGCCATATACAGATGGTGAGCGGGATGCCCTGGACCATAGTGAAAGCTGCCCCCGTGGGGCGTATAGACGAGGGCAGGACCACCGGGCCGGCGACTGGCCGCTAGCCGGGCAAACAGACCGCCCTTGGCGCCGTGGCCATGGATGACGTCGGGACGAAGCTGCCGGGCATGGGCGGCGACCTTGCGAATCGTTGCGAGGTCGCCAAGGCCGGGCAGACGACTCATCGAGACGCGCTTGACGCTCAGCGACAGAGTGGCCTCAAGCCCGGCAAGCGCCGCATCCGCGCGCGCGCCGCCTGTCGTCGCATCGCAAATGATGCCGACATCATGGCCTCGCGCGCTTTGGCCGCGCGCCAGATCCATCACATGGCGAAAGAGGCCGCCGACTGGCGTGCGGAAGACATGCAGAATGCGCACGGCAGTTCCCCCACCATCCGTTGGCGATACACATTGTTGCCCCTCCGGATGAAGGGATCAAGGCTTGAACTTGAGCTGGGTTATTCGGCCGCCCTCAGAACCAGCGTTCCTTCAGCATGATCGTATCGCCGGGTTGCACGGGATAAGTCAGCGGAACGGTGCCGATGACAACCTTGCCGCCCTGCTGGCGGGTGATTTGTACCTCGTTCTGGTCTGCCCGCGGGGAGAAACCGCCCGCAATGGCGACGGCAGTCTGCACGGTCATGCCACTGACGAAGGGATATTGTCCAGAGCTCTGCACCTCACCCAGAATGAAGAACGGCCGGTATGTATCAACCTCAACCGTGACACGCGGCTCGCGCAAATAGCTGGCGCGCAGTTTCTGCTCGATGAGCTTGGCGAGGTCCTGGGTCGTTCGTCCGGTGGCGGGGATCGTGCCGACAAGCGGCATCGTGATGCGGCCCTGCGCGTCCACCGTGTAGATGTTCGAGAGGTTGTCCTGGGAGAATACGATCACGCGAAGCCTGTCACCCGGTCCAAGCGTATAGGGCTGAGATGGCAGAGCGCGAAAGACCTCGACGGCGGGTTGACGTTGCGCGCAAGCTGCGCAGGCGAGGCCAATAAAGAGGGCATAAACAAGCGAATGTGTGCGCGCCATGATCTTGCTGCTGTTAATGCTGCACTGCACGGTAGCCTCGCATGGTTAATAAAGAATTAGCGGGCGGGCCCTGCGTGGGCCCTTTTGACGATCGGCACGCGATGGGTGCGGTCTTAACCCTACAGCAACCAAGAAGTGATTTTCTTTCGGCGCAAAACATGCGTGGGTGAGCCTATGTCGAAGTTCTTTGGCGCCGGTGCAGCAGACAGGGACGCTGTTTCGCGGCCGGTGGACGACCTTGATGTGGGGCAGGTCTGGCGCGCCGTTGTGGCGCGGCGGCTGTGGATCATCATACCCACCCTGTTGGCTTGCATCGGTGCGGCGGTCGCCGTCAATCTGCTGGCTCCGCGCTACACAGCGGAAACCCGGATCTTCCTGCAGAACGGGGACAACTTCTACACCCGACCCGGCGGGGCTCCAGAGTTACAGGGGCAGATTGATGGTGAGGCTGTGCAGAGCCAAGTGCAGCTGATCATGTCGCGGGATCTCGCGCGTGATGCCATCCGCAAACTCGACCTGGTCAACAATCCCCTGTTCAACAATACTGATGCCGCGGTCGGCCTGGTCCGCGGCCTTATGAACGCGGTCGGCATCAAGAGCCAGGCGCCTGCGGGCAATTCCGAAGAGCGGGCGCTTGATAAATTCGCTGAGCGGCTGCAGGTTTTCCAAGTGGGGAAATCGCGCGTGCTCGCCATCGAGTTTACCTCGGAGGATCCCGACCTCGCGGCGCGCATCGCCAATACGGTTGCCGAACTTTACATCGGCTTGCAGCAGACGGTGAAACAGGAGGCTGCCCGGTCTGCCTCCGAATGGCTCGCCAGCAATATCGAGCCACTGCGCAAGCGCGTAGCCGAGGCGGAGGCGCGCGTTGAGGATTTTCGCGCCAAGACGGGCCTTTTACTCGGAAGCGGAACGGCCACCCTGCCGACACAGCAACTGGCCGATCTGTCCTCGCAGCTCGCCGCGTCGCGCACTACGCAGTCGGACGCGCAGGCGAAGGCGAAGATGATCCGTAGCATGCTGGGGGCGGGCAATCTTCTCGAGATTCCGGAAGTCGCAAACAACGATCTCGTGCGCCGGCTGACGGAGCAGCGCATTGCGCTGCGGACCCAGCTCGCGCTGGAATCGCGCAACCTTCTTCCCGAGCATCCGCGCATCAAGGAGTTGAACGCCCAACTCACCGACCTCGACAGCCAGATCCGCATGGCCGCGGAACGTGCCGTCCGCGCTTTTGAAAGCGATGCGCGCCTCGCGGGATCGCGGGTGGAGAGTCTGGTCGCTGCGATCAATACGCAGAAGCAGGTCGCGGTCGACGCCAACGAAAATGAGGTGAAACTCAGGGCGCTGGAGCTTGATGCACGCAGTGAGCGAGAGCAGCTGGAAGGCTTTCTCGCCAAGTATCGCGAGGCCCAGGTGCGGGACAGCCGTGATGCCGCGCCAGCCGACGCGCGTATCGTTTCGAGAGCGGTCGCGCCGAGCGCGCCGACCTTCCCCAAGAAGGTTCCGATCATTCTGATCGCCACGCTTGCGACCTTCGCGCTGACATCCGTCGGTGTGCTCTCTCTGGAGCTGATTTCCGGCCGGGCCACGGTTGCGCGTGAGGAGGAGAGCTATGGCCCCGTGCCGCAACCGATGACTAAAGCGACGCAGGAGCCCTTCCTGACTTTGCCGGCGCCTATCGACGCGGAATTCCGAGATGTCGTCGCGCCAGCGGCCATGTCCCCGGAAGCCCCGCCCGACAACGCGGGTAGCAGCTTCGATGTCATCTTATCGAAGCTGGCTCTGCCGGAGCACAAGGAGAGGGGGCGGCGGCTGTTCGTCGCGGAAGCCATCGTCGCCGTGGGCAATACCGACATGGCACGGGCCTTGGCGCGCCACCTGTCTCGCAATGCGCGGACGGTGCTCATCAATCTCGTCGCTGACAAGGACGTGGGTTTCGAGGAGCCCGGTTTGACCGATCTCGTCACCGAGCGTGCGGGCTTTTCCGAGGTGCTCGGGCGCGAGGCTGGTTCGCGCTTGCATGTGGTCGCCCACGGCACGCAACCGTCCGAGGTGCTGGTTAGCGACCCAGACGCTGTTGCCTTGTCACTCTCGGCGCTCGATCAGACCTACGAGTGGGTCGTATGCGGTCTGTCGCCCGGGCTGGACCCTGCGATCCTTGGCGCCTTCGCAAGCCGTACGGACGGCTCCATTCTGGTCGCCCGCGAGGGGGAGGACGAGGAGGCGACCTTGAGCGCGTACCAGAACCTGCAGGATCTCGGGGCCCAGAACATCGTTGTCGCGGTGACGCCGGTAGAGAACGACGGCCCCCTGCATCGCGCCGCTTGAGGGCGTATGCGCGCCCCGTGACGGCGGGCCGCATCCTCCGGCTCTCTTCTTCGACCTGGATGACTGGCGCCATAAGGCGCCAGTTTCGTTGTGCAATGGGCGAGTTTTATCTGGCGTTTAGCGCAAATTTGCGAGAGAACTTCCCCTTATCTTGTTGAAATCAATCGATAACGGGTGGGGAACGATGGCGCATTCGGGCAAGTTCAGCGCTTGCGTATTAGGTGGGATTGCGGCTGCACTCTTGGCCATCAGTCCCGCGCGAGCCTTCGATAACCACAGTTCCGCCATTCCGGGCGTCGTCGTGACGCCGTTGCTTGCGACGACGACCACCGCGAGCGGTCAGCCTATCACGCTGCCAAAAGGCAATGCGGAGGTCATCGTCTCCACCTTCGACATCGCGCCAGGCGCCACGCTGCCGGTCCACAAGCATCCCTTTCCACGCTATGCCTATGTGCTCGCTGGGGATCTGCGTGTCACCAACACTGACACTAACAAGAGCGATGACTACAAAGCGGGTGATTTCATTGTCGAGATGATCGGGCAATGGCATCAGGGCACGAATATCGGTGCGCTGCCCGTCAAGCTGCTGGTGATCGACCAGGTCGACAAAGGTTCCGCCAATACCGTTCTGCGCGATTGAGCTGGGTGCGCCCGGCTGGGTGCCGGATCAGGTCAATCTCCGGCGTACGCGCTCCAGAAGAGCTTTGGCCCAGGGCGTCTGTTTCACCCATCGCTTGGCGGCGCGTAGTCCGCCGTCAGCCAAACCATAGGCCTGTCCCTTGAGGCTCACCGGCATGTATGTGTCCATGAGCTCTTCGATCTTGTCGCAGACCACGAGCTTGTATGGGGCTTCTCCCACACCGAGATCGAAAGTTGCGAGGCCGCGTCGGCACTGGGTCTCGATCACATAGGTCAGCAGGAGATCACCGGGGCTCGCCTTGATGACGTCATCTTCCGTGCTGAAGGAATTGAACATCCCGCAGAAGCGAGTGCCCGCGCTCGTACCGCCGAAGGTCGCGATGATCCGGTCTCCGACCAGCAAGGCATAGAGCTCGATTGCCGGTTCTCGATTGCCGATCCTCTCGCTTCCGCACTGCAGGAAGGCAATCGCGGCGGGATCGGCGAAGGGATTGTTGATGTGCTTCTGTTGGAAGCGCAGGCCCTTCTGATCAAGAAAGGCGTCGAGAACCTTTGCCGCTTCCGCGGGATCCTCGACCCGCCGATAATCCAGAACACCTATCTCCGAGAGGCGCCGTTCCTTCTTGCGCATCTTCTTGCGCGTCTCCCCGCCGTGCAACACATGCGCGGTCTTGTCCGGGGGAAAGTCGAGGTTCCGCTTGAAGCCCGGGCTCGGGCTGCGATGTCCGCCGAGATTGACGAACGGATTTGGGGTGCCCTGCCAGTCCGCGGGCTGGTTGGAGAAGGCAAATACGTCGATCGTGCCGGCCGTTCGCGCGATCTCATGCAGGATGTGCAGGCACGCGGCCTTATCGAGCAACGGAAGGGCGGCCGCATCGAACAGCGGCATATGGAAATTCGCCTGCTTGCCACCGGGTAGCGTCGCGACGGTGGTTGCGTTGTGGCGGCGGAGCGACAGGGGAAGCAGCAGGACAAGTTCGCCCGCGGTGTCCTCCACGGTCGCCACGATGAGCGTTTCCGTGTTCGCCTGCCCCAGCGTGTTTGCGTAGGCCATCACCCAATCGACCATTTGATAAGGGGTGCCTGCCGCACGGGTGCCGAATTCACGCCAGAGGTCGACGATCGCCCCGACATCGCGATGGATCCTGACGGGGCCAAGCCTCCGCGTCGCGGTTGGGGCAAGGCTGACATCCTGGCGAAGAGCGGTGTTCGTCATCGCGGCCCCTTCGCTCGGCATGCTGCTCATGGCGATCCCATCCTGTGCTGAAAACTTCCACATCGACCCCGCCTGTCGTGGTCAAGTGACAACGGCCCCATGCGGAGGTAACGAGGGAGGAGAGCGGCGTCAATTGATGCTTGTGAAAGCGGTTAGCGGACGTGAAATCAGCCCCAGCCCGTGGATCCTGTTGCCTCGACAAGATTGGATCAATCTTTCTCGCTCATGGTGCGGGCATGACAGGGGGGAGATGACATGAGCACCCGCTATTCCGTGTTGCGCATGGGCTTTGCCCTGATCGCCGCCACGCAGGCGAACCGGTGGCTCGGCCCCTTCGCGCAGGGGCGGGGGCTGATCCTGATGCTGCACCATGTCCGGCCATGGGTGCCGCGCGACTTTGCTCCGAATGGCATTCTGGAAGTCACGCCGGATTTCTTGGATCAGGCGCTCGGCATTCTCGCGCGCAGCCATGATTTCGTGGCCTTGGGCGATATCCCGGGACGCCTGCGGGACCCGGGCAAACGTCCATTCGTTGCGGTAACCTTTGACGACGGCTATCGCGACAACGCCGAATTTGCCTTGCCCGTACTTCAGCGCCACGGCGCGCCTTGGACCTTGTTCGTGACGCCGGGGTTCGCCGATCGTAGCGCGAATCTCTGGTGGCTCGAGCTCGAGGAAGCGATCCGGCGCCTTGACCGTCTGGAGATCGATGTAAGCGGCGCTGAGCCTCTGTCTCTCAGCCTCCCGGCCCGAAGCGCTGCGGAAAAAGCTTCGGCGTTCGACCAGCTCTACTGGCAGTTGCGCGGCGGCACGGAGGAGCGACTGCGCGCAGTCGTGGCGGATCTCGCTCAGCGCACCGGCGTCGATGGCCTTGAAATGGTCGATCACCTCTGCCTCGATTGGGACGGTTTGCGCGCGCTATCGGGCGAGGAGGGCGTATCGATCGGCGCCCATACGATGACGCATCCGATGCTGGCCAAGCACAGTCTGGAGATGGTGCGGGCCGAGATGCAGCAGAGCCGCGCAACCATCGAGCGCGAGCTCGGCACCAGCGTGCGGCATTTCGCCTATCCGGTCGGGGATCCTGGATCGGCTGGTCCGAGGGAGTTCGAGGCGGCGGCCGAGACAGGGTTCGAGATGGCGGTGACGACGCGGCCCGGCCATGTCTTCGCCGAGCACGCCCTGCATTTGCAGGGGTTGCCGCGCGTTTCGCTCAATGGAGCCTTCCAGTCGGGCGCCGCTGTACGGGCGCTCGCCTCGGGCGTGCCATTCCTGCTCTGGAACCGGGGACGGCGTCTCAATGTCGACTAGAGATTCGCTCAGCGCTCGGTGATGTCCGGGCGCTCCATCCAGCGGATGAGGGGGAGCAGCGGCAGGATCCAGGCTAGACCAACGATCACATAGAAGGCCATCTGGATGCCCTTCGACGAGGCCTGCACGCGCCCCTGTGCCAGCGCCATGGCCACCAGCGCGTAGACGCAGACGAAGACCAGCATGAAGACCGTTCCAACAAACTTGCGCGTGCGCCGGCGCATGACCATCCGTTCCTGCATGAGGCTGTGAGCGAGGGTGCGGCGGCAGGAAGCGTTGTTCCCACAGCCGGCGCGGACTATGTGTCGGTTGCACGCCGTCCGCAACCCCCGCCGAACCGCGCGGGGAGGACTGTGATGCTGCATGACAGGACGGGTGAGGGTATCCATGGCCAGCGTGGCAGAGATCAACGGCACGGTTCGCGGCACAGACGGTGCTGCCGGCGATGCGCGTTTGCGGGCCTTGCGCCTGTGGCTGTTCAGCGTCGCGGGCCTTGTCTTCCTCATGATCCTTGTCGGCGGCGCGACGCGCCTCACGGATTCGGGCCTCTCCATCACGGAGTGGAAGCCCGTGACCGGTGCCTTGCTGCCGTTCAGCGAGGCCGCTTGGCTTGCAGAATTTGAGAAATACAAGCAGATTCCGCAGTATCAGCTTCTGAACCAGGGCATGAGCCTCGCCGAGTTCAAGCATATCTATCTCTGGGAGTGGGGGCATCGCTTTCTTGGCCGGCTCATCGGCGCTGCCTATCTCCTGCCGTTGATCGTCTTCGCGGCAAAGGGCTGGGTGCGGGGCCGCTTTCTGGCCGTCCTGCTCGGCATCGGCGTGCTCGGCGGGCTGCAGGGCGCGATCGGCTGGATCATGGTGGCCTCTGGGCTCAAGCCCGGGATGACGGCAGTGGCGCCGGTGAAGCTGATGGCGCACCTCATGGCCGCCTCAGCGATCTTTGTGGCGCTGATCTGGGTGGCGATCGGTCTCAAGCCCCGTCCGGTCCACGTGAGCGAACGCCGGCTCGCTTTCGGCGCGAGCCTCGTTCTGATCCTCATTCTGGTGCAGATCGCCCTTGGCGCGCTGGTGGCGGGTCTCGATGCAGGGCTCGCCTTCAACACCTGGCCCCTGATGGACGGAGGCTTCACGCCGCAGCTCGACACGCTGCTGCCGATCAAGCCGCTGTGGCTGAATTTCATCGAATCCGTTGCTGCGGTACAGTTCAATCACCGCCTCGGCGCCTATGTGCTATTGGCGTTCGCCGTATGGCATGTCTATCAGGCCCGCCGGCTCGCGCCGGGCACGCCGTCGGCACGCCGGGCCGTGGTTCTGGCAGCGCTGGTCGTTGTTCAGGCGGTCATCGGCATCGTGACCCTGCTGCTCGTGGTGCCTGTGTGGGCCGGCCTTCTGCATCAGGGCTTTGCGATGCTCCTCCTCGGCCATGCCACGGCGCATCGCCGGCTTTTGGTGAAGCCGGCCTGAATCAATTTATGCGCAAGCCTCGCTAAGCCCTTGCGATGATTCCACATCGAGACACGCGAACCAGGACTGTCATCCCGGAACCAGGCGGAGCGAGAGGGGCCCGGGATCCAAAAACGATGCCGGCGCGGTATCTGCACGCCATGCGAAGGCCATGGCTACTTCTCCAACCCACATCGGTTTTGATTCCAGGCTCGGCCAGTGGCCGACCCCGGAGTGACTAGGGTATCTCGACCCGGAGCAACGTCCGGCTCGCCACGCCTTAAGTCGCGGCGGCAAGAGCCTGTTCAAGGTCGTTGATCAAATCCTTCGGATCTTCGAGACCGATGGACATGCGGATAACCTCCGGACCGACGCCGGCCTTGGCCTGCAGTTCCGGCTTCATGCTCTTGTGCGTCGTCGTCGCCGGATGAATGGCGAGCGAGCGGGTCTCGCCGATATTGGCGAGATGCGAGAAGAGCTTGACGTTCTTGAGGAAACGCCGCGCGCCTTCCTCGCCGTCCTTGTGAGCGAAGGTGAAGACCGAGCCCGGGCCGAGCGGACTGTAGCGGAGCGCGAGTTCGCGGTTGGGGTTGCCGGCGAGGCCGGGGTAGCTGACCGACGCAACCGCCGGATGGGTCGCCAGATAGCCCGCCACCGCGTGAGCATTGGCGCAATGGCGCTTCATACGAAGGGGCAGCGTCTCTATGCCGGTCAGGATCATGAAGGCGTTGAACGGCGACAGGCCGGGCCCGAGATCGCGCAAGCCATAGAGGCGCGAGGCCACGGCGAAGGGGCTCGCCGGGAACTTCTCCGTCAGGATCATGTTGCCGTAGTCTGGCCACGGCTCCGAGATCATCGGGAAGCGCTTGTCCCCCGTCCAGTTGAACCGGCCGCCATCGACGATGGCGCCGCCGATGACCTGCCCATGGCCGCCGAGAAACTTCGAGGCCGAATGGAAGACGATGTCGGCGCCGTATTCGAAGGGGCGAACGAGGAAGGGGGTCGCCAGCGTGTTGTCCACGATGAGCGGCAGGTTGTGCTTCTGAGCAATCTTAGCAATCGCTTCGATATCAACCACTTCACCCGAAGGATTGACGATCGACTCGATGATGATCACCTTTGTCTTCGGCGTGATGGCGCGCTCGAAATTCTCCGCCTTGTCGGCATCGACGAAGATCGGCTTCACATCGTTGCGCTTGGCGAGGCGGCCCATCAGGCCGAGCGACCCGCCGAAGAGGACGCTCGCGGCCAGATATTCGTCGCCGCTTTCGAGAAGCGTCATGAGAACGACGAGAAGCGCCGCCTGGCCGGAACCGATGGCAACGGCACCGGTGCCGCCTTCGAGCGAGGCGATGCGCCGCTCCAGGGGAGCGGTCGTCGGATTGGAGCCGCGCGAATAGGAAAAGCCGGTCTGGCGCATCGCGAAGATGTCGGCGGCCATGTCCGGGCCGTCGAAGACGAAGCCGTTGGTCAGGAACAACGGCGTCGCGCGGGCGCCGGTCGCGGGATCGGGTGCCGTGCCGGCCTGGACGGCGCGGGTGGCGAAAGCGAGGGGCTTGTTGGCTTGTTCTGACATAGGAGGGCTCCTCAGGCGCTGGTGGCGGCGAGCGCCTGGTCGAGATCGGCGATCAGATCGTCTTTGTCCTCGATGCCGACGGACAGGCGCACCACATCCGGACCGGCGCCGGCGGCGACCTTCTGTTCATCGGTGAGCTGCTTGTGGGTGGTCGAGGAGGGATGGATGACCAGCGAGCGCGTGTCGCCGATATTGGCGAGATGCGAGAAGAGCTTCAGGCTCGAGACAAGCTTGACGCCTGCCTCGTAGCCGCCCTTCAGGCCGAAGGTGAAGACTGCGCCCGCGCCGCGCGGCAGATAGCGCTGCGCGAGAGAGTGGAAGGGGCTCGTCTCAAGGCCGGCGTAGCTCACCCACGCCACCGCTGGATGCTGCGACAGATGCTGGGCGACCGCGAGCGCGTTGTCGGAATGCTGCTGCATCCGGAGCGACAGCGTTTCGACACCATTGAGAATGAGGAAAGCATTGAAGGGCGAGAGCGCCGGGCCGAGATCGCGCAGACCGAGCACGCGCGTCGCAATGGCGAAAGCGAAATTGCCGAAGGTCTCGCCAAGCACCATGCCGTTATATTCCGGGCGTGGTTCGGAGAGCATCGGATAGCGCTTGTCACCAATCCAGTTGAAGCTGCCGCCATCGACGATCAGGCCGCCGATCGAGTTGCCGTGGCCGCCGATGAACTTCGTGGCCGAATGCACCACGATGTCGGCGCCGTGTTCAATGGGACGCCAGAGGTAGGGGGTCGCCAGCGTGTTATCGACGATGAGCGGGACATTGGCCTTCTTGGCGATCGCAGAGATCGCGGCGATATCGACGATGACGCCGCCCGGATTGGCGATCGATTCCACGAAGATCGCCTTGGTCTTCGGCGACAGCGCCCGCCCGAAGCTCGCCGGGTCGGTGCTGTCGGCCCAGACGACATTCCAGCCGAAGCTCTTGAAAGAGTTGTTGAACTGATTGATCGAGCCGCCATAGAGCCGGTTGCCGGCGATGAACTCGTCACCGGGCTGCAGCAGGGCATGGAAGGTCAGGAATTGCGCGGCATGGCCGGAGGCGAGGGCCAGCGCGGCGGTGCCGCCTTCGAGTGCCGCTACACGCTCTTCGAGCACAGCGTTCGTCGGATTGCCGATGCGCGTGTAGATATTGCCGAAGGCCTGCAGCCCGAACAGAGAGGCAGCGTGCTCAACGTCATTGAAGACGAAGGAGGTCGTCTGATAGATCGGTGTGGCGCGTGCACCCGTGGTCGGATCCGGATGGGCACCGGCGTGGATGGCCAGCGTGTCGAAACCGGGTTCTTTATCAGCCATTGCCAACTCTCCTCGGTGGTGCGGCCACGCTCACCATTATCTCGTTTCCTGTTTAACGGCCGTACTGTTCGATAAACCGAACGCGCGAACCGGTCAACGACCAAATCGCGTTCTCGTATGGGGTTATGCTTCCTCGGAGCATCGGCCTCAATGGGGCCGGCCGCCAAGAAGGCGAGGGCGCTCGATGGCGGGGCAACGGTTCATGATCACCGTTACGCCCCTGGCTTCGGCGCGCGCGGCCGCATCGTCGTTGCGGACACCGAGCTGCATCCAGATGACCTTAGGCAGGGTCGGCAGGGCAAGCGCCTCGTCGACAACCGCGCCTGCGGCCTCGGAATTGCGGAAAACGTCGACCATGTCGATAGGAACCGGCACGTCACCCAGGCTTGCATAGACCTCGCGGCCCAACAGCTTCTGCCCGGCGAGCCCGGGATTGACCGGATAAAGCGCGTAGCCGGCGTCGATGAGATAGGCCATGACACTATGGCTCGGCCGTGCGGGGTTGTTCGACGCGCCGATCAGCGCGATCGTCTGGGTCTCTGTCAGGATGCGACGGATCAGATCGTCACTATAGTTGTCATGGGACATTAGGAGTTCCTTGAGCCTTCAGGTCACGGAGGGCCCGGCCAAGCCTGGAGCTGGCCTTCCTCGCACCCGCACAGCCCGCGCAGCGCGCTTGTCAACAAAGGTACATAAGCGACGGTAGCCCAGGGATCGGAAGAGCGAAACGGTCGTCGATCGTTTTATCGGCGCCCGAGGAGAAAAATAACGCAGATGGCATCGGAAAATTGGGTATTATATTACCTTAAAATGTAAGTTCATGTTTTATATGCGATTTTTCGCGGGTGACGTGGATCGTGTCGCTTGACAGTTGCGCCTGTCCTTATTATGCGAACGTCACTCTCGCGCGGCGGCTTGTCCGTATGCGCTGTGGCAGCGCGGCTCACCGCCGTATCAGTTTCGGAAGACCCTCATGAAGACTTATTCGGCCAAACCAGCCGACGTCGAGAAGAAGTGGGTGCTCATCGATGCCTCCGGGCTCGTTGTCGGCCGCCTCGCTACGATCGTCGCACTTCGGCTGCGTGGCAAGCACAAGCCCTCCTTCACCCCGCATGTGGACGATGGTGACAACATCATCATCATCAATGCCGACAAGGTGGTCCTCACTGGTCGCAAGCGCGACCAGAAGGTTTACTACCATCACACCGGCTATCCCGGCGGCATCAAGGAGCGGACCGCGAAGTTCATCCTCGAGGGTCGTTTCCCGGAGCGCGTCGTGGAGAAGGCCGTGGAGCGCATGCTCCCGCGTGGCCCGCTCGGCCGCAAGCAGCTCGGCAATCTGCGCGTCTACAAGGGCGCCACCCATCCCCACGAAGCCCAGCAGCCCGTCGCCCTCGACGTCGGCGCTATGAACCGTAAGAATGTGAGGAGCGCCTGATCATGGCCGAGACCCTCCAGAGCCTTTCCGAGCTGGGTGAGCGCATCGCGCCGGCCGCTCCCGATGCGCCTGTCCACGTCCAGAAGCTGGACGCGTATGGCCGCGCCTATGCCACCGGCAAGCGCAAGGACGCAATCGCCCGCGTCTGGATCAAGCCCGGCGCCGGCCAGATCACCATCAACGATCGTCCGGTCGATGTCTATTTCGCCCGTCCGGTGCTGCGCATGATCCTGCGCCAGCCGCTCGTCATCGCTAACCGCGTCGACCAGTACGACATCAACGTCACCGTGCTTGGCGGCGGTCTCTCCGGTCAGGCCGGTGCGGTGCGCCATGGTCTGTCCAAGGCGCTGACACTTTACGAGCCGGAGCTGCGCTCCGTGCTCAAGAAGGAAGGCTTCCTCACCCGCGACAGCCGCGTGGTCGAGCGTAAGAAGTACGGCCGCGCCAAGGCTCGCCGTTCCTTCCAGTTCTCCAAGCGCTGATTCCAGCCGGCGCCTTTCGGCGTCCTGTGCCACGGATGTCAGGAATTTCAGGAAAGGGCGGCTTCGGCCGCCCTTTTTTCTTGCGCCTGAACGGATCCACGGGCTGAACTTCGGGAAAGGTCTTTCAACGAGGGAATCACCGTGCCGTCTGACGAGCCACAAGCCGGGCCCGCCATCGACAATGCCTTTCTTGGGCCGGTGCGGGGAGGCGCGAGCGATCCCACCTTCGCCGGGTCGCTCTCCTTCATGCGCAGGCGCTATAGCCGCGATCTCGTCGGCATCGATACCGTGATCTGGGGTGTCCCCTATGATTGCAGCACGTCGAACCGGCCGGGCACGCGTTTCGGCCCGCAGGCGATCCGCCGGGCGTCGGCGATCTTCGATGGCGATCCACAGTTTCCCTCCGGCCTCGACCCCTTCGCCGAATGCAGCGTCATCGACTGGGGCGACTGCGCGTTCGACTACCGCCGCCTCCCGGAAGTACCGGGCCTTATCGAGCGTGAGGCCAGCCATATTCTCGGCCATGGTTGCCATCTCGTTACGCTTGGCGGTGACCACTCCATCACTTTGCCGCTGCTGCGGGCCCATGCGGCCATGCATGGACCGCTCGCCCTCGTGCAGTTCGACGCGCATCAGGATACCTGGAGCGATGACGCAGGGCAGGGGCACGGCAGCTTCGTTACCACCGCCGAGGCCGAGGGTCTCATCGACACGTCACGGTCGATCCAGCTTGGCATCCGCACGGTCGCGCCTGACGACTTCGGCATCGAGATCATCGACGCCTATGAGGCGCGCGAACTCGGTGTGAAGGCTATTATCCAGCGTATCGAGGAGCGGGTCGGCGCGGCGCCTGCCTATCTCTCCTTCGATATCGACGCGCTCGATCCCGCCTTCGCGCCCGGCACGGGCACGCCTGTGGCGGGGGGCTTCAGTTCGGCGGAAGCCTTGATGATCCTCTGGGGACTGCGCGGGCTCGACTGGCACGGCATGGACGTCGTCGAGGTTTCACCGCCTTACGACCATGCCGATGTAACGGCGATCGCGGCCGCTTCCATCGTGCAGCATTACCTGCAGATCCTGGCCGAGAAGGACGACTAAGCCGACTGCGGCAGCCCGCGATTTTCCCTTGAAGTTTTGGCGCAACGCCGTACATCCCCACGGAGATGCTGGCGATCGTCGGCGTCGGGTGCACGCACGACATCAGGAGTGCAGGATATGAGCGCAGCGTCCTTCAAGGATGGAACCGTGCCGAGCGTCTTCATCGACGGCGAGGCGGGAACCACTGGCCTTGGCATCCGCGAGCGCCTGCAAGCGCTCGGCGGCATCACGGTGAAGAGCATAGATCCTGAGTTGCGCAAGGATCCCAAGGCGCGTCAGGCGATGATGGCGGCCGTGGATCTCCTCGTGCTGTGCCTGCCGGATGCAGCGGCGCGCGAGGCGGTTGCGCTGGCGCGCGATCTCGGCGCCAATGCCCCGCGCATTCTCGATGCCAGCACCGCGCACCGCACGGATCCGGCCTGGACCTACGGCTTTGCCGAGCTGGAGGAAGGACAGGCTGATGCCATTCGCTCGGCGAAGCTCGTCGCCAATCCCGGCTGCTATGCGACGGGTGCGATCGCGCTTTTGCGGCCGCTCGTGGATACCGGTCTCATCCCCTCCGACTATCCCCTGACCATCAATGCGGTCAGTGGCTATTCGGGTGGCGGCCGCACGATGATCGAGGACTACGAGGCGGGCCGCGCACCGGCTTTCGAGCTCTACGGCCTTGGCTTCAACCACAAGCACCTGCCCGAGATCACGGCCTTGAGCCGGCTCGATGTCACGCCGATCTTCATCCCCTCTGTCGGCAATTTCCGGCAGGGCATGCTCGTCAGCGTGCCGCTGCATTTGGCGAGCTTGCCCGCGCAGCCTCCGGCGGAGGACTTGGCCGCGGCCCTTGCGGCCCATTATCGCGATAGCGAATTCGTCCGTGTCGTCGGCATCGACGAGGCCAACGCCGTTGGCGGTCGCCTTGAGCCCGAGGCACTCAACGATACGGACAAGCTTGAGCTTTTCGTGTTCTCTGACAAAGACGGCGGTCGCGTGGCTCTCGTTTCCCGGCTCGACAATCTCGGCAAGGGCGCTTCCGGTGCGGCCGTGCAGAACATCAAGCTGATGCTTGGGCAGTAGATTAAGCCAGTCGGTTCTTCGTGCCGAAGCCACAACACATGAAAAAGCCCGGCCTGATCGGATCAGGCCGGGCTTCTTGTTTTGGCGGAGCCGAGGGACCGTGATCAGCCGGCCTTGTAAGGCACCACGGTCTGTCGCTGGGAGCCGAGACCTTCGATGCCGAGCGTCATGACATCGCCTGCCTTCAGATAGACCGGAGGCTTCATGCCCATGCCGACGCCAGGAGGCGTGCCGGTGGTGATGACATCACCGGGCTCAAGCAGCATGAACTGCGAAATGTAATGCACCAGATAGAGCGCACCGAAGATCATGGTGCTTGTTGAGCCGGTCTGCGCGCGCTTGCCATTGACGTCGAGCCACATGCCGAGGTTCTGGATGTCCGAAATCTCATCGGGCGTCACCAGCCAGGGACCGAGTGGGCCGAAGGTCGGGCAGCCTTTGCCCTTCATCCATTGGCCGCCGCGCTCGGTCTGCCAGGCGCGCTCGGAGACGTCGTTACAGAGGCAGAAGCCGGCGACGACCGACAGGGCATCAGCTTCCGAGACGTTCGAAGCTCTCTCGCCGATGACGATGGCCAGCTCCACTTCCCAGTCCATCTTCTCGGAAGCGAATGGGACCATCACGTCGTCATTCGGGCCGACGATGCAGGACCGTGCCTTGTTGAAGAGAATGGGCTCGCTCGGGATCGGCGAATTGGTTTCAGCAGCATGATCGGCGTAGTTGAGGCCGACAGCGATGAAATTTCCCACATTGCCGACGCATGCGCCGAGACGGACACCGGCATCGACCTTCGGCAACGAAGCTGGGTCCAGCTTCGCAAGTTCTGCCAGCTTTGACTTGGACAAATAAGAACCGGCCACATCCGGCACGACGCCGCTGAGGTCCCGAATGGCCCCGTCAGCATCGACCAGACCCGGCTTTTCCTCGCCCACCTTGCCGAAACGCACAAGCTTCATCAGCGTTCACTCCTGTTAGCTGGGAAGATGTGTAACGCCTCCGGCAAATGCCGCAAGTACGACCTGACATGTCGGATGAAATAAGCAACCTTTATTTGAGTTCGAGTCTTTGAAATAAACTTTAAGTTGTGCATCTCCGCCGCTGTCGCGCAACATGCGAATCTGGACGCCGACTGATTCTCAGTGTGTTCGAAGGGCTGAGGCAGGCGCAGGAGGGGGCGCTTAAGAAGTCAGCCGAGACGACAAGGCTGGCCCGATCGCTGAAGTGTGTCACCGGGGCATGGGAGCCGACTGGGACATGCGAAGCCTCAGACATGCAGTGGTGCGTTGCGTTTCCGTTCGGCGCCGGCCCCGTGGCCGCGCCAGAGACCGGTGGCAATCGTGACCATGGAGCATTGAGATGGGTGGCGGGCGGTTCTGGTGGTGGGCGTTAATCTTGGCTTTCTGCATGGTCGAGGGAAGCAGCGGCGCGGCAGCCGGTGCTTTCGGCGCGCGAGAGCAGAATGCCCGTAGCCAAGGCGCCGCCTTCGCGGGCGCTGCCGCCGGAAGTGGGGGGCTAGGCTCGATTTTCTGGAATCCGGCATCGATTGCGCTGTTTCCCGGCCTGCAGAGCGAGAGCGACCTCAGTTTGTCCGGAGCGCAAGCGCGGCTATCTCCAGACCTCTACACGCTCTCGTCGACGGATGCTTTGGGGGGCAGCCCCTGGTCATCAGGTGACATGGGTGTTTGGCGCTATACGGCCGCCAGCTATGCCAGCTACCAGTTCAACAACTCATGGTGGATAGGAGCTGCCCTGAACTCGCCTTATGGTTTTATTGCCAAACCCCGGCAGGATTGGGCCGGGCAAACATACGCGCGTTCATCCCACCTCATGAGCGTCGCGGTTACACCCACCGTCGGCTACCGCGTGAACGATTGGCTGACTGTGGGCGGCGGCGTGACGGCGCAATATCTTGACCTGACCTTCAAACGGGCGGCGTTTGCGGCTCCAGGCGCGCCGAGCGCTATCCTCCGGGGCGATGACCTCGGCCTTGGCTTTTCCCTGGGCGCAACAATGCAGCCGAGGCCCGGCACGATGGTTGGTGTCGGCTACCGATCTCCCGTGCACCACGAAATTTCCGGGCAATGGTCGCCAACCCTTGGCATCCCTATGCCGATCAAGGCCGGATTAACCCTGCCGGAAATGGTAAGCGTCGGTGTTTCCCAACAGCTCACCCCCCGTTGGACAATCCTTGCGACCGGCGAATGGACCAACTGGAGCCGCCTGGATCGCTCGGCAGTCTTCAGCCGCGCGACAGGCCTGCCGGTGAGCAGCCTTTCGTTCGGGTATCGGGACGGCACCTTCCTATCCTTGGGCGCCGAATATCTGTGGCAGGAAGGCGTCGCCATGCGGGCAGGGGTCGGATTCGAGAACTCCCCAGTGACCAATGAGGCACGCAGCCCGCGGTTGATCGATTCGGACAAGGTCTGGGCTTCCATCGGTGCAAGCTACCAAGCCACGGACAAGCTCGGGCTTGATATCGGCTACTCACGCCAGTTCATGCGGCAGGCTCCCGTGCGAATCACCGCTGCCCAAACGGATTTCAATGGCTCGACGTTCATCGCCGATGGAAAGGCCTCCGCCGATATTATTTCCTTCGCTTGGCGCTATCGCTGGGATGCCCCGGCGCGCGCAACCTTCGTCGATCGCTATGCACCCGCGACCTATTGATCCCGGCCACGGCCAGGCGTCCAGCCGTGTTAGGAAATCACTTTCACATAGGTGCCGGGAGCATCGCAGAGCACCCCGAGCTTCCCTTCTTCCGGATCACGTGCCGGAACGCGATCTGGCTCCAGGGCTTCCAGCCAGCGGTGCCAGTCCGGCCACCAGGAGCCGGGCGTCTCCTCCGCGTTAGCGAGCCAATCTTCGAGAGATTCGCCAAGCGGCCTATCCGACGTCCAAAATTGATACTTGTTCTTGTGGGGCGGATTGACGACGCCTGCGACATGACCCGAACCGGCTATGACGAGGCGGACTTGGCCGCCGAACAGACGCGCCCCGAGATGGACGGAACGGGCGGGCGCGATGTGGTCCTCACGGGTCGCCAAACTATAGACCGGCACGGTGACCTTGCCGAGATCCAGCTTGATGCCGTCGATCGACATGTTGCCGCGCGCCAGGTCGTTGTTGAGATAACACCGCCGGAGGTAGAAGGAATGCGTCGCCGCCGCCATGCGCGTCGGGTCGCTGTTCCAGTGCAGGAGGTCAAACGGATAGGGTGCCTGCCCCTTGAGGTAGACATTGACGTAATAGGGCCAGATCAAGTCGTCGGGGCGCAGCATGTTGAAGGTCGTGCTCATGTGCATGCCTTCGAGATAGCCGACCGTTTTCATCTTCGCCTCGATCGCGGCGATCTGCTCCTCGTCGGCGAAGACTTTGAGATCACCGGCGCGGGAGAAGTCCACCTGCGCCGTGAGCAGCGTCGCAGCGGCGATGCGATCGATGCCCTGAGCCGCCATATAGGCCAGTGCCATCGACAGCATGGTGCCGCCGATGCAATAGCCGATGACAGCCGCGCGCCTCTCGCCGGTATTGGCCTCGATCGCGTCGAGCGCGGCGAAAAGCCCCTCGCGCATGTAGTCTTCAAAGCTCTTGTCCGCGAGGCTCGCGTCCGGATTGACCCAGGAAATGCAGAAGACCGTCAAGCCTTGTCCCACCATCCAGCGGATGAGGGATTTATCGGGGTTGATGTCGAGAATGTAGTACTTGTTGATCCAGGGCGGCACGATGAGTACGGGGCAACGCAGCACCGTAGCGGTTGCCGGCGCATACTGGATCAATTCCATCATCTCGTTGCGGAATATGACCTTGCCGGGGGTGACGGCCATGTTCTCGCCGAGCTTGAAGCGGGCGGGATCGCTCTGTCGGATCTTGAGTTCACCATTCCCGGCCTTGATGTCCTCGGCCAGCATCTTCATGCCGCGCACGAGGTTGGCACCATTCTCGCGCATGGTCTCGCGCAGGAGTTCCGGATTGGTGGCGAGGAAATTCGACGGCGATAACGCGCTTGCCATCTGCTTCACATAGAAGCGGGCCTTGTCGCGGGTATGCTCGTCGAGCCCGTCCGCGCCCTCCACGAGCTGCTCTGCCCATGTTGTGGTGATGAGATAGGCTTGTTTGACGAAATCAAAGACCGGATTGTCCTGCCATTCCGGGTCGAGAAAGCGCTTGTCGCGAGGATGGGCGCTGATGATCGGTTCGCTCTCGTCGCCGCCGAGACGCTTCAGGCTCGCACTCCACAGGGCAAGAAAGTTCGAGGTCAGCTTGGCCTGGGCCTCGATAGCCTTCTGCGGATTCGTCATCCACTTCTCTGCGAGCTGGCTCATCGTCTTGACGACATCGCTCACCTCCTCGGCCTTGCCGACCTTCGGTCCGTTCTGCTCGATAGGGCGCAGGTAGGCCGCGGTTACCTTGCCCGCCTCCTCGACGAGTTGCGCGATGTTGCGAGAGAGCTCATCCAGATCCGTCAAGCCCGCGTCGCGCGGTTCCTTGTCGGTGGTCTTCGTCATGTCGGCTCCATTCAGCGGCGAATGCATCGTCGGTACCCGCGCGTCTCATATTTTCGACTTAATATTAAAGCCAGTTCGATTACAAAGGCACCCTTTGCGATGCAGGCGGACAGCAGGTAATGAGATGCGGGTGCTGCAGAATGGTGACAAGGGGCAAATGAAGATGGTTTTCGCGCCACGCGCAGGAGTTACCACCCTTGCCATCAGTCTTGCCGTTGTCCTTGGCGGGCTGCTCACGGCCTGCAATCCGGTGCGCGATGTCGCGGTATCAACGGGCTTCGGTGCCAAGGAGCCCGAGTCGGCACAGTTTGTCCGCGAGAGCCGGCGTGGCGATGCTGACTATTTGCCTGTGGGGGTTCGCGCGCCCGATCGTCCCACGAAGGCGCTGCCGAAAGCCGATGTCGAGGCACTCACAAACAGTATCGATGCCCGCCGGCAGGCCAATGAGGCCGCTGGTGCGACGGCCCGGTCGATGGGGGCTGAAACGAACGCCCGGCCAGTACCGAAGCCGCCGACCCTGCCTGCGGAGTAGGCACCGGGTCGAACGAATATGAGATCGAGCGGCTCACAATGGCTGGAAGCGTGCCGGATAGTCGCGTTTCTGCTAGAATCTGCGACGCAATAAACGTCTTTAGAAGGAAAGCCGTTATACATAAGGGATCCCGCGCCATGTGGCTGCCTGTAGCGCGATGGATCACGACGATATTCAACCGCGTCGCCGGCGGTTGAAGGAATAGCTGTGCCCCTGGCGAGGGCCTCAAGACACCGGTCCACTACGCGAGAGAGTCGTCCCGGACCATTGATTGGAACGAAGCCATGTCGGATTTTCACCGCATCAAGCGTCTACCCCCCTATGTGTTTGAGCAGGTGAACCGAGCTAAGGCCGCAGCCCGGGCCAATGGCGCCGATATCGTCGATCTCGGGATGGGCAATCCGGATCTCGCCGCACCCCGCCATGTCGTCGAGAAGCTAGTCGAGACCGCGGGTCGGCCCCGTACCGATCGCTACTCCGCATCGAAGGGCATAGGGGGGCTGCGCCGCGCGCAGGCCGGCTACTATGAGCGCCGCTTTGGCGTAAAGCTCAATCCGGACACGCAGGTCGTGGCCACGCTCGGTTCGAAGGAAGGCTTCGCCAATATGGCGCAGGCGATTACCGGACCGGGTGACGTGGTGCTCGTTCCCAACCCGAGCTATCCCATACACGCCTTCGGGTTCCTTATGGCGGGCGGCGTGATCCGCTCCGTTCCGGCCGAGCCGACGCCGGCATTCTTCCCGGCGCTCGAGCGGGCTGTCGTCCACTCGATCCCGAAGCCCATCGCGCTCGTGGTCTGCTATCCCTCGAATCCGACGGCCTACGTGGCGTCGCTCGACTTCTACAAGGACCTTGTCGCCTTCGCGAAGAAGCACGAGCTGATTCTGCTGTCGGACCTCGCCTATGCGGAGGTGTATTTCGACGGCGAACCACCGCCCTCGGTGCTGCAGGTGCCGGGCGCCATGGACGTGACCGTGGAATTCACGTCCATGTCGAAGACCTATTCCATGGCTGGTTGGCGCATGGGCTTCGCTGTGGGCAACGAGCGGCTCTTGGGGGCGCTTGCGCGCGTCAAATCCTATCTCGATTATGGTGCCTTCACGCCGATCCAGGTGGCGGCGACCGCTGCCCTCAATGGCCCGGACGATTGTATCGCCGAAATGCGGGATACCTATCGCCGCCGCCGCGACGTGATGGTCGATGCCTTCTCACGGGCAGGGTGGAAAATTCCCGCGCCGAGTGCCTCGATGTTCGCATGGGTGGAAATTCCGGAGCCGTTCAAGTCACTCGGCAGCCTGGAATTCTCCAAGCTCCTGATCGAGAAGGCGGAGCTGGCGGTGGCGCCGGGCATCGGCTTCGGCGAGCATGGCGACGATTTCGTACGTATCGCATTGGTGGAGAATGAGCAGCGTATCCGCCAGGCCGCGCGAAATCTGCGGCGCTTCCTTGAAACGGCAGACAAAACGTTGCACAACGTCGTGCCATTGGCGGCTCACCGCTAGATCGTAAATGGGTGTGGATCCAATCGCTTCCACACCCTTCCGCCGATCAGCAGAGCGGACAGGCCGCCGCATGCTGGCGTATGTTCCCTCGGGAACCAACAATCAGGCCTGGTCTTAACGAACGATGACGCAAGTTTTTCGCATAGGCATCGCCGGCCTTGGCACGGTGGGTGCATCCGCCGTGCTGATGCTCGATCGGCGCGTCAAGAGCTTGAGCGCAGGTTCAGGGCGCGAGATCATGGTCACGGCCGTCTCCGCCAGAGACCGGACGCGCGACCGCGGCTTCGACATCGATCGTTTCACGTGGTTCGACGACCCCGTTGCGCTTGCTGCCTCGCCTGAGATCGATTGTTTCGTCGAGCTCGTCGGCGGCGAGAACGGCACCGCGAAAGCGGCTGTCGAGGCCGCTCTTGAAGCCGGCAAACATGTGGTGACAGCCAACAAGGCCCTGCTCGCCCGCCATGGCAGCGAGCTCGCCGCGCTGGCGGAGGCCCATGGCGTTTCTTTGCAATTCGAGGCCGCGGTCGCCGGTGGGGTGCCGATCGTCAAGGCGCTGCGCGAAGCGATGGCCGGCAATACGATCACGCGGGTCTTCGGTATCCTCAACGGCACCTGCAACTACATCCTGTCTCGCATGGAAGCTGAGGGTCTGAGCTTCGACGTCTGTCTCGCGGAAGCGCAGAGGCTCGGCTATGCGGAAGCGGATCCGACTTTCGATGTCGGCGGATTCGACAGCGCCCATAAGCTGGCCATCTTGACCAGCCTCGCTTTCGGTACAGCCATCGATGCCGATGCCATCCATGTCGAAGGAATCTCGGCCATCTCGCCGATTGATATCCGTATGGCACAGGAACTCGGCTACCGGATCAAGCTGCTGGGTGTCGCCGAGGCGACCCCGACGGGCATCGAACAGCGCGTGCATCCCACCATGGTGCCGCTCACGTCAGCGATCGCGCAGGTCATGGGAGTGACCAATGCGGTAACGATCGCCGCCGATGCGGTCCGCGAGATCACATTGATAGGCCCGGGCGCGGGCGGCGACGCGACAGCCTCCGCGGTCGTGGCGGATATCGCCGACATTGCCCGGGGAGCGGGCGGCAAGCCGTTCGTGCTTCCGGTCGCTCAGCTCCGCAAGGCTGAGCGGGCGCCCATGCAACTCCACCACGGTGGCTATTATGTGCGCCTGACGGTGAACGACCGCCCCGGAGCTGCGGCTTCGATCGTCAACCGTTTCGCAGAGGCTGATATCTCGCTCGAGTCCATCGTCCAGCACCGATCCGAAGATGCGGCAACGCGTGACCCGACAGGCCGCTCCGGTGCCCCGGTCCCGGTCGTGCTGATCACCTATGCCACGACGGAAGCCGCGGTGCGCCAGGCCATCCACAAGGTCGTTGGTGACGGACACGTCGTCGAAACCCCGCAGATCATCCGGATCGAGCGTGAGTAGTGCAATCAAGTGATGCGCAGGAGCGAAAGCTGATGACCAATCCTAGCAGCCCCAAGCCGAACCCGCATATAGAGCGGATCCTGACGCTGGAGCTGGTGCGGGTCACCGAGCGTGCCGCCGTTCTGGCGGCCCAGCTGCGCGGCCGCGGCGACGAGAAGGCCGCCGACCAAGCCGCGGTGGACGCCATGCGCCGGGAACTCAACCGCCTCGCCATCGATGGCACGGTGGTGATCGGCGAGGGCGAGCGTGACAAGGCGCCCATGCTGTTCATCGGCGAGAAGGTCGGCAACAAGTCTGGCCCAAAGGTCGACATCGCCGTCGATCCGCTGGAGGGTACGACGCTCTGCGCGCGCGATATGCCAGGCTCCATCGCCGTGATGGCCATGGCGGAAGAGGGCACGCTGCTCCATGCGCCCGACGCCTACATGCACAAGATCGCGATCGGACCGGGCTATCCCAAGGGGCTCGTCAGTCTCGACGTCTCGCCCGAAGAGAACCTCAACGCGCTGGCCAAGGCCAAGGGCGTCAAGGTCGAGGATCTGACTGTGCTCATCCTCGACCGGCCGCGCCATGCTGATCTAATCGCCACCGTCCGGCGCGTTGGCGCCGCTGTGCGTCTCATCACTGACGGCGATGTCATGGGCGTGATCTTCACCACCATGCCGGACAAGACCGGCGTCGACATCTATATGGGTATCGGCGCGGCGCCGGAGGGTGTCCTTGCCGCGGCCGCGTTGCGTTGCGTGGGCGGCCAGATGGAGACACGTCTCATTCTCGACACGCCCGAGCAGCTCGAGCGTGCGGCGAAGATGGGTATTTCCGACCCCAATCGCAAATATCAAATCGAGGACATGGCTTCGGGCGATGTCGTTGTGGCGGCGACGGGCGTGACCGACGGCGCGCTGCTCTCCGGTGTGCGCTTCGGCCCGCGCTACATCGAGACCGACACGCTCGTCTATCGCTCGGCCACGGGCACCGTTCGCCGTATCAGTGCTGAGCACCGCAACTTCGAGAAATTCCATCTCGGCTGATTGCGTTCCTGCCTCAGTGTGGACTCCATGGACACCGCGTGCGCATGGCCGCCGTCGTGTTCATGGGTCCCGGACATCGGCGCCAGCAATTTCGGAATGGCGGAGATCGCGGCGCGTGCCCGAGAGGCAAAAGTGCTTTGAGCGCAATGCCTTGTGAGCGAACGGTGAATCATTTTACGAGCGGCTCGCAACCGGACTCACTTTCGCAATATCCTCCTGCAAGGGATTCCAGAGATTCGGCAATTTTCTCGGCTGGGGAATCTGGCGTCACCTGCCGAGCAGGGCTTGAGCGTATGAAACCCCGGGCCTCATTCCCCCGCAGCGCACGCGGCCCTAAGCTGACCCTGTGACCGAATCGTCCCTTTCCTTGGCCTCCAGGCCTTTTCTTGGCGTTGCTCATTCCGCGCTTGGGCAGACTTGGCGCGACCGGCTCGATGATGCCGGGGCGGCTGCCGCGTTGGCGATGGTCCAGTCCCACGGGCTTCCCGATATCGTTGCACGGATCCTCGCGGCCCGTGGGATCGCCGGCGCGGACGCTTCCGGCTATCTGGAGCCGCGTCTGCGCGACCTCATGCCGGATCCGTCGATCCTGCGGGACATGGAGGCGGCCGTCGACCGACTGGCGGCGGCAATCACCCGTGACGAAACAGTGGCCGTTTTCGGCGATTACGACGTCGACGGTGCTTGCTCGACGGCGCTGCTCGCAAGCTTCCTCGCCCGCTGCGGCACGCGGTTTATCATTCATATTCCCGATCGCATCACTGAGGGCTACGGGCCCAATATCGAGGCGATCCGCGCACTCAAGGCCGAGGGCGCTGACCTGCTGGTCACCGTCGATTGCGGCACCACGAGCTTCGAGCCGTTGGCCGAAGCGGCGCAGCTCCGTCTCGACGCGGTGGTCATCGACCATCATCAGGCACCGCCGGACTTGCCGCGGGCTGCGGCGATCATCAATCCCAACAGGCAGGACGACCTCTCCGGGCTTGGCCATCTCGCGGCGGCGGGCGTCGTCTTCATGGTTCTCGTCGCGCTCAATCGGCGCCTGCGCAGTGATGGCTTCTGGGACCAGCGTGGTGGTGCCCCCGATTTGCTCGGAGACCTCGACCTCGTCGCACTGGCGACCGTCGCCGATGTCGTGCGCCTTGAGGGGCTGAACCGTGCCTTCGTGCGCCAGGGGCTCGGCGTGATGCGCCAGCGAAGGCGGCCGGGATTGACGGCGCTGCTCGATGCGGCGGCGTTACGGGGCCCGCCGGAAGCCTGGCATCTCGGCTTTCTCGTCGGGCCGCGTATCAACGCCGGCGGACGTATCGGCGACGCGGCGCTCGGCGCCAAGCTTCTGCTGACCGATGACAGCATGGCAGCCGCGCAGATCGCCGGTGAACTCGATCGGCTCAATCGCGAGCGGCAGGTCATTGAACATCAGGCCGTAGAGGAGGCGACTGCCGAGGCGGAGCGGCAGCTCAGCGAGCGGGATGCCTCTGTGCTGGTCGTCGCATCCGCGGAGTGGCATCCAGGCATTGTCGGGCTCGTCGCGGCTCGGCTGAAGGAGCGCTTCCGCCTGCCGGCCTTTGCCTTTGCCCTGACGCCCAGCGGCGGCACCGGCTCGGGGCGGTCTATTGCCGGTGTCGATCTGGGACGGGCCGTACGAGCGGCTGTCGATGCCGGCCTTGCCGTCAAGGGTGGCGGCCACGCGATGGCTGCGGGCATCACCCTCGCGCCTGACGGTCTACTGGCTTTCTCAAGCTATCTGGACAGCATGCTGGCCGCGGCCGTGGCCGAGTCTCGCCTCGACAGCGGCCTCTCGATCGATGCGGCCGTGACAGCCGGCGGCGCCAATCCGGCGCTGATCGCCGGCATAGCCCAGGCAGGCCCTTACGGCTCCGGCAATCCGGAGCCTGTCTTCGCCTTTCCGCATCATCGGCTGGCGGATGTCTCCGAGGTCAAGGGCCATATCCGCGTGTCGCTGAAAGGCGGGGATGGCAGCAGCCTTGGGGGCATGGCCTTCCGCAGCGCCGATCGTCCGCTCGGACAGGCGCTTCTGGCAGCGCGAGGACGGGTCGTGCATGTGGCGGGCACACTCGCGCTGGACAGCTGGGGCGGGCAGGCAAAGGCGAGCCTGCGTGTCCTCGACGTCGCTGAGCCGGCGCGCTGAGCCGAAGCCGGGCCGTCGGCGTCAGGCTTGCCCCTCGCAAGCATTCGGGAATTGTGCTCGTCCGCGACCGAGTCTTGGCCTGAAATGCATCGCGCGGACGGGCGTGGTGCGTTCGCTCGCGACGCGAATGCCTATGCATGGATGGTATCGACCAGACGAAACCGATGCGCAAAATACTGTGGTTTCGTTCGGATCACGTGGCGGAATTTCAGATAATATATTGATAATAAACGAATATTTTTGATTCGCGACGGATGCGCTTGCTGATCCGATGGCTCGTCTCATCGATGTTCCTGTGAGTTATGCTCATCGATCATCAATTGGCTTGCCAGAACGCTTGCAGCCAGTTGCGAACGCCTCTATATGTTCGCGCCAACGCAGCCGAGCGATCGGCCTGTTGCCGGAGCGCTCTTCGTCTATCGGTTAGGACGCCACCCTTTCACGGTGGAGAGAGGGGTTCGATTCCCCTAGAGCGCGCCATCAGCGACTGATGGCCTTGACCATCAGCAACTGATGGCCTTGACCATCAGCAAGACCCGGCTTTCTGTCCCCCCAACGAAATTCGTATGAGCCGTCATCCTATCAAAGTAGCCTCATGCTGCTTGACCGGGAAGAGGCATCGGGCGTGGCATCAAAGGGTGGCCGCTTTCCTCCGCATGGGCCAGAGCCGGATCATCAGCACGTAGAGCAAAGCTCCGAGTACGAGCGAGGATGCCGCGACACAGAGCGCGATGGCAAAGCCAAGGCTCGCGGACCCCACGCGATTGACGAGGATGCCGACAAGCGGCGGGCCGGCAATCTGGCCGATGCCATAGGTCGCGGTGAGAAGCCCGACATATCGGGCGACGTGGTGCGGCCGTAGACGGCGGATTTCCTGGACGGCCAGAAAAGTGATGATCGTAAAAGGCAAGCCGACAAGGATGCTGCTGATGATGAACCCGGTCACGCTCGGCCAGACGAGCGTGAGGGCGACGCCGATGGCCTGAACGACATAGGAGAGCACAAGGGCTGCGCGATAATCGATCCAGGCTGGCGCACGCGTGCCGATGACACAGCCGACCACAACCGATAGGCCCAAAATCGGCCAGAACAGATCAAGCCACGCGGAGCCAGGCAAGGCATCGCGTGCGATCACCGGCAGAAAGGTTGCTGTGACAATATAGCCGAAGCCAGCGAGGCCATAAGCGACTGCGAAGACAGCCATCTCAAGTGAGTTTTCATGATTGGGCGTTTCGGCCTGCGGTGTTTGCAGCCGCGACGGGTCCGCTTGTTTCGGCTGGTGGATCAAAGCTGGCGCGGTGGAGCTGGCCGCGTTCGCGGCCGACTTGCGGTAAGAAGGCCAGATACAGATGATGATCAGCAGTGCCAGAACAGCGAAAGCCAGCCATGCAGACGATGCCCGCCAGCTCGCGGCCACCATGCCGCTGGCTGCCAGGCCGGACAACGCGATGCCGAGGCCGGGGCCGATGAACATGAGACTGGCAAGATGGGTCTTGCCGCGGCTGGCGAGTTCGCGCACGCACCAGTCCGACGTGAAAATGAAGGCTACCGCGCTGATCACGCCGGAAAGGAACCGAAATGGCCCCCAGAGATCGACCAGCGGCCAAGCCATTCCCGCTGTGAGGAGCGCGGTCGCGATGAGGCTGAGCCGGATGATGATGGTCAGCAGCCTCGTGGAACTGCGCGGCAGTGCCGTGCACAGCATGGCCCCCGCGAGATATCCGAGATAGTTGGCCGTTGCCAGATAGCTGCCACGCTCCAGGTCGACGACCCCGTCGTGCAGCATCATTGGCAGAACAGGTGTGAAGGCGAAACGCCCAATTCCCATAGCGACTGCCAGCGATGCCGCGCTCGTGGCCGCGATCGTGATGGCGGCGCGCGACCGCATCTGCGATGGGGCGGCAGGGGAGGGCTGATGCATGATACTCGACCTGAGGCGGTTCAGGGCCCGGTGCGCCGGGCGACGCCAGAACACCCACCGCGCGGTGACTTAAGTCTGCGCTGTCGCTTTAGCAATCAACCTTCGCGCGCCCCTGCCATGCGTTGCGGCGGAAGATATCCTGCCGCGCAGGCTTTCCACGGCGTCGTTCCACGTCTCCGATGCAGAGCGATGGTGTGCGGCCGTTCTGCAACCCGGAGCGCCTCTTCATTGGACGCGCGGAGCATGGCGCGCGAGCCCGTCATGAGCATCGAGCAGCCGCTCGCGCCAGACAAAGACGGGATCATCCGGTTCCAAAAGCTCGACCAGGCTGATGCAGCGCGCCCACATCATCATGCCGAACACGCAGTAGTCGGCATAAGCCGGCGCTTCGCCGCATATGAAGGGCTGCTGACGCAGCGTGAAGCGCAGCGGCGCCAACGCGTGACGTACGCCCGTAAGCGCCGCGGCTGTATCGGCGGTGAATGCTTCAAGCGATGTCCCGAAGCGCTTTTCGCGCGATTGGCGGAAATAGTCCCGGTCCCTCGCCGCGATCCGGTTATGGATGTCGAGCGTGATGACTTTGGCGATAGCGGGCACGAGCGTGCCATCCGCCCAGCTGTTGACGAAGCGGGCAACGGCCCGGCCCGTATCGCCGCCGAACAGCGAGGGATCGGGAAAGCGCTCCTCCAGATATTCGGCGATGCGCCAGGAATCGTTGACGACCGTCTCGCCGTCGACCAGCACTGGCACGAGGCCCTGACCGGAGAAGGCGATGACGTCCTTGTCCGTGAAGCGCCAGGCAATCCGCTCGGCATCGAGCCCCTTGTGCGCGAGCGCCATGCGGATCTTCCAGCAATGCGGGCTGAAGCGCACCTTTTCGTCCGCGCTCGCCAGCTCATAGAGCTTCAGCGTCGCCACATGTCGCGGCATGTCGGCCGGGCCTGCCATCGTCATGCTCCGGCCCCCGAGCGCGGCGTATGGGAGGTCGCTGTCTGACCGAAGAGGATGCTGTGCGCCTCCTTGCTGACGGTCGGTGACTTGTTGATCGTGTCGGCGATTTCATAGGTGCGGATTACCGAGGGGCGTGCTCCCAGCGCGTCGTACCACCGCCTGATGCCCGGAAAGTCGACGAGATCCTGCCCGTGTCGGGCATGGGAACGCACCCAGGGATAGATTGCGATATCGGCGATGGAGAAGTCTCCGCCGACAAAGGCGCGGTCCGCCAGCCGGCGATCGAGAACGCCATAAAGGCGGTTGGCTTCCTTCAGGTAGCGATCCTTGGCGTAGGGGACATCTTCCGGCGCGTAGTGCAGGAAATGATGCGCCTGTCCCGCCATGGGCCCGAGGCCGCCCATCTGCCAGTAGAGCCACTGCAGCGCCTCGAAGCGAGGGCGGCGCTCGTGCGCCAGAAGCCTGCCGGTCTTGTCGGCGAGATATTCAAGGATGGCGCCGGATTCGAACACCGGCAGCGGCCCTCCACCATCCTCCGGCGCGTGGTCGATGATCGCGGGAATGCGGTTATTGGGGCTGACCTTGAGGAAATCGGGCTTGAACTGATCGCCCGCGGAGATGTTGACGGGTGTGATGCGGTAAGGGAGGCCCAGTTCCTCCAGAGCGATCACGATCTTATGGCCATTGGGCGTCGTCCAGTACAGAAGCTCGATCACAGCGTCATTCCTCCAGTCCTGGCCCCATTCTTGACAAGACTGTCAAGTTTGACGCCTATGTCAAGAATGAAATGAGGCGGGATAGTGCGATGGTCGGGATACGCCAGTTCGACGAGGAGACGCTTTTGGAGCAGGCGGAAGCTGTGTTCCGCGCGAAGGGCTTCGAAGCGACCTCGATGGCTGATCTCGCCGAGGCGACCGGTGTGCAGCGCGGCAGCCTCTACAATGCCTATGGCGACAAGGAGGAGCTTTTCCTGCGCAGCTTCGCGCGCTATGAGGCCCGTTTTCTCGGGGCGGCGAAGGAAGCGCTTCTCATCGAGGATCCGCGCGCGGCCGTGACCGCCTTCCTTGATGCCGCCATCGCCAATATGACAATCGCGCCGACAGGGCGTGGATGCCTGACGACGCGCACGGCGGTGGAGGCAAGGCAGGCCGGGGGACGCATACGCGACGGCCTCCGCAGGCTGATGTCCGAGCTGGAGACAACGCTAAGGACTGCCTTGAGCCGCCCGGGCGCTGCTGGGCGGCTTGCGCTGTCCCCCGAGCAGGCCGCGCGCCTTCTTGTGGTCTTTACGCGCGGTCTTGCGGTGATGGAGCGACTGGACGTGGCACCGGACGCGCTACGCGCCGATGCCCACGCCCTGGTCGATTTGCTTGTGCCGGCGTGAGCGCTCAGGGCAGTTTGATAGACTTGTCGAGGTAATCATTGGTGAAATAGGGGCCAGGGCCCAATTTCACGTTGAACAGCGTCTCGATCATGGCGACGTCGGCCTGCACCCGTTCGGGATCATAGGCGCCGATCGCCACCTTGCGGCCGATATCATCGGCGATCAGTGTCTCCACACGCTTCCAGTTCGCCAGGACATCGTCCGCGTTCTGGCTCGTCTCGGAGGCCAGCACTGCGGTGCAGGGCTTCGGATTCTCGAAACAGGCGCGGATGGCCTTCTGCGAAACCTTGAGGAATTTTTTGAGCGTCTCGGGGTTGTTCTTCATATAGGCGCCACTGGTGAAGATGCTGAGCCCATAAGGGTTCACGCCGAGTTCGCGCAGCGAGACGTAGCCGAGATCCTTGCCGAAGGACTTCTCATAGACGTCGTGAACGCTGTAAAGGTGCGGCGAGACGTCGATGATGCCCGCTTGCAAGGACGCGACCTTGGCCTCCGGCGCGATATTCACCCAGGTCACGGATTCGGCCGGGATGCCGATGGCCTTGGCGATGACCGGCCAGATGGGGCGCACCGCGTCACCTGCGGGCGCACCGATCTTCTTGCCGGCGATGTCCTTCGGGGAGGAAATGCTTCCGCCTTTCTTCCAGTAGAGTCCGAAGGCGGTGTTGGCATAGAGCGCCATGACGCCGACGGCATCGATATTCTTGCTGCGCCCCTCGAGGATGTTCGCCATGTCGGCGATGCCGACCGCGACCTGTCCGGCCGCCACGCGCGGTATGGTTGCGGCCGAGCCGCGGCCGCCCTCGATGGTCAGGTCGATGCCCTCATCCGCATACCAGCCCATCTTGCGGGCATAGTAATAGGGGCTGTGGTCTCCCTGCGGGACCCAGTTCAAGAGCAATGTCATTTTCTCCGCAGCCTGCGCGGCGGGCGCAATAGCTGTGGCTCCGAGTAGAATACCGAATTGGGCCGCGGCGATAACAGCCAATCTACGGGTCATGCGTTTCATTTTATCCTCCCCAATGATCATTGCCTTCATCCGCCCCAGGCGGACCTAAAAGGTTGCTTTGCTCTCAGCCGGTAGCGATGTCTCTGGACGCATCTGAACGCTGGTGAGTGGTACGCTGCGGCGCGGCGTCAGGGTCGTGCCGAAACCGGGCGCGGCGAGAGTGGAGCCAAGCCGGATTTGTCCGGCCCCAATGCGAAGGCCCTCTGGCCCGTAAACATCGGGGTGCAAGGCCTCGATCGCCGCGCGTTCGTCGTTCGGCAGCGCGGCGGTTCCCGGACCGAAATGGTGGCCGTTGCGCTCGCAGTCCGCGACGCGGATGGCTGCCGCAGCGGCGAGATTCTGTTGCAGCGCGATGCCGGGCTGGACGCACAGATCCTCTGCGGTGATAAAGCCGCCGGCCGCTGACGCCCGTGCCGCGTTGCGCAGGCCGTGCAAGACACCCTTGCAGGTTTTCATGCTGACGCCGGCATAGCCGAGCGCCATCGCCCGCGCAAAAGCGTCGTCGCTGTCATCGGACTCGTCGATGATAACAGGCCAGGGCAGGGCGAGCCGCCGAAGATCGACGGACAACGCCAGCCTGCGATGAAGCGGCTGCTCCACATAGACGATCGAGGCTACGAAGCGCCTGAGGCGCGGCTGCCGGACAAGTTCCGCCATCACCCCGGCGAAGATGTCGAGGTCGTCGAAAGCTTCATTTGCGTCGAGGCTGATGCGGTACGCGGGTAACGCCGCATCGAGAAGGCTCGCGATTGCCTCCAGGCGATCAAGCGCTTCAAGCGAGCCGCCAAGTTTGACCTTGAAACGATCGATACCGGTGGCCGCGATGACCTCCTCCAGCGTGACGGGCTTTCCATCAGCGGGGTCACCAGCGAAATCCGCCGCGCTGAGGGGATCGGCGAGGCCGACGGTGTGGCGAACACCGATGCGCTGTGGTGGTGCGTCGCGAGAGGTGAGCCACGCGCGGTAGGCATTTCCCTCGTCGGCCGCAAGGCCAAGAAGGTCACACGCCACGATCTCCTCGAAGGAGAGATCGAGAGCGCGGCACAGGCCATCGATCGTGGCCCGCTCTACGAGTGCGACCCCGAAGGCCCGCTCCAGCGCCGTCAGCCCGGCCTTGGCCAGCGCAGTGTCGCTTGCCATCGCGCTCGTCAGTTCTCGCTCAAGCGCGGCGACGTCAGGCAGGTCCGAGGCGATGGCGCCGGCGATTTCGGCGGCGCGGATCGCCGCCAGCTTCAGCCGGTCGGCGCTCTCATCCGCGCCAACGCCAGGGTCTTTTTCAAACCATTTGGGCGCGGCGATTTCCGCGGCATAGCCCGTAATGGCGCGTCCCCCAATCACCGCGTCGAGCGCAAGGTGCACTTCCGCGAAACGGCTGACGGTGACGCGGCCGTAGTGGAACGGGATGCGCAACGGCCAGTGGCGCTCGCCAAGCCGTGCTTCCATCACGCGTATCCGGGGCCGGTCGTCCATCAGGCTCGCCTTTTTTGCCGCGCTTCAGTCTCGTCGCTTGTTAGTCAGACCCGTCAGTGCATTGCCGATCAGTGCATTCCCAGGAGGCCGTAGATCTGGCGGGTATAGGCGCCGAAGGCGTCGTGGGTCTTGATGTCGAGGGTGCGAGGTTCCGGCAGGTCTATGGGGATCAGCGCGGCCATCCGCGCTGGCCGCGCCGTCAGCACAACCACCTGCGTGCCGAGGAACACCGCCTCCGAAATGCCGTGCGTGACGAAGAGAATCGTCTTGCCGCTGTCCTTCCAGATCCGGCGCAGCTCGATATTCATGCGCTCGCGCGTCAAGGCATCGAGTGCGCCGAAGGGCTCGTCCATGAGTACGAGCTTCGGGTCGTGCACGAGCGCGCGGGCAATGGAGACGCGCTGCTGCATGCCGCCGGAGAGCTCATAGGGGAACTTGTCCTCGAAACCGGCGAGGCCGACCAGGGCGAGGAGGTGCCGCGCACGCTCCCGGCTCTCCCTGACCGGCAGGCCGAGGATCTCGGCGGGCAGCATGACGTTGTCGAGGATGCGCCGCCATTTCAGCAGCAACGCCTGCTGGAACACCATGCCGATGTCGCGGCCGGGGTCGAAGGGTTGTCGATCGTTGCCGATACGCACAACCCCTCCGTCGTGGCCGTGCAGCCCGGCGAGGATCTTCAGCAGCGTGCTCTTGCCGCAGCCGGACGGGCCGACCAGCGTGATCAACTCGCCCTCCGCCACATCGAAGGTCGCGTCGGAGACGGCCAGGAACTCCTGGCCGCGCTGCCGATAGACCTTGCGCACGCCCTGCAGGTGGATGAAAGGCGGTGGGGCATCCGGCGTTGGCTGGCCGCTGGCGATCGAGGCGCTTGTGTTCAGCGTGGTGAGCATATCTCTCTCCTCAATCGAGACGGGCGTCGGCGACGACGAACAGGCGCTCGCCGAAAACGACAAGTCCGTAGAGCACGATGCCGATCATCGAGATCAACGCGAGGCACATGAACATCGCCGGCGTGTCGAGGCTCGACTGCACCTGCAGCATGAGATAGCCGAGGCCGCGTTCGGAGCCGATGAACTCGCCGACGACCGCACCCGCGACGGCCAGCACCGCCGCGACGCGCATGCCTGAGAAGATGTAGGGCAGGGCGCTCGGCAGCTGGATCTTGGTGAAGATCTGCTGGCGGGAGCCGCGAAGCGCCCGCACGAGATCGACAAGATCCGATTCCACCTCGCGTAGGCCGCGCGCCGTGGTGATCACGATGGGGAAGAAGCAGATCGTGAAGGCGATGACGATGTTGGGAATGATGCCATAGCTGAGCCATACGATGAGCAGCGGCGCCATCGCCACCTTGGGGATCATGTTCAGCGTGACGAGAAGCGGCATGGCGGTGCGGCCGGTGACCGGCCACCAGGAAAACACGACAGCGAGAGCGACGCCGAAAATACTCGCCAGTATAAATCCACCAAATACTTCGATGGTGGTGATGTAGATATGCATTCCCCAGTTGTAGTGGGGCTGGAACAGCGTGCTGACGGTCTCCACCGGCGACGGCAGGATGAAGCGGGGTATGCCGCCCCAAGCGGTCACCGCATACCATAACGCCAGCAGGGCGAGATGGATGCCGATGGCCGGCCCCATCCGTCCGAGTTGCATCGCAAGACGCGGGGCCTCGCCGTTTCCGGTGCCCGGCGCCGCCTGGGCGGTATCGGCCATTAGAATACTCCCGAGCGCACTTCGAACTTGCTGGGCTTGCCGTAGAGCGGTTTGCCGCTCTTCATCCACTCCGCGACCCAGCGGACCATCGGATTGATGGGTACGACGGGATTGCCGAGGAGATCGGCGACGGCATCGCAATTGACGAAGAGGCAGCTGGTGCTCTCCTCGCCGGAGAATTTGGGTTCCACGCCGAAGAGTTCGCCGAACTGGGTGGCGATCTTGCGCACGCTGACCGCCTCCGGCCCGCCGATGTTGATCGGGCTCGCGGGCACGTCGCAATGGCGCAGCAGTCGGATCATCTGGGCGCTGGCATCGCCCTGCCAGATGATGTTGACGTGTCCGGTGTCGAGCGGGACGGGCTTGCCGTTGAGCACCCAGCTCGCGATTTCCTGCAGCACGCCGTAGCGCATGTCGATGGCGTAGACGAGCCGCGCTATCCGGCCGGGCGTGTCATGCAAGCGCGAGTAATACTGGAAGGTGCGCTCGCGCCCGACGACGGAGTTCGCATATTCGCCCGGCCGCGCGAAGGGCGGCATCTCCTCGGTCACGCCGCCATGCAGCGGGTTGGACCAGGGATAGACGTGGATGGTCGAGAAGGTGACGATGCGGGAGCCGGCGAAGGCGCGGGCGACGATGCCGGGGGCGATCGTGTTCATGGCCCAGAGGAAGTCTTCGCGGCCCTTGTAGTCGAATTTCAGCCCGGCCATGTAGATCACATTGGCCAGTTTCGGCAGTTCACCGACAGCCTTCTCGTCGAGAAGGTCACAGCGGATCGTCTCGACGCCGAAGCTCTGCAGATGGGCCTCGAGCCCTTCCTCCGAGAAGCGCGACACGCCGACGACGCGCTTGTGGGGGGCGGCGCGCTTGATCATCCGCGCGAGGCAGATGCCGACCTTGCCGGCGACGCCGAGGATGATCACGTCGCCCTCGATTTTCTCCAGGTCCTCGGCGAGTTCGAGCGTCGGCATGGACATGAAGTCCTCGAGATGCGCGACGTCGCGGAAGGCCTCGGGGAATAGGCCGGGATTGAGATAATCTGAATTGGGTCCCTGGCGGGTCAGCATGAAAATCCTCCCTTGTACCGATGGGCGTCGCATGGCTCTGCGTCGCCTGACTGTCTTTTGCGAAGCGGCCGGAGCCGCCCCTTAAGGTTGACTCAGGCGACGAGCGGCACGCTCGCGCCGCGCTCGGAGAGCCAGCGATCGAGGTTCGCCCGGACGAAGGCATCGTCATTCATTTCCGGGTAATGCGCATAGACGCGGTCGATCGCTTCCGCCTGTCCGGGGCTGAGCCGTTCGTTCGGATCAAGGCAGGTAATCCCTGTCAGAAGGCCCTGGCGACGCAGCACCTCCAGACAGCCGGGGATACATCCCACAAGATTGTGCGCGGCGTCGTAGATGGCGCCGTTGCAGTCCGTCACGACAGAGTCCTGGGCGAGGAGATCGACAGGGACGGCAGCCTCGTCCGGCAAGGCGTGGATGCGCGCGAGCAAATCGACGGCGCTTTTCGTCCAGACGCTCCAGTGCCCGAGAAGCCCGCCGCGGATGCGCGCCCGGCGCTCGGATCGGCCATCGGCGCTGCGGACCACGAAAGGCTGGAGGAGGTCGAGCACGATGTGATCATCGTTGCCGGTATAAAGCGTCACGCGGTCGGCGGCACCTGCGTCCACCACGGCGCGCACGATGTCGAGCGTCCGGTAGCGGTCGAACGGCGCCATCTTGATGGCGATGGCATTCTCGATCGCCGCGAATTCGCGCCAGAATTCATAGCTCAGATGGAAGCCGCCGACGGCGGGCAGCAGTGAAAAGCCGATGATCGGGATTTCCGCCGCGATACGCCGGCAGTGATCAAGCACCTCCGTCTCCGAGGTGCCCTTGAAGGCCGCGACATTGAGGAGAGCGGCGTGATACCCGAGCTCCCGCGCGACATCGGCCTCCTTCACCGCCTGCTCCGTGCGGCCGGTGACGCCGGCAACGAGGAGCGAGGGAACTGCCTGCCAATCGGACGCTGTTTCCGCCGCGATGCGCAGAACGGGCTCATAGAGGCCCACGGCGCGAATGGCGAATTGCGTTGTATGGACGCCGACGGCGACGCCCGTCGCTCCGGCATCGAGATAATAGCGGGTCAAGGCCCGCTGGCGCGTGACATCGAGCTTGCGGGTGCTGTCGAGCGCCAGCGGATGGGCCGGCAGGACGGCGCCTTTCCGTAGCGCGGCGATCAGGCGGGGATCGATGTCTGAATGATGGCGGGGCATGGTCGGGAGCCTCCGTGCGGGAAAAGGCGATTGTCTGCTCAGGCAGCCATCTCAGACGGCCATCTCGAGCGGGTGGGTTTCGGGTGCGAAATGGCGCGCGTCCATCAGCGGGAGCGGATCGCGGATGGCGACGGGCGCGAAAGCCATGCGGTCGAGGACATGGCTGCGCACATCGACACCGGGCGCGACTTCGGTCAGCACAAGGCCTTCCGGCGTCGCCTCGAATACCGCACGTTCGGTGACGACCAGCGCGGACTGGCCGCGTTGGGCAAGCCCCTCGAAAACGCGGTAGGTCACGCTCTCGGCCGTCTCGACGAATTTCGAGACACGCCCATCGCGGATGATGCGCAGCGCGCCGTCCTCGACGCGGGCGTCGAGACCACCGGTTGTGAAGGTGCCCGTGAAGACGAGACGGCGTGCATTGTGGGCGATGTCGATGAAGCCGCCGGCGCCTGGATTGGCATTGCCGAAACGGCTGACATTGACAACTCCGGTGGAGTCGAATTCCGCGAAGGCCAGCGCCGCGAAGCGGCAGAGACCGCCGTCGATCACATCGAACTGGTAAAGGCCGTCCATGATGGCGTCGGGGTTGAGATTGGCGGAGAACTGCCAGCCCGACATCACGACGCCGCCGTAGGAGCCATGCTCTGTGGTGAAGTAATAGTCGGCGAGCGCGCTGTCATCGAACAGACCCTGCTCCGCCATGACGAGGGGGATGTCGGCCGCCGCGCCGAAACCGAAGATCGACAATTCGCGTTTGCGCACCTCGCGTGCGGCACGGGCCGCGATCACCTTGTCCGGCCCTGGGGCCGGACGCGGCAAATCGTTGAGGGGACGGCGCACGCCGCTGAAATAGGCGGGGTCGAAGGGCGTCTCCGTGGTCATCATCATCGCGGGATCGACCACGATGGTATCGACGAACATCCCGGGAATCGCGACGCCGGAAGCGGGCCGCGCGCCCGTCGGCAGGATGCGGCGCACTTGTGCGATGACGCGGCCGCCGCTGGCTTTGGCCGCCAGCACGAGGCCGAGGTTGGAGGACACCAGCGCCTCGTCCTCGAAGGAGAGATTGCCGTGCTCGTCCGCGCTCGACGCCCGCACGATGGCGACATCAAGCGGCCAGGTCGGATAGTAGAGTAGGGTCTCGCCGTCGAATTCGATCTTGCGGACGAGGTCTTCCGCGGCCTTCGACGTGAACTTGCCGCCGCCGTGGTCGGGGTCGATATAGGTGCCGACGCCGACGCGCGTCATATAGCCCGGGCTCTTGCGGGCGACCTCGCGCAGCCAGTGCATGCAGGCGCCGATCGGCCAGGAATAGGCCTCGATGCGGTTCTCGCGGACGAGGCGCATCAGCTCCGGCCGGCGGCCGGTGACGGGATCGACCGGGTTGATGTAGGAGCCCGTGACGATCCGCTTCATGAGGCCTTCCTGGGCCACATGGTCCATGCCCTTCACACCCTGCGCGTCACCGGTTCCGCACGGAAAGTAGAAGGTGAGATCGCGCGGATGGCTGGTGGACCGGAAGCGATCGCCCAAGGCTTTCAATACCTTGTCGGGCGTGATCCAGCCGATGACGCCGACGGAAGCGACGGTGGCGCCATCGGGGATGCTGGCTACGGCTTCGGCCGCATCGACGATCTTGATCATGACTTCACCACGAAACGTTGCAAGGTCGCTTTCGCTGCCGGCCCGGCACAATCAGCGGCGAACATGTGGCCCGCCAGATGATCGAGCCGCTCGCCGTCGAGCGTCGCGAAGGGCTCAAAGAAGCGTTTGGTCGAGGCGACGGCCTCGCGCGGCAGGGCGGCGAATTTTTCCGCCAGCGCGCTGGCGCGGGCCAGCGCCTCGCCGGCCGGCGCGCTGAAATCGGCGACGCCGAGCCGCAGCGCTTCCGTGCCGTCGATCGGTTCCGCCCCCCAGGTGAGGAGCCGCGCCTTCGTCGGTCCGACGCGCGCCACGAGGGCGCCGAGGCCCCACGGCGGCAGCCAGCCGTTCGGCACCTCCGGCAGGTGCCAGCGCGTGTTGTCGGCCGTGACGACGACGTCGCAGGAGGCCGCGAGGATGAAGCCGCCGCCGAGCGCGAAGCCCTCGACGGCCGCGATCACCGGCTTGCCGAGGACACCGATGCGCCGGGCGATGGCGGCTGTCTCGGCCTCGTGGCGACGCATGCCATCCACCGAGAGGCGGCCGAGTTCCTTGAGGTCGCTGCCGGCGCAGAAGGCAGGCGCTGCGCCGGTCAGGACGACGGCGCCGACGGCTTGATCGCTCTCGGCGACGTCCAGTGCCTGCGCAAGGGCGCGCATGCTGTCCGTTCCGAGCGCATTGCGGCGTTCCGGCCGGTTGAGCGTGAGGACAACGATCCCGTTCCGCCGGTCGAAACCGACGAGGGCGCTGGTTGCAGGGGACACGTCATTCATGGCTTATCCTCAATCCAGCCGCGCGCCGTCGCGATTGAGCAGGAGGCGCAGGTCCGCGCCATCGATGGCACGTGGCGCCATGCGCTCCCTGACGGCGAGGGCCGCGGCATGGCCGATGGCATGGCCGTAGGAAAAGCACTGGGCCGTCACGCGGGCCGAGGCCACGGCCTCATGCTCTGCGGACAGGCAGCGGCCGGCAGCGATCAGGCCTTCGCCGCGCTGAGGCACGAAACAGCCGTAGGGCACCTCGTAGACATCATCGAGCAGCCACTCGACCTTGGGCTTGGCGCCAGCATGCAGCTCGATCGGCCACGGCGAGCGGGCAATGCCGTCGCGGCGCTTGCGGCCCGCGACGACATCACTGTTGGCAAGCTTGGTGACGCCTTCAATCTGGCGCGTCTGGCGCACGCCCACCTGCACGCCGGTGTCGTTGACGAAGGCGTTCTCGCAGCCTGCCAGATGATCGCGGAAGAAGCGCGCATATTCGCGCATCTGCAGACGGCCCTCGCTCTCGGCGTCGGAGAAGTCACGCCAGAACAGCGTGTTGAGCTCGCGCCCATCCGGGCCGATGACGCGGGTGCAGTTGCAGAGAAGTTCGCCCGGCCGCGTCGTCGTGAAGAGCCAGATCTTGGCGCGTGGCAGCTTATAGCGCCCGCTCTCATTCTCAGCCTGGATCAGCTTCGAGATTGCTTCGGGCATGATCGTGTCATGGCCGTAGGCGGCGGCGAAGCGCTCGGTGTCGACACCCAGCATGCGGAAGATCATGCTCGGGTTCTGGACGCGGCCTTGGTCGCCGATGAACGAGGGGAAGCCCGCCATGGCGACGAGATCGGCGTCGCCGCTAGCATCGATCGTGACGGCGGCGCGCACATCGACCGGGCCCTGCTTGGTCCAGAGTGCTACGCCCTCGATCTGGTCCCCACCCTCGCAAAGAACACCGGTGACGGTGGCGTGGTAGATGACATCAACCCCGGCGTCGCGAAGTAGCTCATCGGCCGTTTCCCGCCACATGAGCGGGTCATGGACTCGTGTCCAGGTCATGCCGTAGGGCAGGGGCTCGGTGAGGCCACCGCGTGCATCAAGCGCCTGCACGAATTCGTCCGCGAAGCCGAAGACAACCTGCCGTGGCGCGGCCTGACGATTGTCCGTCGCTTCGTAGAGCCCGCAGATGGTCCCGGACAGCCCCGCAACCGCGCCGCCACCGCAGAAGCCATAGCGTTCCACCAAAGTCACGCGCAGGCCGGCACGGGCGGCAGTCACCGCAACGGCGACGCCTGCGGCTCCTCCACCGGCGACGATGATATCCGTGTCGATGCGCAGGCGTGAACGAACATCCACAGCGACGTCTCCCTTGCGCAGCCGGGTGTGCGGCGGCGACAGCTCTTGCGGCCTGTCCACGTGCTGTCGGACCTTGGTCGTCAGCTGACATGGCAGTTTTGTCGGCATCTGACATATCAGTTGCCGAACAGGCCCGTCAAGGGGTATATTGCAGACAGTTGGAGCCTTGAGAATCGTATTTGGATGACCGATCTGACGACATCACCGGTAGACCAGGCCACGGATTCGCTCGCGGAAATCGCTTATCGCCGGATCGAGGAAATGATCGTGACGCGCGAGCTTCTCCCGGGCTCGATGATTTCCGAAAACCAGCTCGCCGATGAACTCAACTGCGGCCGCACGCCCATTCGCGAGGCGCTGCAGCGGTTGAAGCTGGAGGGGTTCGTCGAGATCCACCCAAGGCGTGGCGCGCTGGTGACGCCTGTCGACGTGATGCGGCAGCTCGAACTTCTGGAAGTGCGACGCCCACTGGAGGATCTGGTGGCCCGGCTCGCTGCCGAACGCGCGACGCCTGACGAGCGTCGTGAGATGCTGCGCCTGGCCGATGAGATCACGGCGGCGGCGGAGCGTGGCGACCAGCGCGCCTATCTCAGCGCCAACCGGGCGATCCACGACATTCGCACCAAGGCTTCGCGCAATCAGATGCTTACCCGCACCATGGGGCTGGTACTCGGACTGTCCCGCCGATTCTGGTACGCTTATATTCAGGACACGGGCAGCTTCACCGTCGCGGCGGCGCTACACAACGATATCCTGCAGGCGATCGCCGCCGGTTCTGCGAAGGATGCGGCCGATGCTGTCTCCCGCCTGCTCGATTTTCTGGAAAGCCTGACGCGCCGCGCGATCGAGCGGCAGCTGTAAAGGCAGAGTGTGTCAGGCGCCATGCCCTCGCCTTTGGCGATGCGGCATGAGAGGGGCGAAACGATGAGCGCGCCATGTTGTTGAGCGTTCTATCGCCGCTCGCATTTCCCGCCTTCAAAGATAGGTCAATCCCATAACCCGACCGACAGAGGTTGTGGTAGCGTTCACTATGCCTCTACCAGACGATCTCTCACAATGCCTCGTTCTGAATACCGTTGCCGCCGCGCGCTCACTGCTGAGGCGGAACGACGCGAGGTTGAAACCTTTCGGTGTAACCGTTCAGCAGTTTTCACTGCTCGCGGCCATTCGCTTCCACCCGGACGAGCCCGTTGCGACTTTGGCGCAGCGGGTGCTCGTGGATCGGACCAGCCTGATCCGGAACCTTGATCTCCTCGATCGAAAGGGGCTCGTGCGACGTGTCGCGGGTAAAGTTGGGAACACGCGCGTTTGCGAACTCACTGAGCAAGGCGACATCCTGCTGGATCGCCTCCTGCTCGAGTGGCAACGGCCCAGAGCCAGGCTCACGGAAGGTCTTTCGGACCAAGACGTGGAGGCCTATCTTCGGGTTAGCAGGCATCTGTCGCAGGAGTAAGAACCCCCCGGGGGGGATTGCCTTGATCTTCTTATATGCTAGTGATGTGTATATACACAAAAAGGGCGCTCGATGCAGGAACCTATTGTCGTAACCGGACTTGGTGCGGTGTCCCCCCTCGGCGCTGGTGTTGCAACGAACTGGAAAAGGCTTGTTGCCGGACAGAGCGGAATCAGGACGAACACACGCTTCGCAACGGAAGGGTGGAAATGCAGGATCGCCGGCCTCGTGCCAAGCCGGGCGGAGGACCCCGAAGGCTTTGACCCGGAAGCGTCGATGGATCCTCGGGAATTGCGCAGAACCGATCTGTTCATCCACTACGCGATGGCGGCGGCCATCGAGGCGCTGGATCAAGCAGGCTGGCATCCCGAAGGCTCCGCGGAGAAGATGCGCACCGCCACGGTCGTTGGAACCGGGGTCGGCGGTGTTCCCGCGATCACGGGCGCGACCGAGACCATTCGGACAGCGGGGGTCCGCCGCCTTTCGCCTTTTGTCGTGCCGTCGTTTCTGCCGAATCTCGCCGCCGGGCAGATCTCCATCCGCTTCGGTTTCAATGGACCAGCGGGCGCGCCTGTCACGGCTTGCGCTGCTTCAGCGCAGGCCATAGGGGACGCTTTGCGGATGATCCGCGCGGGCGAGGCCGACATTGCCTTATGCGGCGGTACGGAGGGTTGCGTCGATCCCGTTGCCATTGGTGGCTTTACCGCAGCAAAGGCGCTGTCGTTCAATTTCAACGATGAACCCCATCGGGCTTCGCGTCCCTTCGATGTCGATCACGATGGCTTTGTCCTTTCGGAGGGGGCCGCCATGCTGGTGATCGAGCGGCTCAGCCATGCGGAGCGGCGTGGCGCCCGTCCGCTCGCAATCTTGTCGGGCTACGGCACCACGACCGATGCCCATCACGTCACGGCCGGCTGGCCGGATGGTCGCGAGGCCGCGCGCGCGATGCGGATCGCACTTACAATGGCCGGTGTTGATGGTGATGCTGTCGGCTACGTGAATGCCCATGCCACTTCGACACCGGTTGGAGATGCGGCTGAACTGGCCGCACTCGAGGCCGTCTTTGGCGCGAGCAGAAGTAAAATACCTGTCGGATCGACCAAATCAGCGACGGGGCATATGTTGGGCGCTGCTGGCGCGATAGAGGCGGTCTTTTCGGTTCTTGCCATTCAGAACCAGATGCTCCCCCCGAGCCTCAATATCGACCAGCCGATGCCGGAAGCCGAGGGCTTCGACCTGCTCTCCGATGGAGCGCGCCCGGCCGAGGTTGATCATGTGCTGTCCAATGCCTTCGGCTTCGGTGGGGTCAATGCGGCCCTCGTGTTCAGCCGGTACAAATGAGGCGTTGAGTTTCCGACGCGGAGCGCCGAACCCGGAAGCCACGAACATTCTCTGTGCCCCCCACGCACGCGCCATGTTCACGGATTCCCGTCCCGGCCGATTCCACCGGCCGCCGGGAATGACATAGCATGCGGGCCCCGCCCCATCCCAGCCCGCTCCCGGCGCGCGGGGGAGGGCGCGCGCCGCGGTCACGCGTTCGGCTCAGTCGCGCAGGTACTCGGCGACGCAGGCCTCGAGCTTCTGCCAGTCCCTGGCCTCGAGCCGGCGGAAGGGCGCGCGGCATTCGCCGCAGTCGAAGCCCTGAAGCTTCAGGAAGCCCTTGGTGGCCGGGAACACGCCGACGTCGATCAGGACTTCGATGACGCGATTCGCGCGCTTCTGCAGGGCGAGCGCGTCGGCCATGCGACCTTCCTGGAAGGCCTTGTAGAGTGCGACGAAGAGATGGCCCATGAAGTTGTAGGTGGTGCCGATGGCGCCATCGGCACCCATGGCCAGCCCCCCAAGGCACATCTCGTCATAGCCGTTATAGATCACGGCGTCGGGACGATGGGTCTTGAAGCGTTCGAGTTGGAAGAAATCCTGCGAGGTGTGCTTGATGCCGATGACACGGGGATCATCGAGCAGTTGCAGGATCTCGTTCGGCCCGAGCTTGCCCGTGCGGCCGCCGAAGTTATAGACGATCACAGGAAGTGGCGTCGCCGCCGCCAGTGCCTTGTAATGCGCGATCAATTCGGCCGCGGAGAAATCGTAATAGAATGGCGGGATGGCCGATACGGCATCAAATCCGGCATCGGCCGCCGATCGGGCGATGCTGAGCGTGTCCTCGGTGGCGATGGTGCCGACATGGGCGATCAGCGTGCCGCGTCCGCGTGCCGCGCGGGCGACAGCGGCGATCAGGCGCCCCCGTTCCTCCGGCGACTGCAGGAAGGCCTCGCCCGTGCTGCCTCCCACATAAAAGCCCGCCACGCCCTGGCCGAGTTCATGGTCGATGAGGCCGGCGATGATATCTTCGTTCAGGTTGAAATCCGCGCGATAGGGCGTAACGAGCGCCGATAGGATGCCACCGAACTTCTGGGCCGGGGACTGGGTCACGGATAATCTCCTTGGATGATGTCTGCCCGGGCCATCCGGCTCAGTTGCGGGCGTAGCGGTTGTAGGCTTCCTCAAGATGCCGGCGCATGGCTTCCGCGGCCGCCTCGGCATCGCGCACGGCAATGGCGTCGAACACGGCGAGATGCCCGGCATAGCTCATGCGATTGTTGGTCTCGGGGTCATTGAGAGGCGGTCGTTGCCCGATGATCCATTCCACTGCGGCATCGTGCATGGCGACGAAAACGGGGTTGGCCGGCATTTCAGCCAGCACGCGGTGGAAGGCGGCGTCAGTCAGCGCGAATTGCCGCTCGTTGCCGATCTCCGCCTCGTTGCGCTTCAATGCGTCATGCAACACGGCAATTTGCTGGTCCGTGGCGTTGGCGCAGGCGTAGCGGACCAGGCCCATCTCTAGGAAAAGGCGCACCTGCTCGAAATGCCGGACGGCGTCGGCCTGCTCCAGCCAGTGACGGACCGTGCTGTCGAGCTCCCGCAGCACCTGCCGCGCCGTGGGCTCTGTCACGCGCGGGCGCTCGCCTGTGGCGAGCCGAACAAGGCCGATGCGTTGCAACGCATAGAGCGCCTCGCGGATCGAGGGGCGGCCGACGCCGAAGAGCGTCATCAGCTCACGCTCGGAGGGCAGCGGCGATCCCGGCGGGAATGTGCCATCGCGGATAGCCGCTTCAAGCCGCTGCACGACCTCGTCCGACAGCTTGCGCCGTGCGATGGGGCCGAGCTTTTGATCCGATTCACTCATACCGCGCCTATTTCCATAGCGTGAAACCGCCATCGACGAGAATGTCCTGCCCCGTCACATAGCTCGATGCGGGCGAAGCCAGGAAGAGGATCGCTCCCTTGAGGTCGACGCCGTCACGGCCCATGCGGCCGAGCGCGGTCAGGTGGGAATAGTCTTTGACGAAGCCGCGCGGCATGTCGGGCCGCTCGAAGCCTCCAGGCGATATCGCATTGACGGTTATGCCCATCGGCGCGAGATAGGCCGCAAGGTCGCGCGTCAGGCCGAGAATGCCCGCCTTGGCGGCGGCATAGTCCACCGGCTGGCCGGCGAGGCCATTGCGGTCGTAGGTCGAGCGGTCTCGCCCGACATAGGCGGCGATTGAGGCGATCGAAATGATGCGGCCGGAACTCTGCTCCGCCATGAGGCGCCCGGCTTCCCGGCAGCAATAGATCGCGCCGGTGAGATTTGTGCGGATGAGGGCGTCGATATCAGCCGGGTCGCGCTCGAACAGACGGGCGACGCTGCCCCCCGAGCCGCCGCCGCTGTTGTTGACCAGGATATCGAGCCGCCCACCCGACCAGTCCGCGACGGCCGCGACGGCTTCGCGCACCGGCTCGAACTGGCTCTGGTCGAGGGCAATGCCGACGGTTCGGACACCGTAGCGATCGGCGATCTCCGCGGCTGAACGGCGCGCTTTTTCAGCGTCACGGGACGTCACGGCAACGGAACAGCCTGCCGCGGCGAGAATATCAGCCGCATCGCGGCCGAGCTTGCTGGCCCCGCCCGTCACCAAGGCGACCTTGCCGCTCAGATCGAACAACTGCGCCACGTCCTGATGCAACGTTTCGCCCTTTCCGCTTGCGTTTCCCGAGCCTTGGACCGTGTTCTCCCGGCCCTCTTGCGAAGTTCGTGCAGTCTGCCCTTGACACCATCATGCCGTCAAGGTGTTATACCAAAACCAAGAGAAAAGATCTGGAAAGATCATAAGGACGGCACGACGACCATGCGACGCGGCAGGCCCCAGGCGGCTGGGTCGCGGAACGCATGGCGTGGCATCCGGCAGGGAAGGGCGCATGACAGGGCAAACCGCAGGACAGGTGTCTCCATCCTCACCCGACGAGGCGAGCACGCATGTGGGCGGCGCGCAGGCCGCCCCGCCCAAGCCAAACGCGCTGATGGCCTTCCTCAAGCGGCGCAAGCTCGTCCTGATGACGTTGATGATCATCCTGATCGCCTGGGAGATGGCGCCGCGCCTGCTCGCGATCCCGGATTATCTCTTGCCGCCGCCGTCACAGGTCTTCACCGCCTTTCTCGGCCAATGGCAGCGGACACTGGCCGCGACCTGGATCACCACGTCCGTGATGCTTGGTGGTTACTTCATCGCCATCGTCATATCGATCCCGCTGGCGCTCGCCATCGTATCCTCGCGCGTCGTCGAGGATACGGTCGAGCCGATCATGCTCGTCTTCCAGGTTATTCCGAAGATCGCCATCGCGCCGCTGTTCATCGTGTGGTTCGGGTTCGGCTACACGCCGAAGACCATGCTGGTGTTCTTGCTCGCGTTCTTCCCCATTACACTGAGCGCGGTTGCCGGCTTCCGCGCGGTCGACCCGGACATCATGGATCTCGCGCGCTCGACCGGCACCTCGACCTGGACGATGTTCCGCAAGATCAAGCTGCCGCAGGCGCTGCCGCAGATCTTTACCGGTCTCAAAGTCGGTGTCGCGCTCGCCTCGACCGGCGCCGTCGTCGCCGAGTTCATCGCGTCGGACCGGGGGCTCGGCTACCTCCTGCTCGAGTGGCGCGGTGAGCTCGACACGCCGATGGTCTTTGCCGGCGTCTTCGTCATCAGCCTCGTCGGCATCATCGTCTATTATTTCGTCGAGGCGGTGGAGCGCTTCACCATCCCGTGGCACGTCTCACAGCGCGATCCCGTGCCGGTCAACGCCTGACTGGTCCGATGACGCGGCAGTGATTCCGCACGCAAAGAAGAAGACGCCTGTTCGATGGCGCACATGGTAATATAGATCGCAAAGAAAAACACCCGAGAGGAAACGACCATGGCATCGAGAAAAGTATCACCAAATATAACGGCTTTCGCGGCGATCGCCGCCGGTTTGATGCTTTCGACATCCGTCGCCCAAGCCGCCGATCAGGTCAGTCTGCGCCTGAATACGATCCTTAACGGCTGGCATTGCCCATGGCACATGGCCCGCGACAAGGGTTGGTTCAAGGAAGCGGGCATCGAGATCAAGGAGATTGGCGAGGGGCGCGGCTCGGCTGATACGGCCCAGCTCGTCGCCGCCGGCACGGATACCTTCGGCCTCGTCGATCCAGCCGTCGTGATTGCCGGCGTGGCACGCGGCCTGCCGGTGAAGTCCGTCTACAGCCTCATCAACAAGAGCCTGCTCGCTGTCGTGTCGCCAGCGGACAAGCCGATCAAGTCGGTCGCCGATCTCAAAGGCAAGCAGTATGTGACGCTCGCCGGCTCAGGCGCGCTGCAGATGTTCCAGGCGGTGCTGGCCGCCAACAATCTGAAGTCCGATGACGTCAAGATCCTGACTGTCGACCCGGCTGCGCAATATGCGACGCTGATGAGCGGGCAGGTCGACGCCATTCTCATCGGTCTCGACGGCGTCCCGGATCTCGAGGCCCGTGGCTTCAAATATCACGCGGTCACCTATCCCGAGCTCGGTGTGAACACCATTTCATCCTCCGTCGCCACCAAGTCCGACCTGGTCGAGAGCAACCCGGACCTGGTGAAGCGCTTCATCGCGGTGACCCAGCGCGCCTGGGACCACGCCATCAAGAATCCCGATGACGTCGTCAAGGCTTGCCTCGCTGTCAAGCCGACGAGTTCGGAAGCCGCCTTCCGCAAGCAGCTCACGGACGTGATCGGCGCGCTGCGCTCGGAGAACAACAAGGACAAGCCGCTTGGCTTCGGCGCCGAGAAGGACTGGCAGATGACGCTGCAGGTGCAGAAGGATTATCGCGGCATCAAGACCGACAAGCCCCTGACGGCCTTCTATACCAACGAATTCGTTCCCCAATGAGCAATGTTGCGATCTTCGAGCGCAAGGGCGCGGACACCAATGCACGCTACGGGATATCGGAGCGCGGAATGACAGCAGCGGCAACGCTCGCCTCAAATACGCAGGACGCCGGCATCGTCGTCAAAGGCGTCTCGAAGATTTTCGACAGTGAGGGGCGCCGCGTCGAGGCGCTCCTCGATATTGACCTCGAGATTACCAAGGGTGAGTTCGTCTCGATCGTCGGTCCCTCCGGTTGCGGCAAAAGCACATTGTTGCGGCTGATCGCAGGCCTGATGCCGACATCAGGCGGCCAGATCTCGGTGGCCGGCAAGGCCGTCAGCCAGCCCATCACCGATGTCGGGATCGTTTTCCAGAAGCCGGTTCTTCTGGAGTGGCGCAGCGTCATCGACAACCTGCTCCTGCAGCCGGAGTTGCGCGGGCTTGATCCATCGGCTTATCGCGATCGTGCCATCGATCTCTTGGCCGCCGTTGGCCTCAACGGCTTCGAGGACGTCTACCCGCGCCAGTTGTCAGGCGGCATGCAGCAGCGTGCTTCGATCGCGCGGGCGCTGATCCATGATCCCTCGCTCCTGCTGATGGACGAGCCGCTCGGGGCGCTCGACGCTCTGACGCGCGAGCAGGTGCGTGTCGACCTGGAGGAACTGTGGCTCGCCACCGGCAAGACGGTCGTGTTCATCACGCACTCGATCGATGAGGCCGTGCTTCTTTCGGATCGCGTCGTCATCATGTCGCCACGCCCCGGCCGGATCGATCGGATCATCGACATCGACATTCCACGGCCGCGCGGGCTCGAAGGGCGCAATTCCAACGTGTTCAAGGAAGCGGAGGAAGAGATCACGCGCATCTTCCTCGAGCGTGGAGTGCTGAAGCGCGGTCGACCCTTCGCCGCCATCCGCAAGCCGTGATGGAGACAAGCGCGATGGTGACGCGGCTGCGCGGCAACTGGGCAACCCTGCTGCTGCCGATCGCCGATGATGACAGCATCGATTTCGGCCGTCTCAGAGCCGAGATCGATGTGCTGATCGATGCGCGGGTCGACGGCATCTATTCCAACGGCACGGCGGGCGAGTTCCACAATCAGACGGAAGAGGAATACGGCCGCGTGCAGGAGACGCTGGCGAGCGCCTGCACGGCCGCCAGCATGCCCTTCGTCATCGGCGCGTGCCACTCGGATCCGATGGTGAGCCGTCAGCGCGTCGCCCGGGCCGTTGCGCTCAAGCCGCGCGCCATCCAGGTGATCCTGCCGGATTGGTGGCCGCTGACCGACGCGGAGGCTGTCGACTATCTCGCGCTCATCGCCGAGGAGGCGAGGGGGGGTGCCGCTGGTGCTTTACAATCCGCCGCATGCCAAGCGCGTCCTGACGCCGCCCGAATTGCGGTGGGTGCTGTCGCGGGCGCCAACGGTCGAGGCGGTCAAGCTCGGTGACGGCGATGCCGCCTGGTACGCGAGCGCGCGGGAGCATCTCGGGGGTATCTCCCTGTTCGTGCCGGGGCATCATCTGGCGACCGGCATGCGCGAGGGCGTGGCAGCCGGTGCATTCTCCAATGTTGCCTGCCTCAACCCGCGCGGTGCGCAACGCTGGACCGACCTGATGGCGACTGATATCGCCACCTGCCTCGATATTGAGGCACGCCTGCAGGCTTTCATCGACACGCATATCTGGCCGTTCCGCGGTGACCATGGTTATTCCAACGCCGCACTCGACAAGCTGCTGGCTGAAATCGGCGATTGGGCGCCTGTCGGCACGCGTCTGCGCCGTCCCTATCGTTTCATCGATGCCGGCGAGGCGCGGCGTCTGCGCCCCATCGCCCGGCAGGCCGTGCCGGAGCTTTTCATCTGATGCCGATCATTACCGCCGTCCGCCCGGTTCTTCTCAGCGCGCCCTATGCGGATGCGGACAATCTCGAGCGCCGTCGGCACCTGAGGTCGGGCTACCGCACTGTCGGCATGGTGGAGATCACCTTCGCGGACGGCTCGACGGGCCTCGGGGAAGGGTATCTCGCGGTCTTCGCCCCGCTTGTCTTCGTCGAGATTGCCAAGCTGCTGGCGCCCACGGTCATCGGCCGGGAGGGGGACGCCATCAGTGCACGCCTCGTCGACCTCAGCCGGATGACCGACTACTGGAGCCTCACGGGCGCTGCCCGCCATGTCCTCTCCGCCTTTGAAATCGCGCTGGTGGACGCCAAGGCCAAGCGCCTCGGCGGGCCGGCGCTGGAACTGTTCGGCGGGTGCACCGTCGAGCGGATAGCCCTTTATGGCAGCGGTGGCGATTCCATGACGCCTGCCGCCATGCTGGCCGAGATCGATCTTCTGGCATCGAAGGGCATCCGGCTGTTCAAGATCCGCGCGCGGCGCGATGAGGTCGACAAGGCTGTCTGGACCATGGAGCGCGCGGGCGAGGCCGGTATCGCGGTCGCCATCGACATGACGCAGAACCTCGCCAATCCGGCACAGACCGCGAGCGACGTCATCGCCTTCGTCGAGGCCGTCCACGGGCGGACCGCGTGCCGCATCGCTTTCCTTGAAGAGGCGCTCGGTCCGGCGGATATCGGCTCATACCGGCTCCTGCGGGGGCGGCTCGCGACGAAGATCGCGGGCGGTGAGATCGCGACGACGCCTGACGAATTATGCGAGCGCGTGGCGGATGGCCTCTACGACATCGTCCAGCCCGATGCGACGGTGTTGGGCGGCATCGGCGCAACCATGGACGTCTTTGCCGCGGCGCGGCGGGCGGGCGTGGAGACCGTGGTGCACAACTGGGGCGGTGCCGTTTGCCTCGGCGCCAATTATGCGGCGGCTTTCGCCGGCGGCGCGCATCTCGCAGAATGGCCGATGCCGGGCTTTGCCCTGCGCGACGTTTTGATGGTCGCCCCGCCATCGATCGTCGATGGCCAACTCCGGGCGCCGACGGCGCCGGGGCTGGGCGTGGCGCTGACGCCCGAGATCGAAGCGGAATATGCCTTCCGTGCCGATGCGGTCTATGACTGCCTCGGCACGATGGCGGCTACTGACCCGGCTGTCTGGCGGGCTGTCTGACCGCCGGTTTACCCCGGCGACGATCAATCCGTCACGGGAACGGCATTGAAGCCATCGGGGAGCTTTTCCAGCCGGGCCAGTCCCGGGAAGGGATAGTGAAAGCCCTGTACCCGGGTGCCTTCGGCTGCGAGTTCCTCGTAGATCCTGAGCCGCGTGGCGACAGCCATTTCGCCATCGTAATCGAAAGCGGCGCGCCAGTGCGGGTGGCGCGCGAACAGTGCCGGAAGATTGGTGACATCCGACTGGACAAACACAGTCTCTCCATTGAATGTCGCGCGAAACGAGGTATGGCCGGGCGTGTGGCCCGGCGTGCCAACGGCGGTGATGCCAGGCGCTACTTCCTGGTCCCAGGCGTAGGGAGTGACCGCCCGGTTCAAGTGGTCGAACACGCGCCGGGCATTGGCGAAAGCTGCCTTGGCGCGGTCATCCGGTGCGGCCGCCATCCGCGCGTCGTCCATCCAGAAGTCCCATTCCGCCTGCGGCACGAGGATCTCGGCATTGGGAAAGGCGCGATGGCCATCGCGGGTCAGGAGACCGTTGATATGGTCGCCGTGGAAATGTGAGATGATAACGGTGTCGATTTCGCGCCGGTCGATGCCGGCGGCCGCGAGATTGGTCTGGAACCAGCCGGACTTTCCGCCGCTCGGCTCGATATTCGCCTCACCAATGCCCGTGTCGATCACGATCCGCCGCGACCCATTCTCGATGACGATGGGCGTGAAGGTGATCGGCACGATATCGGGATCGCCGCCGCCCGCGACCAATGCAGCGCTGACTTCAGCGCGTGATGCGTTCGGCACGAAGCCGTCCGCCAGGGGGATGGGATTCCGGCCGTCGAACACGGCTACGATGGTCGCATTACCCACCGCATAGCGATGGAAGGAGAAGGCTGGTGCGGCGGGGGTATTCGATGATTGTGTCGATCCGCTCATTGTGGCCAACAGTCTCCCGTTCATTCTGCAGAAAAAACATACACATCAGGTTAGTCTAGTGAGCGCGTGCCGCAATGGCCATCGTCCGCGTTCCCATTCCCAATCCGTTGATCGAGATGCTGCCGCTCTGTGCACGTCGTTTCACGGGAAGCCCTGGTGCGGCGGCCCAGGTCTTCTTTCGATCGGGCGATGCTGAATGCTCATCTTCGGAGGATCGATGTGGATAGAGTGTCTCTGTACGGGCGCCCATTGCCAATTCGGGCGCCATCGATAGGATCTTCCTGTGCTTATCTGGAGGGCCTAAGGAGAGACTGCGAGACCTTGTCCGCGCTTTGCTTGAGGAACTGGAGCAATTCCTGCTTGCGTGTGTTGGGCGTATTGGCCGGCACCATGAAGCAAATGGTGGCAACGGGCATCCGCATGTGGTCGAAGACCGCGGACGCAAGGCATGTGGTATAGGGGTCCGAAAGCCCGGACGTCTCCATGACATTGCCGGCGCAGGCTTTCCGCACTTCCCGGATGAATTGGGCGGGATCGATAACCGCGCCGTTTGGCAGGACGTAGTCTTCCTCAGGGATGAGGTCCCGGATCTCGCGGTCGCTCATCCCACCCATCAGAAGCCTGCCCGATGCTGTCCAGGGGATGGGTACCAGAACGCCTGCTTCCGAGCTGATGCGGAAGAGGCTGGCGCCGGGATGCATGAAGGCGACGGTATATTTCGCGGCGACGAGCATGCACAGCTGTGTCGTCTCCCCGGTTTCCCGCGACAATCTGATGACCTCGTCGCGTCCAAGCCGCACCAACGGCTGCGACGCGAGATAGGCATCGCCATAGAGATAGACCGCCCGGCCGAAGAAGACATTGTTGTCCCGATCGAGTTGCAGGATTTCCGCCTCCGCGAGCCGGCCGACGATGCTGTAGATCGACGAACGTGGCGCGTTGAGCGCCCGCGCGAGATCGCCAATTCCAACCGGGCTGCGCTCGCGGTTCAAATATTCCAGAATATCGATCGTTCGGCCGATGCCGGTCGATCGCTGTGTTTCATTGTTCACAGCTGTCCCCCGGGATTAAGATTGGGATATTCCGTGAGCCTTGCCCTCAGCCTTGCAAACATGGATGCGTAGCTCTATTGTGTCTATAATACGGACACAATGTCCCATATACAAGACAGAGCGGAGGTCTATTAGCCCTTGTTCTTCGTTCCGACTCCGGTTGTCTCTTGGCAAGAAGCACGCGACAGCGTCCGGACATGTGATGATGCGGCAACGCATGTCGCTAGGCAGATTTCCTGGCGAAGCAGGGCGGCATCGATATTCGGACGGTGGGCATTCGCGGCGGACGTGGGCGCAAGAAGGTCTTGCCTGGCGTAGTCTTGACCATTGCATGGATAATACTGCGACTGGGTAGCACTGGACCGGAATGACAAGGCCTGGATCAAACCGGTCTCGCGTAGATGTACCTGTGTCGAGGTCGGCCTACGTCAAGACAAGGTTGGGTGATCCGAACTCTGGGATGCATATAACGGCCGGTTGCGGCTGTTGGGGGCAAGACCATGGTCATGGCGGAAAGCGCAGATCAGGCAGTTAAAAGGCGGCGCTTTCCACGCCTTAACCTTCCGCTGCTCACGGGCGGCGTCCTGTTCGCGGTCATTTTTGTCCTTTTGCTGGGTCTGCCGATCGTCGTTCACCTCGACGCGGAGACGCTCGACTATGCGATGATCCTGACCGGACCCTCCACCGAGCATTGGCTCGGCACGGATGCGTTGGGCCGCGACCTGCTGGCACGTATCGTCTACGGCGGCCATAACAGCCTCGCGATCGGTGCTTTGGTGATGCTCGTCACGGCTGTCGTGGGCACGGTCATCGGCCTCGTCGCCGGCACGGTCCGCAGGCTTGATGGCCTCTTGATGCGCTCGATGGACGTGCTGATGGCTTTTCCGGCACTGCTTCTCGCGCTAGCCATTCTGGCGGCTTTCGGCAATACGGCGTTGAATGTCGTGCTCGCCCTGTCGCTCGTCTATATCCCGCGCACGGCGCGGATCGTACGCGGCGAAGCGCTCGTCCTGCGCAAGCAGACCTATGTGGAGGCCGCCGAGGCGATCGGCGTGTCGCGTCCGCGCGTTCTGCTCGTGCACATCCTGCCGGGGATCCTTCCGGCCCTCATGGTGCAGGAAACCTTCCTCTTCGCCTATGCCATACTCGGCGAGGCCGGGTTGAGCTTTGTCGGCCTCGGCCTGCAGCCGCCGGAGCCGAGCTGGGGCAATATTTTGGGCGAGGCGCGATCGAGCTTCCAGCAAGCGCCATGGCTCATCTTCTACCCGGGCCTCGCCCTCGGCCTCACGGTTCTCTCGCTCAATCTCCTCGGCGATGGGCTCGGCCAGGCGATCGATCCCAAAAGGAGGCAGTAATGACGGATGCCCTGCTCATTCGTTCAGCCGCGGTTTTCCGCGATGAGCAAGGCGAACTCCTGCCCGGTCAGGACATCCTTGTCGAAGCCGGCACGATCGCATCTGTCGGCCCGCACGCGGAGATCGCCCTGCACCCCGCCGCCGCGAGGGCGGAGGTTTTGGATCTCGGCGGCCTCTTCGTCTTTCCAGGCTTGATGAATAGCCATGTTCATTTCGCCTTCAACGGCACCGACAATGTGCGTGAGGTCTATCTGGCGGAATCGCCGGAAGAGCGCGTCGCGCGGGCGCTGGAGAACGCGCGCGTCATGGCGTTGAGCGGCGTGACCACGGCGCGCGATTGTGGCTCCGACATTCCGGTGATGCAGGCGATGCTGGCGGCGGCAAGGGAGGAGGCGATCCTGCCCAACCTCCTGATGTGCGGCCCACCGATTACCGCTGTTTGCGGGCATCTCCACTATATGGGCGGCGAGGCGACGACCAGCGACGAGGTGAGAGCCCTCGTGCGCCGGACCCGCGCCGCCGGCGCCCGCAGCGCCAAGGTCATGGCGACCGGCGGCCAGATGACACCGGGCACCCTGCCTGAAGTCGCGGCCTTTGAGCTGGCTGAGCTCACCGCGCTGGTCGAGGAGGCGCGCAGCCTCGACATGTCGACGGTCTCCCACTGCCTGTCGTCCGAAGGCACCATTCGTAGCGCTCGCGCCGGCTTCGACAGCATCGAGCATTGCGCCTTCTTCGAGCGCACCAGCGAGGGCTGGCTGGAGCGGGTCTATCGCCAGGATGTCACAGACGCGATCCGCGCCAGTGGTTCGGCCGTAATGATGGGGCTCGCCGCCAGCACGAAGGCCCTGGAGGGGGTGCGGGCGACAGGCGAGGGCACGCCCCATGAGCATTTCCGTCTCGCGCAGGAGCGGCGGATGATGAAGATCTTCAAGCAGATGGCGGATCAGGGCATCCCGATGATCTGCGGCACCGATGCCGGCACGGCCGCGACGCCTTTCGATGAGACATGGCGAGAGATCGTCATGATGGTCGAGGCGGGACTGACACCGCTGCAGGCCATCCGCAACGCCACGACCATCGTGGCCCGCGCCATGCGGATAGACCACGAGGCCGGCGCGATCCGCGCTGGGCTGCGCGCCGACCTTATCGCCCTCGCCGATAATCCTCTCGAGAATCCCGCAGCCTTCCGCACCCCCGCATGGGTGATGGTGCGCGGCCGCGAGATCCTATCTCTCCGATGACGGTTCCCTGGCAAATGTCCAACGAATGGCTATCCCGATGACCGACGATCTCAACCGCGCTTGGCTGACCAATGTGAAGACCGGCGTGCGATACCCTCTCGGTCCGATCTTGCGTGCGCCGGACGACGGCGGCGAGCTGAGCGTGACCTTCGATCTCAAGGCGGCGGCTGAGGCGTTTGGCGCGCGCTGGAAGACGGCCGGCTCGATGTGGGAGCGCTTCGGCGCGGTGCTGACGCCCTTCGACCAATCGCATGTGGTCAGTATCGGCGAGGGCAATACACCACTCGTGCGCTCAGAGCGCTTCGCCCGCGAACTGGGGCTGAAGAATCTGTTCTTCAAGCTGGAAGGATCAAACCCGACCGGTTCGTTCAAGGACCGCCAGATGTCGGTCGCGATCAGCATGGGCCGCTCCTGGGGGCGGCACCGCTACGCCACGGTATCGTCGGGCAATGTCGGCAACGCGCTTTCCGCCTATTGCGCCAAGGCGGGCTATGACGCCATCGTTCTGGTGGCCGAGGATACCGCCGACGGCAAGCGGGACCAGATCAGTGTCTATGGTGCCCAGCTCTATCTGGTGCCCGCGCCGACACCAGGCCATGTCCGCCGCTACTGGCAGCTCTATGCCGATCTCGGCGCCTTTTGCGCAGCCCGTGACATCGTCCCCATGATCTCGGCGCGACCCGTCAATCCGTTCATGGTTGAGGGGACGAAGACCATCGCATTCGAGATTGCCGCGAGCCTCGGCCAGGTGCCCGATGTGATGTACTGCTGCGTCGGGGGAGGGGGGCTGCTCGGTGGCGTTTACAAGGGCTTCCAGGAGCTCGTCGGCCTCTCGCAGGCAACATCCATGCCCGTCATCCATGGCGGCCAGCGGATCGATCGCAACTTCGCGCCGATCGACAAGCTGCATGAGGAGCCTTACGCCTCGGGCGACTACTACCTGCCGCTCGATGGCGACTGGGCTGACGGCGCGATCAGGGCGACCGGAGGCACGCTGACGCCGCTCGGTGCGGATGCAATCGCCGAGGCGCAGACCTGGCTCGCCACAAAGGAAGGCATCTTCGCGGAGCCGCAAGGCGCCTATGCGGCGGCGGCACTGATAGCGGCGGCGCGCCGCGGCGAGGTCGATCCCGAGGCTACCATCACCTGCGTCATTACCGGAATTGGTCTCAAGGACATGGGCGCAGCAAGGCGCTTTGCCGAATTTGCGCCCCAGCGAGCGCGCATCAGGGCCACAGGATTGGACGATCTCACGATCTGATCTGCCACAACTCATAAGACAAGAGAGGGGAACTCACGTGAAAAACATGCCTGTCTCAGCATTGCTCGGCTGTCTGCTGCTCGCCGGTGCTTCGCCTGTCGCCTATGCGGCCTGCGAGGTTCAGGGCGGAAAGATTCAGGCCGCGATGACGACAAACGCGTCGACCATGGATGCCATTCTTTCGACGACTAACGCCAGCCGTCAGGTGGCGATCTACTTGTTTGAGTCTCTCGTCACCTATGACGATAATTATCAGGTCATCCCGCAGCTCGCCGAGAAGTGGGTCCGCAGTGATGACGGCCTCACTTATACTTTTACGCTGCGCGACGGGATCAAGTTCCACAACGGCAAGACGATGACCGCCGAAGACGTGACCGCCTCGATCCAGCGGTTCCTCAAGGTCTCGCCCGGAGCTGGTCGCTTCAAGAACGTGCAATCCGTCGAAACCGTCGATCCGAAGACGGTGAAATTCACTCTGAAAGCGGATTTCCCTTTTTTGAGCAACCTCGCCATTCCGTCGCCGACGGTGGCAATCTACCCCTCTGAAATCGTCGCCAAATACGGCGACAAGGAAGTGACCGGGGCCGACATCATCGGCACGGGCCCCTACAAGCTCAACCGCTGGCGACCGGACGTCAGCATCAGCATGACCAAATTCGCCGACTACATTACAGACCCGCGCTTCAAGGGGCCAACAGGGTTCGGCGGCGCGCGGACGGCTTGCGCGGACGAGGTGAACTTCCTGCCGGTGCCCGAGGAAGCGGCGCGCGTGGCCGGACTGCAGACCGGTGATTTTGACTTCGCCGAGGCGATCTCGATCACCGCTGTGCCGCAGCTTGAGGGCGACAAGGCAGTGAAGGTCGAAATCGTCAAGCCACGCTGGGCGATCCTCCTCGAACTCGATCACAAGGATCCGTGGGTGGCGAAGAAGCCCTTCCGCAAGGCGCTGGAAGCAGCAATCAACCCGGAGCAGATCCTGCAGGCCGCCTCTTTCGGTCGCAAGGACTACTACCGCGTCCAGCCGAGCATCTTCTTCCCGGAGCAGAAGCAATGGTATTCGGAAGCCGGGGCACAGGTCTACAACGCTCCGAGCGCCGATACCGTGAAGAAGCTTCTGGCCGACGCCGGGTATAATGGCGAGCCGATCGTTTTCATTACCAACCAGAACTACAGCTGGATGTTCAAGGCCAGCCAGGCGCTCGCGGCCCAGTGGCAGAAGGCGGGCATCAACGTGAAGCTGGAGTTGATGGACTGGCCCTCCCAGATCAAGCGCGCACAAGAGAAAGCGGATTGGGGCATCAATCAGACCGGCTGGTCCCCGCGGCTGGACCCGTTCCAGACACTCTCCTCCCTGCAATGCGGCACGGTCTCGGCCTTCGGCTATTGCAACCAGGAGATGGAAGGCGCTCTCGCCAAGGTCAACTCGGGCTTAGCCGACGACCAGCGCAAGAAAGCCTGGGAGGAGGTGCAGCGGATCGTCTGGGATGACCTGCCCGTCATTCGCATCGGTGACTATTTCGAGCCGGAAGGCACCCGCGCCACTTTGAAGGGATACATCCCCTTCTACGTCACGCCGCGCTTCTGGGATGTGTCCCAGACCAAGAAGTAGCCGGGCCGGCGGGACCTGCCATGTTCAACATGATCGTGCGCCGGCTGATCCTCTTCATCCCGATGTGGATCGCCGTCAGCGTCCTCTCCTTCGTGATCGTGCACGCCACCCCCGGCGATCCCGCCGCCGGGTTTGTCGGGCAGGATACGGGCGCGGAGGGGCTGGCCATTGCGCGTGCGCGGCTTGGCCTCGATCGCCCTTATGTCGAACAGCTCGGCCTGTGGGTCGCCGGTTCTTTGACCGGCGATCTCGGCAATTCGTACTTCCTTGGCCGCTCCGTGGCCGATGCCATCATCGAGCGGTTGCCCGTCACCTTCAGTCTCGGTCTTCTCGCCCTTCTGGTCGCGATCGTCGTCGGTGTTCCCTTAGGCGTCATCGCCGCCCTGTCGCCGAACAGCTGGAAGGATGCCTCGACCATCGGCGTGTCGCTGACATTCCTGAGCGTCCCGGAATTCGTCGTCGGCATGCTGCTGATTTATCTGCTTGGCGTGGAATGGAGGCTTTTCCCGATCGGCCGCTATGAGCCGCTGAGTGACGGGCTGCTGCCCTGGCTCCATCACTTGGCCCTGCCGGCACTCGCGCTCGGACTGTCGCAATCGGCGCTTCTTGCCCGCATGACACGCGCCAGTCTGTTGCAGGTGCTGGAGGCTGACTTCATCCGCACGGCACGCGCCAAGGGCCTGCCGGAACGGATCGTGATCGGCAAGCATGCATTCCGCAACGCGATCATCACCATCATCACCATCATCGGCTTGTCCCTGGCACTGCTGCTGAGCGGCGCCTTCATCACCGAGACGTTGTTCCAGCTCCCCGGCATCGGCAGCCTGGGTGTGCAGGCCGTGCTGCGACGCGACTATCCCGTGATCCAGGGCCTGCTCCTCGTCGCTTCGTCCTTCGTGCTCATCGTCAATATGCTGGTCGATGTCGTCTACCGGCTCCTCAACCCCATGATCGACAATGACTGACAGTTTCTGGATTTGCGCCGACCATCTCTGGAGCGACCGCGAGGGCCGCTTCATGCCCGGCCTGCTGCGCATCGAAGGCGGCCGCATCACCGCCCGCGCCGAAGCGCCGGATACACCGCCGCCTGATGCCCGGGTGATCGATATGGGACGGCGCTATGTGCTGCCCGGTCTGATCAATACCCATGTGCATCTCGAATTCAGCGCGTCCGCGAAGCCGCTCGACGAGTTCTACGCGGAGAACGGCGAGGAGCGGCTCATGCGGGCTATGGGCAATGCCCATCGCATGCTCTTGAGCGGGGTGACGACGATTCGCGACTGCGGCTCCAGCTGGTCGATGCTCGCCCTGGCGCGCAGGCCCGATCTCGCGCCCGTGCCGCTGCCAACGATCCTGTGTTCCGGTCCGCCTATGACGGTTCCCGCCGGCCATCTGCATTTCATGCACGGGATCGTCGAAAGCGACGCCGATATCCTCAAGCATATCGACCGTATCGAGGCCGATGGCGGGCGTAGTGTGAAGGTGATGGCGAGTGGTGGCGCCATGACGCCCGGGTCTGATCCCGTGCAGACGGTCTTTTCGCAGGACAAGCTCGATCTCATCGCGAGTGAGGCCCGGCGCCGCAAGCTGCCGAGCGTCTCGCACGTGCTGTCAACCGAAAGCATCCGGCGTTCAGCCCTGGCGCACATGGATAGTCTTGAACATTGTGCGTTCTATGAACGCGACGCCGAAGGCATAATGGTTCGCCGTTATGATCCCGACATTGCCGCCGTTGTGCGCGACAGCGGCTCGGCGATGATGGCCAATCTCTCCACCGCGACCCGCTCACTCGACGCCGTGCGTGCACAGGGAGCGGCCACAGCCCAGGCAGCCCATGCGCTCCGTCAGTTCGACGTGATGGTGGAAAACTTCCGCAAGTTCGTCGCCCTCGGTGTGCCGATGGTCTGCGGCAACGACGCGGGAGTCCGTGATACGCCTTTCGAGGATACGTGGATGGAGATTTCCTGGCTGATGCGCGGCGGGCTCTCCGCCGCGCAATCCATTCGGGCCGCCACCTCGCAGGCGGCGAGAACGCTCCTGATCGATAAGGAGGTCGGGCAACTCGAGGCCTCCCTGGTGGCCGATGTGATTGCGCTTGGGAGCGATCCACTCAAAGACAGGGAGGCCTTCCGTGACGTCGTTTTTGTGATGAAGGCCGGCAATGTGATTGTTGACATGACGTGATGCGCGGCGGCGAACCCCCGCGAGGATATCCTCATCCGTCCTTCGCCGATCAGCGTGCCGCTATTTCAAGGTAACCACCTGCTTTAGCGAGGCTGAGCACGTCCTGGCTGCAGCCAAGAAGGTCTTGAACTCATCACTGATGATATCCTCATGGCTGAGCCACGTGGTCTTTATCGTCATGACTGACGACGAGCGTGGCGCTCCTTCGCTTGTCTTGTCCCAACTCGCTGAAAAGTCGATCCAGCTGGATTTAGCTTCACATGATTTTGGGACAGCTTCCAGTATGCTGTTGGCCCACACGACGCTCGTTCTCTTGATGACCGGTGGACCGATGTTGAGATCATTGAGATTTTCATCGCTAATATATTTTTGATAGTTCTCAATATCCAGAGAATTGGGTCGTCCACGTAGAACCAGTTTTTCTCCTGAGATTGGATCGGCATTCTGATATTTGAGTTTGATATACAAATCGTAGCGATCTGGAGCGATATATCCTAATATTTCTCGCTTGACATCGCATTGATCGGCGGCTTCGGCGCAGAACATGCGATCAGTCGCTGATGGACCTTCTTTCATGTCCGACGCCGCAATCCCAGCGACAGTGGCTCCCCTATAGCTTGCTGCCACCGTGCCGGTGCTGCGGCCGTCCGCCGCCAGATTAAGGACGAACTGATATTCTTGGATGTTGCCAGCAGGATGGCTAAGCGTTGTTTGCTCTACGCTGACCTTGCCGTCCTTATTGAACACGATCGACCAACGGTCAGCGATATCGGAAGGCGTGAGGCCTGGGGAAAAGGTGGGATTGGTTGGGTCAAGCCACCAAATTTCGCCGTTCACGCGCGCCTGCACGATCGCGTGGTCCAGCGTCTCACCCCCCGCCAGGAGCCGCGTCTGAGCGTAGGCGCCACGTTCAACCAGCGCTGGCCTCGCATCAACGCCCGCCGCGTTGAGCATTGCGACAAGCAAGACAGAGAGATCCTTGCAGTCGCCGTAGCCATTGCTGACAATCGTCGCCAGGTCGAAGGGTTGATGACCTCGCTCGCTCGCCTGCCAATCCCCCAGATAACGATAGTAGCTATGAATATAGGTCATGATCGCATTGATACGTTCGACCTCTGTCCGTCCGGCGAGGCCGTTGACGAAGCCAGCTACCTTGGGTGGTAGAGGCGATGTAATGATCCTGTTCCAAGCTTCGGTGAGTGGCCCAAAGACCTCCTGTGGGTCATCGCTGTGTCCCGCCACCAGACGCGGTGCACGACGATTGAGGGAGTTCTGAGGCTCGCCGATGCGAGCGTGATAGCGAGCGCCGATTTTCTGGCGCATGGTGAGCCGCTTGCGGTCGTCCGATGCTTCGATGGTGAAATCATCGGCATCGGCGGCGCGCCATACCAGCGGTCGATCCGATACGAGTTCCAGCTCATAGGCGTCGCTGCGCACAGGCCCGGTGCTGAAAGTTTCCGCGTACGGCATATCATGCAGGCCTCGAGTGGCGGCGAAATGTTGTCGGATCACAAGATCGACCGTTGAACCCACCTGCAGCCGTGGGAATGCGATTGATGTTTGCTGATTGCGGTAAAAGCCATTCTCCGGGTTGGGGGACATGCGGGTATCGATGAGGATATCCTTCAGCGAGACACGCGTCTTGTTTGGCTGGACAGCTGTTGCATCCTCGATCGTGAACGTATCCGTCTCGCGATAAGTGAAGGACAGCTTGGAAATCATATCGACTCCGGCGGGCCGGAGGATTTCATAGCCTCTCCGAAAGATGCAATCTTTGCTTCCATCCGCGTTGAAAACACATTTCGTGTGCTGTCTTGACGCTAATGGCGCCTCATCGATAGGAGCTTGAGATGCCTCTGAAAGCGATGTGCCGGCCATCGAAGCGAGAATGTATATGATGGGGTGAAAGGGGCGAATATATGATCTCTTACAGAAATTCATAATGTAATATATTCCAATAATATCATTCAGAAAGTATTATACTATAGAAATTTTCTGATAATTTAATGCATGTATAAGCGTGTCTCATTGCGATTGGTGCTGTTATGCATGTTTATTGGGTGCTCAGGCGATCCTCCTCTTTGATCGGAGGGGCGCAAGATTCCGGAGAGAGACAGCCGCACGCCGGGGACGCGATCGTTGGTCGCGCTGCTTGTCGCCCACCCGCGTGAAATGAGCCTTGGACCCATTCCGCCCGTCTGGTGCAGACCCAGGCTAGAACGCGAGCAGATTCATGAGCATCGGAAGCCGGAACGCTTCATGCCATGCTAATGCTGCGAGTGAGGGCCCCGACGTGTGTCGGTGAAGTATCGCGGTCACATCATCGTGCAGCCAGAGGCTCGGTGTCCGTCGAAGGAGGCACCACATTGACAGCTTGTGGCGCCACGACGGAGAACGGCCGCTCCTCATGGCTGGCCTCCGGCCGCGTGAAGGCGCGTGACAAGGCTGTGGCGGCCAGCACCACAGCTGCGATCGCCATGAAATAGAGCACTCCGTCGATATCGAGCCGTCCCATGATCCACGATCCGGCAATGGGACCGAGGGTAGAGCCTATCCCGCTGATCAGAATGAGCCGTCCGCTGATCGCAACCGCCCGTTCGGCCGCCATGTTGTCCATCGCGTGGGAGACGCAGACCGGGTAGAGCGTTGACATGAACCCGCCGAGAAGGGCAGCGGCGGGCAACACCGCAGCGAACGATCGTGGCAGACTGGGAAGGGCTGCGGCAACGATCGCGAAGCCCACAGCGAGCGCACCGAGCAGGACCCGTCGGTCCACCCGATCCGACAGCCAGCCGATCGGCACCTGGAAAGCGAGCCCGCCAAGGACTGTGCTCAGCATGAACAACGAAATCGTGGATTGCGGGATGTTGCTCGCCTGCATCCAGGCCGGCAGCACGGCATAGAAGGTTGCGCTGATCACTCCTCCTATCGCACATCCGATCGCGGCGAGCGGTGCGGAGCGGATGAGATCGCCATAAGGCAGGCCGGCCTCCCGCACGATTGCCGGCGCCTCGGCGTGGGTTGCACTGACGATGGCAAGGGCTATGGCGAACAGCAGGACGATGAGATTGAGCGCGAGGCTGCCGGCGATCGGCAGTCGGCCGATCAGCAATTGGCCCAAGGCGAGCGCGAGAAAGGTCCCGACCATGTATGTCGCAAATACGTGGCCGCGAGACGCCGGAGGCGCCTTCGCGTTCAACCAGCTCTCGGTGGTGATGAAAAGGCCAACACAGCCAAACCCGATCATCATTCTGAGCAGCACCCATGCCGACAGGTCCGTGATGAGTGCCATTCCGGCTGTCGCCGCGATCACAATGCCGCCAAACGCGGCGTAGCTCCGGATATGGCCAATCCGTTGGATAAGTCGGCCGGCAACTCACCGAGCCAATCGTAAACCCGATGAAATAAGCGCTCATGACAACGCCCTCGAAGGCAGGGTCGAAGCTTTCGATGCCAAGCCGCAAGGCGAGCCACGTCGTGAAGAACCCATTGGCGAGTTGAATCAGGCTCGTGGCCAAGATAAGGGCGCTGACCTGTGCGATCATGGCAAATCTCCTGGAGTACGCGCGGGAAGACAGCGATGATTTTTCCTATCGCGCGTGCTCCGCGTTACCGAAATCGATCACGCTGTGGCTTTGCGGTTCCATCCAGGGGTTGCGTGATCTGAGCGGGCGGATGAGCACATCATAGCGGTGATGTCGGAAAGTGATAGTCAGCGAACATCACCTCTGATCGGGATCGGTGCCGACCTCGTTGCGCACGACGAGTTCAGCTCGCGACTTTTGGTCTTCGGAACGATACTGTGCCCCGTCACTGTTTATCTCAGCCCCGACAATCCGGACAGGCGTACTCTCCAAGCAGGTAGCCATGCATAAGACATCTCTTTCAAACGGCCGCGTCGTTCATGAATCTGAGCTTGGCCGTGTCGCTCAGGTGAACGCGGATGACCTGCCGATCATGAAAGGTCTTTCAATCAAGAAGCTGACCTTGGCGCCGGGCGCGATCCGCGCACCTCACTGGCACGCCAATTGTGTGGAACTGGGCTATTGCCTTACAGGCGAGGCACTGGTGACGGTGCTGGGCACGCGGGATTTCTATTCCGTCTTCACGATAGGCGCCGGCCAGATGTTCCATATTCCTTCCGGCGCGTTGCATTGCATCGAGAATGTCGGCGCGTCGCAAGTGGAGTTCGCCATCGCCTTCCGGCATGAGCGGCCAGAGGATTTCTCGCTTCAGGGAACCTTCGGCGCAATGAGTGATGCCGCGCTCGGGAACGCCTATGGCCTGCCGTCCGCCGCCTTCGCGGCTATCCATAAGACCACCGAGGGCGCCTATCTGGTCAAACGTGAGGGACCTCCCGTCGTTCCCGCGGACGCTGGGCGTGAGGCCGCGCACAAATTCGACATCGAGGCCCAGCCGGCAATGCTGCATCCCAGCTATGGCGCCGCGCGGCTTGGACGGGCGCAGTTCTGGCCAGCCCTGACCGATATCGCGATGTATTCGCTTCGCCTCACCAAAAACGGCATGCGTGAGCCGCACTGGCATCCTGAAACGGCGGAGATGGGCTATGTGCATGCCGGCCACGCGCGCATGACACTCCTCAATCCCGATGGCGGGACTGACAGCTGGGATCTCGCGCCGGGCGATGTCTATTTCATTCCGCGCGCCTATCCACATCACATTGAAGTTCTGGGGGAGGAAGACATGCATTTCCTGATCTTCTTCGACCAGCCCATGCCCGAGGATATCGGGATCCGCACCATCCCCGCCGCCTTCGCGCCCGGCGTGATGGCCGCGACGCTTGGCGTTTCGCAAAGCCAATTGCCCGCCTTTCCGGATGTCGTTGTCGACCCGCTCATTGTCGAGCGCGTCAATCCGCAGAGCACGTGAAGTTGCTCGAAATGATGGCGAAGGCAGGAGCCTCATCCGGAAGCATATTGCAATGTGCCTGCGGACAGGCATCTTTCCCGCGAATCTTTGCGCGTTAAGTATCAACAGGATTGTGTGCTCGCCTGAGCTTGGCTATTCGATGGAGAAGGGGCGGAGCGGTATCTCGCCGGAATGAATAAGGGGAAAGGATGCTCGATTTAACGTCTCTTCTCCTTTCGGTTTTCCTGTCGGCGGGATGCTCTGGGGTTATGCTGGCTGCGACTTGGGCCAGTTCTCGCAAGGACAGGTTCCTGCTCACTTGCGCGCTGGGTACCATTTTCGTTGCAGTCAGCGTTATGTGCTCCGCCTTCTATGTGGTCGAGCCCGCCCGATGGCTGGTGACACTTGCCTATGTGTGCTTATTGTGCGGCCTCGCGACGATCTATGGAACGGCCTGGGAATTTCGGCATGATGCGTCCCCCTGGCGCGTTATCGCGGGCGCTGCCGCGATCTCGCTCGGGGTGACCATTCCCGCCCACGCGCTGGGCTTAAACGGGTTGGGTTTCGTCCTCGGATTCTTGTCCGCAGCCGGATTGCTGTTTCTGGCAGCCTATAATTTCTGGATGGCGCGGCACGAAGCCTGGGGCACTTTGGTCAGTCTGGCGGGATTGTATTTCCTCATCGGTCTGTCATTCCTGCCGCGCTCCGCGCTCGTTGCGCTCGAGGGCAGGATCGTGATGAACGGTCCGCCGAACAACTGGGCACAGCACGTCGGCCTTGCACTGATTGTCGCGGCCGTGCCGGCTCTGGCCGCGCTCACCATCATTCTCAATCAGAAGCGCATCGTCCGGGCGCATCGCCAGCAAGCCCTGACGGATCCTCTTACAGGACTGTCCAATCGCCGCGCCTTGACCGAGAGTTTCGGCCCATCGCGCGAGAATGTGGGGCTGGTTATCTTCGATATCGATCACTTTAAGCGCATCAACGATACCCGGGGGCATTCCGTCGGTGATGAAGTGATCGTCCTGTTCGCGCGAACCCTGACCAGGCATCTCAGACCAGGGCAAATGGCGGCACGGCTTGGCGGCGATGAATTCGTGCTGGTGGACCGCCATGGGGGGGAAGCGCCCCTGGTTCGCCAGGCACAGGACATTCGCCGGGTGTTCACCGAGGATGTCATGGCGAAGCTCGATCTGGTCTGCACCGTCACGGGCGGGATGGCCGCAGGTAAGGCCAATGCAGACGGCCTACCAGCGCTTCTCGGTGCGGCCGACAGGGCGCTCTACCATGCAAAGAGACAAGGCCGCGATCGCCTCGCCACAAGCGGTCCGCCAGCCTTGGTTGAAACTTGAACCAAGGCTGCCCCAGTCAGATCGGCCAGTTTCCGGTCCTGAACGGCCTTTTCAATGCCCCGGTCCCTCGTTCTTACGCAATTGCCGATACGGAACCGCTGCACAGTTCCGCAGGGATTGCCCTAGAATGACCCGATGAATGTTCCCAGAAACAGGATAGCAATGAGCGAAATGATCACGCCGACGATCACGGTCATGATCATGTCCTTGTAGCTTTCGGCATGCGTCAACTTGCTGATCTGCAGGAGCATCAGGACGGTTCCGTTGTGGGGAAGCGCGTCCAGTGTTCCGGCGCTGATCACAGTAACGCGGTGCATCAGGGCGGGATCAATGCCGTATGTCGTCGCCAGACCCAGGAAGTGGTCTCCGAGCGCGTTCAATGCAATCGCCGAGCCTCCAGAGGCCGTCCCCGTTAAAGCCGCCAGAGTGTTCATCGCGACCGTGAGCGAAACCAGCGGGCCACCGGGGATCGAGAGAACGGCATCTCGAACTTGGGTAAAGGCCGGAAGCGCTGCGATGATTGCCCCAAACCCGACCAGGCTGGCGATCATAAGCATAGGCAGAGCCGCGGAATTCGCGCCGGCGTCGAGGCTCCCCATGAGGTTGGGCATCCGGCGGAAGTTCACGAGAATGACGGTCAGGTTCGCTGCGGCGAGAGCCAGCATCACCGACCAAACCCCCCCGACCGCGTTGAAGGTCGTGCCTCCCCAAGCTGGCTCCGAGAGGAACGAGAAATCGAGCCGCGGAAGCACGACGAGGGCCATCAGAAAATTCACCAGGATGACGACGACGAGCGGCAGCGCGGCTAATGCAAACGGCGGGTAGTTTTCAGCCCTCTCGCCATGCTCGAGCTCGGCGGGGTCGAAATCGCCCGTCGCCGTGGCCTGATCGCGCAGCTTCTGGTCGATCGGGGAGGGAACTTCGGCCTTGGCTCCGAACCCTTCGCCCGCGAGCCTCGCCGCAGCCTCCTGGCGGGCAAGCCACCATAATCCGAAAGCCAAGGTAATTAAGGAGGCGATGATGCCGATGCCAGGAGCCGCGAAGGTAGTCGTTCCGAAATATGGCATCGGGATCGCGTTGTTGACCGAAGGCGATCCCGGCAGTGCCGTCATCGTGAAGGTGAACGCGCCGAGACCGATGGTGGCCGGCATGAGGCGCCGCGGGATGTCGGCGGCTTCGAACATGCGCTGCGCCATCGGCACGAGAACGAAAAACGCGACGAAGACGCTGACGCCGCCATACGTTACGATAGCTGAGGCGAGCACGACGGACAGGATGGTCCTTTTTGTTCCCAGCCGCTCCGTGAGAAAATTGGCGATCGAGGCAATCGAGCCACTGTCGTCCATCAGCTTGCCAAACAGTCCCCCCAGCAGAAATATCGGGAACCACTGCGCGACAAAACGCGCGGCCCCCGGCATGAAGGTCTGCGTCCAATGGGGAAGGAGCGGCTCGCCGGCGATGAATGCCGCGGCGAGCCCCGCTATCGGGGCGACCATCAGGACGCTCCACCCACGATAGGCAAGCCATATCAGCAACGCTAACGCGACAAGGATCCCAATCAGTCCCACGGTCACTACTCCTTCGGAAGAAACATCGAGTGCCGCGCGATTGGCACGATTAGCGCGTATTCAAAGGTCTCAGGCTGTCTCGCCCGGCCATCACCCGGTCGTCGAAGGGGCGATGCCGCGATCCGCGACGGGTGACAGGTGGCGTCTTCTATTATCCTCCGGCGTTGTCGCGGCGGAGGGCAGCACAGGGATCAGCGCCTTGAAGCCGTGGGCGCCGATCAGCATGAGCCAGGTCACGAGAACGAAGGTGGAGGTCAAAACCGGCATGCCGATCGGTTTGAGGAAGATCGCAACCGAGGCCCAGAGCCACGTGGCCACCACAATGCCGAAAAGGGTGTAGAGGGCGCTTTGCCAGGTGAGCACCAGGAAGAACCCGCCGAGGGCAATGGCTGTGAGGGCCGCGTTGTACCCGAACAGGCCGTCGCGGATCGCGCCCTCCGGTCCGCCGAACACGGCCGCCACGGCTGCCGCGAGAGCCGCCCCAAGCAGGGCCATGCCGGCGCTGATGCGCGAATTCACGGCGATGCCCAGAACGATCAGATATCCGGCAATCCAGTTGTCCTGAAAGAAAATCTGACCGATGGCATTGCCTATGCCCATGTACCAGGTCGGCAGGACATAATTGACGATGGGAGCGTATTGGTCTGGCGAGACCGGCTTGGCCAACGGACCGGCCTCGATATTGGCGAATTTCAGGACCGCGAAGAGGAAAAGCCAGCCCACCAGGACGAACGGCATGGTCAAGGCTGCGACCTTGTAGGGCTGGAGCAAAGCGCCGATCGTGGAAAAGACGATACTTGTCATCGCTGACGCGAAGACGATGTAGATGAACATGTGCACCGAGGGCACGCTGCCGGTGCGGAAGTCCGCACTTGTGAAGGCGACAAGAGCAAGCCCGACGAGCGCTCCGTTGAAGCCAAACAGTCCGTCCGCGATGAGCCCGTCGTCGGCTTTAAGCGCCCTCGCGGTCAAAGTCGCGACGATGGCCCCCAGCAGGCAAATCACACCATAGATCCAGGAATTGAAGAAAAGCGCGCCGACGATGATCAAGCCGGAGATTGGGTTGTTTTGAAAAACAACCTGCCCAATGCCGCGGAGAACGTGGTCACCAAAGGCGATGATCGTATTGTCCTGAACCCGCTTCGTGTCCATGCAAGTCCCCTTCCGATGACTGGCGCGGGCAAACTTCGATCCGGCGGACGTTCATTTGCACGGTGGTCTTCACATGTGGATCAAGCGCGGCGGGCGCGCCCGTTTCGATGCGGCGGCATGGCGTACACGCCATGCCGCGCGATCCGGTCATTCAGAACAAAAAGTAGCGCTGCGTCATGGGGAGTGAATCCGCCGGCTCGCAGGTGATCAGCTCGCCATCGATCCGGACCTGATAGTTCTGCGGGTCGACCTCGATCTTCGGCGTCAGCGTGTTATGGATCATGTCCTTCTTGCGGATACCGCGCGTGCCTTTGACGGCGACGAGCTGCTTCTGCAACTGCAGCTTGTCACCGATATTGTCGTCGAGCGCGGCCTGCGAGACGAAGGTAACGCCCGTCTTGCCGCGGGCTCGGCCGAGCACGCCGTACATCGGCCGGTAATGCACGGGCTGGGGTGTCGAGATCGAGGCGTTCGGATCCCCCATCGGCGCCGTGGCGATCATGCCGCCCATCAGGACCAGCGATGGCTTGACGCCGAAGAAGGCCGATTTCCAGAGCACCAGATCGGCGCGCTTGCCAACCTCGATCGAGCCGATTTCATGGGCAAAGCCGTGGGTGATGGCCGGGTTTATCGTGTATTTCGCAACGTAACGTTTGCAGCGGAAGTTGTCGTTGCGCTCGCTGTCCTCGGGCAGCGGGCCACGCTGTACTTTCATCTTGTGGGCGGTCTGCCAGCAGCGGAGCGTGGTCTCGCCGATGCGGCCCATGGCCTGCGAATCCGATGACATCATCGAGAAGGCGCCGAGGTCGTGGAGGATGTCCTCCGCCGCGATCGTCTCCTTGCGGATGCGCGATTCCGCGAAGGCGACGTCCTCGGGGATCTGAGGGCTCAGATGGTGGCACACCATCAGCATGTCGAGATGCTCGTCGATGGTGTTGATCGTGTAGGGCCGCGTCGGATTGGTGGACGACGGCAGGATATTCTCCTCGCCGGCAGCCGTGATGATATCCGGGGCGTGGCCGCCACCAGCGCCCTCCGTGTGGAACGAGTGGATGGCGCGTCCTTTCATCGCGGCGAATGTGTCAGCCACGAAACCGCTCTCGTTCAAGGTATCCGAGTGCAGCGCGACCTGGATGTCCATCTCGTCCGCGACCGACAGGCAATTGTCGATCGCCGCCGGGGTCGTGCCCCAATCCTCATGCAGCTTCAGCCCGATGGCGCCGGCGCGGACCTGCTCGCGCAGCGGCTCTGGCAGGCTGGCATTGCCCTTGCCGAGCAGGCCGACGTTGATCGGCAACTCCTCGATCGCTTCAAGCATCCGGTGGATGTACCAGGGGCCGGGCGTGACCGTGGTGGCGAGCGTGCCGACGGAGGGACCGGTGCCGCCGCCGACCAGCGTGGTGGTGCCGCTCGTCAGCGCTTCCTCAGCCTGCTGCGGCGCGATGAAGTGGATGTGGGTGTCGATGCCGCCCGGGGTCAGGATCTTGCCCTCGCCAGCAATCACATCCGTACCGGGACCGATGATGATGGTGATGCCCGGCTGAATGTCGGGATTGCCAGCCTTGCCAATGCCGCTGATGCGGCCATCCTTCACACCGACATCGGCCTTCACGATGCCCCAGTGATCGAGGATGATCACATTGGTAATGACGAGATCGGCGACCTCGGCCGCATTCCGCTGGCTCTGCCCCATGCCGTCGCGGATAACCTTGCCGCCGCCAAAGGTGACCTCATCGCCATAGACCGTACGGTCCTCTTCAATCTCGATCACGAGCTCGGTGTCGGCGAGTCGGATCCGGTCGCCCTTGGTCGGGCCATAGAGTGAAGCGTAGTTCTCGCGGGTGATACGCGCCATCTCAACCCTCCAGCTTTCCCATGACCTTGGCGTTGAAGCCGTAGACGACCTGGTCGCCGGCGAGTGCCACCAGTTCGACCGTACGTGCCTGACCCGGCTCGAAACGCACGGCCGTTCCAGCTGGAATGTTCAGGCGAAAGCCGCGTGCGTTCTCGCGGTCGAAGTGAAGCGCCGTGTTCGTCTCGTAGAAATGGTAGTGGGAACCGACCTGAATCGGTCGATCGCCCGAGTTCGCGACGTCGATAGACCGCGTCTCACGACCGGCGTTGAGTTCGATCTCGCCATCCTCGATGAAGAATTCGCCCGGGATCATTGTGAAACCTCACGGAATAGGGCTGTGGACGGTGACGAGTTTCGTCCCGTCGGGAAAGGTGGCCTCGACCTGGACGTCGTGGATCATCTCCGGGACGCCTTCCATGACGTCGTCACGGGTCAGCAAGGTCGCGCCGAACGACATAAGCTCAGCAACCGTGCGGCCATCCCGCGCGCCCTCGAGTATCGCCGCCGAAATATAGGCGACCGATTCAGGATAATTCAGCTTGAGCCCGCGCGCCTTCCTTCTTTCTGCCAGTAGTGCGGCAGTAAAGATAAGAAGCTTGTCTTTTTCACGTGGAAGAAGTTCCATGGCTTCCCTCGCTTCAGCCGTTGGTTTCGTTCAAGTTGCCCAAATACGTGGTGCGCTGGCGGGCTTGCCTTGGCATGACGTTCGCAGCGTATCCCAGGCCCGGGCGAAGAGGGACTTGCCGTCTGCGACCCGCGGCCCAAGATAGCGGCACACGACGACCTGTTCGAGTTGGCTGACGGAGAAGACGCCCTTGCCACTTTCGCCGATGGCAGCCCGCACGCGTTCGGCCGCATCCTCGACGATGGCGCCCGCATAGACCATTGTGCCCCATGTCGGTTGTCCGGCGAGCGCGAAGGCCGCGTGCGCAAGAGGTGATCCGCCGGCGAGCGCCATCCGCTCGAACCAGATCGGCTTGCCGTCCCGCGAGATCTCGACGCGCTGGCTGAGCCTGCCCGTCTCGAATCGCTCATGAGCCGCCGGCCGGCCGAGGCAGAGAAAATCCCACCCCACATAGGCCGCGTCGGATGCGAGCGATACCTTGAGCTCCATCTGCGCATCGGCGCCATCAAAGATGATCGTTTCCTGGGGCAAATACTCACACACTGCCCCGGTCCCGACATCGATCTGTGTCGACTGCGTGCTGGCGGCGTGCTCGCTGCGATAGAATTTGGTGGCGCCGGGTGTCGTCAGCAGCGCGCGTGCCTCGGCGGCGAGATGGAAACTGAGATTGAGTTGGTCGCCGCCTGCAACGCCACCCGGGGGGTGCAGCAGATAGACATGGCAAGTGCCGTCTTTTTCGGGGTGAAAAGGGCGCTGTACGACGAGGGGGCCACAATGGCGCCGGCGCATAAGCCGGGTCTTGCCGGCGCTCGGTGCGAACCAGAGTTCCAGTTCGGCAAGCCAGTTGGTCGGCTGGGCCTTGTAGTGGGCGCGCGCAATCTGGGAGGCGGACAGCTGCGCTGCCCCCGTGGGAGGAACTGACGTGAACGCATTCATGTGTGGCTCATTCGCCAAATAATTCCAAGTACTTGCGCCGAAAAACGGAAAATCGGAGAAAGATATATCGCATATGTCCACTACTGCATCAAACAAAAATGCCGATGGGCGCGCAGCACAGTCGGTGCCTGTGCTGCGCGTCCCACCACTATACATTCCATCTCAGATCTGGCTCTTGATTTTCCGTGGTATTGAATCGCGGCCACTATGCCAGATGTCGAAATGACAGCCGCCTATATACTAGTGCGGCGACGACATTTGCGCTAAACATCGGCCTTCCTTCATCTCGTAGGCTGGATAGGATCATGTCCGGTTTGCTTGCTGAAGGACAGCGAATATGGGGTAAGCGAAGGTGGCACAGGCATGCTGAGAGCGATAGCCCTCAAACGGGCATCGGAAACAGGCATAAATCATGGGGCGCATCTGGGCCGAGCGGTCCTTCCGCATGACGAGCGCCATCTGCGCCGACGTGTGATCGCGCTGACTGACGGCCGGCGGCTTCTGGTCGATCTCCCGGAGACGGTTGTGCTGTCGGCTGGCGACGCGCTGGTGATCGAGGGCGGTGGGACCGTTGAAATCGCGGCCTCCATCGAAGCCCTTTATTCGATCCGCGGGAACGATCCCGTCCATATAACGGAACTCGCCTGGCATATTGGCAATCGCCACTTGGCCGCTGCCATCGAGGCCGACCGAATCCTGATCTTGCGTGACCACGTCATCAAGGCGATGCTCGAAGGGCTTGGCGCTGATGTCGAGGAGATCGAGGCGGAATTCAATCCGGTGCGCGGTGCCTATTCCGGCCATGGCCATAGCCATGGGCGTGACCAGACTCATGGTCACGGTCATAGTCATGATCATGGTAGTCCGAACCATCATCATGACCCTGATCATGCCGGCCATCATTCGCATTCTCATACGCGCGCGGAGCGCGATCCCTGAGACGATTGAATCAGCGGGGCGAAACCTTGCCCGCCTATCGTTTCCTGGATCAACCTGGAGGGCTTTCACCCATGGTATCAAAAAATGGCCCTCTCCGCGTCGGCATCGGTGGCCCCGTTGGTTCGGGGAAGACCACGCTTACGGAGAAACTATGCAAAGCGATGCGGGAGGATTTCTCCATCGCCGTGGTCACCAACGACATCTACACCAAGGAAGACGCAATGATCCTGGTCCGCCGGCAGGCGCTCTCCGAGGATCGTATCGTCGGTGTCGAAACGGGGGGCTGTCCGCACACCGCGATCCGTGAGGACGCCTCGATCAATCTCCAGGCCATCGCCGAGCTCAATCGGCGCATTCCTGATCTCGATGTCATCTTTGTCGAATCCGGCGGCGACAATCTGGCGGCGACCTTTTCGCCTGATCTCGCCGATCTGACGCTTTACGTCATCTCTGTTTGCCAGGGCGAGGAAATTCCTCGCAAGGGCGGACCCGGAATTACCCGTTCCGATTTCCTCATCATCAACAAGAGCGACCTTGCGCCTTATGTGAATGTGGATCTCGATATCATGCAGGCGGATGCGGCGCGGATGAGGGGGCCGCGGCCTTTCGGTTTCACCGATCTCTCGCGAGGCAAGGGGCTCGACCGCATCATCGACTTCATCGTCGAATACGGCGGGCTGCCGGAGAGTCGCCGCAGGCAAGCTGACCTGCAAGCAAGCTGACCCGCAAGCGCGCCGACCTGCAACAATCCGACTTGGCTGTGACGTGATCGATGAACGCTGCCTCAGGCCCACAGGGCGAGCAAGAAACGATACCGCTGCATTTGCTGCGGCTGGTCAGCCAGGGCTTGCCTGTCGGTGGGTTCTCGTATTCCCGTGGGCTTGAGTCCGCGGTTCAGGCCGGGTGGGTATCCGACGAAGCGTCAGCGCGCGATTGGATTCTCGGTATGCTTCAAACCAATGTCGCACAATTGGATGGCGCTCTGTTCTGGCGTATGGCCATGGCCTTGGAGGTCGGCGATATCGAGCGTTTCCGCGCAGCAGATGCCTGGCTGGCGGCGAGCCGTGAAAGCCTTGAATTGCAGCGCGAGGATCGACGATTGGGGGAAGCGCTCTTGCGCCTTCTCGGCGATCTCGACGTCCCGGCTGCCACGAATGTCCAAGGGCAGGGCCTGACCTATCCCGCCACCTTTGCCCTCGCCACCCATCATTGGCGCATCGCTTCCTTCCAGGCGCTGAGCGGATTGCTGTGGGTCTATGTCGAAGGTCAGGTGACGGCGGCCATCCGCTTGGTTCCTCTCGGCCATACGGCGGGCCAGCGAATTCTCGTCAAAGCGGTTGGAGCCATAGAGCAGGCGGCCGTCCTCGCACGGTCGATCGACGATCGTGATATCGGCAACCTGGCGCCCGCCCTGGCGATGGGAAGTGCCTGGCACGAAACGCAATACAGTCGCCTCTTTCAGTCCTAGATCAGTCTAGCGTACTTTTTAGAGCAATGGGAACCAAATTCCCCTGAATATTGGCGGCTTCATATTGCCGATTATATGTCCATCTTCAATTTTTGATATATCAATATCTTCTGTAATTTCGACGGTTTGTCTATTCCCATAGACTGGAAACAGATCCGCTTCGAGGATTTTTTTCGCGTCGTCAATGCTGAATGCCGTAACTCCGCAGCCCGTATTCAGAATGCAGGGACTCTCTGTTTTCGAGAAAGAGAACCAATACCTGTGTAGCATGTCTCATTCCTCCTCAGCGATGACGCGTCGCAATGCGTCATCGGAAAATTGAGAGCTATCCGCGACGCAAGTGACATCACCCTTGAAGACCTGGGTCCGCACAAGGCAATTTATTTTTGCGATACCTCGATCGCGCTGCCTGTAAGACGTCCATTGCCATGCTGCGCCTGCCATAACATGCGGCCCTCGGCGCCCTTGAGCGCCAGGGTCCAGCCGGTTCGCAGGTTAACACGAACCGAAATGCCTCCGGCTGCGCGGGTGACAATGGCGCGAAACTCCCGCTTCCCATGATCGAGGATAAATCGGCCACGCAGGTCGCTCCGGAGATTCTCCTCGATGGGCAGAAAGATGAAGACGCAATCGTACTCGCCCGGCTCCAGCTTCCCTCCAGGGCCGGCGAACAGGAGATAACCTATTGGCTCTCCCGTATCCGTACGCAGTTCAATGGTGGCCATCGTGTGATACCGACGACTGGCGGTTCCAACTGTTCGATCGCGGTCTGGTGTATAGGTGTGAATGCACCTAAGGAGTTGGCTTTTAACGGTAATTTTGGTGAGCGCGCTGGGGCTCGAACCCAGGACCTACTGATTAAAAGTCAGTTGCTCTACCGGCTGAGCTACGCGCTCCCTCAAGAAGGTGCCTTGAGATACGGTCTAGAAGGCTCCGGGTCAACCTTCTTGAAGTGTTCCTATGTGGAGAGCCCCGACGAGAAAGAACGAGGCCGCCGTCACGACAGCCTGTTCAGGGGGCTCGCCGGGCTTCCGCGCAGTCTCATGCGGCCTCCGCCGAAAGCTGGCGCTGGGTCGGCAGTTTCGAGAGCATGGAGAGCATGCCGCGATCCTGAAGGACGACCATACGCTCCTTCGGCTTCAGCCAGGCGCGGGCGTCCTCGATGGTCTCGGCATCGATCAGTTTGGCGAGGGCCAGCGCGTGGTCGGCCTCGATCTGGCCGCGATGGCGCTTGAGTCCGCTCGGCAAGAGCATTTCGTGCCAGGTGCGGACATCCGCGTCGCGATGGATCACGTCCAGCGCATCCGCGTCATCGAAGCCATCGCGCTGGAATTCGGCGTTGAGCTCGCCCGCGCGCTCGGCGATGGGCGGGCGGACGGTCTCTTCCGGCGTCAGCAGCAATCCGGCGCGCTTCAGCGCCAGTCCGAGAGCCAGGGTGCCGGTCGCCCAGGATATCGGGATGGCGAGTACCAGGCCGACGATCGTGGGCGACATCCAGCCGAACAGCGACGGCGCGATCATGAAGGCGGAAATGCCGGTGATCACCCCGAGGATCGTGTGCATACGATGCCGGCGCACGATATCGCGCAGCGGAATGGAACCGTCGTCACGGCGCTGCGGCTGCCAGCCGGTGTCACGCCCGGCGATGATCTGGAATACGGCCCCGGACTGAATAAGCATCATGATTGGCGCCAGCAGCGCCGAGAGGATGATCTCCACCAGCGAGGATATGATCAGGCGGATTCCGCCGCCGCTCGCGCGCCTATCCTGCTTGGTCAGCAGCATCAGGAGGAGGCCGAAGAACTTCGGCGCCAGCAGGATGCCCATCGTCACCGCGAAGAGGAACAAGGCGCGCTCGGGGTCGAACCGCGGCCAGACGGGAAAGAGCGAGAACTCGCGCGTGAAATATTCCGGTCGCACATAATGCGTCTGCCAGACCAGCACGATGCCGACCATGAGCTGGAGGAGCCACAGCGGCGAAGCCAGGTAGGAGAATATGCCCGTGGCGAAATGCTGTCGCGTGGCCAGTTTGAAGCCGCGCGCGCCGATGACGCGCGAATGCTGCAGGTTGCCCTGGCACCAGCGGCGGTCGCGCGCTGCCACGTCGATCAGAGACGGCGGGCTTTCCTCGTAGCTGCCTGCCATTTCCGGGATCATGTAGACGGTCCAGCCGGAGCGGCGGATAAGCCCGGCCTCGACGAAGTCATGACTGAGGATATGGCCGCCGAAGGGGGGCTTGCCCGGAAGGTCTGGCAAACCGCAATGCGCGGCAAAGGCGGCCGTGCGGATGATGGCGTTATGGCCCCAGTAGTTGCCGTCCTTGCCCATCCAGACCGCAAGCCCCTTGGCGATCAGGGGGCCGTAGACCCGGGCCGCAAACTGCTGGACGCGCGCGAACAGCGTGTTGCGGTTGATGATCATGGGCAGGCTCTGGATGATGCCGGCGTCCGGGTCGTTCTCCATGGCATGGGCGAGACGGACGATGCAGGTGCCCGTCATCAGGCTGTCTGCATCCAGGACCAACATGTGGTCGTAGGCACCACCCCAGCGGGTCACGAAGTCGGCGATATTGCCAGCCTTGCGGTGCGTGTTCTTCACACGATGGCGATAATAGATGCGGCAGTCGTTGCCGTAGCGGCGGCGGAGATCGAGGAACGCGCGTTCTTCCGCCAGCCAGATATCGGGCTGCGTGGTATCCGACAGGATGAAATAGTCGAAATGCTGCCCGAGGCCCGTATCCTCCACGGATTCCCGAATGGCAGCGAACGCACTGAACACCCGGGCCGTTGATTCGTTGTAGATCGGCATGACGACCGCGGTGCGCCGCGTCAGCGCCTCAGGCAATGTGTCGCGGTCACGCCGGGCGAACAGCAATGTCGCGAAACCGAGCAGGGCACTGGTGAAGGCAAGCGCGATCCAGGAAAAATTGATGGTGAACAGGACGAGCAGCACCCACTGCAGCACGGTGGTACGGCTCACCGACACAACCTGGTACATTTCCCAGGCGCCGTAGCCGGTCAGGGCCGCGGCACCGCCGAAGACGAGGATGCGCGCGAGCCATGGCGCGCGGATCTTGTGAGGCGCGACGAAACGGCGCCGGTCCCCCTGCGACCAGGACCGCAAGGACTGCGTCGGCATGGCGAGCCTTTTTTCCGCCGGCAGCGGATCGTTGGGCAGTCCTCCCGTTGCTTCATGGGCGCGCGGCGCGTCCACCGCCATGATCTCCTGAGCGGAGCTCGGTTGCTTTCCAGGGGCCTTCGTCGCCGCTTCGACTTCCTTGGGCAGGGGAACGTCGGTCATCGTCAACTCGTTCAAGCTGTCCACCGATAAAGCCATGTCTCGCCCAATGGTTTCCCTGCATTCTCTATGACGAGGCGTAGTTCGGAAGCGGGGTCACTCCCTGGGTCCAGCTCAAATGTAGCTCGCAAAGTTTTGCGCTCGGGATAAGGCCAAAGTTGGAGTTTGGAAATTTTGCCAGGCGTGGCAGTCACCGTTGCCTTCGCCTCACGCAGCAAATTGGCGTCAGAGAAGGCGTCGGCGCGGAAATCGACCGCAAAGCGCGTCACGCGGCCCGACCCTGCCTGGCCGACGCGCGTGCCGGTGACGACCGCCATCGCCGGTCTCTCGGGCGGCGACCAGCACCAATAAAGACGGCATGCGAAGCTGGCTTCGCCACCCGCCGCCAATGGCTCCTTTGGACGCCAATAGGCGATGATGTTGTCGTTGAGCTCTGAATCGGTCGGAATTTCGATGAGCTGCACCTGCCCCGCGCCCCATTCTCCCAACGGCTCGAGCCACAGACTCGGGCGGCGGTCGAAGCGCTGCCGATCGTCCTGGAAGGAGGCGTAGTCGCGGTCACGTTGCAACAGACCAAAGCCGACGGGATTCGTGTCCACGAAGGCTGAAATTTCCAGGTTGCTCGGATTGCTGACGGGCCGCCAGATCCATTCTCCGCGCCCGTTGTGGATCTGCAGGCCCTTCACTTCATAGACCGCGACGCGCACGTCCGGCGTGTTCGCCTGGTCATTCGGTCCGAACAGGAAGGCTCCTGTCATCGCGCCGTAACCGACATGGTCCACGGCCGCACGCGGATACAGGCTGACTTCCAGGTCGGTGATCGTCATCTCGCCGGGCCTCAGGGTGAAACGCGCCGTGCCGGTGAGGTTCTCGGAGTCGAGAAGCGCGTTGATCACCATCGCACCGGAGCCAGCGGTCGGGCGGTCTATCCAGAAGGCCCGGAAGAAAGGCACCTCCTCGCCGCGGGTGTCCGCCGGCTTGAGGATCAGCGTGCGCGCGAAGACGCCGAATTCCTGGTTGCGAGCCCGTGCCCTGAAGAATGTGGCGCCCTGGAAGATGGCTGCTTCCCAACTGCTGCCATTGCCGCCGTCGGCGAGCACGCGAAAGCCGGAGAAGCCGAGATCCTGATCGTCCGCCGGGGGAGGGACCTTCCCGAAGTCGAAGGCGTTTCTGTTATAGCCGATACGCCGGATGACGCCGTCCTCGACCGCGAAGATCTGCACCCTGTTGCCATAGACGAAGCCGCGATGCAGCGGCTCGACCGTGAAGCCGCGCCCCTCGCGATTCCAGATGGACGATTCGGGCTTGATGCGAATCCCCGCATACTGGTCGAAGGGGAGCTTTGCGTAGGTGTCCGGCAGATCGTTCGGCAGCGGCACGAACGGACGAGTCGCCAGAAATTTCGCGACCTCCCCCATGCGCGCGGCATCGAAGGTCTTGCCGTCGCCCAGAATCTCGAGTGCGGCATCGATCACGTTTTGATTCTGCGCGTTCGCGGCGCTCGCGCCGAGAAGGCTCGCAGCCGATACGACGGCTCCGAGGCCGATCATTTCGCGGCGATCGAGCGCAAGGCGATCAGGAGTGTTTGGGCACGGCTTTATCTCTGACACGACGGTCCACTGTTTCTTAGAGTGAGGAAGGCGCTTGGAGGGAGCGGGACTTCCAGCCGAGGCGGGTGACATTTAACATGGCTACCCATCGGGCCGCGAGGTGGATTCATGAGTGCCGCGAATGAAGTTAGTCACCAAATATCGGCAAAGCTTTGACAGACACTTTAGAAATGATCATCGGCTATGGGTAGCCCCACCCAGGAAGGACGGTTGAGCAATGACGATATCCGGTGAGCGCGCCTCCGCGCCGACTGCCAGCAAAAGCGATGAGCGCCGCTGTCTGGCGGTTGTCCTGGCCGCAGGCGAAGGTACACGCATGCGTTCCCGGCGTCCCAAGGTGCTCCACGAAGTCGCGGGCCGTTCGCTGCTCGGCCATGTGCTGGCGACCACCACCGCTGCGGGCGCCGGTGAAATCACCGTCGTGGTGGGGCCGGACCGCGCCGATGTGGCCGAGGCCGCACGCAAGGCATCGCCGGGCGCCGAGATCGTCGAGCAGCGCGAGCGCCTCGGTACGGCCCACGCCGTTCTGGCTGCCCGCGCATCCATCACGCGCGGGGCGGACGACATCATAATCGCCTTCGGCGATACGCCGCTTGTGACCGCGGATACATTTCGCCGGCTACGCGACGCTCTGGCCGAGGGCGCGGCGGTGGTGGTGCTGGGATTCGAGGCGGCCGACCCGACGGGCTACGGCCGGTTGGTGCGGGACGGTAACAGCCTCGTCGCGATCCGCGAGCATAAGGATGCGAGCGAGAGCGAAAGGGCCATCACACTGTGCAACGGCGGTGTCATGGCGCTCGCCGGGAGCACCGCGGTCGAACTCCTCGATGCCGTGGGCAACAGCAATGCCAAGGGCGAATATTACCTGACCGACGTCGTGGGCATCGCCCATGGCCGGGGCCTCGCGACGCGAGCGCTCACCGTGAGCGAGGATGAGATTCAAGGTGTTAACGATCGGGCGCAACTCGCTCAGGCGGAAGCGTCTTTTCAAAAACGACTGCGCGGCGCGGCGCTCGCGATGGGGGTCACGCTGATCGCTCCGGAGACGGTTTTCCTGGCGGCCGACACGGCCTTCGGCATGGATGTCGTCGTTGAACCGAATGTCGTGTTCGGACCGGGCGTCACCATCGGTGACGGCGCCGTCATCCATGCTTTTTCACATATCGAGGGTGCGACGATTGGCGCGGGGGTCTCGGTCGGGCCCTTCGCCCGCCTCAGGCCGGGCGCTGATCTCGGGGAGGGGGCCCGTGTCGGCAATTTCGTGGAGATCAAGGCGGCGACCTTGGGCGCCGGCGCCAAGGTCAACCACTTGACCTATATCGGCGATGCCTCCATCGGCGCCGCGACCAATATCGGCGCGGGCACCATCACCTGCAACTACGACGGCTTCCGCAAGCACCGCACCACGATCGGGGCCAACGCCTTCATCGGATCCAACTCGTCGCTTGTCGCACCGGTGACGATCGGCAACGGAGCCTTCGTCGGCTCCGGGTCCGTCATTACCGCCGATGTTCCGTCGGATGCCCTGGCGCTCGGGCGTGGGCGACAGGCCAACAAGGAGGGGTGGGTACCTCTCTTTAGGGAGAAGTTTGGCCCAAAGGGGGATCATTGATCGCGTTTTGAGGCAGGATACAAACGTTTATGCAACTTGATTTGGTCAGACTGCCGCGCTTCTGCTAGCCCTCACGGGCTTGAATGAGGTCTCTGAGCGAGGTGGTCGGCTGATGTGCGGCATCGTTGGAATTCTCGGCCGTGGGCCGGTGGCGGCGCAGGTCGTCGATGCGCTGAAGCGGCTCGAGTATCGCGGCTATGATTCGGCCGGCGTTGCCACGCTCGATGGTGGCCGGCTCGATCGCCGCCGCGCTGAGGGCAAGCTGCGCAATCTCGAAGAGAAGCTCGCCATTGTGCCGCTGCCGGGCGCCAGCGGCATCGGCCATACGCGTTGGGCCACCCATGGCCGCCCCAACGAGGCCAACGCCCATCCCCATGCGACCGCCCGCATAGCGGTGGTCCATAACGGTATCATCGAGAACTTCCGCGAACTGAAGGCTGAACTCGCGGCCGACGGCGTGGTCTTCGAAAGCGAGACCGATACGGAGGTTGTAGCCCAACTCGTCTCGCGTGAGCTGGAGCGTGGCCGTTCGCCGGTCGATGCGGTGGCCACCATCCTGCCGCGGCTGAAGGGCGCTTTCGCGCTCGCCTTTCTTTTCACCGGCGAGGACGACCTTATGATCGGTGCCCGGCACGGCGCCCCGCTTGCCATCGGCTATGGCCAGGGCGAAATGTATCTGGGCTCCGATGCACTGGCGCTCGCGCCCTTCACGGATAGCATCACCTATCTCGACGACGGAGACTGGGCGGTACTGACCCGCGCCGGCGCGACGATTCACGATCATGCCGGGACGGTTGTCAGGCGGCCGCGCCAGCAGATCGCCCAGAGCGCCTTCATCGCCGACAAGGGCAACCACCGACATTTCATGGCCAAGGAGATCCACGAGCAGCCGGAGGTGGTGGGGCGCACGATCGCCCACTACGTCGATCTCGCCACCGGCCGGGTGAAGCTGCCGACCGCGCTGCCCTTCGATTTCGCGAAGCTGAGGCGTCTCGTCATTTCGTCCTGCGGCACGGCCTATTACGCCGGCCTCGTTGCCAAATACTGGTTCGAGCGGCTGGCACGGCTTGCCGTCGATATCGACGTCGCCTCCGAGTTCCGCTATCGCGAAATGCCGCTGGACGAGGGCGAGCTCGCGCTGTTCATCTCCCAGTCCGGCGAGACCGCCGACACGCTCGCCTCTCTGCGCTACGCCAAGGGCGAGAAGCAGCATGTCCTGTCCATCGTCAACGTGCCGACCTCCACGATCGCGCGCGAAAGCGATGTGGTGATGCCGACACTGGCCGGGCCGGAGATCGGCGTCGCCTCGACCAAAGCCTTCACCTGCCAGCTCGCGGTGCTTCTGGCGCTCGCGATCGCGGCCGGGCGGGCGCGGGGCACTTTGTCGGAGGCCGAGGAGCAACGTCTTGTGGCCTCCCTCGTGGCCGTACCGGGTGCCATGGCCGACAGTCTCGTCCATGAGCGTGAGATCGAGCAGCTCGCCCGTGAACTCGCGAAGGCCCGTGATGTCCTTTATCTCGGCCGGGGACCGGCATTCCCGCTGGCGCTCGAGGGCGCGCTCAAGCTCAAGGAGATTTCCTACATTCACGCCGAGGGCTATGCGGCGGGCGAGCTGAAGCACGGGCCCATCGCGCTCATCGACGAGAGCATGCCGGTCATCGTGCTGGCGCCGCACGACGGCGTTTTCGACAAGACCGTCTCCAACGTGCAGGAAGTGGCCGCGCGGGGCGGCAAGATCATCCTGATCGGAGAGGAGCGGGCGGTCGAGGAGACCGGCGTCACGGCCTTCGCGTCCATCGGTATGCCAGCGCTCGATCCGGTCATCGCGCCGATCGTCTATGCGGTGCCGGTACAGCTCCTCGCCTATCACACCGCAGTGGTGATGGGTAAGGACGTCGACCAGCCCCGCAATCTCGCCAAATCGGTCACCGTTGAATAGGCTGGCCAGGTTCCCAAACATAACGCTGGCGTGATCTTGCCGCGCTGCAACAAAGCGGAAAAGCGTGCTAACCTGCGTATTCAAGGCCGCGCCCCTGCTAGGGCGTGGTGGGGGCAGGTTTTGCAGAGAAGGCTCGGCTTTGACCGACGGCGATCGCGATGAAAGGCTGCCGGGTGGGGGGACCGATGAGGCGCTCCTGCCGAGCGCCCATGATGTCGTGCGTGACATGACGACATTGAGCGGTCCCACGACCTTCGGCGCGCGCCTCAAGACCTATTTCTTCACCGGGCTCATCGTCGCTGGTCCGCTCGCCATCACCGCCTATATCATCTGGTGGCTGGTCACCTTGGTGGATGGCTGGGTCAAGCCTCTCATCCCCTTGTCCTATCTGCCCGAGACCTATCTGCCCTTCGCGATTCCGGGCTTCGGCCTGATCGTGGCCTTCGTGGGGCTGACGCTGCTCGGCTTCCTCACCGCGGGCCTTGTCGGCCGCACCTTGCTCAGCTTCGGCGAGCGGGTCCTCGCGCGCATGCCTGTGGTGCGTGGCCTCTACAAGGGTGTGAAGCAGGTCTTCGAGACCATATTCTCCCAATCCGGGAGTTCCTTTCGGAAGGTCGGGCTGGTGCAGTTTCCGGCGCCGGGCATGTGGTCCATCGTCTTCCTCTCGGCGCCGCCCTCCGAGGAGATGGCCTCGCATATGCCTGAAGCGGGCGATTATGTCAGCGCATTCATGCCCTGCACGCCCAATCCCACCACGGGCTTCTTCTTCTTCGTGCCACGCAAGGACCTGGTCGAGGTCTCGATCAGTGTCGAAGACGCCGCCAAGCTGATCATGTCGGCGGGCATGATCCAGCCAGCCGCCAATGCCCAGGCCAAGCTCGCGCAGCTCGCGGAAACCGCGCGCCTGACCGCCGATCCAATCCCATCACCGCGGGTCGCCGAGAAAGTCGAGTAGGTGAGGGGGCGTTCAGCCGGCGCCTCGCAGCAGCCGGATCGCTTCGTCGCGCTCGAACAGGTACAACAGGTAGCGCAGGGCCTCGCCGCGTGGTCCGGTGAGCCTTGGGTCCTTCTCCAGAATGAGCCGCGCGTCGTCCCGCGCGGCCGCGATGAGGTCGGCGTCCTGATCGACCCGGGCGAGCTTGAAATCAGGCGCCCCGGACTGCCGGGTGCCGAGGATTTCACCTTCCCCGCGCAGCTTCAGGTCTTCCTCCGCGATGCGGAAGCCATCCTCAGTCTCGCGGATAACGCCAAGGCGCGCCTTGGCGACCTCGCCGAGCGGCGCCTTGTAGAGCAGGAGGCAGCTTGAGCGCTCGGCGCCACGCCCGACGCGGCCCCTGAGCTGGTGCAACTGGGCAAGGCCGAAGCGCTCGGCATGCTCGATCACCATGATGGTCGCTTCCGGCACGTCGACACCGACCTCGATCACCGTGGTCGCGACGAGAATGCGCGTCCCGCCCCGCTGGAACGCCCCCATCGCGGCGTCCTTGTCGCGGCCGGCCATCTTGCCGTGGAGCAGCCCGACGTGATCGCCGAAGAACTGCTGCAGCATGGCGTGCCGTTCCTCGACGGCTGCGACGTCGAGTGTCTCGGATTCGGCGACGAGCGGGCAGACCCAGTAGACCCGCGCGCCCTGCTTCAGCGCGCGGCCGATGCCGGTGACCACCTCGTCGAGACGGTCGAGCGGCAGCGCTCGGGTGTCGATCGGCTTGCGGCCGGCCGGCTTCTCGCTGAGGATCGAGACATCCATGTCGCCGAAATAGCTCAACACGAGCGAACGCGGGATCGGCGTCGCGGTCATGACCAGCAGGTCGACGGCGTCGCCCTTGGCGCCGAGCGCGAAGCGCTGGTGGACGCCGAAGCGATGCTGCTCGTCGATGACGGCAAAGCCCAGGTCCTGGAAGGTCACGCCCTCCTGAAACAGGGCATGTGTGCCGACGACGAGGCTCAACTCGCCGCTGGCGAGCTTGGCGATGGTCTTCGCACGCTCCGCGCCTTTGTCCCGCCCCGTCAGGAGGCCGACTTCGATGCCGGCCGCCGCGGCGAGCGGCGCGAGACGGGCGTGATGCTGCCGGGCGAGGATCTCCGTGGGCGCCATCAGCGCCGCCTGGCGGCCTGCCTCGGCGGCGTTCGCCATGGCAAGCAACGCCACCACGGTCTTGCCGGAGCCGACGTCGCCCTGAAGCAGACGCACCATGCGGTGAGGGGAAGTGAGGTCGCTGCGGATCTCGGCGACGGCCTTCTCCTGCGAGGCCGTCAGCGCGAAGGGCAGATGTAAGCGAATCGCATCGGCGAGATGCCCGTTGATGGCGAGGCCGCGCCCGGTCCTCCGTCGTCCCTGCGCACGCATCAGCGCGAGAGCAAGCTGGGTCGCGAGGAGTTCGTCATAGGCCAGACGCCGGCGCGCTGGCGCCTCGGGCGCGAAGGGCGCCATGTCGATCGGGTGGTGCAATGTCCGCAAGGCGGTGTCGAAGGCGGGGAAACCCCGTGCCTGGATCCAGGCACCGTCCTGCCATTCGGGTAACGAGGGGAGCCGCTCCAGCGCGCCGCCAGCGATGCGCGCGACATAGCGGGCCGCCAGGCCCTCGGTGAGACCATAGACGGGCTCTACGGGAGGAAGTTTGTCGGCCTCGTCCGCATCGAGGATCCGGTCGGGATGCACCATCTGCCGGTGTCCGTCCCACAGCTCGATCTTGCCCGATACGATGCGCTTGGCGCCGAGCGGCAGCATCTTGTCGAGGCGCGCCTGCGTCATGTTGAAGAAGGCAAGCGTCACGTCGCCGGTCACGTCCTCCACCACGACGCGGAAGGGCGCCCGGCCGCGGCCGGGCGGTGGCGGACGGTGTTCTGTCACCGTCACGTCCAGCGTCACTACCTCGCCCGGCACCGCTTCCACGATGGTTGGGCGGGCACGCCGGTCGATGCCGTTATGGGGCAGATGGAAGAGCAGGTCGATGACCCGCGCCTCCTCGGGTGCCGTATCGAGCAGCCGCGCGAACAGCTGCGCCATGCGGGGGCCGACGCCGCTCAGGGCCGAGAGTGGTGCGAACAGGGGATCGAGGATGGTCGGACGCATGAGGCCTCATACTGGATCCGTCGTGCCCCCGCAAATCATCGTCTGCATCGCACCAACTGTTCTGTAAAGCTATCCGGCGAGCGTCCGCGCAGAGCCTCGATTTCGAGATGCGCACGGGTTTCGATCGATGTGATAAAAAGCTGGCCGCCCATTTTCTTGAGGATGATATGGAATGCTTCTGCGCCCCGCTTTCGGACAGTGATGTGCAAGCGGCGGTCGCCGCCTTCGCCGGGGCGGGCTTTCGTATGCGGACCTGCGCTGACTATGAGCTGGCGGGTTATGAAAGCTGTCAACAGGGCCGGAGAGCGGCGGGTTGCCGCTTCGATCATGCGTTCGGTGTCACGTTTCGTATAGTTTGTATCTTTCTGCCAGTCAGATGCCCAGTTGTTCTCTGGCATGTGTAGCATGTATCCCTGGATATTCGAATTTTTCTCTAAAATACGGAATAAAGTTCCATATTTTTCGATATATATTGAAGGATAGCTTTCTGGCGGGAGCGTTATCATGCTGCTCTACTGCGGGCGAGGAAGAAGCGATTGGGCCTGTGGATGTTTGGTGGCGACCGATCGTATCAGCGTTGGAATGACAATCGGGGCAGGGGCGCGTATAGCGTCCGGGCGGTTGCCTGAAGGAGAGATTCATGGACGCTGAACACGATGCGCACGCGGTCCGACTACGCCGGCTCAAGTTTCGCGCTTGGCATCGTGGTATGCGCGAGATGGACCTGATCTTCGGCCGTTTCGCCGATGCGAGGCTTCCCGAGCTCGACGAGGCCGATCTTGCCGTTTTCGAGGCCCTGCTCGACGAGCAGGATAAGGACATTTTCTCATGGTATTGCGGAGAAGTTCCCATTCCGCCGCACTATGACACGCCGTTCTTTACGAAGCTGCGAGCCTTTCCAGTCCATCAGATGTGAGCGGGCGCGCGGTGGCGGCCACATGTCTCTCCTCCGATATGTTGTTGGCCACGCCGTGACGGAGGAACCCGTTTTCGAATGTCCGAGCGGTCATCCCCTCGTTTGAGGGCGCGCGCCTTTGTGTTTGTTGATAGTGTATTTTGACGAAGTAATATTGGTAAGAGTCTAAATTGTTATAAAGTGGTGAAATTATAATGGCGGTAATCGTTAAGTCATTTGATGACAGCTATATATTCAGTGATTCTTTTTATAATAAACACGCTCACCCGCCCACCAGGGTGAGTCGATTGACGCTGTCAGCGCATGGGGTGGAGGGCGCGGTCCTTATTGACGGCAAGCGGATGAACGCGCTGGATTTGTGGGATTTATGCCATCGCTTGGTTGCCATAGATGCTTTCGATTATATCAGAATTGGGAGTTGCCATTCGGCGCGCGGCGGTAGCGCTTCGCTTGCATGCAGGCTCTCCAAAATATTCGAAAGAGGATATGTCAAGGGATATATGAGATCGGTATGGACGCTGGGCCAACCCGACCAAATTAGTTTTGCGATAAAGCAATATGGAATGGACAGCGCCAGTATGATGTTAAATTCTGCGATGCTGAAAGAGCCTTTTATCCAGAAGAATGATGACGAGTTTCACTCGATGTTGTTTCGGAGAGGAGTGATGATCAAAGAAAAGATATTTAGCCCTTACGGTAGATGACCGTCGACAATCAGGATTCGGACGCCGCGCCCGACGAGGAATAGCCACTATTGTGGCGTCGCAAAGCCTCATCAGAGGTCGGCTCCGCTCCTGACGCTGGACAATTTTGCTCTGGACTGCGCCCAACGATCGCGCGCGGACGGGTTCGCCTAACTGGCGTGTTTCACGGTGATCTTGATCTCGTACAGTACCGCCTCGGAAGAGGGGCTGATCGTCACTGGCGGATCGGATGGTGCCACTATCAGCACGTCGCCGTCCTGCATCAACTCGGGACGATTGCTGAGCGAGGCGGAGCCGCCCTTGGTAAGCACGAGTGTCGTCGCTTCACCCAGGCTGATTCTCGAGCCGACCCTAGCGTCGATTCCGGCATTGATCCTTGGGCCGATCCGCAGGTTGACGCCGCGGTGGCGGGTGACGGTCGCGGTGGCACGTCCGCGCCGCACCATCACATTGAGGTCGAGCAGGGCTGTATCCACCGCCTCGGCGGCCGTCGTGACGTCGGCGGCGAAGGCGAAGGGCGTGCTCGTGTCGTCGAGCATGCGGGCGGGCGCGTCACCCACCCGCAATGCCATGGGCCCCCCCGACAGTACGGTGAGCACGCGGTCGCAGCCGGGGAAGGCGGAGAACGGTCCCGGCACCTCGACGAGGGCCGTGCTGACCCGCCAGTCGAAGGCGTCGAGGGCCGCGCCCTCCGGGGCGGCCGCTACCTCGTAGGTTATGCCGCCGCCGTTCTTCCACGGCATCTTCTTATGGTCGCGCTGTTTCAGAAGACGCATGGCATGTGGCCTCAGGGAGAGGGTCGGTCACAGGGAGGGCAAGTCGAGCCCGTTCTCGCGGGCGCAATCGATGGCGATGTCGTAGCCCGCATCCGCATGGCGCATCACGCCGGTGGCCGGATCGTTCCACAGCACGCGGGCGATGCGCGCATCCGCCTCGGGCGAGCCGTCGCAGACGATGACCATGCCGGCATGCTGGGAGAAGCCCATGCCGACGCCACCGCCATGGTGGAGCGACACCCAGGTCGCGCCGGAGGCGGTGTTGAGCAGCGCGTTCAGCAGCGGCCAGTCGGACACGGCATCCGAGCCGTCAAGCATGGCCTCGGTCTCGCGATTCGGCGAGGCGACGGAGCCGGAATCGAGATGATCGCGGCCGATGACGATCGGCGCCTTGAGCTCGCCCCTGCGGACCATCTCATTGAAGGCGAGGCCGAGCCGGTGGCGGTCGCCGAGGCCGACCCAGCAGATGCGCGCCGGCAGGCCCTGGAACTTGATACGCTCGCCCGCCATGTCGAGCCAGTTGTGGAGATGGGCGTTGTCCGGGATGAGTTCCTTCACCTTGGCGTCCGTCTTGGCGATATCCTCCGGATCGCCCGAGAGCGCCGCCCAGCGGAACGGGCCGATGCCCCGGCAGAACAGCGGCCGGATATAGGCCGGCACGAAGCCTGGGAAGTCGAAGGCGTTGCTGACGCCTTCCTCCAGCGCCATCTGGCGGATGTTGTTGCCGTAATCGACGGTTGGGATGCCGGCGTGGAAGAAGTCGAGCATCGCCTTCACATGCACCGCCATCGAGGCCTTGGCGGCCTTGGCCACACCCTTCGGGTCGGACTGCCGGCGCTCTTCCCACTCAGCCAGCGTCCAGCCGGCCGGCAGATAACCGTTGACCGGATCGTGGGCGGAGGTCTGGTCGGTCACCGCATCGGGCTTGATGCCGCGCTTGACCATCTCGGGCAGGATTTCGGCGGCATTGCCAAGGAGCGCCACCGAGACCGGCTTCTTCTCGGCGCAGGACTTCTCGATGATCGCCAGTGCCTCATCCAGCGTATCGGCCTTCAAGTCGACATAGCCCGTGCGCAGGCGGAAATCGATGCGGCTCGGCTGGCATTCGATCGCCAGGCACGAGGCGCCGGCCATGGTCGCCGCGAGCGGCTGCGCGCCGCCCATGCCCCCGAGACCGGCGGTGAGGATCCACTTGCCGGCGAGACTGCCGCCGAAATGCTGGCGGCCCATCTCCACGAAGGTCTCGTAGGTGCCCTGCAAGATGCCCTGGGCGCCGATGTAGATCCACGAACCCGCAGTCATCTGGCCGTACATGGCCAGACCCTTCTTGTCGAGTTCGTTGAAATGGTCCCAGGTCGCCCAGTGCGGCACGAGGTTCGAATTGGCGATCAGGACGCGCGGCGCATCCTTATGGGTGCGGAACACGCCGACCGGCTTGCCGGACTGGACAAGCAGGGTCTGGTCGTCCTCGAGCCGGCGCAGCGCGGCAACGATGCGGTCGAAGCTCTCCCAGTCGCGCGCGGCGCGGCCGATGCCGCCATAGACGACGAGCTCCTGCGGCTTCTCGGCGACATCGGGATCGAGGTTGTTCATCAGCATGCGCAAAGGGGCCTCGGTCAGCCAGCTCTTGGCGCTGATCTCGGGGCCGCGCGGGGCGCGGATGACGCGGGCATTATCGATGCGGGTCTGTGACGTCATGGGAGCGGTCCTCTCACGAACGCGCGAAGGCGAGTAAGGATGTCAGCAATTGGGTGAGGAAGGCGCGCATGGGCGCCGCATAGGCGGGGTCATAGGGCGACGGCCAGTTAGTCTCGTCCACCGTGGCGGGCTCGCGCATATAGCCCCGGCAGCCGAGCTCCATCTGGACGGCATGCACGCCCGCTGCGGGGCGACCGTGGTGACGGGTGATCCAGCCACCCTTGAAGCGTCCGTTGACGACGCTGGTCTGGCCGGTGGCTGCGCAAGCATCGGCGACGAGCTGTTGCAGGGCCGGGTCGCAGCTCTTGCCGCTATTGGTGCCGATGTTGAACTGAGGAAGCTCTCCATCGAACAGCCGGGGGATAGTCGAGCGGATGGAGTGGCAGTCGTAGAGCGCCACCTTAGGATGGGCCTCCCGCAGACGCTTAAGCTCGGCGGCGAGAGCCGCCTGATAGGGCTCGAAATAGGCCGTGCGGCGGGCCGCGATGTCGGCGGCCGTCGGCTCGGCGCCGGGCCTGTACAGGGGCTCGCCGTCGAAGCTCGTCGTCGGGCAGAGTTCCGTCGTCGCCTGCCCGGGATAGAGCGAGGCGCCGCTCGGATCGCGGTTGACGTCGATCACCGTGCGCGAGATCGCGGTGTGGACGATCGTCGCGTCGAGATCGGCGGCGAAGTCATAAAGCTTGTCGATCCACCAGTCGGCATCCTTGCGGGCCAGCCATGGCGAGACGAGGCTGCTCTCGATATCGGCCGGGATCTCCGTGCCGGTATGGGGCAGGCTGACGAGGAGCGGCGCGTTGCCGCGCCGCACCGTCAGCCAAGGGTAGGAGGCCTCCGTCATGCTCAGCCCTCCAGGCCGGGCAAGGCGTGATCTGCGGCCTTGATGACCTCGCCGGCGGCGATGAGCGCGTTCGCGGCTGTCATGTCCGGGTGGAAATAGCGATCATCGACGAGCGTCGGCACGTCGCGGCGCAGCCGCGTGCGCACGGCTTCGAGCGCCGCGCTCGACGCCAGCGGCTTGTGGAAGTCGCAACCCTGCGCGGCCGCCAGCAGCTCGATGCCGAGCACGCCGGTGAGGTTGCCGGCCATGCGCAGCAGGCGGCGGGCGCCATGGGCGGCCATGGAGACATGGTCTTCCTGATTGGCCGAGGTCGGGATGGAGTCCACGCTCGCGGGGAAGGCGCTCTGCTTGTTCTCCGAGACGAGCGCGGCGGCCGTTACCTGCGGGATCATGAAGCCGGAGTTGAGGCCAGGCTTCGGGGTAAGGAAGGCAGGCAGGCGTGACAACGCGGGGTCCGTCAGCAACGTGATGCGACGCTCCGACAAGGAACCGATCTCGCAGATGGCCATGGCGATCATGTCCGCCGCGAAGGCCACGGGCTCGGCATGGAAGTTGCCGCCGGAGATCACTTCGCCGTCCTCGGCGAAGACGAGCGGATTGTCCGAGACGCCGTTCGCCTCGATGGTCAGCGTGGTGGCCGCCTGGCGCAAAAGATCGAGGCAGGCGCCCATCACCTGCGGCTGGCAGCGCAGGCAATAGGGGTCCTGCACGCGGTCGTCGCCGGTCAGATGCGACTGGCGGATGGCGCTGCCCGCCATGAGGCTGAGCAGCACGGCGCCCACCTCGCGCTGGCCGGCATGGCCGCGCAGGTCGTGGATACGCCGATCGAAGGGGGCGTCCGAGCCGCGGGCCGCGTCGGTCGACAGGGCGCCTGTGATCAGCGCGGTCTGGAAAAGGCGCTCGGCCTCGAACAGGCCGGCCAACGCATTGGCGGTCGAGAACTGGGTGCCGTTGAGCAGGGCGAGGCCTTCCTTGGCGCCGAGCGTCAGCGGCTTCAGGCCGGCCTGCTCCAGTGCCTTGGCGGCGGGCAGACGCACGCCGTCGACGAAGGCCTCGCCGACGCCGATCATCACTGTCGTCATATGGGCGAGGGGAGCGAGGTCGCCCGAGGCGCCGACGGAACCTTGCGCGGGCACGATCGGGGTGATGCCCTTGTCGAGGAAGGCGAGCAGCATATCGATAGTTTCGAGCTTCACGCCCGAGGCGCCGCGGGCGAGGCTCGCAAGCTTCAGCGCCATCATCAGCCGCGCCACCGGCACCGGCATCGGCTCACCGACGCCGGCGGCGTGGGAGAGCACGATGTTGCGCTGCAGGGTTTCCAGCTCGTCGAGGCCGATCTGGATCGAGGCGAGTTTCCCGAAGCCGGTGTTGATGCCGTAGATCGGCTCTCCCTTGGCGACGATGGTGGCAACGGCCTCCGCGGAACGGGCGATGGCAGGGCGCACGCCCGGGTCGAGTGCAACGCGCGCACCACGATAAATGGCGCGCCAGGCGTCCAGCGGGATCTGGCCGGGCTCAAGTGTGATCGAAGTCATTGTCCTCTCCATACGCGCGCATGGAGCGGGCTGAACCCCATGCGATAAACGAGTTCGGCGGGACGCTCGATGTCCCATATAGCGAGGTCGCACTGCTTGCCGACCTCGATGGTGCCAATGTGGTCCTGACGGCCGAGAGCTCTGGCTGCTTCGCGCGTTACACCGAGGAGGCATTCGTCGACGGTCATGCGCATCAGGGTCGCGGCCATGTTCATGGCGAGCAGCAGCGAGGTCAGCGGTGAGGTGCCGGGATTGCAGTCGGTCGCGACCGCCATCGGCGTGCCGTGCCGGCGGAAGGATGAGATCGGTGGCTTGTGCGTCTCACGCAGGAAATAGAAGGCGCCGGGCAGGATGACCGCGACCGTGCCTGCGGCCGCCATAGCGGCTGCGCCCTCATCGCTCGCATATTCGAGATGATCGGCGGACAGCGCGCCAAGCCGCGCGGCAAGTGCTGCGCCGCCGAGATCCGAGAGCTGGTCGGCGTGGATCTTCACAGGCAAGCCAAGCGCCGCGGCGGCCTTGAAGAAGCGCTCGCACTGGGCGGGCGAGAAGGCGATGCCCTCGCAGAACGCATCAACCGCGTCCGCCAGCTTCTCATCAGCGACGCGCGGGAGGATGTCCTGGATCAGCACATCGATGAAGCGGTCCTGGTCGTCGAACTCGCGCGGAAGCGCATGGGCGCCGAGAAATGTCGTCACGATGTTAGCGCGCCGCAGCCCGCCGAGACGCCGCGCGGCCCGCAGCTGCTTCAGCTCCGCATCAGTCGAGAGGCCGTAGCCGGACTTGACCTCGACGGTGGTGACGCCATCCGCCATCAGGCGGTCGAGACGCGCCAGGCTCGCCGCAACCAGCATGTCCTCGCTCGCCGTGCGGGTCGCCGTCACGGTGGAATTGATGCCACCGCCCGCCCGCGAGATCTCCTCGTAGCTCGCGCCCGCAAGGCGCAGCTCGAATTCATGGCTGCGGTCGCCGCCGAAGACGAGATGGGTGTGGCAGTCGATCAACCCCGGCGTGATCCAACGGCCTTCGCAGTCAATGCGCTCCGCGTCGGGGAGCGCGGGCAGATCAGCAGCATCGCCGACATGGATGATTCGCCCGCCCTCGGCGGCGATGGCAGCGCCCTCGATAATGCCGAGGCCTTCGCTGTTGGGAGCCATCGTTGCAATGCGCGCGTTCAACCAGATGCGAGGGCTCGCCTGGGAGGAGGGAGGAGCTGCGTCAATGGCCGTTGTTTCGCCTGCCATGGTTTTTCACCCTCTGCTGGTCTGGCGGAAGTTGGGCTAAAATGCCTATACATATTCTTTGTATAGACATATAAGATGGTGTCAAGCGCAGTCGATGGGAGAGTGACATGGTTCTGTGGTTTCAATCGGCCCTGACGGCGGACGGCTGGCAGGACGGTGTTCGCCTCCGCATTGAGGCGGGGCGGATCGCCGCATTGGAGACCGGCGTCACCGCCGAGCCCGGTGACGAGCGTCATGCCATTGGCCTGCCAGGTCTGCCTAACCTGCATAGCCACGCGTTCCAGCGCGGCATGGCGGGCCTTGCTGAGGTGCGCGGCGAAAGCCGCGACAGTTTCTGGAGTTGGCGGCAGGTGATGTACCGCTTCCTCGATCGGCTGACGCCCGAGGATGTGGAGGCCATCGCGGCGCTCGCCTATGCCGAGATGTTGGAGGCGGGCTTCACCCGCGTCGGAGAATTCCACTATCTGCATCACGACTGTGATGGCGCTGCCTATGCCGATATCGGCGAGCTCAGCGCACGGATCGCCGCCGCCGCCGATGCAACCGGCATCGGCCTGACATTGCTGCCGGTGTTCTATGCCCATGCCGGTTTCGGTGGGCAGGCGCCGGCCGAGGGGCAGCGCCGCTTCATCAACTCGCTCGACCAATTCGGGCTGTTGATGGAGCGCGCGCGGGCAAGCATCAGGGATCTGCCCGCCGCCAATCTGGGCGTCGCTCCGCACAGTCTTCGGGCTGTCACGGCGGATGAATTGGTGAAAGTCCTTCAACTGGCGCCGGAAGGGCCGCTGCACATCCATGTCGCCGAACAGGTGAAGGAGGTCGAGGACAGTGTCGCCTTCAGCGGCAAGCGGCCGGTGGAATGGCTCATCGAGGCGATGGCCGCGAACGGCACCCCGCTCGACCGCCGCTGGTGCCTGATTCACGCCACGCATATGACCGAGGCTGAGACCGCGGCGCTCGCAGCCAGCGGCGCGACCGCCGGGCTCTGTCCGTTGACCGAGGCCAATCTGGGCGACGGAATCTTTCCGGCCGATCGTTTTGTCGGCGCGGGCGGCTGTTATGGTGTCGGCACTGATTCCAACATCCTGATCGATGTGCCCGGGGAACTTGCGATGCTCGAATACAGCCAGCGGCTGGCGCTGCGCAGCCGCAATGTGATGGCCGCCGGGGCGAACAGGTCGACCGGGCGCAGCCTGTTCGATGCGGCGCGCCGGGGCGGAGCGCGGGCGCTGGGCGTGGCGGCGGCGGATCTTGCGGTCGGCGCGCCGGCCGACATCGTCTCCCTCGAGGCGGCAGCCTTCGCGGACGGGCAGCGCGAAGACCGCTTCATCGACAGCTGGATATTTGCCGCGCGCCGTCCCATTGTGGACTGCGTCTGGCGCCATGGTCGGCCGGTGGTCAAGGCTGGGCGCCACGTGGCGCGTGATGTCATCGCGGCGCGCTACCAGGCGACGCTCGCCAAGGTGCTGGCTGAATGAATGATGCTGTCGCGCCCGATGCCACTACGCCGCTGAAGCGCGGACAGCACGATTCGATTCACCAGCGCATCAGGGCCGATATCGAAGGCAATATCGTGTCCGGCGCCTGGCCGCCGGGCTACCGCATTCCCTTCGAGCACGAGCTGATGCTGGAATACGGCTGCTCGCGCATGACCGTGAACAAGGTGATGTCGCGGCTGGCCGAAATCGGCCTGATCGAGCGGCGCCGCCGCGCCGGGTCCTTCGTGGCGCGTCCGCAGGTCCAGTCGGCCGTGCTCGAGATCCCGGACATCAAGGCCGAGATCATCAGGCGCGGGCAGAGCTATCGCTACGAGCTGCTTTCAAGCCGCCGCCGGCGCGCCACGCGCGAGGATCGCGAGCTTCTGGTCGTCGAGGCCGGGACGGACGTTCTCGTGCTGACCTGCCGCCACGTGGCGGCAGGCGTGCCCTTCGCCTTCGAGGAACGACGTCTCAATCTCGCCGCCGTGCCCTTGGCGGCCGAGGTCGATTTCGCGCAGGAACCGCCCGGCACATGGCTGCTCGGCCACGTGCCCTGGACGCAGGCCGAGCACCGCATCCGCTCGCTCAATGCGGGCGAAGCCTATGCCGCGCCGCTCGAAATATCGCCGGAGACGGCCTGCCTCGTGGTCGAGCGCCGCACCTGGCGCGGGGGTGAATCGATCACGCATGCCCGGCAGATTTTTCCCGGCAGCCTCTACTATATGTCGGCGACCTTCGCGCCGGCGCAGGAATAGGGTTAGGGAACATTTTCCCGTCATGCCGGGCTCGTCCCGGCCATCCCGATGAGGTGAGGCGCTGCGGCCGCCGCTTCTCACCTCTCCCCGGCAGGGAGAGGTCGGACGCCCAGCGTCCGGGTGAGGGGAAGCGTGCCGGCGCCGGTTGTGGACCCTCACCCTGTCCCTCTCCCACTCGGGAGAAGGAACGCCAGCGATTCGCCTCGCAGCCCCTATCAGGTGCTTGTTACCTCTCCCCGGCGGGGAGAGGTCGGACGCCCAGCGTCCGGGTGAGGGGGCGCCTCAGGCGAAGGCGAAGAGCTAAACCCCGTCCTCGTACCAGGTGCGGCCGTCGCGTTCGATCAGGGCGATGGCGGCTGACGGCCCCCAGGTGCCGGCGGTGTAGGGCTTCGGCCCCTCGGTGGTGTTGCGCCAGGCGTCGATGATCGGGTCGACCCAGGTCCAGGCGGCTTCCACCTCGTCGCGGCGCATGAACAGCGTCTGGTTGCCGCGCACGACATCGAGGATCAGACGCTCGTAAGCATCCGGATTGCGCGCGCCGAAGGCCTCCGCGAAGGTCATGTCGAGCGGCACGTGCTGTAGCCGCATGCCGCCGGGGCCGGGATCCTTGATCATCAGCCACAGCTTCACGCCCTCGTCGGGCTGCAGGCGGATGACGAGGCGGTTGCTCTCGATGTCTCCGGCATCGCTGCCGAACATCGAATGCGGGATCTTGCGGAAGGTGACGACGATCTCGGACACGCGGCCTGCGAGCCGCTTGCCGGTGCGCAGATAGAAGGGCACGCCCGCCCAGCGCCAGTTGGCGATCTCGGCCTTGAGCGCGACGAAGGTCGCCGTGCGGCTCGATGGCGCGCCGAGCTCTTCCAGAAAGCCCGGCACGGCCCCGCCTGCCGAGGCACCGGCCCGGTACTGGCCACGGACGGTGAGGGCGGCCGCGTTGGTGTCATCGATCGGGACGAGCGACTTCAGCACCTTGAGCTTCTCGTCGCGCACGGAATCGGCGGCGATCGAGGTGGGCGGCTCCATGGCAACGAGGCAGAGCAGTTGCAGGATGTGATTCTGCACCATGTCACGCATCGCGCCGGCTGTCTCATAATAGCCCGCCCGGCCTTCGAGCCCGAGCGACTCGGCGACGGTGATCTGCACATGATCGATATGGGCGGCGTTCCACACCGGCTCGAACAGCGTATTGGCGAAGCGAAGCGCCATCAGGTTCTGCACCGTCTCCTTACCGAGGTAATGGTCGATGCGGTAGACGCTCTCCTCGGGGAAGACCTTGCCGACGGCGTCGTTGACGGCCCGCGCCGATTCCAGATCCTTGCCGATCGGCTTTTCCACCACCACGCGGGTACGCTCGTCCACGAAACCATGACTGCCGATGCGCTCGCAGATCGGCCCGAAGAGATCCGGCCCGGTCGCGAGATAGAAGACGCGGATATGGCCGTTGTCCCCCGACAGGCGTTCACCAAGCTTGTCCCAGCCACGATCAGACCCCGCCTCGGTGCTGACATAGGACAGGCGGCGGAGAAAGCGGCCGAGCGGTTCCTCCTGCAGTTCATGCGCCGGCACGTGGTCGGCGATCGCCTTGCGGGCAAAGGCCTGAAACTCCCCATCACTTAAATCGCGCCGCGACGTGCCGATGATGACGGCATCATCCGGGAGCTGTCCCGCGAGATCACGATGGAAGAGGGCGGGCAGGAGTTTGCGCTGGGCGAGATCGCCCGTTGCGCCGAAGATGACGAGGGTGAATGGCGGTACGGGGATCACGCGACTGGCCATGCGGATATTTTCTCCTCACATACTCCGGCGGCAGCGCCGTGCTCGTTCAGACAACATTGCATCGCAGAGGCCCTTCGGTCACGCCGCCTTCTTGCGCTCGGCGATCCTTGCCAGATCGCGCATGATGACGGTCGTTCCCTTGAGGCGATGGACCGGTGTCGCGAAATCGTCGATGAAGACGATGCGCATGTCCGGCCGTACCTTGGCGAGGGAGCCTTGTTCCGCGACATAGGCGACGAGCCCTTCGGGATTGGCGAAGGCGTTGTCGCGGAAGGAGACGATGACGCCCTTCGGCCCCGCCTCGACCTTCTCCACATTGGCCCGGCGGCACAAGGCCTTGATCGAGACGATCTTGAGAAGCTGCTCGACTTCCTCGGGAAGCTTGCCGAAGCGGTCGATGAGCTCGGCGCCGAAGCCCTCGATCTCGGCGTCGGTATCCAGTGTGGAGAGCCGCCGGTAGAGTTCGAGCCGCACGTCGAGATCCGGCACGAAGCTGTCGGGGATCATGACGGGCGTGCCGATGGTGATCGTCGGCGACCAGGCTTCTTCCTCAGCCTCCTCGACGCCGGCCTTGAGCTGGGCGACCGCCTCTTCCAGCATCTGCTGGTAGAGCTCGTAGCCAACTTCCTTGATATGGCCCGACTGCTCCTCACCGAGGAGATTGCCGGCGCCGCGGATATCGAGGTCGTGGCTGGCGAGCTGGAAGCCCGCTCCCAGCGTGTCGAGCGACTGCAACACCTTGAGGCGTCTCTCGGCACTCTGGGTCAGCCGCCGGTTGGCAGGCACCGTCAGCAGCGCATAGGCGCGCAGTTTCGCGCGGCCGACACGACCACGCAGCTGATAGAGTTGCGCGAGGCCGAACATGTCGGCGCGGTGGACGATCAGCGTGTTGGCGCGGGGGATGTCGAGGCCCGATTCGACGATGGTGGTCGACAACAGGAGATCGAACTTGCCCTCGTAGAAGGCCGTCATCACATCCTCGAGCTGGCCGGCGGCCATCTGGCCGTGCGCCACCGCCACCTTCACCTCCGGCACCTCGCGATCGAGGAAGGACTTGACCTCCGCCAGATCGTCGATGCGGGGACAGACATAGAAGGACTGGCCGCCGCGATAGCGCTCGCGCAGCAGCGCCTCGCGCACGGAGAGCGGATCGAAGGGCGAGATGAAGGTGCGGACAGCCAGCCGATCGACCGGCGGCGTCGCGATCAGCGACAGCTCGCGGACGCCGGTCAGCGCCAGCTGCAGCGTGCGCGGGATGGGCGTCGCGGTCAGCGTCAGCACGTGGACTTCCGCGCGCAGGTCCTTCAGGCGCTCCTTGTGGCTGACGCCGAAATGCTGTTCCTCGTCCACGATGATGAGGCCAAGGTCCCTGAAGCGGATGGCCTTGCCGAGCAGCGCGTGGGTGCCGACCACGATGTCGACGGTGCCGTCGGCAAGCCCGGCCTTCACGGCCTTCAGCTCAGCCGCCGGCACGAAGCGCGAGGCTTGCGCGACCTTGATCGGCAGGCCCTGGAACCGCTCCTCGAAGGCGCGGTAATGCTGGCGCGCCAGCAGGGTCGTCGGCACGACGACCGCGACCTGCCGGCCCGAGAGCGCGACCGCGAAAGCGGCGCGCAGGGCGACTTCCGTCTTGCCGAAGCCGACGTCGCCGCAGACGAGGCGATCCATCGGGCGGCCCGAGGACAAGTCCTCCAGCACCGCATCGATGGCGTTCTGCTGGTCCTCGGTCTCGTCATAGGGGAAGCGCGCCGCGAATTCGTCATAGAGCCCGTGTGGCGGCACGATGCGCGGCGCTTCCTTGAGGGCACGCGCGGCGGCGACCTTGATGAGCGCGCTCGCCATCTCGCGGATGCGCTGCTTGAGCTTGGCCTTGCGCGCCTGCCAGGCGGCGCCGCCGAGCTTGTCGAGGGTGACTTCCGTATCCTCGGAGCCATAGCGCGACAGCAGGTCGATGTTCTCGACCGGCAGATACAGCTTGTCGCCGCCGAGATAATGGAGTTCCAGGCAATCGTGCGGCGCGCCCGCGACGTCGATGGTCTGCAGGCCCACGAAGCGGCCGATGCCGTGATCGACATGGACCACGAGGTCGCCGGCCGACAGGCTCGACACCTCGGAGATGAAATCCTGCGCCCGGCGCGACTTGCGCGTCTGACGGACGAGTCGGTCGCCGAGGATGTCCTGCTCGCCGATGACCGCGAGGTCGTCGACCTCGAAGCCTGCCTCCAATCCCCAGACCGCAAGCCCCACCTCGCCGGCCGGCAGACCGAGGGCGGCGGACAGGCGACCGACGGCCGTCGCCTTTTTCAGCCCATGGTCAGCGAGGACCGAGCCGAGCCGTTCGCGCGAGCCTTCCGACCAGGCGGCGACGACGACCTTGCGCCCCGCGCCCTGGAGATGGCGGATATGGGCAACAGCGGCCTCGAAGATATTGATGGTGCCGTCGGCGCGTTCCGGCGCAAAATTCCGGCCGGCCTTGCCCGCCGCGTCGATGATGAGGCGTGCCTCGCTCTCGGGCTGGGCGAAAGGCGAGAACCGCACGGTCGCTCCCGCCTTGAGCCGCTCGCTCCATTCACGCTCGCCGAGATAGAGCGCCTCAGGCGGCAAGGGCTTGTAGGGGGGCGCTCCGCCCGTGGCGCCGGAAGCCGGGCTCGCGCGGCGGGCCTCATAGTAATCCTTGATTTGGGCAAGGCGCTCGCCGGCGGCGTCCTCCGCCAGGGGATCGAAGGCAAGCGGTACGCCAGGCACATAGTCGAAGAGCGTGTCCAGCCCCTCGTAGAACAGTGGGAGCCAGTGTTCGAGGCCGGGATGGCGGCGCCCCTCGCTCACCGCCTCATAGAGCGTGTCGTCGCGGGTCGCGGCGCCGAAGGCCGTGACATAGCCCTGGCGGAAGCGTCGGATAGTATCGGTGGTGATCTTCACCTCGCTCATCGGCACGAGATCGAGCGAGCGCAGCTGGTGCGTGGTGCGCTGGGTCTCCGCGTCGAAGGCGCGGATCGACTCGAGCGTATCGCCGAAGAAATCGAGGCGCAGCGGCTCCGGCAGGCCTGGCGCATAGAGATCGACGATACCGCCGCGCACCGCGTATTCACCGGTGTCGCGCACGGTCGCGGTGCGCTGGAAGCCGTTGACCTCCAGCCACTGCACGAGGGCGTCCATGTCGACCGTATTGCCTGGAGCCGCCGAGAGGCTGTCGCGGGCCATCAGTGAGACAGGCGGCACGCGCTGCAACAGGGCATTGACGGTGGTGAGCAGAAGCCGCGGCTTCTCCGACGACGTGCGAGAGGAGGCAAGCCGGGCCAGGGCCATCATGCGACGCGCCGTGATCGCCGCGGTGGGCGAGACACGGTCATAGGGCTGGCAGTCCCAGGCCGGCAGGCTGAGCACTTCCAGTTCCGGCGCGATGAAGCCGATCGCCGCCTCGATCGCCGCCAACCTGCGGTCATCGCGCAGCACGTAGACGAGCGCGGCGGCCTTGTCCTCACGCGCCAGAGCCCGCGCCAGATCTGCAATGACGAGCCCGTCCTGCCCGTCGGCAACGCTGGTGAGCAACGGGCTGTCGCCCCGCCGAAGGGCATCAACGGCGCGTTGGAGCGGATTCATCGGATCGACCTGTTCAGACAAAAGCGGAGGCTTGACGTGCGAGCGTTCGTCGCGGACTGGGACGTATAAGCCCGCAATTGCGGCTACTCAACGACTCATGTCCGTCCGAATGCTTTTTGAAGCGGGATCGGCGGTCGGGACTCGCCCTCATGGCGTCGGGCGTTCCGCGCCGGCGCGGCATTGCCGGAATGCGCCACTCAGTTGCTGCCTCTCCTGGGGCAGGAGGCTGTTGGAGCCCATCTTCTCCCACATGTCGAGGCGTGTGATGGCGTCGCTGGCGCAGTTGCAATAGCGGGCGCAGGTGGCGGCATCGCTGCCGTTGTCGACGCAGGTCTTGGCGCAACTCCGCTGGAAGGGTGTAGTGCGCGCCGGCTGCACCACCTGCACGAAGGCCCAGAGCACGCCGAGCAGGACAAGCTGATGGGTGAGATAAATGGCGAGGCTGTGTCGGCCGGCGAAGACGAGCCCTCGGCCTATGGGGCCGGGAACGTTATGCCGCGACCAGGCCGGCAGGGTTGCGCGTTGCAGGAGGAACCTGGCGATCGCAATACCAGCGAGCACGCACCCGAACCACGGCAGGAGCGGGATATAGTCGTTGGTCGTGGGAACGCGCGTCGCAAGGCCAAGCCAGAGCCAACCAGGAGCGTTGAAGAAGGAGGAGGACGCGATCCCGGGCAGCGCGAAAACGATCGCCGCAGCGATCGCTGTCACGAACCAGGGCAACCGGACGAACGCAAGACCCAGTACACTCGTCAAGGCAATGGCGTGAAGGATGCCGAAGAAGATGAAACTGTCAGGGAAAAGGAAGTAGGAACCCAGCGTGACCGCCGCCGCCGCCAGGACGAGAAGGCCGAGGCGGCGCAGAAATGGACGCCAGCGGATGCCGTCTCCATGGGCAAGGACCAGCCCGATACCGACGAGGCCGAGGAAGGACCCGGCGATCATCTGAGCGAAAATCCGCCATCCCGGCGCCGTCGACACCTCCGTCTCGATGAGGCCGAAGAAGCTCAGATCCCAGCTGAAATGGTAGATGACCATCGCAACGATGGCGAGGCCGCGCGCGACATCCACCAGCGGGAGGCGGGGACGTTGCAGCCTTACAGGCTGGGCTGGTGAAGTCTGGGGCAAGTCCACGGGACGCTCTTGATCAATGCTGCCAAGCAAAACGTACAGGCAAGATCAGTGATGTGACAGAGTTGGGATGATTCTGACACAGCCCGTCCCCCTCGGTTCCCCATTTCAGGGATCGCGCGTCACGGATCAGCGCCAAGGGATCAGCGCCAAGGGATCCGGGCAAGGGATCCGGGCAAGGGATCCGGGCAAGGGATCGCCCTTGGATCGCCCCCATCACATAAGGCATAGTGACTGACGGCGCCATCGGTCGTTATGGTCCATCGCTTGCCACGGGCCTCACGGCCGTGGCCGTTTCGAACGCGTGAATGGGAATGGACTGATGCAAGGTTATGTAGAGCGTATCCGGCGGTGCGGCGTAGTGCCTGTCGTCACGGTTCCCGATATCGAAGCCGCAGTCCCTCTCACGCAGGCTCTGGCTGATGGCGGCATCGACGTCGTCGAACTGACGCTGCGTACGGCTGCCGGCCTCAAGGCTGTCGAGGCGGTGGCCAGCAAATGCCCCGATGTGCTCGTCATTGCCGGCACGCTGACGTTGCCGGAGCATTTCGCGGCGGTGAAGAACGCGGGCGCCACCGTGGCGGTCAGTCCCGGTTTCAATGAAGCGCTCCATCATGCCGCTGTTGCCGCCGATCTGCCGTGGCTGCCTGGCGTCGCAACGGCGTCCGAGCTGATGAGCGCCATGGCGCTCGGCCGCTCATTGGTAAAGTTCTTCCCCGCCGGTCTTGCCGGAGGGGTCAAGATGCTGAAGGCGCTTTCGGGGCCCTTCCCCGATGCCACCTTTTGTCCGACAGGCGGCGTCGATCCGGACAATCTGAAAGATTATCTTACCTTGCCGCAGGTCGTCTGCGTCGGCGGTTCATGGCTCGTTCCGCTAACGGCTGTCACGGAGCGCAACTGGGGACAGATTCGTACGCTCGCCCAGGAGGCGCGCGATCGCGTGGACGCCTTACGCGGTAACTGAGTGATGGCGCCGCGCCACGCCTAACATTCGGGGGCGCAACGGAAAGTTGTGCTCCCACTGTTGTTTTTTCTTTTCCCGGCGCAATAAGATCTTAAGATAACTCCATGGCGGGCGGGCCAAGCGCATGCCTTTCTGACTTTGCCGCCTAGGACGCGATGTTATTCTCGCACTTGTAAATTGACATTTGTGATTCGGCTGGTGGTTCAATGTCCAACGATTTTGAAACAAGTTTAATTGGTCCGAAAATCGGACAACAGAAAGCAGATGAGGCAGTTTCCGGCCTCTCCTCAACCGACGTTGCCGAGGGAGAACCCGCACTCGATCTCGTTGAAGTGGTCGGGCGTATTAAATGGTTCGACGTTTCCAAGGGGTTTGGCTTCATCGTGCCGGACAACGGGATGCCGGACGTGCTTCTGCACGTATCTTGCCTTCGCCGTGACGGATACGAGACGGCCAACGAAGGGGCTCGTGTGGTCTGCGAAGCGGTGCAGCGCGCACGGGGCCTTCAAGCCTTCCGCATTGTCTCCATGGACGAAACCTCGGCGATCCATCCCTCGGAACTTCCTGCGCGCACCCGTGTGACTGTGGTTCCAACGAGTGGGCTCGAGCAGGTCGAGGTCAAATGGTTCAACCGCCTGCGTGGCTTCGGCTTCGTGACGCGTGGCGAGGGAACGCCCGACATCTTCGTCCATATGGAAACGCTGCGCCGCTATGGCCTGATGGAGCTGAAACCGGGGCAAATGGTGCTTGTGCGCTTCGGTAATGGTCCAAAAGGGCTGATGGCCGCGGAGGTTCGGCCCTTGGATGGCGGCACAGCGCCAGCGTCTCATTAGGTTTTCCTGGTGCGATGCAAACTTGAATCGTTTTGTTTGATTTTACGACCAAATTACTGATTTTAGTCAATTTTCCATCTTATTCTCCAGCATTGTCGTATCCTTGGCTGATGGATCGGGGCGAGTTCGTGGCGCTCCGTGGCTGGCATCTGGCTCGGGCAGGTTGATTGCCTTTCCAATTGGGGGAGCGTCCGTTCGGCTGGCACAGGCGCGAACGGCGCTCGCGTGTTGTTTCATAAAGTGAGCCAGGGCTTCACGCCGGTTTCCGGTGAGGAACCGAACCTTGGGTCACTTCCCCCAATGGATGTGATAGTGAGGCGCGATCGAAAAGACGCATCTTGTCAGCAATGGGAGCGTGAGCGACCATCGCCGCGCTTTGGCTGAAGAGGGTTTCATGGTCGTGTTCACCGGGTTGGCTGCGGCCTTCAAGCTTTTGCTGATATCGGCGCTATTGGCGCCGCTTGTCTGGATTCCGCCCGCGCAGGGGCAGCCTCATCCAGGCGATGCCATCATGCTGGTCAATGCCGAGACCGGGCTGGAGGAACTGACGATCAGCACGGCAAACGGCCGGCATGTCTTCTCCGTGGAGGTGATGCGCACCGCGGCGCAGCGTGGCCGCGGACTGATGGAACGGCGCTACCTGCCTGCCGATCGGGGCATGCTCTTCGATTTCCAGGAGGTCCAGCCGGTGACCATGTGGATGAGCAATACTTATTTGCCCCTCGACATGCTGTTCATCCGCAAGGACGGCACGATCGCGCGCATCGAGGAGCACACCGAGCCGTTCTCGGAGCGGCTCATTCCGTCAGGCGAGCCCGTCCTCGGCGTTCTCGAACTGAATGCCGGCACGGCCGCGCGCATTGGTGCCAGACCCGGCGATCGCATCATTCACCCCATGTTCCGTTGATCTGCCTGCACGCGACGCCTGTTTTTCAGGCGGTCGAGCCGCGGGCCTTGGGGCACGCCAAAAATCTTTGAAAATCAACGCGATAAGACGCGCTTCTGAATCGCTTTATGCGATAGGTGGGGAGCTGTGTGCGGCGCTTGGGTGCGCCTTTCGGCGCCGACCAGAAAAAAAGCAAGGCTTTCGCCTTGCTTTCGAGAATGGATTTTCTTTTATCGCCTTGGACTAAGCGGCTGCGCGCCTTTTTTCCGAACGGCGATATTTCCTCCCGAGACCTGGACCGTATCCTGATACCAGTAAATCCCGGCCAGGACATTCATCCGCCACAATCCATAGTCGATCTAAAACGTGTTGTCATCCTTTTGAGCATAGCATGCCTGCATTTTTTGCAATTGCATGGGATGCAGTGCGAGAGGCCTTGCTGCGTAAAGCAAAACCGATGCCGAAAATGCCTTTCCATTGGGCGGAGGGAATGGACCGGGAGCTTGGCAGCCAGGTTGCCGCCGCGATGCGCGTCGGGCCGAACAATGGAGAGAAAGCCGTCAGAGCGCCGCTCGATGGGAAGGATAGGGTGCCGGATGCGCAAAGAATGGGCCGTGAATGGCAATATGCCGGGGGACTGCTTGTATTTTTGACGACAGAGGTGTTGTGTCGGTCCTCTCGAATCTCAATGATCTCCTTAGTCTCTTGATGCAAGGTCCCGATGCGCCTCAGCCGCTACTTCCTTCCCGTCCTGCGTGAAACGCCCAAGGAAGCGGAAATCGTTTCTCACCGCCTCATGCTGCGTGCCGGCATGATTCGTCAGGAATCGGCCGGGATCTATGCCTGGCTGCCGCTCGGGCTCAAGGTCCTGAACCGGATCTCGGCCATCGTCCGCGAGGAGCAAGATCGCGCGGGCGCGGTGGAACTTCTCATGCCGACGATCCAGTCGGCGGAGTTGTGGCGCGAATCCGGGCGTTACGATGCCTATGGCAAGGAGATGCTGCGCATCGCCGACCGCCATGAACGCGAGATGCTGTTCGGGCCCACCAACGAGGAGATGATCACCGAGATTTTCCGCGCCTCGGTGAAGTCCTACAAGGATCTTCCGCTCAATCTCTACCACATCCAGTGGAAGTTCCGGGACGAGATTCGGCCGCGTTTTGGCACCATGCGCTCGCGTGAGTTCCTGATGAAGGATGCCTATTCCTTCGATCTGGACAAGGAAGGCGCGCGCCACTCCTACAACAAGATGTTCGTGGCTTATCTCAGGACTTTCGCGCGGCTTGGCCTTCGCGCGATCCCGATGCAGGCCGATACCGGTCCGATCGGCGGCGACCTCAGCCACGAGTTCATCATTCTGGCCGACACGGGTGAGAGCGAAGTCTTCTGCCACAAGGACTTCCTCGACTTCCCCATCCCCGGCGCCGACACGGATTTCGAGGATGTCGAGGGGCTGCAGGGAATCGTCGATTCCTGGACTTCTCTCTATGCTGCGACGTCCGAAAAGCACGACGAGGCGCGCTACGCCGCCATCGCCGACGGCGAGAAGCTTTCGGCCCGCGGCATCGAGGTGGGCCATATTTTCTACTTCGGGACGAAATACTCGGCCCCGATGGGCGCAACCGTGACCTCTCCGGATGGCAAGGAAGTGCCTGTACACATGGGTTCCTACGGCATCGGGCCGTCGCGTCTCGTCGCAGCCCTGATCGAGGCGAGCCACGACGACAAGGGCATCATCTGGCCGGATGCGGTCGCGCCCTTCGATGTCGCGCTTCTCAACCTGAAGGTTGGCGACGCGGCGACCGATGAGGCCTCGCTCAAGATCTATCAGGCGCTCAGCCTGCGCGGTCGCGACGTGCTTTACGACGACACCGATGACCGGCCGGGCGCGAAATTCGCGACGGCCGATCTGGTCGGTTTGCCTTGGCAGGTCGTCGTCGGGCCAAAGGGGCTCGCGGACGGAAAGGTGGAGGTGAAGCGGCGCGGCAGCGACCAGCGCGAGCTGCTCTCCATCGAGGAGGCCGTCACCAAAGTCGCTGGTTGATACCTTGTGCGTAACCGAGGAGCCGGAAACGGGCAAAGAATGAGCGCAGAACCCGGGTCGGATTCGACGCGTCCCTTCGCTGTTTTCGAGTGGATGCTGGCATCGCGTTATCTCAGGGCAAGGCGGCGTGAGGGGTTTATCTCCGTCATCGCCGGCTTCTCTTTTCTAGGCATCATGCTGGGCGTGGCGACCTTGATCGTCGTCATGTCCGTGATGAACGGCTTCCGCGAGGAGCTCCTCAGCAAGATTGTCGGCGTGAACGGCCATATCTTCGTCCAGCCGATCGAGCAGCCGCTGACTGACTATGCCGCTGTTGCGCAGCGCATCGCCGGTGTCGAGGGGGTGACGCTCGCCGTGCCTCTCGTCGAAGGTCAGGCGCTCGCTTCCGCTTCCCAAAGTGGCAACAATGGCGGCGCGCTCGTGCGGGGCGTACGCGAGCAGGACATCACGCGCATCCCCTTCATCGCCAATACCATCCGCGAGGGCACCCTTGCCGGTTTCGATGAGAAGGGCGGCATCGCGATTGGCCGCCGGCTTGCGGAATTTCTCGGCGTCAGGACGGGTGACACCGTCACCATTATCTCGCCGCGTGGTTCGGCGACGCCCATGGGGGTGGCGCCGCGCATCAAGGCCTACCCCGTGGTGGCGGTCTTCGAGATCGGCATGTCGGAGTTCGACGGATCCTTCGTCTATATGCCGATGCAGGAGGCGCAGGCCTTCTTCAATCGTGACGGCGACGTGAGTCTCATAGAGGTCTTCCTGCGCAACGCTGACGATGTCGACGCGGCGCGTGACCGGATCGACGCGGCGGCCGGGCGTCCGATCATGATGAGCGATTGGCGCCAGCGCAACCGCACGTTCTTCTCGGCGCTCGAGGTCGAGCGCAATGTCATGTTCCTCATCCTCACGCTCATCGTGCTGGTGGCGGCGCTCAACATCATCTCCGGCCTCATCATGCTGGTGAAGGACAAGAGCGAGGACATCGCCATCCTGCGGACGATGGGGGCGACGCGCGGCGCCGTCATGCGGGTCTTCCTGATAACCGGCGCCTCGATCGGCATCGTGGGCACGATCGCGGGCTTTTTCCTCGGCCTGCTCATCACGCTCAACGTGGAGCGGATCCGGGCTTTCATGTCCTGGCTCACCAACACCAACCTCTTCCCCGCGGAGCTCTACTTCCTCAGCCGCCTGCCGGCCGTGATCGAGCCCGGCGAGGTCGTTACGGTGGTGACGATGGCGATCGTGCTGTCACTCATTGCCACGCTCTATCCAAGCTGGCGGGCCGCGCGGCTCGATCCTGTCGAAGCCTTGCGTTACGGGTGAATGGATGAGTACTGCTGCGCCTCCGCCTCCCGCCCTGTTCCTGTCCCGCGTGGAGCGGCGTTACATCCAAGGATCGGCGACGCTCGATATTCTGCGCGGCGCTGATTTCGCGGTCTGGCCGGGCGAGATCGTGGCATTGGTCGCTCCTTCCGGTACGGGCAAGTCCACGCTCCTCCACGTCGCGGGCTTGCTTGAACGGCCGGATGCCGGCGAGGTCTACATCGGCGCCAAGCCGACCGTGGAGTTGGATGATAGCGAGCGCACGCGGCTCAGGCGCGTCGATATCGGTTTCGTCTATCAGTTCCACCACCTCCTGCCGGAGTTCTCGGCCCTCGAGAACGTCGTGCTGCCGCAGCTCATCCGCGGACTCGACCGCAAGGTGGCGGAGCAGCGTGCCACCGATCTCCTTACCTTTCTCGGAATCGGACAGCGCCTGAAGCATCGTCCGGCCGAACTATCCGGCGGGGAACAGCAACGTGTCGCGATCGCGCGCGCCGTGGCGAACGGCCCGCGTGTCCTCCTGGCCGATGAGCCGACGGGCAATCTCGACCCCAGCACCGCCGATCACGTCTTCCACACGTTGATTGCCCTGGTGCGCGCGTCGCGCGTCGGCGCCGTCATAGCGACGCATAATCTCGACCTCGCCCGGCGGATGGATCGTCGGGTCACGATCCATGACGGCCTTGTCGTGCAGATGGATTGAACGCTACGGCGTCCAGAGAATACACTGGTGGATGTCATCCAGCGTTGCGCGACCCGTCAATGCCATTTCTTCTCGTAATTGGGTAACGGGGCGGCGTACGAGTGGCTCGCGTAGGATCAGATCGTTCGATCGGATCGGCAAAGCCTGCGTTGCCAGGGAAAGTGGAGACGCCGAGGGATATTTGATCCAGGCGAAGGGGAGGCGTATCATCTGTCTAATCGTCGCTGTGGTGAGACGGAGCCTCGCTCCCCGGCGTCGGACGTTCAGGCAAGAGCGCCCGCTCGCCAGATCGAGGCTGCACTGATCGGACAGGCACGAAGGCCATTCTTGAGCCGGCCGTCAGGCCTGAGATCGATTTCACCGTTTCGCTCCAGCGGCCCTGCGGACTGTTCGTTCGGGAGTGGGCGAGATGACGATACGTAATCCGGTCGAGTGGATGTGGTCTCAGTTGAACCAGACCGCGCAGGTGGCGGGTGGGTTTGGCAATGCCATCTATCACCCGGGAGATGCCGTCCGTGCGCGTCGGCTCCATGTGAACCGCATCGGTTTCAGCGATCTCCGCGAGGCTCTGCGTCGAGGATGGCAGGATTTCATCAGCTATCGCTCGGATGTGCTGTTCGTGGTCCTGATCTACCCGATTGCAGGCCTCGTATTGAGCCAGTTGGCGGTTGGCCGCTCGATGCTCCATCTCATCTTCCCGCTCGCTTCCGGCTTCGCTCTGCTTGGCCCGTTCGCCGCAACAGGGATCTACGAGGTTAGCCGGCGCCGCGAACTGGGACAGCAAAGTTCCTGGTTCGAGGCCTTCAAGGTCTTTTCCTCACCGGCATTCGGCTCGGTCGCGATGCTCGGCTTCGTCATGATCTTGTTCTTCCTGCTCTGGCTGCTCGTCGCGATGGTCATCTACCATTTCACGCTCGGGCCGGCCTATCCCACCTCCATCGACCAGTTCATCGCTGATGTTCTCGGCACACCGGCTGGCTGGGCGCTCATCCTGATCGGGGGCGGGGTCGGCTTCCTCTTTGCGCTTGTGATTTTGATGACCGGTAGCATTTCCTTCCCACTCTTGATCGATAGGCATGCCGGCATCGTCGCGGCCGTGGCGACATCCATACGCGCCTTCACGATCAATCCCGTGCCGATGCTGACCTGGGGGGCGATCGTCGCCGGTGCGCTCGTTATCGGCACGGTGCCGCTTCTTGTGGGATTGATTGTCGTGATGCCGGTCCTCGGCCACGCCACGTGGCATCTTTACCGACGCCTCACGGCGCCGTGAATGATCACGTGAGGGCGAAGGCGGCATCCCGACGGGATGCGGTTAGCTTTTGGGTAACTATGATAAGGCGAAGAAGCGCCTTTTCGGTCCTATATGCGTCCATAGCCCGACTTCTCTCTCTGGTTGCAATTTATCATGCGGAACAACCATTTCTCCGGCTCGTTCTGCTGATGCAATTGTGCACAGGAGTTGTTGCTATGAAGTCATTTCTTATTATGGGTGTTGCCGCTGGCCTCATGGCTGGCATCGCCGGGGCGTCCGCCCAAACATACGTGACCACGGCCCCGGTCGTGGCCACGACGCCTGCTGTTGCCGTCACAGGCTTCGGGACCACCCTCGTCGAGGGCGTTCTTCCCACCGTCGCCAGTGGCATCAAGGTCTTGCCGGGCAGCATTGTGCCGACTTATGTCCCGCTGACCCATACCGTCAGCGCCATTCCGGCGACTGGCTATGTGGCCTTTGCCCCCGGTATCGGGCATCTCGAATGGATGCCGACGGGTACGGGCTTCATGCGCCTCGGGGTGCGTGGGTGGAGCAGCCACGTGATCATGCCGGCCCTCGCGAGCTATTCCTATTTCATCTCGCCTGACCGGAAGATGGTTTTTGTGAACCCGCTGACCCGTCAGGTCTTGCGTATCGTCACGCTCTGACCAGCGAGAGAGGCCTTCGCCTGCCGCGTCACGCTCAGGCAGTGACAGAACCAGCGACGGGCCCCACGAATCAAAACGGCGCGCCCCCCCCCCCCCCGCCGTTCTTACGAAAACGATCAGAAATGGCTGAACATAAACACGCCGATCAAGACGAATGAGACCAGGATCGTGGTGATGAAAAGGCTTACCGGCATGCCGGATTCTTCGGGCGTGCCGACCGAGCCATGGGGATCTGAGGTGGCCATGAGGTCTCCATATAGAAATGACGGCAGGCGCCGTAAGGATTTTCAAGGCGCACTATGGCGAAGGCCGGCCGTCTCGGCAATCGCCAAGATCGGTAACGAACGGAATGCTCGCTACGATTGGACTTCGTCGGCGGGAAAGATGTCGCTCAGCATGACCAGCGCCGCAGGAGGTTCCGCTCCGCACAGTGCCAATGCTCCCCATGGCAGACCGCCCGCGCTTGTCAGGCGCGGGCGGCTGTAGCTGGCTTTTCGCGGAAAGGCTCCAGTCAGAACCGGTAGTTCATCCCGGCGCGGATCATCTGGACGGCGGATGAATTGCGGGCGCCGAAAGCAACGCCTGGGGTTGCAGGATCGAGGGTTGCCGCGGCGACGTTGCGCCCTCTCATTTGCACGTGAAGGAATTCCCCCTTCACGGTGATCTCGTCCGTGACGGCGTATTCGGCACCCGCTCCAAGAGCCCAGCCGTAACGGTACCCTGACCCGCTTTTTCCCACCGCGCCGAAGAGGCCGGCGGTGGGTGCAGGTGCCGCGGCGGCGGTCTCGGCCATGGCCGGATCGACGGCAGGGTCGGCAACTGGCGCAACACTGGCTCCGGTCACGGAGAGAAAGCCCTGTGAGCGTTGGCTGGCGCGGGCAACAGCGAGGCCGCCGGTACCATAGACCATGAACCGGTCGGCGACCGCCCAGCCGACGCGCGGGCGCAACGTCGCCATCCAATGCAGCGACTGACTGCTGCGTACCGCCGCGTCGACCGTTTCCCCGATTTCCCCATTGACCAGGCGGGCAGAGGCCAGCGCGCCGTGTCGCATCCTGAGGGCGTTGAAATCAGCTTCGATGCCCAGCACGATCGAGCCAATCTGATAGTTGTAGCCAACTTGCGCGCCGCCGGTGAAGCTGCCGCGCTCGCGCCGTGCCGCACCAAGCCCGGTCACGAATGCAGGATCTGCGGCTATCGCGTCCTGCCGCCCGGCCCAGCCGACTTTCGTGCGCAGCCGTCCCATGGCATAGCCCGCATTCACGCCCGCATAGGGGCCGGTCCATGTGAAGACAGGCGGGATGGGCACGGGTGGCGGGGGCGCGCGGTATTTCGCAAGATCTGCCGCCGACGCATTCGCCGGGACCCCGATTATGCCCAGGAGTGCCAACCCTATCGTGAAATGCCTTATATGCATTGTATTTCTCGCAATTGTATTAAAATTAACGAACAATGAAGCGTTGAATGATAATAATTATCCTCTCAACGCAAAGTATCGAGCGCATGGATGAGGTGATCATTGCAATCAATGCGCGGATAGGAGGTGGTTGCGTCGCTGTATTGGCCTTATTATGCGTTTTTCGCCTTATAGTTTATGAATTACTACCGTTTTTTCTCCATCGAAGTGCGTTCGGATGGCGTATTTTTAGGTCTGAGCATTGCGGTTTGTTTCAGGGCAACTGTAGACATGCGCCCATAGGCGGCGCCGGTGTGGCATCCCATGGGTTAGCGCTTGGCATTGCATGCGTTGCACTGCTACTCTGGCGGGGAATGAGAGCGTGGCGAGGCAGCTGGTCCTCGGCCGCATGCCGCGCAAGGATTTACGGCCGTGGTGGTCATGGATGATGCGGGCGCTGACAGCATTGCTGTTCTGGCGCTACAGGGCGACGCTGTGGGGGAACTTCCCCGACAGGTCAGGAAGCCGCGTCGGCGCGGCCGCCGCCGGCGCTGGCGCCGCAGCGGGGTGAGGGCGGCTACCTATGCCGCACTTGATCTGGGAACCAATAATTGCCGGCTGCTGGTCGCGGAGCCGACCTACAGGGGCTTTCGCGTGGTCGACGCGTTCTCACGCATCGTACGCTTGGGGGAGGGCTTGGCGCGCGAGAACCAGCTCGGCGAACCGGCGATCGCCCGTGCCATCGAAGCCCTCAAGGTTTGCCGCTCGAAGATCGATGCCAATGGCGTAGTGCGCGCGCGCCTCATTGCCACGGAAGCCTGCCGGGCGGCCGTGAATGGCGGGCTGTTCATCGAGCGGGTTGAGCGCGAGACGGGCCTCGCCCTGGAAGTGGTCGATCGGCAGACAGAGGCCTATCTCGCCGTGACGGGCTGCGCCAATCTTGCCGACCCCGAGGCCGATGCCGTGATCGTGTTCGATATCGGTGGCGGGTCCACGGAGATCATCTGGCTCGAGGGCGCGGACCTGTCCGGCCGAAGAGAGACGGATGAGCGCGTGCGCGCCTGGGAATCCATGCCCACCGGCGTCGTGACGCTTGCCGAACAGCACGGCGGCGCGGATGTCACCCGCGAATCCTTTGAGGCCATGGTCTCCCACGTGTCGCGCCTCGTCGCCGGATTCGCGGAGCGCGCCGGTATCGCGTCCTCCAAACGCGGCTTTCATCTGCTTGGGACATCGGGGACCGTGACGACCATCGCGGGCGTCCATCTCGCCCTGCCACGCTACGATCGCCGGCGTGTGGACGGATTGTGGATGGCTGACCACGAGGTCTCCAACGTCATCGATCACCTGCTCGAAACCGGCTACGAGGAGCGGATGGCCAATCCTTGCATCGGCAGCGAGCGGGCCGATCTTGTGCTGGCGGGCTGCGCGATCCTCGAGGCCATCCGTCGTGCTTTTCCGAGCGAACGTCTCAGGATTGCCGACAGGGGCTTGCGCGAGGGCATCCTCATGACGCTTATGCGCGAGGATGGTGTTTGGCGTGGTGGATGGGGCTGATGAAATCTAAGGGTTCTGGTGATGCGCCCCGCACACTCAAGGTGCGCGTCAAGACGGCGGGCAAGCGGACACTCGCCTCCCAGAAGTGGCTCGCTCGCCAGTTGAACGACCCCTATGTCGCACGCGCGAAACGCGAGGGCTATCGCTCGCGCGCCGCCTTCAAGCTCATCGAGATGGATGAGAAGTTCCATTTTCTCAAGCGCGGCCAGCGTATCGTCGACCTCGGGGCCGCACCCGGCGGCTGGTCCCAGGTCGCGGCGGCGAAGGTTGGGATCAAGGGCGACGGGGAAGGGCCGGGGCGTGTGGTCGGTATCGATCTCCTGCCGATCGATCCGCTACCGGGCATTGATTTCATAGAGCTCGATTTCCTAGCCGACGAAGCACCCGATCGCCTGATCGCCCTGTTGGGCGGGCCGGCGGATATCGTCATGTCCGACATGGCCGCCAACGCCACCGGCCATAAGAAGACTGATCATCTGAAGATCATGGGCCTCGCCGAAACAGCGGCTGAATTCGCGCGTGAGATCCTGGCGCCGGGCGGCGTCTTCGTAGCGAAGGTGTTGCAGGGCGGCACTGAGAATGCGCTCCTGGCGGATCTGAAACGCGACTTCCGCGATGTGCGGCATGTCAAGCCAGCGGCGAGCCGCTCCGATTCCTCTGAGCTTTATGTGCTGGCCATGGGGTTCAGAGGCCGCGGCGCTTCCGGCACCGAGGAAGCCGAGAGCCCGTAGTAGCAGCCACCCAACACGCTCATTCCGCCGGCTGACGCTGTTCCTCGATGCTGCCCGCTGTCGCCTTGCGGGGATCCACATGGCCTGAGACCTCGGCGCCGGCATGGGGGCTAAGGCGGAGCAGCACGAAGAGCGAACTCGCCGAGATCAGCGCGACGGTGAGAAAGGCGGGCCAGAAATCGCTGGCGACGATGCCTGTCGCGGGGTGGCGGCTGCTGACCATCTCCAGCACGAAGGCGCCGATCGCCACGCCGCAGCTGAGCGAGAGCTGCTGGGCGACGCTGGAGAAGCTCGTCGCAAGGCTCATGCTGCGTTTGGAGACATCCGAAAACATCAGCGCGTTAAGCCCTGTGAACTGTAGAGAGCGGAAACAGCCGCCTACGAGCAGCAAGCCCAGCATGAGCAGATAGGGCATGTCCGCGGTGAAAAAGCCCTGAATGACGAGAAAGATCGAGCCTATGACCGCGTTCACGGTCATGACGCGCCGGAAGCCGTAGCGCCGGAGAATCTGGGCCGCGAGCGTCTTCATGAAGAGTGCGCCGACGGCCGACGCGAAGGTGATCAGCCCGGAATGAAGCGGGTCGAGCCCGAAGCCGAGTTGCAGCATCAGCGGCAGGAGGAATGGAATGGCACCGATGCCGATACGGAACAAGAAGCCGGCGAGGACGCCGATGCGGAAGGTCGGAATACTGAGAAGCGCGAAGTCGAGCACCGGATGGGGCGTGCGCTTGGCGTGCCAGACATAGCTTGCGATGGCGAGCGCGCCGATGATCGTGGCCCCCGCTGAAATGACCGGCGACACGAGATGGCGTCCGCCGGTGGCGAGGCCGAACATCACGAGGGACAGCCCGACCGCCGAGAGCAGGGCGCCCGTGACATCAAGCGGCGGCACATCCTCCTCGCGGATGTTCTCGAAGAACGCGGTCGCGAGGAGAATGCCGGCGATCCCGATGGGGATGTTGATGAAGAAGATCCACTGCCAGTGGAAATAGGTGGTGATGAAGCCGCCGAGCGGCGGCCCGAACACGGGCCCCAGCATCGCCGGAATCGACAGATAGGCGAGAGCCTGAACCATCTGGTTGCGCGGCACGCTGCGCAGCAGCACGAGCCGGCCGACCGGCACCATCATCGCGCCGCCCATGCCCTGGAAGAAGCGGGCGAGGACGAATGTTTCGAGCGAATGCGAGAAGGCGCAGCCGATCGATCCCAGCATGAAGACCGCCATGGCGAGGCGAAAGATCGTCTTGGCGCCGAAACGGTCCGCCATCCAGCCGCTGATAGGAATGAAGACGGCGAGGCTGACGAGATAGGACGTGAGCGCGAGCTTGAGCGCAATCGGATCCTCACCCAGATCAAGGGCGATCGCCGGCAGGGATGTGGCGATCACCGTCGAGTCCGTGTTCTCCATGAAGAGCGCACAGGCGACGATGAGAGGGACGAGCATCGGACGGGCCATCACGGCCTCATTTTTGGTTCGTTCAGTACAACTCGCCCCAATAGCATAGCCGCGATTGATGTGACCGGCACGGAACGCGGGTCTGGTCGCTCCTCCATGCATGGACAACAAGGGCAAAGTCGCGGCCGTCTACTCGACGGAACGTCAAGGTCGTGGTACAGACCGCTGCCAACTCAACAGCATGATATTGAAGCGGAAGCTGATCCGGCAGGCGGGTTTCCCGTCAGTGTCATGTTCTACCCGTAGCATGGTTGCGTAGCGGCTCCCCCTCCGGGCCGGCGTGACCGGGAAGCGATCACCGCAAGGCATGCCGGCCTCCGCGGATTGCTTCACATTCTTGAAGAAAGGGTTGGCGATGCCGGTCATCCATGACAGTCCGTTCCGTGAGGCTTTGACGTTCGACGACGTCCTCCTGCAGCCCGGTCATTCCGAGGTTATGCCAAGCGAGGTCGACGTCCGTACGCAGCTGACACGCACCATCAGCATCAATCTGCCGGTCATGGCGTCCGCCATGGATACGGTGACCGAGGCGCGCATGGCGATCGCCATGGCGCAGAACGGCGGCCTCGGGGTCATTCACCGCAATTTGACCCCTGAACAGCAGGCCGACGAAGTCCGCCTCGTGAAGAAATTCGAATCGGGCATGATCGTCAATCCGGTGACGATCAACCCGAAGGCGACCCTCGCCGATGCCTTCGCGCTGATGAAGCACCACGGCATCTCGGGCATCCCCGTGGTCGAGGAAGGCCCGAACGGGCAACGCGGCAAGCTGGTCGGCATTCTGACGAACCGCGACGTGCGCTTCGCCACAAACCAGCAGCAGCCGGTTGCCGAGCTGATGACCAAGGACAAGCTCATCACCGTTCGCGAGGGAGTGAGTCAGGACGAAGCCAAGCGCCTGCTGCATCAGTTCCGCATCGAGAAGCTGCTCGTTGTCGACGATCACTACCGTTGCATCGGCCTCATTACCGTCAAGGACATGGAAAAGCAGATCGCTTATCCCCATGCGGCCAAGGACGAGCAGGGGCGCTTGCGCGTCGCGGCGGCGACCACGACAGGTGACGACGGCTTCCGCCGGGCCGAGCTTCTGATCGATGCGGGCTGCGACCTCATCGTCGTCGATACGGCCCACGGCCATTCCCAGCGCGTGCTCGATGCGGTGACGAAGGTCAAGAAGCTGTCGAATTCCGTGCAGGTCATCGCCGGCAACATCGCCACGGCCAGCGGCGCCAAGGCGCTCATCGACGCCGGCGCGGACGCCATCAAGGTCGGCATCGGCCCGGGCTCCATCTGCACCACGCGCATCGTCGCCGGCGTCGGCGTTCCCCAACTGACCGCCATCATGGATGCGGTCTCGGCGGCGTCAGTGCAGAACGTGCCTGTTATCGCCGATGGCGGCATCAAGTTCTCCGGCGATTTCGCCAAGGCGCTCGCCGCCGGGGCGCACTGCTGCATGGTGGGCTCGCTGCTCGCCGGCACGGATGAAGCGCCCGGCGAGGTGTTCCTGTGGCAGGGCCGATCCTACAAGGCCTATCGCGGCATGGGCTCGGTCGGGGCGATGGCACGCGGCTCGGCCGATCGCTACTTCCAGCAGGACATCAAGGATACGCTGAAGCTCGTGCCGGAAGGCATTGAAGGCCAGGTGCCCTACAAGGGCAGCGTGGCGAGTGTGCTTCATCAACTCGTCGGCGGGCTACGCGCTGCGATGGGCTATGTGGGCGCCCGCAATCTCGAGCAGCTGCGCGCCAATGCCGAATTCGTGCGCATCAGCGGTGCAGGGCTGCGCGAGAGCCACGTCCATGACGTGACGATCACCCGCGAGAGCCCGAACTATCGCACACGGGACTGACCGATGACCGTGCCGATGGTGTTGCTGCCGGTCTTCGTGCAGGTCGCGCTGGCGTTCGTTCTCCTGTTGTCGCTCGCGCCGATACGCGCGGCCGCCCTCAGGTCGGGCAAGGTCGATGTCGCGGCCGTCGCGCTCGACGACCGCCAGTGGCATGGGCGGGCCCAGCAGTTCGGCAATGCCTTCAAGAACCAGTTCGAGGTGCCGGTGCTGTTCTACGCACTGGTCGCCTTCGCGCTGATCACGCGCCAGACGGATTTTCTCTTCGTGGCGTTGTCATGGGTCTTCGTCGCGAGCCGGCTGGTGCATGCTTTCATCCACGTGACGTCCAACACCATCAGCATCCGTGGACCGGCCTTCGGCTTCGGCGTGCTGGTGCTGGCGGTGATGTGGATCATCTTCGCTATGCGGATTCTCGCGAGCGCGTGACGGCAGGATTTTTCGCATGACACCCGCAGCGCGTGTGGCTGGAGCCATCGAGGTTCTGGCCGATATTCTGGAGCGGCGGCGGCCCGCGCCCGATGCCCTGAAGGATTGGGGGCTGGCGCGGCGGTTCGCCGGTTCAAAGGACCGCGCGGCCATTGCCAGCCTTGTCTACGATATTTTGCGGCGTCGCGCCTCCAGCGCCTGGGTGATGGAGGCGGAGACGGCGCGCGCGCTGACGATCGGCATGCTCGCCGTGCAGCGCGGACTGGATAGCGCGGCGATAGCGGCGCTTTTCAGCGGCGAGCGCTTCGCGCCCGAGGCACTGTCCGCTGACGAACTGGCGCATCTCGATCGTGCGGGCCGGCTCGATGAGGCCCCGCCGGCGATTGCCTGCGATTGTCCGGAATGGCTGTTGCCATCGCTCAGCACGGCCTTCGGCTCCACCCTGCGCGATGAAATGCGGGCTCTGACGGCGCGTGCGCCGCTTGATGTCAGGGTCAATAGCCTGAAGTCGGGCAGGGGGGCATTGCGCGAGGCGCTGATCCATCTCGACCCCCGGGATACGCCGCTCTCGCCATTCGGGCTGCGCTTCCCCGTGGGCGACGACGGACGTGGCCCCGCGCTGCAGGCGGAGCCCGAGTTTCTGGACGGCATGTTCGAGATCCAGGACGAGGGCTCTCAGCTTGTGAGCCTGCTGAGCGGCCCCGCTCAGGGATCACGCGTGGTCGATCTCTGCGCCGGCGCGGGCGGCAAGACTTTAGCCCTCGCCGCGCTCATGGAGAACACAGGCGAAATCATCGCGACCGATGTCGACGCTCGGCGCCTCGTCGCGAGTCATGCCCGGCTCCAGCGCTCCGGCGCGACGAATGTCACGGTGCGCACGCCGCGCGGCCGTTATGACCCACGGCGACCGGACCCGCTGGCGGATCTGGCCGGGACGGTCGATCTCGTCCTCGTCGATGCGCCCTGCACCGGCAGCGGCACCTGGCGGCGGAACCCGGATGCCAAGTGGCGCCTGCGGCCGGGCGGCCTGGCCGAGCGTTGCCGCGACCAGGCGGTGGTGCTCGATCGCGCCGCGGCGCTCGCCCGGCCGGGTGGGCGCATCGCCTACATCACCTGTTCGGTTTTGCCGGACGAGAACGACGACGCCATATCGGCCTTCCAGAGCCGTCACAGCGGCTTTGCGCTTCTGCCGGCGGCGGAGGTCGCGGCGGCGGCCGGATTCGCCGAGCTGGCGCGATGGACGACGCCGGGCGGCGGTTTGCTGCTTTCGCCCCATCGCACCGGCACGGATGCCTTCTATATCGCGGTGATGCGCCGCTAGGACCAATCGACCGTCAGTGACGGGAGCGCGCCATCACGGAAGGCACACAGCTCGGAATTCACGCCTGCGGTGTAATAGCGTTTCACATCAGGAGGCCGAGGGTGGGGCGGCTTTCCGCCTGTTCTTGTATCGGTAGTAGAGGCTCTTGAGCCGGCTGCGGAGCGCCAGCAGATTGCGCTCGACGGCCGATATCAGCACCGTGCCGGCGTGCTCCCCCGGGCGGGCATCAAAGCCCACATCCGCGATAGGCTGCCGATCCTTCCAGAGCGAGGCCATGAAGCCGGTGTCGTCATGGGAACAGGAATCGATGAAGGCCACCGTGGCGTCGTTCATGAGGCGCAGCGTATAGTCCTCGACCAGCAGGACACCCGGCGAGTAATCTCGCAACGCTTCGTCATAGGCGATCTTCCAGGTGAAATAGCCGCGCCCCGATCGCGCCAGGATTTGGATGGCGGCCGCCTTCCCATCGAGCCGGAGGACTTCGATGACGACATCGCCTGTCTCGGCCATCAATGGAAAGACCGCCCGCACGAATTGCGTATCGCCCGGATCGCTCAGAACCGCCGTGCCGGCGCGGCCCTTCCAACCAGCGGCTTCCAGGGCCAGGAACTCTTCGAGGGCTTCGGTGATCTCAGCAGGCTTTGCGTGGCGGGTTGTGGTGACTTCCCCCTTCTCGCCGAGCCTGCGGCGGTATTGCCGCAGCTTCTTGCGGGTCGAGGCGGACGGCGTGAAGGCGCCCGCGTCTTCGCTGCGCGCCAGCGCGCGTCGATAGCAGGCGGACACGGCGAGCGGCGTGTGCCGCCGATTGAGCACGGCCTTGAGCCCACCCATGACGGAGTATTCATCGCCCATCAGGGAGAAGGAAAGGCGCGTCGGCAGGTCGGACGCGACGATCGCGTCGAGAATGGCCTCGATAACAGGCTCGATGCAGGTGGCGTCGATGAGCGGGGTCGAAAGGAAGGCGAAATCGTGGAAGCGCCCCTCGAGGCTCGCCGTCCAGAGCTTCGCGGCCCGGCGTTGCCGTCGCATGGCGAACGCGCCGACGAGGGCTTCCGGCGCTCGGTCCTCGCCGCGCCAGGCGAGAATGACGACAATGGCTTCCACGCCATGTTCCGCCGCGGCAGCCGTGATGAAGGCGGGATGGAGGAAGGGATTGGGCTCGGCCGCGCGAGCAGCGAGGTCGGCAAGCGCCAGGGCGTGTTCTCGCGCCGCCGGCCCGGCCAGGGCGTGGCCGTCAAGGAGTTCCACCTGCAGCGTGATCGCTGCCTGCGCCTCCGCCGGATCTGGAGTCTCCACCACATCCGCGGCGGGGCCATCCGCATCGATCGCCGGACCATGGGGCCGCATCAGAGAAGCGTCGGGCATGTCAGGATCCGCGAGGGGAGGGCGGGCGTCGCCCTTGTGAGAATATTGGCGATCCATGGCCCGTGACACGTTCGAGATCCTTGCATCTTGGGAAGCTATCCCGTAGCTCAGTGCCATGCACGACAGCATCCTCATCATCGACTTCGGCAGCCAGGTCACCCAGCTCATCGCGCGCCGTGTGCGCGAGGTTGGCGTCTACTCCGAAATTGTCCCCTTTAGCAAAGCAGAAGAAGCTTTCGCTTCTCTGAAGCCCAAGGGCGTTATCTTCTCCGGTGGCCCCGCTTCGGTGATGGTGGCCGGCAGCCCCCGCGCGCCCCAGGCCGTGTTTGACTCCGGCGTGCCGATTCTCGGCATCTGTTATGGGCAGCAGACCCTGTGCCTGCAGCTCGGCGGAGAGGTCGAGGGGGGGCACGCCGCGGAGTTCGGCCGCGCCGACGTTGAAATCAAGGCCGCGAGCCCTCTGTTCGAAGGGGTGTGGGAGGTTGGCAAGCGCTATCCAGTGTGGATGAGCCATGGCGACCGCGTCACGCGCCTGCCCGAAGGGTTCAGCGTCATCGCGACGTCCGAGAACGCGCCCTTCGCGATCGCGGCCGACGAGAGCCGGCATTACTATACCACGATGTTCCATCCCGAGGTCGTGCATACGCCGGATGGGGCAAAGCTGCTCGCCAATTTCGTCCATAAGATCGTCGGGCTGAAGTCCGATTGGACCATGTCGGCCTATCGGGCGGAGATGATCCGCAAGATCCGCGAGCAGGTCGGTGACGGGCGGGTGCTCTGCGCGCTGTCGGGCGGGGTTGATTCCTCCGTCGCCGCGGTCCTCATCCACGAGGCGATCGGAGATCAGCTCACCTGCGTCTTCGTGGACCACGGCCTGATGCGGCTCAATGAGGCGGCGGAAGTCGTCAAGATGTTCCGCGAGCATTACAATCTGCCGCTCGTGCATGTCGATGCCTCCGACCGCTTCATCGGCGAACTCGAAGGCGTTTCCGATCCGGAGACCAAGCGCAAGATTATCGGTCGTCTCTTCATCGAAGTGTTCGAGGACGAGGCCAAGAAGATCGCGGCCGACGGCAAGGGGGCGCCAAAATTCCTCGCCCAGGGCACGCTCTATCCGGACGTGATCGAAAGTGTGTCCTTCTCCGGCGGCCCCTCGGTCACCATCAAGTCCCATCACAATGTCGGCGGGCTGCCCGAGCGCATGAACATGCAGCTTGTCGAGCCCCTGCGCGAATTGTTCAAGGATGAGGTGCGTGCCCTCGGCCGAGAGCTCGGCCTGCCCGAACAGTTCATCGGACGCCATCCGTTCCCGGGCCCGGGCCTCGCTATCCGCCTTCCGGGCGGAGTGACGCGGGAGAAGCTCGATATCCTGCGCAAGGCCGATGCGATCTACCTCGAAGAGATCCGCAAGGGCGGGCTCTATGACACGATCTGGCAGGCCTTTGCCGTGCTCCTGCCGGTTCAGACCGTCGGCGTCATGGGCGACTACCGCACCTATGAGTTCGTCTGCGCACTGCGCGCGGTCACCTCCGTCGACGGCATGACGGCGGATTTCTATCCCTTCGACATGCCCTTCCTCGGCCGCGTCGCGACCCGCATCATCAACGAGGTCCGCGGCATCAACCGGGTGACCTACGACGTAACCAGCAAGCCGCCCGGGACGATTGAGTGGGAATGATTCAGGCCCATCCGGACGCCGCCGATTTTACGCTCCAGCACGATATAAGTTACTGAAAACAAAAAAAGAATCATCCTGTTCCTATCGAGATCTATCGGTGGGCACAGATGGCGTTCGGCGGCCTCACTGACGGGCCTCACCCCCATTGATCAACCGGAAAAACGAAAGTACCGTCAGGTCAACCGAGGCCAATGACGGTACTTTTTTCGAACTATTACGCTGAAATATAAGCGTTTTCGACGACATCGGCCTGCAAAAACCGCGTGACGGTACTTTTCCGCGAGGAGGCCCGAAATGTTGACCGATGCAGCACTCAAGTCTTTGAAACCAAAAGCCAAAATGTACAAGGTTTCCGATCGTGACGGCATGTATGTGCGCGTCGCCCCGTCGGGCGCCATCTCGTTCAGGCTCGACTATCGGCTGAACGGCAGGCGGGAGACCGTGTATCTCGGCAGATATGCCCGTGACGGAATATCACTCGCCAGGGCTCGCGAGCTATGCATTGACGCGCGGCGAGCGATCACCGAGGGGCGGTCCCCCGCCATCGAGAAGCAGCGCGAGAAGCGCCGGATCAAGGAAGCAAAGAGTTTCGGCCAGTTCGGCGAGAAGTGGCTGACCAACGCGACCATGGCCGACAGCACGCGCGCGATGCGTCGCTCCATCTTCGAACGCGAACTTATGCCCGTCTGGCGCAATCGTCTCCTCACGGAGATCACACCGGATGATCTACGCACTCACTGCGGCAAGATCGTCGAACGGGGTGCGCCTGCAACTGCTATCCATGTGCGGGATATCCTGAAGCAGATCTACGGCTTTGCCATTCTGCACGGCGAGAAGGTCGCCAATCCGGCCGATGACGTCGGTCCAGCCTCGATCGCTACCTTTACGCCGAATGATCGCGCGCTTTCGCCCGCAGAAATCCGCATCATGTTCAAGCAACTCGAGCATGTTGCGACGTTGCCAACGATCCGCCTGGGTATGAAGCTCTACCTGCTCACCATGGTCCGGAAGAGCGAGTTGCAGGATGCAGTTTGGGACGAGATCGATTTCGACAACGCTGTCTGGACCATCCCGAAGGAGCGCATGAAGCGGTCGAAGCCGCACAACGTCTACCTGTGCCGACAGACACTCGACATCATGATCGCGCTCAAGACCTGCTCCGGCAACTCCCGATATCTGTTGCCGTCCCGGTACGACGCGGACGCGCCAATGTCTCGCGCGACCTTCAATCGGATCACCTACGCTGTCGTCGAGCGGGCCAAGAAGGAGGGGCTGCCACTGGAGCCATTCACGGTGCATGATCTGCGGCGTACGGGCTCGACGCTGTTAAATGAGCTGGGTTTTAACAGCGACTGGATCGAAAAGTGCCTGGCGCATGAGGACGGGCGTTCGTCGCGCGGCGTCTATAACAAGGCCGAGTATGAGGTGCAGCGTCGGCATATGATGCAGCAGTGGGCGGATACCGTGGACGCCTGGATCGACGGCCGGAAGTATGCCCCCACGCTTTTGCCGCAAGCTATGCCCTTGATGGAACTGGATCCCGCCCTTTGACCGGGCGGGATTTGCGCTTGGTTACGTCAGGGTGCTGTGCTCGACGGATCGGGGCAGCCCGCCGTGCCATTAGCCACGCCTCGACCTCGGCCAGGTCCCAGACGATACAACGCGGCGAGAGTGCGAACCGACGGGGAAACTCGCCACGCTGCTCCATTTCATAAATAGTGCTGTCAGCCATCGGCACCATCTCCCGCAACTGCTGTCGCCGAATTGTTCTCCGAATTTGCGTAATTTCAATCTTTGCCATGCTCAATCTCCTGCGTTGCTGAGGCGATTGAGACTGATAGATGCTGATACTGGAAGTCCTTTTGGAATTCCGTGCGGTATTTTCGGGCTATAGCGTACACATCGGCGGGTTCGTCTTGACTGCTAGGTGCAGCATAAGGCCGGAAAGACGCGGATGGACAAGCTGAAGCGTATGGGGGGCGTTACGGGGAGACGCATTCAGTAAACGCGACGCCCTGAAAATCCGGTTTCGAAAGGAGTATCGGCTCGATTCCGACCACCCGCCCCCCTTAAATCCGACGTTGCGGGCTAGCTGAGGTCCTCAGCGCCGTCGGCGCCGTCGATCTGTGCCTACGCAGCGGCGCGCGGCGCGTACTCAACGCCGAAAAGCGTCACTCTGAGGCGTTATCCGGCGTCCTCCCGGGGAGTGGCGACGGCTGCAACGACTTCCGCTTCATCCTCGATATCATCCACCGTTTCGTGGCTCCGGCCAAGGAACAAAAAGACGACTATGGCCGTCAGCATCGTGATCGCGCTGAGCAACCACAGCAGCGTAGAGAAACCTTCGCTATATCCTTGGAGAAGAGCGACGCGTTCCATGGAGGGCAGGAGAGCCGCTGCCTCCGAAACGTCGCCAGTGACGAGCCTTTGAGCGATGGACCCCGCTTGAACACCAGCAGTCGCGTCAAGGTTGGAACTGATAAGCACCGACAGCACCGCCGACGCCAATGCGAGCGCCACGCCCTCGCCAGCGACGCGAGACGTGCTGAAGATGCCCGTCGCCATGCCCGCCCGCTCTTTCGGCACCACGCTGACGGCAAGACCGTCCATTAGGCCCCAAGGCAAACCTATACCAACGCCTATGGTGATCAGCGGCGCGATCAGAGCCACAGGATCAGAGCCGACCGGATATCGGCCGAGCCAGTAGAGGCCAACGGCCGCGATCGCGAGTCCGGCCCCGCAGATTGTGGCCGGAGCGAGCCAGCGGGTCAGCAACCCGGCTGCGATCGGCAAAACGAGCAAAGGGGCGGACAGCGCAATCATCATCTGGCCGGCTGCGATCTCGTCCATCCCTTCAATCCCGATGAAGCGCACCGGCATCAAAACCAGGAGCACAACGAAGGCATAGGCTGGCGCCACCGCCAGCAACTGTGCGCCGACGAAACGCGGAAAGCGAAACAGCGACAGGTTGTTGATTTCCACTGAGAGCTGACCCGGCGCAGCGCGATATTTCCATTGAGAATTGACCCATGTTTGAACCGTCCCTCGCATGTTTTCAGCGGGGGCTCTGGAGTGATCGACATGGCATTACTGAGCGTGATCCGACGCTGGCATTTTCGAGAACATCTATCGATCCGGGAGATTTGCCGCAGGACCGGCCTTTCCCGGAATACCATCCGCAAATACCTGCGTGCCGGCGGCGTGGAGCCGAAGTTCAACATCCCGGAGCGGCCGAGCAAGCTCGATCCGTTTGCGGATCGGTTGTCGGCCTGGCTGAAGACGGAATCCAAGAAGGGCCGCAAGCAGAAGCGGACGATGAAGCAGTTGCATGTCGATCTGGTCAGCCTTGGCTACGAGGGCTCCTACAATCGCGTGGCGGCATTTGCTCGGGAATGGCGGGACGATTGGCAGAGGGAACTGCAGACGACGGGCCGTGGGACATTTGTGCCCTTGGCGTTTGAACCTGGCGAGGCCTTCCAGTTCGACTGGTCGGAGGACTGGGCGATCATCGGCAATGAGCGCACGAAGCTGCAGATTGCTCATACGAAGCTGAGCTACAGCCGCGCTTTCATCGTCCGGGCTTATCTTCTGCAGACCCACGAGATGCTATTTGACGCGCACAATCATGCGTTCCGCGTCTTTGGCGGCATTCCCGGTCGAGGCATCTACGACAACATGCGCACGGCGATCGACAAGGTTGGTCGTGGCAAGGAGCGCGACGTCAATGTCCGCTTCATGGCGATGGCCAGTCACTACGTGTTCGAGCCGGAATTCTGTAATCCTGCTTCCGGCTGGGAGAAGGGACAGGTCGAGAAGAATGTTCAGGATGCTCGTCATCGCTTCTTTCAACCCATCCCGCGCTTTCCATCACTGGAAGCCCTGAATGACTGGCTTGAGCTTCGATGCAAGGAGTTCTGGGCAAAGACCCCGCACGGTCAGATACGTGGCACCATTGCCGACCTCTGGGCTGAGGAGGCGCCAGCCCTTATGCCTGTTTCCCGGCCGTTCGACGGCTTTGTGGAATATACCAAGCGCGTGACACCAACCTGCCTCGTACATCTGGAGCGCAACCGCTACAGCGTCCCGGCATCCTTTGCCAATCGACCGATAAGCCTTCGCGTCTACCCGGAACGGGTCGTAGTTGCCGCGGAAGGTCAGATCGTCTGCGAGCATCGTCGCGTCATTGATCGTTCCCATGACCGGCCGGGCCAGACCATTTACGACTGGCGGCATTATCTGGCGGTCGTGCAGCGCAAGCCCGGCGCTCTACGCAACGGCGCTCCCTTCATCGAGCTGCCGGAGGCATTCAAGAGCTTGCAGCAATATCTGCTCAAAAAGCCGGGCGGCGATCGCGAGATGGTCGACATCCTGGCTCTTGTTCTCCAGCACGACGAACAAGCAGTGCTCTCGGCCGTCGACATGGCGCTGAAGTCCGGCGTTCCAACCAAAATGCATGTGCTGAACCTGCTGCATCGCCTCGTCGACGGCAAATCCTCCACACCGCCGACCCTTGACGCACCCCAGGCGCTGACACTCACCAATGAGCCCAAGGCCAATGTCGAGCGATACGATACCTTGAGAAAGACGGAGGTTCGCCATGCGTCATAACCCGGCAAGCGGCGCGATCGTCATCATGCTACGGCAATTGAAGATGCATGGGATGGCCCACGCCGTCGGTGATCTGACCGAGCAAGGATCGCCGGCATTCGAGGCTGCCATTCCGATCCTGTCCCAGCTTCTCAAGGCGGAAACGGCCGAACGAGAGGTCCGATCGACCGCATATCAGTTCAAGACGGCACGCTTCCCGGCCTACCGTGATCTGAACGGCTTCGACTTCGCCAGCAGCGAGATCAACGAGGCGCTCGTGCAACAGCTTCATCGCTGCGACTTCCTCGACGACGCCAATAACATTGTCCTGGTCGGCGGTCCCGGCACGGGTAAGACGCATATCGCAACCGCGATCGGCGTCCAGGCCATCCAGCATCATCACAAACGGGTCCGGTTCTTCTCCACCGTCGAGTTGGTCAATGCGCTGGAGCAGGAAAAAGCACAGGGCCGTTCAGGACAGATCGCCAATCGCCTCGTCCACTCCGATCTCGTGATCCTCGACGAGCTGGGATACCTGCCGTTCAGCGCTTCAGGTGGCGCGCTGCTCTTCCATCTGCTGAGCAAACTATACGAGCGCACCAGCATCATCATCACGACCAACCTGAGCTTCAGCGAATGGGCCAGTGTCTTCAGCGATGCCAAGATGACAACCGCGCTGCTCGATCGGCTCACCCATCATTGCCACATCCTGGAAACCGGAAACGACAGCTTCCGCTTCAAGAATAGCTCGGCGCACGATCCCAAACCAACGAAGGAGAAACGCAGGAACTTGACCACCACGACCAACACGAACGATACCTAAAGGCGGGTCACTTCTCGGTGGAAACGCCGGGTCAGCTCTCAGTGGAAATCAACAGTATGCCAAATCGCGTGATGCCGTTGGCGGATAATTCCAACTGGATTCGCAAGGTCTTTGATTGCAGGCACCGAAAAAGGAATGCTCCGTCCAGCTTTTCGGGGTGCGGCCGGATCATTGCCAAGTGGTAGCCGCAAACGAAATCATCTGCTGTCTCTGTCACGAGGGCGGGAATGCCGATGTCGTCCCAAGCCTCTGAGTCTTTCGTGATGACGACATCATCAGCGAGCAAGCGAAACTTGCTGATCTCGGCTTTCGTCGCGGTTCCCGCCATAAACTCCATGCCGAGATGGATTTTCTCGTTGTTGTAAACGTCCGTGTAATTGCAGAGGCGAACTGGCAGCTCCTCATCCGTCAGGACCTTATCAACGTTGCTAACGGCGTAATCCGCGACTGACCGAAGAGGCCGCACGGTCCAATCAGGCGGAATCTCACTGTGCCAAGCGTCGATGCCACTCATTCCGTCACCTCCCGCAAGAGCCGCAGGATTTCGTCCTCCGCCTTCTTCAGGTCCGCGTCGATGTCGACCAGCTTGCGAGGCGGTGTGAACTGATAGAAGTGGCGGTTGAAGTTGATCTCGTAGCCGACTTTGTCCTTGCTCCGGTCCATCCAGGCATCCGGCACATGCGGCAGAATCTCACGCGCTAAGTAAGCGCCGATATCCTCTTTCAGCGGGATGTTCTCGAAGTCGCGCAGGTCGGGATCGGCCTCGAACCCCTTGCCTTCCCTGACCCGCTCGGCATCAGAGTCCTTCTCGGTGAACACGTTGCGGAATAGCTTGACCTCGGGTGCACGCCAGCGAGAATCGCGCTTCTTCAAAAGCTTCTCGATGCTGCCCCAGACCTTGTTCCAGTCCAGTTCGGGCTCGCGCCCCAGTGCCTGGTCGATTGCCTGAATGTCGTCGAGCAGACGTGGCGCTGCGTCGAGGAAACGGGCCTTGTCCTCGACCGTCATCCGGTAGCGCAGCCGAAGGGGACGTTCGATAGTTACGCGGGTGTAGCCGAAGTCGTCGTTGTCGAAGATCTTTGACTTCGCGTTCGGAGCGAACGCGCCATACAGGCGCACGATCTCGCCGATCTGATCGGGTTCGTCCGGCCGGTCGTCGCCCTCAGGTGCCTTGCCCGCGCCAATCTTGCGACGCTTGTCGCCCTGACTGCGGCCCATCGGCATATGAATGTCGCGCGCATCCACTAGCTGGATAGTGCCCTTGCGATACGCGGGCTTGTTGTTGGTGACGATCCAGATGTAGGTGCCGATCCCAGTGTTGTAGAACATCTGTTCCGGTAGGGCGACGATGGCCTCGAGCATGTCGCGCTCGATGATCCACTTGCGGATGTTGCTTTCGCCGCCGCCAGCCCCCCCGTTGAACAGAGGCGAACCTGAGAAAACGATGGCCGCCCGCGAACCATACTTCTGCGCCTTGGGATCGACGTCCTCGAACTTCGAGATCATGTGCTGAAGGAAGAGTAACGAGCCGTCGTTCACACGCGGTAGGCCTGCGCTCCATGGGCTGTCCTGCGGGGCCTTCTCGTGCCGCCGGACGATTTCCTTCTGCTGCCTCTTCCAGTCCACGCCGAAGGGCGGATTGGCGATGAAATAGTCGAAGGTCTGGCCTTCGAATTTGTCATCGGTGAAGCTGTCGCCGAACTGAACGTTCTCGCCTCCACCGTTGTGGTCGACCTGCTTCATCAGCATGTCGGATGCGGCCGTCGCGAAGGCGCGCTTGTTGTAGTCCTGGCCGTAGACGTAGAGCTTCGCGTCCTTGTGGTGATCGCGCATGTAGCGTTGCGCTTCGGCGAGCATGCCCCCCGTGCCGCATGCCGGGTCGAGCATGCGCATCACCGTGCCTGGCTTGCTGAGCACGTCGTCGGCATCAATGAAGAGTAGATCGACCATGAGGTGAATCACCTCACGCGGCGTGAAGTGATCGCCCGCTGTTTCGTTGGCTAGTTCGTTGAAGCGTCGGATGAGGTTTTCGAATACGAGGCCCATCTGATCGTTCTTCACCCGGTCGGGATGAAGGTCGACCTTCAAGAACTCCTTCAGCACTAGATAAAGGATGTTCGCCTCGTTCATCTTCTCGATTTCGTTGGTGAATTCGAAATACTCGAAGATCCGGCGAACATTTGCCGAGAAGCCGCTGATGTAGGATTGGAGATGCCCCACGAGATCTGAGGTGTCGCCGATCATCGTTTCGAACGTCATTGACGAACGGTTGTGGAATCGGTGGCCGGAAGCTTTGTTCAGCATCCTATCAAGGGCATCATCTTCCAACTTCCCGCCTTTGCGTCGCGCAAATTCCGCAAGTACTTTCTGCTTGGTGTCGGCGAGCACACAATCGAAGCGGCGCAGAACGACAAGTGGCAGCATGACGCGCTCATACTGCGGCGGGCGATAGGGCCCACGCAGGAGGTCAGCGATCTGCCAAATCAAGTTGGCCAAATCCGAGTGGGTTGCCATGTAATTCAGTCTCCTGCCGGTTCGCCCGGCCTGTTATTTTGCTTGATTAGTCTTCTTGGGATGAAAGTCGGCCGGACGCTGCAGTAGAAGCTTGCTTTTTCGCTTTGGCCGTCAATCGCTCGAATTCTTCAATTGCGAGAACCACGACGACGGACCGACCATATTTTTCAATGGCAACAGGCTCCGCCCTTGCCATGTCGATCAAGCGCCCAAAGGCGTTTTTTGCGTCACGCGCCGATATGCTCTGCATGGAGAGATCCCCTTCCAAATTGGAGCCATTTTAGCCAACATTCTTGGCGATGAACAGGCACTAAATGTGCTGAGCCAGACACTCCTCGTTGAGACATTGGGAAGCCCCTCGACGGACAGGCAGATCACGGAGAATGGGGCTTTTTGCCTGCGCGTGGCACCCCTTCGGCCTTTATAGCTGTCAGAAAACAGCGTATGCTTCTGACAGGAGAGTGCACATGCGACGCTTGACCGAACAGATTATTGAGCATGCGAAACAACTGCCGGAGGGCACGCCTGTCGCAGCCAAAAGCTTGCTTTACCTTGGTACACGCGCTGCGGTGGACCAGGCCCTGTCGCGCCTTGCCGAGCGGGGGCAACTGATCCGAGCCGGACGCGGCGTGTATCTACTGCCCGTTATGAGCCGGTTCGGCGCTCGAGCGCCGTCCGTAGAGCAGGCGGTCGAGGCACTGGCCGCGCAGCGCGGCGAGGTAATCGTTTCGAGCGGAGCGGTCGCCGCCAACAGCCTCGGCCTTACGACGCAGGTGCCGGTCCGCTCCGTCTACCTGACGTCGGGGCGCACCCGGAAGATGAGCCTCGGCAAACAGACCGTCGAGCTTCGCCATGCTCCGCGCTGGCAACTCGCCATGGCGCATCGGCCCGCGGGACAGGCGTTGCGAGCGCTGGCCTGGCTCGGACCGGAAAGGGCTGAGACTGCGCTCCAAACCCTGAAGCGCAAGCTCCCGCCTTCTGAGTTCAGCGAACTTGTAGCGGCGGCACCCCAGCTTCCGAATTGGCTCGCACGCAGTGTAGGTAAGGTCGCGTATGGCTGACGTCCTGCGGCTCCTTCCAGCCGAAGATCCGGCGGTAGTCATTAGGGGGGCAAAGCGCCCTACGTCATGGCACTCGTCTTCAATGAGCTTTGACGACGCGATAAAAGCGCTAGTCAGTTCATTACTCGTGGACTGGGTTTTGCGCATAAGCGCTGGACATCAAAGCAAGATACATAAGCAGGGGGCTCGATATGGAACTGATCAAATTCAAGGTTGAAAACTTCAGGTCCGTTGAAGACAGCGGATGGATCAGTGTCGAGCGTATCGGCGCCTTCATCGGCGTGAACGAATCCGGCAAGACCAATTTATTAACGCCACTTTGGAAGCTTAATCCAGCCCAAGAGGGAGAGATTCAGCCAACGTCAGATTATCCAAAAAAGCTATTTGGAACAATCCGCGCCAAACCCGCGAATTACTGGTTTATCACGGCGATCTTCAGGACCGGCGGTCTCGCCGACAATCTTACTGATGTCACAGGCAGGAAGAGAGAAGAGCTTGAAACGGTCCAAGTCTGGCGGAATTTCGCCGGCAACTACTACGTAAGCTTCCCAGGCTGCAAAACGCTGGACACCGTTGCGGCTACCGAGATCGAAAGTATGCTGAAGGCCACTTTGGAGGCAATCGAGACAATCGCCGCGCTCGCCAAGGAAGACGCAATACGGGCTAAGATGCTCGCCCTGTTGAACACCGAAGTTGGACAGCTGGGTGCGGCCTCCCTAAAGGCGCCGGCTCTCAAGGCGCTTATCGACCGGCTCGCCGCAGCCCAACCCGAGGAACCAGCAAAGACGAGCGTAATTTCACCGCGCTTCGCTCAGCTCATTGAAACGCTTCAGGAGCACCACAACCTCATGTCCGCACCCGCACCGGGATCGAAGGGGCACGGACTTGAAGAGGTTTTAGAAGCGCTACCCAAGTTTGTTTACTACTCGAACTACGGCAATCTCGATTCAGAGATTTATCTGCCGCACGTCGTTCAAAATCTCAAACGCGAAGACCTCGGCAGCAAAGAAGCCGCCAAGGCTCGGACACTTCGTGTGTTATTCAAGTTCGTAGGACTGTCGCCAGAAGAGATACTGGAGTTGGGTAGGGACTTTAAGGATCCGGACAATCCGAACCGGGAGCCGACTCCGTCTGAAGCGGCAGCAATCGGCGAGAAAAAGCGCGAACGTTCTATTTTGCTTCAGTCCGCGAGCGCGCTCCTGACGAAGCGATTCCGCGAGTGGTGGAAGCAGGGCGATTACCGTTTCCGCTTTGAGGCGGACGGTAACCATTTCCGCATTTGGGTCGCCGATGAGCGGCGCCCGGAGGAGATAGAGCTGGAGAGCCGCAGCACGGGCCTGCAGTGGTTCCTAAGCTTTTATCTCGTCTTCCTCGTGGAAAGCGAAGAAGCCCATCGCAATTCGGTTTTGCTGCTGGACGAGCCCGGCCTGTCGCTTCATCCTCTCGCACAGCGCGACTTATCGGAGTTCTTCGAAGGGCTGACCGAAACGAACCAGATTCTCTACACGACGCATTCACCATTCTTGGTTGATGCGGACCACCTTGACCGCGCGCGGAAGGTCTATGTCGCACCCGATGGCACAACAAAGGCGACTGAAAATCTGCGCGAGGGCGCTGAAGGGCCGGGCCAGGCCGGCGCTTCGTATGCCGTCCATTCGGCGCTTAACCTCACGGTGGCAGAGAGCTTGCTGCTCGGATGCCAACCGACGCTTGTCGAGGGTGCCTCCGACCAGCACTACCTAACGGCAATCAAAACGCTGCTCATTCGTTCGGGGAAAATCACACCGAAGCGCGAGTTGGTCTTCCCTCCGTCCGGCGGCGCTAAGACAGCCCGGATGGTTGCCAGCATTCTGACCGGCCGCGACGAAGCGCTGCCGCTTGTCCTTCTCGATAGCGATAATGCCGGCCGCAAGATGGCGAATGAACTCAAAAGCTCACTCTATCAAGATGGTCAAGACCGAGTGCTGGAGGTGCAAACTTTCGTCGGTTTCGGCGAGGCGGAGATTGAAGACCTGATACCGCCCGCCTTTTTGGCTGACATTGTCGACCGTTGGCAAAGAATGTCCGACCCGGAAGACGAATTTTCACTGGCGCTGCAAGCAGGCAAGCCGATTGTTCCACAGATCGAGGCGTGGGCCGCTAAACATGGACTCACGTTGGAGAAAGGCTGGAAAGTTGAGATCGCGAAGCGCTTTAAGCAGCTCGCCTTGACCCGTGGTATCGAAGCGTTCGATGAAGCCGTACTGGCAAAATGGGTGACTCTGTTTGAAAAGTTGGCCAGCTGATCTTATGCAATATCGGTACCGTTGTTCGTCAAGGGGGCTGCGGCTTGTGGAAATGCTACTCCCTCGCATTGATACAAATCCTCGGATTATAGCGGCTTAAAACTGAGGTTTAGTATCGATTCGGCAGAGACGCGCAGCACGTTCCGGGCTTCTTTAATCTGCAAAGCCAATCCGCCAATCCCGCGATCTGGGATCGAGGTGGGTGTATTGATTTTGCCGGTTGTGACGGTACTTTATTGGAGGCAAAAGATTCGAGATTTGAGGTCTATGTCCCACCGCAAACCGGTCGATAGATGCCGATAGTTCACAGAATTTTTTCTGCGCTAAAATTGCCAAAGAATTTCGTAAAATCAAAAGGATAAGTTTTTGACGGCCTGCGCCTCGGCGCTGGCGGCCAAAGAAAATATTTTCTGCAATAAAATCAATCGCTTATTGTAGAAAAAATATTTGAATGGGCAATCGTTGAGCCTCCTGCGCCGCGATCGGTGGTCCATTCATCGGCGCGAAGCCAGTTCTGGCGGACGATGATCGGATCGGCCGGGATGGAACGGACCTGCTCGATGAAGCGGCCGAGATGCCAGGCGATCTGCGGATCGGTCGGGCGGTGGTCGGTGCGACGGTCTGGGCCTGGCCGAGCTTGTCGACCTGCACCACCCAAGGAACGACGGTTCCCTGCACGGACTGCCAGACGAGTGCAGCCGCAAAGCCACCAGCGAGAACCAGCGAGCCGAAGGCCATCAGCCGCCAGTTCTTCGCCTGCACACGGGCCGAGCCGATCCGGTCGTCCCAGACCTGCGCGGCGCGCTGATAGGGAGTCTCGGGTTGCGGTGTCTTGCCGTAATGGGCGGCGGGTCTTTTGAAGAGGTTCATCAGCGGTCACTTTCAGAGAGGTTGATGGAAGAACCGGAGCCGTGGCTGTCGCCGGAACGGATGGCGTGGGCGGCGGCGCTGACGCCGTGGCTGACGGTCTGGTTGCGCTTCATGTGCTTGGCCTAATCCGGAGCGCTGCCGGTCGCGTCGAAGCCGGTCTTCGCGCCATCGGAGAAGCTGGACTTGAGGCTTTCAGACGAGTGAGCTGCGGCACGGCGCAAGGGAGACGTGGCGGCCGATCCTGCGGTGCGCGCGACCGCGCCCATGCCGGAGGCGACGCCGGACACGCCGGATTTACCGAGCGAGCCGAGCGAATAGGCCGAAGAGGCCGCGCCCGCCGCCATCGCACCGCCGCGAGCAGCTGCGGCCCCGCCGGAGAGCAAGGCGGAGCCACCCTTAGCGGCTATCATCGCGCCGCCGACGGCCATTGCCGCGCCGCCGGCTGCGAGGACGGTGCCGATGGCAGCGCCAGCGCCCAGCTGCGGGTCGCCGGAGACGAGGCCGTTGGCGATGCCGGGGCCGAAGATGCCGAGGGCCACAAGGGAAGGCGCGGCCAGCACGACGGCCATGCGTCATCGATGCTCGGGGTCTGCCCGCCGAAGCCCTTGGTAAATTCACTGAACAGCGTCGAGCCGATGCCGATGATGACGGCCAGCACCAGAACCTTGATGCCCGACGAGATGACGTTGCCGAGCACCTTTTCGGCCATGAAGGCGGTTTTCCCGAAGAGGCCAAACGGAATGAGGACAAAGCCGGCGAGCGTCGACAGTTTGAACTCGATCAGGGTGACGAAGAGCTGGATTGCCAGAATGAAGAAGGCGAGGATGACAAGCGCCCAGGCGAAGAGCAGGCACGCGATCTGGATGAAGTTCTCGAAGAAGGCGACCCAGCCCATCAGGTCGGAAATGGATTCGAGCAACGGGCGAGCGGCATCAAGGCCGGTCTGGGCGACCTTGCCGGCGCGCATCAGGTCGGCGGCCGAAAAGCCCGTGCCGCTCGCCTTGAGTCCCAATCCCGCGAAGCTGTCGAAGACGATCTTCGCAAGGTTGTTCCAGTTGCCGATGAGATAGGCGAAGGCGCCGACGAATAGCGTCTTCTTGACGAGGCGGGCGATGATGTCGTCATCCGCGCCCCAGGACCAGAACAGCATGGCCAGCGTCACGTCGATGACGATGAGCGTCGTCGCGATGAAGGCTACTTCGCCCGACAACAAGCCGAAGCCGGAGTCGATATAGCGGGAGAAGACCCCAAGGAAATTGTCGATAACGCCAGCGCCGCCCATGATTCATTGCCCCTCGATCTGGAGTGGCGAGGACGGCGCAAGCGCGCCAATGCGAGTCTATTGTGAAGCGGAAGGTGAAAGCGCGATCAGCTTCGCCTCGGACAATGCACCGGAGAGCTGGCCCAGCCAGACCATTCAGAGGAGAAAAGCCTTCAGTCCTTCATCGGTCGCATACTTGGCTAGAAGGCTGCGCACATCGTCCGTCAGATCGGGATTGGAGAAGCGTTGTACTGCCGCATAGTCGGTCATCGAGCGGCCGGATGAGCACGGCGCTGATATTCTGATGCTTGTATTCGATCGAGCCGCGGGGCCGATCGATCACCGCCTACAGCGGGCGGTTATGCTCTGCCTTGCTGTAAGGCTGTCCGGCGATGTCGTCCGCGAGTATCGCGAAATAATCCGCCACGATCGCGTCGTTCTGCTCGTCGGACCAGTCACCAGCCATAGAGGCTCCTGAGCGGGCCGGTCTCGCAGGAGAAGCCCCGGATCATGCCAGCAACTGCGCCGGGACACCAAGCGCCAGTCCGGCATCGGCCAGCCTCTGGTCGAGCGTATGTACCGTGGCGCCATGCTCCGACGCGATGGCGAGATGCAGTGCATCTCCCGCACGCAGCCCAAGCGTATGTTGATCGGCAAACTTTGCCGCCGCCCGGAACTGCCCGCCCGTCACGGGCAGCAGGGTGAAACTTTCGGCGACCAGCTTGTTGAACATGGCAAGTGCGGCTGCGCGCTGCTCCAAGCTGATCTGTCCGGTCCGCAACTTGATTGCCATGGCGGAAGACATCTCGGTGAGGGTCCAGTCGCTGATCAGGAGTTGCGCCGGATCCTGCTCCGCCAGCCAGGCCTGAACACGCGGCGTCATCGCTTCGTTGGAGAGCGCCGCGACGATCAGCGACGTGTCGAGATACAGCATCAGTAGCGATCGCCGTCCCGCATCGACCGCACAAGATCAGCGGCGCTCTGGGATTGGGGCGGCATTGCTGCCGTCAGCGATTGAAGCAGCGCGACATCGATCGGCTTGCGCGGCTTTGCCACAGCGGTGAGCCGCGCAACAGGCTTGCCGCGACGGGTGATGTCGATCGAATCGCCGGCTTCGACCCGGTCGACCAACTCACTCAGATGGGCTTTGGCATCCGCCAGATTGATCATATCCATGCCACATTCCTGACCATGTAGATAGTCATATAGCATGTCGGCTTGAGAATTCCAATGCGACCTCTCCACGCCACTTCCATCCAGGCAAATTCTGGCTGGAGCGAAGACAGGCGTATGCCATGCAGATTGCATGCTCCCAATGCAAATCCTGAAACACTCGCCAGCATGACGCTTGCGAGTGTTTCAGGAGACCTGACGCGATGCTCAAACAAGCTTCCTACCAGCTCCACGATCTACGCGACGATCTCCTCGGCCGGTCCGGCGTCCGAGACGGCCGCCGTCCAGGCTGCGATCCGCTTGCAGATGATGTCGTCGCGCACGGCCCAGTCCCGGGCGAACCGGGCGGCGCGCGCGGCAATCGTGCTCGGAGAGCTGCCGCCACAGACCCGTCAACACGCGGACGATCAGCGCGGAAGCTGTCATTATGCTCGTCAGGTTGGTTGAGGTGCCAGGCCCGGCTATGCCGGTCGTCGCGCTCGACCAGGCCCTCACCGGGCTCGGGCGCGTGGACCATCGCCCGATCGGTCGACATGAGATCGCCGTCCGCGTCGAGGAGCCCTGCGTCGCGGGCGAGTTCGCAGGCTTCGATCAGGCACCGGTCGATAGCCAGGATTAACCGCTCCTCGCTTCGAACCTCTAACGGCCATCCGCTCAGCGCGCCGCGCCAGTCACGATCGGAAGCTCGGAAATGAAGCCGATCTGGTGGATCGAAGCGGGCGGAGGATCGGCAACGTCCTCTGTGAGTGGAAAGCGCCGATCGATGCGCAGGCGCGGCTCGAAACGGGCGACCCAGTCGCGAATCCTCGTCGTCGTCGCGTCGTCACGGCGGGTTACGTGCTTGCCGGCCGCAAGGTCGCTGTGACGCGCGGGACGCGGCGCGCAGGTTTTCGGCAACCGGCGCGGCTATCTGACCGTGCATCCCTCCTATCTCCTGCGGGTGCCGGATGAGGCGGCGAGGCGCGTGGCCTACGAGGCCTTCATCGCCGACCTGCGGGCCGTGCGCGATATGGTCGGCTAGGGCAGGCCGTCCATAACCCGGATGCTCAGCCCGCGACGGAGCGGATGCGATAGGCGCAGCGGCGCGCGCCTAGAACGATATGCTCCATTCGCTCGACCGAGCAATCCGGTCCCAGCATCTCGCGGAATATGGCGAGTTCCGCCCGGCAAAAGCCCTGGCAAGCGGATGCGGCCGCGCAGATGGGGCAATGGTTCTCGATCAGAAGCCAGCCATCGCCGTCATCCGCTTTCCGGTACTCGGCCATATAGCCCTCCCGGGAGCGGATCTCGGCCAGCGCGGCCATACGGGCTTCAAGGCCCTTGAACGGGCGTAACTCCGAGCGATAGGCCTGCCGCATCTCATCTTCGCGGGCATTGACCAGCCGATCGAGAGCATCGGTACCGAGCAGATCACGGATGTTTTTCAGGAGGCCGGCGGTGAACTCGGCATGGGCGTCCGGGAACCGCGTGTGGCCGTGCGTGGTCAGCCGCCAGTATTGCGCAGGCCGCCCCACGCCGCGAACGACAGCCTCGGTTTCGACCAAACCGTCCGCCGCTAGCTTGCACAACTGCTGCCGTGCGTTTTCGCCGGTCGTGCCGAGCGCGCGCCCCAACTCCGCCGCGGTCAGGGGCCCACGGGTCTTCAGCAGCACCAGGAAGCGATCCGGGCCGGGGCGTACCTGCAATCTCTCCGAACCGATAATGGACATGATCAAGCTATCTAAGTATTCAAAGCAATAGCTTGATTTATAGCCGCGGCGACGAAGGGGCGCAACTATCCCGGAATGACCCGCTCAGGCGGGCGCGATGATAGGGTGTACTGCTCGCGCCTGGCCCTGGCGATCGTGGTCTCATTCCCGGGATGTGTCTGCGGGCGAGCTCAGATTTGTGCTTCACCGCCCGCAGCATCATCCATGCGTCATCTCGCGGGGGCGAGGGTCAGCCCCTGCTTCTGATCGGGGACTGGAAAGATCCGGTCATAGGCAATGTTGAACACAAAGGCGTAGACCAGATAGAACGCGACAATCGCGATATCCATCATCAAGGCCGCCCACAGGCTGATCCCGAGATACCATGCGATCATCGGGATCAGCATGATGACCAGACCGCCTTCGAACAGGAGGGCGTGGGCGACGCGGATCATCACCGTCTTGGTGGTATGTCCCCTGAAACGAACCAGGGCGTGGTCGAAACCCAGGTTGAACAGGAAATTCCAGGTCGTGGCGACGGTCGCCGAAATCAGGCCGATGACGCCCATATGAGCAACCGGCTGGTTGAAGAGCAGGGCAGCCATCGGGGTGAAGATGGCAAGACCAATGACCTCGAACATGATCGCGTGGCGCATCCGGTCCGGGAATGTACGCATAGACATAATGAAACCTGTTTAGATGAATTGGCTTGATAGCGTTAAGGCTGCTGGCTTTCTATCTGGTTTTGGGAGATAAAAAAGTTAGATAGCATCTGGAATTGAGATAGATGGCCATTTCGATGGAGCAGCTGGAGGCCTTTGTCGTCGCTGCCGACAAGGGATCGTTCTCGGCAGCCGGGCGGGTCCTGCATAAGGCGCAATCGGCGATCAGCACCCAGGTCGCTAATCTGGAGGAGGATCTCGGGCTGGCTCTGTTCAGCCGGGTCGGTCGCAACCCGGTCCTCACCCCGGCCGGGGAACAGCTCTTGCCGGAGGCGCGGCTTATCCTCGACCGCCGCGAGCATCTGATCGGCATGGCGGCCAGCTTCGAAGCGCATGTGGAGAAGCGGCTGGTCGTCGCGATCGACGAACTCTATCCCGAATTCGCATTGGGCGAGCTGTTCGCTGACTTCGCGAACCATTTCCCGCATGTGGAGCTCGAACTGCTGTTCCCGATGATGGAGGATGTGAGCCGCCTGGTGCTGGATGGAAAAGCCGATATCGGCGTGATGTGGCGGCAGGAAGTGCTTCCCACGGAGCTCGGCTTCCACACGATCGGATGGGTGCCCCTTGCGCTCGTCTGCGGGAAAAAACATCCACTCGCCAACGCCGTGGTCGACTGGGAGGACCTCAAACGGCATCGCCAGATCATGGTGACCGTGCGCACAGAGGGAACGGAGCGGCACAGGCTGCGCGTCGCCGCCGAGGTCTGGTGGGTCGAGAGCCACTGGGTCATCCTCCAGATCCTGAAGCAGGGCATCGGCTGGTCGCTCGTTCCTGTTCATATCCTCAAGAACTCACCCGTCGCGCAGGATCTCGCGATGCCGGCCCTGCAGTTCGACGAGGGCATGCACCCCGTTGCACTTGAAGCGGTTTGGCATAAACAGCGTCCTGCGGGGCCGGCTGCGCGATGGTTGCGCGACCGTATAGCGACGACGAAGATCGACGCGTTTACAGGTTGAGTGCTTCCGGGCGCGGCCGGAAGCCAAGAGAACGGGGAAGAATCGATGTCGAAGGCAACGCGCGCGACGAAGGCGCTCGAGAAGGCAGGCGTCGCCTTCACGGTTCATAGCTATGACTATGACCCGGGTGCCGAGCGCGTGGGGCTCCAGGCTGCCGAGGCGATCGGCGAGGCGCCGGAGCGTGTGCTGAAGACGCTGATGGCGCTCGTGGATGGGAAACCCGTTTGCGTGATCGTGCCATCGGATCGGGAGGTTTCGATGAAGAGGCTCGCCGCGGCCTTCGGCGGCAAGTCGGCGGAGATGATGAAGCCGGCCGATGCGGAGCGGATGACGGGCTACAAGGTCGGCGGAATCAGTCCCTTCGGACAGATGCGCAGGGTACCGACCGCCATCGAGCAGCAGTCGCTGGCGCATGCGCTTGTATATGTGAACGGCGGGCAGCGGGGCCTGCAGGTTCGCCTTGCGCCAGATGATGCGCGCGCGACGCTGGATGCAAGGGTCGTCCCTGTCATCGCCTGACGTGGCAGGGTCCGCCGTAATTTAGCAAGCGTTCGCTTGACAAATTATGCCGCCCATTTATCAAATTCAGCGCTTGGTCAATCAGCTTCCGGTGATCTTGCCTGCGGTGATCTTGCCTGAAGGCCGACGTCCGCCTGTGGAGATCGACCGGAGAGATGCCTGACATTCTCAAAGGAGCCTTTCATGGCCTTCGAACTTCCAGCCCTCCCGTATTCGACCAACGCCCTCGCTGCCGCCGGCATGAGCCAGGAGACGCTTGAGCTTCACCACGGCAAGCACCATCAGGCCTATGTGACGGCGCTGAATGGTTTCGTGGAGAAGAACGACGACCTGAAGGGGAAGTCTCTGGAGGAGATCATCCACTTCGCCACCGGCAAGGCGGATCTGGCGCCGGTCTTCAACAACGCGGGCCAGCACTGGAACCACATCCTGTTCTGGCAGGCGCTTTCGCCCCAGGGTGGCAAGATCCCGGGCGGCCTTGAGAAGAAGCTCGTTGCCGACTTCGGCAGCGTCGATGCCTTCAAGGAGGCTTTCAAGACGGCGGCCACCACGCAATTCGGCTCCGGCTGGGCCTGGCTTGTTCTCGGCGACGACGGCAAGCTGAAGGTCACGAAGAGCGCGAATGCCGACAATCCTCTCGCATCAGGCCAGGGCAAGGCATTGCTCGGGCTCGATGTGTGGGAGCACAGCTACTACGTCGATTTCCGCAATCGTCGTCCTGACTACACGGCCAACTTCCTCGACAAGCTGGCCAATTATGAATTCGCGGAAGCGGAGCTGAACAAGGCCTGACAGGTTTCCCGTCGGCTTGGTACCGCCTCGATCGGCGGGGCGTTTCCGTCCAGGGGACTGTCCCCGCCGGAAGAGCATGGGAAGCCCGGTTTTCGCAGCCGGATGACGGGAGCCATGGTCGCCATGGCTCCTTTTTTTATGGCCTCGGGCGGCGAAAGTGCGCCTTGAAGCCCCATCGCACACTTTCGCTATAATCTTGCCCCTGCAAGACAGATGGGCGGCCATGCAGGCGATGCACGGCGCTGGCGGTCCGCGGCCCGCCTGTTGATCCTGCCGATGTCTCAGCCCGCCCAAAAAGGGGTTGCCAATCATATAAGTGAATGCTTATCTATTGGCATGGTCGAGAACGAGATATTCCGAGCCCTTTCCGATCCAACCCGCCGTGCGATCTTCGAGAAGCTGGCGGCGGGCGCGATGAATGCGACCTCTCTGCGCGCGGGGTTGCAGATCAGCCAGCCCGCCATGTCACAGCATCTCGCGGTTCTGCGAGGTGCGAAGCTGGTGCGGGAAGAGCGGCAAGGGCGGTTTGTGAACTATGAGGTCGATCCCGAAGGTTTGACGCTCATCGCGCAGTGGCTGGCAAAATATCGCGCTTACTGGCCCGCGCGTATTGATGCCCTGAAGGTCTTGCTGAAGGATATGGACCAATGAGCGGCATAAAGACGGAAGAGCAGGACAAGAGTATCGAGCTCGAATACGATATCGATGAGCCGCCGCATAAGGTGTGGCGGGCCATAACCGTTCCCGATCTCCGCGACGTCTGGCTCCCGAAAGACGCTTTGGCGGATCCGGAGGCCACTGCGCTGACGCCCGGCGAAGAGGTCAGCTACAGGATGCGTGAAAGCGTGCCGCCATTTCTTGAAAGCATGGTGACGTTTCGCATTTCACCCAATGCGGCGGGTGGAACCAGCCTGCGGATCGTGCACGAACTCACGGATGTCAGGTTAAGGCCGGCGAAAGCGGTGGCAGCGAACGACGACGTCGCGCTCATCCTGCGAGCGGCCTGACAGGCTGAAATCCCCCAATCGTCAGCACTATTGGAGTTCGCCGATGCGCGAAGCGATGCAACTCGTCCCGATGGTCATAGAACAGTCGAGCAAGGGGGAACGGTCTTTCGATATCTTTTCCCGTCTTCTGCGCGAACGGATCATCTTTCTGAACGGCGAGGTCAACGATACGGTCTCCGCACTTGTTTGCGCGCAACTGTTGTTTCTTGAAGCGGAAAATCCGAAAAAGCCTATAAACCTCTATATCAATTCTCCCGGTGGCGTCGTGACCAGCGGTCTTGCGATGTATGACACCATGCGCCACATCCGCGCCCCGGTGCATACCCTGTGCATGGGGACCGCGCGCTCGATGGGATCGTTCTTGCTGATGGCGGGCGAGCCGGGCCACCGCGCCGCGCTGCCCAATGCAAGTTTGCTCGTTCATCAGCCGTTGGGCGGCTTTCAGGGACAGGCCTCGGACATTCTCATCCATGCCGAGGAGACGCGGCGCACCAAGCATCTCATGACGCGTCTCTATGCGGAGCATTGCGGACGCAGTTACGAGGACGTCGAACGCGCGCTCGATCGCGACAACTTCATGACGGCCGAGGAGGCTCTGGCATGGGGCTTGATCGATCGTGTCCTCCATGTGCGCGCGGAGGAGGGCGCCTCCTCGGGCGAGACATGACGTCGACCGACGAGCGCCTCCCATGCTATCGGCTGCGTCATTCACGCCGTGGGAGACAACTGTGAATCTGGAGACTTGATGCGCAAACGACCGTCCGCGCGCGTCCTTCTGCTGGATCAGTCGGGATGCGTTCTTCTTTTCAAATTCGTTCACAGGTCGGGGCCGCTCGCCGGTCGAAGCTACTGGGCGACGCCGGGCGGCGCGGTGGAGGAGGGCGAGACCTTCGAGGAGGCCGCGCTGCGTGAGCTGGAAGAGGAGACCGGGCTCATCAGGGATGAGATCGGCCCCGAGGTCGGTCGCCGCAGCTTCGAGCTTCAACTCGTGGATGGCGAGACGGTGTGGGCGGAGGAAAGGTTCTATGTCCTGCGGATCGCGCGGACCGCGATCTCGGATTGCGGCTGGAGCGCGATCGAGCGTGAGGTGATGGCGGAACATCATTGGTGGTCCGTCGAAGAAATCCAGACGACGTCGGAGATCATTTTTCCCGACGATCTTCTGGACCTTCTGGAAACTGCGGTCGCCGCGAAGGCGTCCGGGAGCGCATCCGGTGTCTGAACAAAACGCCCGCGGCCATGGACCGCGGGCGAAGGGGACGTTCCGGCGCAGATGGTGCACGTGGCATCATCACGCCGATGCGCGGGCCTGTTTCTTCTTGCGCCAGGGGGCGTTCGCCGCCCAGTCGCCGGCCATGATGCAGCCGTAGGGAATCACCTCGTCGACGATCTCGGCGAGGCCGTAGTGCTCGATCTGCCGGCGCACCGATGCCGCGTTCTTGTAGGCGCTCGGCAGTTCCGAGATATCGGTCACCCCCGAGAAGAAGCGTGCGTCGATGGCCGGCCGTGCCATAAGTAGCGAGAGCCGTTTTGACGTCCGCAGCTTCCCCGATCCGGATCACCAGCCTCCAGCAGGATCCCCACTTCCGCGCGGCGGTATCAGACCGCATCTGGAAGGCTTGGTGGCGTGAGGAAGGCTTTAGCTTCGATCAGATCGACCAAAGGGTTGGCGAGAGCCTCGGACCAGAGACTGTTCCGTCAGCGCTCGTGGCGAGCATCGGCACCGAGTTCCTGGGAACGGTGTCTTTGATCGACAGCGATATGGACGAGCGCCCCGCTTACAGCCCCTGGATCGCGGCGCTTTGGGTGGACCCCGAACATCGCCGCAAGGGCGTTGGAGCGGCCCTGGTGAAGGCGGCGGCGACCATGGCCTTCGACGCTGGAGAAGACACGGTCTATCTCTGCGCCACGCCGGACAACGCGCCTTTCTATGCTGGCCTCGGCTGGCGGCAGATCGAGGAGAATGTCGCGGGCCTCACTATTCTCGCGCTCTCCCGATAGTCAGGCACGCGAGCCCGGAGCCTGATCACCGCGCTGCGCAAAGAACGCTTCAATCGTGCGGGCGGCCGTTGCCAGATGTCCACGTAGTACCTCGACCGCCGTCGCGACATCGCGGCGGCGCGCCGCCGCGACCATGGCGCGGTGGTCGTCCTGGGACATGTGGGCGCGCCCCTTGGCCGCCAGATGGAAGCGCAGATAGCGATCGAAAGAAGCCAGCTGGCTTTCCGTAAGTGCGATCAGCTTGGGATGGCCGGCTGCGCCATAGAGCGTCATGTGGAAGCGGCGATTGAGCTCACCCATGCGCCCGGGCTCGTTGGCCGTATCCATGTCGACGATCAGATCCTCCGCCAGGGTGAAGTCCTCATCGCGCAGATGGGGAATGGAAAGGCTGAGCGCCGCCGGCTCGAGCGCCATGCGGATCGCATAGGTATCCGCGGCATCCGCTGCCGATATCTCCGTTACAACGGCGCCCTTGTGGGGCACGAAATCGAGGAGGGCCTGCGCCTCAAGCTGCCGCAACGCCTCGCGCACCGGCATGCGGCTGACGCCGAAAGCCGCCGCGAGATCCTCCTGCCTGAGCGGCGTGCCGCCGGGCAGGCGTCCGGACAGGATGGCGCCGCGCAAGGTGGCTTCCACAAAGGCGGTCGCGGTGCGATGGCGCGTCCCGCTCGCTGCGATGAGGTCGGCTATGGGCTGGAGAGCTGACATCCAATATCCATTTGTCGATTGGATCCAAATATGGCATATGACAGAAGCTTTGTCATTATCGACATCAGCCGTGCGGACCGTTCCAGCGGGCATATTCCCATGCATGATCAGGCGAAACATTCCCCGGAAGAGGTGCGGCGCGCGGTTGTCGCAGCCACCGCTCCGCCTCCAGACCACGGGCTGATTCAGCCGATTTCAGCTGGAGCGCTAGCCGCGGTCGTTGGTTTCGCCAGCGCCTTCACCATCGTTCTGCAGGGTTTGGCCGGGGTTGGTGCCACGCCCGAGCAGGCCGCCTCCGGCCTGCTCGGGCTCTGTGTCGGGCAGGGACTCCTGGCCGTCACCTTCGGTCTGATCAGCCGTAAGCCCATCAGCTTTGCCTGGTCGACACCGGGGGCAGCACTTCTCATGGGGGCGGGTGTTCCGCAGGGCGGCTTCGGCGTCGCCGTCGCGGCCTTCCTGGTGACAGGCCTGCTCATCGTGATCGCAGGCATCTGGCGACCGCTCGGCCGGGCCGTGTCCGCCATTCCGCTGCCGCTCGCGAATGCGATGCTCGCCGGGGTTCTGCTTGAGCTTTGCCTGGCGCCTTTCCGTGCCATCGCGGCAGCCCCGCTCCTCGCCCTGCCCATTGTCCTGGCATGGGCATTTGGCTGGACTTTCGCGCGGCGCTTCGCTGTGCCCATCGCCGTTGCGATGACGGGGCTCATCGTGGCGCTTGCGACACCCATACCGGCGGAGGCCTGGGCGCATCTATGGCCGCAGCCCGTTTTCGTCATGCCGGTCTGGGATTTCGTGCCGGTGGTTGGGCTCGCCATCCCGCTGTTCATCGTCACCATGGCCTCGCAGAACGTCCCCGGCCTCGCTGTGCTACGCAGCAACGGCTATGACATCGCGGTTCGGCCGGTTTTCATTGCAACAGGCATGGCGAGCTGGGCCGTTGCCTTTTTCGGCGGTCATGGCCTCAATCTCTCGGCCATTACGGCTGCGCTATGCGCGGGACCCGAGGCGGGCGCGAACCCGGCACGGCGCTATATCGCCAGTGTCACAACGGGCCTGGTCTATATTCCACTCGGGCTCGGCGTCGGCTTTGCCGCTGCCTTCATTGCGGCGTCGCCACCGCTTCTGATCCAGGCGGTGGCTGGTCTTGCCTTGCTGACCAGTCTAGCGGGGGCACTGGCCGGAGCTCTCTCCCGGGACTCGGGGCGATTGCCGGCGCTCGTGACATTCGTGACGACAGCCTCCGGCATCAGCATTTTCGGTATCGGCGCCGCGTTCTGGGGCCTCGTGGCGGGCGGCCTGATGTTGATGCTGGAACGGCGGGAACATAAGGCTGTTTAGCGCCGTCGCGACTGGCGTGGAGCGGTTGTCAGCGTAGGGGCGAGGCAAGGGATCGCCTCTCGGCGAGCCGCCGGTACCCTTGCCATAAGATTACAGCCGTATTTCAAAAGCTTAAGTTGATGAAGGCCGCGACATTGGCATGATGCGTAGCGCGGGAGGGAGGGCCCGCCGCCCCGGCCGCAGCTGGTGCCTGGTCTCACGATTCGCGCCACACAGGATCGCCGCCCCCGGCGGTCGTGCGAGCGTCGTTCGAGATCATGCCCTGAGCGATTCGCAAGATGACCGCGCGGCCGGGGCGTCAATTGTCAGATGCCGACCGCTTGAACAGCAACGGGGCCCGGAGGCCCCGTCGTGGTCTATACTGCACCGTATTGGTCTTTGCTGGCGTCAGCGCATCGGCGGGGCATAGAGAATGCCGCCCATGCTCCAGAGCTGGTTGAGGCCGCGCGGAATGCCGAGCTTCGATTGCACACCGAGATTACGCTCGTACATCTCGGCATAATTGCCGGAAGCCTTGACCGCCTGCTGGGCCCAGCCGTCGCCAAGTCCAAGCATCTTGCCGAGCCCGCCTTCGGCACCCATGAAGCGGCGCACGTCAGGCTTGGTGGACCCTTGCGCCTCGGTGAGATTGATGCTGGAAATCCCCAACTCCTCGGCGTTGACGAGGGCAAAATTCACCCACTGCACGATGTTCGACCAAGCCACGTCATCGCTGCGCGTGACCGGGCCTAGAGGCTCCTTGGAGATCACGTCCGGCAAAACGACGGCTTCCCCCGGCTTGGCAAGCTTCAGCCGTTCGGCATAGAGGGCCGACTGGTCGCGGGTCAGCACGTTGCATTGCCCGGCCTCGAACGCCTTGAGGGCTTCGGCGGCGCTCGGGAAGCTCAACTCCTCGTAGGTTATGGAATTGGCGCGGAAATAGTCCCCGAGATTGAGCTGAGTCGTGGTTCCCGCTTCCACGCAAACCTTTGCCTTATCCAGCTCGAGCGCTGAGGACACATCGAGATTGCGCGCCACCATGAAGCCCTGGCCATCGTGGTAGGTTATACCCGCGAAGGTGAGGCCGAGGCCGGCTTCACGCTCGAGCGTCCAGGTCGAGTTGCGTGAAAGAAGGTCGACACGGCCGTCCTTCAGCGCCTTGAAGCGCTCGCTGGCCGAAAGAGGTACGAAGGTGACCTTGGCGCGATCGTCAAAGATGGCTCCGGCGACCGCGCGGCAGAAGTCGACGTCGAAGCCCGACCATTGGCCCTGGGCGTCCTTTTCCGAAAAGCCGAAAAGGCCCTCGCTGACGCCGCATTGCAGTTGCCCGCGCTGCTTGACGGTGTCGAGCGTCGCGGCTGAGGCGACCGGGGCCAGAAGGCATGCCGCGGCGACGCCGGCCGCTGCCGCGAGGGCGCGGCGCATGCGCCTCTTCGCTATCCGCGTGGTTTCATGGAACCCGGCGCGGGATTGGGCCGCTTGCAGCATGGTCTTCGTTCTCCTGGTCGCCCGTCTGTGGTCATTCGAGAGCCCGGCGCGTGTTGCGCCGGGTAGTCTTTGTCGTAGCCGCCGCGAATCAGATCGTGGCGCCGTGGCGGATGATCACCTTCGTGCCGACAGGGACCCGCTCGTAAAGATCGATGATGTCACCATTGGCCAGGCGGAAGCATCCCGAAGAAATCGCATGGCCGATCGTTTCGGGCTGATTGGTGCCGTGAATGCGGAACACCGTCGAGCCGAGGTAGAGCGCGCGCGAGCCCATGGGATTGCCGGGGCCTCCCGCCATGAAACGGGGCAGGTAAGGCTGGCGGGCGATCATTTCCGGCGGCGGACGCCAGTCCGGCCATTCCGCCTTGCGGCTGACATTGACGAGACCCGACCACTGGAACCCCTCGCGGCCGACGCCGATGCCGTAACGGAGCGCCCGGTTGTTGCCCTGCACGAGATAGACAAAGCGCTCCGAGGTATGGATGACAAGCGTTCCGGGCTTCTCGGTGCTGCGGAAGAAGACCATCTGGCGCGCATAGGGGCCGTCATTGATCACGACCTCTTCGGTCGAGACGCGGCCGGGCTCATCGCCGATGTCGAGGGTTTCCTTGCCCGGGATGCGTGGCGCGTTTTGAGCGAGGGCAGCCCCTGCGACAAGAGCCGAGAGGGACAGCCCGGCGAGAACGGTGAGGGCCGCTCTCGCCGTGGACCGCAGAGCGGACACGTGTTTGTCCTTGAGCATTCTGTACTCCACTTGGTACCTGCTGCGACCGTTGTCAGTTGCCGCAGCGCGCGAAAATGAAGGTGCCGTAGCGGCGATTCGCGTCCGGATCGACGAAGCGCATGACGAGCAGCTCGCCATTGTAGGAGAGCACTTCGCGATCCTGCGGATGGCCGGCCGGAGCCTCGAAGCCAATGTAGGTCTTGCCGTCAGGACCGCGCTTGAGCGCCAGCTCATAGAGCTGTGCGTCGTCAGCGACATGCATCATCACACCATTGGTCGGGCCTTTGGTGATGACATAAGGCTGGCCGCATTGTGAGCGAGCCTGAGCCTCTGTGCGCTTGCGATCCTTCTCATCGTGGAACGAGGCGATGCCCCAGCGCCCGACAAGCTGGTCGCGGGTGATCGCAAGCCCCGTTGTCGCCGATTGGCTCATGCTCTGCCGCTCTTCAGGCATGATGGCGCAACCGGCCAGCGTGAGGCCGCTCAGAATCAGGGCTGCGATGGTGGCTGTGCCAGAGCGCGGGCGCCGCAAGGCTTGAGCGGACAAGTCTTGAGCCGACAAGGCTTGGGAGGGCTTGTCCGGTTGAGCCACCATGATGGCTCGGCCGCCAATAGAATCTAGCCCGTGCATCGTTCCTCCCACCTCTCAGCACTGTAGCGTCAGCATTGCTTTTGCTGTGCAATCCTGACGTCTAGCATAAGCTATAGTATGAGAAGGTGATGACGGAAAGAGCAAGACGCACTGCGGCGCGGTCTTGCCACGCGGCCGGTGGCCTTCGTCTGGAAGGGCGCGGCGGAGCCGGGAGCCCCTCCGCCTCGCCATGAATATCCCTAATGTTCTCTGAATGCGCCGGACATTGCGTCAGTGAGGGGTCTCATGAGGTAGCTCATGACGGTTCGCTCGCCGGTATTGAAGATGATTTCGGCGGGCATTCCGGGTCTGAGGCGTCCCTTGAGTTCGGGGGGGATATCGGTATCGGCGACGGAGATGAGGGCGAGGTAGTAGGGCTCGCGGGTTTGCTCGTCGACGAGGCGGTCGCGGGAGACGTTGCGCAGGGTGCCGAGGATGAGGGGTGTGGTGCGCGAGTGGAAGGCCGGGAAGCGGACTTCCGTTGAGGTTTCGGTCCTGAGGTTGTCGATGTCGGTGACCTGGACGCGGGCCTCGATGACGAGCTCGTCGTCCTGGGGGACGATTTCGACGAGGGTATCGCCGGGGCGCGCGACGGCGCCGACGGTGAAGATGCGCTGGTTGATGTTCTGGGCCTCGCCGCCGCGCGGCGCGCGGATTTCGGTACGGCGCAGGACATCCTCGGTGACGTTGAGCTTCTCGCGCATGTCGCCGAGCTTCTGGCGGACATCGAGGAGCTGGGCGCCGACCTCCTCGATGAATTTCTGGCGGGTCTGGGTCGCCTGCAGGTTCATCTCGCCGATGTTGTTCTGGGCCTTGGCGGCATCGGCGAGGTTGCGGCCGACGACGCCGTCGAGGCGGGCCTTCTCGCGCTCCAGCGCCGACTGGCGGGTCTTCGGGACGAGGCCCTTGAGGGCGAGTTCGCGGATGCCGACGAGTTCGTCGTTGATGAAGTAGAGCTGCTGCTCGGCGGATTTGCGTTCGCGGTCGAGGCCGTCGATCTCGGCCTTGAGCTGGTCGACGCGGCCGTTGATGATATTGAGCTGGCCGGTGATGGAGGCGCGGCGGTCGGTGAACTGGGCGGTCTCGTCGGTGATGACGCGCTTGACCACCGGGTCGTCGGGATGGCTGGCGAGGAGGGGAGGGAAGGTGATCTTCGGAGCGTCGTCGCGCTCGGCGACGAGGCGGGCCTCGAGCGCCAGGCCGGCATAGACCTGGTTGCGGACCGCGTCGCGGTTGGCGAGCGCTGTGGTGTCCTCGAGGCGGAACAGGAGGTCGCCCTCCTCGACCTTCTGGCCTTCGCGGACCTTGATCTCCTTGATGATGCCGCCTTCCAGATGCTGCACGACCTGGCGCTTGCTCTCCACGGAGATGACGCCCGGCGCCACGACGCCGGCGTCGATATTGGCGAGCGCCGCCCAGCCGCCCATGACACCGAAGGTGAAGATGATGATGGCATAGCCGGTCAGCGCGATGCGGCGGAAGTCGCTGTCGGGCTTGCCGGGGGAGCTGGTGCCGCCGTTGCCGCCTTCCGCCTTGTCGCGCTTGCCCCTGCCCAGGCTGAGGGCGGCATCGAGGGCCTTTTCGAGGAAGGGCAGCCTGCGCCCGGCCTTGTCCGGCTGGGCGTTGGCGAGGGCGCCGGCTCCACCCTGTCCGGGGTTGCCTTGTCCTGGATTACCTTGGATGGCCTCATGCGCCGGCACCTTCACCGGGGTGATGGCGGCGAAGGGGACCGAGCCGCTGGCACCGGAACCGCTCGTCTGTGGATCCCTTGCCAATCCCCCTTCTGGCGCGTGGCTGGCGGCGGGTTGCGCGCCGGCCGCAAGGGGAGGGGCCGGCTGGCTCATCGCGGGCTGGCTCATCATGGGCTGGTTCATCGCTGGCTGGCTTGCAGCCTGGCCCGGCGGAATGGGCTTGCCGAAGGTCAGCGGCCGTGGAAAGCGGGCGCTCTCGCTGTCGGCGCCGGCCGGGACGCCGCCGGGGGCGGGCTGATGGGGAGCCTGCCCTGTCTGGGCATTGACCGGCTGGGCATTCACCGGGGGGATCTTCTGCTCGGACATCAACCACGCTCCAGCGTCACACACAGGCTCCGGCCGGGAGACAGCGCCGGAGAAACAACAGGGACCACAGCTGTACGGACCACGATGGCGGCCGGGACAGCGATCAAATAGACACCGGCGCCGCCGCTCGCCAGAGGAAGCCCGCCGGCTCCGATCACATCGGTGTTAGTCTCGGGCATCCGCTACCGGCTTTCGGCTTCGACGACCGGCTTCGGCATCGATGCGGTATCGCCGTTCTGTCGTCTCAGCCCGGCGCGGCCGCCGCGGCGATGCCGGGCTGGCCGGGAGCCGCCGTCATCGGTCCTGCGCCCTGCGGCCCGACGATGCGCGGCCCGAGTACCTTGGCCAGCACCTCGTCGCGCGGCCCGAAGGCCTGCACGCCGCCTTCCGCCAGCACCAGGATGGCATCGCACAAGGCCAGCGAATTGGTCTTGTGGCTGATCAGGATGACCGTGCATCCGGCCATCTTCAACTGCCGGATCGCCGCCATCAGCGCCTGCTCGCCGGCCGCGTCGAGGCTCGCGTTCGGCTCGTCCAGCACCAGGATCGGCGGCGAACCGTAAAGCGCCCGCGCCAGACCGACGCGCTGGCGCTGGCCGCCCGACAGGGCCTGCCCACCTTCGCCGATCTGCGTGTTGTAGCCATCCGGCAGCCGCTGGATCATCTCATGCACGCCGGCCAGCTGCGCCGCCCCCACGATTCCCGCCTCGTCCATGTCGCCGAAGCGCGCGATGTTCTCGGCGATCGAGCCGGAGAACAGCTCCACGTCCTGCGGCAGATAGCCGAGGAAGCGCCCGAGCTGCTCGGGATCCCAATGGGTCAGGTCCGACCCGTCGAGCCGCACGCAGCCCGCCGCCGCCGGCCAGACCCCGACAAGCGCCCGCGCCAGGCTCGATTTGCCCGCCGCACTCGGCCCGATGACACCCAGCACCGTGCCCGCCGTGACCGAGAAGGAAACGCCCTTCAGGACCGGCATGTCCCGCGTCGGCACCCGCACGATCAGGTTCTCGACCGCGATGTCGCCCTTCGGATCCGGCAGCCGCATGCGCGCGCCAGGGGGCGGCAGGGCCCGCAGCAGGCCCTGCACACGCTCATAGGCCGAGCGCATGTTGACCAGCGACTTCCAGTTGCTGATCGCCATCTCGATCGGCTGCACGCAGCGCCCCACGATGATCGACGCCGCGATCATCATGCCCGGCGAGATCTCCCGCTTGATCGCCAGATACGCCCCGACCCCCAGGATCAGGCTCTGCATGAAGGCGCGGTTGAACTTGATGCCGGCCATCAGCCCGCCGGCCCGGTCGGACGCCTGTGCCTGGTGGCCGAGCGCGTCGTAGTGGTGCTTCACCCACTTCTCGCGCAGCCGTCCCACCATCCCCATCGCCTGCAGCACCTCCGCGTTGCGGAAGGTGGTCAGCGCCTGGTTCTGCGCCGTGATATTGGCCTTCGTCGCCTGGTCCAGCACCGGCCGCGTCGCCCGGTCGTTGGCGAAAGCCAGCGCCGCCGAGATCAAGGCCGTGATGATCGCCAAAACCCCGTACCACGGATGCAGCAGTGTCGCCGCGATGATGTAGATCGGCACCCACGGCACGTCGCAGAAGGTGATCAGCCCCTGGCCCGTGAAAAACTCCCGGATGCTGTCGACGTCGCGCAGGGCCTGGACATGGCCAGGCCCGGGCTGGCGCAGCGAGGCGCGCTGCACCGCGTTGAACGCATCCGCGTTCACCTCCTCGTCAAACCGCACCCCCGCCCGCACCAGAAGCCGCGTCCGCAGACTCTCCAGCGAGGCCGAAACAAGATACAAAATCGCGATCAGGATCGTCAGCACGACAAGCGTCGTCAGGTTCCGGCTCGACAGGACGCGGTCATAGACCTGCATCATGTACAACGAACCCGTCAAACCCAGAAGATTGATGAAAAACGAAAAAATGATCGCCGTCACAAAGGCAGGACGCGTCGCTCGGATCGCCGCGTTCAGCGCCGTCGGCGCCTTCTTACCCCCACCCATCATCCCCGCCTGCGACATCAATCAAAGCTCCAATCCCGATAGGTCATCATACGGGGTTTCATAAGCACTGTATATTGTGACAACCCAACTTATAGAGGCAATTACCACAACAGAGGCGGCTTATGAGAGGCGGTGCGCGAATGCGGCGGAGCATTCTCCGCCGCATTCGTAATCGCATGCCGGATCAGGAAAATCCCGGCACGTCTGGACTTGTCCGGGTGTGGGACGTTAAACGAAGTCCGAGTGGTCGGCGGCGCCGGTGTACCCCGTTACCTTTACGATCACATCGTCGGCGCCAAATGCCGCACCGACTTCATTGGCGGCGATGAGATACACGTCCTTGCCATAGCCGAACAAGCCAGCGGTGTGATGGCTGCCGTCCAACTCGCCACCGGCCTTGAACAGGCCGTCAACGGCCTCCTTAAGGCTGGCACCAGCAATGGCCTGGACCCGCGAGGTGTTGGCGACGAGATCGATGTCGAAGGCGAAGTCGATCGTATCAACCCGGCCCTTGATGTTCTGGGTGCCAAGGTTAAGCCCCTCGATCACCTTCTCCGCATCGCCATCCTGATTGAAGCCACCGGCATCGACGGTATAGCTCGTACCTGTGTCAGTCTTTGTCCCTGTCAGGCCGCCCTTGGGATCGACTGGGTCCACCGGGTCGACGGGATCGACTGGGTCCACCGGGTCGACGGGATCGACTGGGTCCACCGGGTCGACGGGATCGACCGGGTCTACCGGGTCGACTGGATCCACGGGGTCGACGGGGTCGACAGGATCGACCGGCGTCACGTAAGCCGTGGAGCTTACGTCGATCTTCGTCCCATTCCACTCGTCCATATGGGCTGAGACGTCGCCACCCTTCAGGCCGGTGTCGCTATGGATGACGAGGGTATTCCCCTGGGCTTCCACCTTGCCGCCCGTCAGCGCCTCAATCGGCGCCTTGTTCATCTCCACGAACTTCGCGAGCGATCCCGCCGTGTTGATCCCGAACACGCCGTAGGACGAGTAAACGTGCTCGCCGATGGTAAGCTGGAACTGCTGGTGCTCCATCCATGGGCCGATCGCGAGGCGATATTCGCTTGAGGTCGGGGCCGCGGCGGGCGTCTCATAAGCGGCGCCCTCGGCGGCACCGCTGTCCTGCGTGACCGCCAACGCAATGAGCGGCTTTGTTGCGGACAGGAAGTCGCCTGTCTCCATATAGGCGGAAATGGCACCGCCCTTCAGTGCGTCCGTACCCTTGATGACCAGATCGCCGTTTTCAATGACGAGCGTGCCACCCGTGAGATCGTTGATGGCGTGCCCGTTGGTCGCGAGGAACTGTTCGAGCGATCGGGCGGAATTGGCGGCCGCACCGGCCGAGAAGCTGTGCGCGCCGATATTGACGTGCAGGGTATCACGCGCGTTCCAGGCGCCGACATCAACCGTGGCCTTGGTCGTGCCCTCGGTCTGCGCCGTCGAGAGGGGCGCCAGCACGCCATCGGCGCGCAGGGCCACGAGGTTGTCCTGGGTCAGGCCATCGAAATGGGCCGGCCCGTGCTGGGTCTTGCCGCGGTCCATGGCAGCCGAGACGGCGCCGCCCTTGAGATCGGAACCGTCCTTCGCCGCGATGACGATCTCGAAATTGCCGGGTCCGCTCTGGGCCGGGCGCACGGAGACCGTGCCGCCTGTCAGGCTCTCGATCGCGGTCTTGTTGAAGGCGACGAAATGCTCAAGGGAGGCGCGGCCGTTGCATTGCGGGCCGCCGGGCGCGTCCAGGCGAAAACCTTCGACAACGCTCGATGCCGAGAACACATGGCTGCCGATGCTGAGCTTGAGCTGCTCGTAGAGCTGCCACTGCTTCACTTCGATCGCATATTCCTTCACCGCTGCCGGATTTGTGCCAGCAGGAGCCGTCGCGCCGTCGACATCAAGCGCGTTATTCACAGCAATATCACTCACTGAAAACCTCAAATGAAATTGATATACCAATAAAATTAATGGATCAGTTCTATTTCAGTGCGTTAAGACTGTCGTATCGATTTTGTGCAAAAAGTATTGCGTACTTATGCAGTTTTTTGCTGATTGATATACTACGGAATGGAATTGCGGGTTGCATGGGGCCGGAGATGGGGCGGCCGCCTTCAGCCGACGCGCAGGCGCGCCAGCGTCGGCAACAACTCGTCATGGAAGGTCGACAGACGCGCTTCGATCTCGGCGCGATTGGCGGCTTCATCCTGCAAGGGCGCGCCGTCCTTCATGAGACGTTGGCCCTGCGCCGCGAAGACCGACCAGATGAAGCCGACCAGGTTTTCGGCCTTCTGGCGACGGGCCAGAAGCGCGAGCTGGCTGATGCGGTCGACCGCGATGGCGCTGCCCGTGACGGGCGAGGCGAGATACGACAACTGGCCGCCGTGCCGCGCGGCATTGAGGACGGCATCGTTGAAATGGGCCGTGCCGACCGCGCGCGCTTCCTCGCCCTCTGAGGGAAGCGCCGGGCTCACGGCTCCCTGGCCGACGAGGATCAGCAGAGCCTGATGGATACGGGGCCAGCCGATGGTGGAGAGCGATGGCCTGTTCAGCAGGTCCCGGACGGTGCTGGGCCGCTCGGCGAGCGCCTCGACCAACGGATCGTAGATCGCTTCCTGCAAGCCGATCGTGCCGACCGGGGTGGTGATGGACCGCGCGATGGCCCGCGGCGCCGTCGACAGCACGAAGCGCTGCCCGGCCCAGGCCTCGAACAGCTGCGCGCCTTCCAGGGGCAGGCGCCCCCGCACGAAGAGATCGCGACGGAACGGGCGGTTCAGGATCATGTCACCGGCGAGATCGCGAAAGGCCGCGTCCTTGATCTCCGCGAGAAGCGCCCGCTGCGGCTCGGTGAAGTTGATGACATCGACCTGATCGGAGAGCTGGACCTGGCCAACATAGCTCAGCTTGGCGCCTTCGAAGTCGCGGCGCACGTCCGTGCAGTAGAACGGCGTCCAATCGGCATTGAGATATTCGTGGGCGATATAAGCCTTCTGTTGCTTGACCAGTCCGTCGAGCCGGCTGCCGACCGGAGGAGACTGGGTGAAGTAGCGGGCCTGGACGGTCTCCAGCCGCTTCGCGAAGTCAAGGCTCGCTTCGATCCGATCGAACAACGGGCCGGATTGCTGGTCGGCCGCGTCGATGAGCAGACGGCGCAGAGGCGCGGCGGCGGCCCAGCCGGGCAGGGCATTGTAGGAGACGTAAAGCAGGCCGCCGGTTTTTAGGCGTTTGCGCGCGATCTCACGAATGAGGGCGCGGTTCTCCGCCGACACCCAGCTATAGACGCCGTGGAGCGCGATGATGTCGAAATCGCCGAGATCGGGATCGGCCGCGAGATCCGCGAAGCTTGCCTCGCGCAGGTCGATGCGCTCGCTGCGCGCGAGCCGCGCCAGGTCACAGGCACCCGCGATATGGGCGGGGTTGAAGTCGATGGCGGTCACCGAGACGTCGGGATTGGCGGCGGCGATGATATTGGCCGACATGCCCTGGCCGCAGCCGAGTTCGAGATAGCGCAGCCGCCCGGACGGCGGCTTGACACCGGCGGTCAATGCCGCGAGCTGCAGGCTGATCGGCACGAGCTCGCGATAGAAGCCGTGCGTGTAGCCGACTTCCGTGACGTAGCCATCGCTCCAATCCGCCATGCGTCATTCCCCGCCTTTTCGTCTTGCCCGGGGAATTGTGATCAGCGGCGCTTGCAATGCAAGCGGCATGGAAAAGAACCTCCTGCATTTCCGCTGATACGAAAAAGCCCCGGCCTGACGGGCCGGGGCGAAAGCCTCGAAACGAACAATCGTTCCGGGGGAAAGGGCGGCGGGCCGCGCCTGCTGCTAGCTCAGATGCGAAAGGTCGAGCACGTCGCTCTCGAACTGGAACGGCGCGTTGTTGCCGCCGGCCTTGGCGGCCAGATCCGGGTATTTGCCGCCGATCGGCCCCTGCCGGAAATTGGCCCATGACAGGAGGTGGGCGTAGATCAGGGGGAGCGCGCCGGATTTGCGCAGGGCGTTGAAATCGGCGTCGGGGAGCTGATTGAGCTTCTTCTCGTCGACGACGCGAAGGCCCTGGATCTGGTGGCCGGTCCCATCCGGCTTGCGGATGACGATGCTGCGCTCCGCGAAAAGTCCACGCTCGCTGATTGCGAGGACGATGGCGCGGGTCGCGGCAATCTTTTTCTGGATATGCTCCAGAAGCTGCATGCGCCGCTGCATGTGGGGCGTCAACTGGCCGTCGGTGGTGAAAACGGGATGTCCGCTCGGGTTCTTCAGATGCGGTGCGTCGGGATCGAAGAAAACCAGCATGCGCTTTTGCTCGCCCTCCGGTTGCTCAACGCTTCCGAACACGAAGGGATAACGACGGACATGCGCGGGAATATAAGTCGCCAGCCAACGGCCGTCGTCCGCGACATAGGCATTTTTGCCGGGCTCAACCCCGAGAAGGGCAGAAGGGAGGTCGCTCTTGTTGTCGGGAAAGATGATGGGATATTCGCGCGCAATATCGCTCATCTCGTCGAAGACGAACGGGGCAAGCGTCTCAGCTTTGGCGTGGCTGTAGTCGTTGCTTTCGAAGACCCGCAGATCGCGGTGTTGCGCGAAGGTCAGGGGAATCTGCGTCTTGAACATGGCTGTCTCCCAAGCAGAACGGGGGGCGTAATGCCCCCCGTTCCCTTTTCACGCTGTATAAGCCGGTAAGACTTAGGCGTAAATGATGTTGAACTGCGACACGTCGTTCGCGTCCGCGCCGAGACCGACGAGCGTGATGTGGCCATCGAACGCGCCGGTGATCGAGGAGATCTCCAGGTTGCCGGCATTGTCCACGAAGGACAGCTGGCCAGCGCTGGTGACACCGAAGTGCGAGAGGTCAATACGGTCGGAGGTGGTGGTGTTGCCGCCTTCGAAGTGATCGATCCTGACAGCGCCGACATCATCACCGATGAAGGTGAACAGCTCGCGGGTGTCGAAGCTGATCTCCGCCTGGAAGTCCACCGTGGTCGTTGCGCCGATCAGGTAGGAAACGGCCACCAAACCATAGTCAGCATCCGAAGCGTCGACGGTGAGCTTGGCGACAACGCCAGACACGTCGAGCGTTGTGAAGCTGGCGAGGTTGTCGACCAGCTCAACGTTGGCGTCGTGACCAGCAACAACAGTCAGCGAGACCAGAGAGGCGTTGCCAGAAGTATCGCCGAACACGTCAACATCGACGTCGTTGCCCGCTGTAATGGCGGCGGTCACAACACCGGTGTTGATGAACTGAACGTCCGAGTCGACGCCAGCGGTCGCTGTGAAGTTGAAGGAACCCACAACGTCATGGAAGTGGGCGTCAGCATCCTGGCCGCCTTCGACGTTGACGGTCTCGAGGTTGTCGAAGCCCTCTGGGAGAACCAGCGGAATCTCCGGCGTACCATCAACCGTGTTGATGACCGGATTTGTCCAGGTTCCGAGCGAAACCGCCAGCGGGAAGCTGGTGATAGCGCCCTGGTCACCGACGTCGTTCCACACGATCTCAACATCCGATCCGTTCCGAGTAGCGGTCAGAAGGGAGCTGAGGTTAGTGTTGAGATAGTCCACGATATCCTGGGCAACGCCCTGATCGTGCAGCGGGTTGTTCGGACCAATACCGATGCCGAAGGGGTAAGCAAACGACGTCGCGTACGGCACGATGATCGAGCCGCCAGGGAAGCCCTGGCTCGACAAGACAATCTGACCGGCGGTCTGAGTCGTCTGGCCAAACCCAGCTCCGACGCTCTGTGCAACTACGTTAACGGTGAAAGTTGCAACTTCCTGCGTACCAGGATCGTACGGCACGCCTGCAACGCCTTCGAACTCGACGTAAGCGTCGCCGCCGGCCACGACGTTGACGTTCCGAAGAGCGTTCAGGTCGTCGCTGGGAGCAGATGCATCGAACTCAACCGCTGCATTGGCAGCTGCCGCGACATCAACGTTCTGAAGGGCAGCGATGTCGTCAGCGCCGTCGACGTCCAGCCACACATTGCCGTTGACCAGATCGGATGTCTCGATCTTGAGGGTGGTCAGAGCTGCGCCGGCGAGGGAGTCGAGGTCGATGGTGCCATCGAAGGACTTGACGGTCAGCTCAGTGACATTGCCCGCGTCAAGCCTGAGATCTTCGATGCCAAATTCGGCGTCGATTGTCAGGACGTCAACGGTGTTCGCCAGCGTCAGCCAGCTGCCATTGCCATCGACGAACGTGAAGTCGAGCGTCTCAACCTGCTCGCCGATGCCGTCAAGGTCGAGCGTGGCGTTGCCGCCGAGGCTAATGTTGTCGACGAACTCGAGGTTGCCGTCAAAGCCGACCAGCGTGGTGCCGGTGAAGTCGAGGTCGTTGATGTCGCCGTGGTTGTAGACCTTAGCGAGCGCGAATTCATTGTCGCCCGCACCGAGGTCGACGAGGATGTCCGCGCCGTCGAAGTTGGCGCCGTTCACGACAACACGGTCGTCGCCAGAGCCGGTTTCGACGCTCTCGAGAACTTCAGAACCGCGCAGGTCGATATTGAGGTCGCCCGTCATGGCGCTCGCGTCGAGCGTCTTGAGGCTGTCCCACTGCTGCTGGAACCAGTTGCCGCGCACGTTGAGATCGCCGTCACCATCGATGGTGAGGTTCTCGACGGTGCCGTGCAGGCCGTAGTTCACCTGCAAAAAGTTGTCGCCGGTGACCGTCAGCGCGAGATCGGTGATGACATCAGCGCCGTTCGCGTAGACCCTCAGTTCCGCGCGGTTGTTCACGTCCTTGCCGACGCTGTTGAGCTCGACGTCCTGCGAGGCATGATCGCTGCCAAGGGCATCGGCCGCGTAGGAGGCCGTGAATGTGGTGTTGCCGGACACCTTGTCCATGCCAAGCAGAACTGAGTTCTGAATGTTGTACACATTCAGATCGCGCGTCGAATTGACGTTGCGGACTTCCTCGACACCTTCAACACGGGTCATGTCGAGCTGGGCGCTGTTCCCACGCGAGGTGAGCTGGAACTCTTCGATGTTCTTGATCGACGGATCGTGCGAACCGGCAATCCCGACGAAGCCGTTGAGCTCGGCCTTGAGGATATCACGGCCGTCGCCGCCGTCGAGCGTGTCAACGCCCTGCAGCGTCTGCGTGGCGAAAGCGCCGTCGAGGCCCGTCGCGAGCGGAGCGGAGAAGATCTCGTCGCTGCCCGTGCCCACGATGTGGTCGGCATTGACGGTCAGGTCGTAGGTCGTCGTGAGAACGTCGAACAGCGAGCCCGTGTAGATGCCTTCGCCATCGGCAGCGGCCAGGAGGAAGCCCTCGATATAGGGCTCAGTCGACGTGATGAACTCCGGCGACTGCGAGAAGCCAACGATGACCTCGGCGAGCGTGCCGCCGTTGTTGAGGACTTCGGTCCAGAAGGCGATGCCGGCGGCGTCGCCCGGACGACCGAGGACGTTGGCATAGAGACGGCCAACGATTTCGGAGTTGGACAGGCCACCATACTGGGCCTCGAATTCGCCGGAATCGCCGAAGGCGCTGGCGAGCACGGGCAGGGACATGCCCTGGCCACCGTCATAGGCGGCGACCCAGAAATTGAGGCCATCGGAATCCGGCACGCGGCCGAAGACGGCCTGATAGAGGCGTACCACCGGGTCGACGGTGACGGTCGCGGCAGCCAGCAGAGCGTTGTCGAGAGCTTCGACGCTGGGGCTGTCCGAATAGGCGGCAACCTGTGCCTCGGAAGGAGTGGACCGGAGGATCCCCTCGTAGCGCTGAATGACGATATCAGCAGGAATTGTCATGGTAACCTCTTGATCAAAAAGGCGTTAAGCCAACTGCTGCCAGAATCGTCAGCGCAGCCTGCAAGAGGCTATACAGTGATTACCATACTGCTGTAAATGTCTTTTATATGCAGAGCTTAAGCGCTGTCTGAGGGCGCGAGGGGGCGGGAAGCTGCAAAAAGCGAGGCAAATCAGCGGGGTATGACGTCGTTTTGGTGGGCATTAAAAGAGGCGGTTTCCTCTGAAATAGATGGTGAACAGGAGGTTTATGGCGTGCTCTCCACGCGCGCCGTGTCCGCCGGCACGGTTTAGCGAGAGGTGTTCTTGCTGAACTGGGTCAGCCTACCTGTCGTTTCTGATCGGGGATGAATGGCCAAGTTGCCGATCCGATGGCGTGGTCGTTCGCGCGGCGGCGAAATCTGTAGATGAGGGGTAATGTTCTTGATCTTGATGTTGCAAAGACTTAGAATGCGAAATGGTGATCACAAGCTGAGCTGATGTCTGGGAAGCCTGATGTATGGAAATCCGCAAAGGCGTAGCGCCAATGACGTGCAGGAGCTTCGCCGCGCAGCCGGCCGTTGGCTGAAACAGCGACGGGAAGCATGCAATCTGTCGCAGCGTGATCTCTCTACGCTTGTGGGCACGGATTACTACACCTTCATTTCCCAGCTTGAGACCGGCCGCGGACGTATTCCCCCGGATCGATACCGTGTGTGGGCCGAGGCCCTGCAGATGGAGCCGAAGGAGTTCGTCCGGCAGATCCTGCAGTTCTATGATCCCGCCACCTACGAAATCCTCTTCGAAGACACCTGATGGCTGTCCGGGGCATGTGTGCCCTGGTGCATTCTTATTGTTTGCCGGGGCCTGTTCGGCCCTCCCGCGGCGCGCAGTTATCTTGGGATCGGTATGGCATCCAACGTCGCCCAGCTTTTCTCATTTCGTCCCCGTTCGAACGACTGGAGCAACCAGGAGCTCGCGGAGTTCTACCGGGTGGAGGCCTCGCTTGTGCAGGCAGGGCTCCTGATCGACACGGATCGCGGCATCACGGATGAGAACGAACCCTGGTTCGTCTTCTGCAATTCCGAGACTGGCGACGTCATTATTCATTTCGCACGCATCGATGGGGCCTATATGGCGGCCAGCGCCGCTTTCGACGGCGTGCTGCGCGGCCGGGATTTCCGCTCGGTCGTCGAGGCGCTTCTGAGCCGGCATCCCCTCGTCATTCCGCAGGCCCGGGACAACATCCGGCTGCATCCGAGTTCCTTGCTCGTCGCGCTCGTCGCCACCGCATTCTTCAAGCTGTCGGATGTGGACGCCCAGGCGAGTGAGGCCGACGGGAAGGGCACGGATGGTGTTTCTGCGCGGGAGATCTGGATCAAGTCCGAAGGGGACGTGAAACAGGCGAGCATCCAGCTTGACCGTCGCCATGTCGCCGTTGTCCTGGCCGCGATGACATTCGCGGTGACGCATGATTTCAACGGCGACTGGACACACTGGCTGAGCAAGGCGGCGGATTGGCTCGACCAGGATTCCAGCCCCTCGAACGTCGCGGAGGCCCCAAGGCTGGCAAGCGACCTGATCGAGTTCGCGAATTTGGCGGACACAGCGTCGGATGTCTCGCCAGCGCGCGTGGAGCATGTCAGCATTCTGCCGCTCGATGGCGGGCATCTTGAGCAACTGGCGGCATTGTTCGGCGATAAGCTGTCCTTGCTTAGCCTGCTGACCAGTCTGATGAACGGAACGCAGCCGGCCGAGAAGGCTGGCGGCTCAGGGGTTGAAGTGCCGGGCGCCGTCGCGGTGGTTGAGGATCTGAGCACCTATCGCCAGGAAGCGACCCACAGTGGCTCATCCGGTCCCGCCGAAACGGCTCCGGAGCTGCTGGCGGGGCATGAGCGTGGAGCAACGACCGAGCAGAAGGCCGAAAGCGCTGAAGTGGTGACGGTGGTGCTCAGCCAGTCTTCGGAGCGGTCGTCATTGCCGGTCGTCGAAGCGGTCCGCTATGTCGAGAACAGCGTACTGGCCTCTGTGGATACCCGGGAGATCCTGAAAGTCGGTGACGGCTTGCTGGCGTCCTTGACGAGCAGTGATGGCGCGTTGGTTTTCGTAGCTGATGTGGCCCCTGAAACGGGGCTGACCACGCAATCCGGGCAGACCGGCAACGAACAGGTCAGCGGCCTGGCGGCGAAGATCGAGGCGCTGTTCGGGGACAATCGCCCTCTCCACGCTTTTCACGACAATGCTGACGACTACAAGAGTGTCATGGCGACCTTCAAGGAGAGGAACGCCGATTTCGAGTTGGCCCTGTCAGGAAAAGACATCGTGTTGTACGACCTGACGCCGGATGTGCACACCGGGGACGCCTTGAGCTTTGTCACCTGGACATTCGGGGATGGTTCGACGCTAAGCCTCATAGGGGTTTTGCCGCACGAGTTCGCCATCGCGGCCTGACAAGCGGCATCCATGATCGTGGATCCGAACCCGGGCCATTCCTGGCTCGGGTTTTGTTTTGACTGATGGGTCCTGTTCATCGCGGCAGCGTTCATCCGATCAAGCGGAAACAGATCGGATGGGGGCTGAGCGCGGCTGCTTCTGGTGAAGCGCGCATCACCTCGGGCCAAGAAAAGGTGACGAATCATGAAGTGGAGCGAAGGCTCGCTTCGCTCAGATCGGCCGGCGCGTCAGATATCGATGCTGTCGTCCAGGCGGCGATCCGGCGTCCTCTGCACGGGCGGCGCGGTTTTCTCCACAAGGATGGAGACGGTGTAGCGCTCGACGGTCTTTCCCAAAACGACTTCGTATTCGATCTGATCCTGGCCGCTGAAACCGTCACGCGACTGGTAGAAAATGGCCTGCGCGGGCGCGGGGATGGCGGCGCAGGGGCCGCTGGCGCGCTTTGAAGATCCGCGGCGGACAACGAGAGTGCCGTACCCTGGCATCTTCTTGACGCGAATTTCAGCCAGCGGGCCGCGGCTGCAATCGGGTTTCAGGCTCTGGTAGACAGCGACGCGGTTGGGCTTGCCGGTCTGCACCCGCAGCGTACGGTAGAGAACGGCTTCGGCGAGCGCCGTCGAGAGGGGTGTCGAGCACACGAGCGCGCCAGCCGTGGCGAAAGTGCAAAGCGCCCTCAAGCCTCGAGCGGCAGGGGACCGTACGACATGACGGCTGTCCAGTTCATTCAAGCGGCGAGCAACCCTATGCATTTCTTCTCACTCTTCGTCGCTTCCTGCTGATCGATCGATGTGAAGCTGCAAGCTGGCCAAGTTTATAAGATCTTGCGGCGATGCGAAACAGAGGAACCTTCCGTGGCGGAGAGCTTGTGTCGAAGTTAGTCCTGTCGTGCGAAAAGTGTTAAATGCCAAATAGATATTGCGTGATCTTGATTCATTGTGAGAGTCAGGATTTACATTTTTGCTCGTGAATCCGGTGCGGGCCGGTATGCGCGGCGTGAGAAAGCGCCTGGCGTCAGGATTGCTCGCCGCCTCTTCGCGGATCTTTTGCTTTTCACGAATCACGCGCTCAGCCGGGATGCCCGAGAGCCGCTAGCGTGGGTCTATGGGGGCCGTCGGCAAGCCGAGTTCTCGTTCGATCCATGCCCCGAAGGCGATCAGTGCAGCCTCGCGGCGCGGGTGCGCCAGAATTTGGATGCCGATGGGCAGTCCATCCGGGGAGAAGCCGATAGGCAGGGCAATCGCCGGACAGGCTGTCATCGACAGGATGGCGGTGATCGCGATCCAGTCGAGATAGGTGTGCATCGCCACACCGTCGACTGATGCCGGATAGAGCGTCTCGACCGGGAAAGGCATGGCTTGGGTCGCCGGGCAGATCAGGAATTCGTGGCGATCCAGCAGGTCGATCGTGCGGCGATAGAAATCCGCGCGATAGCGCTCGGCGGCGGCCAGCGCGGCGCCGGATTGCGCGGCGCCGCGTTCGATATCCTGCATGACACCCGCCGGAAAGAGCGCGCGATGCGTGGGAAGGAAGGGCTCCCAAGCCGCGAGGAAGCTCGCGCCACGCAGCGCAAGGAAAGCATCGAGAGCGCCGGTAATGTCCGGCGTGGCAACTTCCGTCTTCACGCCGGCACGCGCGAGCGTCGTGACAAAGGCGTCGAAAGCGGCGCGGATGGGTTGTGCAACGGGAAGCTGCCCAAGATCGACACTGACCGCGACATGGCCGGGTCTTGATGGTGCGCGGGCAGCGTCCAGGAAGGGTGGTTCGGTTAAGGGAGCGGTGAGCACGTCGCCGGGATCATAGCCGACCATCGCATCGAAGAGGAGCGCGAGGTCCGCGACGTCACGAGCCATCGGACCTTCGACTGCGAGGGTGTCGAAAGGTGCGGCCAAGCGCTTGCGCGGCACGCGCCCGGGCGTCGGCCGGAGACCGGTGATGTTGCAGAACGCGGCGGGAATGCGCAGGCTGCCGCCGAGATCATTGCCATGGGCGAGCCAGGCCTCGCCCGTCGCGAGCGCGACAGCCGCGCCACCGGAGGAGCCGCCGCAGGTCAGCCGGACGTCGTAGGGATTGCGCGTCGCCCCGAAGACAGCGTTGGTGGTCTGCGCGCCGCCGAGCTCCGACAGATTGGACTTCGCGACAGGGATCGCACCACGGCGCTCGAGAAGAGCGATGGTGCGGTCCGATGTATCGGCGATCCGGTCTCGAAAGAGGGGGGTGCCGCTCGTGGTGCGCACGCCAGCGACGTCGTTGTTGTCCTTCACGAGGACAGGCAGTCCGGCAAGCAGCGGGAGGGGCTCTCCGCGCTTGCGGGTCGCATCGATGGCGGCCGCCTGCTCGCGTCCGCGTTCCAGGCACAGCGTCGGCAAGGCGTTCACGGCGGGCTCGATAGCGGCAATGCGCCTAGCCGCGATGTCGACAAGTTCGAGCGCGGTTATCTCGCCGGTCCGCAGCAGGGCAACCACGTGGTTCGCGCTGGCTCCGATCAATTCGTCAGACATGGTTTTCATCCAGCATGGCTTCGGTCGATTGGGCTTCGGTCGGTGGGGGCTGGGTCAGCAGGACGCGGGCCGGCATGAACGGTTTCGGTCCGCGAACGGCGATTTGGCTTGGCGGTCGATTCACGCACGACCAGACTGGGCGCCAGCACGCGAATTTCGCCGGGACCGGTCCGGACGCCCTGGATCCGGTCTATCAGAAGATTGAGCACCTGCTTGCCCATGGCCGCGACGGGCTGCGCGACTGTGGTCAGCCGGGGCGTGAAGGCCCCGGCCCAGGGAAAATCGTCGATACCGATGACTGAGACATCGCGTGGGCAGGCGAGGCCGAGATCGGCAAGCGCCCGCATGACACCGATGGTCATGACGTTGTTGGTTGCAAAGATCGCGGTGGGCGCATCCTCGCGTCGCAGCATCTGGATCGCCGCCGTGTAAGCTTCATTCTCGCGATAGCCCGCATCGCATATCAAGGAAGGGTCGAAGGCGATGCCCGCCGCCAGAAGTGTCTCCCGGTAACCCTGCAGGCGATCGGCGGCAGTGCGCAACACCTCGGGTCCGTTGATGAGGCCTATGCGCCGATGGCCGGCCTCGATGAGATGCGACGTGGCAAGCGCACCGGCGCGGTGATTGTCAAGGACGACAGCATCGTAGCCGAGTTCGACCATGCCACGGTCGACGAGGGCCACCGGCACGGCCAGATCTGCAAGGATCGCGGCCCGGTTGATGGTAATCGCTCCCGTCGGGGCCAGGATAAGGCCATCGATCCGTTGGGCGCGCAGCATCTGCATATGCCGCTCTTCCCGCGTGAAGGCCTCGCCGGAGTTGCACAGCACCATTGAGAAGCCAGCCTTGGCGGCGGCGTTCTCCACGGCCTCGAACAACTCGCTGAAGAAGGGGTTTGTGATGTCGGCGACGACCATGCCGATGAGGCCGCTTGTGCGCATGCGCAAGCTGCGGGCTGCGGCGTGGGGAGAATAGCCGAGTTTTTCGACCGCGGCATGAACCCGCGCGCTGAGTTCGGCACTCACACGTCCTGGACGGTTTAATGCATTGGACACGGTGGTGACGGACACACCGGCCAGCCGCGCGACATCGCGAATGGTCGCCATCTTGATCCAAAAAACGTTTTACAGGGATCGCCTTCATCTCACGGCTGATGCGAAATTTAAACAGAAAAATTGTTTCAAAATTTCACTTGCCCGGAGGTGTGACGCCGTGAGAGCTTTATGCGAAACGTTACAAAAGAGGGGGGCGCCGTGTCCGGTCGCGTGGTGATGCTGCGAGGAGCAGGGTAGATGGGGCGCTATGTCTTGCGGCGGCTGGTCGGCACCCTGCCGGTTTTCCTCTTTGTCGCTCTGTTCACCTTTTGCCTGCTTCGGCTGACACCCGGCGATCCGGCCGCGTTGCTCGCTGGCGATCAAGCCACGACCGCAGAAGTGGAAGCCGTTCGGCTGAAGCTCGGCCTCGACAGGCCCATTCCGGAGCAGCTCGTCGGTTGGGCGGCGCAGCTTGCATCGGGCGATCTTGGGCAGTCCGTGTTTTCAAATATGCCGGTCACGCGGCTGATCGGGCAGCGCGCGGAGGCGACGGCCATGCTGGCGCTCGTCGCCATCGTGTTGTCGCTCGTCTTCGCCCTGCCGATGGGCATCCTCGCGGCCGTCCGAGCCGGAGGCGTCGTCGACCGGCTGACCATGGCCTTCGCGGTGCTCGGTTTCTCGGCGCCGGTGTTCGTCGTCGGCTTCTTCCTGGTCTATGTCTTCTCGCTCTCGCTCGGCTGGTTTCCGACACAGGGCTATGCGCCGTTGTCAGCGGGCCTCTGGCCATGCCTGCGCAGCTTGTTTCTGCCAGGCCTCACGCTGGCATTGCTCTATACGTCGCTGATCGCGCGGGTTACCCGCGCCAGCCTGCTCGACGTCCTGTCGGAAGACTACATCCGCACGGCCAACGCCAAGGGCGTGCGGCCACGCGCCATATTGATCGCCCATGCGTTGCGCAATGCGGCGGTTCCCATCGTCACCGTGGTGGGCGTTGGCATGGCGGCTTTGCTGGGTGGCGTGGTGGTCACGGAAACGGTCTTCAACATTCCGGGGCTCGGGCGGCTGACCACCGATGCGATCCTCCGGCGCGACTACCCCGTCGTCCAGGGGCTGATCCTTTTGTTCTCGACGATCTACGTCTTCATCAATCTCCTGGTCGACCTCAGCTACGGGCTGTTCGACCCGCGCGTGCGTTATTGAGGCGGCCATGGCGATGATCGAAGTCAAGGCCGTCGAGCCCCAAGTCGCCGAGCCCAAAGTAGCTGGGCCCAAGGGCATCGGGACCAAGACCATCGAGCCCAAGCAGGCAGGTTCAGCCCTGTCGGAAGGGCACCGGGCCGGGCTCCGTCACTTCCTCAGACGGCATCCCGTCATCCTGGCGGGAATCAGCGTCCTCTTGCTTTTCATGATGATCGCCGCTGCCGCTCCCTATCTCCTGCCGGATCCGTCGCGGCTCGATCCGTCGCAGCGCCTGCGGCCTCCAAGCCTGCAGAACTGGTTCGGAACCGATCATCTCGGCCGCTCGGTGTTGTCACGCACGCTGAACGGCACCAGCATTTCTCTGGCCGCCGGCACCTTGGTGATGGTGCTGACGACGGTGTTCGGCGTGCTCTTTGGTCTCCTGTCCGGGTTCTTCCGCAAGCTCGACGGCATCCTCATGCGCTTCATGGATGGCGTCATGGCGATACCGGGTATCCTGTTGGCCATCGCGTTGATGTCGCTGTTCGGGTCGAGCCTGCAGAACGTGGTGGTTGCCATCACGATCGTGGAAGTGCCGCGCATGGCGCGTGTGGTCCGGAGCTGCGTGCTTGTGTTGCGCGACCAGCCCTATGTGGAAGCATCGATCACGCTCGGCACGCGCGTTCCACGCCTGCTGTTCCGCGATATCCTACCGAATATTGCCGCTCCCGTGCTGGTCCAGGCGACCTACGTCTTCGCGGCTGCGATGGTCGTCGAGTCGGTGCTGTCATTCCTTGGCGCCGGCACCCCGCCGACCATTCCAAGCTGGGGCAACATGCTGGCCGAGGGGCGCCAATATCTGCAGCGCGCGCCCTGGATCGCGGCCTTTCCAGGGGTGTTCCTGGCGCTGCTCATTCTGACCGTGAACGTCCTCGGCGATGCCCTGCGGGACGCGCTCGATCCGAAGCTCAGCCGGCGCCGAAACTAGAGCGGTTCCAGGACAGTGCGTAGCGCTTCGCCATTCAGAATTGACGAAGACAATCAAAGAAACAGAACATCTTTGCGACTGGGAGCAAGGCGGAGATGTCTAGAGGTCAAGCTCAAGGAAGGGGAGAAAAATGAAGCCAAGACAGGGATGGGGGCTCACGGTCGCAGCGGCGATCGTCGGCCTGTGGGCACTGCCGGCATCAGCGGAGACCACGTTGAAGGTTCGTCCCTTCGGCGATCTCAAGACCATCGATCCGATCACGACATCGGACTATATGGTCCGCAATCACGGCTACATGGTCTACGACGTTCTCTTCGCGCAGAACGCCAAGGGTGAGATCGTGCCGCAAATGGCTGCGAGCTACGATCGCTCGCAGGACGGCCTCACCTGGACCTTCGTATTGCGCGATGGGCTCAAGTTCAGCGACGGCGCGCCCGTCACGGCAGCTGATGTGGTCGCCTCGCTCAAGCGCTGGGGCGAGCGTGATGGTCTCGGCCAGCAGCTCATGGCGAATACAGCGAGTCTGGAGGCCGTCGATCCCAAGACGGTCAAGCTGACACTCAAGAACAAATGGGGGTTGGTGCTGGAAGCGCTCGGCAAGCCGAGCTCCAACGTTCCCTTCATCATGCCGGAACGCATCGCCAAGACCCCGTCCAACGAGAATATCAAGGATCCGGTCGGCTCTGGCCCCTTCGTCATGAAGCTTGACGAATGGGCACCCGGTTCGAAGGTGGTTTACGTGAAATCCCCGACCTATAGCCCGCGTGGCGAAGCGGCCGATGGTCTGGCCGGAGGCAAGCCGGTGAAGGTCGATCGCGTGGAATGGCAGATCATTCCCGATGCCCAGACGGCCCTGAACGCGCTGCAGGCGGGCGAGATCGATATCTTCGAGGAAGTTCCGCCGGACATGATTCCCCTTGTGAAGGGCAATGCGGATGTGGGCGTCGCCAAGCTCGCGGCCCTGCAGGGCGTGATGCGTTTCAACCAGTCACAGCCGCCTTTCAACAATGCCAAGCTGCGGCAGGCGATCCTGACGCTCGTGGACCAGGATCCGGCCCTGCGCGCCTATGTCGATGATCCCAGCCTCTATACCAATTGTCCCTCTTTCTACATGTGCGATTCGCCGTATTTCACGAAGGCCGGATGGCCGAAGCCCGATGTGGAAAAGGCCAAGCAACTGGTGAAGGAAAGCGGCTACGACGGCACGCCGATCGTGCTTCTGGATGCGACCGAAACAGCCCTTCATCCTGCGAGCCTCGTGGTGGCACAGGCCATGCGCGACATCGGCCTCAAGGTTGACTACCAGGCGATGGATTGGGGCACCCTGTCGAGCCGTCGTACGAGCAAGAACCCGGTCGGACAGGGTGGCTGGTCGATCTTCCTGTCAGGGCCCGCGGCGCCTGACATGAGCGAGCCGGTCGGCCATATGGCGCTGCGCTCGAACTGCGAGAAAGCTTGGTTCGGCTGGCCTTGCGACGATGAGATCGAGAAGCTTCGCGCCGATTTCACGACGGCGCCCGATCTCGCGGCGCGAAAGAACATTGCCGAGAAGATCCAGATTCGCGCCGTCGAGACGGTGCCTTATGTGCCCGTCGGACAGTTTTTTCTGGTTCGCGGCGTTCGCAAGAATGTCGATGGGCTCCTGGCCGCCGGCGTTCCCGTCTACTGGAATGTGAGCAAGGGTCAGTAATTCTTATAAAAAGATCTGAAAGCGCAGGGGGTTAGTGCAAGGTCTTCATGATGGGGGGAGTGTGCCGGTGCTGCTCTAGGGTAGCTGCCGGCACACTGCTTTTTTGGATCCGTGATGGGCAAATCTGATCGTTGGTAGGGAAAAATTTGCCATCTCCGGCGCATCACTGTGATGACAACGCGATCACAGGGATTCGCTCATGACGGTACTCCGCTTCCCCAATCGGCCCTCTCGGCGGACCTATGAGGAAGAGTTTCTTCGCCTCTGCGCCTTGCGCCGCGAGATTGATGCGCAGCTCGACCAGCTTGTCGAGATGGTGAGCGCATTGGGCGATGAGGAGAGCGATGGCGGCGGCCCGCTTGTCACCATGAGCGTGCCGGGCCGTGGCCGGCATGGACTTCGCGTGGTCTGATTCGACGCGGGCTGATCAATACTCGCTCGCAATCGATCGTTGAGAGCGAGCCATCACCCGCAGTCCCCATGCCAATCGCCCATTCACAGGGATGGGATGGGGGCTGCGGCAAGGCCCTGGGTTGGCGAGTGTTCTACAACCCGTACTGTTCGCGCGCGTATTCGCCGAGGCCTGCGGCATCCAGCCGGCTGAGAGGGGCGAGGAACGTGACCTGGATCACGCCCGGGGCGCGCCCGATCTCGATAGCGCCGTTGACCGTCGCGCGGTTGCGGATTTCCGGGACCGTCAGGCCAAGGAGATCCGCTGCGCGCTGGAGCCCGTTATCAATCGCGGCGTTCATGTTGGCCGCGGTGCCGATGACGGAGATCGGCGCCAGTTCCTCGATCGCACTCACACCCCACTGGCTGGCGAGTTTCTGCGCCGCTGACTTCTCGGCGGGCGAGAGCGGCCGTGCCAATGGCGGTAGATCCTCCAGCAGCGGGAAGAGGACCGGCCCGTCGATGCGGTAGTTCTTCACCACCTCGACCTGCAGGGTAACGCTGCCCGCCACGTCCATCGTATGGCCGGCGATCTCGCCGTCGCCCTGGGCAGCATGCATGTCGCCCATGTAAACACCGGCGCCCTTCACCTTCACCGGCGCGACCAGGATCGCGCCTGGGCGCACCGCGTCGATATCCATATGCCCGTCCGTCTTATGCGCGGCCAGCTGCTCCGCTGTCACCGCATAGGGATGGGGAGCGCCGACGAGAAAGGCGCCGAAATCGCCCGCATTGTGCGAATCCGGCAGGGCCATCGACGGCGTTGTGCCGAGTTGGCCGAGGAACGGCCTGATGCGCACGGGTACTCCAGCCATGTCGGCCGGCGCGAAGGTGAGGATAGAGTGTTGCACCGAATGATCGGGCAGGGCTGCATAGTGCTTGGCTTCATGGGCAATCTTGTCAGCGGCCGATCGCGGCATGGTCAGGCCGACGCCATGGGCATGGTCGAACACGACGGTATAGCCGTGGACGATTTCGAAGGGTTTGACGGCATTGCCGCATTTGTCGCAGCGTACGGCGTCCTGACCAATGCCCTCAACGTGGGTCTCCGGCCAGATCTCGTCGCAGACCGGGCAGCGCGCCGCGACATAGGGATCGCCGAGGCAGAAGCCGTCAGGCGAGCTGTCATGGCCTGATGCGGTCGCGAGCGAGGTGACGGTGATGTCGCGGATGCGGATCGCGACCGCGTCGCCCGGCTCCGCACCTTCGATATACACGGGTTGGGTCACTTCATGCCCGCCACGCAGCCGCGGCGTGATCATCGGGCCCCAGCACCCCGGCGCGGTATTGGCGATGATGGTTCCGCCATTCTCCAGCGGCCCGAGCATGGGCTCCTTCGGGTCAAGGACGCTGTTCGTAAAGCCCTGCACGATCACGCTGCGCTGGGTGGTTGCTGAATGTCCGTCCGTCATGGCGCCACGGCCCTCCCTCTTTCATAGCTGCATAGGAGCCTACCACACGGGTGGGTGCATTGATCTGAATCCGGCGGTAGTCGCAGGGCTTGATTTGTTCTTGATATGTTCTATGCTGCGCGCGGCGTTTCCGGATCGTCTCAGGGGCTCAAGCGTTTTGGCATGAGGTTCTCGCAGCTGGCCGTGAAACGTTGGATCGGGCTGCGGTTGTTGCGTAGGGGAGCGCCCGCCATGCAATATCATTTTGATTTCCTCCGGGATCTGCCGTGGCGGCCGAAGTTGCCCGAAAGGTTGTTTTTCTGCCTGTTCCCGGACCGTGGAGCCGCGACGAGGATCGCGCGCGTCAGTGCCGACTTTCGGCGTGAGAATGCTATCCAGGGAGACATTCTGAAACCAGCGCGCCTGCATGTCTCCCTGCACCACGTCGGCGACTACAAACGACTACCCTCGCAGAAGGTTTATGCGTCGGAGCGTGCGGCTGGCGCCATTGCAGGGCAAACGTTCGAGGTCATCTTCTCGTCGGTGGGGAGTTTTCGGCCAGCACCCGCGCGCGCCGGCCGGGAGCGCAAACATCCTCTGGTGCTGCTGGCGGAAGCCGACTCCCTCCAGCCTCTGCACAGGGCGCTCACCGAAGCCTTGCGGGGCCAGGGAGTGCGAGCGGCAGACAATTTCAAGCCGCATATGACGCTAGCTTACTGCCCGGAGCCTGTCCCCTTTCAGCCGATCGGTCCGATCCGTTTCAAGGCCGCCGCCTTCACCCTCATTCACAGCGAACGCGGACTTGAACGTTACCATGAGAAGGGCCGCTGGCCGCTTGGCGTCGCATGAACCTTGGCGATGCCGCTTGAACTGCGAAGAAGGGAACTTTCCAGCCGTGTCAGGCATCTCCATTTTTGACATCGGACAACTAAGTTGATATCAACATAATATGAAGTGTCGGGCCCACGCCCTTTTCAAACAATCACCATTCCATAAGGAGGATACGGACATGAAATACGTGGAAGGATTTGTCGGAGCCGTCCCAGCGGCGAACAAGGAGGCTTTCCGCAAACACGCTGCTGATGCGGTGCCCTTGTTCAAGGAATTCGGGGTGACGCGTGTCGTCGAATGCTGGGGCGATGACGTGCCGGATGGCAAGGTCACGGATTTCCGCCGCGCCGTAAAGGCCGAGGAGGGAGAGGTCGTTATCTTCAGCTGGTTCGAATATCCGTCGAAGGAAGTGCGTGACGCGGCGCATGCCAAGATGATGGCCGACCCGCGCATGAAGGAGATGGGCGCCACCATGCCTTTTGACGGAAAGCGCATGATCTTTGGCGGCTTCGCGCCAATCGTGGACATGTAGGGACGCGAGTGTTCTGCAGCGCCTGGCGCTGGACAATTCGTCCAGATTTGCGACTGCGGTCGGAGCCGACGCTCTGTCGTTCCGATCACTCGTATATCCGGCCGTCGCGGCCTCACGCAGGAGCTTTGGGCTTTGTCCCGACGATCATCGCATGGTTGAGCCCGCGCAGCAGTGCGAGCACAATCTTGAGGGTCGGGGCCGCCACGCCGACTTCATCGGCGAACAGCGCGGGTTGGCCGAGTTGGCTCTCGACCTCCATCGGCCGGCCCTGCAGCAGGTCCTGCAGCATTGAGGGGCGGGCGGCCGCAAGGGCCTGGGCTCGCGGTCCCTGGCCCCTCTCGGCCGCTTCGGCGCTGATGTCGTAGCCCTGTGTGTCCGCGATGGCGACGAGCTCGGCCATGATTGCCTGGCCAACCGCGTCGAGTTCGGGAAAAGCGCTGCGTTCAGCGCCGACGAGGCGTGTCAGCGCGGCGAGCGGTCCGTTGGAGGCATTGCGGAGAAGCTTCGCCCAGACATCGCGGCGGATATCCCGCGAGCGGATAGCGTCGATGCCGGCCGATTGCAGAAGCGCCAGGCTGCCTTCGAGGCGAGGGCTTGCGCTGCCGTCCGGCTCGCCCAGTAGGAAGTGATTGCTGTTGCTGGCATTCTCGACGATGCCCGGCGCGACGATCTCGTTCGGCGACTGGACGATCACGCCGATCGCGCGTTCCGCGCCGACCTCCTTCCAGAGCACGCCATCGGGGTCGATGAGCGGAAGGGGCCCGGCCTTTCCGGGCATTCCGTAGTTCCACCACCATGGAATGCCGTTGAGGCAGAAGAGCGCGACCCCGTCCGGCGCGATGAGCCGGCCGAGTGCCGCGGCAGCCGGCGGCAGGCTGTGGGACTTCAATCCGACGATCACGATGTCCTGCGGCGGCAGGCTGCCGGGATCGTCGGTCGCTGTCGAGACGGGGACAGTGAAGCTCTCCTCCACGCCACGCAGCGTCAGGCCGTTATCCCGCAGGGCCGCGAGATGGGCGCCACGCGCGACGAGTGAAACATCCGCCCTGCCAGAGCGGAGGAGCTTGGCGGCGAGGTGGCTGCCCACGGCGCCCGCCCCGAAAACACATAGCCTCGTCATCCGCGCTACTCCCACCGGCTTCAAGAGCGGCGATCATATCTTGGTGTTGATGGGAGGCAACGCGCCATTAAGGTAGAAATTGCCGACCGCGCGCGCCTTGTAGGCAACCGGATCGTGGGTGGTGTGGGTGCGCGCGTTTCGCCAATGCCGGTCGAGATTGCGCTGGCGCGACGTGGCGGAGGCGCCGCCGATACGGAAGATCATCTCGCTGACTTTGATAGAAGCTTCGCTCGACATGTATTTGGCTTCGGCGACGGCGATGGAGGCCTCGCCAAGCAGTCTGTCGGCGTCCCGTCCGCCGTAGAAGGCCTCGACAGCCCGATCCAGCAGCGCCGCGCCGCGCTCCACCAGGGCCACAGCCGCATGGGTCTGGATCGCCATCTCGCCGACCGTGTGCAGCACGTAAGGATCGTCCGCGGCGCGTTCCACGCCGGCCTCGGGGAGAGGACGGGCGCCGTCGCGGCCATAACGGATACCATCGTCGAGCGCGGCCAGCGCGATGCCCGCATCGAGCGCCGCATGCATCAGCTGGGCATAGGCACCCTCGTAGGTGCGGCGCTGGCCATAGGCGGGGATCGGCATGATCTCGTCGGGATCGAGCCGCACATTATCGAAGATCGCGCTGCCGCTCGCCGTGGTGCGCTGGCCCATCCCGTCCCAGTCGTCGGTGACGGTGACACCCTCACGATCGGTCGGGATGATGACCGCCGCGCGGCTGTCGTCGCCGAGATGGGAGGTCACCAGCACGTAGTCCGCGAAGAGCGTGCCGGTCGCGTAATATTTGCGCCCGTCGAGGCGGTAGACGCCGTCGTCGCGCGTCACGCGGGTCGTCATGTCGCCGATGCGCTTGCCGCCACGCTCCGCCGCGGCATTGCCGGTGAACAGACGGCCGTCCAGCACGAGGCCGAAGTAGCGGCGCTTCTGGGCTTCGCTGCCGTAGATCCGGATCTTCTCCACATTGGGAAAGACGGGCGCGGCCGCCTGGGCGACATTGGGGTCGCCCTTGGCGAGGTTGAGAATGATGCGGGCGTAGTCGACCATCGACACCTCCGGCCCGCCGTATTCCGCCGGCACGCGGGCAGCGAGCAGGCCAGAGGCTGCCAGCTCGCGAATTTCCGCGAAGGGCAGGCGGCGTTCGCTGTCGCGCGCGGCCGCCCCGGCCGCGAGTTTCTCGCCGAAAGCGGCCGACAGCGCGACGAGCGCCTGGCCATCGTGAGGGCTTGATGAGGGGATGCGGGCCAGGGATGGCTGCGCCATTGGTGCTGTCCTGTTCAATCGGTCACGGCTCGGACGCCGGCGTAACAGGCCGGCGTCCTTACCGGATCAGGCGAGGGGTGGCCGCTTCAGCGCTCCAGCCAGACGTTCTTGAGGGACGAGATCGCGCCGTCCGGTGTTGTGTTCACGCCATGCACCTTCTTGTTGTAGAAGGTGAAATGCTGCATCTCGAACAGCGGCACGAGCGGCAGGTCCGATGTCACTGCCCGTTGCAGGTCATGAAACAGCTTCACGCGTTTCTCGGGATCACCCTCGATGCGGATCGCCTCGATGATGCGGTCCGTTGTCGGGCTCGCATAGCTCGACGCATTGACATAGGGCACACCCGGCGCCTGCGCCTTCGACCAATACAGGCGGAACAGCCCCATCTGCGGATCGATCAAGGGTGAGATCTGCAACAGGTTGAGATCGTAATCGTAGTCTTTGTAGACCTTCTTCAAATAGGACGGATCATCGAGGTTGTTGAGCTTGAGATTGATGCCGACGCGCTTCAGGCTTTGGCGGATATATTCGGCGGAATTTGCCGTCACATCGCCGACTGACGTGAAGTCGATATTGATGTCGAAGCGCGAGCCGTCCGCCTTGCGCGGATAGCCTGCTTCGTCGAGCAGTTTCTCCGCGGCTGCCGGATCGAAGTCGTACTGTTGGACATCCGGCGTATAGTAGGTCTTGACGCTGGACGGGATGGGGCCGGTGGAGGGCTTGCCGAGCCCATACCACACCGTGTCGATCAGCCCCTGCTTGTTGATGGCGCGGGCGATGGCCTGGCGGACCTTCACATTGGCGAGAACGGGCTTCCGCAGGTTGTAGTCCAGCAGATAGAACTGTGAGTGATAATCGTAGCCGCGCGTCTCGAAGCGTAGATTGGGATCCTTGCGCAGGCGCGCGACATCGCCGAAGGGCACGGCATCATAAGGCGCAAACAGTAATTCACCCGTCTCCAGGGCGGCCGCGCGGCTCGCTGTATCCGGAATGACCTTGAAGATCACACGGTCGAGGTAAGGCTTGCCTTCATCCCAGTAGTCTGGGTTGCGCTCAAGCTCGATATACTGGCCCTTCTTCCAATCCTTGAAGCGGAATGGGCCCGTGCCTATCGGTTTGGCATTGGCGGGATTGGTCGGGATGGCCGAGCCTGCGAAGATATGCTTTGGAATGATCTGCGATTCTGCAGAATTCAAGGCGTTCAAGATAACAAGAGCGGGCGTCTCGAGGCGGAATACTGCCGTATGTTTGTCAGGCGTCTCGACATCCCGGAGGGCGGCGAAGGTGATCCTGCCGCGCGTATGGGTTTTCTTCCAGGCCTCAAGCGCGCTGAACTTCACGTCCTCCGACGTAAATTCTTCGCCATCATGCCATTTCACGCCCTTGCGCAGGTGGAAGGTGATTGACTTGCCATCCGGCGCTACCTCCCAGCTCTCAGCAAGGCTCGGCTGCGGCGCCAGGTTTTCATCGTAGCGGAGAAGGCCGTCGAAGATATTCGTCGACAGCACCGCGTTCGCATATTGATTATTGAACACCGTCGTCAGCACGGATGGCTGCGGCTCGATTGCCGCGATCAGCGTGCCACCGCGCACCGGCGTACGGACCGGGCTCTCCTGTGCCGCTGACGTTGCCGATCCAATTGCAGCCAGACCGAGCGATAGCGAGAGACAGGCGAGCGCGCTCCGCAGGTGCCGGATCAAGTGGCGTCGGTTGCGGGGCGGGTGGCCGATGGGGAGGCGGATGCCGCCAATTCTCGCGGACATGGTCGTTCCTTGTAAAATTTCCTGGAAAACAATGAGTTGTGGTCGAGGAGCGCGCCGCGCGAGGCGCCGCAGCAGGTCCGGACGATTTGAAGTTCGCATGGCCTGATTTTTTTGTCTATAAAATCTATAGAAAAAATGAAAATATGTGATATTGATGAATCCTGGCTGCGGCCCGGTGCTGCCGCCAGCACCCCTTTCAATCGCAATTATCCGCTCGCGTGCCGCGAGCGGCGTCCACGGCTCGCCAATCGCCGGAGGTTCACGTGTCATCAGTGTCGGGAAGCGTTTCATCACGGTCATCGGGGCTAACGCGCCGTGGGCTTCTGCAGGCGACGGCCGGGGTTGGCGCAGCGCTGGCCGCGACCCCGCTTCTCGCCGAGACTCAAGCCCGTGGCGGAACGCTCGTGACGGTGATCCAGCCCGAGCCGACCTCACTCAACAGCGTCGTCAACAACAACTATGCCAACGGATCCGTGAGTGCGAATGTCTATGACGGCTTGCTGCGCTATGACGAAAGCATGGGCCCCCAACCTGGCCTGGCCGAGCGCTGGGACGTGCCGGCTGATGGCAAGTCCATCACCTTCCACCTGCGCAAGGGGGTGAAGTGGCATGATGGCGAGGAGTTCACGTCGGAGGATGTGAAGTTCAGCGCTCTTGAGCTCTGGAAGAAGCTGCATGCGCGCGGACGCATCACTTTCGCGTCGCTGGACGATGTCGAGACGCCGGATGCCCATACCGCGATTTTCCGCCTGAAGGCGCCGGCGCCTGTGATCCTGAGCGCGCTCAATGCCGCGGAATCGCAGGTCTTGCCGAAGCATCTCTATGAGAACACGGATATTCTCAAGAACCCGCACAATAACGCGCCTGTCGGAACGGGACCGTTCCGCTTCAAGGAATGGAAGAAGGGGCAATACGTCCTCCTCGAGAGGAACCCCGATTACTGGGAGGCGGGCAAACCCTATCTCGACCGCGTCATCTTCCGTGTGATCCCCGACGCGGCCTCGCGCGCCGCGGCGTTGGAGACGGGCGAAGTCCAGTATGCGCCCTTCACGGCCGTGCCACTCGCGGACGTCAAGCGCCTTGAGGCCAGCGCCGAACTCGCTGTCGAGACGCGGGGTTATGCCTTCCAATCACACGTTTTCCTGCTCGATCTCAACCTCAGTAACCCCGTCCTGGCCGATGTGCGTGTGCGGCGCGCGATTGCCCACGCCATCAACCGGCAGGGTTTGATCGATACGGTTTGGTACGGATTCGGTAAGCCGGCTATCAGTCCGGTGCCGTCACACCTGACGCTGTTTCATAACCCGGAAGTCCCCAGCTACGACTACGATCCGGCCGCGGCGGAAAAGCTTCTCGATGAGGCCGGCTACCCCCGCAAGGACAACGGCGTGCGTTTCTCGCTCACGCATGATTATTTGCCGTTCGGAGAAACCTATAAATACGCAGGCGACTATATCCGAGACAATCTGAAGCGTGTCGGGATCGATTTCGTACTGCGTGGACAGGATTATCCCGCCTGGACGAAACGGGTCTATTCGGACTGGGACTTCGATACAGACAGCAATACGATCGCCGTCATGATGGACCCGGAGATGGGCCTGCCGCGCCTCGTCATCTCCACCAATCACGTGCGCGGCGTCCCGGCCTCCAACAATTCAGGATACAACAATCCCGAGGCGGACAGAGTCATCAGGGCCTTTCAGGTCGAGCCGGATCCCGTCAAGCGCAAGGCGCTGTTCGACGAACTGCAGGCCCTCGTCATGAGGGACCTCCCCATTCTGCCGCTGAGCGAGATGCGGCATGTCACCCTCTACAACCGCAAGGTCCATGGCCTTGGCACGGGACCGGACGCCGCGCTCGCCGCGCTGTCGAACGTCTGGATCAAGCCGTAGGATCGGGAGGCCGCCCCATGGCCAGGGAAATTCGTTTCAATGCCTTCGTCGTCGGCCGCCCGGTGCACCAGTCGCCGGGGCTCTGGCGGCATCCGCGGGATCGCTCCACCGCTTACAAGGATCTCGACTATTGGGTCGATCTCGCCCGTACGCTGGAGCGCGGGTTGTTCGACGCCATCTTTCTCGCCGACGGCATCGGGCCGAACGACGTCTATGGCGGCAATCTCGATGCGGCGCTCACGCATGGCTCGCAGGTACCGACCAACGATCCCGCGCTGCTGATCCCGGCGATGGCGCATGCCACCCGCAACCTCGGCTTCGCGGTCACCGGCAATCTCTCCTTCGAGCCGCCTTATCTTTTCGCGCGTCGTTTCTCGACCCTTGACCAGCTCACGCGTGGACGCGTCGGCTGGAACATCGTCACCGGCAAGTCATCGGCGGGCGCGAAGGGCATGGGGCGGGACGCGATCGTCCCGCACGACCAGCGCTACGACATCGCCGACGAGTTCATGGAGGTGGTCTACAAGCTCTGGGAAGGCAGCTGGGAGGATGACGCCGTCTTGTGGGATCGGGAGCAGGGCATCTTCGCCCGCCCGGAGAAAGTCCACCGCGTCAACCATCAGGGCGTGCATTACAAGCTGGACGCCATCCACCTGACGGAGCCGTCGCCCCAGCGCACCCCCGTGCTGTTCCAGGCCGGCGGCTCCACGCGCGGGCGTGCCTTCGCGGCGCGCCATGCGGAGGGGGTGTTTCTCGCCGCGCCGACGAAGACGGTCGCCGCCAAGGTCATCAGCGACGTGCGCCGCCGCGCGGCCGAGAACGGTCGCCACCCGGATGATCTCCTGTTCTTTCCCCTCATGACGGTGATCGTCGGCGAGAATGAGCGCGCCGCCCAGGCTAAGCTCGAGGAATACAGGTCCTACATCAGCCACGAGGGTGCCCTCGTGCTGTTCTCCGGCTGGACGGGCATAGACTTGGCCGGCCGTGATCTCGATGAGGTGTTGCGCTACGAAGATCGCGACAACGGCGTGGTCTCAACGATCGAGGCCTTCACGGTCGCCGATCCGAACCGGCAATGGACTTTGCGCGACATTGCCCGCCACGCCGGCATCGGCGGGCAGGGACCGGTGATCGTCGGCTCGCCGGTTGAGGTCGCCGACGAGATCGAGGCCTGGGTCGAGGAAACGGGCGCCGACGGTTTCAATCTCGCCTATGCGGTCGCGCCGGAGACCTACGTCGATTTTATCGACCTTGTCGTGCCCGAGTTGCAGAAGCGCGGGGTCTACAAGCGCCAATACGCCGCCGGCACCTATCGCGAGAAGCTGTTCGGCCCGGGTCACGCGCGCCTCGCCGCGCCGCATCCGGGCGCGGGCTTCCGCTACGACGCGGCCTGACGGGCCGCCCTTTTTATCCCTGTGGAGATCGGCATGCCGAAGGAAATTGCGATCAACGCCTTCCACATGAATGCGCCCGGCCACAGCTGGGCCGGCCTGTGGAGCCATCCCGCCGATCGCGCGATCGATTATACCGACCTCGATTTCTGGATCACCATCGCCCGGACCGCCGAGCGCGGCTTGCTCGACGGTATTTTTTTGGCCGATGTCTCCGGCGTCTACGACGTCTACAACGGCTCGCCCGACGCGGCACTCGCGGCCGGCGCGCAGATCCCGAGCAATGATCCGTCCGTGCTGATTTCCGCGATGGCGGCCGCCACGCAGAACCTCGGTTTCGGGGTTACCGCCTCGGTCGGTTATGAGCAGCCCTATTACCTCGCGCGCCGCTTCTCGACCCTCGACCATCTCACCAAGGGCCGCGTCGCCTGGAACATCGTCACCGGCTATCTCGAAAGCGGCGTGAAGGCGCTCGGCGACACGGCGGTGCGGGACCATGACCAGCGCTATGACCGGGCCGACGAGTTCCTGGACCTCGTCTACAAGCTCTGGGAAGGCTCGTGGGAGGATGACGCGGCGGCGCGTGACAAGGTGGGCCGCGTTTTCGCGCGGCCGGAGAAGGTGCATCGTATCAGCCATCACGGCACCTATTTCGACCTAGACGCCATCCACCTGAGCGAGCCATCGCCCCAGCGCACGCCGCTTCTCTACCAGGCGGGCACCTCGGCGCGCGGCCGCGCCTTCGCGGCGCGCCATGCCGAATGCGTGTTTACAAACCAGGGCAAGAAGCAATTGGCCGAGAGCGCGGCCGATATCAGGCGTCGCGCCATCGGCTTCGGCCGGCATCCCGACGATATCCGCATCTTCGTCGGCGCCACGGTGATCGTTGCGCCGACAGAAGCCGAGGCCCGCGACAAATATGAGGAGTACCGCAGCCATCTCGATGTGAAGGGCGCGCTCGCGCTGCTGTCCGGCTGGACCGGCATCGATTTCGGCGACTACGGGCCCGACGACCCGGTGCGCTTCGTCAAGAACAACAACAGCGTGCAATCGAAGCTTGAGGCGATGACCATCCGCAGCCCCGACAGGGTGTGGCGGGTAAGGGACCTCGCGGATTTCGGCGAGGTCGGCGGACGCGGCCCCTTTATCGTCGGCACGCCTTCGCAGGTCGCCGACGAACTCCTTGCCTGGGTCGACGAGGCGGGGGTCGATGGCTTCAACCTCACCCGGGTGGTCGAGCCGCGCAATCTCGAGGATTTCGTGGATCTCGTTGTGCCCGAACTGCAGAACCGGGGCGTCTTCAAGACCGCCTATCGGCCGGGGCCCTTGCGCGAGAAGTTCTTCGGCCATGCCCGGCTTGGCCCGCGTCATCCCGGCCGTGCCTTCCGTTACGACGCCCATCCGGCAACCGTCGGCATTCCCGCCGAATGACGACGCCCGGACCCGTTTCCATCCCAGTTCAGGACCGGTGAATGTCCAGCGTAGAGCTCTCCCTCGTTACCGACGCGACAGATGACGTGCCCGCCTTGGGGCGTTATCGCGATCCCATCGTCTCACCACACCAGACGGCTTCCGATTTTATCGCGGCGGCGAAGAGTGTCGGCCAGGAGCTCGCGGCTGGCGCCTCCGAGCGCGATCGGGAGAACCGTCACCCGCATGCCGAGCTTGAAGCCGTGCGCAAGGCCGGCCTCAGCGCCATCCGCCTGCCGCGTGACTATGGCGGTCCGCATCTTTCCTATGCCAACACCGTCAAGGTGCTGATCCTGCTCGCCAAGGGGGATTCCAGCGTTGCCCAGGTGCTGCTGCCGCATTTCACGACGGTCGAACGCATCCGCCTCATGGCGACCGAGCCGCAGCGCCGGCGCTGGCTCCGGGCCATCCGCCATGGCGCCATCGTCAGCGGCGCCACCACCGAGCGCGGCAGCAAGGTCCGCACCGAGATCGCGACCACGCTGACGCGTGACGGCGTGGGCTTCCGACTCAACGGCACGAAATTTTACAGCACCGGCGGGCTGATGGCCGATATCCTGCGTGTGACGGCGAGGGACGAGGACGGCCGGACCGTGTCGGTGCTCTTTCCGAAGACGCGCGAGGGTGTGCACCAGATCGACGACTGGCGCGCCATGGGCCAGCGCGGCACGGCGAGCGGCACCACAGAGTTCCATGACGTCGCGGTGTCGGCCGACGAGATCATGCACTTCGACGCCAAGGAGGGCAGCACCCGCAACTACCAGGCTGCCGGTACCCAGCTTCTCCATTCCACCATCGAGGTGGGCATCGCGCTCGCCGCGTTGGACGACACCACCCGCTTCGTGCGCGAGAATGCCCGCGTGCAGGCCGAAAGCGGCGTGACGCGCGCCGGTGACGACCCTTATGTGCTCTACACCGTCGGCGATATCGCAGCGCGCGCGCATACCGCCCGCGCGGCCCTTCTCTGGGCGGCGGAGGCGGTCGATCTTGCCCATGACATCTGGCACCAGCGCTGGCTGACCGGATCGGCGCCCTGGTCGGAGGTGGAGCCGGCCCTGATCGAGGCCTCCATCGCGGTGGCCGAGGCGAAGATCGTCTGCAACGAAGCCGCGCTCAAAGCCGGTGAACTGCTCTACGAGGTCGGCGGCGCCTCCGCGACGCTCAGCCATCGCAACCTGGACCGCCACTGGCGCAATGCGCGGACGCACACGACCCATGATGCCACATCCTACAAATACAAGGTCGTTGGGAATTACTACACCAACGATACGCCGCCACCGATCACGATGTACTATTGAATGCATCGATCAACATACGGGCTGATGGTGAGGATAGGTCATGGATCTCGGTTTGACAGGTAAAGTCGTGCTGGTCACGGGCGGCAGCAAGGGCCTCGGGTTAGCCGCGGCCGAGGGCTTCGCCCGCGAGGGGGCGCGTGTCGCCATCGCTTCGCGTGATCCCGCCAATCTGGCGCGCGGTAAGGACCTGCTCGCCGGCAAAGGGTACAGCGTCGATGCAATCACCGCCGATTTCGGTGATGCGGCTCAGGCGTCGCGCGCCATCGATGAGGTCGAGGCCCGGCTCGGCCCGATCGCGGTGCTCGTCAACAGCGCGGGCGCGGCACGGCGCACGCCGGCGGAGGAGCTCGATGCCGCCGCATGGCGCGCCGGGCTGGAGGCGAAGTTCTTTCCCTATATCCACGCCCAGGACGCCGTCCTGAAGCGCCTGCGCGCCCGCGCGGAAACGGACGGCACGGCGCCACCGCCCCGGCAGATCGGCGCCATCGTCAATATTGTCGGAACGGGCGGACGCTTTCCCGCCGACAATCATCTCCCGGGTGGTTCCGCCAACGCCGCCCTGCTGCTCTCGACGCTCGGGCTCGCAAAATATTACGCGCGCTACGGCATTCGCATCAACGCCATCAACCCGGGGATCACACTGACCGACCGGGTGGAGCAGAGCCTCAGGTTCGAACAGGAACGGCTCGGCATCAGCCGCGAGGAAGCCCTGGCGCGCGGCCAAGCGGAGACGCCGCTGCGCCGCTATGGCGAGGCCCACGAGATCGCCGATGTCGCGGTTTTCCTCGCGAGCGAACGCGCCAGCTATGTGGTCGGCGCGCTGTTGGCCGTCGACGGCGGCCAGGCGGCCGTCTTCTAGGGTAAGTCCAGCGAAATCCGCTTCGCCGGAAATGCTCTATCTCTTTTTTGCAATTCCGGACGCGGAACCGCCGCACGGTTCCGCAGGAATTGCTCCTGGGGCAAGTCCTATGTCATCCTCGCTTGTCTATGTCCTGCGCCGGCTGATCCAGGCCATTCCGATGGCCTTTGCGATCATCCTCGTCAATTTCGTGCTATTGAAGCTGACGCCGGGCGACCTTGTTGACGTGATGGCGGGAGAATCTGGTTCGGCGACGCCCGAATACATGGACAACCTGCGCCAGCTCTACGGTCTCGACATTCCGGTCCATGAACAGTTCTTCAATTATATTTACAACATCCTGCATTTCGACCTCGGCTATTCGTTCCGGCAGAACATGGCGGTGATCGATCTGATCAGCGAGCGTCTGCCGGCGACGATCCTGCTCTCGATGACAGCCATCGTCTTCGCACTCATCGTCGGCGTCACGTTTGGCGCGATCGCCGCGCGCTACCGCGGCAGCCTTCTCGACGAGGCGATTTCGGTCATCTCGACCATGGGCTTCGCGACCCCGCTTTTCTGGGTCGGGCTGATGCTCATCGTCCTGTTCTCGATCGAGTTGCGCTGGTTACCCTCGGCCGGGCTCGTCACCATCGGCGCGAGCTATGCGGGCTATTGGGACGAGATACGCGACGTGGCGGTGCATCTCGTGCTGCCCGCGCTCACGCTCAGCCTGTTTTTCCTGTCGATCTACGTGCGCATTACGCGCTCGGCGATGCTCGAAGTCTATGGGCTCGATTTCGTCCGCACGGCGCGGGCCAAGGGGGTAGGGGGCCTGCGCCTCATCATGCGCCATGTGTTGCGCAATGCTCTGTTGCCGATCGTCACCATCACGGGATTGCAGATCGGTGCCATTTTTGGCGGCACGATCGTCACCGAAACCGTCTTCGGCTGGCCCGGCGTCGGCCGGCTGGCACACGAAGCCGTCTTCTCCCGCGACGTCAATCTCCTGCTCGGGATTTTCCTATGTTCATCGATGATCGTGATCGTGGTCAATTTGCTCGTGGACCTGCTCTACGCGGTGCTGGACCCGCGGGTGGAGGTTCGGCGCTGACGGCGGTCGCTCTCGCCCTGCCACGGCTCGTCGGGCTCGGGCGTTTCAAGACATCGCGCGCCCTCCTCGTCGGTTGCCTGCTACTCGCGGTGATTGTCTTCATCGCGCTGACGGCAGGGGTGCTCTATCCCGGCGACCCTCGTGACATGGTGGGACCAGCCAACCTCTGGCCGGGCGTCGATCCGCGCTTTCCGCTCGGCACCGACATGATGGGCCGCGACATGGCGGCGGCTATGGCGCATTCGGCGAGCATTTCGCTGATCGTCGGCGTTGCCGCGACAGCAGTCGCGCTGATCGTCGGCATCACCTTCGGCGCGCTGGCGGGCTATTGCGGCGGCGTGGTGGACGACATCCTGATGCGCATCAGCGAGTTGTTCCAGACCATGCCGGGGCTCCTTTTCACCATCATCATCGTGGTGATCCTCGGCCCATCGATCGCCAGCATCACCTTTGCCATCGGCATCACGTCCTGGCCGCAGATCGCCCGGCTCGTGCGCGCCGAGGCGCTGCGCGTGCGGCAGCTCGATTTCGTGCTGGCGGCGGTCGCCGTGGGCATGAGCCCCGCGCGTGTCATCCTGCGCCATGTGCTGCCCAACAGCCTCGCGCCCGTCGTCGTGGCGGCCTCGATCCTCGTCGCACAGGCGATCCTGTCGGATGCCTCACTGTCTTTCCTCGGGCTCGGCGATCCGAATGTCATGAGCTGGGGCAGCATGGTGGGCGCCGGCCGCCCGATGCTCCGCACCGCCTGGTACATGACCGCTCTGCCCGGCGGCGCGATCTTCCTCACCGTGATGAGCTTCATGCTCATCGGCAATGGCCTCAACGACCTCTTGAACCCCCGCACATCTGTGGAATGAGCCGCCTCGGTGCTCTCCCGCACCTCTTCAGGAACCTGTCCGATGAATGCTGTGACCCAGAACCTCGCCCCTGCCCATGACCGTCGGCAGGAAACCGCCGAGCAGCGCCAGGCACGGATCGATCTCGCCGCCTCCCAGCGTCTCGCTGTCATCCAGGAGATGAGCGAGGGCATCTACAACCACTTCACCCTCGCGGTTCCCGGCACCGACGACCGCTTCTATGTCAGCCCGCTCGGTCTGCACTGGTCCGAGGTGACCGCGGGTGGCCTCCTGACGGTGGATTACGATGGCCGCGTGCTGGATGGTGAGGGTGCCTTGCAGCGCTCGGCCTTCTGCATTCATGCGCCGATCCACCGGCGCAAGCCCCAGCATGCGGCGCTCCTGCACACGCACATGCCCTATACGAGCGCCCTGACGCGCCTCAAGGACCAGCGGCTTCTGCCGGTCGGTCACACCGAGGCGCAGCTCATCGAGCAGATCGCCTACGACGAGGATTACACCGGCCTCGCGCGCGACCCGGCGGAAGGCGAGCGCCTTGCCGACATTCTCGGCGACAAGACCATCCTGTTCATGGCCCATCACGGCGTTCTCGTCGCCGGGCGCACGGTGGCCGAGGCATATGACCGACTCTACCAGCTCGAGCGCTCAGCCCGCGTCCAGCTCTTCGCCCAGTGGACCGGCCAGCCTCTGCGCTATCTCACCGACGAGATGGTCAAGCATGTGCATACGCAGATCACCGGCACACCCCTGACCAATCGCGCCAAGTCCGGTTTCGACCTGCATTTCGACGCGCTCAAACGCCTGCTCGATCGCCAGAATCCCGGTTATCGCGACTGATCGGGACAGCTATTCGGAATTGCCAGCAAAGCCAAGGAGAGTGCCATGAATGCTCCCACGACCGTGATCCTGCGCGGGAGGCCGCAAGGCACGCCCTTGATCGATGTAGCGACCCTGCGCGCGTGGCTCGCGGGCGGGGGGGAAATCGCTTTCGTTGATGTGCGCGAAGAAGGGCTCCACGGCGAAGGGCATCCGCTGCTCGCAGTCAATGTGCCTTATAGCCGGCTTGAGATCGATTTTCCCCGCCTGGTACCACGGCCCGCGACACGCGTCGTTCTTCTCGCGGAGGAGGGGATCGGCCCACCGGCCGCGCGGCGGCTGGCGGATCTCGGCTATGGAGATGTTCATCTGCTCCTGGGTGGTCTCGCGGCCTGGGAGGCCGCGGGCGAGCCGCTGTTCACAAGTGTCAACGTACCGAGCAAGGCTTTCGCCGAATGCGTCGAGCACGCCTACCGCACACCGGATATCACCGCCGAGGCGCTCGACCAGTTGATCAAGACGAAGGCCGATGTGGTCATCCTCGACAGCCGGACGACTGAGGAATTCGTGCGCTTCCATGTGCCCGGCGCCATCAGCGCGCCAGGAGCCGAACTCGTGCATCGCTTCGCCGAACTCGTGCCGTCGCCCGACACCTATGTCGTCGTTTCCTGCGCGGGGCGGACACGCGGCATCATCGGGGCGCAGGCCCTGATCAACGCGGGCGTGCCGAACCGGGTGGCGGCCCTCTCCGGCGGCACCCAGGGCTGGCGGCTTGCGGGGCTCGATCTCGAACGCGATGCGCCGCCCCCACCACGCCAGCCGCTGGGCCTCAGGGCGCGGGAAGAGGCGCGCCGACGCGCGGATGCGCTCGCCGTCCGTTTCGGCGTTTCCGTGATCACCCCGCTTCGGCTCGCTGAGTGGCGGGACGACCCGGTCCGCACGACCTATCTGTTCGACGTCCGCCAACCCGAGGACTACGCGGCAGGCCATGCCGAAGGGAGCGTTTCCGCCCAGGGCGGGCAACTCGTTCAGGCGCTCGACAAATGGGTCGGTACGCGCGGCGCACGGATCGTACTCACCGACGATGACGGTGTCAGGGCCATCGTCACGGCCCATTGGCTGCGCCAGCTCGGATGGGACGTGTCTGTCCTGCCCGGTCTGATCAGCGGCACCGTACCGGCCGCCGGACATGGCACGGTTGCGTCCTTCCCCCGACCGCCGCGCCTTTCACCCACCGAGGCCAAGGCATGGCTCGACTCGGGTGCCGCGCTCATTTTGACCGATGCAAGCGAGACCTACCGGCGCGGCCATCCCGGCGGGGCGATCTGGACCAACCGCTCGCGGCTGCCACAGCTGCCGCCGGAGGTCTTCGGCACGCCACGGCTTGTCGTGACGGGCGCTGATGCCGATCTCGCGGAGCTCGTCGCTCGCGATCTGCGTGACGACGGTCTGGACGCCGCGGTCCTTGCCGGCGGCGAGACCGCCTGGCGAGAAGCCTGCCTGGAGGTCGTGGAGACGCCCGGGGAACCGGCCGACGCCGAGCGGATCGACTATATCTTCTGGCTGCACGACCGTCACGGCGGCAATCTGGCCGCGTCCCGCGCCTATCTCGACTGGGAACTCGGCCTGCCGGCGGCGGTCGAGCAGAGCGGCACAACCGGTTTCAGGATCGGCGCCGTCGCCTGAATTCACAACGCTGGCTGCGCCTTGATCCGGGCGGGAAGATCAAGGCGCGAGGAGATCAGGGTCAGCACGAGCGCGACGAGCGCCAGCGCCGATCCCATCCAGGGCAGCATCTGATAGGGCAGGCCAAGGGCGATGCCCACCCCGCCGAACCAGGCGCCGATGGCATTGCCGAAATTGAAGGCGCCCTGGTTGAGCGTCGATGCCAGGTTGGGCGCACCCGCGGCCTCGGTGACGACGCGTGTCTGCAGGGGCGGCACAAGTGCGAAGGCCACAAGCCCCCAGATTACGAGCGTGACGCCGGTCAGCACCGGCGACAGGCTGGTGACCGTGAACAGGGCAAGCACCGGAATGAGCACCACCAGCGCGCCGATGATGGAACCCATGAGCCGCCAATCGGCCAGACGTCCGCCGATGAGATTGCCGACGGTCAGCCCAATGCCGAACAACAGAAGCATCAGGGTGACGCCGCGGGGCGTGATCTGGGTGACGTTCTGCAGGATCGGCGCGATGTAGGTGAAAACGCTGAACATGCTCGCCGACACCGCGATGCTGATTGCCATCGCGAGAATGACCTGGGCGCTGCGCAGGGAGCCCGCCTCACGCCTGAGATTCATGGGCGGCACGGGAACATTGCGCGGCAGCCAGAGCTGGAGCGCGCCGGCGGCCGCGACACCGATGATGACTACGGCGAAGAAGGCATTGCGCCAGCCGAGCTGCTCGCCGAGCGCGGTGCCGAAGGGCACCCCGAGCACATTGGCGAGGGTGAGACCGGCAAACATCATGGCGATCGCCTGTGCCCTCTTGCGGGGCTCCACCAGTGCTGCCGCAACGACGGCGCCAAGGCCGAAGAAGGCGCCATGGCAGAGTGCTGTGACCACACGGGCTACCATGAGCAGCGAGTAGTTTGGGGCCAGGGCGCAGAGCAGATTGCCGACGATGAAGACGGCCATCAGCAGCATCAATGCCCAGCGACGATCCATCTTGGCCGTCGCGATGGCGAGGAACGGCGAACCGAACGTGACGCTAAGCGCATAGCCGGTCACGAGGAGCCCCGCTTGCGGGATGGTAACGCCGAGATCTGTCGCGACATCGGGGAGGAGGCCCATGATGACGAACTCGGTGGTGCCTATACCGAAAGACGCTGCTGCAAGTGCGAAAAGCGGAAGGCGTGACGAAGGCGCGGCCATCGGAGCCACGGTGTCGGATTGTACGGTCATGAAGGTACCGGCGTGATGAAAGCGTTGCAGCTCATGCGAGTTCAGGCCGACGGAAGGACCCCCACCCCTGTGACCAAGACCGAAGCTCAATCCCTCCTGTTTATACTGCGCTGCAATATTACCGCATTGAATTCTCTGCATGAGCTACCGGCGAAAAATGCATTCGCGTCTGCTGTAAGTTTAAGCGCGGGCGTTGTTCGGGATGGCAGCGAAGCCTATGTGCTGGACAGCCTGTATGGGTATTGCGCGCAACCGTCTTTCGGAGTGAGCAGCATGAAGATCGATCTTTCCGACAAAACAGCCATCATCACGGGATCCTCGGCCGGCATTGGTCTGGCGTCAGCCAAGGGGCTTGCGGAGGCCGGCGCGCGCGTTGTCATCAATGGCCGTCAGGCCGATGCTGTCGATCACGCGATTGCCGCCATCAAGGCCGCGGTGCCGGGGGCTGAAATCCGTGCTTTCGTGGGCGATCTCGGAACAGCGGAAGGCTGCGCCGCCCTGGTGAAGGCCGAGCCGTCCTGCGACATTCTCGTGAACAATCTCGGCATCTTCGGCCCCCAGGATTTCTTTGAAACACCGGATGCCGAATGGCAGCGGTTCTTCGACGTCAACATCATGTCGGGCGTGCGCCTGTCGCGCGCCTATCTGCCTGGCATGGAAAAGCACGGGTGGGGGAGGGTGGTGTTCCTGTCCTCCGAATCCGGGCTCAATATTCCCGCTGACATGATCCATTACGGGTTCACCAAGACGGCGGTTCTGTCGATCGCGCGGGGGCTCGCCAAGCGCATGGCGGGCACGGGCGTCACCGTCAATTCCGTCCTCCCCGGACCGACCCTCTCGGAGGGCGTGGCGGACATGTTGCAGCCCGCGATTGAGAAGACCGGCAAGTCGTTGGAGGAGGCAGCCGCGGATTTCGTCATGGCGAACCGCCCATCTTCGATTATCCGGCGCGCCGCAACCACTGAAGAGGTTGCCAATATGATCGTCTACGTCTGTTCGAAACAGGCCTCCGCCACCACAGGCGCCGCGCTCCGTGTCGACGGCGGGGTGGTGGACAGCCTCTGAACTTGCATCCGGCCGGTCGTGGAGACTGGCTTCCGACATTATCGATCAGGGAGAATTCCATGGATAAGCGGCCGCTGGGCAAGACCGGCATCGATATCGCGCCCATCGTCTTCGGGGGCAATGTCTTCGGCTGGACGATCGACGAGGCCAAGAGCTTCGCCGTTCTCGACGCCTTCGTCGATCACGGCTTCAACGCCATCGACACCGCCGACGTCTATTCGCGCTGGGCGCCGGGCAACACGGGCGGTGAGTCGGAGGCGATCATCGGACGATGGCTCAAGGCGCGGCCAAGCATACGCGACAAGGTCGTAATCTTCACCAAGGTGGGCTCGGATCTTGGAGAGCCCGGCAAGAAGGGCCTCGGCGAGGCGTGGATTCTCCAGGCTGTCGACGACTCGCTGGCGCGGCTCGGCGTCGAGCGCATCGATCTCTATTTCTCCCACTGGCCCGATCCTGAGACGCCTTATGAGGTCACGCTTGGCGCCTATGAGAAGCTTCTGAAGGCCGGCAAGATCCGGGCTATCGGGGCCTCCAACCTGAACGCCGACCAACTCGGCGAGGCCTTGTCCACGGCGAAGGCCAGGGGCCTTCCCGCCTATCAGGTGCTGCAGCCGGAATATAACCTCTATGCACGGCCGTCGTTCGATGGCCCGCTGCGGGACCTTTGCATCAGTGAGGGGCTCGGCGTGGTGACCTATTACAGCCTGGCCTCCGGCTTCCTGACCGGCAAATATCGCTCGAAGGACGATCTCGGCCAGAGCCAGCGCGGCGGCGGGATTGCGAAATATCTCGATACGCGTGGCTTGGCCATCCTCGCGGCGCTGGACACCGTGGCGGCCAACCATGCGGCGAAGCCGGCGGAGATTGCCCTCGCCTGGTTGATCGCCCGCAAGGGCGTCACGGCGCCCATCGCCAGTGCGACGAGCGTGGCGCAGGTGGAGAGCTTCGCCAAAGCCGCCGCCATCAAACTGTCGCCAGCCGATGTCGCGACACTCGACGAGGCGAGCGCGTAATCCCGCGTCTCCTGGAACCGAGTGGATTGTTGGAACCGGGTGGATCGTCGGGGGTGTCGAAAACCCACCCTGTTCCAAAGCCTCAGTTAAGAGGTGCGCTGAGAGGGCGGAGAGTGTTCCTCCCCACTATAAGAGCGTCGGCGAGCCTACTGGCTCGCCGCGATTTTCGTCAAGAACGGGGCTGGCTGCAGTCGATTGTCCTTGAGAAAGCGGACGTACTTCGCCGCAGCCTTGGCGCGATGCCGATCATAGGCCACGGGATCAAACTGCACGAGCTTCTTGAGCCTGAAGCGCGTGATCGGCCCCGTGAGCGACGCTGCCTCCACATGGGGGACGCCGGTATTCTCACACAGCTCCTTCGTGCGGGAATCGATCGTCAGCGTCAGCCCCATCCGCTCCGCCTGCAAAGCGAGCGCGACGCCGTGATAGCGCGTTCCAACCGTCAGATCATAGCGCCGAAGAGAATCCATCCACGCCGGCACATCGTAGAACGACCGCACGTAATTACGGCACCAGACCTTGAACTCGTCAAATGAGTAGTGAGGAACGGTATGGTTGTGCAATCCCTTCAGGCCGTTCTCGCTGATGCCGTCAAAGACGCCGCGCGATATCTTGATCATCTCACCCATGGACTGCACGACATACTGGCCGGGAGCGAGCGGATCCATCATCAGGCCGATGAGCTGATGTTCGATATCGCGCGTATTCATCCAGGCCTGGTGACCGGCCGCGACCGAAATGGAGCGGGGCAGATTGATCTCGGACCAGTTGGCATGGATCCTGGCGCCGAGGCCCGGTTCCCTGTTGGTGAAATACGACGGGCATCCGCCCGGAATGCTGCCCTCGATGCCGAGTTTGTCGAGCTGGCTGGTCGTATACGCCCCACGCGTATAGATATTGGCTTGCTGCGTTGAGCCGGCGATCGTCTTGGCCCAGCGAAGGGTTCCTTCCTGCAACTCTATATCGTGGTCATAGTCGCTCGCCTGGGCGCCGAGGCCGATCGCCACGACCGGAAGCCCTGATTTCTCCAAACTGATGGCCATGTCGCCGTAATTGGTATGTTTGCCCAACTGATTGGCGCAGGGAATGACGATGATGTCCGCATTATCCCGGAGGACTTCGGGTGAGGTGCTCCAGCCGAAGAACTTGACCGGATTCTCGATTTGGTTGGCAATCGCATAGACAAAGGCCAAGTTACCGTTGTTATGACCGATGCCGTTATAAAGAAAGTCGAAATCCGCGTTTGAATAAAGACCAAGGCTTGGATATTTCCAAAGAACTGCAACGCGCGGGAGCGGCTTTTCGGCCGAGACGGTGGTCTCTGCGTTCATAGGGGCGCTCGCCTCTGGCTTCACATTGTCATGCATATCGTCTGTCACAGGGGTAGGGGCAATCGGATACACTTTTAGCGTAGCAGTGCGATCAATCAGTGACAAACAACTCCATCAAGCCTCGAGTTGCCATTTTGCCCTCAGGCTGATGGTGCATTCTCGCTAGGGGACCGCAAGCGGTCGAGCGACGGCTTCAGTCCCCGCTATCGGAACTCGATTGTTTCCGGCAAGGCCTCAGCCTGTTCCGCCATCCAGCCGAGCGTCTGGCTCATCGGCCGAAGCGCGTGCAGCGGGACCCGGAAGGACTGATACACGCCTTCCTGCAGCATGAAGCTAAGGACGGCGTGACTGGCACCGGGGGGGAGCTCAAATGCCCACTTCTCGGACGGCATGGCAAAACGCACATTCGTGCTCGACATCTCGAGCTGGGCCATTCTGGACACAAGGCCCGACAAGACCTGTATGAGCATTGTCGCTGTATCCCGATCAACAGCAATATTTAAGTTTTCGCTGCCGAAATTGCACAGTAACAGCCCGACCTTCCCGTCATTAGAGACCTGGGCTCCAATATTTTTACTCAAACGCCGCGCTTGGATTTTCTCTGACATTCCGAAACCTCACCCACCTTTGTCCGCCAATCTGACGCGCACAAAGGCAAAAGTCGAATCACGTACCGCGGACAATGCCGGAACGCTGAATTTAGCCGGCAGCGCGGCCCGCCAGCATCGGTCGATGACACCCCTGCTTCGCGGGAGGGGATCATACCATTAGGTCCAGCTGCTCGCCGCTCCGATCCTCAGCTGCGTCGATTTCCGTGGGACGCCGCTCCGACAGCACCACTTGGGATGGCGATGTGAGCGATGTCGGGAGGTTGAGAAGGACAAGTGGATAACGTCCCATTTTTCTGGTCAAGCTTCCGGCCTCTCGGCTTGAACCGGTAGTTTGTTACCCCCATAGTGCGGCGCACCCCTTCATACGAGGTTTTTCCATGCGTAGACTGTGGTTGGGTTTGGTCGCGGGCGCAGCTTTGGCCGCTCCCGCGCTGACACCGGCGCACGCCTTGCCGGCGATGCCGGCTCTTGAGCGCGTGCAGGATGTGACGCCTGTTGCGGAAGGTTGCGGTTGGGGACGTTGGCGCGGCCCTTGGGGCGGTTGCCGCGATACCCCTTATCACGGTCCACTTCCGGGCGGTGGCTGGGTCGGTCCAGGTGGCGGCGTGGTTCTCGGCGGGAATGGCTGCCCGCCCGGCTTCTGGCGTGGGCCATGGGGCCATTGCCGCGATACGCCCTACCACGGGCCTCTGCCCGGCGGCGGTTGGAGATAGGCACCTCGAGATCATGATTGGCGTTGCGCGGACGCCGCCGAGGCCCGCGCTCATTTTGCCGTTAGGATATCCTGATGAAGCGTTTCGTCCCCACCTTAGCAACTGCTGTCGCTCTTGGTCTGGCCGCCGTGAGCGTGGCGCAGGCACAGCAGCCGAGTTCTCCTCCCGTCTCCACCACGGTCATTCCGGGCTATTCCGATGCTGATTCGAAAGCCGTCCTGAACGCGAGGCTCGCGGCCTTGAAGGCGGTTATCGAATTGACTCCCGAGCAGGAAAAGCTCTGGCCCGCCGTGGAGAATGCTATTCGCGATATCGCGAAGTCATCGGCCGAACGGCGCAAGGCGCGTATCACCTCCGCACCGCCGAGCCATTTCCTCGATATTCTCAGCGCAATCGCCGATTCAGAAGAGGCGCGCGCGAAGGACATTAGGGCCCTCGTTGCAGCCGCCAAGCCGCTCGTCGCGTCGCTCAGCGACGCCCAGAAGCGCCGCATTCCCGCCTTTCTCGGCCTGACGGACAGCGACGGTCCCAGCCAGCCCAGCGGCCAGATCTGGATATTCGAGGAAGAAGAGGGCTGAGCCCACCGGCTTTCGCCTTGCAACACATAATGCCGCGGCCCTCGCGGGTCGCGGCCATGCCGGCCGCTTGGCATGCCGTTCACTGAAGAGAATGGCGCCAGAGGGGGAAATCAGGCTTTTATATCGGATGCTTCCGCCACTGGCGTGGAATGAAGCTCGCGTTCCGTCTATTTCACGTTCGAGCGATACTCCCGCGGCCCGGTACCGGTCGCGTTTCGGAAAGCGCGGGCGAAGTTGGCTGGCGACGAATAGCCCAACTCCGCTGAAACGCGAGTTATCGAGCCATTGGTGTGCCGCAATAGCTCAATAGCTCGCCTGGTCCTTGCCGTGTTGGCCAGGCTACGGAAATCGGTGCCAGCCCTGTTCAGCTCACGTTGGAGTGTCCGGACGCTGGTGTCCATCGATTGCGCGGCACTGTCGATCGAGACGCTGCCGGTGAGAACCTGGGCGCGGACATGCTCCACGAGGACGTTGATCAAACCGCGTGGAGCATGACCGCGCCGGTCTTGCGCCACGTCCTCGATCGTGACCATCGGCGATGCGGCGCCCCTTCGACCCGCGGACAGATGATGGCGTTCCGTGACAATCGTAACCGCGGGCGCGTTGAAAACGACCGGACATTGGAAGACGTCTTCGAAGAGCCCCGTCTGGCTAGGCCTGCTGGTGTCAAGCTCGACGCGCAGCGGCCGCCAATCAGGGGGCAGATAGGCCCTGAAGAGGCTCAGCAGCACGCCGGCGGCGGCGGCGCATACGGCATTGGCGTATCCAGAACGGCCGGCTAGCGCAAAGATATAGCTATATCGGACCTCGTCGCCGACGATAGCGACCGACATCTTGTCGTCCGTACTATGAAAACACAGACCGAAGATGGCGCGCTCGATGGCCTGCCCCAGGGTGTCGGCACCAAACATATAGCGTCCATAGCTGCCGTAGTTGGCGACGTTCATCATCGGGGCAATCAGGACTCCAATATTGGCCCCTCCGACGGCGCGTCCTGCCTCCTCGACAAAGCCGATCACCGCCGCGTGCGGAATAAAACAGTGCGCGCCCTCGATCAGCTCGAGATCAAGGCCGACTGCGCGATTGGCCTGCAGCAGCGTCTTCTCCCCCATTTCACGGCGTATGAAGGCCGGCAGGCCATGCAGGATGTGGCTGGAGATGACCGGGATATCAGCCATGTGCGCAACACTCCGGAAGGGCACGGCCCTTGGTGCGAAATGAGAAGAATTCCGATTACTGCTTAGTGCCGTAAGGTATGAGTGGCGCACAGGCGGGAGCGCTGCTTGCGGCAGCGGTCCTATAACCCGAATAGATTCGCTAACGCATCGCGTGACAAAGGGGAACGGTAAATGTTGACCAAACGCGACCTGCTCGCTTTGCGGCAATAGCCGCGCTCGCCGTGCCGAAGATCGAGTTCCTTCCTGCCACCACGGCCGGAATTAAGGACAACGTCTTCCCATATCTGGTTAATGCGGGCAGGCGCCGCTACGCGACCTCCGATCCTGCCGCCGGGCGAAGGGACACGGCAGCCACCCGGAATCCAGGTGGCGCAATAAGGGTCCCTCGCTCCTGCGGGGCGGCGGGTTTCCCGCGGACCGGTACGATCAGCGCCCCTTGCCGAGGAAGGCACGCACCAGAGCGACGGTCGCCGTGGGGTTCTCCTCCATAATCCAATGGCCGGAGTCTGGAATGATACCCGCGGTCACGTCGGTTGCCGCGTCGCGCATTGTGGCCGCCATCGTCGTGCCGAACGACTTCTCGCCGCCGACCGCCAGCACCGGCATGGTGAGCTTGCCGCCGGCTGCCATATAGGCGCGGTTATCGATGGCGTCCTGATCGAAGGCGGCGAATTGTGCGAAGCCCGAATGCATGGCGCCGGGCAACGCGTAGAGCTTGGCATAGTGTTCGCGCGATGCCTCCGTAAAGCGGCTCGGCGTCGCCGAGAACTCGTTCCAGAAGCGGTCGAGATAGATGCGCTCGCGGCCCGCAACAAGCCGCTCCATGTCCGGCCCGCCGAAGCGGAAATGCCAGAGCAACGGGTTCTTGAGGATCTCCTCCCATGGGCCAACGCCGGGTACCGGGGCATCGATAAGAGTAAAGCTGCGGACGCGCTGCGGATGCTGTGTCGCGAAAGCGAAGCCGACCATGTTGCCGATGTCATGTGTCACCAGATCGACGCGCTCGATCTTGAGGGCGTCGAGCACGCCCGCCACGTCCCCGGCCTGGGTCTTCTTGTCGAAGCCGGCGTCCGGCTTGGACGATAGCCCTAGCCCGCGCAGATCGGGCACAACCACCGTATGGTCGCGCGCCAGATCGGCCGCCATCGGTGCCCACATGTCGCCCGTCTCGCCATAGCCGTGCAGCAGGACGACCGCCGGCCCCTGTCCGCCGATGCGGACATGGATATTGGCGCCGTTGGTCGCGATCTCCTGCGTCTTGAAGGAGGCGGGAAAGTCTGGGACCTGAGCGAGCGCCGGGGCGGTCAAGGCAAGCGCGCCAAACGCCAAAGCGAATTTCAACATCGTGGATCTCCCGCCTGTCGGGATGCCGGTCGCTGCGACCATCGCTGTCAGCCCCGCTGGCAATGCGGAAGATAGCATTTCGCCTGCGTTCGGATTAGCTTCGTATCAGCGAAACTGATGTCCGGAAAATCCGAACGATGCTGAAGCTCGATGGCATCGCGACCTTCGTCGCGATCGCGGAGGCCGGCTCGCTGAGCGAGGCGGCGCGCCGGCTGCGTCTGTCCAAATCGGTGGTGAGCGACCGTCTTGCCGAGCTGGAGCGTGGCTTGGGGGCAAACCTCGTTCATCGCAGCGCTCGCCGGCTCACGCTCACCGAGGATGGGGCCGCCTTCCTCACGCGCGCTACGCGCATCGCGCGCGAGGTCGAGGAGGCGGCGTCCGATATGGCGGAGCGGCGGGGTGCCCTCGTTGGGCCGTTGCGGATTTCGGCGCCCGTCACCTTCGGTCGCATGCATCTCGGTCCGGCGATCTACCCTTTTCTTGCCCGGCATCCCGAGATCGAATTGACGCTCGATCTCGACGACCGCCGTGTCGATGCCGCCTCCGATAGCTACGACGCGGCATTGCGCCATGGGCCGATCGCCGATTCGCGCCTCGTCGCTTGGACACTCGCACCGAGCCGTCGGGTTCTCGTCGCGTCTCCGGAATACCTCACCCGTCATGGAACCCCCGGCTCCATGACGGAGCTGGATGGGCATGGCGGCATCTTCTACACCAACCGCGGCGCCGGCGACTGGCGGTTCCGCGGACCGCAGGGCATGACCACAGTGCGCGGGCGTCCCACGCTGCGCGTCAATAATGGTGATATGATGCGGGACGCCGCGCTGGCCGGACTCGGCATTGCCCTGCTGCCGCTGTTTATCGCCAACGCCGAGATCCGGAGTGGCCGTCTCGCCGTCATCGATATCGGCGTTCAGCCTGAAACCGAGTTCATTCATCTGGCTCATCCTGAAGGTCGCCGCCCCTCGGCGAAGCTGCGCGCGTTCGCCGATTGTCTTCGTCACGCCTTCGGAGACCCCCCCTATTGGGAGCGCTGAGCACCGGTCATCGGCTCAGGCCGAGTGGCGTCGTCGCACAGATGGGATGCGTCCCAACTAGACATTTCCTCTTTGGCTCCAAGCCGGAGAGCGGCGTGTCATTGCGCTCGACGCGGACGCCGCCGCTCACCATCGACGGTCTTGTCATGGTCAGGGTTTTGGAAAGCTTCCTGGACAGAGAGGCCGAGCAGACTATGAGGGCGGCCCCACGCCCTGCGCAGGATGCCGCCTCACATCAGCTCTCGTCGAGATCGGGCAGTTGCGTGATCTCGGGGCAGCTTAGACTGGGATCATTATTGGCGATTACCTTCTCGGCCATCGCCACGACCAGAAGCCGCTTGTGCTCATCCCGCATGTTTGACCATGTGCTCGAGCACTGTCTCCGTGCAATCTTTAGATCGACCGGCTGCGCGAAACTCGCAAATCAGGCTCGGCCGGGTTGAGTGGCTGCACGGTCTTTGAGGACATGGCGGCGCGCCATTTCGAATTCAGGCAGGCACCCCTGCGGTTGTCATGCTTTCCTGAGAAACTCGGTCTTCAGAACAAGTCCCTTGACCTGCTTGGTGTTGCATTCGATCTCGCCAGACTTGCCTGTCAGCCGAATACCCTTCACCAGCGTGCCCCGCTTGATTGTCTCGGATGTCCCCTTGACCTTGAGATCCTTGATCAGCGTCACAGAGTCGCCGTCCTGGAGCTCGTTGCCATTACTATCACGCACCGCCTCATCACTCATCAGTCTTCCCTTTTGACTTGATCGCGCCTTCGCTGTTCTGCTTGGCTCGCTTTACAAATGCCGGCTCGCACAGCAGCCGTTCTTGCCGTATCTGCTTCACTTGATCTGGAACATCAATAGCCTCCAGGATCGGCTGAAGCGCCTTTGCTGCATGCTCCTTCGATGTGAGTCGTGCCTTCCCCCACTTCATCCGTCGTTCTCCGCATCGAGCTGATCGGGTCTCAAGCCATCATCGGCGGGGTGGCGCCGGCTGACGCCGCTGCCGATGGCAGTCTGACCATCCTCAAGGAAGACGATCCCGGCCGCCTCCAGGGCGGCACGGATGGCGCGCAGGTTATTCTTGACGGGAACGCGCTTGCTGATCTCGAAGTCCCGTAAGGTCGAGACACCAATGTCCGCCTTCTCTGCGAGTTCGTTCTGGTTCCAATCCAGGAGCGCCCTGGCGGCACGGCATTGCGCAGGTGTGATCATTTCCAACCGTAGCGCGATCATGGCAAAAAATCAATGTCATATTTTCTAGTTGATCCATCGCAGCCTGAGATCGTCAACTTTTTCCGCTGGCTCCCAAACCTATCAATCAGTCTTCCGCCAGCCCGCCGTTGACGATGCGCAACTGGACCATCCCTGCGGGGATGTCAGGAGGTCGTTGACAGTGTCCTGCCTGACGCTGGGCTCAGCAGCCAAGCAAGCTGGACGCCTCACTCGGTTCTGATTTGTCGTCCAGCACGGTCTCGACAGCCCGCCCCACCGGTTCCTTCTTTTCGCGCGCTGCGGAATTAACTCTCTGCGAAGTCGGTTGAGATGGAGACGCTCCGCCAGTTGGCCAAGATCGCTTGGTCCGAGGCATGCTTGGCCTCTATTGCGGCAACTGTATCGCTACCAAGCGGCAGTCGCACCGGCGGGTTGTCCGTGTCGGTGAAGCCGATCAGCACCGTTGCCAACTTGTCGGGGTCGCCCGGCTGCGCGTGGTTGAGTTCCTTCGCCACACCGCGCACATTGCCCGCTGTCGAGTGATAGTCGGCGATGACGCCCTTACTCGTCGCCAGTGAAGTCGAGTCGAGAAAGTCGGTGCGGAAATAACCCGGCTCGATCACCGTCACGTGGATACCGAGCGGCGCGAGTTCATGGTGGAGTGCCTCTGACAGGCCTTCCACTGCGAACTTGGTCGAGCAGTAGACGCCGAAACCGGCTGCCGAGCGATACCCACCTATCGACGAGATGTTGAGGATACGGCCCGAACGCTGCGTCCGCATTGTCGGCAGCACAGCGCGAGTCACGGCGAGCAGCCCGAACACATTGGTACGATAGAGCGCCTCGACCTCCGTGCCTGTCGCTTCCTCGATCGCGCCGAGTAGGCCGTAGCCGGCGTTGTTCAACAGCACGTCGATCCGGCCGAAACGTTCCACCGTCGCGGCGACGGCCGCCTTCGCCTGCTCTTCGTCCGTCACGTCGAGCGCGGCGGCAAGAAGACTGGGGCGTTCGCCGAAACGTTCCGACACGGTCTTCGGGTTGCGTGCCGTAGCCACGACGTTGTCGCCTCTGTCGAGCGCCAGTTCGGCGATCCGTGCGCCAAAGCCGCGCGAGGCTCCAGTGATGAACCAGGTTTTCATGGTCCTGTTCCTTTGCGTGTACGGTCGACCTCGCCGACAGGTTGATCATCGCATCAGGGGCGCGCCGCTGTCCGCGGTTGCGCCCCTGCTTTGGGATGAGAGCTACTGGTTAAGCTTGACGCGGGTCCACAGATCGTTGAACGCGATGCTATCGTAGAACGCCGTCGCCTTGACGATCTTGCCGTCTTTCAGGTCGAGGAACCAAGCATAGGTGTTCACATAGGGCTTGCCGTCTTTCGCCGTACCAGCCGCGTCGAAATGGATGATGACGGTGGTGCCATCAGAATAGATGTCGCGAATTGCCGGCTTCAGTCCGACACTCATGCGCTCAACGAAGGGCCGAATAACCTGGCCGAGGAATGCTTCGCGGCTAGGATAGGTCTTCGACGCTAGCGAGTTACCTGTAATGGTCCATACGGCGTCATCGGCAAGCAGGTCGTAGGGGCTGCCGGTGCCGGCCGCCCAGGCGTCGAACGAACGCTGGACGATCGCCTTATTCTCCGCGCCCGACGATTTGTTCGCCTGCGCGACAGGAATGAAGGCGGCCATGGCAAGACTTGCTGCGGCGATTGCGATTAGAGGGCTCGAGCTGGTCATTTTCGTCACCGTTCCTTTCGTTGCAATAGCGCACAGAGGACTACGGAGGGCGCTATACCCGCATGGGGAGGGGCGGAGTGGTGGTGGGAGCCACCGCCGCTTCAAGGACTTCCATGCTCAGATCTGGTTTTCCCAGGCGGCGATCTGGTGCTGTTTCAGCATATCCTCGATCACCTTCGGGACCACGTTCCGAAACTTCCCGGTGTCGGCCGGCACGACCTCGATCATGCGGTCGATCATCTCTTTCGGATCCATCTTGCCTTCCGGCGAGGCGAAGAAGTCGTCAAAGCCCTTGCGCAGTTCCGCACGCTTGGTGAAGTTCTTCTTGTCATCCAGCCAGCGGAAAGGGTTGTCCGCCATAGTCTCGTTGTAGCCGGTATAGTAGGCGCCCGGATTGACCGTCTGGATCTTGATACCGTAGATGGCTAGCTCTTGCTGCAGGGCTTCGGCGATCGATTCCAGAGCGTGCTTGGTCGAGACGTAAGTGCCCCAGTTGGCCGGCGTGAATAGGCCGCCCATGGACGAGGTGAAGACGACTTTCTTGCCTTCGCTCCTGCCCTCCCGCACCCACCGCTGGATCACACCTTGGGTAAGGACGAGCGGCAGGAAGACATTGATCTCGAAGTTGCGACGCACGAGATCGATCGGGATCTCCCAGACCGGGCCGGCTTCGCCCTGGCCGGCATTGTTCCAGAGGATGTCGAAGTCCCAAGACTGCGCCTGCCTGATATCATAGGGATCGGTAAGGTCGAGGCGCTCGACGCGGAAATTCTTCAGGCCGAGTTGCTCCGCTTCCTCGCGCAGCGGCGTCACCTGTGGCGAGACCTGAACGGTGGCGATGATGTTGTGGCCATTCTTGGCCATCCCGATGGCGGCACCCTTGCCGAAGCCGGAACCTGCGCCTGTGATGAGAATGGTCTTGGACATGGTCGTTCCTTTCTTTGAGTTGGGACGTGGTCGGGAAGAGGGTGGATTCTCAGGGATTAGCGGGTGAGATTCTCGAAAGCAGCGAGCGCGGCCTGTGCGACCTCGGCATCCTGAGACACCGCACCGCCGGATACGCCGACTGCGCCGATGACGCTGCCTTCCGGGCAGCGCAACGGGATGCCCCCGCCAAAGGGAGCGAGGCCACCATTGGTCAGCTCCAAGGCGTGAGCCGGGGCGCCGGGCTTGCAGTAGTCCCAGACCGCTTCGCTGTTCGCCTGGAACAGTACGGCGGTCTTCGCCTTGCTCATCGCTATGTCGATTGACGCGAGGACCGCGCCGTCCATCCGTCGGAAGGCCTTGAGGTGGGCGCCGGCGTCAAGCACCGCGATGATCACCGGTAGCCCGATTTCTCGAGCCCTGGCTTCCGCGCCATCGATGGCGGCCTGGGCCTGGTGAGAGGTGATTTGCATGACGTTCTCCTGTCTGCGTCGTCTTGACGAGGAGAAGATCGCTGGAAGGCCGGTGCTGCGCGAGTTCGGTGTTGTTAAGCGGCGTGAAGCTTTGTGAATGCAATGAAATCGCGGAAGATAACAATCCCATGCGAGATTGCGGCTATCGATCAGGCGGCCTCTGGTGGGTGGCCGAGAGCTTCCAGCAGCGCCTTCGCAGCCACGAGGTCAGCGCTCCCGAAACCTTCGTCGAAGCGCGCGTAGGTCGCTCCAAGCAGTTCGCCTGCCGCATCGCTTCGGCCTTGGCTCCGCCATAGCCGGGCGAGGCTGGTCACGGCCCGTAGCCGCCAGGATAGCGCGCCCTGTCCCTCGGCCATCGCTATCGCATCCTCCAGCGAACGTTCAGCTGCTTTCTCGTCGCCGGCCTGTGCCAACAGGTCGCCGCGAACGCGTAGCAGCTCCGGCATGTTGTAGACCGCCGTGTTCGCCGACGGCGCCGTTAGTTCCCTTATGAGCGCGAGCGCCTGGTCGTAGTGGCGCCGAGCCGCGAGGCCTTCGGCCAGCGTGCAGCTTAGCCAAGCCGAATAGTTCTCGTAACGCGCGGCACGCAGCCTGCTCAGTGCGTCTCTGACGAGATTTACACCGGCCTCAACCTCGCCGCGCCGGAACATCACCTCCCCCCTGAAGCCGAGGCCCACCGATTGGTAGGGGGCGAGCGAGTGCTCGCCCGCATGTTGGATCAGATGGTCTACATAGTCCTCGACAGCTTCCCATTCTCCCGTCAGGTGGAACACGCTGGCCGCGCCGATGAGCGCCACGCAGCCTGTAACCGGATCGAGGTTTGCGATGTCGCCGGCCTTGAGCGCGGCCTTTGCGGCCTGATCTGGAAACCCCATTTGCCAGAGCGTCCTCGGGATGAGGATCGGCGCGTCGCGATCCGCGCCGAAGAACTTCGTTGTTACCCGGCGCGCGTCAGTCGGCTGCTGTATCGATTCCCACAGCGCGTCGCGCGCCGGAGCCAAGTTGCCGTTCAGATGGTGCGAGACGCCGAGCATGGAATGAGCGGCGGCGACGGCGTCCGGATCGACGAAGTCGGTGGCGATCGACGCGGCTTTCTCGGCCATCGACACGAGTGCGGCGAAGTCCCCCCTGCGCCGATGGTACATATGCATGCCGCAGAGCAGACGGAACTGCCCCAAACTGTCGTCAAGCGACTCGGCGATCTCCAGCGCACGCGCTAGAGAAGCATGGGCCTCTTCACTGTTGCCCTGAGAAAACATCAGAGCCTGACCCAACGCCAGCCGCAACGCCATTTCGCTCGATGTACCGCGCAGGGAATCGTCGAGTGCCGACAGAGCGCGCTGCGTCCATAGTCGGCATTCGCCAAGCAGCGACAGATCGAGGAAAGGTTGCGCCGAGCGGGCGGCGAGTTCGGTGCCGAGCCGAGTGTCTCCCAGATCGGAGAAGGCCCATTCCAGAGCCGCGCGCACATTGCTCAGCCGTTCGCGAGCGGGCCTTGCGGGCTGCACAGATCTATTCGTGTCCGATATATCGAGAATATCGCAATAAAACTCTGCGTGTTTTCGCGAAATATCAGCTAGTTCGCCGGACTCTATGAGCTTGAGCCGTGCATAGGCGCGCGTCGTGTCAAGAATGCGGTAACGAGTACGGCCATCGCCCGGGTCGGATACCACGAGAGATTTGGAAACGAGCTGCGCCAGTGCCTCGGCAACCTGCGCATCATCGATGTCATTGCCGGCGGCCACGACCTGCGTCTCCTCGAGCATGAACTGTCCAATGAAGACGGATAGACGCCTCAGCACGGTTCGCTCGCGATTGTCCAGCAGCTCATAGCTCCAGTCGAGCGTCGCGCTGAGCGTCTGGTGCCGCGGTAGCGCAGTACGCCGACCCTGCCAGAGTAAGTTTAATCGTCCACCCAGCAGCGCGGTCGTCTCGTGTAATCCCTGCACCGTCACGCGCGCGGCCGTCAGTTCCACGGCAAGCGCGATGCCATCCACTTTGCGGCAAATGTCTGCGACGATTTCGGCGTCAGCATCACTGAACGCGGCGCGATAGCCGGCAGCCATTGCTCGCTCAAGGAAAAGCCGGGTAGCAGGATAGTTGGCGATAGTCTCGGCGGAGATCACGGCGTCGTCGGGCGGAAACGCCAGCGATGCGAGCGGATAGACGTGCTCGCCGTCGGCGCGCAACGCTTCACGGCTCGTTGTAAGGATCGCCACCCCCGGGGCCTCCTGGCAGATGATCTCTGCCAGCTCAGCCGCCGAATCCACGACATGCTCACAACAATCGAGGACGATCAGCATCTGCCGCTCGCGCAGATAGTTGACCACATTGCTCGTCGCGTTGCCCGATTGAAGCAGGTTGAGCACGCACGCAAGCGACTCGACTACCGGTACGTCCGACTTGCGCATGCTCAGTTCCATGAACTGCACGCCGTCGGGGAAAGCGCCGGCCAGCTGGCTTGCCACGGATAAGGCGACCGTCGTCTTGCCGATGCCGCCGGGGCCGTGAATGGTGACAAAGCGCCGCGACCGCAAGATGTTGGCGATCTCGCTGACTTCGCTCTCGCGCCCCACCACTGGGTTCGACCGTCGCGGCAGATTTGCCAAAATGTCAGGCTGGCAAAGCGGCGTCGCGATCGCGTCCCGCTGATTGGTCCTGCGATCGACGGCGGCGACGAAGCAATAGCCGCGTCCCGCGACGTTCGTCACATAGCGCGCGCCCTCCTGTCCGTCGCCCAACGCCTTGCGCAGCCCGGCGATGTTCACGCGCAGGCTGCTCTCCTCGACGGTCACACCGGGCCAGACATGGTCAATGAGCTGTTGTTTGGTGACGACATTGCCGGCGTTCTCCACCAGCATGATCAGTATGTCGAGGGCGCGACTGCCGAGCTGCACCGGCGCGCCCTGCTTCGTCAGGCGTCGCTCCTGAACGAACAAGGCGAATGGACCGAATTCCGAAGCATGTACTGAAGATGACATCGGGTCCCCTCAACCTTCGAAATTGCACTCCGGCCTGCGGCGAAGCTACGTGTCCTCGCTAAACGAGCCAGTGCGCCCAGTGCTCTTTTTGTACGTCCGTGCTTTTGCGGGAAAACCGATCTAAAGGCTTAGCTCACATTCTCGATAGACCGAGCATGCAAGAAGGGCCGCTGGCCGCCGTCACGACAGCTTCTAGAATTTGCGGCTGCGCCGCCAGGCTCCCGGCGTGTCGCCCACAGCGCCGCCAAAGGCGCGGGTGAAATGGCTTTGGTCGGAGAAGCCGCAATAATGAGCGATCTCGTCTATCGGCAACGTCGAATTCAGCAGCAAGCTCTTGGCACGCTCGATTCGCTGGGCTAGCAGCCAACGCATCGGCGACAGGCCTGTCGTCGCCTTAAATGCGCGAGCGAAATGAGCGCGCGAAAGGCCGCAGTTCCGCGCCAGTTCCTCAAGACCAATCTTGCCGTCCATGTTTGCCAGCAGCATGTCCTTGGCGCGGCGTTCCTGCCGCACTGTAAGCATGGCCCCGCGCGGCGCCGGCCAAGCAGGGGCGTCTCCATATTTGGCTGCCAAATGTGTGGCCATCGCGAGGCTTACATGGTCGATGAAAAGCCGGTTGTTTGCCGGCACCTGATGGAGGGTGGGTAGGAGGCATTCTCCGAGATGCCATATCACGGGGTCGTCGATCGGATCTCCATACGAGGCACGCAACGTGGTCGGCCGCCGTGTTTCGTTCTCCTCGGCGATGAGGTCTATCGAGGCGCGCGGCACGTAAAAGGCCAAGCAATCGACGGCGGCCCGTACGATTGACCGGTGCTCTTGATGGAGATCGAGCAGCAGGAACTGTCCGCGGTCGAGAGGTTTCATATCGACAGGCTTACCGTCGATCCAATAGGGATTGGCTGGGATTGCGCGCCTCTGTAGAAAAATGAGAAACGCATCCTCCTTTCCGATCCGTGTGGCGGCCTCGCTGTCGCGTTCCTCCCAGGCGAGATGCGTTGTCACGAAATCAGCTGTCTGCAGCAACCGCGCCTCGATCGTCGGCGGGGACTTGACCCCCACTGAGTCTCCAAGTTTGTCGCCATAGGCGCCCGACATGACCTACCGCCAATAGTTGGATGGATGCCCTCGGCGCTGAAACCGAAACGGCGAAGAATGCAGATAGAAAAGGCACAGCACATCGCTTCTGTCCAGCGCATCCCGTCGGAACAACGACGGGGATGCGCCCGCACATAAATATGAGGATAGCCCCACCTTCAGACGCAAGAAAGCCGCTCCATCCCGAAGGGCAGGGCGGCGCGATTTCAGAATGGAACGTCTGTGCCAGAAACAATCGCGCTGTTGGAGGCCTAGACGTGCTAGCCTGGCAAACGAGGAGATTTCTCTTCGGTACCTAAGGATACCGACATGCAGATTCCGACCCAAATAAAGCCCGCAGCATTGGGGGCCGTGGTTGGCGCTATCATCCTCGCGGTCGTCGGCTTCGGTTGGGGTGGTTGGAAAACTCAGTCCGCCGCCAACCAAATGGCCAATCAGGCCATCCTGGCCGTTCTTACTCCGATCTGCGTACAGAATTTCTCCCATCAGGCAGGTGCGACAGAGAAACTTGCTGAATTTATGAAGACCAGTACTTGGCAACGCGACGAGTTCATCAGCAAAGGGGGGTGGGCAACTATCCCTGGTCAGGAGGCGCCTCGCATCGGCGCAGCCAGAGCATGCGCTGACGCTCTATCAGCTTCCAAGACCTAGCAAACTCTTTCCCTCCGCCTCGGCGGAGGGCTTCAACGGCGCTTGAGGGCGGGAATGCACACGCTTGCGGAAGGATGGCAGGCCAGCTTTGGCGCGGTCGAAAATGCTCGCAGAGGCAGAGTTGCAGCTGAAAATCTCCGGGCTGTGTGGTGAACAGATCCACCACTGCGTTGCGGTAGCTGATACAAGAGGTTGTGCGATCCTGGCCTCTTGCCATAAGAAGGAAGAACGCCGATGCCTTCTACGCCCCAGCGCCTTGGGTCCAAATTGACGCTATCTCCCACTGAGAGGCGACACGAAACCACAACAAAGGTGGCGCGAGAAATCATCAACCAGGAAGAGGCCTCCCGCGATGTCCGGACAGCGCGATTGAAGGCCGCCAGGTTGGCGCAGCAGTTGCTGGAACCTCCTGCGAAGGCTGCGAAGAAGCGAGGCGCTACTGGAGGCGCCTCCTAGTATTCATCTTCGGATGGACAGCGATCTATACAGGACTGCCGAGAAAATTTGCGTGTTCGCAGGATACATCCGGCTCGACGCTCTGCCTTAGTCACGTGGTAAGCTTTTGGACGCTCTCCCACAACATGAGGCTGCCCGATGGCGAGGCGACAATGATGGCGTCAGTATCTATTGCAGGCTGAACGCCCGGAAGCCGAGAGTCAGCAGAGTGATAAGCCCGCCGACCAGCGCGAGGATAATCGCCGTGCCGATCTTACTGGCGGTACTGTCTACCGTCTTGCGGAACCGGCGCATAGAGCGGAAGTCTTCCCCTTTCACGCCGAACTCATCGCGGACAGCTTCGTAGCTACCGGCCGCCAGCGCGCGGCATCCCTCGCAGACGACCAGCGCGTGGCGGTGCTGCACGACAGCGATCTTCGGATTGCGATCGATGCCAGGGTCAGGACAAGACCTCGATGCCTCGCTATCGAGCAGCGGGATCGGCACCCGGCCGATCGGGGTGTCTGACTGCAGCCGACGGCGCTGTTCCAGGCGTCGCCGGTATCGATCGCCTCGATCGGGGCTTTGAAGACCGTCATCGCTGACGAGAACGGGGACGACACACTCGCGAGCTGCTTGATCTCGATACGCCGCCCGTCGAGGCCGTAGTCGAACCAGGCATCCAGCCCGCCGCCAGAATTGACGAGGATCATGTCGCCATTGCCGACGTCGACATTCGTTTGCCCCACCCGAAACAGGTCGGTCGAGAACATCCCGGCATCTTGGATGCGTGGCTCATAGATGGTGTGGGCCGGGCTGTCTGACGGGCTGGCGACAAATGCCTCAGACGCGAAGCGATAAGTCAACAGCGCTGCCCCGGTAGGGCCGGGCGGAGGCTGCAACCTCTTGCTCGGCGCGAGCTTTTATGACGCCATTAAATCGTGATATCAATTGATGGCGCTAAGAAATCAAAAAGAGGCCGCCCCTCCGTCGATTCAGAGGCGGTAAACGTTCGTATTGAGCGGGAGCTGTTAGAGCGGATCGACGATTGGCGCCGCTATGAGAGTGATCTCCCGTCCCGGCCGGAAGCCATCCGTCGTTTGCTCGATGCAGGAATTTCCGTTCCCCCGTCAGCCGATGCCCTCATTAGCGCCTTAAACGGGTACTCGCTCCTTGATGCCCCTTCTGCTGCGAGTGCTGCTGATCATCTTAAACGACTTCTAGACGCCCACTACGGGAGAAGGAAGGAGCGGTAGTCTCTTTCGGCGATGTTGCAAACGCTCGCTGATCGTAGCTACGGAGGTCGGGTTATGTGCAGCGTTACACGTCGCCAGTGATTGACGGTGTCGCGTCCTGGATCGTTGGGCCGCTTGTTACAACATCCGTGCCGCCTAACTCTGGAGCAAGGTTTTTAGGGCTCGCGATCGTGTCAATCTGCCAAGTGGCACCCGTGGCCCACTGCGGAGCGACAGTCTCTTGGCGGACGAACGTGCACCCCTCACGAGCTCTGGATTTGGCAGGAAGCGTACATTTTCGCTTCGTGGCTTGGTACTGCACAACCTGCAACGCACAACGCCAGCGTCAGAACACTCAGAACCCGCATACCCGCGTCCCGAATTTTGCCGGGATCGTAGCGGTGCTGGGCTACGCCAACAAGACTCGACTCTGCCGGATCGCGCAGGGTGCGTCACCGCTCCGCGAGCAGGACCTCACGATCTATCGGGCGGCCAATGAGCGCCAAACTCTGCCCCTTCTCGACAGGCGGAAGCGTCTTGAGACCCATGAGATAGCCGTTCATCGGTGACCTCACATCCACGGGCGGCAGCGTCGGGTCATCTGGCGACCAGATGCGGCCCACGGGCTGGCCTTCCACCACCGGGTTGCCGGGATCGATCAAGACTTCGAACAGCCCGGAGGCAGGCGCGACGATGGCGTCGTGGAGGCCGCTGCCAACATCGCCGACGTGGCCGTCGTCGAACCGGCAGTCGACGATTGTCGCCGGCGGAAGGCCAAGTGCGGCACGGGTCGCGACGTCCCCCTCAAGAGTCCCAACATGCCTGAGGACATTCGTGAGACCGCTCCAGGCAAGATCTTGCACGGCCACGGGAATGCGAGTGGTCCCGCCAAGCTCGGTCGTGACGACAATCTTGCCTTGGCGCTCGGCCTCATTGGGCAGGTAATTCCCGTGCGAGGTGTAGAGGAAGTGGTAGTCCGAGTTCCAGGCTTCCATCGCCTCGACCATCAACTTGCGTTGCACCGGATCTTTGGGGACGCACATGTGCGAGCATGGCGTGATCCATCCCGTGGTACCGGCAGAGTGCATATCAACGACAACGTCAGCCGCTGGAAAAAGCACGCTTGAGAAGAAATGGGCGAGCCGCTCGATCTGTGGTCCGTCCGGATTGCCCGGGAAAGAACGGTTGAAATTCTCGCCAGTCGGCCATAGCCGGGAACTCATCCTTGAGGCCGCAGTCGAGATGACCGGGACGACGATGATCCGGCCGGAGACCTGCGCCGGCGCAATGTCACGGATAAGCCGGAGGGCGGCAAGTTGGCCTTCGTATTCATTGCCGTGATTGCCACCGGAGACGAGGACCGTCGGCCCCGCGCCGTTGGCGATTGAGGCGATCGGCACCAGCGTGTCGTCTCCCCCCGTGCTGTTGTCGGCCGGCAGCCGAATATGGCCGACCTGGTGGCCGTTCCGGCCAAGATCAATACTGCACTCCACGACACGGCTCATACACCGCCCCCTGCGCACGATGCTCAATTTTGTATACGATTATACGATTCAACATCGTGGTCAATAAGCTGTGGGCGTATCTCTGTTCGTAGTCCGCGCTTTAGCAATCATCGCGCTTTTGACTTTTTGTAGCCTATAAGCTACAAATACACATAGTCGAAGGTCGCCAGACAACCGCTTTCAGCAGCTGGCACTCCAAGCTCCCAGACCGCGCGGTCAAGGCACGGATCGCTGCTCGCATCGACCGGCCTTGCGCTGGGCAATCCGGGCGATGTGAAGCCTGTTGGGGCCGGAATCAGCGAACTCAGGGTCAACTATGGGCCGGGCTTCCGTGTGTATTTCACGCGGGTCGGCAATATGGTCGTCATCCTTCTTTGTGGTGGTGACAAGAGCACACAGGACGAGGATATCCGCTCGGCTAAGGCCTTGGCCTCCGAACTCGGAGATTAGACATGGCACTTGAGACAACCCGTTGGGATTCCAGCAAGTATCTCGACAGCGAGGAAGCGATCGTCGCCTATATGGACGCCGTCCTTGAAGAAGGCGATCCAGCCCTTGTGACCCATGCCCTTGGCCAGATTGCGAAGGCCCGTGGAATGACACAGATCGCTCGTGAGACAGGCCTTTCACGCGAGAGTCTCTATCGGGCGCTAAGCGCTGAAGGACATCCCGAGTTCGCGACAGTGATGAAGGTCATGCGTGCGCTGGGGCTTCGTTTGTCGGCGTCGACGACCAAAGCCGCATAACTTTTCGCTTTTCCTTTAGCGTCGTGATGCCGCGGCGAGTCGACGGTATCTCGGATCTTTTACCAACCGGGGAGCAACATCGTTCATGACGATTATATCGCCCTCAAGATGATCGAGCAGGCGCCAGCCCCCCTGGCGGATCTGGAGCGATCGGCCCGCTTCCTCTATCTGCAACGCCTGTCCTTCGGCGGCAACGTCGCGGGACGGATCCATGACAGCGCGGTGGGGCTCGGCCTGGAGGGACGTAGCGCGCCCAGATCAAGTACCAATCTGACCCTAAGGGATCACGCATGCGGCGAGTTCCGCGATGAACCGGGGACCTCAGATCATACCGCTTCGGGCGCTGACATTTGATGTTGCGCGCGCTGACATCTGATTTTGCGCGCTACACGAAAGCGGAACATTTGTCGGAATACGCAGCAGTACCGTTGTCGGAATGGCTGCGCTGAATATTGCCTAAGTCATTGAAAACGCTGGCGACCCCGACAGGATTCGAACCTGTGACCCGCAGCTTAGAAGGCTGCTGCTCTATCCAGCTGAGCTACGGGGCCTTCAGTTTTTTGCCGCGTCAGTGAGTCCAGGGCTGGACGCGGTTGAACTTGAAATTATCGGAGTAGGAGGCCAGGCGCCGCTCCACAGGCTTCGGCTCCTCCACGCGATAGTGGATCCCGTTCTTGTCCGCATAGGCCACAGCTTCCTCGCGCGTCGCGAAGAAGAGGCGCAGTTGCTGCTTCATGTCGGTTGAGCTGGTCCAGCCCATCAGGGGCTCAACCTCGCGTGGGCGATCGGCATCATATTCCAGCACCCAGCGCTTGGTCTTGGCAACGCCAGACTGCATGGCATTCCGGGCAGGCTTGTAGATGCGCGCGCTCATTCCAGGATTCCTGACGTACCTACGCCCCGCGAGGGGGTATATAGATCGCTTGCGAGGATGGTCGGGGCAGCAGGATTTGAACCTGCGACCCTCTGCTCCCAAAGCAGATGCGCTACCGGACTGCGCTATGCCCCGATCAATCTCACTTGGCTGATTTCCTTAGAAAATCGGCCGGGGAAAGGCAAGTGCGGATTTGGGTTGAATGGAACATAAGGGGGTGGAAAGGCGCTGTCGGGGGCCAGAAGTCGCGAGAAAGTCCCGAACTGCGTTCGCCGTCCGTTCGGGACGGAGGCCCAGTCAGCGTGAGCGCTTGGTCACGGGCCGGACAAGGCGGCGGCTTCAGCGCTGCAATCCGGCATCGGGCTCGCCTGCCTTGCCTTCGCCGCCTTCACTTCCGCCTGCGCGGCTTTGAGGTCGGCGAGAAAGGCCGGGTTGGTCTGCAGCCGCGCAGCGGTCGCGGCCCCCATGATACGTCCGGCATCGACATCGCTTTGCCAATGCGCATTGCAAATCACGCGGCTCTGTCCGAATTCGATGCCGCGCTTGAGCAGTGCATCCGCGCGCTCGGGATTGATCTGCGCGAAGACGAGGGCCCATCCCCAGCCTGCCGCCGTATGGCCGGATGGATAAGAGCCATCAGTCCTGAGAAGGGCCTCCTGATCGGCGCGGCACGTCGCTTCGTTATGAACCACGAAGGGGCGGGTGCGGTTGTACTTGTTCTTCACGCCATAGGTGGAGAGGCCAAAATCGGACAGCATCGTCTGCATCATTGCGTAGAGGCGGGGGGTTTGCTCGCTGCCGATCCGGACCCCCATGGCGCAGGAGAAATTGTCGGCAGCCTGCGGAAAAGCAAGATCGGCGTCCATGGCGGCGAGCTTCCAGCGCCCGGTGTTGCGCAAGGGGATCGTCGCGTTGCGCGCTTCCTCATCCCGGGCGAGCGCCGCCGAATCCGTCGCGGGCGGCGGGCCGAGCAGGACGAGGCTGTCCGGCAAGTCGGACCGTTCCAGATAGCCGGGGGCTATCTTGAAATGCGGGTCGGTGACGTTGGGGTGAGTCTCGCCCGATTGGGCAAGGGCCTGCCCGCAAAGCGCGAGCAAGACAAACGCGGCAACGCCGGCGGCCCGAGCCGCATTGGCTGTCGTAGACATTCCCATTTCCTTCAGCGCTGCCCGACCTGAGACGTGCGGGTCAAAATTGGTAAGTCGCCGCGACGGCGGGGCGATGCATCGCTACGTCGTCACGAAAGCCGTCGCTCTGATAATCGGATGGAGCACCCGGTACCCTCAACGGCAGCCACATCGATGCCGCTCGCACAACGGCCGGCGCGGGCCTCCCCCCCGCGCTACCCGCACCGGCCGCTGCGCAAGGAGGCGTTCTCCCCCTTCGCCTCCCACATCCGAAAGGCGCGTGCCCCCGCATGTGCAAAGGTTTGGATATCCATGCTGGCGTTACCGGTCTTGCCATTTCGCGCCAATCGCGACCGGCTATTATGCCTCTGTGGCCGATGGCCCTTTCTTCGGGAATCTGCCTGGTGAAGAGTGCTATCCCGTAAACACGGCGAGGTTCAATGGCTGAAATCCCTTTGACGCGCGGCCAGTTTCTGCTGCCTTTCGTCAGTATCCTCGACGATATCGGGGCGCCGGTTGACGCTCTTCTGGAGACGCATGGGCTACCCTCATCCCTGATGGAGAAGAGCGATCTTTACCTCCCGCTTCTGCCAGCACTCCGCTTGGTGGAAGCGGCCCGGCGCAGCCAGGGCATCGATGATTTCGGCTTTCTCGCGGCCCAGCGACTGCGTTACTCCCATATGCGAAAAAAGACACGCGCCCTGATCGCTCATTCGCCGACACTGCTCGTCGCGCTGCGGTACGCCTGCCATTGCGCGTCGCAAGAAGACACTATTTTGAGCATGTGGATCGAACATGACACGGATCATGTGCGGGTCTGCAGCAGGCTCGCAGGGACAAGGGGGCTCCTGCATCTGAAGCACGCGCAATGGATCCAGAACATTTTCTCGGTGTACATCGTTCGGCAATTCGCGGGGCCAGATTGGATGCCGACGGCGATTGGCTTTGAAGCGTCTTATGCGCCGAGCCCGGCGACACGCTCCTTCTGGCCGAATGTGCGATTTCTATCGGGCGAGCATGCAGCCTGGATCAGCGTGCCGATTGCGCTCCTCGGCCTCTCCAACATGTCGACCGCACGGCTTCCACCGCCGCAAGATCACGACGCCGGCCCTTCCGCCAATGACATTGTTGAACTCCTCAAGCTGATGTTGCCAGCCTATCTAGATGAGGGAAGAACGGATCTAGCCGAGATCGCCGATATTGCAGGCGTCAGCGCGAGAACACTTCAGCGCAAGCTCGCCGGTGTCGGCCTTACCTATTCCACCATACTTGAAACGGTAAGGTACGAGAATGCGAGCAGGCTTTTGCTTGACACGGATTGCCGGATCATCGATGTAGCCTTTTCCTCCGGTTACACGGATCCGGCGCATTTCAGCCGCGCTTTCCGCCGGATGACGGGCGTCACACCGCGCCAGTTTCGCGAGCAGGCGAGGGGTTCCCGCCGATGATCGGAACTCAACCTAAGCCCAAATAGGGTTCTTTAGGTCATCATTGAGTTGCGCTTTCGCTAATCGCGGTCTCGTCAGGATATTTGCGAGGCACCTGCCGGTTCAGGACCATGCAGGTGACAAGTCTGATCATTGTCAGACCTGACCGCTTTCAGCGCTGGCCCCGAGAGACCTCGCGATATCTCGCGGAGATGCCTTCCAACAGGCGCCATCAATCCTTCTCACTCGCAGAAGGACAGGTCAGCCTCGGCCCCAGCACCACCCTCTCGCCAGCTGCGAATTTTTCGTCGTGCTCGTTTTGGCTCACCACCTAACGCACTGGCCTCAGGCAAGCACGGACGGGGAAAATGGCGAGCCGTGTCTTGGCGGGTCGTATGGTTCTCGGTCTCCGACAGAAGCGCGAGCGTAAGTATATTGTTTCAAGCGGGTAACGGATCTGTGAACGTATGAAGCCACCATCATAATGGAATAACGTAATGGTGATTTGAGGAGAGGGGTATCTCTCGCAATTGATAGGATATCGACAGATTTTGGACGACGGAGAGGGATTTCGATGCCGCCCAAGAGTCATTCTGAGCCACAGGAGAGCTTGTCTGTATTCGATGCAGTTACAATTTTGGTCGGAATTGTCGTTGGAATTGGGATATTTCGTACGCCATCTCTTGTGGCAGGAAATGTCGATACTGAGTTTGCGTTCCTGGCCGTGTGGCTTGTGGGCGGTTTCATCACGCTGATTGGTGCGCTTTGCTATGCCGAACTCGCGGCAGCCCATCCGCATGCGGGCGGAGAGTACCATTTCCTCTCGCGCGCCTATGGACGCTCGGTTGCAATGCTGTTCGGATGGGCGCGGGGCTCGGTGATCCAGACCGGCGCGATCGCGGCTGTTGCCTTCGTTTTTGGTGACTATGCCGCGCAAGTGCTGCCGCTGGGGCCCCATGGCGTGGTAGTCTACGCGGCTCTTGCAGTTGTCGCGGTCACAGGATTGAACGTGATTGGAACATTGCAAAGCAAGCGACTGCAGATCGCTGTAACCTTTCTCGAACTCGGCTGCATCGCCGCCATTATCCTGGCCGCATTTCTATGGGGTGGGGACGCTCCTCCTGTCAGGGAAGCCGCCTCACCTTCGGCTGGAGCCTTGGGGTTGGCGATGATCTTCGTGCTGCTCACCTATGGTGGCTGGAACGAGGCAGCCTATCTTTCGGGTGAGTTGCGTGATGCACCGCGTAATGTTCCGCGGGTGCTGCTCATCGGGACCGCTATCCTGGTGAGTATCTATCTGCTCGCCAATGCCGCGCTTCTGAGCATTCTCGGCCTTGAAGGCCTGCGCCAATCGAACGCGGTCGCGGCCGACATGATGCGCGCGGTTGCCGGGGAGAGTGGGGCCGTGATCGTCAGCATCGCGATCATCGCGGCGGCGCTCTCCACCCTCAATGCCACGATCTTCACCGGCGCACGTGTCTATTTTGCGATGGCGCGCGACATGACGCTACTCCCGCGGGTCGGCGAATGGGATCCGCGCGGACGGACGCCGGCCAATGGCCTTATCCTGCAAGGCACAGTCGCCCTCGCGCTCGTTGCGCTGGGGTCCGCGAGCCGCGACGGCTTCCAGACCATGGTGGATTATACGGCGCCTGTGTTCTGGGGCTTTCTGCTGCTGGTCGGGACCGCCCTGATGGTCCTGCGCTGGCGCGAGCCCGATCGCAAACTGCCGTTTCGTGTCCCGTTCTACCCCGTGACACCCCTGCTGTTTTGTGCGGGATGCGTCTACATGCTGCATGCCAGCGTCGCCTATACGGGATTTGGCGCGCTGGTCGGGCTCGCGGCCGTTGCCGCCGGCGCGCCCCTGCTCTTGTTCCGCCGCCCGGAGGAGAGCCGGACGGCAGCGGTCAGGCCCTCCCCTGCGCCCAATGCAGCGATAACGCCTGTTATCGACTGATGCGACCAGACCACCCTCCTATCGAAGGAAATGTCCCATGAAGCCGATCCGTCTTTTGGCGACTGCATGTGCAGCATCCATCCTCTCGCTCGGCGTGGCCATGGCCCAGCCAGCCCAGCCGGCGCAAACAGGCACGCCGACCTACCAGCCTGAATCCGGACAGGCCGGCAAGGACGTCGTCTGGGTGCCGACCCACCAATCCCTTGTTGACCGCATGCTTGAGATGGCCGAGGTCACGCCGGATGACTATCTCATCGATCTCGGTTCCGGTGACGGACGAACCGTGATTACAGCTGCCAAGCGCGGTCTTCGCGCGCATGGCATCGAGTATAATCCCGATCTGGTCACGCTGTCACAACGTGCGGCTGAAAGTGAGGGGGTCAAGGATCGCGCCACCTTCGCTCAGGGCGATATTTTCAAGACCGATTTCTCGGATGCGACCGTATTGACGCTCTTCCTGCTGCCGGAACTCAATCTGCGACTACGCCCGACCATCCTCGAGATGAAGCCGGGAACGCGCGTGGTATCCAACACCTTCATGATGGATGACTGGGAGCCGGACCAGAGCATCGAATCCGGTGCCGACTGCCAGTCTTTTTGCAATGCTCATAAATGGATCGTGCCGGCCAAAGTCGCTGGCACCTGGAAGCTCGACAACGCGGAGCTAAAGCTGACACAGAAGTTCCAGACGTTGACGGGCGAATTGATCCAGGATGGCAAGAGCCTGCCTCTGATAGACGCCAGGATGAATGGTGCCGACATCACCTTCACCGCCGATGGCCGGGTCTACAAAGGGCGCGTCACCGAGGATCGGATGGAGAGCGCAGGCGACGCCGGCAGCCCGAGCTGGAGCGCGACGCGCAGCAGCACCTGATGGCTCTGAGGCGGTGACCTCCCCGGTGCGGAGCGGATCGCGGCGGCGCCAGAGGTGCGTTCACGCGCGCCACGGGATGCACCACGGCGAATTGCCCCCCAACACGCCGATGGCACATCCCGGACTCGGACATATCCCACGGTAAGGCAAGCGCCGGCGACGAAAAATCGCCGGCGCGATCGCGACTATTGACCTTCACGGTTCCTGAGGGTCTCGTCGATCTTTGCTTTGACAGCCTCGAGGTTGAACGATGCGGGTGATTGCATCGGCGGGTATTCCAGCGCCGTCTGCGCCAGCTCCGCAACCCTCTGCTGGACGATCACGAAGCGCCAGAACTCCCGGGCGTAGAAATCATTCATGTACCCGCCCCCGAGGTTATTCAGGTTTTCACCGCGGATGGAGGGCGTACGCTCGAACGGATCCTGGCGGAGATTGACGATCGAGGGCATGTCGGTCGTGACTTTCTCACCAGGCCAGCCATAGGGCTGTTGAAAGAACTGGAACTTGAAGTCATCGATGCGGATGGCCCCAAGCTGCGGCCCGCCGAAGTAGAAGAGTTCGTGGCGCGCCGACGGTCCCTTGCCGAGCAGCAGGTCCATCTGATTATAGCCGTCGAGATGGTTCTTGTAGGTCCGGTCGCCGAGTTTGACGCCCCTGAGCAGCTGCTCGGTGATGTTCGGGTTACCAGCGGCTGCCGCGAGTGTCGGCAACCAGTCGAGACCAGAGAAGAGACCGTTTTCAACCGTGCCGGCCTTGATCTTGCCCGGCCAGCGGATGATGGCTGGCACGCGGAACCCGCCTTCGAAGACAGTGCCTTTGGTACCCCTGAACGGCGTCATGCCGCCATCGGGCCAGGTGAAGACCTCGGCGCCATTATCGGTCGTGAAGATCACGATCGTATTGTTAGCCTCGCCGATATCCTGGAGATGCTGCAGCAAGGCGCCGATGCTATCGTCCATCTGCGCCATTCCCGCTTCTTCCAGCCCGTAGTTGGACTGGTAATTCATCATGGCCTGGTATTTCGGCGGGAGGAACGTGAAGACGTGCATCCGCGTCGTGTTATGCCAGATGAAGAACGGCTTGTTGTCTTTCTTGGCCTGATCCATGAAATTTGAACTGGCCTGTACCAGGACTTCGTCGAAAGTCTCCATGTTGTACTTGGCCTTGCGGCCTTCTTGCCAGTTCTGCCGTCCCGCCATGTCCGGGAAGGGCGCCAGTGGCCCCTCGTCGACGATGCGCTGCTTTCCGACCCGTCCCCAGCGCGGCATCACGGTTGGATCATCGACCGTCGTCGCATAGCTGCGCACCAGATTGCGCGGGCCGTATTTGTCGATCCAGTCCTGGGGGTAGTCGAACCAATAGGGATCCGACATGGCGTCGAGATGGTACAGATAACCGAAGAATTCATCGAAGCCATGGGTTGTCGGAAGATATTTGTTGAGGTCGCCCAGGTGGTTCTTGCCGAATTGGCCGGTTGCGTAGCCCCGCGCCTTGAGGACCGTGGCGAGCGTGACGGCCTCATCGGGGAGACCGACATCGGCGCCGGCTTGTCCGACCGTGGTCAAGCCGGTGCGCAGCGGTATTTCTCCGGTGATGAAATTGGCGCGGCCGGCCGTGCAGCTCGCCTCGGCATAATAGTCGGTGAATCGGAGGCCCTCCGAGGCAAGCCTGTCCAAGTTGGGTGTGCGACCCGACATCATGCCTTGATGATAGGCGCCGATGTTGAACCAGCCGACATCGTCTCCCATGATGACGAGGATATTGGGCGGCGTTGGCGATGATGGTGCCGGCGAGGGGGCCTGCGCGGTCACCGGCGATGCGATCGCCGCGGACATGAGCGCGGTCGCGCCCAGAAGCGCTGCCCGGGAGGCGAGAGCTGTGACCAGTCTGTAGCATCGATTGGTAAAACACAGGGGCGATTGCGGGATCTGCGCTTCGTTCGAATGCGTATCTGCCATGGCGGTTCCCCATTTGCCGACGTCACAGCCCATGCGGACACATCGTTAGGGCTAAACGGTTGACCGACATGCCGTCGTTGGGCGTGGAGCGCGACCAGGAATGATCTTGTCTCGGGGCAAGCAACGGCGCGCAAAGAGCGCCGATGCCCACTCCATTTTCTAGATGTGCGGGAGAGAACAGCTCAATATCGAAGACGGCCAATCGACAGGAGAGCGATCGGTCCATCTTGTTTCATATATTCGTATAATAAATCCAGCGTCACGCTGGGCGATTATTTGATGCGCGCAATAGTATTCGCTGTCAAGATCTGGCGGGCGGCCCGGCGTCAATCGATTCAATGGAATCGGCATGACGCCGCCGGGCGTAGGTGGGAGCCTGCGTATCGTCCCTTCATCGCCTTCCGGCGCGCATGACAAGCGAGGGCCGGTCCAACTTGATCCGTTCAGCTGTCGCGGGATCCCGCCGCGGTGGCTTCGAACTCTCGGCGATGCACGAGCTTGGCACCTATTCCAACGAGCATCTTGCGATATGCAGATTGCCGAGGGCGGCGGCACAGATGGCGCAGGCACATTCAGACGACGCTAGAGAACCTTCCCGTCTGCTGCTTCAATAGCTCACTATAGACCCTGGCATTCCTCATTTTCTAAAATCTTCCAAAAAAGGGCATTTATTTCCGAGGCTTCTCCGGATGGCTTGAACTAGGCTCAGGACCTATTAAATAGGTTGCGTGCTTGGGCGGTGATTGATTCCATGGCGTCAGGAGATGTCGCCATGGACGATTTGCTGCTTCTGTCGGAGGCGCAGATGCGCCGGATTGAGCCGTATTTTCCGCTATCGCACGGGGTCGCGCGGGTCGATGACCGTCGTGTGCTGAGCGGCATCCTGTTCGTGATCCGCAACGGCCTGCGATGGCGCGACGCGCCAGCCGCCTATGGTCCGCCCAAGACGATCTACAACCGCTTCATCCGCTGGAGCAGGCTCGGCGTATTCAACCGGATCTTTGCCGAACTGGCGGGCGATAGCGACAGTTCGGATCGCCTGATGATCGACGCCACGCATCTCAAGGCGCATCGCACCGCCGCCAGCCTCCTCAAAAAGGGGCTCTACCCCGATGTATCGGGCGCAGCCGTGGCGGCTTGACCTCCAAGCTCCACGCCGTCTGCGACGGCAGCGGCCGCCCGCTCCGACTGGCGCTGAGCGAAGGGCAGGCCAGCGACTTCAAGGGCGCTGCCATCTTGGTCGAGGCCCTGCCGCCGGCCAAAACCATGCTCGCCGACAGAGGCTATGATGCCGATTGGTTCAGAGCCGCACTCGTCGCACGCGGCATCGACCCGTGCATCCCCTCGAAAATCAATCGCAAGATATTCATCCCGCACGATCGTGCGCTCTATCGCCAGCGCCATCGCATCGAGAACATGTTCGCTCGCCTCAAGGACTGGCGCCGCATCCACACCCGATACGATCGATGTGCTCACACCTTCCTGTCAGCCATCGCTTTCGCCGCAACCTTCATCTTCTGGCTCAATCAATGAGTCCTGAGCCTAGGCTGGATATCCACTGCTCCTCGGCAATCAGATCATCCTTCGGTGGGAAAATGAGTAATTCAGCACGTTCATATAGTACGGAACTGACCAACGGCGATGATCAGAAAGTTGGGGCGTCCGAGAGCGAGGTGATCGATGGCCGTCTTGGCGTTGATACATTCGTCGTCGAAGGTATCCGCAGCCAGTTCGATGTCGCATTCATAGGTGGCATCGCCTATCTGACCGACACGGCCACGGGCCATGTCGACAAGCTCGCCAATATCCAGAAAATCCAGTTCGACGACACGGTCATCGACCTCTTTGCGGTTGATCAGGCCGAAATCGCTGCCCTCTACAAGGTCGTTCTCGGGCGTGAGGCGGACGATGCCGGCCTGGCGTTCTGGAGCGAGCAAAGCGCGAAGGGCATGAGCCTGGGCGACATCGCCCATGCCTTCATCGCGGCCGCCGAGTTCGAGCAGCCAAGCGCCGAGGTCGCGGTGAGCCGGCTTTACGCCACGATCCTCGGCCGAGAGCCCGATGCGGCTGGCGCCGCTTACTGGGTTGGGGTGCTCACGGACGGCGCGTCATTCGCCACGGTGGCGGAAGCCTTCATACGCAGCGCGGAATTCGCGGATACGGCGGATACGGTGTTTCCGCGATCGGCCTGGGCCGCTACCACGCCCTGGCCTGACGACGCGACCGTGGTGTTCGGCGAGACCGACGGCGATGTCACCGGTACGGCCACGCTCCCCAACCACACGCTCACGCAGGCGGGTGACAACCTCGTCGTCTTCGGCGATGCGACAGGGCGGCTGCTCGACGAGGTGCATGGTGGCCACAACACCATCGTGGGCGGCATCACCGCCACAGGTGGACAGAACTGGCTCATCGGGGACGCTCTCGATATCCTCGACAACGCCTTCGGCGGCAATGACACGCTGCTGGTGAATGACAACGGCTTCGCCGGGACCTTCACCCTCATCGGCGATGCCTTGTTCATCGGCGGAGCTGGCCGTGGAGGGAACGATGAGCTGATCGGGGTGTCGACGCCGTCGGCCCAGAATATCCTCTATGGTGACGCGATCACCCTGGGGGCGGGCGCGACCGGTGGCAATGACAGGATCAGTGCCGGCAATGTCGGCGCGGACAGCGACGTGACCAACTTCCTGTATGGCGATGCCAAGACCCTGGCGGCGGGTGCCCGCGCGGGTGACGATGTGCTGATCAGCGGCTCCGGCAATGACGAGATGTGGGGGGATGCCGCCGAGGTCGAGGCCGGCGCGATCACGGGACGGGACATCTTCGTGTTCGGGCCGGGCAACGGCAAGGATATCATCCATGACTTCCGGCCGCGCGAAGACAAGATCGATGTGAGTGCCTATGGCATTCACGGCATTTCCGAGCTTCGCGGCAAAATCCACGCCTATGGCTCCCACGGCGAGAATATTCTCATAGACTTCGGAGACGGAAACGAAGTGCTCGTGATGGGCCTTCCCGCGCGCGCTTATGGCAGCAAGGATTTTATTTTCGCGGTCGATGAATAGCGATCCATCTCCTGTGCTGCACTCTGGCGCCCTTCAAGGGGCGCCAGCTTGTCCAGGGCAAGCCCCAATGCCCGCTGATCCTCGGGCGGCACATCGATGAGGGTGCCATCGCGGGTGCCCAGCGCGAAGTCGACGGCATTCTTCGCGAAGGTCAGCCGCTCCTTGCCTTCGCGGTAGCCGAGCCGCGAGAGCCATTTGTCGACCAGCCCGGGGTCTGGCGCGGCATAGGTGGGAAAGGCGCCGATCGCCCCGTCATTGTAGTCGCGCATGAGCAGAATGCGTCCCGTCAGCAACCGTCCATCAAAGTCGAGGACGGCCGATCCGCTGAGCAGGCCGGTGAGCAGGCTGGCCGGAAATGGCGGCAGGTGCAGATTGAGCACCCAAACCCGTCGCGCGAAATCCGCGTGCAGAATGGCTTGCGCATAACGTGCATCGGTCACCATGTCGCCCGACAGGACGAGCGTCCGACCGAAGAGGTGCTCGCAATAGGTTATCGTCGATTGATGATTGTCGAGCGCACCGATCTCGACATGCCCCACCACCAGCCGTCCCATCTCGAGCGGGGACCACGCCGGAGATATCGCTAAATAGCGGCCCGGCAGGACGTGGTCCGCCTTCCACTGCGACGTGCGTTCGGCCGGCAACGCTGGCCGGTCGCCAGGTTTGTCCGTTATCTCAGGCGCTTCGGCCGGTGGGCCACCGGGTGACAGTCGGCCGATAGCCCCTTCGGGCAAGGCGTGGGACCGGCTCAAGGCCTCGGCGAATTCGATAAAGGATGAGGCCGCGATGAAGGTTGGCGTGAGACGGCCGTCCAAAACGACGGCCCAGTCGGCATAGACGCTGGACAGGCGAGGCAGCGCCTTTCCGGCAAGCCATTTGTAGGCGTTTTGCGGGGTGAATGCTGTCAGAGCATTGGCAGCGGAAAATCGGGCGCAGATCTCCTTGTGGGTCGTACAATTCAGCGCCAGTGATGTCAGCTGCAGCTTTGCCGCCAGAACTTGCCGGCTGCGGGCATGGGCGCTCGCGCCATCCTGATTCGGCCGTGTCTGCGCATTGACCTTATGATCCATCTTTTTGGAGCCGGTCATTCCTCACCGCCCGCGAGCTGCAGTAACGCGATTGCCCCCATCCCGTTTCCCCCAAAAAGCGGTTCCGCAAATCGGCGGCCCCTCAAGGAGGTCTTATTAACATACTACGGTTGCAGTGGAAGAACGGGGTACCATCACCCTGGCGTGATGTGATGAAAAGGCGGCCGTTGTGTTCGCGCTGTCTTCGGAGGTCCGCGCGTCCCCGCGATTGACCTGGAAAGATCGGCGGTGGCACGCCCCAAATGCCGCGCCAGCCATGCCATGCGGCGGACAAGATGCTGCTTGCCGTACGATACTTTTCCGGTAGCCTGATAGGACATTGGAGGCGCAAGGCCATGCAAACCCGCGCACCAGGGCTTCGCCCAGCCGGGGAGTTCGACGGGGCCAGAACCGCGGATGTAACCGCGGTTATCGTCGTATGGTCTTGCGTTTTTGCTGCCTCGATTTTCGGAATATTGACACGTCCTATCGGAGATCTGGCTGCCTTTTGGCCGACAAACGCTGTCTTGCTTGGCTTGATGGTGCGTTTTCAAAACTTGGCAAGACCTTCGGGGTGGTGTGCGGCAGCGCTTGGATATGTTGCCGCTGATCTTGTGACTGGCGGGTCGTTGCTCTCGACGCTCCTGCTTTCAGCGGCAAACATGTTCGGTGTCGGGGTTGGGTATGTGCTGTTCTCCAGACTTGATGAGCAGTATAGACGCCTCCGCCGCCCGTTATCGGTCTTGTATCTGGTGGCTATTACGGCTGCAGCTTCGGCGGCAGCAGGGGTCATAGGTGCAATTGCCAATCCGATTTTGTTCGGTAAGGGGGCGGTGTCTGGCTGGACGTTCTGGTTTGCCACCGAGCTCGTCAATTTCATGGCGATCTTGCCGCTCATGCTGAGCTTTCCCGATGTAGCATGGCGGAATTTGCGGAAATCAGCCGCTTCTCGGGATATCCGGCTTGTCTCGATCTGGCCAGTCCTTGCTCTGATAGGATCGGCGGCTGCCTCGGTGCTCGTGGGTGGGCCAGGGGCCATGGCTTTTCCCGCGCCCGCGCTTCTGTGGTGTGCGCTGACCTATAGTCTGTTCGTCACCTCAGCTTTGACGCTACTATTCAGCTTCTGGATTCTGCTCGCCATTTCAAACGGGTATCTTCCTGTCGCCATCGACTACGACGCGCAGCATGCCCAGATGTCGATCCGTATCGGCATCATGTTGATGGCGCTGGCGCCTATTACCGTCGCCAGCGTCATGGCAACGCGGAATGAGCTTCTCGACCGGCTCAAGCGATTGGCCGAGCACGACCAACTGACCGGCCTTCTCAATCGGAGTGCATTCCGGGACAAGGCCTCCGCGCTTGTGGCGGAATGCACACGCAACGCACGGCCGATCGCGGTCCTGATGGCGGATATCGACCAGTTCAAAAGCATCAATGATAGATTCGGGCATGCTGCCGGTGACGCTGTCCTGGCTTCGTTCGCGCGGTGCGGGTCGGGGTGCCTGCGCACCTCGGACGCCTTCGGGCGGATGGGAGGGGAGGAGTTCGCGATCGCCCTCGCTGACTGCACGGCCGAGGAGGCCTACGGGATTGCAGAGCGAATTCGGACATTGTTCGCGTCCGAGCGTGTTGTGTTGGGAGATGGGCGCCATGTGTCGGCAACCGTATCGATCGGATGCGGGTCTTCTCCATCGGACCATTCGGACGTCGATCACCTTTTGCTGGTTGCCGATAATGCACTCTATGCCGCCAAGGCAGCCGGCCGGGACCGTGTCGTCATGTCGGCCTCAGAGCGTCAGGACAGGATCGTGGGGCATATATGACGCGCTTTTGAAGACAGCCCGTCGGACAACCGCGCATATTGACGGGGTGATCACGGACCACTCGCAATGCAGGAGAAGGCAGCCATGCTATCGTTGACTTACAGGCGCCTGGTTCTGGGGCTGGCGGTCGCGGGAGTCGCGGCCGCTGTCATTGTTCCCGCTGCTGCGCACCACGGCTGGTCATGGGCGGATGGCGAGCAAATTGAACTCAAGGGACACATCCAGTCGATCGCGATGGCTCCGCCGCATCCGATGCTCCACGTCAAGGCAGAGGATGGCGCCGTTTGGCAGGTCGATCTCGGCAATCCAAACCAGACGGCTCGCTCCGGTTTCACCGGCAATACGGCAAAGGTCGGCGATGCCATCACGGCCATCGGTAACCGCAACCGCGACCACAGTAAGACGCATATGAAGGCGGTCCGCATCGTCGTTGCCGGCAAGAACTATGATATGTATCCCGAGCGGATCCAGACGAACTGATCCATCGCGTGGAATCGTTGCTGGATCCGATCCTCACCTGGATGGGAACATGGCCGGGGGCCGTATGGCTGCAGAATTCCGGCTCGGCCTATCTAATCGTGAATGCCGCCCATATCCTGTCGATCGGGCTGATCCTGGGCGGCATCCTGCCGCTCGATCTCCGACTGATGGGCTTCAATCGCTCAACGTCGCTTGCCGTCATCGGCCCTTTCCTGTCTCGCGTGGCGGCGACAGGCGTCGTGCTTGCCATCGCGACAGGGCTATGGCTGTTCAGCGTGCGTCCGGTGGAATATGCCGGGAATCCGGCCTTCCTGGCGAAGCTTGGCCTCCTGGGATTGGCACTCGCCAATGTGCTCCTCCAGCACCGCAGCCGGGATTTCCAAGCGGCATTGCGCGGCGCGCGGGTCGCCATGGGTGTGCGCCTGCGTGCTGTCGCCTCGGCCGTGCTCTGGTTGCTGGCTCTTGTTGCCGGACGATGGATCGGTTTTGTGTGAGCCCGGCGAGCCGGCATCAAAGCTTTTCGGCCCTCAATTCCGCGCACCAATAGGCGAGGCGTTCGCGCAGCAGGCGTTCGGCGGCGAAAGAAGGCAGATCCCCGTCAATCGTCTCGAGTATCTTGAGGCGAAAGGAGCCCTGTCCATGGGTAAGCCACGCCTTTTGCAGCCCGGCATGGCGGTGTAGCCCTTGCCTCAAGGTGAACTCGAGCCTGTTCCAGATGGTGGAGAGATCCGGCGCCCGGCCAGCCCAATGGGCGCTCGTCGCCGTGCATTCAACCGCAAAGAGGCCGGCGGCCGTCTTTCGCTCCTTGTAGGCGGCAACGAGCGCCTTCCGTTCCTCAGGCTTCATATGGACATCTCCCTATCGCACAGGGTGGCTGGATATTTTACCCGGATAATATTTGCAAGAAAATTTTATCCGGATATAAATAGCGCCGTCGGTAACTGGAGATGGTCATGTCCCAATCGGACCCTGCCTGTTTAATCGCTTTCTATGGCGAAGCCCTGCTGGCCCGGGGCGCGCGCGTCGATGTCGCGCTGGCGGTTCATTCTGCCGTCGCACGCAACCCAGAGGTCGAAATTCTGACCTTCGACGATGCGACAGGACAGGTTGTTGATCTCGATTTACGTGGCTCTGCCGCTGATGTCGCGGAGCGCTACGCCGCAATGGCCGCGAAGCCCGATATCGCGCCCCAGTCCGCCGCGGGCGAGCGCAGCCGTGGGCGGCCGAAGCTCGGTGTTGTCGCGCGGGAGGTGACCTTGTTGCCGCGCCATTGGGAGTGGCTCGCCACGCAGCCGGGCGGAGCCTCGCAGACCTTGCGCCGCCTTGTCGAGGCCGCACGCCGGGATGATGACGGTCAGGCGGAAGCCCGGGCTGGTCGCGATCGCGCTTATCGCTTCATGGCGACGATGGCAGGAAACTGGGCTGGCTTCGAGGAGGCGACACGGGCGCTGTTCAGGGCGGATCGTGATCAATTCCAGGCCATCACACACGCCTGGCCGGTCGATGTGCGACAGCAGATCGCCCGGCTCGCGTGGGGCGACGAGGGCGATGGTGGCGGCACTTGAAGGCCCCGGCGCGAGGCGAGGCCTGCTCCCAGGCGTCTAAATTCCTTAGCCCATCTGTGGATTGCTGCGAGGCACAAAAAAATAAGATGGCGGGCCTTTTTGTCGGGAATGACAAGGACTATGTCCATTGTGCACTTGCACAATGATATGTGTCACCTCCCGCGAAGTATCCCATGACCCATCAAGCACATCGTTCGCCCACGCATCCTATCCACCAGGTGTTCCTGGATCGCTGGTCCCCCCGCGCCTTCACGGATGCGGAGATTCCACTCGAGACCCTGAAGGTCATTCTTGAAGCGGCTCGGTGGGCACCGTCGGCCTTCAACGCGCAGCCCTGGCGATTTCTTTACGCGCGGCGCGGCGACGCCAACTGGGAAACCTTCTTGGGCAGCCTGAATGCGTTCAATCGTTCGTGGGCTGCGCATGCGGGCGCGCTCGTCTTTGTCGTGTCACGCGCGACCATGCGCCCGCCGGGCGGCGAGGAGGATGTTCCGTCCTACAGCCATAGCTTTGATGCCGGCGCGGCCTGGGGCTTCCTGGCGCTTCAGGCGACGCTGCTCGGTTGGCATAGTCACGCGATGACCGGCTTCGATCACGAAAACGCCCCCAATAACCTGGGGGTGCTGATGGCTACCGCATCGAGGCTGCCATCGCGATCGGCAAACGCGGCGATGCGTCGACGCTGCCTGAGGGGCTTGCATCGCGCGAGAAGCCAAGCGACCGCTTGCCTCTGGAAGAGGTGGCGATTGCTGGCGGCTTCAAGGCCGGTTAGGGCCGCAAAGCACAGGGGCGCAGCGAATCCTGCGGCGCCTCTCGGTCCAAGACTGCGCAGCCTGAAATTCCGAAGAAATGAGGCTGAGAATCAGGGGCGCTTGCGAGCCTTGCGTGCGGCGTAGCGTGCGTCGCGAGCAGCTTTCTGCTCCGCGAGCAGCCTCTCCTTCGCGGCCGTTTCCTCTTCCGTGCGGGCTACTGCCGCTGCGGCCTCTTCGGTCGCCCGGCGCTCTTCCTCGGCCTGCCTTTCGGCCTGTCGCTGCGCCAGTCGTTCCTCGCGCTCCTTCGCGACAGCGAGATTGGCGGAGCGGCGCTCGGCCAATTCCGGGTCGTTGATCTTCTTCTGGAAAGAGGCCGCGAGGGCCTTCTTGGCTGCTGCTGCGGACGACAGCCGGTCGGCGAACGATGCACCCTTTACGCTCTTCAAAACGATATGACCTCTTAGGAACGTGCCTTCGGCACAGCTTTCTGCGCCTCCATACAGCAGATATCGCCCTCGAACCAGACACAGGATCGGAGGTGGCGTTAAAAAAAGTTTGACATATCGTGTGGCATTCTTTGCAACAGACTGGCGATTGGCTGAAGTAAGGCATCCCTGCCATGGCAAAGCCACGGTTAGCTGGCAGAGGAGATCGGATGTTTCGATAACCTGCTGCCGCCCAAGACCCATGTGGGTTTATCAAGACCCATTTGGGTTGACGAGCCAGTCAAGGGCGCGATGGCGCTGATTGTTTTACCGCCGACGGCGGGTTCGCGAGAGTGCCATGTTGAAGCGTTGTTTATTCAATGCCGCTGTACTGACGATCCTGGCGATCGGTGTTTCGTCTGCGCAGGCTGCGCCTCTGAGCCCTTCGCCATCGGAGAAGGGCGGTGTCGAGAATGAGACAGCGGAGCAAAAAGCCTTTCATGCAAAGGCCGATGCGGCGTTGAAGGCGCTCGACGATAAAATGGAGCGCCGCAACCAGGCCGCGCGGCGAGCCGTTATGGGGATCTGCTCAGGATGCCTTAGCCGCTCTGCTGCGGGGAGTGGACCCACCCGTGAAGCGCAGGATACGAGGGATCTGGATCCCTTTTCGGGATCTGTCAACGAGGCGGCTGTAGAGGTGCCGGCGCAGCCGGCAGCGCGTCCCTCGCGGCCCGCGCGACCGCAGGTCTCCCAGGCGCCTCAGGCTGTGCCGCTCGCGCCTCCGCTGCAGATCTTGCCCGATCGCGCACGCTAGCGATGAGCGCCAGCGGCGCGAATCCCATTTGAGAACAATTTTGTCTCATATCGAGACGGCGTGCTCATGGTGACTCTGGGATGCACCGAGCACGCCGGTATAAATGTCATATCTCGGGACGGGCGACGACCTGTGAAGGGTGGATAGCCTGGATATCGTTTCGCCGTAACGCGCAGTGCGGATTGATCTCGCGAATATCCCCTGAAAGGCTGTCTGTGCATGGGATTCCTCACGAAGGAGCCCGTGAAGATTTAACGCTTTTGGTAAGGGAAATGTGGCTCAGGGCTCGTTCGCGGGCCGCCGCATCGTCCTGAGCGAGGCATCCAGTGATCGCTGTTCATCGCTTTGTACAGTTTTTGCTAGGCGGACTATGCGGTAGCGCACTGCCTCGGGGGACGGGGCATGCTATCATTTGACGTAAGTATTTGGGGAGATTGGGGGAATGGGGAACTATCCGCGCGTTCGCGCCGACGGAGACAGTCTTGAGATCGAGCTGGAAGCCGGCTTGACCATCGTTTCTCATGTGGGCGATCCCATTTTGGTACAAACCATCGAGCATATGTGGTCCACACGGGAATCCGTCGAGGATGCGATCGCGAATTTGACAGATCTTCTGGCGCGCGATGGCGGCCACATGGTGGATGATTGTGTCCTTCCCTTGCTGCGCGGGGTGCCGCAGCCCGCCGACGCCGTCGCGACTGTCCCGTTCGGCGATTGCTAAGACCAAGAGGCGGCGCTGGCGATGGTCCGTGAATGGGGCGGAGACCAATCGCTCCTCGATCAGCAGTGCTGACATCGTTGTGGTTGGCCGATGCGGAAACGGGAACCCAGAGCATCCCGGCGCGTCATCATTATATGGCCGCCAGTTTCAGACAGACCACGTCTATGCACATCACCCGATAGCTGGAGCGCCACGCGCAAAACAGCGCGCGGTTGCCGCAGCGGTGTTGCTTCGTCTTGTCGATGGAGCGCATTTTGCCGCCGGATAATTCCATCCCGCTGCAAAATGCTTTAGGGGACCGTGTGATGGTCCGCTGAATCGGTGTGATTGAGCGTGGCAGACGTGAGTATCATGAGCATAACCTTCGTCATCTCCGATCTGCACGGGCGCTTTGATCTGCTTGAAGCGGCTCTGGCCGCTGTCGTGGAACGTGGGCCGGCGGGGGGCACCGTCGTCTTCACGGGTGATTATGTCGATCGCGGCCCGCAGAGCAGGCAGATCATTGCGCGCTTGATGGCAGGCCCGCCGGCAGGCTGGAGCTGGATCTGCCTCAGAGGCAATCATGAGGAGATGATGGTCGGCGCCTTGACGCGGACGGCCCCCGCGCAGCGATGGCTCGATAATGGCGGCCGCGAAACGCTGCAGTCCTATAGCCGAAAGGGGGGAGGGGAGGCGGACGGTGCCGTTCCCCCAGCCCATGTCGCCTGGCTGGGAGCGCTGGAGACCCTCTATCGAGATCGTTACAGGATCTATGTCCATGCGGGCGTGGATGCGGCCTTGCCGCTGGAGGCGCAGGATCCGCAGACCCTGGTATGGATGCGCTATGCCCCGGGTGCCGAGGAGGGACATGGTGATTTCCATGTCATCCATGGCCATACGCCGCATAAGGATGGACCCAGGCACTACCGCGGGCGGACCAATCTCGACACCATGGCCTGGCGGACAGGACGTCTTGTGGTGGCCGTCTTTGATGATAATCAGCCCGGTGGGCCGATGGAACTGATCGAAATCACCGCAGCCAAAGGCGAAGCCTAGCTAGAGCCCGCTTCCTCGCGGCCGGTGTTGCGGTGTCACGCATTCACAAGAAGAGCGGCAGGCTGGCTGATGGTTGCCGGCCTGCCGCGTTTTGGAGAGCCGGTACGCGATCACGGTCCCCGGCAGGGGTCCGGCTCTCCAGGGGGATAGCGGGTGGGTGCTGTGGGGTTTGCGGCTGAGGGGGCGGGGGCCGATGCGCCGCTTGGCGCGGCGCACCGTCCTCCCCCGTCAAGCCTTACGCCACCGGCAGAGCGACGAAGCGCGAGCCGTCCTCGGTCTTCAGGCGGAACAGCACCGCCTTGCGGCCTTCCTTCTTGACCTCGGCGATCACCTTGGTGATGTCGGCCGGACGCTCGACCTTGCGGCCGGAGGCCTCGACGATGACGTCGCCGGTCTTCAGGCCCCGCTCCTCGGCCGGCGAGCCGGGCTGGACGCCCATCACCACCACGCCGTCCTGGCCGGCGCCGCCGACGCTCGCCGCAGGCGCCAGCTGCAGCCCGAGCTTGCCCTGGCCGGCGCCCTGATCCTCGCCCAGCGCCGCCGTCTTCTCACCCGGCATCGTCGCCAGCGTCAGCGCGATCTTCTGCGTCTTGCCGTCGCGCCACACCGTCAGGTCGAGCTTGGAGCCCGGCGCATGGCCGGCGATCTCCCGCGACAGGACGCGGGCATCATTGACCGGCTTGCCATCCAGCGCCACGATCGCATCGCCCGCCTTCAGGCCGGCCTTGGCCGCCGGACCACTGTCCTCGACGCGCGCCACGATCGCCCCTTCCGCCTTGTCGAGCCCAAGCCCCGCCGCGATATCCGCCGTCACCGGCTGGATCTGCACGCCGATATAACCGCGGCTCACCGCGCCCTTGTCCTTCAGCTGCTGCACCACCGACTGCACCGTCTCGGACGGGATGGCGAAGGCGATGCCCACATTGCCGCCCGACGGCGAGGCGATCGCCGTGTTCACGCCCACCACCTGGCCGGACAGGTTGAAGGTCGGGCCGCCCGAATTGCCCTTGTTGATCGGCGCATCGACCTGGATGAAGTCGTCATAGGGACCGGCCCCGATGTCACGGCCACGCGCCGAGACGATGCCCGCCGTCACCGTGCCGCCAAGCCCGAAGGGATTGCCGACCGCCACCACCCAGTCGCCGACCCGCGGGGCGACGCCCGCCAGCGGCACATAGGGGAACGGACCGCCGTCATCGACCTTCAGAAGCGCCAGATCGGTCTTCGGATCGGTGCCGATGACCTTGGCCGACAGGCTGCGCCCGTCATCCATCTTCACCTGGATCTCGGTGCCCTTCTCGACCACATGGTTGTTGGTGACGACATAGCCGTCCTGGCTGATGAAGAAGCCCGACCCCTGCGCCTCGCCGAAGCGGCGCGGCTGCTGGCGCTGGCCGCCGCGCGGCCCGCCCTCGCCACCGAAGCGGCGGAAAAACTGCTCGAAGGGGTTGCCCGGGCCGCCCATGCCGGGACCGCCCATGCCGAACTCACCGTCATCCGACTGGCCGCCGAAGCGCTGCATGCCGCCGTCATCGCGGACGTTGTCGATCGCCACCTTCACCTGCACCGACACCACAGCCGGCTTCACCCGGTCGACGAGATCGGCGAAGGAGGCCTGACCGGGCACCGTCACAGCCGGCGCCGGCGCGATCTGCTGCGCATAGGCCGGGCTATAGGGCGGGGCCACCAGACCCTGCAGCACACCCGCCGTGCCCAGGGCCGCCAGCGCCACCGCACCCAGCAACAGCGACTTGCGCCGGCTCGACCGAGGCGCCGACACCCCAGCCTGGCGATCCGACCTCAACGTGGCAGGGCTCTGCGAATTCTTGTCCATCATCATCGTCTTTCCAGTCACGCTCACACACAAGCCCTATCCCCCAAGGCTCCCGTGCGCAGGACGCGGACATCGCGCCCCTCTTCACAACCGACAATGACAAACCCCCAATTACAGCACCCTCTCAAACCCATGAATTCTTCGTAAGATTCTAGGCCGCCATCGCATCGTAATTCTATGCCTTTTCCCATGATTGCTGTGGCACCCGGGTGGCCGATAATCTAGAGGCTGTGAGAGACTTGCGATGAGGCACCGGAGCCGGCTTTCTGGTCGCACGGTCGGAGACGGCTTGAGGCCGCTGCCAACCACTGGCCAGCTCCGACGCGGAGCCGCACGCCAAGCGGTACCGCGTGAATCTGGAAGTGGGAGTAGACCTAGCCATGGCCAATTTTGAAAACTCCGGGTTTGAGAGTTCCGGGGATAGCGCCGCCACGGTGCCCGCGCATCGCGCGGGGTTCTGGATACGCGAGCTGCCTTACCTCGCGATTCTCATCCTGACCGCCTGCGGCGTCGGCTATGTCAGCCTGACCCGCCAGCCGATCCCGCTCTACTGGCAGTGCATGGCGGTTGTCATCGCATTCGTCTGTATCATGGGCGGCTGGCCGGGGGCGCGTGACGCCCGAAGCCGCTGGCGGCTGGTCTGGACGCAGGTGCTGCATTGGGGCGCGTTCCTGCTGGCGATGTATCTCGTGTTCCTGCCGAGCGTACAGGCGATCGCCAATATCGATTCGACAGGCCTGATCATCCTCCTCATCCTGGCGCTCAGCACCTTCGTTGCCGGTGTGCATATCGGCTCCTGGCAGATGTGCGGCAATGGCATCGTCATGGGGCTCGCGGTGCCCACGGTCGCCTGGCTCGACCAGTCTGCCCTCATCCTCACGCTCATCCTCATCGTCGCGCTCGCGTCCGCCGGGATCATCGTCTGGTATCGGTTGCGCGGCTAGGGCTGGTCCGTCTTTGGGGATTGGTTCCAGTCGATGCGCTCTCGTCGTTGCTGACCTCCCCAAGGAACCTTGCCGAGCCCGCTTCGCAAATCCCTCTTGCCGCTTCATGCCGGGTGTTCGTCCGATGTCCATTCTCAACAGTCTGCGCGCGCGGCCGCGGATCATCATCTTTCTCGCCATTATCGTCGGGTTGGCTGCTGTCCTGCCGCATACGCTTCCTCTCTCATCCCGGCTTCTGATCGCTTGGGATTGCGGCGCGCTCGTCTATCTCTGTCTGGTTGTCCGCATGGCCTTTACGGCTGATGTCGCGGTGATGCGTCGCCGTGCGGCCGTCGAGGATGATGGCGCCATCGCCATTCTGATGTTCACCATCTTCGCCAGCGTGATGAGCCTGGTGGCAATCGTGGTGGAGTTCAGCAATGTCGGAAATCTCGCACCGACGATCCGCAATCTGCATATCGCGCTGGCAACGGTGACCATCCTGTTCTCCTGGCTGATCGTCCACATCAGCTTCGCGCTCCACTACGCCCATGAGTATTATGCGCGCGAGAAGAGCCATCCCGGCATACGCTTTCCGTCCTCCGGAAAGAGCGAGGACTTCCAGCCGGACTATTGGGACTTCATGTATTTCTCCGCAAACCTCGGCGCGGCCGCGCAGACATCGGATGTCATGATCGAATCCCGACGGATCCGCCGCATTGTCCTCTGCCACACCGTCCTGTCGTTCCTGTTCAACACCGCCATTCTCGCCATGGGCGTGAACATTGCGGCCGGAGTGATCTGAGGCCGGTCGCGCGTCCCTCGGAAAAAGACGCTCCGACACCTGGGCTCGCCTCGCTCTAGGTTGGCATGTTACCTATGTCTTCGCCGCCAGATCGACGTCCTTTTCAGTGGGGCCAAGCCGTCCCACGTCGCCGATCCGCACATAGAGCTCGAGCAGCGGCGGGATCATTTTCGTCAGGGCCGCCACCATGTTCGCGTTGAAAGTTTGGAGCGCCGCATCGGTCGTCGGCTTCTCATCGGCATTTTCCACCAGAAAGGTGATCATGCCGTTCAGGGCCTGGTTCAGCTCCGCGGTGGCTTTGGGGCCTTCAGCCGTCGTGAACATGGGCAGCATCGATAACGTCTGCGCGCTGACGCGCCCCGACAACTCGTAGAGCTTGATGACTTCGGCTTTGACGTCCTCGCCGGCGGCCGCCTTTTGCGCCGACATCATGAAAAGGCCCTGGAAGTCCTCCATCTTTGTGCGGAGGTCGGTGTAGTTGCGGATAACAAAGTCGGTTTTTATCTTTTGTGCCTCGAACTCCGCATTGATACGGGGCGCAAGAAAATAAGTCCCGCTGGCCCCCATAAGGAGCATGGGGATCGTCATCCACATCGGTGTGCGATCGGCTGCGAGGAAACCTTTGACCACTTCGCCGCGAGGCCGGCGCTTCAATGGTTCTTGTGGAGCGACGTCATCCATTGCCACGGTACATCCGTCGGGATCAGGTAACGCGATAAGATAAGAAACAGGCAATGATGTAAACGCGGGTGCCTGTGAAACGCTCGAGACGGCACGGGCGGCGCGCCTCCCGCGCGCGTATCCATCGCGGATGGAGCCATATGATTCCGCCCACGGTGATGAATGTGTCCGTCTATTTTTAAGCGGAGCCGGTCCGCAACTGACGGACGAGCTCTAGGCGATCGCGCGTTAGCGCGGAGGCTCAGATGCCGCTGAAGATGACGGACGCATTGACGCCGCCGAAGCCGAAGCCGTTGGAGAGCGCGTAGTTGATGGGCTTGGCGCGCGCCTGCGGGCCGATCAGGTCGAGATCACCTGCAAGCGGGTCCCGCTCCTCGAGGTTGAGCGTTGGCGGCAGGATGGAATTGCGCAACGCCAGGATGCTGAAGATCGCTTCAACCGCGCCCGCCGCTCCCAGAAGATGGCCGGTCGCCGATTTGGTCGAGGAGATCGACACGTCGGCATCGGGCCCGAAGATCCGGCTGATCGCCGTGAGCTCCGCGGCGTCCCCCATTGGCGTCGAGGTCGCGTGGGCATTGATATAGCCGATCTCCGAAGGATCGATACCCGCCGCGGCAATCGCAAGCCGCATCGCGCGTTGCACGCCTTCGCCGTCGGCGGGCGCCGCCGCCATATGAAAGCCGTCCGAACTCGTGCCGTAGCCCGCGAGTTCGGCCAGTGGCCTTGCACCTCGGGCCAGCGCATGGTCCAGAGCCTCGATGACGAGCATGCCGGCGCCTTCGCCCATCACAAAGCCGTCCCGCTGGACGTCGAAAGGCCGCGAGGCGCGTTCGGGCGCATCGTTGAAATGGGTCGAGAGGGCGTGCGCGGCGGCGAAACTGCCGAGGCTGACCCGCTCGATGCAGGATTCCGCGCCTCCGCAGACGGCGACGTCAGCCTCGCCATTGGCGATGAGCCGCGCGCCGTCGCCGATGGCCTGGACGCTCGCGGCGCAGGCGGTCACCGGCGCGCCGATGGGCCCCCGGAACCCGTGCCGGATCGAGACCTGCCCGGCCGCCAGATTGACCAGGAACGAAGGGACGGTAAAGGGCGACAACCGTCGCGGGCCCTTGGTCTGCACCGTGATCATGGCTTCGCTCATGGTCGTGAAGCCGCCGATGCCAGAGGCGATGATGGTGGCGGTGCGTTCGCGCTCATGCGCGCTGGCTGGGCGCCAGCCCGACTGGATGATCGCTTCCTCGGCCGCGGTCAACGCGAGCAGGATGAAGGGATCCATTCGCTTCTGATCCTTCGGCGCGACCACACGATCGGGATCATGGCCCGCCTCGGGGTCCTCCGTCGTCGACGGCACGCGCCCGCCGATCTTGGCGGTGACATCATGGACCATCGAATCAGGAAGTCGCCGGATACCGGATTGGCCAGCATTCAGCCGGCTCCAAACGGGCTCCACGCCGCAGCCAAGCGGCGACACAAGCCCAAGACCGGTAACGACGATACGGCGCTTACTCACTGAGAAGCCACCTCTCTACCCGGACGCATTTCGCCGTGCGGCGCGAAAACTGTAATATTCACAAATCGGGGAATGGAATAAGGCAAAGTTGATTTCCAGAGTGTTTTGCAGCCGGGAGACATCCGGGTAGCCTCCCGAGAGCCATCTCTTCCATTGAACGATGTCGAGAACGCTTGCAAGTGATTGGTTTGGCGTCAAGACTGCCGTCAAGCACGGGAGGCGTGGGAATGGAGGCTAGATGCTGCTGCTGTCCAATCTTCTGACGAAATTCATCCGCAACGGGACCATGCGTCTGACCGATGCGAACGGGAGGCTGCAGGTCTTCGGCGGCAAGGGGCTGGGCCCCGACGTTCATGTCAGGCTCCATGACAAGGCGCTGCATACTAAGCTGTTTTTCAACCCCGAGCTTCACGCCGGTGAAGCCTATATGGACGGCACGCTCACTTTTGGCGAAGGCTCGACAGTCTACGATTTCCTTTATCTGTTTTCCATCAATCGCGCCGGCCTCGGTGCCCATCAGTCCCAGAAGCTGATGCGAACCCTGTGGCGCGGCCTGAAACGTCGCCAGCAGGCTAATCCCGCCAAGGTCGCAGCAGCCAATGCGCGCCATCACTACGATCTTTCAACGGATCTCTATCGTCTCTTCCTGGATGAGGGCTTGAACTATTCCTGCGCCTTCTTCGAAGACCCCGAGACCGACACGCTCGAAGAGGCCCAGAGAAACAAGCTCAAGCGTATCGCCGCCAAGCTCAAGCTCGAACCCGGCATGAGTGTCGCGGAAATCGGGTCGGGTTGGGGCTCCTTGGCCATTGAGCTGGCGAAGAGCGGCGCACGCGTCACCGCGATCAATGTCTCGCCCGAACAGCTGCGGATCGCGCGCGAGCGCGCGGCGACCGCGGGCGTCGCGGATCGCATCGAATTCCGCGAGCTCGATTATCGGGCATTGGAGGGGCGTTTCGACCGCGTGGTTTCGGTCGGGATGATGGAACATGTGGGCATCGGCCATTTCGACGACTATTTTGCGAAGATAGCCTCGCTCTTGGGTGAGGATGGCTATGCCTTCGTCCATTGTATCGGACGCATGACGCCGCCCGGCACCACAGGGCCGTTCATTCGCAAGTACATCTTCCCGGGCGGTTATGTTCCGGCCTTGTCGGAGGTATTCGCGGCGACCGAGCGGGTGGGCATGTGGGTCGCGGACATGGAAGTGCTGCGGCTGCACTACTACTACACCATCAAGCACTGGCGCGAGCGCTTCGAGGCGCGCCGGGACGAGGCGGCGTCTCTCTACGATGAGCGCTTCTGCCGGATGTGGGAGTTTTACCTCGTTGCTGTCGAGCTCGGCTTTCTCAACGGCTCCAACATGGTGTTCCAGTTGCTGTTGTCCCAGAAGCGCGATGCGGTGCCAATCGTGCGTGACTTCATGGTCAATGAGCTGAGGACAGTCCGGGTGAGTGAATCCGGATAGCATGCGGCTTGGGTGCGTGGATGGACGAACACCCCGCAATCGTCGTGCGACCCGCTGAAATGCCGGATGGCGAAGGCATCGCAAGCGTCCATGTCCAGGCCTGGCGGGAGACCTACACGGGGCTGATCCCCGAAGCTGTTCTGTCCGCGCTTTCCGTCAGCGACCGCGCAACAGCGTGGCGGAGTATTCTCCGCCGGGCGGAGCAGGACAAGACAGCGGCGGTCTTCGTGGCCGCGTCTGGAGGGCGGATCATTGGATTCGCGTCCGGGGATGTTCAGCGGACACCGTTCCTGCGTGATCTGGGCTTCACGGGCGAAATCGGCGCCATTTATATCCTGCAGGCGCACCAGCGGGCCGGCGCCGGCCGGGCACTCATGGCATCGGTCGCACGCGCACTCCACAGCCACGGGCATCAAGCCCTTAGCCTCTGGGTCCTTAGCAGCAACCTGCCGGCACACAGGTTCTACGAGACCCTATGCGGTCGCCGCGTCGGGGACCGGGAGGAGCGGCGGGGCGATGCAACACTCGCCGAGGTCGCTTACGGCTGGCAGGATCTGCGACCCTTGCTCGGTCGCGTGTGACGAAGCCGTCGCAGAATCGGCCTCAAAGGAGGTCTAGATGACGGGTGCTGTGCGTAAAATCCCACGCGAAGCGGCGAAGGCTACTGTTCCAGAGGCAAGCAGCGCGGCGCGAGAGACCCGGCGCTCCCATGATCGCTGGCGGGCCTCATCGACCTTGGGAAGCCTCCGCCTGTCGCGGGGTCAGGAACGCAGTTGTTCCAGGCACTGGCCCGCGGCTTCAGCCGCCGGACGGGCGTCACCGCGAGAAATCTGGCCAGACATGACGAGGCTTCGGGTCTGATCGGTGACCAGGCCACGCAGATCGGCTGTTCCGGGAGCCTGCGGCGCGACCTTGTTATAGATGAGCTGCGCGGACTTTCCGAGCTTGGTTGCGCATGCCGCAGCGCCTGCTTTATCGGCGAGGGCGGACGTCATCGTCAGAGGCGAAGCGAGGGTAAGGACACATCCGACAGCGCCGGCAACGAAGTGGCGAAACATGGTCAACTCCTGAGGAAGAACGTATTTTAACGCACGCCGAGTCGATTGACCGGGCCGCCACGGTTGATGGCACCGCGCGGGCGCACGCCCACACCGGGAGCTCCGACGCCAACGCCCGGCCGGACACCCACACCAGGGGCTCCGACGCCGACACCGGGCCTCACACCGATCCCGGGAGCGCCGACGCCGACCGGCCGCGCAACGCAGCCCTTGGGCACGCCAACCGTCTTGCAGTAGACGACGGCTTGGCTCGGGCTCGGCAGGCCGGTCGCGGCAACCCATGTCAGCGCGCCGATACCCGTGAGGATCCATGGTTTCATCTGTATCTCCCTGCCGGATGAGAAGTTGCAAAGCCGGCAGTTCGCGATTGCATTGGCGGCGGTGGACAAACAATGGCAAAAATTGGTCCTATCCGTGGGCTACGCTTTGCTCGCGTGGCAAGAGGAGCCGATGACGGAAAAACGGGATATCGGACAGCAACGCGTGATCGAGCCGACTGCGGCGCGTATTGCTGCGCTGAAGAGTGATCCGCAATTCACTGCCGCTGTGCTGCGCTTCGCTGAAGCGGTCGCATCGCATTATCGCAATCGCTGGCTTCTGAACCGCCTTCTGAACGATCGTGGCCGGTTCCTGCTCGCCTTTCTGGCCCTTGATCTGCATTACAACGGCGAAGGCGAGGAGGGCCCCCCCGGGCTGACGGCTGGGAGACTCAAGGCCGCCTGCGTCACCCACGGTGTCTGCAGCGCGGGACGCGCCGGCTCGGTACTGGCCACCATGAGGCTCTTCGGGCTGCTCGCAGAAGCGCGGGGGCGTGACGGCCGCGAGCGGCTTCTCATCCCGACCGAGCGTCTTCTGACGATCCATCGCGAACGCTGGAGAAAGGTATTTGCCGCGGTTGCTGTCGTGCTGCCGGAAGGAGAGGCCGGCGCGAGCAATCTCGCGAATGAGCGGTTCATCGCAGCCTTTGTGCGCGAACTGATGCTTCGTTTTCGCGCCGGGCTGCGGCCGCTCGACTGGGCACCCGAGCTATCGGTCTTTGCTGAGCGCGACGGCGGCATGATGATCGCGCTGCAGTTGCTCGCAGCCTATCTGGCGAAGAGCGAGGGGCTTGGCGGCCAGGCTCAGGCCGACCTGACGATCGCTGGAATCGCTCAGCGCTATTCGGTCTCACGCGCTCATGTATTGGGCATGCTGCGCAGCGCGGAGGCCGCCGGCCTGATCCGTCGAATGCCCGACAATCGCATTCTCGTGACGCCTCAGATGGTCGACAGCTTCGACAACTTCTTCGCCGGTATCATCCTGCTGCAAGGCGATGCGATCAGAAGCGCCTTGTCCGCGGCGGGGTCGGTGCGGCCGCGCACGGTGCCAAAATTCACGGCGGACGAGGCTCCGGCGTGACCGGATCAGGATCCCGCTCACGCCTCCACTCACTCGCTCCTGAGCCCCTCTCTGGTGGAATAGCGCGGTTGAGGGCGCTGGTGGACGCGGAAGCTGCGTCCCCCGGGGAGCGACAAACGCGACCGTCTTTGAGCGCGACGTCGGCGACCGCGCGCGTCGTCTCAGCGACTGTGGGCCTGATTTCGTAGTGATTATACAAGGGGATAGGCGAGCTGGCGGGATCTGTTGTCGGGGCCTTGTAGTGGAGCCTGTCAGGTCGCCGGCATAGCCGACGCCACTGCCTCGCCGTCAACCCATCGAACGATGGCCGTCACGGGCGAAGTTTCCGGTCGCGATGACACGAAGGCGTCTTCGTTCAGATCATCGTCGCCCACTTGGCGCCTTGACCGGTGGGAGTTCGCGTATGCGATATTCGTCGATCTTCCTTGAAAGGCTGGTGACGATAACGCCACTGCCGCGCGTGAAGGCGGGCGGATTATCAATGTGAGAAGGCCTGAATGGTCATAGTGATCCTGGTCATGAGGGCAGGGCGGTTCAGGAACATCCCCCGAATCTGGTTTGGGGGATTTTTCGGGACTTTGTCCCGAAGCCCGCTCGAAGTGTCCGTTATGTTCTGTGGACACGCGAATTCGGGCTTGCGCTCCGCCGCGAAAAATCCTACGTCATCAACGCCGTCGAGGCGTCGGAGCGTAGCGCAGTCCGGTTAGCGCACTAGTCTGGGGGACTAGGGGTCGTGGGTTCAAATCCCGCCGCTCCGACCATCGAAGCTTAATTAATCAAATAGTTAGGCGAATTTTCCTGAGTTCGCTGGCCGCATAGCCAACAAAGCCACCATCCCGTTTCTCGACAGCCCAACGGGACACACCATGGTCGCGCAGCGCGAGGCGATAGCGGTCGAATTTTCGGATCGCTCTGACCTCGATCGATCGGGCCGTCGAGATCGGCCATGACCTGCGGGTCAGCGTGCATTGCCGCGAAGGCGGCGCGATGTCGATCATGCCATGGCTGGAGCTCTAGACGATGCGTTTCAATCATGGGCTTGAAGTTGCGGCCGTGCGCTGGAAAGCGCTATCTACGGGTTGATTGCAGCAGGCCGTTGAACACGCCCGCAAACCCATCCTCAAACTTTCCGCGAACCGGCAGAGGCCCGGGTCGGTGCGCGATCAGCGGTGATCTGCCCTGTCGGAAGACAGGGCGGCGACGGCCGGGGGCTGTCTTTTACTTATCCCGGACCAGAAGCCCGCAAGCCACGGCAATATCGGTCGGCGTGACATGCGTATAGCAATAATCCAATGTATTGGAATCCACGACAGTACCTCTGAATGTACCATCTTTATCGGCCATGGCGAAGTGCTTGCCATCTACGGAGAGTGCACCGATCAGCGTCTCCGACACCTTTTCCGATGACAAGGAACCCCAGAAGGTTCTGCCTTCCTGCCCGTCGATCCGGAAGACGAATTTCGAGTTATGTCTTTTGAGCCCCTCTTGCCCCGGGATCGCCGAGGTTCCACTTTCGTGGTGTCGGCTCGGCCCGTCCACAATGTGAGCGCCTTGTGAGGGGGTCCATATCCCCTTCACATTCAACACCTCCTGCGCGATAGCGCTTGCGCCGCCAGCAAGCAGGCCCATAACCCCGCCGATTACATACATGTGTTTTTTCATTACCAGCCTCCCATCCTTCGACCGGACTTTAGCGGGGATGAGGGAGAGCTGTATAGGGCTCGTGAGGTGCTGTTTTACCGTCCAGCCAGGGCATGTTTGAGGTGATGTGCAAGCTCTTGTGTCGCAATGGATAGGATTATTGGTCAAATAATGAAGACAATTAAAATAAAATTATCACGAGTATTGAGTATTTATCCTTTCCATGTCGCCTGATAAATGATCTCGCAAAGTAAATTAAGTCCCGTGTGATAGATTTATAGGGGCGCCTGCTGGGGCGTCTCTTCCGCATCATCAGTTGGCCCTATCGTTATGCGGCCAACAGGACGGCGACGCGCCAATGCTTCGGCCGCGATACAGACGCCCGTGCCCGGCGGAGCCGGGGCGCCCGCTGGATATGAACAGCGGGGCGGGCTGCTGCCGTCATTCGGTAGCCTGGATCACGCGGCGCGTTTGGGGAGGTCTGCGAGAACCGGCTGGTGGTCGATGACCCTGTATGGATATGCTCGCATCCATGGCGCCTTGTTGCTTGGAACAATAGATCGAGCAGCGCATTACCGTAGTGCCGAAACTGCCAAGCTTCGGATGGATAGGAGGACGATCGATGGAAAACGAAGCCGCAACTGTGGGCTGGATCGCAGCCATAATCATAGGCGGCCTTGCTGGCTGGCTCGCGGAACAGTTCATGAAAAGCCAAATGGGCCTGCTCGGCAACATCATCCTCGGTATTGTTGGCGCTGTTGTTGCCAATTTTCTCCTTGGTCTCGTTGGTGTTGCGCTCGGTGGATGGCTCGGATACCTGATCGCTGGCTTCATCGGCGCCTGCATCCTGATTGCAATCGGCCGTGTCGTAAGGCGTTAGCCGCGTCTCAGGCGGCGTAATCGGGGGCGGCGTTCGGTGGTACCGTCAACGCCGCCTCGTAGTCCGATTGGGTTATGTCTGTCCCTGTTGGGGCCTGCGAAGTTTTGATCTGATTGATCAAACTACTCCTACGAACTATCCTCGCGCGGATTCGCAGTCGTCATGAGACAAGGGGGCCGACGTGGCAAGCGGATACGCTAAAGATATTCAGTCGCGCGATTTGGGCGAGGGAATTCGCTCGAAATGGGTCTGGTTCCTTTGCCTCGGCCTGCTCCTGGTTGGCGGCGGTGCCCTGGCGATCATGCTGCCCGTCGTGTCGACCATCGCGGCCAGTCTCGTGCTGGGCCTCGTTCTCGCCTGCATCGGTGTCGTTCAGATTATCCAGTCCTTCCAGGTCAAGGGCTGGGTTGGCTTCATCTGGCACCTACTGATCGGCGTGATCCAGTTCGTGGGCGGCGTGCTCATCTATCTCAACCCGCTCGCCGGTGCGATCGCGATCACGGCGCTCATCGCCATCGTATTCCTGGTCCAGGGCCTCTCCCAGATCGTGCTGGCGTTCCGGCTTCGGCCGCGGGCCGGCTGGGGGTGGTTGCTGACCTCCGGAGTTATCGCCTTGTTGGCGAGCGCCGCGTTGCTGTTGAAGTTCCCCTACACAAGCGTCTACACGCCGGGCACCATCGCCGGTATCTCGCTGCTGTTCGCCGGATGTGCCTATCTCGCGATCGCTTTCACGGCCCGGCGCATCGGCTGATACCCAGGGCTGGGGCGCAGTTCGCGGTTGGGACGGGGTGGGCCGGCTGCAGGGTGGCCCATTCCCGGTCGGGCTCGATCGGCCGCAGGGCGATGCTGCCCCGCAAAATCCAGTAATTGCTGGTTGCATCCGGAGGCTGCGCGTGCCGACGTAGATCGTCTCTGGATCAATATTCAGGACTCTCGGCCTGTGGATCCTGATCAGGTCGATTGCCGCGGTGGGGCTTGCATCGTTCTTCGCCTCCATGTCCCCGGCGTCCGGCGTCAATCGGCTGGCGGTCCCCTTGCCCCGATGACGCATCGGCGCGGACGCGGCAGAGGCCGTTTTCGCCATGGCGAGCCTCACTTTCCCAGCTCAGAAAAAATCAGATGCGACGCGGTATCACTCTGCCGTCGCCGCTTGGCTTCGGAGGCCGAAGTCGCTGGGCCACGGGCTCTGTCGCTCCAAAGCTGAGGGGCGACGAAAGGTAAGCGCACTCCCTCGCTGCGGCCTCGGAACTCTGCCTTGTCGATGCCATCATCGCAGTGGCGGCTTCCCATCGAAGGTGTGCGTGCTAAGAGCTGTCGGTGGGCACGCGTGTGAGCCAAACACGCAATGCGGGATTTTCACGCGCCAATGGAGCTGCAGTCGCCGAAGGCTCAAGATTTATCTATATAGATCAATATCTTGAATGATTTTTGCGATGCTGGTACGCTTCTTGCCATCTCTCATGCCATAAGTCCGCCAAGAGCATAACACGGCATGGAGGGGTTCATGTTTCATAGGTTTTCCGCCGCCGCAGCCATTGCGGTCATGGTCACGCTGCCGTTCGCATCCGCGCAGGCGAGCGAGTTGCGCGTGGGGTTCACGCTGGATGCGTTGACCCTCGATCCGGCGAATCATCGCAACCGGCAGACCGAAACCATCCTCCGCAACATCTATGATGGCCTCCTCACGCGCGACGCGAAGATGAAGGTCGTGCCGGAGCTGGCCGAGTCCTGGACGCAGGTTGATCCGCTCACCTACGACTTCCGCATCCGTCAGGGTGTGAAGTTCCATGACGGTTCTGCCATGACGGCGGACGATATCGTCTTCACCTTCGAGCGTCTGACGAAGGATGGCGCGATGGGCGGGCAAACAAGCCCGCGCAAGGATCTGGTGGGGCCGGTCGAGTCTATCGCGAAGGTCGACGACAATACCGTGCGCTTCAAGCTGAAGGAGCCCTGGCCGATCCTGCCCGCCATGCTGCCGGTGCAGGAGGTCGTGAGCAAGGCTTTCACCGAGAAGGTCGGCTCGCAGGGGCTGGCGACCCAGACCAACGGCAACGGCCCGTTCAAGCTGGTGGAGTGGCGCAAGGGTGACGCGATTATTCTTGAGCGCTTCAACGACTATTACGGTGGTTCGCCCGATATCGCGCCCGTCGGCAAGGCCTGTGTCGATCGTGTCATCTTCCGGATCATTCCAGAAAACGCGTCGCGTGTGGCAGCTTTGCTCGCGGGCGAAGCGGACATCATCGCCGAGCTGCCGCCTTATGACATGAAGAAGGTGGAGGCCAACGCCAATACCAAGGTGATGAAGGTCAACGGCACCCGTTCCTTCTTCGTCGCGCTGAACAACGCCAAGAAACCCTTCGACGACCCCCGGGTTCGCCGCGCCGCCAATATGGCCGTCAACAAGGCCCTGATCATCGATAAGATCCTGCTGGGGACCGCGGTCCCGCTCAATGGTGTGCTGAGCCCGGATGCCTTTGGGTTCAACCCGGATCTGCCGAACTATGGGTTCGACGTTGAGGCCGCCAAGGCGCTTCTCGCCGAGGCCGGCTATCCCAATGGTCTCGATGTCACCCTCGATACCGAGGGGACTTACAAGGACATGGCGGAGGCTGTGGCCGCGATGCTGACCAAGATCGGGATTCGCACCAAGGTGGCGGTGGGCGAAGGCTCGACCATCCGCGCGAAATGGGCGCCCGCCGGCGAGAAGAAGGGCGATATGTATTTCAACTCCTGGGGCAATGGCTCGCTGGATCCGGCGGACATCTTCGTTCCGACATTGCGAACGGGCGATCGCGGCAATACGGCTTTCTATTCGAACAAGGAGGTCGACACCCTCCTCGATGCGGCCAATGTGGAACTCGATCAGAGCAAACGCGCTGATCTCTACAAGAAGGCGCAGGTTCTCGTGAACAAGGACGCGCCCTGGATTTTCCTGTGGCTGCCACAGGATATCTACGGTGTGTCCAAGCGCGTCACGGGTTGGGAGCCGAGCGCCGACAGCCGTATCAACCTGCACGATGCCTGCGTGAAATGATCGGCGGTCGCGAGGTGGGTTGATGGAGAGCGCGCGATGAAGCCACTGGCGCTCCTGGGGCGCACGCTCCAGCTCGTCCCGGTTCTTCTCGGGGTCAGCGTCATCGTCTTCGTGATGATGATGCTGACGCCGGGAGATCCGGTGGAGATCATGCTGGCGGACCAGCAGGCAACGCCGCAGCAGGTCGAGACCATGCGCCATGACATGGGGCTCGACCGGCCGGCGCTGGAAAGGTTTGGTGTCTTTCTCGGCAATGCGCTCACCGGCAATTTCGGCCTAAGCTTCTTCCATCGCCGTCCGGTGTTCGACGTGATCGCCGAACGTCTGCCGGCGACGATCGAGCTGACGTTGGCGGCGCTCATTCTCTCGTTGCTGATCGCCATTCCTCTCGGCGTGGTGGCGGCGCTCAAGAAGAACAGCCTGATCGATCGGCTGGCGGCAGTCGGCTCGCTCTTCGGAATTTCGCTGCCCGGCTTCTGGTTCGGGATCATTCTCATTATTCTCTTCGCGGTTCATCTCAAGATCCTGCCCGTCGCCGGGCGCATGGATTTTGCCTGCGAGGTGCCGCCGATCACGTATCTCCTGACGATTGACAGCTTGCTGCGTGGGAGGCCTGACTGCTTCTCCAACGCGCTGTCGCATCTCGTGCTGCCGGCATTCACGCTTGCCCTGCCGATGGCCGCTGTGCTGACGCGCGTACAGCGCACAGCGATGATCGAGGTCCTGCGATCGGACTACATCACCTTCGCCGAAGCCAAGGGTTTGTCACGAAGGCGCATACTCTGGCGGCACGCGCTGAAGAACGCGCTTGTGCCGACGGTCACGGTGGCGGCCATCGAGACGGGCTCGCTCCTGGGCGGCAACATGGTGGTGGAGACGGTTTTCGGTTGGCCGGGGCTCGGGCGGCTCGTCGTCGAGAGCATTTTCGTTCGCAACTATCCGCTGGTGCAGGCCGCAGTCCTGTTCTACGCCGTGACCTATGTTCTGCTGAATTTCGTCGCGGATATTCTTTATACGGTTCTCAATCCGCGAGTAAAACTATGACCGCGGTACCAAACGACGGGACGATCACCCGGGAACGCATCGAAAGTCCGACGGGGCAGAGCCTCAGGCGCTTCCTGGCGGACCGGTTCTCTTCCGGCGCGATGGGGATCGTCGTTCTCTTCGTGCTTCTCGCCATTTTCGCGCCCTTTATCGCGCCGCACGATCCCTACGAGACGGATCTGTTCCGGCGCTTGCAGCCACCAGCCTGGATGGAGGGCGGCGAATGGAGCTTCATCCTGGGGTGCGATGGGCTCGGGCGCGATATCCTGTCCCGCATCATCTACGGCGCGCGCGTTTCGATCACCATCGGCCTCGCAGTTGTCATGATCGCGACGATGATCGGCATCGTCCTTGGCCTCGCCGCCGGTTATCTCCGTGGCTGGGCCGATATCGTCATTTCGCGGATCATCGATATCCTCCTCGGCTTCCCCTATCTCATCTTCGCCATCGCCTTGATGGCGATGATGGGGCCGGGCCTGCAGAACATCATCCTGGCGCTCGTCCTGAAGGAATGGGTGGTTCCCGCCCGCGTTGTCCGTGGCGAGGTGCTGGCCGCGCGTGAGATGGAATATGTCGAGGCCGCGCGCGCGGTAGGGGCGCCGCGCCCCTACATCATGTTCCGCGAGATCCTGCCCAACATCCTCTCGCCGGTGATCGTGGTGTCCACCATCCGCATGGCGCATGTCATCATTCTCGAGGCGAGCCTGTCCTTCCTCGGCATCGGCGTGCAGCCACCCACCGCCTCATGGGGCTCGATGGTGGCCGACGGCCGCGCCTTCGTCCTCGACGCCTGGTGGGTCAGCACCTTTCCGGGGCTCGCCATTCTCGCGCTCGTTCTTTCCATCAATGTTGCCAGCCAGGGCCTTCGTGATGCTTTTGACCCGAAGTTCAGCGACTGAAAGTCCGGCGCCGCTGCTCTCGATCCGTGGCCTGAAGACCTGCTTCCCGACACGCGCGGGGCTTGTCACGGCCGTCGACGGCGTCGATCTCGACGTTCAGCCGGGAGAATGCCTCGGGATCGTCGGCGAGAGCGGCTCCGGCAAGAGCGTGACCTTCGCCAGCGTGATCGGCCTCATTCGTCCTCCCGGACGGATCGCTGAAGGCTCGATCCATTTCGACGGTGCGGATCTCAGGACGCTCGATCCAAGCGGATGGCGGCGCCTGCGCGGGCGCGACATCGCGATGACGATGCAGGACGCGCTGACAGCGCTGAACCCGGCATTGACGGTTGGCGAGCAGATCTGCGAGGTGCTCATCGCCCATGCCGCGGATCTCCCGCGCCGCAATCGCCGGCGGTCCGCGCGCGAGCGGGCCATCGAGATGCTGCGGCTGGTCGGCATTCCGGCTGCGGAAAGCCGGATGGACGACTATCCGCACCAGTTCTCCGGTGGCATGCGTCAGCGCATCATGATCGCGATTGCACTGGCTTGCCGTCCCAAACTGCTGATCGCGGATGAGCCGACCACCGCGCTCGACGTCACCATCCAGGCGCAGGTGCTGGACCTGATCAGCGATCTTCGCCGTGAGCTCGGCATGAGCGTCGTTCTCATCACGCATGATCTCGGCGTGGTGGCCGAGCATACCGACCGGGTGGCGGTGATGTATGCGGGGCAGATCGTGGAGACCGGCCTGACGCGGGAACTGATCGAGCATCCCCGGCATCCCTATACCCGTGGCCTGATCGGCCTCATTCCGCGCCTGTCGGATCTCGATGCGCCCATCAAGCCGATCGAGGGGCGGGTTCCGGAACTAATCGGTCTCGGCGGCACCTGCCGCTTCCATGATCGCTGCGAGTTTCACCGGCCGGAGTGCCGGCAGGACATCCCGATGCTGCCTGTGGGTGTCGCGCATGAGGCGCGCTGCATCCGTGCCGGGGAGGATCTGCCATGACACATCAGGGACAGCAGCCGTTGCTTGACGTTCGCAACGTGGAGAAGGTCTACCATCTCAACGACGGCATTCTCCAGCGGATCATGCGCGAGCCGCCGCGCGTGCTGCGCGCTGTCGACCATGTCAGCTTCTCCGTCCAGGCGGGCGAAACGCTCGGCCTCATCGGCGAATCCGGATGCGGCAAGTCCACGCTCGCCCGCACGGTTCTTCGCCTGCATGAACCAACATCCGGCAGCATCGTCTTCGACGGAACGGACATAACCCGGATTTCGCTGGGAGAGATGACCGCGTTGCGGCGACGCATGCAGATCATCTTCCAGGATCCCTATGCCTCCCTGAACCCGCGAAAATCGGTGGAGCAGATCGTCGGCCTGCCGCTGGCGCTGCATGGCGTGGCGAAACGCGGCGAGCTCCGCGATCGCGTCGTCGCCATGATGGAAAATGTCGGCCTCAAGAGCGCGCATCTCGGTCGCTATCCGCACCAGTTCTCGGGCGGGCAGCGGCAGCGCATCGGCATCGCCCGCGCGCTCATCCTCAATCCGAGCTTCGTCGTGTGCGACGAGCCGGTCTCGGCGCTCGACGTATCCGTGCAGGCGCAGATCATCGCGCTGCTCGGGACATTGAAGCGCGAGCTCGGCCTGACCTACCTGTTCATCTCCCACGATATCGGGGTGATCGGCCATGTCAGCGATCGCGTCGCGGTCATGTATCTCGGCGATATCGTCGAGATCGGGCCGACGCGAGCACTGCTCCGCGCTCCACAGCACCCCTATACAAAAGCCCTGCTATCCGCCGTGCCGCAGATCGATGCCGGCAGCCGGCGAGAGCGGGTGAAGCTGACCGGCGATCTGCCATCGCCCCTGTCGCCGCCCTCGGGCTGCAAGTTCCACACGCGCTGTCCCTTCGCCATGGAAGTTTGCCGCCGCGAGGAGCCCGTTTTGCGCGAGCATGGCCATGATGCCCTCGCGGCTTGCCACCTGCTGGAGATGCAGCATGCTGCTTGAGTCGGGAACACCCATGCTCCTTTCCGGGGATGCCTATGGGCGAGGACGGGCGCAGGCCGTCTGCGGGCCCGCCCTCGTGGAGGCGGTGCGTGAGGCCGTCTCCCTGCGCCTGGCACAGGCCGCCTCCTTGCTGACGCGTGGCGATGTCAGGGAATTCCTCGATCGTCAGGAGGCCGATCTGGAAGGTCTCGATCCCGAGGCCGCCGCGGAAACGCGCGGAATAGCTGATGGCTTCGACATCAACTACGCCGCGCTTCTCACGTATCTCCATCTCGGGCTGCTTCGGGACTTCGCGCAGGATGGCTGTTCGGCATGGGCATGGGGGACGCCGGGCCATGCCGAAACAGTCCTCGTCAAGAACCGCGATTATCGGGGTGAGCATGTGGCGCTCCAGCGTGTCTTCCTGCACCGGGATCCCGCCCGGCCGGGGGAAGCCGTGTTGTGTGTCGGCAGCTTGGGGAGCCCCGGCGCGTTTTCCAGCGGCATGAACGCGAAGGGGCTCGCGATCGTCGACACCCATGTATCGACCCGCGACCATGGCCCGGGCCTGCTGCGCTACTTCCTGATGACGCGGTTGTTGTGGACCTGCGGCGATGTCGAGGAGGCGCTTGCCGTGATCGCTGCGCTGCCGCATGCCGGTGGTGGGTGCATCGTGCTCGCCGATGCGAAGGGTGAAAGCGCGGCCGTCGAACTGGGGCACAGCGCGCAGGCCGTGGAGCGGGGCGCGCCCTTCGTCGCGAAGACCAACCATTTCGTCGATCCCGGCTGCGCGCCCTTCTGGTTTCCTGTCGGCGCCGATCCCATGGCGACAAGCACCCGGGGGCGCTATGCGCGCCTCATGACATGGCTTGGCGCGCGCATGGAGCCGCCGCAACTGGCTGATATCGCGGCGCTGATGGGCGGCCACGGGGAGCATGGCGAAGAGGCGCTGTGCCGGCACGGCCAGGACGGGGATTCCAGCACGATTTCCTGTTCGGTATTTGCACCTTCGAAGCGTCGTCTCTACTTTTCAGCGCAACACCCTTGCGCCGGCGCGTGGAGCGTTTACGACTGCCGGCCCTGAGGAGAACGGGGCAATCTTGGCTTACGAAGCGGGGCTTATCGGCGAACATTCCTCCATCGTCGAAGTGAGGCGGCTCATCGACCGGGTGGCCCGCAGCGCGGCGCGCGCCGTGCTGATCTACGGCGAGACTGGCACCGGCAAAGGGCTTATAGCCCGTCTTGTCCACCAGCAGTCGGCGCGCGCGCCGCAGCCCTTCGTCGACGTCAATTGCGCGGCTATTCCAGACCAGCTTCTCGAGTCCGAACTGTTCGGCCACGAGAAGGGAGCCTTCACAGGCGCGGCCACGCGCAAGTCCGGCCTGATCGAAACGGCCAATGGCGGCTCGATTTTCCTGGACGAGATCCGCGACATGAATCTCGTCATGCAGGCCAAGCTCCTGACAGTCCTCGACACGCAGCGGATGCGCCGCGTCGGCGCGACGGCCGCGGTCGACGTCGACGTGCGCTTCATCGCCGCCACCAACCGCATCCTCCTGTCGGAGGTCAAAGCCGGGCGCTTCCGTGAGGATCTGTATTATCGGCTGCAGGTGGTGGCGATCAACTCGCCGCCGCTCAGGGAGCGCGGCGACGATATCTTTGTCCTGACCGAGAACTTTCTGCGCCGGCTAAGCAGTCGCTACGGGCGCGTGGTCCGGGGGCTCTCGCCGGAGGTTCGCGACATATTCCGCCGTTACCGGTGGCCCGGCAATGTCAGGGAACTCGAGAACCTGCTCGAGCGCATTTTTATCCTAGAGGACGACGCCATCATTATCGCGCGGCATCTGCCGGACCGTATTCTGCGCGATGTCCGCGAGGCGGAAAGCACGCTGAAATCCGGGGCGTCACAGCAGGACGGACCGGAGCCGATAGACGTGCCCGACGAGCCACTCGACTATCACGAGGCCACGTCTCAATTCCAGGCCCGCATCATTCGCCAGGCCCTCGTCGCCACCCAGGGCAATCTCACCGAAACAGCGGCGCGGCTCGGGCTGTCACGGCATGCCTTGCGGCACCAGATGCTGAAGCTTGGGATGACGTGAGCGCGCGCGTTTCACGCGTCGGCGCGCGAACCGCGCGACAGGACTGTCCGCTCTGCCTGCGCTCAGTGATTTTGGCTTTAGAAAATCCTTCTATATCAATATGATATAGAAAATATGGGGCGTGGCACAAAACCTGCTGAACCGGGGATGCGCATCCTGTGATGCGCTTATCGGAGGTCCCTGGTTATGTCGCTTATCCGGATTATCTGCCCCAATGGTCATTTGGGCTTCGCGCCTCTGAAAATCGACAGTTTCCTGCGAGGGGTCGATGCGAGCCCGGATTTCATCGCGGCGGATTCGGGAAGCGATGACATCGGGCCCGTGCCGCTCGGCAGTGATACCTCGACCTCGCCGGAGGTCTGGCAGCGTCAGGATCTCGAGGCCATGCTTCTCGCGGCCCGACGGATCGGGGTGCCCATGATCATCGGCTCCTCGGGGGATACCGGCACCAACAGCCGCGTCGACCGCTATGTCGCGATGATCAAGGAGATCGCCGCCAAACACAGCCTCGCGCCTTTCAAGCTCGGCTACTTCTATTCGGAAGTCAGCAAGGAGCGAGTGCGTCAGGCCATCGGTTCCTCAGAGCCCGTGCTCGGGCTCGACGGACGCGAGCCCCTTTCGGAGAAGGAGCTCGATGCCACCGACAGGATCGTGGCGATGGCGGGCGTGCACCCCTTCCGGCAACTGCTGGAGGAGGGTTGTGATGTGATCATCGGCGGCCGCTCCAGCGATTGCGCGATCTTCGCCGCCGCGGCGCTCCATCGCGGCGCCACGGAGGCGGACGCCTACTACCTCGGCAAGGTCCTGGAATGCGCCTCGTTCTGCGCTGAGCCCTACGGGGCCAAGGAGACGGTTCTGGGCGCCATCGACGATGGCGGTGTGACGGTCACGGCGATGCATCCGGACCAGCGCTGCACCATTGCCTCGGTGGCGGGCCATGCCATGTATGAGCGCTCCAACCCCTATGACGAGTTCGTCGCGGGAGGGCGCCTCGACATGCGCGACTGCCACTACACGCAGATCGATCCCCGCACCACGCGCGTCACCGGCCAGCGCTTCGAGCCCGCCAAACGTGTACGGGTCAAGCTGGAAGGCTCGGGCAAGGTCGGCGAGCGCTTCGTGGGCCTCGCTTCGGTGAGAGACCCCTATACCATTGCCAATATCGATGCGGTGATCGCCTGGGCGAAGGCGCAGGTCGTGGAGCGCTTCGGCGCCGAGGGTTACGAACTGCACTTCAACATATTCGGCAAGAATGGCGTGATGGGCGACATGGAACCCGTCAAGACGCCCGCCCATGAGCTCTGCATCGTCGTGCAGGGCGTGGCCCCTACGGTCGAGATGGCGGAGGAGCTCTGCATGACAGGCACGCGCCAGCTGTTCTATGCCCGCCTGCCGGAGGTCAAGGGCACGGCTGGCGGTGTCGCCTTCGTTCTCGATGAGGTGCTGAAGGCGTCGCCAGCCTATCGCTGGACCGTGAACCACACATTGGCGGTCGATGATCCGCTTGAGCTCTTTCCAACGCACACCCTGACCGTCGGCGCATAAGGCAAAAGATCATGACGAAGCTTTCCGAACTCGCCAAGACCATCCGCAGCAAGAACGCCGGCGTCGACAAGATAACCTTCGACATCATCTTCACCGACCGCGCGATCTACAAGAAGGTGCTCGCCAGCCAGGCCGTCACGGCCGCGAAAATTTCCAGTCTCTATGGAATCGCCCAGGAGCGTATCGCCGATTTCGTGGAATATGATCCTGCCTGCGCGATCAAGTTCACCATCTATCGCAACGCCCCCAGCGGCAGCGCGGGCGACAGCGATATCTTCGGCGCGCAGCAATATGCGCCGCTTCTGGATATCGACGTGCTCGTTTGACGGCGTCGCCCGTCTGAGCGGGCTCGTGTCACGCGGGAATGGCGGTGGGGCTGTCTCTATCCCGACGCCCGGACCAGGGATGCGAAGAGCGCTTTACTTCAACGCCGAGAAGGCATTCGCCATGGCGATGAAGCCCTCGACGGGCACTTCCTCGGCGCGTGCCGTCGGCGCGATGCCGGCCGGTTCCAGCAGCGCGAGCGGATCGACGCCCAGGCTCTTCAGGCTCTGGCGCAGCATCTTGCGACGCTGGCCGAAGGCGGCCTGGGCGACGATTTCGAGGGCACGGGTCGCGCAGGGCAGGGGATCACGGCGCGGCACGAGCCGGACGATCGACGATGTCACTTTCGGCGGGGGCACGAAGGCCGAGCCCGGCACGTCGAAAAGGATCGAGGCTTCGGTCCGCCAACCGGCGAGGACAGACAGGCGCCCATAGTCCTTCGGCTTGTCGGGGCCGGCGACGATCCGCTCGGCCACCTCGCGCTGGAACATCAGGGTGAGTGAATCCCACCATGACGGCCAGGGCGATGCCGTGAGCCAGCCCACCAGCAGCGGCGTTGCCACGTTGTAGGGGAGATTGGCGACGATGCGGGCCGGGCCGTCGCCGAGATGAGGCGTGACATCGGCTTCCAGCGCATCCCCCTCGATGATGGTCAGCCGACCGGGATAATGGGCGGCGATCTCCGCCAGCGCCGCGAGGCACCGATGATCCCGCTCGATCGCTACCACATGCGCGGCGCCGTGGGCGAGGAGCGCGCGCGTGAGGCCTCCCGGACCCGGGCCGACCTCGACCACCGTCACGCCCTCCAGCGGCCCTGCCGCGCGCGCGATGCGGCCGGTGAGATTGAGGTCGAACAGGAAGTTCTGGCCGAGGGACTTCATGGCCATGAGGCCATGGGCGCGCACCACCTCGCGCAGCGGCGGCAGGCCGTCGAAGGCCAGTGCCTTATCTGGGAGAGGGGTCATGGCAGCGCGCCCGCTTCGGCTGCGGCGAGGCGCGCGGCGAGCCGCAGCGCGGCGCACAGACTGTCCGGACGGGCGATGCCGCGCGCGGCGATGTCGAAGGCCGTGCCGTGGTCCGGCGATGTGCGCACGATCGGCAGCCCGAGCGTGACATTGACGGCATCATCGAAGGCGATAGTCTTGATCGGGATCAGCGCCTGGTCGTGATACATGCAGAGCACAGCATCGTAGCTGGCTCGCGCCGCCGCGTGGAACAGGGTGTCCGCCGGCAGCGGGCCACGCGCGTCGATGCCCTCGCCGCGCAAGGCCGTGATCGCGGGCGCGATGGTCTCGATATCCTCCCGGCCCATCGCTCCACCCTCACCAGCGTGGGGATTAAGCCCGGCGAAGGCCAGCCGTGGGGCCACGATGCCGAAGCGGGACGTGAGATCCCGCGCAACGATCCGCGCCGTCTCAACGATAAGGGCCGTGGTCAGGAGGCGCGGAACCTCCGCCAGAGCGACATGGATGGTCACGGGCACGACAGCGAGCGCCGGCGACCACAGCATCATCACCGGCAGTGGCTCGGGGGTTCCGGGAGGAGAATGCTGCGCGGTCAGCGCGGCAAGATACTCCGTATGCCCGGGATGGCGGAAACCGGCTTCATACAGCACATGCTTGGCGATTGGGTTCGTGACTACCGCGGCGGCGCGGCCGGCAAAGGTGAGCGCCACGGCCGCGTCGATCGACGCGATCGTGGAGGCGGCGGTCGAGGATGAAGGCGTGCCCGGCTCGACGGTCACGGAGTGACCAGTGTCGACGATGGGGAGGGCCTTGGCAAAAGCCGTGCTGGCCGTCTCGGGCGTCACGGTCGCCATCGGCAGATCGAGCCCGAGACGCGCGGCACGTGCCGCGATGAAGGCTGGATCGGACAACAGGAAGAAGGGCGGAAGCGCCTCACGATCGCGCTGCAGCCAGGCTTTCATCGCAATTTCAGGACCGATTCCAGCCGGATCCCCCTGGGTAAGGGCCAGGGGGAGAGAGGTGGGGGGGGACGTCGCGGGCGGCGCAGATGCCGGCCGGGCTTTCGTCACGCTCAATTGGCGATACCGTCAGTCGCGCTGGAGCTGGAGATGTTCTGGCTGAATTTGATGTCGCCGAGCGTCCGGAGTTCAAGCGTGACCATCACGGCTTTGTCAGGCCGGCGCGTACCGGTCGAGTCGTTCTTGTAGGATGAGATATAGGTCACGCCGAGCGTCAGGCATTCGTCCTGATAGCGGGCTCCCACCGACATATTGGCGACGGACCAGCGATTGGACGAGCCCGTGGTGACCTGAGTGGTATAGTTCGCGCGCTCCGTGATGTAGCGATCGAGGTCGAACAGGACCGAGCCGTTGACGGACCAGTTCGTCGACAACTGGAGCGTCGCCCCTGTCAGCAGGCCTTCCCGGCGATAGGGATAGCCGATCTGTGGCTGCGCGGCATAGCGCGCATACATCGCATTGGCGGTCACCGGACCGACCTTGGCGTTGGCCTGAAGTTCCAGGCGCTCGAGCGCGAAGGTGTCCTCGTCAAAGCGGCCGCGTCCGGTGAAGGAGAAATTCTCGTTCGGCGCCATATGCACCCGGGCGATATAGTCCGAGTTGCGCGTCTCCAGGCCGGAATCGAGACCCGTGTGAGCAATATCGTTTCCGGCATAGGAGTTCTTGCCGGCGATCTGGTAGGACTGGCCGATCAGGATGTCCCCGTATCCGCCGGTCTCGGTCGTCACGGAGTATTTCGCGCCGACATTGGCGCGCACGCCGCCTTCGACCCGATCATAACCCGAGAATTTGTTCCACTCGAAGATGTTGTTGTCGTCGAACACGAGGCTCTGGGAATCCTCGTTCGGCAGCTTGCCAATGCGTGTCTCGGACGGACGCACGACGATCTGCGCGATCGGCTCGACGATATGCGTGCCCCAGCCCTGTGTCGTCGCGACGAAGGGATAGCGATACTCGAGCCCGACCGTCGGCATGACGCGCGCGGACAGATTGTCGTTCGGGTTCAGGAAATTGCTGATCTCGGCATTCTGGTAGTTGGTGGTCTTCAGGTTCATCGCGAAGCCATCAACCCGGATGCCGGCGAAGGGTTTCCAGGTCTGGCCGAGCGAATCCACGAATTCACGCTGCCAGGTCGCGCTGGTGGAAATGCGCGAATAGCTGCCGCCGATACCGCGCACGAGGCACTGGGCGGAGTTGAAGACCGTGCAGGTCTCATAGGTCGAGCCGATAGGGTATACGGCGTTCACGATACCAGGCACAGCCTGGTACTGGGCGGCGGACCGGCTCAGATGGGTGATATTGGCGTCGAGCTCGATCTCGCCACCAATCGCCCAGGGTGCCTGGATGCGCTTGTTATAGTCCAGCGTCGGATAGACGACAGGCTGCTGCTTCTGCCAGTCGTCGTAGGACAGCGTGCGGAAATAGTAGCCGCGCATGTCGAAGAACCCGGTCTCGCTCCGACCGGTGAGATAGACGGTCGATGTCGATTCCTTGAAGAAGGTCGATGTCAGGCTTTCGCTGCGCACCTTGTAGTTCTCAAGGAACCACTTGTCGGAGAGAAGCGCGACGTCCCAGCCCCAGGCCCATTGCTGGTTGATGTTGAACCGGCCGGTGGACTCGATTGAGCCGCGGAAATCCTTGTTGGCCGCACCGAAGGGAGGCGGGCTGAAGGCAGCTTTGTCCTGCTGGAAGATGCCCGCCGCACGGATGTTGTAAGAGCCCGTCTCGAAACGCTGGCGCCATTCCGCTTGGCCAAGAAAACCCTGTCTGGACAGGATGGTCGGCGTCAGCGTCAGGTCATAGTCGGGCGCTATGGCCCAGAAGAAGGGCGCCGAGGCGCCATAGCCGAGCGCCGACGAATAGACGTAGCGCGGCGAGAGAAAGCCCGTCTTGCGCCGCACGGTCGGATCCGGCGTCGAGAAATACGGGATATAGGCCAGAGGGATGCCGTAGAATTCGATGGTCGCGTCTTCATAGTAGATCATCCGCTCACTGTTGTTGTGGATGATCTTCGCGGCCTTCACCTGCCACAGGGGGGGGCGGGACGGGTCCTTCTTGCAGGCCTCGCAGGCCGTGTAGGTGCCGCGCTGGAAGACGGTCGTTTCACCAGCCGTGCGCTCGGCACGCGGTGCCGAGAAGCGGGTCTTGTCGGCAGTCTCGACGCGCAGGGTGTCGATGAAGCCGTCCTTGAAATCGTCGGTCAGCTCAAAACGGTCGCCGGTGGCCACGGTGCCATCGGTCTCGGTGAGCCGCGCATTACCTTCCGCGAACACGCGGTTGGTGTTGCGGTCATAGATGACGCGGTCTGCCTGCAGGGCGCGGCCCTGATAATAGACATTGACGTCGCCCACCGCGGCGACGGTGTTCTTGTCATTGTTATAGACAATTTCCCGAGCGTCGACGAGGAGCTTATCGGTTTGATTAGGCTGGGATCTCGCGGATAGACGATCGTTTACAGTCTGCGCGGTTGCGGCTGACGGCAATGTCAGCGCCGCGGCAGCCACCGTCGACAACAGAATCCACCCAACTTTGCCGAGATACAAGCGCGTCCTCCTTGTCCACACGCTCCAATCCGCACAAACCGGCATCACCCGTCCTCTTGATAGAGAAGAGCAAGCGTACCGAGCAGACTCCCGACAACGGCCGCAAACCAAGCCGCTACCATTGGGCTAACGAGCCCGGATGCCCCGAGATCCTCCATGAGCTCCGTAGCGACATAAAGCATGAACCCGGCAACGACGCCACTCAGAACCATGCGTGCTACACCACCAAATCGGAAGAATCTTAACGAAACGGATGCGGCAACCATGACCATGGCGACGAACAGTAAAGGTCTGGCTAGCAGGGAGTCGAGTTGGAGGCGATAAGGCGTGGAATCCAGGCCAGCGCGCTCGGTCCGCTCGATAACGGAAGGGAGGCGCCAAAATGGCACGGAACCCGCCGGGAGAAAGGACTCCCGCACCTGTGAGGGCTCGAGGTTCGTGGCGATCAGATAGGTTGTATGGTTCTCGGGCTCACTTGTTCCGGATGTGAGGCGCGCATCCTTAAGTTCCCAGTAACCACTATGCAAATCAGCCTCACGAGCTTCCACACGCTCTGTGAATTGTCCATGCTGATCGAAGAGGAAGAAGGTGACGTTGACGAGCGTCGCAGAGTCATTGTTGGCGGCGTCCGCCCGGATGATCGCCTGACCGTCAACGCTGCGCTGGCGTACCCAGATATATTGTCCCGCGGCTGCTGCGCTGCTGCGTGCGAAGACACGGGCCTCGATCACGCCCGCCCTCTGCTTCAGCATGGCCGAAAGCGGGTTGTACAGCGTAATCACGCAGACGCCGAGAAGCAGGGCGACGAGCACACCTGGCTGGAGAAACTGCCAGGCCGAGATGCCGGCCGCCCGCGCGATGACCAGTTCCAGCCGGCGGCTCAGGTTGAGGAGCGTTACCATGCTGCCGAACAGGACCGCGAAGGGCATCACCTGCTCGACGACGGCCGGCGTGCGCAGGAGGGCGAGCATCACCATGAGGCCGGTGCTTGCACCCTGGGCATCGCCCGCGCGCCGCATCAGCTCCACGAAATCGAGGGTGTAGACGAGCAGGAATACGGTCGCGAAGACCGCGAGAATTGTCTTGAGGAAGCGAAGGGACAGGTAGCGCCCAAGCGTTACGCCGATGAACATCAGGCAGACCCCGCCGTCGCGACGGAGCCGATTGAACGGGCGCCGCGCCTGCGGAAGAGCGCGGACGTCAGCCGGCCAAGGCTATGCCCATAGAAAATGAAGACGAGGGACACCAGGCAGCCGGCCAGCGGCGCGCCATAGACACCGAGCAGCGCGGCCGGCGACCTGACCGCAGCGCTCGATGCGGCAAAGCCGGCTACGCGCACGAGCAGAACGCCGATGATCGCGGCGAGGATGGCGGCGCCGCGCCCCTGGCGGGTGGTGCGGGCCTCGCCGAGCGCGGCGAAGGCGATCAGCATGAAGGCGATGCAATAGAGAGGCGCGGAGAAGCGATCATGCAGTTCGGCTCGGAAACGCCCCTCCTGAAGCTTGAAATAGGGCTCGTTGGGATCCGGGCTCACCAAGGCCCAGGTCGAACGCTCACGCGGCTTGTAGATGACATCGGCGCCTTCCTGAGCGAAGACCGAAAGATCGATGGCATAGCGCTCGAAGGTCACGATCGCCGAATCCTTGCTGCCAGGTTCCTGCCGCTGCACCGATCCGGTCTCGAGCAGGAGATAGCTCTGGCCCTTCACGTCCACGGCCTGGCCACGTTCAGCGATATAGACGACGACCTTGTTACGATCGCGCTGGTCCTGCAGGAAAATGCCGAGAAGGGCATCACCGGATTTCTCGCGATAGTGGAAGGTGATTCCGGTGTCGAGGGTGGTGAACTGGCCTTCCTTGACGATATTGGCAACGAAATCCGCGCGGATTTTCGTCACCAGGTCACGCAGCGAGTTGAAGCTCTGCGGCATGAGATAGACCGTCATGACGCCCACGGCCAGTGTCACGACCACGGTGAATGTGGCGAAGGGCCTAAGCAGCCGGCTCGGCGGAATTCCTGCGGCGCTCATCACGATGAGCTCGGAATCCCCGTTCAGGCGATTGAGCGCATAGAGCGTCGCGATGAAGAGTGCGGCCGGCGCGATGATGGTGATGAGAGCCGGCAGCGACAGCAGGGTGACGACGAGGAAGATGCCGATCGTCTGTCCCTTGCCTGTGACGAGATCGAGCTCCTTCAGGATCTGGGTGATCCAGATCACAAGCGTCAACGCCGAAAGGCAGGCCAGGAAGGCGCCAACAACGTTGCGAAGGATGTAGCGGTCGATCAGCCCCATAGGTCGCGTACTCTACCGATCCCTTACTCTTCAATCACCGACAGCCGAGCTACCGTGTCGCGCACCATACGGCAAGTGAGCCAGCGCACAACAGATCTGCAAGGCCTGCTTCTCCCCATCGAATTGCCACGGGGACAATTTCGCGAGGCCGAGGCGTTCAGCCATCGTCGGCAAGCTGGGCGGTTTGAAGGCAGAAGGCGGGCTCATGCCAGCGGAGCTTATGACAGAGGAGGAACCATTGGCGGCTGGTTGTGCCATGCTATACCACTGTCTGCCGCGGGACCGGCTGCGCGGTCATGCGAGGATGGGAAGAGGATCTTATGGTCGAGCGCATCAAATTCGAGTTCAAGTCCTTCGGTCAACCGGGGGGCGGCAGCGTCGTCGTATTTATGAACGACGCGCTCGAGACGGGCGAGGATGCAGCTGGTGCGCTCGGGCAGGAGGTGTTGGCGACTATATCAAGGGCCGCGGCGGCCGAGGCCTTCAAGGGCAAGCTCAAGAAGGTCCTCGTGATTGCCGCCCCGCAGGGGATCGAGGCCGATCGCCTTGTCGTGGTCGGCACCGGTCCGGCGGCGGACCTTGCCAAGCTCGACTGGGTCCAGCTCGGCGGGGTCGTGCAGGGGGCCCTCTCCGGTACCCGTGCCAGTCTCCTCGTGGCGCTTCCGGGGCATGATATCACGCCCGAGGCCGCTGCCGATCTGACGCTCGGCATGCAGCTGCGCGCCTATTCCTTCGACAAGTACAAGACGAAGAAGGAAGCCGACGAGAAAGCCTCCAAGCCCCTCAAGGTGACGCTCTTCGTGCGTGATCCGGCCGCTGCTCGGCAGGTCGCCAAGGCCCGTGAAGCCGTCGCCAATGGCGTGCTCACGGCGCGGGAACTCGTCAATGAACCGCCGAATGTGCTCTATCCCGAGGAATTCGCCGATCGGGCGACCGCGCTCGAAAAGGTCGGCGTCGATGTCGAGGTTCTCGACGAGAAGCAGTTGAAGAAGCTCGGCTTCCGCGCGCTGCTCGGCGTCGCCCAGGGATCGCACCGCGAGGCGCGTGTGGTCGTCATGCGCTGGAACGGCGCGGGCGCGAAGGACCAGCCCGTGGCCTTCATCGGCAAGGGCGTGACCTTCGATACCGGCGGCATCTCGATCAAGCCTGGCGCCGGCATGGAAGACATGAAGGGTGACATGGCGGGCGCTGCCTGCGTGGTTGGCCTCATGCAGGCGCTCGCCCAGCGCAAGGCGCGCGTCAATGCGGTCGGTCTCATCGGCCTCGTGGAGAACATGCCGGATGGGCGCGCGCAGCGGCCCGGCGACATCGTGACCTCGCTGTCCGGCCAGACCATCGAGATCATCAACACGGACGCCGAAGGCCGCCTCGTGCTGGCCGACGTGCTCTGGTATGCCCAGGAGCGCTTCAAGCCGGCATTCATGATCGATCTCGCCACGCTGACCGGGGCCATTCTTGTGGCTCTCGGCCAGGAGCATGCGGGGCTCTTCAGCAACGACGATACCTTGTCGGAACGGCTTGCCGCAGCGGGCCGGGAGACCGGCGAGAAGGTGTGGCGCATGCCGCTCGCGCAGGCCTATGACAAGATGATCGACTCGAAGTTCGCCGACATGAAGAACACGGGCGGGCGTTATGGCGGCTCCATCACCGCGGCGCAGTTCCTGCAGCGCTACGTCAAGGAGACGCCCTGGGCGCATCTCGATATCGCCGGGACGGGGATGAACGCGCCGCAGACCGACATCAACAAGAGCTGGGGTTCCGGCTGGGGGGTCCGCCTGCTCGACCGGCTCGTGCGCGACCACTACGAGGGGTGAGCGCCTCGCGGAGGGATAACATCTTGGTGAGCATCGGGGCGGGCCGCGCGTGACGGAGGTGCTGTTCTATCATCTGCAGAGGCAACCACTGGAAGCGGTTTTGCCGACGCTCGTGGAGAAGAGCCTGGAGCGCGGCTGGCGGGTGGCGATCGAGGTTCCCGAGCGCGAACGCCTTGCCGCGCTTGACGATCACCTGTGGACCTACCGCGAGGAGAGCTTCCTGCCCCATGGCACGGAAGCCGATCCGGATTCGCCGAGCCAGCCGGTCGTGCTCACCACGTCGCCCGACAATCCTAACGATGCCTCCGTGCGCTTCCTCGTCGACGGCGCGACCTTGAGTGTGGAAGCGGCGCGTTACGACCGCATTGTCGTCCTATTTGACGGTAATGACGATGAAGCGCTGGCTCAGGCCCGCGGCCAATGGCGCGTCGCCCGGGAGCAAGGCTATGACGTGACCTATTGGCAGCAGGACGAACAGGGGCGCTGGCAGAAGAAAGCCTGATCGACACCGGGCCTGCTGCTCATCAAAGGCCGTCATTGCCCGGAGGATCATATGCCGTTGCCAGCCTGTTCCCATCGCCGTCGCGAGGATGAAGCGGCCGGAGGCCTGCGTTTTCGTCGTCCAGTCCGAACGATCCTGACGGGCACGCTTCTCGGGCTCGCGCTTCTGTCGCCGATCGAGGCGGCCAGGACTGTCGTTGCCCAAGAGGCTGGCCGCCAGGCGCAAGAGGCTGGCCGCCCAGGTGGGCAGGCCGAGGCGTCGCAAGGGGCGGGGCAACGCCAGCAGCGGCAGGCGAGCAACGAGCCGGCGGACCTTCGCCTGCCCGCGCCGGTCACGACGAACCATACCCTTCCGGAAGCGCTTGGCGCCCTGAAGTACAAGGCGACGGCCGGCAGCATCGTGCTCAGCGACCAGGCCGGTCGGCCAACCGCCGAAATCGCCTATGTGGCCTATGTCCTCGACGGTCAGGACCCGGCGACGAGGCCAATCGCTTTCGCCTTCAACGGCGGCCCCGGAGCGGCGTCCGCCTATCTGCATTTCGGAGCCATGGGGCCGCAGCGCCTCGCCTTCGGCAATCGGGGGCAGGGGCCATCGAGCCCGCCGATCCTCACGGACAATCCCGAGACCTGGCTGCCATTCACGGATCTCGTGTTCGTAGACCCCGTGGGCACGGGATACAGCCGCTTCCTGCGCGACGACCAGGACCTGCGCCAGCAGTTCTGGTCCGTCAATGGTGATGTCGCGGTGCTGTCGCGCTTCGTCACGCGCTATCTCACGGAGAACGACCGCTTGCGCTCGCCGAAGGTGCTGGTCGGGGAAAGCTATGGCGGATTCCGCGTGCCGAAGATCGCGCGCGCCCTGCAAGGCGACTACGGCGTCGGTATCAACGGCCTCTACATCATCTCACCGGTACTCGACTTCAATCTGAAGGCGGATGGCCTGCCGTTCTCGACGGCCGCCCGGCTTCCAAGCCTCGTCGCGGCTGCACGCGCCGCCAAGGGCGAGCCGATCACGCGCGAAGGTCTGGCGGAGGTCGAGGCCTATGCCGTGGGCGACTATCTCGTCGACGTGCTAAAGGGGCCACGAGACAAGGCCGCCGTGGCCCGCATCGTCGACAAGGTCCATGAATTCACTGGGCTCGATCGCGATTTTCTGACACGTAGTGGCGGTCAGCCTGACATGACGGACGTTGCGCGGGAGCTTGGCCGGCCACGGTCCGAGGTCGCCAGTTACTACGACGCGTTGATCACGGGCCTTGACCAGGATCCGTGGGCGACGCGCGCAAGCTTCGACGATCCAGTGCTCGACGCGAGCATGGCGCCACTGACAAGCGCGGCTGTGGACTATACCAGACGCGTCCTCAAATATGAGGTGAGCCGTCCCTACGAGCTTCTCAATAGCGAGATCAACAGGCGCTGGTCGTGGGGCACGCGGCGCGAGGGGCCGGAGGCCGGGCGTGATCTCAAGGCTGCAATGGCGCTCGACCCCTCCATGGCGGTCGTCGTGACGCATGGCTTCACGGATCTCGTCACGCCTTACCTGGAGACGCGGCTCGTCCTGGACCGGCTACCAGCAACGATCGCCGATCCCGAGCGCCTGCGTCTGGAGGTCGTGCCCGGCGGGCATATGTTCTATACCCGCGACGACTCACGCAGGGCGCTGCGCGACAGCGCCGAGCGGTTGTTCAAGGCGGTCGGGCGTAAGTCCTGATCCGTCTTACGCCTTGACGGTCAACAAAGCAGCGAAGCGTCTTGAGAATACTGAAGTGTCTTGCGCGGAACAGGTTGTTGGTGCCGTCAGCCCCGCGGGTCAAGCTTCTTGAGGACGCTCTTTCTGATACTATTCCGCATATAATCGAACGGATTTCTGGCAAATGTCGTTGCTTTTTCGGCTGCTTGCACAGTTCTGCCCAGCAGCGTCCCCGACCTTACGTCGTCGGTGTTGCTGTAATAGACAAAGCTCTGCTGGCTTGGCTTGAAATAGTCCGGCGCTGCGCTTGGATGCGGGTTCTCGGAATATATCTTCGTGTAGCGATGATCCTTCGAGAGGTCATTGCCTCCCATTGCAAGCATTCCGAAATAGCCACGTATCTCAAGATGCTTGTAGCCGAGCTTGTTCATGGCGGCCGCGAATTCCTTGGCAAAGGCACAGCCCGGATGGCCGTCGTAGGCGGCGCCGCCATGCTTCGATTTCACGTACTGTGAGAAACCGATGTACAGGCGGATGAAGCGAAAGTCGGCTGACAGGCCTGCTTCTTTCAAATGCTTGGCGAAGTCGGATGGAGACCATGTCTTTTCGTTGCTGCAAAACGTATTGCTGGCAAGCTTCCGGGGGGCGATGAGGATGGGATTGGGGCGCGCCTCGGGCGTTCCCCTTCTCCTGGCCTCTGAATAGTTGACAGGGTCTTCCACGCCGCCGATCACTTGCTCGCCCGCATGGCCTGGAACCTGGCCATCCAGCAGGACGTAGAGCTTTACCTCACAATCGAGTTCGCGCAGTGGGCGCCTGGCAAGCCAAGTGCCCTCCAGCATGTCATCCGGCTTGCACAAGATGCCATAGAGGCCCTTTCCGGCCAAAAACCGCTGCTCGTTCCAAATCTGCGCCAGTTCTTTCAGCTTGCGGGAGCGGATGGGAATATAGATCAGTCCTTGCCGTCGCCGGTCCGCAAGCCCCAGGCTATCCTCGGACTGGCTTCCGGCGCATATTGCTTTTTGCAATTGCCGCTTTGGCCGAGCGGGAGCGACTGGGCCGGACGATGAAGGGGGGGATGCGGAGGGGCCCGGGAGTGCCAGAGGCTCTCGACCGCCGCCATGTTTGGGCGGGAGAACGCCGGTAGCCCGGCCAATCTTTTTCGCCGCTCCCCTGGCAAACGGTACCCTTTTGATGATTTCCGGAAGTGTGGGGAGTTTCATGGCTAGATCACCCTGCTCTTGCATCGAGAGGCAATCATTATTTGCGCCGCGAAGATATCCGGCGACGCATACGGCGCCGGATATCTGATATTTTCCGATGAATCGTGCCTTATATTCCGCAGGCTGCCCGGATTCCTATAGTATCCACCTGTAGTATTCGCCTGTAGAGTAAGATATCAGGTTGTAAGTCTTCGGCTCTGGCGCTGCTTCAACCTTGCGCTTCCTCCAGCGTGGCCGTTGCGTCAAGCCATTCGTCTTCCGTTCGGGCCAGAGCCTCCGCGGCCTCGTTGCGCATGCGCGCGAGTTCCGCCGCCTTGGTCGGATTGTCGCGGAAGGCGGATGGGTCGGCGAGGGCGGTGTCGACCTTCTCGATGGCGACCGACAGCTTGGCGATGCGCGCGTCGAGCTCGGTGACGCGCTTGCGCATGGCGTTGAGGGACGGGCGTGGCGCGCCGGCCGGTCGGGACGACGCGGCGGCCGGCGCCTTCGTCTCCTGCTCGCGATTGCCGCCGTTTCCGGATTTGTCGAGCCCGAGCACGAGCCGGCGATAGTCATCCATGTCGCCATCGTAGGATTTGACGGTGCCGTTCGAGACGAGCCACAGGCGCTCGGCGCAGGCCTCGATGAGGAAGCGATCGTGGCTGATGAGCACGACGGCGCCGGTGTAGTCGTTGATCGCTTCCACGAGAGCCTGGCGGCTGTCGATGTCGAGGTGGTTGGTCGGCTCGTCGAGGATCAGGAGATGGGCTCCGTCAAAAGCTGCAAGCCCCATGAGGAGGCGGGCCTTTTCGCCGCCGGAGAGCTTCTCCACCGGCGTTTCGGCGCGCGCGCCGGAAAAACCGAATTGAGCGGCACGAGCCCGCTGCTTGGCTTGCGGCGCGTCCGGCATAAGCGCGGCTATATGCTGCAGGGGCGTCTCGGCCATGCTCAGTTCATCGAGCTGGTGCTGGGCGAAATAGGCGGTCTTGAGCTTTGGCGAATGGGTGACTTGGCCTTTCATGGGCGCGAGGCGCCCGGACAGAAGTTTGGCGAAGGTGGACTTGCCGTTTCCGTTCGAGCCGAGCAACGCGATGCGATCGTCCGGCAGAAGGGTGAGGTTGAGGCGGTCGAGCACCGTGCGGTCGCCATAGCCCGCGCCCACGCCTTCGATGGCGATGAGGGGCGGGGAGAGCGGGCGGTCCGGCCCCTGGAGATGGAAGGGGAGCACCTCTTCGCCGGCCACCGCCGCGATCGGCTCCATCTTCTCAAGCCGCTTGAGGCGCGACTGCGCCTGTCGGGCCTTCGAGGCCTTGGCGCGGAAGCGCTCGACGAAGGCGCTCAAGTGCTTGCGCTCAGCCTCCTGCTTCATGCGCGCCTTGGATTGCAGGGCCTGCTTTTCCCGGCGCTGGCGATCGAAGGACGTATAACCGCCGCGATAGACCGTGAGCTTGCCCTGGTCGAGATGCAGGATGTGGTCGACGGCGGTATCGAGCAGTTCGCGGTCGTGGCTGATGACGAGCACCGTATGGGGATAACGCCCGAGATAGTCGTAAAGCCAGAGCGTGCCTTCGAGATCGAGATAGTTCGTCGGCTCATCGAGCAGCAGCAGATCCGGCTCGGTGAAGAGCACCGCGGCAAGGGCGACCCGCATGCGCCAACCGCCCGAGAAGGCGGAACACGGGCGCGCCTGAGCTTCCGCGTCGAAGCCAAGGCCGTGAAGGATGGAGGCTGCCCGGGCGGGTGCCGAATGGGCGTTGATATCGACGAGCCTGATCTCGATATCGGCGCGCCGCATGGGATCGGCCGTGGTCTCGGCCTCGGCCAACAGGGCCGCGCGTTCGGTATCGGCCGCCAGCACGACCTCGATCAGCGTCTCCGGCCCCCCCGGGGCCTCCTGTGCCACCGCGCCGATGCGCCAGTTCTTGGGCCGGGTAATGCTGCCGGACTCGCCAGCTATCTCATCCTGTATCAACCGGAAGAGCGTCGTCTTGCCTGCGCCATTGCGACCGACGAGGCCGACACGCGCCCCGCTGGGAACCGCGACGGTCGCTTGATCGATTAGGAGGCGGGCTCCGAGCCGATAAGTCAGTTCGTTGATCTGCAGCATGGCAGTCTTGTGCCGGTTGCTGGCCTCGCCTGCAAGTCCCGCGTATCGATGCATGCGCTTTGCAGGCGTGACCCAGCGGGGTTTGCCTTGCCTTCGACATAGTCCGGTCGCGATGCTGCCTTGGACAAACGTGAGGACATGGTGTTGAAAAGCTGTGGACAACATGTGATTCGGCAAAGTCATGCGTCTCGATGTCAGTTTGTTCTCTGTTCCCGCGCTGGCGGTCGCCGTCGGCGGCCTTGTGATGGGTATTGCCCTGGTTTTGGGCGGCGCTGGAGGCGTTTCGCGCGTTGAAGTTCCGCGCGCTTGGCCGGCGGTTCATGCGCCAGCCCAGGTTCCCGCGGGAGCTCCCGCCATAGGTCCTGCGGTCGTTTCGCTGCCGGCCGTGTAAGGCGCGCGTCGAGAGCACCGGCCGGCAAATGGCTTGAACATTCAAACCAAATGCGAGCATTCCCGGCAAAAATGAACCGGGCGCGCTAAGATCTGTTGCTTTCAAAGCGCATCCGATGGCACTTCCGATGGTAGCTTCACTATCGGGAGCTAAAGCCGCTTGACCCCGTTCCCTCTGGTCCGGACGATGCGGACGGAAGGTGAGAATCGGGGCGATGTTGCAGCTGACGCGTGTTCCGTTCTTCAAGGACGCGGATTTGGATTTCATCTCCTACGAGCAGCGCTGCAACTGGCGCCGTTTCGAGGCCGACGAGATCCTTGTGGATTTCGAGGATGTTTCCACCGACGTCTATTTCATCGTCTCTGGCGAGGTGCGCGTGCTCGTGCGCAGCCAGTCGGGGAAGGAGGTCATTCTCGGCGAGATGCGCACGGGCGAATTGTTCGGTGAACTCGCGGCCATAGACGGCGTGAAGCGCTCGGCGAATGTGACGGCCCTGACGCGCGGCGAAGTCTGCATCATGCCGGCTTCCGTTTTCCGCCAGATCGTCTTCGCGTCTCCGACGGTCGCCGAGCGCCTGCTCAAGCTTCTCGCGGGTCGCGTGCGGGATCTCAATGCCCGCATCATGGAACATACGGTGCTCGATCTCCGGCACCGTCTCTACGCGGAGTTGCTCCGTCTGTCTGTCCCGCGTGCGGGACATCCCGGCGAGCGTGTCGTGACCCCGCCGCCCTTTCACCATGTCCTTGCGGCCCGCATCGGTTGCCGCCGTGAACAGGTAACGCGTGAGTTCAGCGCCCTGTCTGCGGAAGGGTTGGTGGAGCGTACGCGCGGCGCGCTCGTCATCAAGCAGCCTGAGGTGCTTGATGCGCGCGTCAAGGATGCCTTGCGGGACGACAAATAGGAAGGACGCCCTGTCTCAGGGGCGCGCTGGCCCGTAAGCCGCGAAGAACACGCGTAGCCCGCTCGCGACGGTCCTTTCGATAGCCTCCTGCGGGGGCTGCTCGTTGACGCCGAAGAGGGGGGCTTTCGTGAGGCTACCTTGCACGAGACCGATGAACTGCGCGGCGGCGAGATCGGTGTCCTCGATGACGAGACGTCCGGCCGTGCGTTGCGCGGCCAGATAGACTGAAAGCCGTGTCACGCCATAGCACGGCCCGGCCTCGAAGAAGGCCCGTCCAAGGGCTGGAAATTTCTCCGCCGCGCCGATGACCATGCGCAGGAGCGAGACATGCTCCGGCTGGATCATCATGCCGATAAAGCGGACACCGAGCCGGGTCAGCACCCCGTGCACATCGGGATCGTTTTCATCGAGATCGAACAGACGCTCCGCGGCATCACGGCGATCGATATCGATCAAGGCGCGGAAAAGCGCCTCCTTGCTGTCGAAATAAACGTAAAGCGTGCCCTTCGAAACGCTCGCCGCCTTCGCGATATCGCCCATGCTCGCCCCGTCAAACCCGTTGGCACGGAAAACCTGTCGCGCGCCATTCAGAATGTCGCGGCGTTTCGAGGCTTCCTGCGTGGTGTCCTCTCGCTCTGGAGCGAGGGTGAGGGGGTCCATTGGCTCCGTCCTTGATGGCTCAATCAGGTGGTCGACATATGCGCTACACCATCTTCGTCCTGAGCGACAGATAGGTGGCATGCCACCGAAAGGCTTTCGCTGCGGCGTGCGGTGGCGCACATAAGCGTCGTTGACCGAACCGTTCGGTCAATCTATCTGCTTGTAGTGCTGACCGAACGGTTCGGTCAAGACTTCTGACATATGGGCGAATGCCGTGGATAGACGTCAGGATATGGCCGATGGGTTCGACCTCGTGGTCCGCGATGAGCCGTCAGCAGGCGGTCGCGCGACGGGACAGGCGGCAACGCCGGCCCGCGACGTGATGGCCGTTCAGAAGCCTGAAGACGCGCGGGCCCTCCAAGAAGAACCTGCCAGGGAAGTACCTGCCAGGGAACAACCCGCCAGGGAAGAACCTGCGCAGGAAACTCCGGCCGTGCCGGCCGGCGCCAGCAAGGCGGAGCATAAGCACCACGGCCGCAAGCACCACGACAAGGATGCGCCGAAAAAGAAAAGCCGTATCCGCAAGCCCTTGCTGGCGGCGGTTGCGCTGATCGCGCTCGCTGCCAGCGGCTACGAGGGATATCACTGGTGGACGCTGGGCCGCTTCGAGATCGAGACCGACGATGCCTATGTGCATGTCGACATGACGATCCTCGCGGCCAAGGTCTCCGGCTATATCACCAGCGTCGATGTCACCGACAACCAGTTCGTACGCGAGGGTGACATCATCGCTCGCATCGACGATGGCGACTATCGCCTTGCGGTCGATGCGGCCAAGGGCAAGGTCGCGACCCAGAAGGCGGCGATCGCCCGCATTGTCGAGCAGACCAAGGCCGGGCAGGCCTCGGTGGAGCAGGCCGAGGCGCAGATCGCCGCCGCGCAGGCGGATGTCGACCGCGCCGAGTTGGAATTCGATCGCCAGCAGCAGCTCGCCAAGAGCAATTTCGCGAGCAAGCAGGCCCTCGACAACGCCCGTGCCGACCGTGACCGCACCCGCGCCAATCTCGCCAGCGCCAAGGCGGGCCTTGATTCCGCGCAGGCCAATGTTGGTGTCCTCAACGCCCAGCGCGTCGAGGCCGAGCGAAGCCTCGACGAGGATGGGACCAGCCTCGCCAAGGCGGAGCGGGACCTTTCGTTCACCCAGATCAAGGCGCCGGTGTCGGGCGTCGTCGGAAACCGTGCCGTGCAGGTGGGCAAGCTCGTTGCCGTCGGCGAGCGTCTGGCGGCCATCGTGCCGCTCGATGCGGTCTATGTCGATGCCAACTACAAGGAAACCCAGCTCAATCGGCTGAAGCCCGGCCAGCCCGTGGCCATCACGATAGATGCCTATCCCGGCCGGACGTTTACCGGTGAGGTCGCGAGCATCGCACCGGCCTCGGGCGCGCTGTTCAGCCTGCTGCCGCCGGAGAACGCCACGGGCAACTTCACCAAGATCGTCCAGCGGGTGCCAGTGCGTATCCGCTTCTCGCCGGAGGCCCTGAGCGACCATGTGTTGCGTCCGGGCATGTCGGTGGTGGCGACCGTCGATACCCTGCACGAGGGCGACGCCCATAAGACGGCGGCCTTGCAAGGCGCTGCCGCGCGCCGCGGAGAATAAGGCGTACACATAATGAGCGCGACTGTTGCGGCCAGCGATGAGCGGCCGCCCTTTCTGGTGCTGGGGATCCCCGCACGGAAGTTCATCGCCTTCATCTTCATGGTGTTCGGGATGTTCATGGCCATCCTGGACATCCAGATCGTGTCCGCCTCGCTCGCGGAGATCCAGGCAGGTCTTGCAGCGAGCGCGGACGAAATCTCCTGGGTGCAGACGAGCTATCTGATCGCGGAAGTGATCATGATTCCGCTCTCGGGTTTTTTGTCGCGCGCGCTGTCGACGCGCTGGCTTTTCTCCATGTCCGCCGCCGGCTTCACGGTGATGAGCTTTCTCTGCGCGACCGCGTCGTCGATCGATCAGATGATCGTCTATCGCGCGCTGCAGGGCTTCATCGGCGGCGGCATGATCCCGACCGTGTTCGCGACTGCCTTCAGCGCCTTCCCCCGCAACAAGCAGGCCGTCGTCTCGCCCATCATCGGCCTTGTCGCGACGCTGGCGCCGACCATCGGCCCTACGATCGGCGGCTATCTCACCGATATCTTCTCCTGGCACTGGCTGTTTCTGGTCAATATCGTGCCCGGCGTGATCGTGGCGGTCGCGACCTTTCTCCTGGTCGATTTCGACGAACCTGACCTCAAGCTTCTCGACCGCTTCGACTGGTGGGGGCTTTTGTTCATGGCCGGTTTCCTTGGAAGCCTCGAATATGTGCTCGAGGAAGGCCCGACCAACGACTGGTTCGATGATCAGGCGATCGTGGTGCTGACGGTCGTCGCCGCAGCCTCCTGCGTGGCATTTTTCGCCCGGGTGCTGATGGCGAAGATGCCGGTGGTCGATATCCGCGCCTTCAAGGACCGCAACTTCGCCACGGGTTCGGCGTTCAGCTTCGTGATGGGCATCGGCCTCTACGGCCTTACCTATCTTTATCCCGTCTATCTCGGACGCATCCGCGGCTATTCCGCCCTGATGATCGGCGAGACGATGTTCGTCTCGGGTCTCGCGATGTTCTTCGCCGCGCCGCTTGCCGGCCGGCTGATGACCAAGCTCGACCCACGCGTGATGATGGGCCTCGGCTTCGCAGGCTTTGCGCTTGGAACCTGGCAGGTCACGAACATCACATCGGACTGGGATTTCTGGGAGCTGTTCGTGCCGCAGGTGCTGCGCGGCGTGTCGATGATGATCTGCATGGTGCCGATCAGCAACGTGGCGCTTGGCACATTGCCGCCCCAGGAGATCAAGAACGCGTCCGGCTTGTTCAATCTCACGCGCAACCTCGGTGGCGCGGTCGGGCTCGCCCTGATCAACACGCTCCTGAACAATCGGCTCGATCTGCATCTGGCGCGGCTGCACGAGCAGGTGGCCTGGGGCCGTACGGCGGCAGAGGAAACGCTGGCCAAGATGACTCAGGGCTTCTCAGCACTGGGATCGAACGCCGATCTCGCCGCGATCAAGCAACTCGCAGGCATCGTGCGCCAGCAAGCGACAGTCATGGCCTTCGCCGATGTGTTCTATGCCCTGACGTTCCTGTTCCTGGCGCTCGTCGTCATACTGCCTATGGTGAAGAAGCCCCGAGGTGCCGCGGGCAGCGACAGCGGCGGCCATTGAGTTCGGTCGCTCGTCACCGGCCGCGGCCCCCACGGGTCTTCAATCCCCGAGGTCGAGATCGGCCACGATCAGGCCGTCCTCGCCTCCCTCCACGAGACCGAGGAGTTGTTGCGCGACCGCCGTGTGATTGGGGTCCTTGAGATAGGCATCGCGCGCCGCGTTACTCGTAAAATCGACGATGAACAGGTGGTTGTAGCCGCGAGCCAACCCCTCCGGGCTGCTGTTGGGGCCTGTCCGGATGCGGGTGATACCCGGGATGGAGTGCCGAAGTTGTTCCAAAGCGGCGAACATGCCGTCAATCTCCGGTTTCGCGACATCCGGACGAAAGCGGACCAGCACCACATGTTCCAACCGCGTAGCCGGCGGTGACGACCTTGGTACGACGTCCAAGAAAAAAAGGAAGAATGTGCCGATAGGGATAAAAATAATGAGGAGTACTGCGATAATATATTTAAAATATATCATTACTTGTGATCGTTTCAGGGTAAATTTTCAATCGTTATCCTTTTGACAATAGCGTCGGAAATGCTGTCATTGCGCTGCCGTTCGGGCATTGTTTGTCTTGTTCAGAGCCGATCGACAAGTCCGGCGCCGACCATGGCGGCGATGACCATCGCGCGTCGCAGCAGCGGCCCGCCCGGGAACCGTGGAATCGGCAGTCTCGCCATGAGCCCGAAGCGATCGCTCCGCCCTCCGATCGCCTCGGCGATGGCGACACCCGTATAGGGACCGATCATGACGCCCTGGCCCGAAAAGCCTGACGCCACGTAGAGATCGGATCCAAGCCCACCATCGGATCCAAGTTTGCGGACGAAGGGCAGGCGGGTCGCCGTTATGCCGAGGCGTCCACCCCAGGCGTGAGTGAGCGGAACGTCGGCAAGACCGGGGAAGACCTTGAGCATGCGCGGCTGAACACGGGCACGGATGTTGGACGGCACCGCGTTGCCGTAGCTTTCTCCGCCGCCGAAAACCAGGCGGTCGTCAGCAGTCCGTTTGAAGTAGTTGACCACGAATTTGCTATCGGAGGCCGCATAGCGCTCAGTCAGCACCGTCGCCGCGCGGCTGCCGAGCGGCTCCGTCGCCACCATGAAATTCACGATGGGCACCACATGGGCGGCCACCTCGGGCAGGAGACTGCCGAGGCTGCCATCGCCTGTGGCAACGACGATGCGTGCGGTCACGCCGCCGCGGGTGGTCTCCAGTCGCCAGCCGGCGCCATCGCGCGTGATGTGACGCACGGTCGTGTTCTCGGCGATACGCGCCCCGGCGGCGCTCGCCGCAGCGGCAAGGCCGCGGGTGAGGGCGAGGGGGTCGAGATGCCCGCCATGGGGATCGAAGATCCCGCCGAAATAACCCTGCGCGCCGGTGTAGCGCGGCAGGTCCGCGGAGGTCAGGATTTCAAGCCCGGCAACGCCGTAACGATTGGCCATATGGAGCGCATCGGCCTGCATCCCCTCGGCGATATCGCGCCGATGGGCGAGGCTGAGGAGCCCCGGTTCAAGATCGCAGGCGATGCCGTGGCGCTTGATGCGATCATGCAGCCAGAGCCTTGCCTCCTCGGCGAATTGCCAGAGGCGCATCGCCTCCTCCTCGCCGACCTTCGCTTCCAGCCATAGCTGGTCGCGCCGCTGGCCCGGGTGAATCTGCCCGCCATTGACGCCCGAGGCCCCGCCGCCGATGCGGCCTGCCTCGACGACGAGCACATCGGCGCCTCCCTCGGCCAGGGTCAATGCGGCGCCAAGCCCGGTGAAGCCGGCACCGATGACGCAGATATCGGCGCGCGTCTCGTCAGCGAGCGAGGCCGTCGCGGGCCCGGCGTTGAGTGGCACGTCCTCATAGAGATTGAGGAGCGTGCCAGATGTCGGAAGCTGGGCCATTTATGTCAGGCGCGTCATTTCGGGCGTATCGTCAGCTCGGGCGTGTCATCGGACTCAGACATTGAGAAGCAGGTATTCGCGCTCCCACGGGCTGATGACTTCCATGAAGGTTTCGAACTCCGAACGCTTCACGGCGGTGAAGGCGCGTACGAAGCTCTCGCCCAGGATCTCACGCATGGCCTCGCTTTCCTCCAACGCCGCCACCGACTCAAGCAGACCGAGCGGCAGATCGTGATCAAGGTCATAGGCCGAGCCGGGGACCGGTTCGCCGGGTCGCAGCCGCCGGTCGACGCCGAGAAGCCCACAGGCAAGCGAGGACGCTATGGCGAGATAAGGATTGGCGTCGGAGGAGGGGACCCGGTTCTCGACACGGCGCGCTTCCGGGCTTGATGGCGGGACCCTGAGGCCGGTCGTGCGGTTATCGTAACCCCAGCGCGTATTGATAGGCGCGGTCGAGTGGCGCGTAAGGCGCCGGTAAGAGTTCACATAAGGAGCGAGCATGGCCATCGCGGCGGGCAGATGCGTCTGCAGGCCGGCGATATAGGAGAAGAACTCCTGGGTCGGCTGACCGTCGGCTTGGTTGGTGAAGATGTTCGCGCCCGTTTCCGCGTCGACAACCGACATATGGATATGCATGGCCGAGCCCGGCTGATGGGCGATGGGCTTTGCCATGAACGTCGCATACATGTCATGCGCCATCGCCGCCTCGCGAATGGTGCGCTTGAACAGAAACACCTGATCGGCGAGATCGATGGGATCGCCGTGTCGGAGGTTGATCTCCATCTGGCCCGCGCCTTCCTCGTGAATCAGGGTGTCGATTTCCAGGCCCTGAGCCTCCGAGTAGTCGTAGATGAGATCGAACAAGGCATCGAATTCGTTGACGGCCGCAATCGAATAGGCCTGTCGGCCAATCTCGGCCCGGCCGGATCGCCCGATCGGCGGCTCCAGCGGATAGTCCGGGTCGGTGTTGCGCTTGACGAGGTAAAACTCGATTTCCGGCGCGACAATCGGCTGCCAGCCGCGCTGGCGGTACATGTCGACGACGCGCTTCAACACCTGCCGCGGCGACGTCTCGACCGGGCGCCCGTCGCGGAAATAGGCGTCATGGATGATCTGGGCCGTGGGGTCGCTGGCCCACGGCACGACGGTCAGCGTCGAGAAATCGGGTTCCAGAATCAGGTCGCCGTCGGTCGGCATCTCCTTGTCGACGACGTCATCGGGGTAGTCGCCTGAGATGGTCTGGTAGAAGATGGCGCCCGGCAAACTGAGATTGGGGCTACCGAAGAATTTCTCGGTTGGCATCATCTTGCCGCGGGCGACACCGGCCTGATTAGGCACGCAGCACTCGATATCCTCAATGCCCCGCGTGTCGACAAAGGCGCGCGCTGCTTCGATATCGGCCGCTCCCCGGTTGTTCTGCGGGAGCTTGGTGCCCTTTTTGTCGTGCTTCGCCATGCGTTCCTTCGCTGTCTGTCTCGCGCTGCGGCCTTGGACCAGCAAACCGTTGGCCCGGGGGGACTGTCAATGGCTGCACTCTACACTCAGACGTCGATCCGCGCTCGCAATTGCGTCCAAAATACAGATCGAGACGGGTACTCCCCTAACGCCCGCAATGCCTATAAATCTCGGAAGGACCAATGTTTGCGCCGATTCTTCCTTACGGGACGGACATGACGATACCCCATTCGCAGAGCCGGATACGACCCTTGATGCAAGCGGCGGTGCCGGCCATCCCCTATGTGTGGCTTCTCGTCTTCTTTCTTGTTCCCTTCGGTATCGTGCTGAAGCTGTCGCTGTCGCAGACGGCGAGCGCCATGCCGCCCTACCAGCCCGTGCTGAACCTCTCCGAGGGGCTCGCGGGCATCGCGGCGTTCCTCTCCGGCCTGAAGCTCGATAACTTCTTTTTGTTGATGGAGGATTTCTTCTACGTCGAGGCGGTGCTGTCGTCGGTACGTATCGCCGCGACCGCGACGGCGATCCTCGTCGTCATCGGTTTTCCCTTCGCCTATGCCATGGCGAAGGCACCTCCGCATCGGCGGCCGTTGCTCGTTCTCCTCGTCATCTTGCCATTCTGGATGAGCTTTCTCATTCGCGTCTATGCCTGGATCGGCATCCTGCGTCCGCAGGGGCTCCTGGACGCGGTGCTCATGGGCGCCGGTCTCACCAGCGCGCCGCTCGGCCTGTTGCAGACGGAGACGGCGGTGCTCATCGGCCTCGTCTATTGCTACCTGCCGTTCATGATCCTGCCGCTGTTCGCGTCTCTGGAGAAATTCGACTGGACGCTGCTGGAGGCCGCCGACGATCTCGGCGCGCGGCCGTGGCGGAGCTTCCGCAAGGTGACGCTGCCGCTGGCGTTGCCGGGCTTGGCCGCCGGGGCCTTGCTCTGCTTCATCCCGATCATGGGGGAATACGTCATTCCCGAACTCCTCGGCGGCACGGACACGTTGATGATCGGCAAGACCCTGTCGGACGAGTTCTTCAAGAACAGGGACTGGCCGCTCGCCTCGGCGGTGGCGATCGTGCTGCTCGTCATCATCATCGGCCCGATCACCCTGCATCGGTCGATGGAGATGCGCCGGCTGGAGCAGGTCCGATGATTCGCCGACTCTCCCGTCTCGACTCTACCGTGCTGACCTTGGGCTTCGTTTTTCTCTATCTGCCGCTTGTCGTTCTGGTGATCTATTCGTTCAACGGCTCGCAACTCGTGGCGGTGTGGGGCGGGTTCTCGACACGCTGGTACAGCGAGGTCTGGAACAATGCGCAGCTCATCGATGCGCTATGGACATCCATCGGCGTCGCGCTCGTCTCGGCGAGCCTCGCGACTGTCCTGGGCACGCTGGCCGCACTGGCGCTCGTGCGCTACGGACGCTTTCGCGGGAGGGCCTTGTTCACCGGCATGGTCTATGCGCCGCTGGTGATGCCCGAAGTGATCACCGGCCTCGCGCTTCTGCTCTTTTTCGTTTCGCTGGATATCGGACGAGGCTTCTGGACCGTGACGCTCGCACACACGAGCTTCACCATGAGCTTCGTCGCGGTCGTCGTGCAATCGCGACTGATCGCCTTCGACCGCAGCCTCGAGGAGGCGGCGCTCGACCTGGGCTCGCCGCCGTTGCGCACCTTCTTCAAGGTAACACTGCCGCTCATCGCGCCGTCGGTCGCGGCCGGGTTTCTACTGGCGCTGACGCTCTCGCTCGACGATGTCGTTATCGCGAGCTTCACCACCGGTCCGGGCACGTCGACCCTGCCTATCGAGATCTTCAACAAGGCACGCCGGGGCCTGTCGCCCGAGATCAACGCGCTGTGCACCCTGATGCTGCTTGCCGTGACTATCCTCGTTATCGCTTCGTCGCTGGCCACGAAGGCGAGGAGTGATGATGCCAGAGCGCTTTAGGGTCAGCGCATAAGATATTGATATTATTATCTATTGCGCTTTGATGGCTTCGATGCGCGCGGGACCGCGCTGGCGCCTGTCGATGGGTGCGGCGAACAGGGGCGCTGTCACCGATGAACGCTCGATGAGCGCCTGGATATCGGGGGCGATGGAGGGGCTGTCCCAATTTCCGGTGATGCCGAGTGGGAAGCCCTTGCCCGGCACGGCGGTCGTTGGCGCGGTGACCACGCCGCGCAGGCTGAGCTGACGGTCCGCGATATCGATCCGCCCTCCGAGATTGCCCCGCAGGCCCGGGGCGTTCATCGTGGCTTCCGTGATTTCGCCGACGCCGTTTGTAATGGCGAGGCCAAGGGCAATCTGTTCGAAATTGGTGCGACCGCCCCGCCATTCCACGGCGGTCGAAAGCGGCCGGGCCTGCACGCGCTTGGCGATCTCAGCCAGGTCGAGCCCGGCGATCTCGCCCTGGCGCAGGTTGAGGGTGAGCTTGCCACCAAGCTCGCTGGCAAGCGTGGCGAAGGAGCGACCGCTGGATTCGAGCGCGATCTGTCCTTGGGCAAGTCCGGTTATGCGCCGGTTGGCGAAAACCTCGTTGATGACGTCGCCGACCTCGACCTGGTCGAAGCTGCCCATGAGTTTGGCCTCGATGCCGGGTGCCTGGCTCTGGGTCATGATCAGCCGGCCCTTGAGGGTGCCCTGGCCGAGCGCGGCGCGCCCGACGGAGACTTCGATGCGGCCAGCGTTCATCATGATGCCGGCGGCGACACCCTCGAAGGTGAGTGCGCCGAGGCGTGCCGCATTGGCTGAAAGACGAATGTCGAGGCTGGCGCTATCAAGCATGGGCGCGAATGTCTCGCGGCTCCAGCTGCCCCAGGAAGAACGCGCGGGGGCGAGTGGCTGCAGCAGCCGGTCGAGATCGAGCGTGTCCGCCGCGACGGTGGCCGACAGGGCGGGGCGGTCTCCCTCGACGCGCAGCACAAGCGCACCTTCGAGCGGGTTCTTGCCAAGCTCGATCTTCGCTGCCGGAATGGATCCGCCGCGCAATGAAAGATCGCCGTCGCCGCTCAGCGCGAAGCTGCTGATCTGGGCCGCAAGCGGCAACCGCCTGTCGAGCCACATGACCGCGTCGGAGAGAGAAGGGCTCTTCAGGCTATAGCGACCGCGCGTGCGCAGGGACTCCATCGACTCGATGGTTCCCAGGAGCGAAGCGGAGAGGAGGCGCGACGAAACCGAGATCCAGGCTGGCGAGCTTTGTCCGGCCGCCAGGCTGCGCGGCTGGAGGTTAATGGCGCGGAAATCGACCATCTCCCCACGCCAGCGCGCCCGGCCCTGGACATCGAGATCATCATCCTGCGGGGACCATTTGGCGAAAAGATCGATCTCGTCAGCGAGGTCGTTGTCGTCATCATCGAGCAACTGCCCGCGCAAAAGCGTGAGCCGCGTGGGCGTCACCGGCGCGCTCGTGTCGTTGAGCCGCTGCTGCAAGACGGGCCACAGATCGGGACTGGTCAAGGGGCGCAGATGCACGGCCGGGGCGACGAAGGTCGCCTCCGCAATGGCGATGCGACGCGAGCCGAAAAAGGCGAGCAGATTGATGTCGGCGCGAAGCTGGCGCGCGAAGATCATACGCTGGCCATTGGCGGCGCGAAGCGTCACGTCGGGCAGGGTGATCCGTGGGACCGGCAGCAGGGTAAGCGTGGCGTCCCCCTCCGAAACCAGCGTCAGGCCGGTCACGTGTTCGACCTGCTTTGCCAACTCGCGGTCGAGCCTGAGGCTGGGCACAGCCCAAGGCGTTACCGCCGCAAGCGCCAGCACAAACGAAATCGATGCGAGGAGGAAAAATGTCCGTCGGGTCATGACCAAAAATCAATGAACGGGTCAACAGACAGGACGAACGAATCGCCCAGTCGCTTGAGAGGCAGCCAAGCAGGTCGGGCACTGCCGCCTAACCTCTCGAAAACCTTACCAAAATTCCTCAGCGGCCAACATTGTCGGCCATATGAGAGAGCCGCCTCGCCCTCGCGGCGCACTCTGGCAGATATTGTGTGAAGCTGAAAGGTGGCGCTTTATTGACCAGCAAGATACCAGTTCGAGGTATCGACGATACAACGGGGAAGAAAACATGACATCGTCGCAACCGATCTGGACGCCGGATGCGGCGGAAGCGTCCCTATCAACAGTTGCGCGTTTCATGCGTTTTCTCGGCGCGCGCGCCGGGCGGTCCTTTTCTTCCTATCGCGAGCTCCACGCTTTCTCGGTTGCGGATCGCGCAGCCTTCTGGTCTGCCCTGTGGGACTTCTGCGGTGTCGTGGGCGAACGCACCGATGAGGTGCTCATGCAGGACAGCATGCCGGGAGCCACGTTTTTTCCAGGTGCACGGCTCAACTTCGCGGAGAATCTTCTGCAGCGGCAGGACCATGCCACGGCCATCGTTTTTCGCGGGGAGGACAAGGAGGAGGCCAGGCTCTCCTTTGCCGACTTGCACAGCCTCGTTTCCCGCATCCAGCAATGGCTGGAAAGCCTTGGCGTCGGCCCCGGACATCGCGTCGCGGCGATGATGCCGAACCGCCCGGAGACCGTCGCCGCGATGTTGGCGACCGCAGCGCTCGGCGCGACCTGGTCTTCCTGCTCGCCGGATTTCGGCGTCCATGGCGTGCTCGATCGTTTCGGACAGATCACGCCGACCGTGCTCTTCGCGGTCGACGGCTATTGGTACGCCGGCAAGCGCATCGCGGTCGGCGACAAGGTGAGGGAGATCGTCGCCCAGTTGCCCAGCCTCAAGGCGGTCGCGCTCGTCCCCTATCTCGGCGATGCCGAGGATCTTGCCGACACCATTCCCCTGGCTGTCTACCTGCCGGAGGTGCTCGCGGCCTTCCCGTCGCGGGCCATACGCTTTCCGCGCTTTTCCTTCGATCATCCTCTCTACATTCTCTTTTCGTCCGGGACCACGGGGGTGCCCAAATGCATCGTGCATGGGGCCGGCGGCGCGCTTCTTCAGCACCTCAAGGAGCACCGCCTGCATTTCGACATCCGCGCCGGGGACCGGGTCTTCTATTTCACGACATGCGGTTGGATGATGTGGAACTGGCTTGCCGCCGTCCTCGCCAGCGATGCGACCATCATCCTCTACGACGGCTCGCCGCTGCATCCCTCGCCGAACGTGCTCTTCGACTATGCCGAGGACGAGCGTGTGACCTTGTTCGGCACCTCGGCGAAATTCATCGACAGTTGCCACAAGGCCGGCATACGCCCGCGCGACAGCTATGATCTGTCAACCGTCCGCGTCATCGCCTCGACGGGCTCACCCCTTTCGTCCGAGAGCTTCGACTACATCTATGACGCGGTGACGCCGGACGCCCAGCTCGTCTCGATGTCCGGGGGCACGGATATCCTCGGCTGCTTCGTTCTTGGTGAGCCGACATCGCCGGTGTGGAAGGGTGAGATCCAGGCGCCCGGTCTCGGATTGGCCATCGAGGTCTGGGACGACGATGGCCGTCCGATGACGCATGGCAAGGGCGAGCTCGTCTGTTCCAAGGCCTTTCCCACAATGCCGCTCGGCTTCTGGAACGACCCCGACGGCAGCCGCTATCGCGCGAGCTATTTCGAGCGCTTTCCAGGCGTGTGGTGCCATGGCGACTTTGCCGAATGGACCGAGCATGGAGGCATCGTGATCCACGGGCGTTCGGACGCGACCCTCAATCCTGGCGGCGTACGGATCGGCACGGCTGAAATCTATGCCCAGCTCGATCGGATGCCGGAGGTGCTGGAGGGAATCGCCATCGGGCAGGAGTGGGACAACGACGTACGCGTCGTTCTTTTCGTGCGGCTCGCTGACGGAGCCCGGCTCGACGAGACGCTTGAGCAGGCAATACGTGCTGCAATCCGGCACGGCGCAAGTCCAAGACACGTTCCGGCCAAGATCATTGCGGTGGCGGATATTCCACGAACAAAGTCAGGCAAGATCACCGAGCTCGCCGTGCGCGACGTCGTTCACGGCCGGCCCGTGAAAAATGCGGATTCGCTCGCCAATCCGGAAGCGCTCGATCTGTTCCGCGATCGGCCGGAATTACGGGTGTAGTCTTACGGCCGTATCAACTGGCCCGTTGGCTCACCGGAGGCGCGACGGAGACACCTGGCTGAGGCGATGCTTGGCTGAGGCAATACTCGACAGCTGGAATCGGCCGAACGGCGTCGCTTTGGAGTGACGCGCAGCAGATCCTCGACGCGCACTATTTGAGCCGCGATGTGACCATGGCGGAGAGCGCTGTCAGGAAGCTCGAGGAGTGGTCGAAGGCGGCCGAAACGTGAACAGACTTTGTAAAATGCCTGTAAAATGCCGTTTCCGGTCCAACTGAGAAAAAGCGAAAAACCTAATGAAAACAATTGGCTGGGGGACCTGGATTCGAACCAGGACTAACGGAGTCAGAGTCCGCAGTTCTACCGTTAAACTATCCCCCACCAAGGGATTGTAAAATAAGGCTTTTTCCGCCTCAGTTTTACAAAGCCGCGAATGTTTTACAAATCTCGTTCGCGACGCGTTCTCTCTAACCAAAGCCGACGAAGGACGCAAGTCCCTTTCTGAGGGCTGTGGAAGGTTCCACGAAAATCGACGACATTGCCTTGAACCCTGGTGCGCCCCGCACCAAATCGGGCGCCCCTTGTCATCGCCACCTTCACGGCAAAAATCCAACAGCGTGCCATCGCCTAACTTGGCGCGACGACATCCAGCTTCACGTCCTGAGCCGCTTCCACCCGGTTCTTCCCTGCGGCCTTCGCTCGATAGAGTTGCTTGTCGGCGTCTACGATCAGTTCGGAGAATGAGCGCGGATGCGCGGTAAATTGGCTGAGACCTATGCTGACCGTAAACTGGACCGCTACATCGTCTCCCCTTACGACTTCACGCTCGATAGCGGCCCTCACGCGTTCGCATAGGATGCGAGCCTGATCCAGCGATACTTGCGGCAAAACTGCCACGAACTCCTCACCGCCAAAGCGCGCCACGAGATCATTTGCCCGCAGTGACTTCGCAATCGTTTCGCCGCACCTCTTGATAACGGCGTCACCGAAATTGTGGCCGTGGATATCATTGATGCGTTTGAAGTCGTCTATGTCGATCACCATCACAGAGTACGGCTGGGTGAAAGAACCCGATTGCTGCGCAAGAGCGTTTTCCAGCCCGAGCCGGTTAGAAAGACCGGTTAGTGGATCACGTAAAGCAGCTTGCTGGAGTTCGCTTGTTCCTTGCTCATAGGCCATCGACAGGGAAAAGGCGCCGCTGGCAACGATGTGTACCGCAGCCGCGAGCAGATGGATGTCGAGAAAAGTGTCCGCCGGCAGGAGGCTATCCATGCCGCGATCCAGCATCCAACCCTGTATGACACGGAGGACGGATGACGCCGCTACAACCCCGTACGCAAACACTAATCCCCAGCGTGAAGGCAGGTGCTGGTTCCGTTCGCGAGCGAGCGCAAACATGATTACAAAGATCTGAATTGCGATAGCAATGTTGGCGCTGCCAAAAACGAGGGCGATCCCAAGTTGATCGACCATCGAGAGTAGGCCGGCGACCAAGGCTGTCAAAATGATTGACAGTAGATATCGCGGGCGGTGTCCAAAGAACGCACGTATGGCCTGCCAGCGAAATCCTAAGCCCACCATTATCAGGCAGTTTGGAAGTAAAAGGGCGTCGTTTCCGCCACCCACTCGTCGGGAGAACATCACGAAAGCGATGGCGAAAATAATATTGGCGATCGTAAGATTCAGCCAGTACGTCCTGTTTGACCTGCGCGACCACGCTATCAGATAGGCGATAGCGAAGACCACCAACGAGGTTGCGTTAACCGCAAATAGGGTTGCCGCGTCTAGGGGGGGCGCGCTGCTCACTTTTTTAGAGCGTCCCCTTGCAGTACCACCTGCGCGTTCTTGCCTGTTGTGCAGGCATTAAAGCAACGGCCTTCAAGATCTCGGTTCACAGCATCAGGTTCCACGCCCCATCTGTCCTGGGTGCCAAGTCGGGCTATGTCTACAGGCAACGCTCGGGACGATCTAGGTAAACGCTGGCAGATACGCGTATATGGCAGCGCGTGGGGCGGCAGGAAAACAGCGATCGCCATCTGGCGCCATCGGAATAGTTCAACGGAGCTGCAACCGTAAGCTTTCGTTGCGTTTACGCAACAGCCTCGAGTCACCCCAGCCGCCCTTGTAGCGGGGGCGCGGCAGCTCCTGATCTCAATCTATGCAAAATACTTATAAGGAAAGGCCATTCCATTCGAGGTGCGAATGAAGGAGCTCGTTCGGGCGGATGTCCTCCCGAATGGCTCGGCGTGCACTGCCGCACGGTGACGGACCGCGCTCAATGGAGGGGCTACATGTGGGGTAGGCCGCACGATTTCGCGGCCGTCAATCCTCGTGAGAAATTACCGAAGCTCAAGGCTGGCGCTGGCCACCAGCCATGCCATAGGAGGTGATTGACCTCATCCTGGACAGGCCCGATGGGAGATCCGGCGCTTCTTCTTGCTGACGCTCTCTACGGGCCAGCGGGAGGGCGATGTGTGCCGCATGTCTTTTCAGGACATCGATGACGGGACCATCAGGGTCGTGCAGGAGAAGGCGGATGACGTCACCATCCACAGGAGAATAATCGACCACCTCCTCACACGGCGCGCGCGCCAGCCGCACGGACGTCTGAGGGCGTGGCGTCATAGCGTTTGCGGAAGGCCTTGTTGAAGCCCGAGAGGTCCGGGAAGCCGCAGTCATAGGCAATGGTCGCGATGGAATTGCCTCCAGCCGGCTCTCTGCGCAGGCGACTATAGGCGAGCGCGAGGCGGCGCTCCCGCAGGAACGTGGAGAACGTCATCCCTTCCCGTTCAAACAGAAGCTGGACATAGCGCGCCGTGACGCCGTGACGGCGGGCGATCGTGTTCACGCTGAGATCAGGATCGCGAAGGCGGACTTCGATGTCTTGCCGGATCAGCTGCAGGCGGGCACTGCCGACGGAGGCCCCCCCGCGCGGATCCGTATCGACATACTGACTGCCGAGGGACAGCGCCACGAGATCATAGAGATGGTCTTCGGCGAGGCTGGCGGCCCTTGCATTGGCCGGTGGATTGGCTCGCAGGAGGTTCGCATAGCCGATCGCCAGCGCGGCCTCGGGCGCGGTCCGGGGGATATGAAGGTAAGGCTGGCTTTCTGTGCGCGGCACGAGATTGCCGAGCCGGCCTGGCGTCAGCGTCATGCCCGTTACCGTTGTGGCTGCCAACTCGAACGTGAAAGGAACTGCCTGATTGATGATGAGGATATCGCCCGCTGTGACCTTGACGGGCGGGCGTCCGTCTACAGCGACCTCGTGATCACATCCATGGACCGTTAGCAGATATCCATCCCGCCCATCGCCGAGGAGCCGTTTGGAGCGGGCGCCTCGCATGGACGGATACTGACAGGCGCCGAGGGCCATGCCGCCGGGTAGCGCGTAGGCTGCCATCTCAACGTAGATGTCGTCCACGTCAAAAGGTGCGAGCTCCAGCCCCGCGAAATACCGGGCCACGAAATCATGCACGAACGCCATACGCTGGTGGCGTGGTACGTCGTTGGTTGAGAGGCGCAGCATGGGGGCGAAGGCCGGATGGTCCCGTGATACCGTCAGGGCAAGAAAAAAACCGACCCATGTAATGACATTACTGTACGGCGGGTCAACCGCTGACGCGCGGACCCCGCCCGGTATCGCGAACTCGTGACGCACCCCTCCCGCAATGGCGAACCGTCCCGGGCTCCACTAAGTAAAAGGCCAGCGCGGTCGGGCTCCTCAATGTTCGGACCAGAAGCGCTTTTTCGGAGCGTGAATTTTGGTCCGCAGTAGACATCTCACGCGGTTGCTCGCCCATCCGCAGATCACCAGCACGAAGAGCCTCGTGCGCTATGTCTCCGTGGTGACGGCGCTCAGTCTTGTCATCGCGCTCTGCCTCGATATCGCGGGGCAGCTCATTTTCTTTACGAACTGGCAGACGGCGTTCCGCTCCTGGTTACTGACGGTGCTCACCGTCTGCGTCATAGCCGTGCCGGTCAGCACGATCTTCGCCCGCTCGCAGCAGGCCCTCCTTCTCGCCCATCGCGAGCTCGAGCTCCTGAGCAGGACGGACCAGCTGACCGGCTTGCCGAACCGCCGGGCGTTGATGGAAGCGAGCGAACAATCGGATTTCGACGCGATGGTGCTCGTCATCGCGGATGTCGATCGGTTCAAGACCATTAACGACACCATCGGTCATCGCGGCGGCGACGCCGTGATATGCGCGGTTGGGCAGATCATGGCGAGCCATCTCTCGCAGTTCGGCATCGTCGGACGTCTGGGCGGTGACGAGTTCGCGCTGATATCCACCAAGGCGCCGGTGGAAGACATTGTCCTGGCGCTGATCGAGCTGCGCGAGGCCGTGACGAAGACCTCCATCATTGCCGCGGACAACGTGGCGAAAGTCTCGATCTCCGCGGGCATCGCCATTCGCGATTCATCGATCTCGTTTGACACCGTCTATTCCGAGGCGGACGAAGCGCTCTACCTGGCCAAGCGCGCCGGCCGCAATCGCATCGAATTGTCGGAGCGGGTGAAGCTCGCTTATCCCGAAATCTTCGCCCGCTCGGCGAGCGGCTGAGTGGACCGGGACCACCCGCAAGACGATACCCGCGGGTGGTCTTGCGCCGCATTCGTGGCCGTTTCTCCTAGAGATGCATTCCGCCGTCCACGGACAGCACGGCACCGTTGATGTAGCTGGCCTCCGGAGAGCAGAGGAAGGCGACGATACCGGCGCAATCCTGCGCTTCGCCGATTCGGCCCAGCGGAATTTTCTCCTCCACCCGCTTGCGGAAATCGGCATCAGCGAGAACAGCGCGGTTGCGATCGGTGAGGATCGCGCCGGGCTGCACCACGTTGAAGGTGATGTCCGGCTCGCGCGTATTGCGCGCCAGATTGAGAATGATGTTCGTCTGCGCCACCTTCGTGCCGGCATAGAAAATATGCACGTCATTCGGGCGATATTCCTGCACCGAGCCGATGGCGATGATGCGCCCGCGTCCGCGCGCGATCATGCCGGGCAGCACGGCGCGAATGAGGCGCATCGTCGAATACAGATTGACCTCCGCCTGCGCCAGCATGGCTTCCTCGGTCAAGGTCTGCCACGTCTGGCGAAACTCGATCGAGGCATTGAGGACAAGGATATCCGGCGGGCCGAGGGCAGTTTCGACCGCCTGGACGAGCCCGGCGGTCGCCGAAGCGTCGGCGAGATCCGCCTTGAACAGGTGCGAGCCAGGCGGAAGTGCTTCCGCCGGCTCATTGTCGTCGCGCCCGTGGACGGCGACTTTCGCTCCGCCTGCCGCGAGCTTGCCGGCGATCGCGCGGCCAATGCCGCGCGTCGATCCGGTCACGAGGGCGATCTGCCCGTCCAGAGAAGAGTTCATGGTGCTGGTACGGCTCATGTCGGCAGGAGGGGTTTGACGCGCGCGGCAGCATCGGCCATCGCCGCCTCAGGGGGCATGCTGCCGATCACAGCCGCCTGGCTTGCCTGCACGAAGATGTCATGGGCACGCGCCTGCTCGTCGAACGCCGGCAGGTGAATGCGGGCGGTTTTCAGCGCTGCCGCTTCGTCGGCGGCGTAGGGCAGGGCCGCCTTCAGCTTGGGCTCGTCATAGGTCGAGAGGCGTGTCGGGCCGTTGCCGTTCAGCGCCATCGCCAGCGTGCCGGCCTTGGACGACAGGGCACTGATAAGCCCCCATGAAGCATCCTTCTGCTTCGCCACTTTCGGGATGACGAGCGCCCAGAACTCGACCGTCGGCGCGTAGACGAGCTTGCCCTGGAGGTCGGCCGCGACGGGAACGGTCAGCGCCTTGAACTTGCCGGGATATTGCGACTTGGACGGGTCGTTGTAGCTGACGAGCCGGGCAAAGGGATTGACCGTGATGGCGGCGCGGCCCTGCTGCATCCAGGTCGTCACCTCCTCATTGTTGAGATTGGTGAAGTTACGCGGCATGACGCCCGACTTGTAGAGATCGGCCAGGATGCCGAGCGTCTTCACCATGCCCGGTTCCGTGCAGACGATCTTGCCATCGGCCGTCATATAGTCGCCGCCAAGTGCACGCGACAGCGACAGGAAGTTCGAGGCGAAGACGCTGGTGAAGGCGAGCCCATAGACCGGCGTGCCGTCCGCGCGCTTGTAGGTGAGCTTGCGCGCGGCCTCGACCAGTTCCTCGAAGGTCTTCGGCAAGGCGACGCCGCGTTCCTCGAACAGCGCTTCGTTGTAGATGAGCGCGTTGGTGGCGTGGCGAACCGGCACGCCATAGAGCGCGCCCTCGAGCTTCAGCGGCTCGACGAGGCCCGGTGCGAAGTCATTGAAGGCTTCGATCGGCGCGCTTGATTGGCGCGCGTCGAGCGGCTCGAACAGCCTGAGGTTGCGCGGCACGGCGCGGCCGTTCAGGAGATAGCCGACGTCGATCGAGGTTTCCGACAGGGAGGCCTCGCGCAGCAGGCGCTCCATGATGGCGTTGACATCGCCGAGCGTCACCCAGTCGACGTCCGTGCCCGTCGAGGCACGCCAGGCTGCGGTTGCGTCGCCGCCGGGACCGGAGGTCGCGGCCGAATGGTGCACGCGATGCGACAGCACGGTCAACTTCTTGGCCTGTGCGAAGCTGCGGCCCGGCAGCGCGAGCGTCGCGGCACCCGCCGCGCCGGCGAGCGCCAGCATTTGCCGGCGTGTGGGAATGCGTCGATTGCCAGACATTCTGTTCCTCCCTCCAATAGGTCACGGGGCTTTTGCGGCCCCACCGAAGTCCCTCGTTTCAGGCCGCCGGCTATTGGGCCTCCGGCAACCTGATCTGGACCCCCGCGCCATCGCCGACGACGCGCAGGATGCTCGTGAAATCCTCGCGCGGATAGACCTCCGCCGTCTGGGTCAGCAGTTCGAAAACCGCCTTGCCGAGGGTAAGCGGCACGCCCATGTCCTCGGCGAAGGCAAGCGCCAGCCGCTGGTCCTTGCGGGCGAGCGGCGTCATGAAGCCGGGGCTGAAGTCGCCGAGGAAGGCCTTGGACGGCATCAGCTTGTGCATCCAGGCATTGTTGGTGCCGGTCGCGCCGCTGATCCCCACGATCATGTCGAGCGGTAGCCCCGCCTTGAGGCCGATGGCGCAGGCCTCGGCGACGGTTGAGACGATGCCGGCGGACAGGAAGTTGTTGACGAGCTTCATGGCGACGCCGTTGCCGATCGGCCCGCAGTAAGTGATCGTGTCGGCCATGGTGCGCAAGAGCGGCATGGCTTCGTCGACATCAGCCTTGTCGCCGCCGATCATCAGGGCGAGCGTGCCGGCACGCGCGTTCTCGACGCCGCGCGCCACCGGGCTGTCGATCATCCGGATGCCACGTTCGGCAAGTCGCGCCGCGACGCGGCGGCTGGTGCCGGGATCGATGGTGCTCATGTCGACATAAAGCGTGCCGGGCCTTGCCGCGGACTCGATGCCATCCTGGCCAAGCGTGATCTTCTCCACGTCCGGCGCGTCCGGCAGCATGGTGATGATGACATCCGACGTGCGGGCGAGCTCGGCTACCGAGGACACGGGCGTAGCGCCGGCCGCCTTGGCCTCGGCCAGCGCCTTTTCGCTGAGATCGAACACCTTCAACTCATAGCCGGCCTTGGCCACATTGAGCGCCATGGGCAGGCCCATCGTGCCGATGCCGATGAAACCGATGACGCTCTGGCCGGGAACAATCGCAGACATTTAAGACCTCACAAGCGGTTCAACGCGTTGTTTCAGTTGGGCGACGGCGTCCTGCGGCTTCATCTGGCCGAGGGCGACCGCCTGGACGGTTTGGGCGAGGATGTCGCCAGCCTCGGTCGCCTTGTCGAAGGCGGGCAGCGGCGGCTTGGCGACGGCGAGGGCGCGGGCCTCCTCGGCGGCATAGGGAACCGCCTCCTTGACGCGCGGGTCGTCGTAGGCGGAGGGGCGGATCGGGCCGTTGCCGTTGAGCGCGGCGCGGATCACGGCTTCCTTGGCCGTCATTGCTTTCACCATCTGCCACGCCAGCGCCTTGTTGCGGCTGTTGCGCGGGATGACGAAGGACCAGAACTCGGTGGTTCCGACGATGTCGCCGCCGGGGGCGCCGGCGGACGCAGGCGGCGAGACGACCTTGATCTTGCCGGCATAGTTCGACTTCTGCGGATCGTTGAAGGCGAGATAGCGGCCGAAGGCGAAGTGGCACATGGCCAGGCGCCCGGTCTGCATCATGGTGATGACCTCGTCCTGCCGGAGCGCCGCGAAATTGCGCGGCAGAATCTGCTTGGCGAAGAGGTCGCGGAAGACCTCGAAGGTCTTCACCATGCCCGCCTCATTGGGCACCACTTTCAGCGCCTCATCGATGAAGGGGGCCTGATAGGCGAGCGACAGCGTGACCATGTTGACATAGCTCACGCCCTCCATGGCGAAGCCGTTCACAGGCACGTTGCCGTCGCGCCGGAAGGTCGTCTTCTCGGCAAAGGCGATCATGTCCTCGATCGTGCGCGGCGGGCCGGACAGGCCGCGCTCGGTGAAGAACGCCTCGTTGTAATGGAGGCCGGTCGTCGCATGGCGGAAGGGCACGGCGAAGGTCTCGTTGTCGACGGTGACGGCCTTGACCATGCCCGGCGAGACTTCCTGCCAATCCTCGATCGGATCGCTGGCCGCGAATTCATTGATCGGGGCCATGAGCTTCAAGGCCCGCGGCACCGCGTTCGTGTTGAGCAGGAAGCCCACGTCGAAGGACGTCTCGCTGAGGCTTGCTTCCCGCAGCAGGCGTTCGTGCAAGGGGCCGACGTCAAATGTCGACCAGTTGAGGCCAACGCCGTTTGCCTGGCCCCATTCGCCAAGAATGTCGCCGCCCTTGCCGCCCGCATCGCCGGTGAGGGCGGTGCGGTGGACACGATGGCCGATGATATTGAGCGACTTCGATTGGGCGATGGCCGGGCCGAAACCGGCCGCGAAGGGCAGGGCACCGGCACCGAGCGCCAGGAGCGCCCGACGCGACGGACGAATGAGGGACATGGGCTTCCTCCAAGAATGAAATTTATTGTCAGCCTGCGTTTGCGCAGGTCCATTGTGTGGTCACGTCTCTGATCGGCAGGCGGCTTACTCGCCGGAGAACAACTCCTTCACGGCTGCATCCGCAGCCTCGAAATGCTGGCTCATGGCATCGAAGGCCGCATTCGCATCCCCTGCCTTGATGGCGTTGAAGATGCGGACATGGCGCTCGTAGGTCTCGCGCCATTCCGCAGGTCCCCGGTTTCCTCGGGAATTGAAGATCTCCATGATCTCCGAGATGATCGGCCGGAGCGCGCGAATCTGGAACTTCAGGAGGCGGTTGCCCGACATGGTGCCGACCGCCTCATGAAAATCGAGATCCGCCTCGATCCAGGATGGCACGTCCCCAAGGCTCTCCTCCATGCGCGCAAGGATCGCGGCGAGATTGGCGAGTTCGGCCTCGCTGCGCGCCTTTGCTGCGAGCCGCGTCGTCGGTGGCTCGAGGATCCGGCGGAGTTCGATGGCCTCGTTGATGCCGGTCGCGCTGCCGCGCACGGCGAAGCGAAAGAAGCGGCCCAGCGGCTCGGCATCGAGATCGCGGATACGTGTGACCTTGCCTTGCTGGATATGCACGACACCCATGGCGGCGAGTTCACGGATCGCCTCGCGTGCCACCTGCTTGCTCACTCCGAATGACGCGGCGATCCGCCCCTCCGAAGGCAGGGCATCGCCCGGCTTCAGCCGTCCGTCCAGAATGGCCTGTGTCAGCTTCTCGATGACCGCTTCGCCAAGTCGCACCGGCGCAACGTCTTCAGCGCCGAGCAAAACATCGAGCGGGTCGATGTCGAGCGTTCCGTTCAATCCAGATCCCTTTTTAACATGATGTCTTCGGCGGCGGGTCGTGCGCCGCCTTTGCTTGATCAAGGTCCGCCACTGCCGATCGCGGCGGCCCATGAGAGGACTATGACAAAGTTGATCCGGCATTGCAACTATCCAACTTAGCGGATAAGTTGCTAGGCAAATATCGCACAGGGAGGAAGGCGTGAGTGATCAAGAACGCTTGTCATCTGCCAGCCGGGCTTTAGCCGAGGCGGAGATGGACAACGCGGGCGCCGTGATTCGACGCGTGACGGCTCATCCGCTGCGGGCGATCCTGCCCAAGGCTCAGCGTACGTCCCAGGGCGACTATCCCTCGGTAGAAATCCTGGTGGTCGAAGTGGAGACCGCTGATGGCCTCATCGGCATCGGCGAGGGGCTGGCGCGCCGTGGTGCCAAGGGCTATGCGGCGCTCGTCGAGGAGGCTCTTGTGCCGCGCCTTCTGGGGCAGGATTCGAGCCATCGCCGCGCGCTATGGCAACGCATGCGCAATGCCCTGACCGGGCGTCCGGGCGGTCAATTGGTGGAGGCGCTATCGGCCGTCGACATCGCCTTGTGGGATCTCGCCGGCAAGCGTGCGGGTGAGCCGATCCACCGCCTGCTCGGCGGCATGGGGCGCGGCCATGTGCCGGCCTATGCCTCGTCCATCAACTGGCTCGACGACGCGACCGTCGAGGCGGAGATCGCATCGGCGCTGGCCTCGGGCTTCCGCGAGATCAAGGTCAAGCTCGGCCGCCCCGTCCCGGCGGCCATCGCGCGCGCCAAGCTCGCGCGCCGCCTCGCGGGTGACGACATCACCCTCTATGTCGATGCCAACTGGGCCTATGACGTGGACGATGCCATGCGTGTCGGCCGCGCGCTCGCCGATCTTGGCTATGATCTCTTCGAGGAGCCGATCGCTCCCCACGACCGGGCGGGCTATCGCCGTCTCGCCCAGCACCTGCCCATACGGCTTGCGGCAGGCGAGAGCGACTATGTCGGCAGCGAGGCGCTGCAACTGCTGGAGGACCGCTCCCTGGGCCTCATCCAGCCGGATGTGACACGCTCGGGTGGCATCACCGAAACCTGGCGAATTACCGAACTCGCCGCCGCCTATCACACGGCCTATGCGCCGCATGTGGGGTGGTCGGGCGCAATCTGCGTGGCGGCCAGCCTGCATCTGGCCGCGGCGGCCGAGACGACGCGCACCTTCGAGTGCATGGTCTATGACAATCCCCTGCGGGATGAGCTCTGCGCGCCTGTCGTCGGCGGGCATACGCAGATCGTCGACGGTGGCGTCGCGATACCGCAAGGGCCGGGTCTCGGGGTGACGCTCGACTATGACGTCCTCGCCCGCCACCGCATCGCTTGAGGGCCTGATGGAACAACGCTCACCGCTTCTTCCCGCCCTCGGCTTCATCGCTCCCGTCCAGCTCTTCGTCGGCGTCATCATCTTCATCCCGGCGCTCTACGTGTTCTGGCTCAGCCTGACGGAATCGTCCTTTGGCCAGGCGCCTGTCTTCGTCGGTCTTGCCAACTACGGCCGCGTCCTGGCGGATGCCTATTTCTGGAAGGCGCTCGCCAATACGGTGATCGTCGTCCTGATCGTCGTGCATGTGGAGCTTCTGCTGGGGCTCGGCATGGCGCTTCTGTTCGCGAGCGGCGTACCATTCCGGCCGCTGCTGCTGGCCGCCGTGCTTGCCCCCTATGCGGTCAGCGAAGTTTCGGCCGTCGTGATGTGGCGCTTCCTGTTCGATCCGGAGGTCGGCTTCGCCACGCAAGCTTTGACCGCCCTCGGTTTGCCGCCGCTGGAATGGGCCGTGGTGCCATGGCAGGGGCTGCTACTCGTCTCGCTGCTCAGCATCTGGCTGCATCTGCCCTTCACCTTCGTGATCCTCTACGCGGCGCGGCTCGCCATCCCCGGCGAACTCTACGAGGCTGCGCAGATGGACGGCGCGAGCCATTTTGCACGGTTCCGCCGGGTCACCTTGCCGCTGCTCGTGCCGGCGATGCTGATCGCCATGCTGTTCCGCTACATCTTCGCCTTCCGCCTATTCTCGGAGGTGTGGCTGCTCACAGGCGGTGGCCCGGCGCGCCAGACCGAAGTGCTCGCGGTCTATCTCTATCTCGAGGCCTTCCGCTACAACGCCTTCGGCGACGCGGCCGCGACCGGCTGGCTACTCGTGGTGGCTTCCCTCGTCCTGGCGCTCTGGTATCTCCGGCGCCTCTACAAGGAGATGTTTGCGACCTATGCGCCGTAACCCGCTCCTCATGGCCCTCAAGGGCATCGCCATCCTGGTCGTGCTGGCCTGGTCGCTCATCCCGATCGCGATGATCATGCTGTCATCGTTCAAGACGGATCGCGATATCTTCGCCGTGCCACCGCGTCTCGCCTTCCAACCGACATGGGCAAATTATGTAGCCTTATGGGAGCGTTGGGGGGATTTCTTCCATGGCCTCGTTAACAGCCTCATCGTGACTGCCGGCGCCACCCTCGTCGCGGTGCTGGCGAGCGCGGTGGCCGGTTACGCCTATTCCCGCTTCCGTCACAAAGTGCTGGCGGGCTCGGCTTTCTTCCTCATTTTCATCCGCCTCATCCCGCCCATCGTCATCACGCTTCCGCTATTCCCGGCGGTGAACTGGCTCGGGCTGAACGACACCCATTTCATCCTGATCATCCTCTACGCCACTTTCTTCGTGTCGCTCGGCACGCTGGTCATGCGCACCTTCATCGACCAGATCCCGAAGGAGATCGACGAGGCGGCTCATCTCGATGGTGCGAGCCGGTTGCAGGTGCTCTACAAGCTGATCCTGCCGTTGTCCGCCCAAGGCATGGTCGCGGTCGCGGTTTTCGTGATCGTCTATGCCTGGAACGAATTCCTGTTCGCCTTCATCTTCACCACGACGCGTGCAAAGACCGCGCCTCTCGTACTCTCGGAAATGATCGGCGCGGTCGAGGGCGTCGAATGGGGCGTCCTGTTCGCCGCCTCGACCGTCCAGCTTCTGCCCGTGCTCATCTTTGTCGTGCTTGCCCAGAAACATCTCGTCGCTGGCCTGACGGCCGGTTCGACAAAAGGCTAGGGCATCGGCCCGAAAAGTGGAACGCGGTTTTCGGGCAAAGCCGATGCATGAAGAGAGCTAGAGCAGCGGCAACGCTCACGAGGAAACCCAGAGGAAACAATGTCCGAAGGATCACATCCATGACCGATATCGCCGGGAACGACCTCAGGCGGGCCATACAATTGGCCAATCCGGCGCTGAGCCGCTTCGATCCCTTGCCCCGGATCATCACTTTTGACGACTTCGACAGGGGCTTCTACGGATGGACGCAGCTCGTCGGCAACTATGAGGAAGACCTCGACAGCATGCTGCCCGGCTATGCGCAGCATCTGTCGCCCATGCTGTCGACCCTGCCGCATTGGGATGCGGGCTCGCATGGCAGCTTCGACGGCAGCTATGCGCTGAAGATCGCCACGCAACCCAGGCGCGGCGCGCAGAACGTCGCCATCAAGCGGTTGACCTTCCGCCATGCGGGACCCATCCGCATCGAGGCCTATGTCACGTTCAAGCCGGAGGCGAGCGAACTCAAGCTGTCCGAGGCGGACGTGCGGTCCTTCGGCTTTCTTTATGATCTTCAGGTCGGCGACGGAGCGGGCGAGGGTGGCGAGCGGGTGATGCCGCATCTGCGCTTCCTCAACGCTCTCGACGGCAAGCACGTCCAGCGCTGGCAGTTCAAGCCGCAGACCACAGCCTTCAAGCCCATCGGTCACGACGACAAGACGGTCAGCCATTATCACCTGGCGCCGGAGGGGTGGGTCGACCTGCCGGGCGGTGAGCAGCGCCTCTGCTACAACGAAATCCCGACCAAGGTGAACTGGACCTATCTGTGTCTGGATTTCGATCTGGCGACCATGCAATGCACCGGTTTCCGCTGCAATGACAGGGTGTTCGATGTGTCCGGCTACGAGCCCATCCGCATCCCGGCCATGAAGAACCTCTGGTGCATGCTGAATCTGGCGTTCTTCGCCGAGACCGACACCGACAAGCGGGCTTTCCTCTATGTCGATAGTGTCTGCCTGTCGGGAGACTTCTGATGCTGCGTGAAAGCTTTGCCGCCATCGTGGCGCGGAATGAAACCTGGACGGGCAAGCACGCGACGGAGCCCTACGAGGCCGGCTGGGCCAACGAGGCTGTCGTTTTCGTGCGGGCCTTGAAGCCCGTCACCGGCAAGCCGGGCCGGGCCCGGGTCGAGATCTCGCCGGACGGCATGCGCTGGGCGCCCGAGGGCACGGAATTTGATCTGCCGACCGAGAAGGACGGCATCGGCTTTGCCCGCATCGAGCGCTTCGGTACCTGGCTTCGTGTCACCGCCGACGTGCCGGACGGCGCGGCGATCACGGTGCTGGTGACGCTGCATCTGAAGGCGTGAGGGCGGCACTTAAGGGCGCTGACGATTATTGACCCGTCATTCCCGGCGGCCGGTGAAACCGGCCGCCGGGAATGGAATCCAAAGGGCCAGGCTCGCGCTTCGTGAATCCCCTTCCGGGGCTGCTTACAACACGGCTGCTGCCGTGTTGTTCATGAAAGGCCAAGTCAGCAACAGCCGGCTTGGGCAACCCGCCGGGGATGACATGCCGACCTTCCTGATGTGCTTTCTCTTGGTCCTTGCCGAGAAGGAGACCGCTTTTTCTCTCTCCCCAACCGCGCCGTGATCAGCTAACGATGTATCCATTGAGATATTTCGATAGCGAGGCAGGGGAGCCGACAATGGTCGATCAACTTTATGTCCGGGGCCGGTTGGCTCGCATGGCGCGTTTCACCGGCGCGGTCGCCGTGGCGGCGCTTGTCAGCTTTGGCAGCATGGCTGGCGCGCAGGCCAAGGATCCCGTCGTGTTCGCGGCGGCAAGCCTCAAGAACGCGCTCGACGCCATCAACGCCCAGTGGAAGGGCGAGGCTTCCAAGCAGGCAACCGTTTCCTATGCGGCGAGCTCGGCGCTTGCCAAGCAGATCGAATCCGGCGCGCCGGCTGACATCTTCATGTCGGCGGATCTCGACTGGATGGACTATCTGGCCAAGAAGAATCTCATCAAGCCGGATACGCGCGTAACGCTTCTCGGCAACCGCATCGTGCTGATCGCGCCTAAGGACAGCCCGGTCAAGGTCGAGATCGGGCAGGGCTTCGATCTCGCCAAGGCGTTGGGTGATGGGCGGCTCGCCATGGGCGATACGGCCTCGGTGCCCGCCGGCAAGTATGGCAAGGCCGCGCTGGAGAAGCTCGGGGCCTGGGCCGGCGTGGAAAAGAAGGTCGCGCAGGCGGAAAGCGTGCGCGCGGCGCTCCTTCTGGTCTCCCGCGGAGAGGCACCGCTCGGCATCGTCTATGCCACCGACGCCGCCGCCGATCCGCAAGTCAAGATCGTCGGTACGTTCCCGGAAAGCTCCCATCCGCCAATTCTTTACCCGATTGCGCTGACAAAAGACTCGAGCAATCTGGAAGCGGCGGAGTTCCTTGCCTACCTGCAGTCGTCGAAGGCCAAGCCCCTCTTCGAGAAGGAAGGCTTTACGGTGATGGGCAAGTCCGCGACGCAGTAGGCGCAATATCTGGTCGTGCGCTCCCGACAGAGCTCCCCAGTCATGGCCGGGCTTGTCCCGGCCATCCCGGTGAGTGAGAGCATCATACTTTGCCAGTGGGTATCCCCGGCGCACGGGCGAGGATAACGGCTGGGGAAGGATGATGGACGGGGCCTTTCAGATAATGTCCAGTGGCCTGTCCACCTGTCCAAACCAAACACGGCTTCAATGAATGTCCTGGCTTGAGCTAAGCCCTGCGGAATGGACGGCGGTCCATCTCAGCCTGAAGGTGTCCTTCTGGGCGATGATCGCCAGCCTGCCGCTCGGGATCATCGTCGCGCTCCTGCTCGCGCGGGGCCGCTTCTGGGGGCATTCGCTGCTCAACGGCATCGTGCATCTGCCGCTGGTGCTGCCGCCTGTCGTCACCGGCTTCATTCTGCTGATCCTGTTCGGACGCCGGGGGCCGATCGGCGCTTTTCTCGACCAGTATTTCGGCATCGTTTTCTCCTTCCGCTGGACGGGGGCGGCCTTGGCCTGCGCGGTGATGGCCTTCCCGCTGCTGGTGCGCTCCATCCGCCTGTCGATCGAGGCCGTCGATACCAGGCTGGAGGTCGCGGCCGGCACACTTGGCGCCAACCCGGTCTGGGTGTTTCTAACGGTGACATTGCCGCTGATCCTGCCCGGCATCATTGCCGGCATGGTCATCGCCTTCGCTAAGGCCATGGGCGAGTTCGGCGCGACGATCACCTTCGTGTCGAACATCCCCGGCGAGACGCAGACCCTGTCGGCGGCGATCTACACCTTCACGCAAGTGCCCGGCGGCGACACCGGCGCGATGCGGCTAACCATCGTCGCCGTGGTCATCGCCATGGCAGCGCTCCTCGTATCCGAGCTCCTGGCGCGCGGCGTCGCCCGCCGCATCGCGGCCGCGTGACCGATGGCGACATGAATAGCAATCCATGAGCATCGACATCGACGTCACTCACCGGCTCGGCGCTTTCCAACTCGTTGCCCGTTTCAGCGGCGGCGCAGGCGTGACCGCGCTGTTCGGCCGCTCGGGCTCGGGCAAGACGTCACTCATCAACATCATTGGCGGCCTGCTGCGGCCGGATCGGGGGCGGGTGGTGATCGACAGCGTCACGCTCGTCGACACCGATCGCGGCATCTTCGTGCCGAAGCATCGCCGGCGCCTGGGCTATGTTTTCCAGGAGGCGCGCCTCTTTCCGCATATGAGCGTGCGGGGCAATCTCCTCTATGGGCGCCGCTTCGTACCAGCCGGCGAGCGCCTCGCCATGGAGCCGATCGTCGATATGCTCGGCATCGGCCATCTGCTCGACAGGCGGCCAGCCGGGCTCTCAGGGGGCGAGAAGCAGCGCGTGGCCATCGGGCGGGCGCTTCTCGCCAGTCCACGGCTTCTCTTGATGGATGAGCCGCTGGCTGCCCTCGACGAGAGCCGCAAGGGCGAGATCCTGCCCTATATCGAACGCCTGCGTGACGATATGCGCCTGCCGATCGTCTATGTCAGCCATTCCGTCGCCGAGGTGGCGCGATTGGCGACCACGCTGGTCGTTCTCAATGCCGGCGAGGTGGCGGCGGCGGGGCCGGCGGCCGATGTCATGCAGCGCCTCGATCTTTCCCCCCTGACAGGCCCGGAAGGCTCAGGCGCGGTGGTCGATGGAACCGTCGCCGCCCAGGACGCGACCTACGGCCTGACCATTGTCGCGACCCACGCCGGTCAACTCTTCATCCCGGCTGTCGCAAAGGCTATCGGCGCGCCCGTTCGCCTTCATATCCGCGCGCGCGACGTCATGCTGGCGACGCGGCGGCCCGAGGCACTCAGCGCGCTCAATCTGATCGAAGGTGTTGTCGCCGAAATCGGCGAGGCCACGGGCGCGGCGGTCGATATCCGGCTCGACTGCCGGGGCGTGCCGATTCTGGCGCGGTTGACGCGGCGGTCCCTGGAGGGATTGGCGCTGACACCGGGCAAGACGGTTTTCGCGGTGGTGAAGGCGGTTTCGTTTCTGCCCGAGGAGCGCGGAAAGCAAGGGAGTTCGGCGGCGGATGCCGCCGACTGAGCCTCGCCCCGTTACTCCGTCGCCAACGCCTCCGCCAGGGCATCGAGATCGTCCGCAACCGCGGCATGGGCGGCGCGTTCGAGCCGGCGATAGCGCGCCACGATATCCTGGCCGAGCGGTGTCAACATTGCGCCGCCGCCGCGTTGCCCGCCATGCTGGGTCGCCACCAGCGGCGCACGGAAGGCATGGTTGAGGCTGTCGATGAGGAGCCAGGCGCGGCGATAGGACATCTCCATGGCGCGGCCGGCGGCCGATATCGAGCCGGTCTCGTTGATAAGCTCCATCAGCCTGATCTTGCCGGGGCCGAGCGCACCCTGCTGGCCGAGATCAACGCGTATCGTGAGCCGGCCTGCCGGTCCCTCCGGATTATGCGTGAGGCGCGTGACGCCCCGGGCGGGCGAAGCAGCCGCAGAATGAGGCGCTGCCGCAGTCTTTGAGTTCGCCATGGCCGCGATGTCCGTTGTCGACTAAAGGAGCGAATTGTGCTGTCGCTTCGGTTCGCTGTAAAGCAATCCACAACGCTCCGCCATCGATGCCAGCCGATTGCCTGTCAAGGTCTTGAAATGGCCACGCGCCCGGCCTTTGGCTATGGGGAAGACATCGGAGACCATGACCGGCCTTAGAGCCTGGCCTCATATCCTCCGGAATGACGACCGTGACACAGGGAATTGCGGGAGCCGATGGTATCCATCAATCAGCGTATCGCCGACGAGCTGGGCGTTCAGGAAAAGCAGGTCACAGCCGCCGTGGATCTCTTGGACGGAGGAGCGACGGTGCCGTTCGTGGCCCGCTATCGCAAGGAGGCCACGGGCGCCCTGGACGATACGCAACTGCGCACGCTCGACGAACGGCTTCGCTATCTCCGCGATCTCGAAGAGCGGCGTGCCGCGGTCCTCGCCAGCATCACCGAACAGGGCAAGCTCGACGCCCCGCTGGAGGCGGCGATCAAGGCGGCCGATACCAAGGCACGGCTGGAAGATATCTATCTGCCCTTCAAGCCGAAGCGCCGCACCAAGGCGCAAATCGCCCGCGAGGCGGGGCTGGGGCCGCTCGCCGAAGCGCTTCTGACAAAGCCCGCGCTCGATCCGTCCGCGCAGGCGGGCGCCTTCGTGAATGCCGACAAGGGCGTTGCCGACACCCAGGCCGCGCTCGACGGCGCCCGCGCCATCCTTGTCGAGCGTTTTTCCGAGGATGCCGACCTCATCGGTAATCTGCGCGAGGAGGTCTGGACCCGGGGCAAGGCCACCTCCAAGGTGCGTGAGGGCAAGGAGACGGCCGGCGCCAAGTTCTCGGACTATTTCGATTTCAGCGAGCCACTGGTGAAGCTGCCGTCGCATCGCATTCTCGCGCTCTACCGCGGCGAGAAGGAAGAAATCCTCGACATCCGCATCGAACCGGAGCCCGAGGCCCCGCCTGCGGGAAAAGCCGGATCGCCGCAACCCGGCACTTACGAGCGGCGTATCGCGCATCGCTTCAGCATCGCCGACCAAGGCAGGCCGGGCGACAAATGGCTTGCCGAGACCGTGCGCTGGGCCTGGCGCACCAAGATCCTCGTCCATATCAGCGTTGATCTGCGCGGCCGGCTCTGGCAGGCCGCGGAGGATGAGGCGGTGAAGGTCTTCGCAGGCAATCTGCGCGACCTCCTGCTGGCGGCGCCGGCCGGCACCCGTGCCACAATGGGCCTCGATCCCGGCTTCCGGACGGGTGTGAAGGTCGCTGTGGTGGACGCGACCTCGCGTGTGGTGGCGACAGCGACCATCTACCCGCATGAGCCGCAGCGGCGCTGGGACGAAGCGATCGCCACGCTGGCGGCCTTGGCGGCGCGCCACAAGGTCGAGCTCGTGGCAATCGGCAACGGCACGGCCTCACGTGAGACCGACAAGCTCGCGGCCGAACTCATCCAGCGCTATCCCGACCTCAAGCTCACCAAGATCATGGTGTCGGAGGCCGGCGCCTCGGTCTATTCGGCATCCGCCTTTGCCTCGCAGGAACTGCCGGATCTCGACGTCTCGCTGCGCGGGGCGGTCTCGATCGCGCGGCGCCTGCAGGACCCGCTGGCGGAGCTCGTGAAGATCGATCCGAAATCGATCGGCGTCGGGCAGTATCAACATGACCTCGCCGAATCCAAGCTGTCACGCTCGCTCGATGCGGTTGTCGAGGATTGCGTGAACGCAGTCGGCGTCGACGTGAATACCGCCTCGGCGCCGCTGCTCGCCCGGGTCTCGGGCGTGGGGGAGGGGCTTGCCCAGAACATCGTGCTGCACCGCGATGAGAATGGCCCCTTCCGCAAGCGTAGCGACCTCAAGAAGGTGGCGCGGCTTGGGCCCAAGGCCTTCGAGCAGGCGGCGGGCTTCCTGCGTATTCCGAACGGGGATGATCCGCTCGATTCCTCCAGCGTCCATCCGGAAGCCTATCCGGTGGTGCGCCGCATTCTGGAAGCGACGAAGAGCAACATCCGCGGCCTTATCGGCAACGGGACGGTGCTGCGCGGGATCCAGCCGGCGCGTTTCACGGACGAGACCTTCGGGCTGCCGACCGTGACCGATATCCTCAAGGAGCTGGAGAAGCCGGGGCGCGACCCGCGCCCCGCCTTCAAGACCGCGACCTTCCGCGAGGGTGTGGAGAAACTGAGCGATCTCGAGCCCGGCATGGTGCTCGAGGGCGTCGTCACCAATGTCGCGGCCTTCGGTGCCTTCGTCGATATCGGCGTGCACCAGGATGGGCTCGTCCACATCTCGGCGATGGCCTCGACCTTCGTGAAGGATCCGCGCGCCGTGGCGAAGCCCGGTGATATCGTGCGCGTCAAGGTCCTGGAGGTCGACCAGGCGCGCAAGCGGATTGCATTGACTATGCGCCTCGACGACGACGTTGCGCGGGAACCACGGCGTGGCGGCGCGGAACGGCAGGCACCGCGATCGGCCACGCCACAGGCCGCACGCCCGCCGCAGCGTCAGCAGCCTGCCCAGAAGGAAACGGGTGGGGCGATGGCCGAGGCCCTGCGTCGCGCCGGCCTGAAAGGCGGCAACGAGCCGCGCCGCTGAGAGGACGCGCTCTTGTGACCACGACCACCGCTCACCTCTCCCCAGCGGGGGAGAGGTCGCGCGGTGGGGGGGGGTGGGGGCCAGGCCGCTGCGGAAAACGACTACCCCTCACCCCAGCCCTCTCCCCGGGGGAGAGGGAGACGCGCTTACGGCGCTTTTCCATATGGGCGGACTGGGCGCAAAAAAACTGGCGCTGGCTGATGTGCCACGCATCTCACACCAGCCGATAGATGCGCTCGGCATTGGTGGCGAGCAGCTTGTCCTGCTCGGCGGGCGTGCTGCCCCGGAGAAGGACGTGCGTGGCCGCCACCCAGCGCGTCAGGCTGCCGGTCAGCGTGCAGACCGGCCAATCGCTGCCCCAGACCAACCGGTCCCAGCCGAAGGTCGTGATCACATGCTCGGCCGCCGGGCGCAGGTCCTGCAGTGTCCAGTGGACCGGGGCGGCGTAGGAGATCAGCCCGGAGAACTTGCAGGCCACGTTGGGCAGGCGGGCGAGGGCGGCGAGGTCCGTCTTCCACGTTTCGAGCGGGCCGGGGCCTGGCTTGCCGCAATGGTCGAGCACGAACTGCACCTCGGGGCATTCAGCGGCGAGGGCGGTCGCCAACGGTAGCTCATGACCGAGGACGCAGAGGTCGAAAGTGAGTCCAAGCGGCGCCAGCCGCCGCAGGTTTTCGACGAGCAGCGGGTTCTCATAAATCTCGGGCTTGCCCTGGAAGACATGCCGCACGCCCTTCACATGAGGGTTCGCGGCGAGCCTCCCCACCTGTTCGGCAAAAGCAGGCAGGTCTGGCCTGCACCCCGCGATCGCACCGACAATGGGGACCCCAAGGCCTGTCACATGGGTCGCTTCCGCCTCGACCTGGTCGGGCGACACGTCGACTTCCATATGCAGCGCCGCGGCGATTCCCAGCGGCTTCGCGTCGTCCCAGTAAGCCTTGAGATTGAACGTGCGCTGCAGCGGTGGCTCGTCTGCAATCCAGGGATAGGTGAAACGCTCGGGTTCGATCAGATGCAGATGCGTGTCGATGATGCGCTGGGGTTGAGCGGATACGATGTCAACTGCGGCTTCTTGCGCCTGCTGCCCCGTCGCATCGGCCCCATGCAGTTGATCCAGCATCGCCACCCTCTCGGTGCATGGGGCGGACGTTCTGATTCTCTGGGAACGTCCGCCTCGCCTCTATCCGACGATAGAAGCTCCCCATCGACGAGCACAAGGGCGTGACAGAGATTGTCATGCATGCGGATCTGCCATGATCCGCATGCATGGGCCTATTGGCGCATGCGGGTGAGTTCCCAGAGCGCCGCGAGCTTCTCGGGGGTGAGCGTCTCGCCACTCTCTGTGCGGACCCAGGCGATATCCTTGTTCCCGGGCTTCTGCGTCATCGCGAAGGCGACAGCATCGTCGAGCGTTTCGAAATCGATGGCGTCCCGTTCGCTGGCTTCGCGGTTGGCGGACCAATATTGCAAACGCGCAGGTTTATCGAGTTCGGCATGCATGCAAGCCTCCTTCCCTGGTTGGTTATCGGGGGGAACGATTGTCGCGCGGATCTGTTCCCTGCGCATGCACGCTCGAACTTTTGTGCCCCCAACCGCATGACCCCAACCGCATGACCCCAAGCCTGCGTGATCGGAACAATCGCGGCTTATTGCGGGTTGGGACGAATGGCTGACAAGCTCAAGCCTCAGCCCATGCTCGCTCAAGCTCGCACAAAGGCTCCTATGAAAAACGCAGACAACAAGGGATCCGCGAAGACGTCGGGGAAAGAGTCAAAAGCTGATGAACAAAAGTCCGACGCCGCAGAGACGCCACCCGCCGTGGGCGTCCACGGGGCCGAGGTCCTGCCAGCGGTGATCGTCGAAGCCTACAACGCAGAACTCAAGGATGATGAGGGCTTTGTGGGCGACAGAGCCGCCAAGGGCGCCTTCACGGAGATTCTCGACGACCTGCGCAAGACCCTGCGCGAATTTGGAGATGATCCGCTCGGCGATGAGAAAACGGGCGCCATCAAGCGCAGCAAGCTTGAAGCGATTCTCGTCAAGGGCGAGCCGGAAGCGGCCGGATTGGTGATGAGCGCCATCGAGGACTACGCGCAGGAGTTGACGGCGGTGATCCGCCGGTTCCGGCGGCAGAAATCGTGGTCAACCGTGGAGCGCATCGTGTTCGGCGGCGGCTTTCGCGACAGCCGCATAGGGGAACTCGCGATTGGTCGGGCTTCCATGCTCCTCAAGAGGGAGGGGCAGGGCGTTGAACTCGCCCTGATCCGCAATCATCCCGACGAAGCGGGACTGATCGGGGCCGTCCATCTTGCCCCATCCTGGATGTTCGCCGGTCACGACAGCATTCTGGCCATCGACATCGGGGGAACCAACATCCGCGCCGGTGTCGTCCATCTCAAGCAGAAAAAGTCTCCCGATCTCGGCAAGGCCTATGTGTGGGAGACCGAAATCTGGCGCCATCGCGACGAAAAGCCGACCCGCGAGGCCGCCATCAGGACGCTGGTCGGCATGCTGGAAGGGCTTGTTGAAAAGGCCGTCAAGGCTGATCTTGCCCTTGCGCCGTTCATCGGCATCGGATGCCCGGGTGAGATCGCCAGCGACGGCTGCATCACCAAGGGTGCCCAGAATCTGCCTGGAAATTGGGAAAGCAGCCGCTTCAACCTGGCGCGCGAGCTCCAGCAGGAAATCCCGACCATCGGCGATCATGAAACGGCGGTGCTCATCCACAATGATGCGATCGTCCAGGGGCTGAGCGAGGTCCCCTTCATGGCCGATGTGGAGAGATGGGGAATCCTGACCATCGGCACGGGCCTTGGTAATGGCGTTTTCGTCAATCGCCGCAAGGGCGATGGGAAAAACAGTTAGCCACGCTCAGCATTTTCTCTGGTGTTCAGGCACGCAATAACGCAACTGCGATAACCGATGCGGCAGCGCAGCACTTGCTTCGCGAGGCCCAATGGAATAAGCCTCCCCCGCAGATGCGAACCGCTCTAAAGGCGCAAATTCTCCAAGCGGGGCTTTAGCTTCGTGGACAGACTGGGCGTCGCGACGGCCGCATCGTTCACATTGAGTCGTTTTTCGCCCCGCGCGTTGCGGATCATGCCTGCGAGTTCCGGATGCAAAGCCTCCTGGCCGACTATCTGCCGCTCGTGATTTTCATCGGCGTATCGCTCGTCATCGGGCTTGCGCTCTTGATATCGCCCTTCATCGTGGCCTATTCGCGGCCGGATCCCGAAAAGCTGTCAGCCTACGAATGCGGCTTTAACGCTTTTGATGATGCGCGCATGAAATTCGATGTGCGCTTCTACCTTGTGGCGATCCTCTTCATTATCTTTGATCTTGAAGTGGCCTTCCTGTTCCCATGGGCAACCGTCTTCGGTGAGCTTGGTTGGGCCGGCTTCTGGTCGATGATGCTCTTCTTGGGCGTTCTCACTGTCGGCTTCATCTACGAGTGGAGAAAGGGAGCCCTGGAATGGGATTGATCACTGACGCCAAGGAGCCGGGCATGGCGCCCGCTGGTGGTGGTCTTATCCTGCCGCAGGGCGGGGCCCAGCCGGCGCGTCACGATTCCTTTTTCACCGGCTTGAACGACGAGCTGGCCGACAAGGGCTTTCTCGTCACGTCGACTGACGAGCTCATCACCTGGGCGCGAACCGGCTCCCTGATGTGGATGACCTTCGGCCTGGCGTGCTGCGCCGTGGAAATGATGCAGGCGTCGATGCCGCGCTATGATGTCGAGCGCTTCGGCTTCGCGCCGCGCGCCTCGCCGCGCCAGTCGGACGTCATGATCGTCGCCGGAACGCTGACGAACAAGATGGCGCCTGCGCTCCGCAAGGTCTACGACCAGATGCCGGAGCCACGCTACGTCATCTCCATGGGCTCATGCGCCAATGGCGGCGGCTACTATCATTATTCCTATTCGGTGGTGCGCGGCTGTGACCGTGTCGTGCCCGTTGACATTTATGTGCCGGGGTGCCCGCCGACGGCGGAAGCGCTTCTCTATGGCGTTCTCCTTCTCCAGAAGAAGATCCGCCGCACCGGCACCATCGAACGCTGATTGCGGGTGATCGCATGACGACGGATATCGACCCTAACGCCGCCCAGGACGCAGTCCAGCCAGCTCCGCTGAGCGAGCTCGAGACGCTTGGCGCGCATATTGTCGGGGCCTTGGGCGAAGGTATCGAGGCCGTGTTTGCCTTTGGCGAGCTCGCTATCCTCGCACCGGCCGCCGACGTCGCCCGCATCCTGACCTTCCTGCGGGACGATCCGGGATGCCGCTTCGTGAACTTCACCGATATCTGCGGGGTCGACTACCCCGCCCGGCCGATGCGGTTCGATGTCGTCTATCACCTCCTGTCGCCGTCGTTTAACCGGCGTATCCGGGTCAAGGTGCAGGCCGACGAGGCGACCCGCGTGCCGAGCGCGGTCGGGGTCTTTCCGGCGGCCGACTGGTTCGAGCGCGAGGTTTACGACCTCTACGGCGTGATCTTCTCCGGCCATCCGGATCTCAGGCGCATCCTCACCGACTACGGTTTCGAGGGCCATCCGCTGCGGAAGGATTTCCCGCTGACCGGCTTCGTCGAGGTTCGTTACAACGACAGCGAGAAGCGCGTCGTCTACGAGCCCGCGCGGCTGAACCAGGAGTTCCGCAACTTCGACTTCCTGTCACCGTGGGAGGGGACCGAATACATCCTGCCCGGCGATGAAAAAGCGAAGGGGAACTGATCGCGATGGCTTCGGTAGCATCATCGGCCATTCCCGGTGGCTGTCTTTGCGGCGCGGTCCGTTTCTCGGCCGTGCCCGCCAAGCATGAGATGGACGTCTGCCACTGCGGCATGTGCCAGCGGTGGAGCGGCGGCGTCTTCATGGCCGTGCCCTGCGCCGAGGTCACCTTCGCCGACGAGAGCGCGCTGGGTGTCTACCCGTCCTCCGAATGGGGCGAGCGCCTGTTCTGCAAGACCTGCGGTTCGAGCCTCGTCTGGCGCACGCGTGGACAGCCCGGCGGGTATATCGGCGTCTCCTTGCAGAGCCTGGACGACAGGTCGCCTTTCATCTTCGCCGAAGAGATCTTCATCGACGAGAAGCCGGGTCTCTATAGTTTTGCGGGGGAACGCCCTCGCAAAACAGGCGCCGAGATCATGGCCGAATTCGCCGCACAACAGGCGGGATCAGAATGAGCGAGCACGAGATCCGCAATTTCTCGATCAACTTCGGTCCGCAGCATCCGGCGGCCCACGGCGTGCTGCGCCTGGTGCTGGAGCTCGACGGCGAGGTTGTCGAACGCGTCGATCCCCATATCGGGCTGCTGCATCGCGGCACCGAAAAACTGATCGAGGCCAAGACCTATCTGCAGGCGGTGCCCTATTTCGACCGGCTCGATTACGTCGCGCCGATGAACCAGGAACACGCCTTTGCGCTGGCGGTCGAGCGGCTGCTCGGCCTCGAGGTGCCGCGGCGCGGCCAGCTTATCCGCGTGCTCTATTCCGAGATCGGCCGGCTTCTCTCGCACCTCCTCAACGTGACCACGCAGGCCATGGACTGCGGCGCCCTGACGCCTCCGCTGTGGGGCTTCGAGGAGCGCGAGAAGCTGATGGTCTTCTACGAGCGGGCCTCCGGCGCGCGCATGCATGCGGCCTATTTCCGGCCGGGCGGCGTGCACCAGGACCTTCCGCCCAAGCTCGTCGACGACATCTACGCCTTCTGCGATCCCTTCCTGAAGGTCTGCGACGATCTCGAGGATTTGCTCACCGAGAACCGCATCTTCAAGCAGCGCAACGTCGATATCGGCGTCGTCAGCCTTGATGAATGCTGGGCCTGGGGCTTCTCGGGCGTGATGGTGCGCGGCTCCGGCGCGGCTTGGGACCTGCGCAAGTCGCAACCCTATGAGTGCTACGAAGAGCTCGATTTCGACATTCCCATCGGCAAGAACGGCGACTGTTACGACCGTTATTGCATCCGCATGGAAGAGATGCGCCAATCGACGTATCTCATGAAGCAGTGCTGCGAGTTGTTGCGCTCGTCGGCGGGGCAGGGCCCGCATGCGGCCGTCGACAACAAGATCGTCCCGCCGAAGCGCGGCCAGATGAAGCGCTCGATGGAAGCGCTCATCCATCACTTCAAGTTGTATACCGAGGGCTACCACGTGCCGGCCGGTGACGTTTACGCCGCGGTCGAGGCGCCCAAGGGCGAGTTCGGCGTCTATCTGGTGTCGGACGGCACCAACAAGCCTTACCGCTGCAAGATCAAGGCACCGGGCTTCGCGCATCTTCAGGCGATGGATTTCATCTGCCGCGGGCACATGCTGGCGGACGTCTCGGCGATCCTGGGGTCGCTCGACATCGTGTTCGGGGAGGTTGACCGGTGACCATGATGCTGAGGAGCTGCTGATATGGCCGTTCGCCGTCTTGCCCCCCGCGATGTCCAGCCTTCGTCCTTCGCCTTCACGGCGGAGAACGCTGTTTGGGCAGGCGAGCAGATCGCAAAATATCCCGAAGGCCGGCAGGCCTCAGCCGTTATTTCGCTCCTGTGGAAAGCGCAGGAGCAGTGCGGGGGATGGTTGCCGGAGGCTGCCATCCGCAACATCGCCGAGCTCCTCGGCATGGCCTATATCCGTGTGCTGGAGGTCGCGACCTTCTACACGATGTTCAACCTGGAGCCGGTCGGCAAATATTTCGTCCAGCTCTGCGGCACGACGCCGTGCATGGTTCGCGGCGCCGGCGCGCTGCGGGATGCCTTGCAGGCCCGCCTGGGTGACCAGCATCACGTCTCGGCGGATGGCAATTTCTGCTGGCTCGAGGTCGAATGCCTCGGTGCCTGCTGCAACGCGCCGATGGTGCAGATCAACAACGACTACTACGAAGATCTGACGCCGGAGAGCCTGAACACGCTCCTCGACAATCTGGCGGCCGGCAAGCCGGTCAAGATCGGCCCGCAGAACAAGCGCACGTCTTCTGAGCCCGAAAGCGGCCCGACCTCCCTGACCGATCCGTCTCTCTACGACGGCTCCGTCATCGGTTCGTGGAAGAAGCGTTTCGAGGAAGAAGAGGCGAAGGCCAAGGCCGCCGCCGAGGAAAAGGCGAAAGCCGAGGCCGCAGCTGCTGCGGCGGAGGCGGCCGAGGTCAAGGAGCCCGCGAAATCAGCGGGCACACGCCCGGAGCAGCAGGCCGCCGATAGTCCGGCCGAGCGTGTCGCGAGCGGCAAGACACCGGTGTCGCCAGCTGACAAGACGAAGGCATCTCCTGCCAATCCGCCCGAAGAACACGAACGGGCGAAGGAGAAGGGCGCCGCGCCGGCGGCTGCCAAACCGTCCAATCCCGACGACAAGGCGAAGGGGTGAGCGGCCATGCTTCATGACAGGGACCGCATCTTCACGAATCTCTACGGGCTGCAGAGCCCGGGGCTGAAGGCCGCGCTGATGCGCGGCAACTGGGACGGCACGAAATTCCTGCTGGAGCAGGGCCGCGACTGGATCATCGACGAGATGAAGAAGTCGGGCCTACGCGGCCGTGGCGGCGCCGGGTTCCCCACCGGCATGAAGTGGTCCTTCATGCCGAAGCAGTCGGACGGGCGCCCGCACTACCTCGTCGTCAATGCGGACGAGTCGGAGCCGGGCACCTGCAAGGACCGCGAGATCATGCGGCATGACCCGCATCTCCTGGTCGAGGGGTGCATGATCGCCTCCTTCGCCATGGGCGCTCATGCGGCCTATATCTACATCCGCGGCGAATACATCGCCGAGCGCGAGGCCTTGCAGCGCGCCGTTGACGAGGCCTATGAGGCAAAGCTCATCGGCAAGGATAACGTCCACGGCTATCCCTTTGATCTTTATGTGCATCACGGCGCCGGCGCCTATATCTGCGGCGAGGAAACGGCCCTTCTGGAAAGCCTCGAAGGCAAGAAGGGCATGCCCCGCCTGAAGCCGCCGTTCCCGGCGAACATGGGGCTCTACGGCTGCCCGACGACCGTCAACAACGTCGAGTCGATTGCGGTCGCCGGTACGATCCTGCGGCGCGGCGCGGCCTGGTTTGCGAGCTTCGGACGGCCGAACAACGTCGGCACCAAGCTCTATGGCATCTCCGGCCATGTGAACACGCCCTGCGTCGTCGAGGAATCGATGAGCATCCCCTTCAAGGAGCTCATCGAGAAGCACGGCGGCGGCATCCGCGGTGGCTGGGACAATCTGCTGGCGATCATTCCCGGCGGCGCCTCCTGCCCGCTCATACCGGCCGAGCAGTGCATGGACCTGATCATGGACTTCGACGGCACCCGTGCCGTGAAGTCGAGCTTCGGCACGGCCGGCGTGCTCGTCATGGACAAGTCCACCGACATCGTCAGGGCGATCGCGCGCATCTCATACTTCTTTAAGCACGAGAGCTGCGGCCAGTGCACGCCCTGCCGCGAAGGCACGGGCTGGATGTGGCGTGTCTTGAACCGCATGGCCGAGGGTCGCGCGCAGAGGCGCGAGATCGACGCACTTCTAGACGTGACCACGCGGATCGAGGGCCACACCATTTGCGCTCTGGGCGACGCGGCCGCCTGGCCGGTCCAGGGCCTCATCCGGCATTTCCGCCCCGAGATCGAGCGGCGGATCGACCAATATGCGGCCAATCCGCATAGCGAGCCTGTCCTGCAGGCGGCGGAGTAAGACGAGATGGCGAAGATCATCGTCGACGGCAAGGAGATCGAAGTCCCGGCGGAGTACACGCTCCTCCAGGCCTGCGAGGAAGCAGGCGCCGAGATTCCGCGCTTCTGCTATCACGAGCGTCTGTCGATTGCCGGCAATTGCCGCATGTGCCTTGTCGAGGTGAAGGGGGGCCCGCCGAAGCCGGTGGCCTCCTGCGCCATGGGCGTGCGGGACCTCAGGCCAGGCCCGAATGGCGAGCCGCCTGTGGTGTTCACGCGCTCGCCGATGGTGAAGCGGGCGCGGGAAGGGGTGATGGAGTTCCTCCTTATCAACCATCCGCTCGACTGCCCGATCTGCGACCAGGGCGGCGAATGCGACCTGCAGGACCAGGCGATGGCCTACGGCGTCGACACGAGTCGCTATGCCGAGAACAAGCGCGCCGTCGAGGACAAGTACATCGGCGCCCTCGTCAAGACCTCCATGAACCGCTGCATCCACTGCACGCGCTGCATCCGTTTCACCACGGAAGTCGCGGGCGTGCCGGATCTCGGGGCCATCGGCCGTGGCGAGGACATGGAGATCACCACCTATCTCGAACATGCCATGCGCTCCGAGCTGCAGGGCAATGTCATCGACCTCTGCCCGGTCGGCGCGCTGACCTCGAAGCCCTATGCCTTCCAGGCGCGTCCGTGGGAGCTCACGAAGACCGAGTCCATCGACGTCATGGACGGGCTCGGCTCCGCGATCCGCGTCGATGCCCGTGGCCGCGAGGTCATGCGGATCCTGCCGCGCATCAATGATGACGTGAACGAGGAGTGGATCTCCGACAAGACGCGCTTCATCTGGGACGGCCTGCGCCGCCAGCGTCTCGACCGGCCCTATCTCCGCGAGAACGGCAAGCTGCGTCCGGCATCGTGGAACGAAGCTTTCGCGGCCATCGCGGAGAAGGTCAAGGCGACCAAGCCGGAGCGGATCGGCGCCATCGTCGGCGATCTGGCCTCCGTCGAGGACAGCTTCGCCTTGAAGCTCCTCGTGGAGAAGCTCGGCTCCGCCAATATCGACGGACGTGGTGACGGCACGGTGCTTGATTCCAAGCTCGGGCGCGCCAGCTACCTCTTCAACGCGACCATCGCCGGCATCGACGATGCCGATGCCATCCTGATCGTCGGCTCCAACCCGCGCATCGAAGGAGCCGTGCTGAACGCCCGCATCCGCAAGCGTTGGCGCAGCGGCCCGGTCTCCATCGGGCTGATCGGCGAAGCTGTCGACCTGACCTATCCTTATGACTATCTGGGCGCCGGTCCCGCGACCCTGGCCGACCTGGTGAAGGGCGACCACAGCTTCGCGAAGATACTCGCCGAGGCCGAGCGGCCGCTGATCATCCTGGGGCAGGGCGCCCTGACGCGCGAGGACGGCGCGGCGGTCCATGCGCTCACCGCCAAGCTCGTCCTCGCGGTCGGCGCCGTGAAGGACGGCTGGAACGGCTTTTCGGTGCTGCATACGGCCGCGTCGCGTGTCGGTTCGCTCGAACTTGGCCTCGTACCGGGTGAGGGCGGCCTTGATGCCCGTGCGATGGCGGGAGCCGGTGCGCTGGACGTGCTGTTCCTTCTCGGGGCTGACGAGGCCGAAGTCGCTCCGGGCGCCTTCGTCGTCTACCAGGGCACGCATGGCGATAATGGCGCCCACCGCGCCGATGTCATCCTGCCGGGCGCCGCCTATACGGAGAAATCCGGTACCTACCTCAATACCGAGGGACGGGTGCAGCTCGCCAACCGGGCGGCTTTCCCGCCCGGCGACGCGCGCGAAGACTGGGCGATCCTGCGGGCGCTGTCAGACGTGCTGGGCCAGCGCCTGCCGTTCGACAGCCTGAGCCAGCTCCGCCAGACGCTTTATGCCGCTTATCCGGAATTCGCTGGTATCGACAGCGTTCTCGTCGGTGATCCGGCCGATCTCGCGGCCCTGGCCGCCGTTGGCGGAGCGACCAGCGATGGGGCATTCGTCTCCGCGGTAACGGACTTCTATCTGACCAACCCGATCGCCCGTGCGTCGACGGTGATGGCCGAATGCTCGGCCCTTGCTCTCGGTGTCGTGCGGCAGGCCGCCGAGTAAGGGGCTCGATTGATGGACCTTCTCCTCACGATCGCGCTCATCGTCGGCAAGAGCCTGCTGCTGCTCGTCGCGCTCCTGATCTTCATCGCCTATATCCTGCTGGCCGACCGCAAGGTCTGGGCGGCGGTGCAGCTGCGTCGCGGGCCGAACGTCGTCGGTCCGTTCGGCCTCTTCCAGTCCTTCGCCGATCTCCTGAAATTCGTCTTCAAGGAGCCGGTGGTTCCGGCGGGCTCCGACAAGGCGCTCTTCCTGCTCGCCCCGCTTCTGACCTGCGCGCTGTCGCTCGCGGGCTGGGCCGTCATCCCGGTGGCCGAGGGGTGGGCGATCGCCGATCTCAACCTCGGCGTGCTCTATGTGCTCGCCATCTCGTCGCTCGGCGTCTATGGCATCATCATCGGTGGCTGGGCCTCGAACTCCAAGTATCCCTTCCTGTCGGCGCTCCGTTCCGCGGCCCAGATGGTAAGCTACGAAGTCTCCATCGGCTTCGTCATCATCACCGTCCTGCTGTGCGTCGGCTCGCTCAACCTCACCGCCATCGTGCAGGCGCAGGAGACGCGTGGCCTCGCGACGATGCTCGGCGTGCCGTGGCTCTCGTTCCTCAACTGGTTCTGGCTGCCACTGCTGCCGATGCTGGTGATCTTCTTCATCTCGGCACTCGCGGAGACGAACCGCCCGCCCTTCGATCTCGCGGAAGCGGAATCGGAGCTCGTGGCCGGCTTCATGGTCGAATATTCCTCGACGCCGTATCTCCTCTTCATGCTCGGCGAATATGTGTCGATCGTGCTGATGTGCGCGATGACGACCATCCTGTTCTTCGGGGGCTGGTCGCCGCCGATCGCGCTGCCGCCGTTCACCTGGGTTCCGGGCATCATCTGGTTCATCCTGAAGGTCTGCCTCGTCTTCTTCATGTTCGCCATGGTGAAGGCTTTCGTGCCGCGCTATCGCTATGACCAGCTCATGCGTCTCGGCTGGAAGGTGTTCCTGCCGATCTCGCTCGCGATGGTCGTGATCGTGGCGGCGGTGCTGCAGCTGACGGGATGGGTCCCGACGCCTTAAAGGCGGTCGCGGTGTTGTCGAACACCGGTTTGATCGGCGCCCTCATCGGTTTCGCGGTGGGGGGGCTGAACCGGTGGATCATCCTCAGGATGGTCGAGCGCCATGTGCAGGCTGTCGACGACGTGTCGCCGACAGAGGAAGAAATGGTGACATTCGCGGCCAGGACCAGGCGGTTCCGGCGGCTTTTGCTCGCCAAGTCGCTGATTGTCTTTCCGATCGTCGGCTACGCCCTTGGCGAAGCCATCGATTGAACGTAACGCGTAAGGCGCGATCCTCGCGCCGATTGGAGAATGGAGCCAGTCATGGGGCTCGATCAGGCCGCAAGGTCGCTGTTCTTGAAGGAGTTCGTATCGGCGTTCTTCCTGTCGATGCGCTATTTCTTCAAGCCCAAGGCTACCTTGAACTATCCCTTCGAGAAGGGAGAGCTCTCGCCGCGCTTTCGTGGCGAGCACGCATTGCGTCGCTACCCCAATGGCGAGGAGCGCTGCATCGCGTGCAAGCTCTGCGAGGCGATCTGCCCGGCGCAGGCCATCACCATCGAGGCCGGCCCGCGCCGCAACGACGGCACCCGCCGCACGACGCGTTATGACATCGACATGGTGAAGTGCATCTACTGCGGCTTCTGCCAGGAAGCCTGCCCGGTGGACGCCATTGTCGAGGGGCCGAATTTCGAATTCGCCGTGGAGACCCGCGAGGAGCTCTACTACGACAAGGAGCGGCTCCTGGATAACGGGGCCCGTTGGGAGCGCGATATCGCGCGCAACATCGCCAGCGACGCTCCTTATCGCTGATTGTTTTTTCCGCCGTTTCCCCATCGGGCGGCTGTCGGTCATGACCGGCGAAGCGCGATGACGGAGCGGCGAACCACCGCACGGGGCAGTGCCTATGACGGGGCAAGCTTTCTTCTTCTATCTCTTCGCCGGGGTGTGCATCGCCTCCGCCTTCATGGTGATTGCATCGCGCAATCCCGTGCATGCGGTGCTGTTCCTCATCCTGGCCTTCGTCAACGCCGCCGGGCTCTTCATGCTGATGGGCGCGGAATTCCTGGCGCTGATCCTGGTGGTCGTCTATGTCGGCGCGGTCGCGGTGCTCTTCCTCTTCGTGGTCATGATGCTGGACGTTGACTTCGCTGAATTACGCGAGGGCTTCCTGAGCTACATGCCGATCGGGGCGCTCATCGGGGTCATCTTCCTCGTTGAGCTCATCCTCGTGGTTGGCCTCTTCACGGTCGATCCGGCCAGCGTCAAGCCGGCGGTGGTCGCGACAGCCACGGACGTGTCCAACATCCAGGCCATCGGCCAGGTGCTCTACACGCGCTACTTCTTCTTCTTCCAGGCGGCGGGCTTCATCCTGCTGGTCGCCATGGTCGGCGCCATCGTGCTGACGCTCCGCCACAAGCCGAACATCAAGCGCCAGGACGTCGCCGCCCAGGTGGCCCGCAACAAGGCCACCGCCATGGAAGTTCGCAAGGTGCCGTCGCGGCAGGGCGTATAAGGGGACCGGGCAATGACCATAGGGCTTGTTCACTATCTCACGGTCGCGGCCGTCCTGTTCACCCTGGGGGTGTTCGGCATCTTCCTCAACCGCAAGAACGTCATCGTCATCCTGATGTCCGTGGAGCTCATCCTGCTCGCGGTGAACATCAACTTCGTGGCGTTCTCCACGCATATGGGCGACATCGTCGGGCAGATATTCGCACTGTTCATCCTGACGGTGGCCGCGGCGGAGGCGGCCATCGGCCTTGCCATTCTGGTCGTCTACTTCCGCAACCGCGGCACGATCGCGGTTGAAGACATCAACATGATGAAGGGCTGACGGCGCGATGTACCACGCAATCGTCTTCCTGCCTCTGGTGGGTTTTCTGATCGCCGGCATCTTCGGCAAGAAGATCGGCGCGCGCGCCAGCGAGGTCATCACGACGTCGCTGCTCGCGGTCGCCTGCGCGCTGTCCTGGGTCGCCTTCGTCCGCGTCGGCTTCTACGGCGAAGCCGCACAGGTGAAGATCGCGAGCTGGATCGTCTCCGGCAGCTTCAGTGTCGACTGGGCCCTCCGCATCGACACACTGACGGCCGTGATGCTGATCGTCGTGACAACGGTCTCGATGCTCGTGCACCTCTACTCGATCGGCTACATGAGTGAGGATCCGGCCCGGCCGCGCTTCTTCGCCTATCTCTCGTTGTTCACCTTCACCATGCTGATGCTGGTGACGGCCGACAATCTGCTGCAGATGTTCTTCGGCTGGGAAGGCGTCGGTCTCGCGAGCTACCTGCTGATCGGCTTCTGGTATGAGAAGCCTTCCGCGAACGCCGCCGCGATGAAGGCCTTCATCGTCAACCGCGTCGGCGACTTCGGCTTCCTTCTCGGCATTTTCCTGCTGTTCGTGCTGTTCGGCACGGCCTCCTTCGACAGCCTGTTCCCGCGCGTCGGCGAACTGGCGGACGCGAAATTCCATATCTTCGGCCATGATTATCATGCGCTGACTGTGGCATCGCTCCTCCTGTTCATGGGTGCGATGGGCAAGTCCGCGCAGTTTCTTCTGCACACCTGGCTGCCTGACGCCATGGAGGGCCCGACCCCGGTGTCGGCGCTCATTCATGCCGCCACCATGGTGACGGCGGGCGTGTTCATGGTGGCGCGCATGTCGCCGGTCTTCGAATATGCGCCGACTGCGCTCACCGTCGTCACGGTGATTGGCGGCATCACGGCCTTCTTCGCGGCGACCGTCGGCCTTGTGCAGAATGACATCAAGCGCGTGATCGCATATTCGACCTGCTCGCAGCTCGGCTACATGTTCGTTGCGCTCGGCGTCGGGGCCTATTCGGCCGGTGTGTTCCACCTCTTCACCCACGCCTTCTTCAAGGCATTGCTGTTCCTGGGCGCCGGCTCGGTTATCCACGCGATGCACCACGAGCAGGACATGCGCAACATGGGCGGCCTGCGGCGCTACATCCCGTTCACCGCGGCGATGATGACAATCGGCAATCTCGCGTTGACGGGGTTCCCCTTCACGGCGGGCTATTTCTCGAAGGACGCGATCATCGAGGCGGCTTATGCCTCGCATAATCCGGCCGCCGGCTTTGCCTTCATCGCCACCGTGATCGCGGCGCTGATGACGTCGTTCTACTCCTGGCGCCTCTATTTCCTGACCTTCGAGGGCAAGGCGCGTTGGGGTGAGCATGCCGCGCACAGCCATGACGACCATGCCCATGCCGGCGCCAGCCATGCACATGCTGATGCGAGCCACGCCCATGGCCAAGCAGATCACGGCCATGGTCACGGCCACGACCTGAAGCCGCATGAAAGCCCGCTCGTTATGCTGATCCCGCTGATCGTTCTGGCGGCCGGTGCCCTGTTGGCGGGTGGTCTGTTCAAGTCCTACTTCATCGGCGAGAACTACGACGCCTTCTGGAAGGGCGCGCTCTTCACCGGCGCCAACAACCACATCCTGCATGACATGCACGAAGTCCCGGCCTGGGTTGTGTGGTCGCCCTTCGTGATGATGATGCTCGGCTTCGTGCTGGCGCTGTGGTTCTACATCGTCAACCCGCGCATCCCGGTCAGCCTCGCACAGTCCAACCCGATCCTGTACCGCTTCCTGCTCAACAAGTGGTACTTCGACGAGATCTACGACTTCCTCTTCGTGCGCCCTGCCAAGTGGCTCGGCACCTTCCTCTGGAAGAAGGGCGACGGCTGGCTGATCGATGGCTTCGGGCCTGACGGCGTGTCGGCGCGGGTCGTTGATGTCACCAATCGGGTCGTGCGGTTGCAGACCGGTTATGTCTATCACTACGCCTTTGCCATGCTCATCGGGGTGGCCGCTTTCGTGACGTGGTATCTGGTCGGGGGAGCGCATTGATGTTCGGCTTCGGCATTCTCTCTGGCCTTCTGATCCTGCCGCTTGTCGGCGCGGCCTTCATCGCGGTCCTGCGCGGCGAGGAGGAAGCGGTCGCCTCCAACGCCCGCTGGGGCGCGCTGCTGACGACGATCATCACATTCCTCCTGGCTCTCGTTGCCTGGAGCCAATTCGACGCGTCGAACCCTGCCTTCCAGCTCGTCGAGACCCATCGCTGGCTGTCCGACGCCACCGCCTTCAAGCTCGGCGTCGACGGCTTCTCGATGCCGTTCATCGTCTTGACGGCGTTCCTGATGCCATTCTGCATCCTGGCTTCGTGGCATTCGGTTCATCACCGGGTGAAGGAATATTTCATCGCCTTCCTGGTGCTTGAGACGACGATGATCGCCGTCTTCGCGGCCGCCGACCTGGTGCTGTTCTACCTCTTCTTCGAGGCCGGCCTGATCCCGATGTTCCTGATCATCGGCATCTGGGGTCATGACCGTCGCATCTACGCCAGCTTCAAGTTCTTCCTCTACACGCTGCTCGGCTCGGTGCTCATGCTGCTCGCCGTGCTGGCGATGTACTGGGATGCCGGCACGACCGACATCGCGACACTGCTGACACACAGATTCGCGCCGTCTATGCAGACCTGGCTGTGGCTCGCCTTCTTCTCCTCGCTTGCGGTGAAGATGCCGATGTGGCCGGTGCATACCTGGCTGCCCGACGCCCACGTGGAAGCGCCGACGGCGGGCTCGGTGATCCTGGCGGGCATTCTCCTGAAGATGGGCGGGTACGGCTTCATCCGCTTCTCGCTGCCGATGTTCCCGGATGCCTCGGCCTATTTCGCGCCGCTCGTCTTCGCGCTGTCGGTCATTGCCATCGTCTACACCTCGCTGGTGGCGATGATGCAGGAGAACATCAAGAAGCTGATCGCCTATTCCTCCGTGGCCCATATGGGCTTTGTCACCATGGGCCTGTTCAGCATGACGGAACAGGGCATCCAGGGCGCCATGTACCAGATGGTCAGCCATGGGCTCGTCTCGGGGGCGCTCTTCCTCGCGGTCGGCGTGGTCTACGACCGGATGCACACACTGCGCATCGATGCCTACGGCGGATTGGTGGAGCGCATGCCGCGCTACGCGCTCGTCTTCATGATCCTCACGATGGCGAATGTCGGCCTGCCGGGCACCTCTGGCTTCGTCGGCGAGTTCCTGACATTGATGGGGGCTTTCCGGGCCAACCCCTATGTGGCCTTCATCGCGGCGACCGGCGTGATCTTGTCGGCGGCCTATGCGCTGTGGCTCTATCGCCGGGTCGTGTTCGGCAAGCTGGAGAAGCCGAACCTGAGGACGATCACGGATCTCGATACCCGTGAAGTCATCATATTCGTTCCGCTCATTCTTCTGATCATCTGGTATGGCGTGCAGCCGCACGGCATCCTGGAGGCCTTCGCCGCGTCCACGGACAACCTCTTGCGCAGCACCGAGGCTGCGCTCGCCGGCGTCAAGACCGCCGCCTTCCTTTCGCATTAAGGCATAGAACCGATGGCACCGCTCTTCCCAGCCTTCAGTGTGGTCCTGCCGGAATTCATTCTGGCGGCGGGCGCGCTCGCGCTCGTCCTGATCGGCGCCATCCGCGGCGAGCGCTCCAATGGGCTCGTTTCGGCCCTCGCGGTGGCCTTGATTGCCGCCGCGGGCATCGCGGTGGCCCTGCAGGGCGGCGAGCGCGTGGAGGCCTTCGGTGGTTCCTTCGTCGTCGATAATTTCGCGCGCTTCATGAAGATGCTGGCGCTGATTGGTTCGGCCGCGGCGCTGCTCCTGGCGCGTGATTTCTTCCAGCGCGTCAAGCTCGACCGTTTCGAGTACCCGATCCTCGTGGTCCTCGCGACGCTCGGCATGATGATGATGATCTCGGCGAACGACCTCATCGCGCTCTATCTCGGCCTCGAGCTGCAGAGCCTTGCGATCTACGTCATCGCCGCCTTCGACCGGGACAACGCGCGCTCGTCGGAAGCGGGCCTCAAGTACTTCGTGCTTGGCGCACTCTCGTCGGGCATGCTGCTGTACGGCTCGTCGCTCGTCTATGGCTTCACGGGTACGGTTTCCTTCCCCGGCATCGCTGCGGCGGTCGCGGGTGGCCATGCCGGCACGGGTCTCATCTTCGGTCTCGTCTTCATCGCCGCCGGCCTTGCCTTCAAGGTCTCCGCGGTGCCGTTCCATATGTGGACACCCGACGTCTATGAGGGTGCGCCGTCGCCGGTCACGGCCTTCATGGCCAGCGCACCGAAGGCGGCCGCCATGGCGCTCATGGTGCGGGTGTTTATCGGTGCCTTCCCGGACATCATCGGCCAGTGGCGCCAGATCATCGTCTTCGTGGCGATCGCCTCGATGGTGCTTGGCGCCTTCGCCGCTATCGGCCAGCGCAATATCAAGCGGCTGATGGCCTATTCGTCGATCAGCCATATGGGCTACGCGCTGGTCGGCCTGGCCGCGGGCACCGCGAACGGCGTCCAGGGCGTCCTCGTCTATCTCGCGCTTTATCTCGCCATGACGCTCGGCACCTTTGCCTGCATCATCGCCATGCGGCGCGAGAGCGGGCAGGTCGAGACCATCGATGACCTTGCCGGCCTGTCGAACAGCCAGCCGGTACTCGCCTTCCTGTTCGCCATGCTGCTCTTCTCGCTGGCCGGCATCCCGCCGCTCGCGGGCTTCTTCGCCAAGCTCTATGTGTTCGGCGCCGCTATCGAGGCCAAGCTCTATGGCCTTGCCGTCATCGGCGTGCTGGCGAGTGTGGTGGGCGCCTTCTACTACCTGCGCATCATCAAGCTGATGTATTTCGATGAGCCGAAGGCCGGCGCCTACCAGCCGATGGCGCCGGAAGTGCGCTTCGTGCTCGGGGTTTCGAGTGTCGTGGTCATCCTGTTCTGGCTCGCGCCGGCGTCGATCGTGGCCGCCGCTTCCGCTGCAGCGAAGTCGCTTTTCTGAGGATGGCGTTCAGCCTCGGGCAGGCGGCCCGCGATTCGGGCTTCGGAGTGGCCGCGTTCGAGAGCCTCGGCTCGACCAACGCCGAGGCGATGGCGATGGGCAAGGCCGGGCTGACGCAACCCACCTGGGTCGTCGCCCGGCATCAGACTGCGGGGCGCGGCCGGCGCGGCAATGTCTGGGCGAATGTTTCCGGCAACCTGGCTGCCTCGCTCGTCATGGTCACCGCGGTGACGCCGGCAGTGGCGGCGACGCTCGGCTTCGTCGCCGGGATCGCGCTGACGGATGCAGTCGCCCGTATCGCGCCCTATTTCGACAGCGGTTCAGCAGGCGAGCGGCGCCTGCTCCTGAAATGGCCCAACGACGTGCTCGGCGATGGCGCCAAGCTGGTGGGCATCCTTCTTGAAAGCGAGCAGCTCGCCGACGGGCGCCGGGTCGTGGTCATCGGCATCGGCGTCAATGTCGCGATAGTCCCCGATGGCCTGCCCTATAAGGCGGCGTCCCTATCATCGCTGGGAGCGGCGGTGACGGCTGAAGACGTGTTTACCGCGCTGACGGACAGTTGGGTCGATGCTGTGGCGCTGTGGGACGAGGGCAGGGGCATTGGGGCCATCCGCGGCCGCTGGCTGAAGCGCGCGGCAGGCCTTGGGGCCGAGGTAGCGGTGCATATCGGGCGAGAAATCGTGCGCGGCACCTTTGAAACCATCGACGACTCAGGCCAACTCGTCATACGAAAGGCAGAGGGGGGCACGGTGGCGGTAGCTGCCGGTGATGTCTATTTCGGTGTCGCGGCCACAGCCAAAGTGTAATAGGAACAAAGCGCTGCTTTCGGTCTCAGCATCTCGATCAGCCTCAGGATCTCAAGGCTCGTCCGAAGGGTGGGCTGGCCTGCGCTTCGCTCATCCTACGCGGCATCGTGCCGGCTGCGCGCATCGTCTGACGAGCAATTGGCTTCAGACAATTCAGTATCGGGTATCTGCCGCCGTGCGGTGGAGCCCTGGAACCTGCGTTGATCATACGCAGGTTTCTAGTCGTCTTTAGGGAAGGATAGGAGGGTATGGCGCCCCGCAACGACAGCTTGGTCTTCGCAGCCCTCGGCGGGCTCGGTGAGATCGGTATGAACTTGAGCCTCTACGGTTTCGGTCCCGAGAATCGTCGCCAGTGGCTGATGGTCGATTGCGGAGTGAGCTTCGCGGGCGAGGATGTGCCCGGCGTCGATCTCGTGCTGCCCGATATCCGTTTCATCGAGGAAGAGCGCAAGAACCTCGTCGGCATCGTCATCACGCATGCCCATGAGGATCATATCGGTGCCATCGCGGATCTGTGGCCACGGCTCCGCGTCCCGGTCTATGCAACCCCATTCGCGGCCGGCCTCCTGGAAGCGCGCCGCCTGTCCGAGCCTGGCGCGCCGAAGGTGGAGATCCATGTCGTGCCGCAAGGCGGCCGGGTGTCTCTGCCGCCTTTCGATTGTGAATTCATCCCCGTCGCGCATTCAATCCCTGAGGCCTGCGCGCTCGCCATCCGCACGCCGCTCGGCCTTGTTGTCCATTCCGGCGATTGGAAGATCGATCCGACACCACCGCTCGGCCTGCCGACCGACGAGGCCCGCCTGCGGGAATTGGGTGAGGAAGGCGTTCTCGCGCTCATTTGCGATTCCACGAATGTGCTTCGCGAGGGCACCAGCCCAAGCGAGGCTGACGTCGCCGCGACCCTTGCCGAGATCATCAAGGCCTCGCCGGCGCGCGTTGCGGTCACCACCTTCGCCTCGAATGTCGCGCGCCTTCACGCCGTGGCCCGGGCAGCGGCGCTTGCCGAGCGGGAAGTCGTCGTGTTCGGCAGGGCGATGGAGCGCGCGCTCGATGTGGCGGGAGATTGCGGCTATCTCGAAGGCCTGCCTCCGTTCCGGTCGCCTGATGTCTATGGCTATCTGCCGCGTGACAAGGTGGTCGCCCTTCTGACTGGCAGCCAGGGCGAGCCCCGCGCCGCGCTCGCGCGGGTGGCGACGGACAGCCACCCTGACATGACGCTCGCTACCGGCGACCGCGTGATCTTCTCGTCGCGGACCATTCCCGGCAACGAGCGTTCGGTCAACCGCATCATCAACGGTCTCGCCCAGCGCGGCATCGAGATCATCACAGACCGCAATCATCTCGTCCATGTCTCCGGGCACCCGCGACGCGGGGAGTTGGAGGCGCTCTATGGATGGCTGAAGCCTGGGATCGCCATTCCGGCCCACGGCGAGGCCCTGCATCTGACAGAGCACAGGGATTTCGCCCGCGCCATGGGCGTGCGCGAGGTGCTGCGGCCGATGAATGGCGACGTGGTGCAACTGGCGCCGGGCAAGCCTTCCGTGGTCGACAAGCTGCCGGTGGGGCGGGTCTACAAGGATGGCACCGTGCTCGTCGACAGCGGCGAGCCCGTGGTGCCGGAGCGCCGCCGTCTGTCCTTCAGTGGCGTGGTCACCGTATCCTTGGCGTTGGATGCTAAGGGCGAGATCGCAGCGGACCCGCAGGTCTCCTTCAGCGGATTGCCGGCAGCCTTTGGTGCCGACACCACGGTCGAACTCATCGCTGACGCGATTGCCGACGTGCTCGACGGTCTGCCGCGTGCCAAGCGTCGCGACCCGGATAGCGTTGCAAAGGCCATTGAGCGCGCCATCCGTTCCGAAATACAGCATGCCTGGGGCAAGAAGCCCACCTGCCACGTGCATATTCTTGCCGTATAGAGAAGAACGAGGGCAGGGATCATGTTCCTGCCCATATTCTTTGGCGGTCGCAGGCACCAGCTCGCTGCGCTCACCGCCGGCCGGTCCAACGGGTGATCAAGGAGGAGCCGCACCAGCATGTTGGAAGACTATATGCCGATGTCGACGATCACCGGATCGCTGGCGCTGTTCTTCATCATCTGGTGGACCACGCTCTTCGCCATCCTGCCATTCTGGGTCCGCAGTCAGTCTGAAGACGTGGCGGAGAGCGACATTCCGGTCGGAACCGAGCCCGGCGCGCCGCAGCATCCCCGGCTTCTGCGCAAGGTTCTCGTCAATACGGCGGTATCGATTGTGCTTTTCATCGTCGTGAGCATCATCGTGAACAACGTCGATCTGTAACGGCGATGCTTATGCAAATGGCCCCGTCGCTGACAGGGCCATCACATGTGAGGCGCGCTTGGATTGGCGCCTCATATTGGAGGAAATGATTGTTAATCAGCAGGTTACGCTGATTGTCTCAGATCGATTGTCTCGCTGCTTCATGCCGGCTGGAGGGCGCATTGATCGGGCGCTAGCCCGAAGCGATCCGCCAGATGCCAGCGCAGCTCGCGGGGCGAGCGGTAGCGATAGCTTCGATCGATGAGATGGCTGAGATCCTGTCGACGCCCGGCCAGATCGGACCAGAGCTTGTCGACGGTAAAGCTGTCGCCGACGCGACGGCTCGCAACGCGCCGCGGCGCGAATATGAAGTTCATTATGTTATCCTTTGTTATTGGGTCTTGCCGACCGGTCGTCGAAAATGAGCAAACCGGCGAACCGGTGGGGCTGCTCGCAGCCTTGCTCGATAATCTGAACCTGGGACGAATTCCCACCCTTCCGGTGTTGTCACCTGGATGGAAATATCTGTCAGGCTGGACGGCCCGAAGTCCGGGCCGCCCGAGATCCGTAAGTGGGCTCAGGAGGCCTGAAGGTTGACAGCGGCTTCCTTGCCGGTGCGCCGGTCAGCCTCGACGTCGTAGGAGACCTTCTGGCCTTCCGCGAGTCCGACCAGTCCGGAGCGCTGCACAGCGGAGATATGGACGAAAACGTCCTTGCCACCGTTGTCAGGCTGGATGAAGCCATAGCCCTTCTGATCGTTGAACCACTTTACAGTACCTGTCGCCATAGAAAGTCCTTTCGGCCATATGTAAACGCCGGCAGCCACATCCGCTGACCGTCGAACTCTGTCGATTTGGAGAGGTAGTCTGAAGGAGCACGCCGCTCGGCGAAAGCGAATAAGTGCATCCGTCCGGCCCATCGTCCGGTCAACATCGTGCACCATATGTAAGCGGAAATGCGTCTTTTGGCAAGATGGCTGGCGAGGCTCGATCGTACATCTGAATAAAATATAATTATATCACATACTTATTTTGGAGTTTGGCAGCGCCGCTGCACGGTGAACCGATCGTTGCGCACCGCTCGGGCCACCGTTCGGCTCGTCACCGCATTCTCCTGCGGGCGGATCCAAAAATTGAGGAATGCAGGAGAGAAACGCAGGAATCGCCGCATGATGGCATCGGGTGGTTGCGGGCGTGCTGCGGCCCTCTATGTACCGGCTTGCCATGGGGTTGGGTGGCGGCTGGAGATGTGTTGGTACTGGATTGCCGTTTACGGACATGCTCTAGTTGCGACCCATGTGCGGTCGCGTCATTCAGGCCAGCGAGCCGGAACTCCTTGCCCTTGGCATTTTGAACGCGGTTGACGACGCTTTGTCGTCCCGCGTGAAGCCGCGCTATAACGGTGCGCCGGGCCAGCCGTTATGGGTCCTGCGGGAGCATCCGCAAACAGGCGAGCGCAGGCTTGATATGCTGCGTTGGGGGCTGATCCCGTCGTGGTTGCAGGATCCCGCGGGCGGTCGCCGCCCGATCAACGCGAAAGCGGAGACGGTTCATAGCCTGTCGAGCTTTCGGGGCGCTTTCGCGCGGAGGCGCTGTCTCGTGCCGGTGGACGGCTTTTTCGAATGGCAGGCTTTTCCTGGAAAGCGTACGAAGCAGCCGCATGCGATCGCCATGCGCGATTCAAGGCCCTTTGCCCTCGCGGGGATCTGGGAAAACTGGCGGCACCCGGCAAACGGCTGGGTCCGGACCTTCTGCGTCCTGACAACGGAAGCCAATGCCTGCGTCAACGGAATCCATCATCGCATGCCGGTGATCATCGGCCCTGAGGGGTACGATCGGTGGCTGTCCGTCCGGGAAACGGATCCGCGCGACATGCTGCGTCCTTATCCGTCCGAGGCGATGACGCACTGGCCCGTATCCCAACGCGTCAATACGCCAGCCAACGATGATGCGGAACTGATGCGCCCTGTCGGAGGTCAGCCAGCCGCCGAGACAGAGCCGGATGAGACGGATCTTCTCTCACCTCTCGCCTCGCGAGCCGGTTGACGTCAGGATATCCTGCGAGATGTGAAGTTCAAACGATGAGGCCCAGCTTCATCTTGGCTGCCCCTTATCGATATTGCCGTGAGAGCTGACGCGTGGATCATTTTTTCGCCTCGTTTGAACCATTTTTGCGCGCGCATGGCACGCCGGTCGTCGGCCTCGTCCTGTTTTTTGAATCCCTCGGCCTACCTCTGCCGGGGGAATCCCTTTTGGTCGCCGGCGGTGTTCTTGCTGCACGCGGGGATCTGTCGCCCACCTGGCTGCTTGTCTACGCATGGGTCGGATCGGTTCTTGGCGATAATGCGGGCTATCTCATCGGTCGTCTTGTCGGACGTCGGGTCCTGCTGCGTTACGGGGCGCGCGTAGGCCTCACGGAGGAACGGTTCTCGCGCATCGAGGAGGTGTTCGCCCAATATGGGCCGATCGCGGTTATGTTCGCGAGATTTGTGAATATTCTCAGGCAGTTGAACGGCGTTGTCGCGGGCGTGGCGGGAATGCCATGGGGGCGCTTCCTGCTCTTCAACGTCATCGGCGCGGGCTTATGGGTTCTCGCATGGGGTGGTGGCGCTCTCCTGTTCGGGCGCCACCTGAGCCATGTCGGCGCGATCCTCCATATGATCGGCCCCTGGGGCGCAAGCGCGCTTGCGCTCGTGATCATCGCCTTGGCTGCCGGCATCCTCTGGCTGATAAAGCGACGCTCGATTGGCGGGATGCTGGCGTCCAAACGGTCGGCCCAGCAGTAGAACTGATGTCGCCGAGCGGGAGGGTCAGCCTAATTTGGCTAGCGGGCAAATACAGATCATGTCATCCTTTCGCCGTATTTGGGCGTGCTCCTGATAGGTGCGTCTTGCGTAGATGCATCCGATTCCTCATCGAATGCTGAGGACGCCTCAAGGATTTGTTATCCGCCTGGCAAGGTAGGACTGTCGGATTGGCCGGTGTTTTTGGCTTTCCGGGCAAGATGGGTTGCGCCATCGCCCAGAGGTCTGTAAATCCGCCATACCGCAACGACACAGGATGGGCCAATGCCGGTCTTCGAGAAGACGCAACGAACGAGCAGCAGTGACGATGTCGCCGATGCGTATTCCGATGTTCCCGAGCGTTTTCTCCGGTTGAAGGTCCTGTCCCGACCTCTGGTCAAGGGGGCGGTGGCTTCGGCGACGGCCCTTATTCTCGCCAACTGTAGCGCACCACAGCAGCAGGGCTCCAAGATCGATCCCAAATATGGCGTGTCCGCGAGCCCGCGTGTCGTGTCCAACGGCCCGATCCCGAAGGGCGGCGGTCGCGACCATGTCGGAAAGCCCTATACCATCGCCGGCAAGGTCTACCACCCACGTGAGGATAGCAGGTACTCGCGCGTTGGCCTTGCGTCCTGGTATGGCGATGCGTTTCATGGCCGCCGGACAGCCAATGGCGAGGTCTTCGACAAGCTGTCGATCGCGGCCGCGCATCCCACCCTGCCGCTTCCGAGCTATGTGCGGGTGACCAATCTTACCAACAACAAGTCGATGGTCGTGCGCGTGAACGATCGCGGACCGTTCCACGGCAATCGGCTTATAGACGTCTCGTCGCGGACAGCGGAGGCGCTGGGCTTCAAGCGCGCCGGTACAGCACGCGTGCAGGTCGACTATATCGGCCGTGCCGGTCTCAGCGGCAGTGACGATCGCAAATTGATCGCCACGCTTACCGATGAAGGACCGGCCCGCCTGCCGGGCGGCTCGACCGCACCCGTCATGGTCGCCCGCGCGGAGCCCCCGAAATCCCAGGCGCTTGCCTTCAATCCGCGGCAGGAGCCGCCGCAGGCTGCGCCGCGCATCGAACGCGTGGCTTATGCAGAGCCCGCGCCCGCGCCGGCCGTAACTGCGGTACAGTCCTTCGCGACGGCGCCTGTGGCGAGCCAGGGGCGTGTCGTGACCAACATCCCGCTTCCGCCCGAACGGCCATTTGATCTCGGCGGGGTAACCCGCCGCACATCTTCGGTTCCGCAGCGTCAGGCTGTGAACGAGGAGCACCGTCCGACCAAGGCTGCAGCGCTTTTCTATGCTGAAGCACAGCCGGTGCCGAATGCCTTTCGCGCAACCAGCGGACTTGGTGAAACAAACTCGCAAAGGTTTGTTTCCTTCAAATCAAGTTCAATCGACTAAGCATCGCTCCCACTGTTGATTTCAGGAAACGCCCGGAGCAAGATTCCGGGCGTTTCGTGTTGATGGGGTGGGAGTGCGGCTATGTCTTGCGTAACGAACAGCTTGCGCTCGAAGCTGAGACATCCGGCGTTCCTGCGGACATGCGCCGGCATTCCATTTCGGTCGTTCGGGAGCCCCCTCGGGAAAGGCCGGATCACGCAGGCGATTGGTTCGACCGTCGGCCATGCGGCACGCATTGCCAGCTTCTTCGTTGTCATGACGGGCATTGCCGTCGCCCAGGATTTTCGATCGGCAGCTCCGCACGCGATCCTTATGGATCATGGGTCCGGGACGGTTCTTTACGAGAAGGCGGCGGACACACTCATGATTCCGGCCAGCATGGCCAAGGTCATGACTGCTGAGCTCCTATTCCGCGAAATCAAGGAAGGGCGCATTACCTTCGACACCGAGTTCGTGGTTTCGGAAAATGCCTGGCGCCGCGGCGGTGCTCCCTCCGGCGGGTCGGCGATGTACGCGGCGCTCGGCAGCTCGGTGAAGGTCATCGACCTCCTGCAGGGCCTCGCCATTCAATCCGGAAACGACGCGTCCATCGTCATCGCTGAGGGCATAGCAGGCAATGAGGCCAATTTCGCCCGCATGATGACAGATCGCGCGCGTGAACTGGGTCTTTCGCGTTCAACCTTCATGAATTCGACGGGTCTCGATGATCCGGACCAGCGCACCACCGCCCGCGATCTCGCGATGCTGACGGCCCATATCATCCGCACCTATCCCGATCTTTATGCCTATTTCGGCAAACCGGAGTTCACCTGGAACAAGATCCGGCAGCTCAATCGCAATCCCCTGATCGCGATGAACATTGGGGCCGATGGCGTCAAGACCGGATATCTCAAGGAGGCGGGTTACGGGCTTATCGGTTCGGCGGTCGGTGGCGGACGCCGGCTCATCGTCGTTGTCAATGGTCTGAAGACGGCGCGGGAGCGCGCGGATGACGCGCGCCGGCTCCTGGACTGGGGCTTCCGCTCCTTCGAGACGCGGCGCCTGTTCGGCGCCAATGTGGAGGTTGGCGAAGCGAGCGTTTATGGTGGTGTAGAGAGCAGTGTCGGTCTTGTATCGCCCAATCCCATCGAGGTTCTCATTCCGCGCGGCTCGGCCGACAAGCTCGTGGCGAAGATCGTCTATACCGGGCCATTGATGCCGCCGGTCGCTGCGGGTAAGGAGGTCGCACGCTTCAAGGTGACGCGCGGCGATGTCGAGGTGCTCGACCTGCCACTCGTGACGGCGCGGGCGGTGGAGAGGGGAAGCATCTCCCAGCGCGCCTTCGGTGCGATGTTCGAGTTGTCGACCGGCTTTATCCGGGATGCGTTCAAAAAGCTTTAGGTGCAAGCCGTTTTGACAAAACAGGCAGAGGAGCGCGTGGGAAAGGCACCCTTCATCACCTTCGAGGGCGGGGAGGGAGCCGGAAAATCCACGCAGATCAAGCGGTTGGCCGCACGCCTTCAGGGCGTGGGGATCGATGCCGTCATGACACGCGAGCCCGGCGGATCGCCGAAGGCCGAGCGTATCCGTGCCCTGCTCCTGGCCGGAGCCGCCAAGCGCTTCGGTACCCTGGCCGAGGCGGTTCTTTTTTCTGCGGCCCGTATCGACCATATCGACACCCTGATCGCGCCGGCGCTTTCGCGTGGCACTTGGGTGCTTTGTGATCGCTTCATCGATTCGACGCGCGTCTATCAAGGCACGTCAGGCGATATAGACCCTGAGCAGATCGCCGTTTTGGAACGGGTTGTCGCGGGCGATGTCATGCCGGACCTGACCTTCATTCTGGATCTGCCGGCCGAGGCAGGTTTGGCGCGTGCTGCCGCCCGCGCCGGGGCCGATGGCGCCAGCGATCGTTTCGAAGCCGAGGGGCTTGCCTTCCACGAAAAGCTGCGGGCTGCATTCCTGTCCATCGCGGCGTCCGAGCCGGGCCGCTGCGTTGTTATCGACGCAACGAAAGACAAGGACGAGGTGGAGGAGGCGATCTGGGGGGCTGTCGTCGCGCGCCTGCCGGTCCCCGAGGCCGCGCGCGCACAGACGCAATCGCCAAAGACGACAAAGCGGGGACCGCGTGTCACAAGCTGACGGGATCGAAGCCGACCGCTTTCTGGATTGCCCCCATCCGCGCGAGCAGGCCGATCTCGTCGGTCATGCCGCGGCGGAATCCGCGTTTCTGGACGCTTTCCGGAGCGGGCGCCTGCATCACGCGTGGCTCATCGGAGGGCCACAGGGCATCGGCAAGGCGACCTTCGCCTATCGCGCCGCGCGTTTTCTTCTGGCAAATCCCGATCCTTCAGCGCCAGCTGTCACACGCGCGACGGATCTTGGTGTCGATCCGGACAACCCGGTGGCGCGCAAGGTGGCGGCCCTTTCCCACCCCGATCTCGTGGTTCTGCGACGTACGCCTGGCACGGACAAGAAGGGGCCATCCGCGTCTATTCCCATCGACGCGGTGCGGCGCGCCCTTGCGGTCTTCGGGACCACCGCCGGTGCCGGGGGCTACCGCGTGGCGATCGTCGACAGCGTCGAGGACCTGAATGCGGCCAGCGCCAATGCGCTGCTTAAGGTGGTGGAGGAGCCGCCGCCGCGTTCGGTATTTCTCATCGTCGCTCATGCGCCCGGACGCACGATGGCGACACTGCGCTCGCGCTGCCGCAAGATGACCATGCGGCCCCTTCCGGCCGACGATGTCGCCGCCGTCCTGACGAAGCTCGACGGGCATGCTGATTCTGCGGCCGTGCGGCAGGCGGCCGCGATGGCCGACGGCTCCGTGCGTAAGGCGCTCCGACTGATCGATCCGGATGTCAGCGCGCTTGTCGAGCGTGTCCGGCGGATGCTCGCCCGCCTGCCCGACGAGGACGTGAGCGACCTTTACGGCCTTGCCGAACAGCTTTCTGGGCGCGCGGACGACGAGCGCTTCTCGACTTTTCTAACGACGGTCGGAGACTGGATCGGCGACCGGGTACACAGCGAGGCGGCAGGGGGCGCCTCACGCCTTGCGCCACTCGTGGAGGTATGGGACAAAGGCCTCCGCGCGGCGCGCGACGTCCAGGTTCTTAATCTCGATCGTCGCCCGTTCGTATTTTCCCTTATCGGCGACCTCGCGGAGGCCGTTCGGCGCTCCAGTGCCGCGTGAGCCATGATGTCGTCGCCTCTGGTGGTTGGCGCATGGCCGAGACGTTCTATATCACGACCCCGATCTTCTATCCCAACGGTGCGCCGCATATCGGTCACGCCTACACGGTGATCGCGACAGACGCCTTGGCGCGTTTCCAGCGGCTCGACGGCAAGGACGTGCTGTTCCTGTCCGGCACGGACGAGCACGGGCTGAAGATGCAGCAGACCGCCGAGAAGGAAGGGGTCACCGCAAAGGAACTCGCCGACCGCAACTCGGCCGTGTTCCAGTCGTTGCTCGAACACCTCGACTGCTCTAACGACGATTTTATCCGCACCACCGAGCCGCGCCACTATGAAGCGTGCCAGGCGATCTGGAAGGCGATGGCCGCCAATGGCGACATCTATCTCGATCGCTATGCCGGCTGGTATTCCGTGCGCCAGGAAGCCTATTTCGAGGAGAGCGAAACCACGCTCGGCGACGATGGCGTGCGGCGGGAGCCGCTCGGCTCGCCCGTGGAGTGGAACGAGGAGGAGAGCTATTTCTTCCGCCTGTCCGCCTATCAGGATCGCCTGCTCGCCTTCTATGAGGCCAACCCGAATTTCATTGGCCCCACTGAGCGCCGCAACGAGGTGATCAGCTTCGTGAAGTCGGGCTTGCGTGACCTGTCGGTCTCGCGCACGACCTTCGACTGGGGCGTGCCGGTGCCGGGGGATCCCAAGCACGTGATGTATGTCTGGGTGGACGCCCTGACCAACTACATCACCGCCGCCGGCTATCCCGATACGACTGCGCCGAAATGGCGTTACTGGCCCGCCAGCGCGCATATCATCGGCAAGGACATCGTGCGCTTCCACGCGGTTTACTGGCCGGCCTTCCTGATGGCGGCGGGACTGGAGCCGCCGAAGCGGGTCTTCGCGCACGGGTTCCTGTTTAACCGCGGCGAGAAAATGTCGAAGTCGGTCGGCAATGTGATCGATCCCTTCGCACTCGTGGAGCGTTACGGCCTTGACCAGGTGCGCTACTTCTTCCTGCGGGAGGTGCCCTTCGGTCAGGACGGCAGCTACAGTCACGACGCCATCGTCAATCGGACCAACGCGGATCTTGCCAATGATCTTGGCAATCTCGCGCAGCGCTCGCTGTCGATGATCGCCAAGAACTGCGAGGGCAAGGTGCCGGTGCCCGCCGCCTTCACCTCCGCCGACGAGGCGCTTCTGGCGGCCGCCGACGCGCTGTTGCCGAAGGCCCGCACGGCCATGGCCGATTTCGCGCTGCACAGCCTGCTCGCTGAGGCCTGGGCCGTGGTGGCGGAGGCCAATCGCTATTTCGCATCCCAGGAGCCGTGGACGCTTCGCAAGACGGACCCGGCCCGCATGGCGACCGTGCTCTATGTCACGGCCGAGGTGGTACGACAGGTCGCGATTCTGGCGCAGCCGGTGACACCGAAAGCCGCAGGCAAGCTGCTCGATCTGCTCGCGGTGCCCGCCGATGCGCGGGCCTTCGCCTCGCTCGGTCCTGCCGGTCGTCTCCCCCACGGCGGCGCCTTGCCGTCGCCCACGCCGATCTTCCCGCGCTATATCGAGCCGGAGGCCGCGAGCGAGGGGCAGGGCGCGTGACGGGTATGCTGGTCGATAGCCATTGCCACCTCGATTATTACCAGACCGATCTCGCGGCCATCCTGACGCGCGCACGGGCGGCGGGCGTTGGGCGTCTGGTGACGATCTCGACCCTCGTCAGCCATTTCGATACCTATCGCGAACTGGCCGAGCGCAATCCCGGCGTCTTCTTCTCTGTGGGGACCCATCCGCACCAAGCCGGGGATGAGCCCGACGTGCCGGCGGCGCGACTGGTCGAACTCTCCGCCCATCCGCGCTGCATCGCGATTGGCGAAGCCGGCCTCGATTATTTCTACGATCGCAACCCGCGCGACCTGCAGCAGGCTGTGTTCCGCACGCATATCGCGGCGGCGCGGGAGAGCGGGCTGCCGCTGGTCATTCACGCGCGCGCGGCTGACGAGGACATGATCGCGATCCTGAAGGACGAGATGCGGGCGGGCGCCTTCACGGCGGTGCTGCATTGCTTCTCGTCAGGACGGGGACTGGCTGAGGTGGGGCTTGAGCTCGGGCTTTATCTTTCGTTCTCCGGAATCCTGACCTTCCGCCGGTCTGAGGAATTGCGGGCGATCGCGGCGATGGCGCCCATCGAGCGCCTACTGGTGGAGACGGATGCGCCTTATCTCGCGCCTGAACCCTTCCGGGGAAAACGCAATGAGCCGGCGCATGTCGGCTATACCGCGCGTGTGCTTGCGGACGTGAAAGGCATGGATGAATCTGCCCTGATCGCCGCGACCACCGCCAATTTCGAACGACTCTTCGCGAAAGTCGGTCGGGACGAGCTGGTCGCCAGTCCGGAAGGACATGCCTCGTGACGACGACTGTGACCGTGCTCGGCTGTGGGTCATCCGGCGGCGTGCCACGCGTCGGCGGAGGCTGGGGCGCCTGTGATCCCGGCGAGCCACGCAACCGGCGCAGGCGCTGCTCCGTTCTCATCGAGCGGCGCGGCAGCGCCGGAACGACCCGCGTACTGATCGATACGTCGCCGGACCTGCGGGAACAGCTGCTGTCGGCGGACGTCGACCATCTCGATGGCGTGCTCTATACGCACCAGCACGCGGACCATACCCACGGCATTGATGATTTGCGGCCGCTGTCGCTGCGTATGCGCCGGCCCATCAATGTCTACGCGAACCGGGCAACGGGCGAATTCCTGCGGGAAACCTTTGGCTATTGCTTCGCGACGCCCCTCGACAGTGAATACCCGCCTTTTCTGATAGAGCATTCCCTCGAGGCCGGACGCGCGACCGTTATCGAGGGGCCTGGCGGTGCCATCACAGCCATGCCGTTCTCCATGCAGCACGGTCGTCTCGAGGCCTACGGCTTCCGCATCGGCAATTTTGCTTATGCCACCGATATCAACCACATGCCGGAGGCGAGCGTCGCCTATGTGATGGGGCTCGATGTGCTGATCCTCGATGCCCTGCGCTATACGCCGCACGCCACGCATTTCAGCGTGTCGGAGGCGCTTGCGCTGATTGATCGCGTTACGCCGCGGCAGGCTTTCCTGACGAATCTCCACAATGATCTCGACTACGGAAAGCTCTCCTGTGAGCTGCCCGCGGGAATCGAGCCCGCCTATGACGGGCTGTCGATAGACATCGGCCACTGAGGCCCTTCGGACCGGCCGAATTCCTACGTCTAGCCGGGCGGCGAGATCGCTGTCCTGGCAGCTTCATTAAAATTCCTTGTGAGATGCCGTTGCCGCAAGGCCGTTGGCGCGGACTGCATTGCTGCTCGTCCGTATTCCCGCATCCTTGAGTGCATCACGCGATGCATGCAGCTTCCGCGTGTGACCGGTCGAGGCATGGATGGACATGCAGCGCGACAGACCCTGCCGGACTTCCAGGCTTGGTGAGACCGGGGGCAACCCGTTCATCATCCGGCTTTCGGGTTCGATGTGTCTGCCATGGCTAGCGATATTGGCATTTGCCCTCGCCGGCATCACCGCCCCCGCTCAAGCGGCGGCTTGCATTGGCCGTCTTAGCGATGTTGCGGAAGCCGGAGCGGCCTGCGGCCAGGAGGCGCGGCTGGCCGATGTCGCGCAATCCGGTCCCGCGAGCGGGCTACGCGATCTCTCACTGGCGGAAATCCAGACAACCCCGGTTGGCGAGACCCGATTCGGTGTCGAGATCGTCACGCGCCTAGGTGCGCAGACCGTATCGCCGGCGGATCTCCTGTGGTTTCAAGCCGCATTCGTCGAGGGGGATCTCGGGGCAGGTCCGATCGCGAGACCCACGTCGGTTCGGGCAATTCAGGCCGAACTGCCGCAGGCTCTGCCGCAAGCAGAGAGTTGGAGTGTATCTGGGGGCTTCATCCACCATTGGTGGCCGAACCTCCGGCACGCCATTTTTACGAGCCTTGTCTGGCAGGCGCCGCCGCGAATCGCTCTGCGCGCCCAGGGAGATGACCAGGCAAGGTTGACATTGGGCACGGGCACCCGGCTGACCTGGTCACCGGTCGCGGACATGGATCTCGGTTTGGAGGTGCTCTATACGCGCTCCGGTGAATTCGTGAGCCGCCGCGTCGGGTTCAAGGATCTGGCCATGGACGGTACGATCGATGCGCGTCTGCGCTTCAACAAGGGATTTTAGGGCCAAATTGGGCGGCTGGCTCCGCGCCGGCGCTATTCGGCGCCGCGTGACGATCCTGCGATTTTCCTGTCTGGAACTGAGGAGGGATAGCCCGAGGAGCTCCAGAAAGTGGAATAAAATTCAACAATATTAGATATTTAAATATTGTTCTTGATTCATTGTGTGAGAAACCCGTTTGATGTGGATAGGGCGCGAAGCCTTTGCGCCGACGATCGCATCACGTCATCTGCGAATCAACACTTTGAACGAACCGCAGGATCGCCTTCATAACCGCCGGTTCCCAGGTCAACGGCGTGTGGCCTTGGTCCGGTATGGTCAAGGCCTCCATCTTGGGGTAGCGCGCCTGCATCGCGGCCAGCGTGGCCTCGGACAGAATGTCAGAATTGGCGCCACGAATGGTGAGCATCGGCACGTTACGCAGGAGATCGCAGTAGTTCCAAAGGTCCGGTAGCGGCTCCTCGAGATCGACGCTCTCCAGTGTCTTTACGAGAGCCGGATCATAGGCTGGGACGAGCTTGCCCTTTTCCTCCACCCATGTCCGGCGCGCGAGAAGATCCCAGTCCGCATCGCCCAGCGCCGGGAACTGGGCGCTTGAAAGCAGCTTGAGAATTCCGACCGCTTCGCGGAAATCAGCTGGCGTCGGCAGCTTGCCGATATAGCCGCGGATACGGATCAGCCCGCGTGGGTCGAGAACAGGTCCGACGTCGTTGAGGACAGCCCCTTGCACGACGCCGGCGCGCGCGACCGCAAGCGCCATGATGAGGAGGCCGCCGCGCGAGGTGCCGACGAAAATGGCCTGGGGCACCCCAAGCGCCGTCAGGATCTGGATCAGATCATCGACCTCGACCTGGGGATCGTAGTGGGTCCAGTCCTTGTCCCATTCGGAGAGGCCGCGGCCGCGATAGTCAACGGCAATGACGCGCCGCGGCCGGCGGGCATCCGAGGCAAGGGCTATCGCGAGTTCATGGAAATCCGCGGCCGTGCGGGCGAGGCCGGGCAGGCACACCACCGGCAGATACTCGCTAGGGCGGCTGCCGTAGACACGGAGATGGAGGCGAAGGCCGTCGCTGGCGCTCACAAATTCATCACGGAAGCCGTCAGTCGCAGCCATCGGTCACCAGCACAACACAAGAAAACACGAGCCCCGACAAGATTGCCGGGGCGACTTCATGACGGACCATGGCACGATTGGCCTACTGGAACGCCCCCCGCCGGAGATCACGCTCGATGAACAAGGCGGTCCGGTCACTCAGAATATGCCGGTAGACCTGAAGATTCTCCATAACGCGTTGCACATAATTGCGTGTTTCCGGAAAGGGGATGCGTTCCACCCAGTCCACGGTGTCGACGCCGTTGTCGCGTGGGTCGCCATAGGCCGCGATCCACTTGCGCACGTTGCCGGGGCCGGCGTTGTAGGCGGCGAAGGTCAGGATGTAGGATCCGCGCCAATAGCCGACGAGCTCGCCGAGATGGGCGGTGCCGAGTGTCGCGTTATAGGCCGGATCGCTGGTGAGGCGATCGACGTCGAAGGGCAGTCCCGCCTTCTGGGCGGTCGCTTTCGCGGTGGCCGGCATGAGCTGCATGAGCCCGCGCGCGCCGGCCGAGGAGACGGCATCCGCGGCGAAGGCGCTTTCCTGTCGTGCGATCGCATAGGTCATCGACTTCTCGACGCTGTCGCCTGCGGTTTCAAAGGTTGGAATGCCGCTCGTTGGAAAAGCGGTCCGGTCGAGAGGGAAGCCGCGGTAGAGGGCGCGTTTGCCAACCACCAGCTCCGCGCGCGTATCCCCCAGCGAGGCTGCGATATGCGCGACGGCGGTCATTGTGTCGGCGCCTTGCACATTCCGCGCGAGTTCATCGAGCAGAAGGGTAGCGATCCGCCGTTCGTCGAGGTGGTAGAGAAGCCGGATCGCCTGGACGATTTCGCCTTTTTCGAGGGACGCACGCGCGAGGACATCCCCAGTCACAGGCGGGTTTACAGGCAGATCGGTCTTGCCGAGCTTGGCGCGGGCAAGCTGCCCGAAATAAGTAGTGACGTGCTGGGCAGCCGCCTCATAGAACGTATCCGCATCGACGGCGTTCTTGGCGGCTTCGGCCGCCCGCCCGCGCCAGTAGGCGACGCGCGCAACCGATGTCGGCAGGTCGGCATGCGGCTCGGCGGCCGTGAAATGCTTGGCGGCGAGATCCGGCTTGTCGAGGAACCGCAAGGCAATCCAGCCGGCGAGCATCTCGGTCTCGATCGTGTCTGCCTCGCTCACCGCGACATTCGGCTTGATGATGTCGTAAGCCAATTGCGGCTTGCCTGCCTCGAGCAGCCCGCGCGCAAGACGTTGGCGCTCCTTCGCCCATTGGTCGCCTTCGACCACGGCATCACGCTTGGTCGGCGCCTTCAGCATGATCGCGGCGGCTTCCTCGCGCTTTCCCTGGCGGCGCAGCTCCTGCGCTTCGACGAATTGGATCAACGGCTCCGCCCGCTCCGCGGCGTTGAGGCCGTTGAGCGCAGCCTTCATATTGCCGCCGCGGTCTATGGCCATGCGGGCTTTCAGGAGCTTGACCTCGGTGGGGCCGATATCGGCGGCCAGTCGCTGGGCCGATGTCCAGTCCTTGCGAAAGGCGAGGCGCTCCAGCCGCGCACGATTGTTGTCGGCTGTAAAGACGGCGGGAAAGCTTTCGCGAATGGCGCGCTCAAGGTCGCGGTCGACCGGATCATTGCGCCAGGCATCCTGCACCAGGGTGTGGGCCTTTTTCTCCGATTCCTTGTCCCCCGACTGCTGGTAGGCGAGCGCCAGGGCAAACTTGCCGTCAGCGCTTTCAGGCTCGCGTCTGGAGAAAAAAGACAAGGTCGTGGCCGGAGGCAGTTTCTGCCGCCACATCGCGCGTTCCGCGTAGCGCTGTGTGATGTCGCGCTGGGGCCAATCGGGCCGGTCGGCCAGGAAGGCTGAAAGGCGGTTGAAGCCAAGATGTGAGCCGTTGTGGCGGATGGCGATCCATTCGACGAGTGTGCGTGCGGCAGCACCCGACAGGCTGGCGGCGAGCGCATCGCCTTCGGCGATGTTTCCCTTGCGATAGAGGTCGATGATCTGTGTGACGCTGTCGGCTTCGACGGTGATGGCATCAAGGTCGGGGCGCGCCACCGAAAGGGCGTGCGGCGGCTTGGCGTCGCGGCTTTGCATCTGGTCCGGGCCGGCATAGGCGAGCGCCGCCGGATCGGTATTCACCGGCGTGGGCGGCATCTCGGTCGGGTCGGCCTCCGCGATCGCCTCCGCGGCTGAAGAAGCCCCTTCAGCGCCGGCGATTTCGGTCGCGGGAACGGAAGCCGGCGGCGCAACCGCAGGCGCTCCAGCCTCCTGATTGCGTTGAGGAGCCGGCATCTCAACCGGAGTTCTATCCGGCCACACAACAGCGGTTGAGAGAACGGCAACCGCGATTCCCGCCAGAAGGCGCGTTCTCGGCTTCATCCGGCCACTCCCGAACTCGAGCACGGGCACACTACACCTGCGATAGGAAAGTTGTCGCTCTTGGATCTTAACGAATTCCAAATCACCCGCATCACACCTTTACTATGCTGGCCTTTTGCGCCATCACCTTGAGGAGGCTATGACTTCCTCCGTGTGCTGGCGGCCGAACCGCCGCACCGAAAAACGCTGCATGGGAGATTCCCCTCGCGGGGAAAACCACACCGATGACTTCACGCTCTCCCTTCAAGGGATCGATCACTGCGCTCGTTACGCCTTTCCGCGATGGTGCCCTCGATGAGGCCGCGTTTCGCGCCCATGTCGACTGGCAGATCGAGAATGGCACCCATGGGCTCGTCCCCGTCGGCACGACGGGTGAAAGCCCCACATTGAGCCATGCCGAGCACAAACAGGTGGTCGAATGGTGCATCGCCGCCACTGCCGGACGTGTACCCGTCATAGCCGGCGCGGGTTCCAACAACACGGCGGAAGCCGTCGATCTGGCGCGCCATGCCGAGAAGGCCGGCGCCCAGGGCGTGCTGGTCGTGACCCCCTACTACAACAAGCCCGGCCAGGAAGGGCTCTATCAGCATTTCAAGGCCATCAATGACGCCATCGGCATCCCTATCCTGATCTACAACATTCCCTCGCGTTCGGTGATCGACATGTCCGTCGACACCATGAAGCGGCTGTTCGAGCTTCCGAACATCGCGGGGGTCAAGGATGCGACCGCCAATGTGGCGCGTGTGAGCCTGCAGCGCGCGGCGATGGGCTCGCACTTTAACCAACTTTCTGGCGAAGATGCGACGGCGCTCGGCTTTATGGCGCACGGTGGCGATGGCTGCATCTCCGTCAGCGCCAATGTTGCGCCGAAGCTGTGCTCGGAGTTCCAGGAGGCGTGCCTGCGTGGGGACTATGCCAGCGCCTTGGCAATCCAGGATCGACTGATGCCGCTCCATACGGCGCTGTTCATCGAGACCAATCCCTCGCCTGCGAAGGCCGCGCTCGCGCTGCTCGGACGCATGTCTGCGGAGACGCGACTGCCTATGGTTCCCGTCTCCGACGCAACGCGCCATACGCTCCGCGAGGCTTTGGTGCATGCTGGGCTTATCAACGAGTGAGGTGTGATGTCTGCCGGTAAGGAGACGACGCGGAACGTTGCCGAGAACCGGAAGGCACGCTTCAATTACGAGATCGTCGAGAAGATCGAGGCCGGCATCGCCTTGACCGGCACGGAGGTCAAATCGCTCAGGGAAGGCAAGGCGACCATCACGGAAGCCTATGCCGGTCCCTCGGGCGAGGAATTTCTGCTGTTCAACGCCTATATCCCGGAATATCTGCAGGCCAACCGCTTCAACCACGAAACGCGGCGGCCGCGGAAGCTGCTGCTGCATAAGCGCCAGATCAATAAGTTGATTGGCGCCACGCAGCGTCAGGGCTTCACGGTTGTGCCGCTCCGGATCTATTTCAATCCAAAGGGGCGCGCGAAAGTCGAGATCGCACTGGCGCGGGGCAAGACGCTTGGCGACAAGCGGGAGACCGAGAAGAAGCGGGATTGGGATCGCGAGCGCTCACGCATCATGCGCGAGAAGGGCTGAGGTCGCGGGGGCGCAAGACCCCACCCGTCGCGGTCTCAGGCCTTGCCGTCGAGGAAGGCACGCACACGCTGGAACACGGCCTGGAACATCTCGGGCGTGAGGACGCGTGTGTTCGTGTTGTATCGGGAGCAGTGATAGCTGTCGAACAGCCGGACGCGGCCAATGTCGTGTTCGGCTCCATGGCCGAAGGGAACGCGGCCGGGTTTGCTGCCTAACGCGCGGACGACACTTTCATGGGCGATACGGCCAAGAGCGACAACCGCCGATAGGCGTGGCAACCTGTCGATTTGCCCGATGAGAAACGGGCGGCAGGCGGTAATTTCAACGCTGGTCGGCTTGTTCTGCGGTGGCACGCAACGGACCGCATTGACGATGATGCCATCGTCGAGTGTAAGGCCATCGTCCGGCGTGGCGCGGTAATGGCCATGCGCAAAGCCAAACTCAGCCAGGGTAGCGTAGAGAAGGTCGCCGGCGTAATCACCCGTGAACGGCCGGCCAGTCCGGTTGGCACCCCGCAGCCCCGGCGCCAGCCCGACGATCATCAGGCGGGCATCCGAAGGCCCGAAGGCAGGAACCGGTGCATTGTGCCAGCCCGGCTCGCGCCCTCGCCACTCCTCCCGAAAGGCCACGAGTCGCGGGCAGAGCGGGCAGTCATGGCCCGGCTCGGCCGCGTCGTGCTGTACCTTGCGCTGCAACAGCGCGCTCAAGGAGATTCGATGCCGTCTTCGTCACTCGGCTGCCGGATGCCATAACGCTTTTCAACGGTATAGCGGGAGCGGGCGCTGTCGGCCTTGTCCTCGAAGCCAAGCGGCCTCGGGCGATCCGTGCGCTCGGTGGGATCACGACCGATTCGTGAGGCGAGCTGCATGATCTCGATGAACTCATCCGCCTGCCGCCGCAATTCGTCGGCGATCATCGGCGGTTGGGTCGAAATGGTCGAGATAACCGACACGCGCACGCCCCGGCGCTGCATGGCCTCCACGAGCGAGCGAAAATCCCCGTCGCCGGAGAACAGGATCATTTCATCGATATAGGGCGCGAGCTCCAGCGCATCGATCGCGAGCTCGATATCCATATTGCCCTTGACCTTGCGGCGGCCCGCAGAATCGACGAACTCCTTGGTGGGCTTGGTCACGACCCGATAGCCGTTATAATCCAACCAATCTATCAGTGGTCGAATGGAGGAATATTCCTGATCTTCGATCAGCGCCGTGTAATAGAAGGCGCGCACCAGATTCCCACGCCCTTTGAATTCTTTCAAAAGACGCTTGTAGTCGATGTCGAAGCCTAATGTCTTCGTCGTGGCATAGAGGTTCGCCCCATCGATAAATAACGCGAGACGTTGTGGGCTTGTCATTGATTGTATCTCGATTAGGCGTTTTACAGAGTCGAACCTGTCGTCCGAAGACGGCATCGTGAAAAATGTATCAGTATCACCAAATGTCCTGCGGGCATTCAACAGTTGCTGTCGCACAGTTGCGATAGAAATGACAAGCGCATATTGCTCCACCGTCCAGAAAAGTCCAGCGGCGGTAACAGCGAGGGGATCTCCCCTTACGCTACCGCTCCGAACTGCCGGCTCCGTTAACTTTTAAAGCCGACGACTCTACTCTGAACAGATCCGCATCCTTGCGGTCATCATACGCATAATAATACCGTTACGCTCTGACAGGCCAAACCGGCAGCCATGGCGGACAATGCGTCGCTATGACAAAATCAGTGGGTATGCGTGTAACGCGCAATCCCATTAGGGAATCATTAGGCGGGCAATAGGTCTGCGTCAAATGCAGCAACGCCGGCACTATAGGCCGGTTTCATCAGAAGTGCACCGCTTCGGGCGGCTTTGACAGGGGATAAGTTACCCGACGCTACGTTCAATTTTGCTGACAACGGGTTTCGCCCGGAGTTCGCTGATGATGACGTTGAGATGTTTCAAATCCCACACCGACAGGTCGATGATGAGATCGGTGAAATCGGGTGTTCGGCGGCTCATCGCGATGTTCTCGATATTGCCGTCGTGTTCAGCGATCACTTGTGCGATCTGGGCGAGCGATCCGGGCTCATTGATGGAATTGAGCTTGATGCGAGCCGGGAAACGCTGCGCGTTGTGTTCGTCGATGTCCCAGCGCACATCGAGCCAGCGATCGGGCTCGTTCTCGACATCCGCGAGTGCGGGGGATTGAATCGGATAGATCGTTACACCCTCGCCGGGCGTAAGAATGCCAACAATGCGGTCGCCAGGCACGGCGCCACCCGCCGGCGCGAAGCGCACGGGAAGGTCGCTCGCGATGCCACGGATGGGAATGGCATAACCGTCGCCCGGGTTCTCGGGGGCGCCGGGAACCTTGAACTTGAAGGACGTATCGCTTTTCAGTCCGAACCATCCGTGGCCGACGGCTCCGTCTACGGTCGGGCGACGCTCGTCCTTATATTCGGGATAGACGGCTTTCACCACGTCGCCGGAAAACATCTCGCCGCGGCCGACCGAAGCCAGCACGTCCTCCACGGAGGTGCGGGCAAGGCGAGGGAGGGCCGCTTTTAGCTTGTCCTCGCCGAAGGCCTTGCCGGCGCGCTCGAAGGCGCGCTCGATGATCTGGCGGCCGAGGCCGGCATATTGGCGCCGTACGGCGGTGCGTGTGGCACGACGTATCGCGGCGCGTGCCTTGCCGGTCGTGACCAGCGATTCCCAGGCGGCCGGGGGCACCTGTTCCTGAGCACGGATGATCTCGACCTCGTCGCCGTTCTGCAATTCCGAGAGCAACGGCGCGATGCGTCCATTGATCTTGCAGCCGACGGCCGTGTTTCCGACATCGGTGTGTACGGCATAGGCGAAATCGATCGGCGTCGCCCGTCGGGGCAGGGCGATCAGGCGGCCCTTCGGCGTGAAGCAGAAGACCTGGTCATGGAACAGTTCGAGCTTGGTATGCTCAAGGAACTCTTCGGGGTTGTCTCCTTCCGCGAGCAGGTCGACCGTGCGGCGCAGCCATTGGTAAGCCCGGCTTTCACCGGCGCCATGAGCCGCGCTGGAGCTGCCCTCCTTGTAGGCTGAATGGGCTGCGATGCCGTATTCGGCAATGGCATCCATCTCCTCGGTGCGCAGCTGCAATTCGACGCGCTGATGACCTGGGCCGATCACCGTGGTGTGAATGGACCGATAGTCGTTCTGCTTCGGGGTCGAGACATAGTCCTTGTAGCGACCGGGCACCATTGGCCAGGTGGTATGGACAACGCCGAGAGCGCGGTAGCAGTCATCGATCGTCTTGACGATGATGCGAAAGGCAAAGATGTCCGACAGTTGCTCGAAGGCGACGGATTTCCGTTCCATCTTCCGCCAGATCGAATAGGGGCGCTTGCGGCGGCCTGTGACGACCGCCGGAATGGTGCGGTCGGCGAGCCGCGACGTGAGGTCATTCTCGATCGCCTCGATCAGTTGGCCGTTGTTCTGCGTGACCTCTTCGAGCCGCTTGTTGATCGTGTCGAAGGCTTCCGGCTTGAGTGTGCGGAAGGCGAGGTCCTCCAGCTCGTCGCGCATCCATTGGATACCCATGCGGCCGGCAAGTGGCGCATAGATCTCCAATGTCTCCTCGGCGATGCGCACACGCTTGACCGGCTGCATGAAATGCAGCGTCCGCATGTTGTGCAGACGGTCGGCGAGCTTGACGAGCAGCACCCGCACGTCGGCGGCGATCGCGAGAAGGAGCTTGCGGAAATTCTCGCCCTGGGTCGCCTTCTTCGAGACGAAGTCGAGCTTCTTGATCTTGGTGAGCCCGTCGACGAGCGCGCCGATCTCCGGCCCGAAAAGACGATCGATCTCCTCGCGCGTGGCGTCCGTATCCTCGATGGTGTCATGGAGGACGGCGGCGACGATGGTGGCGTCGTCCAGCTTCAGATCGGTGAGAATCGCCGCGACTTCGAGCGGATGCGAGAAGAATAGATCGCCGGAGGCGCGCTTCTGCGAGCCATGGGCACGCATGGCATAGACATAGGCGCGATCGAGCAGGGCCTCGTCCGCATTGGGATCGTAACGCTTGACGCGCTCGACCAATTCATATTGCCGCATCATCGACTGAACATTCCGGGCTGTCTGAATATGACGAGCCATTTCATTGAAATATCGGCTCTAATCGCGCCAAGGACAAGCGACACAGGGGATACTTGCGGCCCCTGATGCATAAAAAAAGCCCGGGCGACGCCGGGCTTCTCACAACAAGGTTAACGAGAACGATGTCGAGACTATTCGTCGTCGTCGCTGCCGGCCGGCGGCACAAGGCCTTCGAGACCCCGCAGCAGGTCTTCCTCGCTCATGCGATCGAAGGAGATATCCGGATCGTCGCTGCCGCCTGAAGCTGCGGATGGAGCCAGAAGAGGCACTTCATTGGCCTCTGGTTCATCCACTTCCACGTATTTCTGCATGGAATGGATCAGGTCTTCCTTCAGGTCTTCCGGCGTGAGCTTGGAATCGGCAATCTCGCGCAGCGCGACGACGGGATTTTTATCCCTGTCGCGATCGATGGTCAGCGGCGCGCCGGCGGAGATCAGCCGGGCGCGATGGCTGGCGAGGAGCACGAGCTCGAAACGGTTCTCGACCTTGTCGATGCAATCTTCGACGGTGACGCGAGCCATGAGCGCCTCCTTCTATGGCATGTCCAGCAAATCAGTTTGATCGCGCTGACTACACCGGTCAATGGCCGGATGCAAGGGTACTCGCAAGCGCTGGCGCTGTTTCCTGCCGGTCTGCCCCGGCGCGCTGCGCACCTTCTCGTGATGACATCCCGGAAATGACCCAGGATCGCCCGCCTTCAGACGAAGGAGGGACTGGCGACAAGTTCGTCGCGCCGGTGCCGGCCGCGCGACTGATAGAACATGGGAACCGGAGCCGCATGCGGCAGTCCGGCCTTCATGCGCAGGGCGAGTTCGCCGAGGATGATGCGGGTGATGTCCGGCAGGGCGAGCTTTTCCGCTTCCTCGAAGGAGACCCAGGTCGTCTCGACGAACTCCGCGTCAGGGCCGACGACGCCGGGAACTTCATGGGCGATCGCCGTGCCGTGCACCACGAAGAAGCGGGTATCGAAGCGGCGAGAGCGGCCGGGCGGGGTTATCGCGCGCGCTACGAAATAGAGCCCTTCGAGCTCCGGAATGACGCCATGTTCTGCAAAGCCATTCCAGGAGTCGGGCGCGTTCTCCGGCGCCCCATAGTCCCTGGTGCCGATGAGCAGGCCGGTTTCCTCGAATGTCTCGCGGATGGCGGTGAGTGCGAGTGTGCGTGGGTGGTCGCTGGCGCGGCTGCGGCTGCGCTCCATGAGTCGCGCCTCGATCATCCGGTCGAGCGCGCCAACCGCGCTCATGCGGCGGTCGGCGGCCTCGCAGGCGCCGCCCGGGAACACGAACAGATCCGCCATGAACGCCTGCCGGCTGTGGCGGCGGCCCATGAGAAAACGCGGCTTGCGGCGGTTGCCGTCGAGGATGATGAGGGTCGCCGAATCACGCGGCCGCAGCACCGGCGCTCCAGGCAGTCCCTGCGCTCTGGAAGGTTCAGTCACAGCTTGTGCTCGCCTGCGCCATCAATTGTGTCGGACTGGTCGTGCTTGTTGAAGCCATGCATGCGCAGGGCCCATTGATGCGCGACGACGGCGCCCTTGACCGGCTGCATCATGGCGAGGCAGAGCGCGACGGTCAAAAGCGGCCAGGCCACCGCATGCATCCACAGTGGAAGTTCCGAGATCGCTTCGGCGGCCAGGATTCCACCGCCGATGATATGACCGACAATGGTGATGACGATATAGGGAGGCAGGTCATCCGAGCGTTGGGGGCTCAGATCCTCATCGCAATGGGGGCAAACAGGCGCCACCTTGAGGAAGCCGGAAAAAATCCGTCCCCCGCCGCAGGCCGGACAGCGGCAGCGCAGACCGTTGCTGATCGCCGGCCACCACGGGCGAGGCAGGCTGTCGTCGTCCAGCGTCAATCCTCCGTAGGATGCCATGTCGATTTCACCTTTACCGCTTTAGCGGTCTTCGCCGTCGGACCGGATCGCCCGCGCGAAGACATCGCCCCCGCCTTGCCGCCCTTTTCTTTGAACCCGCGGTGCTTGCCGCGCAACGCGGCCCCGCGTCGCCCCTCGGACAGCAGCTCGAAGCGCAACGCCCCCGCGACGGGCGCCGCCTCCAGGAGCCGGACCTGCACGCGGTCGCCGAGGCGGTGTGTCTCACCTGTGCGGCTGCCGACGAGCGCGTGCCGCCCTTCCTCGTAACGGAAATAGTCGGCCCCAAGCGTCGCGGCCGGGATAAACCCGTCGGCGCCGGTCTCGTCCAGCTTCACGAAGAGCCCCGCCTTGGTCACGCCTGAGATCTGGCCGCTGAACTCAGCGCCGATGCGGTCAGCCAGATGGTGGGCGATGAGCCTTTCCGTAGTTTCGCGCTCGGCCGCCATCGCCCGCCGTTCGGCGACCGATATCATCGCGGAGACCTCGGCGAGCTGCTCGGCGGTGGTGCCGGCGGGCAGGCCGTCCGCCCCAAGATGTCCCGCCCGGATCAGCGCGCGGTGCACTACGAGGTCGGCGTAACGGCGGATCGGCGAGGTGAAATGCGCGTAGCGGCGCAGGTTCAGTCCGAAATGGCCGTAGTTTTCAGCAGCGTATTCGGCTTGGGCCTGGGTGCGCAGGACCACCTCGTTCACGAAGGCGTTGTGCTCCGTTCCATTCACCGCAGCGAGAATGCGGTTGAACAGGGCGGGCTGCAGCGCGCCCGCTTTCGGCAGCTTGAGACCGATGGAGGCCAGGACCTCGCCAAGCGCCCGCATCTTCTCCAGCGACGGCTCGTCATGCACCCGGTAGATCAGCGGCGAATGGGTCGCTTCTAGAGCCTCTGCCGCGCAAACATTGGCGAGGATCATGAATTCCTCGATCAGCCGGTGCGCATCAAGGCGGGGCGGCGTCACGATGCGGTCGATGGTGCCGTCCTCCTTGAGGACGAGCTTGCGCTCCGGCAATTCCAGCGCAAGCGGTCCGCGATGGTCACGCGCCTTGGCGAGCGTGGCATAGGCTGCCCATAGCGGTCTGAGCACGGGCTCCAGCAAAGCTGCGGCCGGATCATCGGGCGCAGCATGGCCGTCGATCGCCCCCTGGGCCTGCTGGTAGGCGAGCTTGGCGGCCGAACGCATCATGACGCGGTGGAAGGTATGGCGCTTCTTGCGGCCATCGGCATCGATGATGATGCGGAGCGCGAGCGCCGGACGATCCTCATGGGGCTTCAACGAACACAGGTCGTTCGAGATCCGCTCCGGCAGCATCGGCACGACACGGTCGGGGAAATAGACCGAGTTGCCGCGCTGCAAGGCATCCTTGTCGAGCGCCGATCCGGGTGTCACGTAGTGGGCGACATCGGCGATGGCGACGGTCAGCACGAAGCCCCCGCTGTTGCCCGGATCATCATCCGGCGCGGCGTGCACGGCGTCGTCATGGTCCTTTGCGTCCACGGGGTCGATGGTCACGAGCGGCAGGTCGCGCCAATCCTCGCGGCCACGCAGGCTCACCGGTTGCGCGAGCTCGGCCTCCCTGAGGGCGCCGGGTGAAAAGCTGTCCGGAATGCCGTGGGTATGAATGGCGATGAGGCTGATTGCGCGTTCAGAGCGAATGGACCCCAGCCGCTCGCGCACCTTGGCGGAGGGCGCTCCGAAGCGCCCATGCCGAGCGACCGAAACGGCGACGAGATCGCCGTCTTCCGCCTCGGCGGTGTCCTCCGGCGCGATCGGCAGTTCGCGGCCGAGACTACGCTTGTCGACGGCAATGAGCCGCCCGCCACCGCCCGCGATCGATTTGAAGATGCCGAGAACCTGGGACTTGGCCTTCTCGATGACTTTGATGACGCGACCGAGATAGGGAGGGCCTTCATCCTCGCCGCTCTCCTCGACCCGGATGACGGCGCGGTCCCCGACGCCTGGAGGCTTCTGGCCGGGGCGGGGACGTCGCGGCATCTGCAGGAGGATCTGCGGGGCCGCGCCATGCTCCTCCGTGTTCCATTCGACGGGTTCGGCCAGAAGCTCGCCGTCGCGATCGCGGCCGATGATGTCGGCGAGCACGACGGGCGGCAGCTTCTCGGCGCGCCCCAGGCGCTTGCCGCGCCGGCTGACATGGCCCTCGTCCTCGAGCTCGCGCAGCATGCGCTTGAGCCAGATCCGCTGGCCCCCGCCGATGCCGAAGGCCCGCGCGATTTCGCGCTTGCCGACCTTGCCCTTGGCCTCCGCGAGGAAGGCCATGACGGCTTCCCTGCTGGGAAGATTGCTGTCCGTGCTGCCCGGTGCCGCCTGCGGCTTGCGGATTTCAGTCGTCTTACGATGTTTCGGCACAATATTGTCCAGACTGAAATCGCGGATACCATACGTGCAGGGCCTTGCAGGACCTGCGGTTGAAACCAGACTAGATCAGCGGCAGCGTCCGGCCGATCAAGCGGTCGGTGACGCTGTCGAGATCATTGGCACCCAAGGGCCAGGGCGCCTTGACGAGCCGGGTGCGGGCATAGGCTTCCGCGATGTCCGCGGGAGCCGATCCAACGAGAGCCGCAGTGGCTGCAAGGGCCGCCAGCCGCGTCACCGCAAAGCGCGCCCGCGCTTCCGCTTGCGGATCCTTGAGCGCCTCCTCGACATCCCGGGCGGCCTCGGCTGCGCCGGGCAGCCCCCGCGTTTCCTCGCCCAGGGTGACGAGCGTGGCGGCGACGACCTCGGCCTGCTTGCTGGCCGCGCGCATGAGATCGAGCGCCATCACGTTGCCAGCGCCCTCCCATATGGCGTTGACGGGCGCCTCGCGATAGAGGCGCGGCATCGGACTGTCCTCGATATAGCCGTTACCGCCGAGACATTCCATGGCCTCGAACACGAAACCTGGCGTCGCCTTGCACAAGGCGAATTTCACGACCGGCGTGAGCACGCGTGCCCGTGCCGCTTCGTGCGGCGCTTTCTCGGCCCGGTCGAAGCTCGCCGCCAGCCGCAATGCGAGCGCAGTCGCCGCTTCCTGTTCAAGGGCGAGATCGGCGAGCACGGCCCGCATCGCAGGCTGGTCCACGAGCTTGCGCTGGAAGACCGAGCGATGCTGGGCGTGGTGGATGGCGAGCGCGGTTCCCATGCGCAGGAGCCCCGCCGATGCCACGGCGCAGTCGAGCCGCGTGAGCTGCACCATCTTGAGGATCGTGCTGATCCCCTTGTCCTCCTCGCCGATCCGCCAGGCGAACGCGTCCTTGAACTCGACTTCCGCCGAGGCATTCGAGCGATTGCCGAGCTTGTCCTTGAGACGCTGGAAATGGAGTGCATTCACATTGCCGTCAGGACGAAACCGCGGCACGAGGAAGGCCGTCGGCTCCTTGCCGACCTTGGCGAGCACCAGAAAGCCGTCGCTCATGGGAGCCGAGAAGAACCATTTATGGCCCGTCAATGCGTATTCGTCGCCGTCTGTCTGCACCGCGACGGTCGTATTGGCGCGAACGTCCGTGCCGCCCTGTTTCTCTGTCATCCCCATGCCGAGCGTGACGCCGCGCTTTTCCCAGAAGGGCAGAAAGCGCCCGTCGTAGGCGCGCGAGCGGATCAGCGGCAGCCAGTCGCGCAGGCGGTCTGGCGCGGCCTGGAGAGTAGCGACGGAGGCATGCGTCATGGTCATGGGGCAGACATGGCCGCTTTCGACCTGAGCCGTCACGAACAGGCGGGCTGCGCGCTCCACATGCGGCATGCGGGGAGGCATGTCCGCAAGGCCGTTGGAGGCGCCGGGCGCGTCCCAGGTCGAGGCCTGCAGGCCATTCTCGACGCTTGCCTCCATCAGCCAGTGGTAGGCCGGATGGAACTCGACCGTGTCGGAGCGGCGCCCAAAGGAATCATGGGTATGGAGGACGGGAGGATGGCTGTTGGCGAGGCGGGCCATGTCGAAACGCTCCGCCGCGCCCCAGGCCTCGCCGTAGGACAGGAAGCCGCCGCTGATGGCATCGGCCCCATTATGGGCCATGGCATCCAGCAGGGGCTGGTCCAGCGCCACCAGATTGACCCCGACGAGAGGAGGCACCTGGTTGAAGACCTCATTGATTCTCGTCTTGCTGGTCAAGGCAGGCCTCCCTCGCTGTGACATGAGATCGTGCAACATGGGATTCTCTGTCCCCTCCAGGCGGACCATGGCGGCTGCAGGAAATCAAGTTTTGCAGTCGGCGGCTGGATTGTAGATCCTGAAACGCACGATGAAATATGTCAGCTTGGGCCTATAATGCGGCCCGTGCCGGTTGAATGATCGTAAGGCTCGACAGGCCATTCGCATTCTCAGCGAAATCTGGTCCGTTGGGAAAGTGTCGCTTGACAGGCTGGTGAGGCGATGCGAGACGGCCCGCCTGTTATGGAAAAGAAAGCCCACGGAGCCAGGATGTCGCTCGCACTTACCTTCCCAGGGCAGGGCAGCCAGGCCGTCGGCATGGGCAAAGCGCTCGCCGAAGCCTTTGAGCCCGCCCGTGCCGTGTTCGCGGAAGTCGATGACGCGCTGTCGCAGAATCTGTCGCAGCTCGCCTTCGAGGGACCGGCGGAAGAGCTCACGCTTACCGCCAATGCCCAGCCGGCTCTGATGGCGGTCAGCATGGCTGTGCTCAGGGTGCTCGAAGCCGAGGCGGGGTTCGATCTCGCCAGGGAAGCCGCCTTCGTGGCCGGCCATTCGCTCGGTGAATATGCGGCGCTGGCGGCTGCCGGCAGCCTCTCGATCGCTGACACGGCGCGCCTCCTGCGTATCCGAGGCGACGCCATGCAAAAGGCTGTTCCGGTCGGCGTCGGCGCCATGGCGGCGCTCCTCGGTCTCGACTATCCGGAAGCGGCGGCGATCGCCGCCGAGGCTGCCGAAGGCGACGTCTGCGCAGCGGCCAATGACAATGGCCCCGGCCAGGTCGTCGTCTCCGGCCATAAGGCGGCGGTCGAGCGCGCCGTGGCGCTCGCCCAGGCGCGCGGCGCCAAGCGTGCCATCATCCTGCCCGTATCCGCGCCCTTCCATTGCGCGTTGATGCAGCCCGCGGCCGACGCGATGCGCGAGGCGCTGGCGGCCGTGACCGTCTCGGCACCACGCGTGCCGCTTGTCGCCAATGTGACCGCTTCCGCGATCTCCGATCCCGAGAGCATCCGCGCGAGCCTTGTCGAGCAGGTGACCGGTACTGTCCGCTGGCGCGAGAGCGTCGCCTGGATGGCCTCCGCGGGCGTTGATTCATTTTATGAGCTTGGTGCCGGTAAGGTCCTGACAGGTCTTGCCAAACGGATCGCCGCGGGAGCAACGGCGATCGCCATAGGTTCGCCCGCCGATATCGCAGCGATCGCTACGGCGCGCGCCGGCTGATAGGCTGGAAACGCGCCCAGCAGAAATGCAAGCGGAAGGAACAAGTCTGATGTTCGATCTCAGCGGCATGAAGATTGTCGTCACCGGCGCGACCGGCGGCATCGGCGGAGCGATCGCCCGCGCCCTGCACGCGCAAGGCGGCGAGGTGTGCCTGTCCGGCACGCGCCTGGAGGCGCTTGAGACTCTCGCCGGCGAGCTCGGCTCGCGTGTCCATGTCCTGCCGGTCAATCTCGGCGACAAAGACGCGGTTGAGGCGCTTATCCCCGCCGCGGAGGAGAAGCTCGGCGGTCTCGACGTGCTCGTGAACAACGCCGGCATCACCCGCGACAATCTCTTCATGCGCATGAAGGACGAGGAATGGGACACGGTGCTCGCCGTCAATCTGACGGCGGCCTTCCGGCTGTCCCGCGCTGCCGTCAAGGGCATGATGCGCCGCCGGTTCGGCCGCATCGTGAATATCACCTCGATCGTCGGCGTGACCGGCAACCCGGGCCAGGGCAACTACGCCGCTTCGAAGGCAGGCCTCATCGGCATGTCCAAGGCGCTGGCGGCGGAGGTCGCGAGCCGGGGCATCACCGTCAACTGCATCGCGCCTGGCTTCATCACCTCGCCGATGACCGACGCGCTGAATGACAAGCAGAGAGAATCAATTCTCGCCAGTGTTCCGGCAGGTCGCCTCGGCAGCGGAGACGACTGCGCGGCCGCGACAGTCTATCTGGCATCACGCGAGGCAGGCTACGTGACGGGTCAAACCCTTCACGTGAACGGCGGAATGGCAATGATTTGAGTATGTTGCGCGAGTTGTGCGCAGCTGCGGGCATGGCTGTTTCAGGCTCTCGCCTTACGAAAGCGAGTGTGTTAACAAGCCTTTGAGAGGTTCGGGGTTCGGTGGGGGCAGGGCACCCTTGCCATTCTGCCAGTTGATGGCGGGATGCGAAGTTGCCCAGGCCAGGACCGACTGTCATGGAACTCACCCAAAAGGCCGCATGGGTTGGCGCAAGCCTGCCTCTTGCATGTCTTGAACAACAGGTCTTGGAAATCGCGGGCTTGACCATCACAAGCCTTTTTGCGAGCGGAACGAGGACGAAACGATGAGTGATATCGCCGAGCGCGTGAAGAAGATTGTCGTCGAGCATCTGGGCGTTGACGCGGAGAAAGTGGTCGAAGGCGCCCATTTCATCGACGACCTCGGCGCTGACAGCCTTGATACGGTCGAACTCGTGATGGCCTTCGAGGAAGAGTTCAACGTAGAGATCCCCGACGACGCCGCCGAGACGATCGTTACCGTGGGCGATGCCATCAAGTTTCTCGAGAAGAATGCCTCTGCCTGATGGCTCTGGTGCTTCGGCGCTTTTCGGCCGATCCGCGCATGCCGTCGGGTCCGTCAACGGCATCGCGGTGAATATTCCATGAGACGTGTGGTTGTAACGGGTCTTGGCTTGGTGTCGCCGCTTGGCTGTGGCGTCGAGACGACCTGGAAGCGGATCGTCGCAGGTGAGAACGGTGCATCGCGCATCGAAGCCTTTGACGTATCCGATATTGCCTGTCGCATCGCTTGCTCGATCAAGCGCGGCGACGGTGCGGATGGTACCTTCAATCCCGATCAGTGGATGGATCCGCGCGATCAGCGCAAGGTCGATCCCTTCATCGTCTTCGCCATGGCGGCTGCCACGCAGGCGCTGGACGATGCGGACTGGCATCCTGAGTCACCGGATGATCAATACGCCTCAGGCGTGCTGATCGGGTCCGGCATCGGGGGGATCGGGGGGATCTACGAGGCATCAATCACGCTTGCCGAGAAGGGGCCGCGGCGCGTGTCGCCGTTTTTCATTCCCGGCCGCTTGATCAACCTGGCCTCTGGTTATGTTTCCATCGCGCATGGCCTCAAGGGGCCGAACCATGCGGTGGTAACGGCTTGCTCAACCGGCGCCCATGCTATCGGCGATGCCGCTCGCCTCATCGCCCTTGGTGATGCCGAGGTGATGGTGGCCGGTGGTACGGAATCGCCCCTCAACCGCTTGTCGCTCGCCGGCTTTGCCGCATGCCGCGCCCTCTCGACCAGCTTCAACGACGAACCTACACGGGCATCGCGTCCCTATGACAAGGACCGTGACGGCTTCGTCATGGGAGAAGGCGCGGGCGTGGTGGTGCTTGAAGAGTTCGAGCATGCCAAGGCGCGCGGCGCGAAGATCTATGCCGAGGTCATCGGCTACGGGCTGTCCGGTGACGCCTATCACATCACCTCGCCGTCCGAGGATGGCGACGGTGCCTTCCGCTGCATGCAGATGGCGCTGAAGCGTGCCGGCCTGACGCTGGCGGATGTCGATTACGTCAACGCCCATGGCACATCGACGCCGCTCGGCGACGAAATCGAACTCAGGGCCGTGGAGCGCCTGGCTGGTGACGCTGCCAGCCGGTTAACCATGTCGTCGACAAAATCGGCGGTCGGTCATCTCCTCGGCGCGGCTGGTGCAATCGAGGCGATTTTCTCGGTCCTCGCCATCCGTGATGGCGTCGTTCCGCCGACGCTCAATCTCGACAATCCCTCCGTCGAGACGCCGATCGATCTCGTCCCGCACAAGGCCAAGACGATGCCGGTCGATGTGGTGCTGTCGAACTCCTTCGGCTTCGGTGGCACCAATGCGTCGCTGATTTTCCGACGCGTCGCCGCCTGACGATCATGCGGACGGGGACACATCCCGTCCGACATGAACAGGGCTGACCCATCCCGTTCACCTCACAAAATCCGCACGGACGGGCGCATACGCTCGGCCCGGACGGCGTTCTGTTGCCGGCTTGACGCCTCCTGGCGGGCCTTAGCAACAGATGGACGCGTCGCCGAGACGAGCGCCTTCTTCCTTGAAACCCTGATCTGCCCCCGATCCCTTGTCACAGCGGCGAGGAGACGCGGATCTGCGCGCGTTTCTTCGGCCGCCCCCATGCCTGCGCGGGGCGCTGCCGCATCGCCATGACACTGTGAGCTGCGAAGAATTTTCGGCGCGCGAACTTTACAATAATCCCATTGATTTCAATTCGTTCGATTGTTTTGTGTTTGTTCAGGTCGTCATTAACCAAGCCTGCGCTCTGACCGGCACGGAATAACCGCGCGAATATCCGCTGGGGATTGAGAGCGTGGCTGATCATCTTTCCGATGCGCAACCTGAGGAACAGAATTCGCCAGCCACCAATGGCCTCATGTGCTTTGCGCTGGTCCTTCGCTTTCTCGGGATCTCGGTCAGCATTGAGCAGCTTCGCCATAGCCTCGGCCTGCCAAGTGACCAGCTGAAGTCAGCGGATCTTCTGAGGCTCAGTCGGCGGTTGGGGCTGAAGGCGCGCTGGGTCCAGGCGACCCCCGCGCGGCTCGATCGCCTTCCCTTGCCGGCGGTGGCGCAAACCAAGGAGGGCGGCTACTTCATCATCGCCAAATATGTCGAAGGCCGCGCTCTCGTCTACGAGCCCGAACGGCAAGGCAACGTGCTGATGGACGCGGAGGCCTTCGCGGAGCACTGGAGCGGTCATATCCTCCTGCTGGCCAAACGCGGGCGGGCCGGCATCGCGGACCGCAAGTTCGGGCTGGGCTGGTTTCTGCAGGCGGTCAGCAAATACAAGCGCGTGCTGACCGAGGTCCTTGTCTGCTCCCTCTTCCTCCAGATTTTCGCGTTGCTGACGCCGCTGTTCTTCCAGGTCGTGATCGACAAAGTGCTCGTTCACGACAGCCTGTCGACGCTCGATGTCCTGGTGATCGGGCTCACCGGTATGGCGGTGTTCGAGATCCTGCTCGGCGGGCTGCGGACCTATCTCTTCAGCCATACGTCGAACCGCATCGATGTCGAGCTCGGAGCCCGCCTGTTCGGGCATCTGACAGCTTTGCCGCTCGCTTATTTTCAAGCGCGGCATGTGGGGGATTCAGTCGCCCGCGTACGCGAACTGGAGAACATCCGAGCCTTCCTGACAGGGTCCGCGCTGACGCTCGCGATCGACGGCGTGTTCACCAGCATCTTTTTTGCGGTGATGTATCTCTACAGCCCGCTCCTGACACTGATCGTCGCCGGCTCCGTCCCGCTCTACGTCGTGCTGTCCCTCGTCGTCACGCCGCTGTTCCGCAGCCGCCTTGAGGAAAAGTTCAACCGCGGCGCCGAGAATCAATCTTTCCTCGTCGAGACCGTCAGCGGCATCGAGACCGTGAAGGCAACGGCCATCGAGAAGTTGATGCAACGCCGCTGGGAGGATCAGATCGCCGGTTATGCGGCCTCCTCCTTTCGGGTTGCCAGGCTTGCCAACTGGTCAGGGCAGATCGCACGCGCGATCAACAAATTGACCGTGATCCTCATTCTCTACGCGGGCGCGCGCGTGGTCCTGGCGCGGGAGATGACGGTCGGTGAACTCGTCGCCTTCAATATGCTGGCAGGACAGGTGCACGGGCCGGTGCTGCGTCTTGCGCAGATGTGGCAGGATTTCCAACAGGTGCGCATCTCCGTCGCGCGATTGGGCGACATCCTCAATACGCGCGCCGAGCCAACATACGCCGTTGGCAGCGCCACGCCCGCAATCACCGGGCAAATCAGCTTTCAGTACGTTTCCTTCCGCTATGATCCGAGCGGGCCGGAAACCCTCGCCAACATCAGCGTGGACATCCCTGCCGGCCAGGTCATCGGTGTCGTGGGGCCGTCCGGTTCAGGCAAGAGCACACTCGCGAAGCTTATCCAGCGTCTTTATGTGCCCGAACGCGGGCGGGTGCTGATCGATGGCATGGATCTCAGCCTGATGGATCCCTCGTGGCTCCGGCGCCAGCTCGGTGTCGTTCTGCAGGAGAACATGCTCTTCACCGGTACGGTGCGCGAGAACATCGCCATTGCCGATCCGGGCCTGCCCATCGAGACGGTTGTGGAAGCGGCCCGGCTGGCTGGCGCCCATGACTTCATCGTCAAACTCCCGAATGGCTATGACACGATCCTCGCCGAGCGTGGGGCATCACTGTCGGGCGGCCAGCGGCAGCGGGTGGCGATCGCGCGGGCCCTCGTCATGAAGCCGGCGATCCTGATTTTCGACGAGGCCACCAGTGCCCTCGACTATGAGTCCGAGCGTGTCATCCAGGACAATATGAGAGCGATGGCCGCGGGTCGGACCGTGATCATTGTCGCCCATCGCTTGTCGGCAGTGCAGATGGCGGACAGGATCCTGACCATCGAGGATGGCAGGCTGACGGAAGATGGAGCGCCCGCGGACCTCGCGGCCGGTGGCGGGCGCTTCGCCACCCTCCTGAACTACCAGCAAGCTCAGGGACGCCTGATGTGAGGCGGCTCGGGCGCCAGGAGAGGCCGGGGCGCATGCTCGACCGGCGCGATGAGGTGGAGTTTCTCCCGGAGGCTCTCGAGATCCTGGAGAGGCCGCCCTCGCCGATGGCACGCGTGATTGCGGCCACCATCTCCGCCTTTCTCGCCTTGACCATCCTGTGGGCCTGTCTCAGCTCCGTTGATATGGTCGCCGTGGCGGAAGGGCGATTGATCCCGTCTGATCGCTCGAAGACCATCCAGCCATTCGAGATCGGCGTGGTACGCCGTATCTTGGTCGAAGATGGGTCCACTGTGCGCGCTGGCGACCTTCTGATCGAGCTCGATACGACCGCGAGCGGCGCCGAGCGCAGCCGCATCGCGGGCAGGCTGGTGACAGCGCGGCTCGACGCGCTGAGGCTCAAGACATTGCTGGGCCGGCCCAAGATCGCGCTTGCGCCGGCTGATGCCGACACGCTAGGGGCAACGCAGGAGGAAGTGTCGCGCGCGCGGGAGCTTGCCCGCAATGAAGCGCGGGAGCAGCAGGAGCGCCTCGCGGGTCTTGACCGCGAGCTTGATCGCCAGCGTGCCGAGGTAGAGGCGGTGGAGGCCGCTATCGCCAAACTGGACCAGAGCCTGCCTCTGCTGCAAGAGCGCTTGAAAGCACGGGAGACGTTGCTGGAGAAGGGGCTGACGCCTCGCTATCAGGTTCTAGAACTACGCCAGCAGGTGGTCGCCATGAAGCGCGACCGCGATGGTTTGGCAGCACAGCGGGCGGCGGCAGGCGCCGCAGGCGCAGCCGTTGCGCGTCGGCGCGAGCAGACCGTGGCGGAGATCCAGCGCAAGCTTCTCTCGGATCTCACGGCCGCCCAGGCGACGGTCGCCGACCTTACGCAAGAGCTGACGAAGGCGGAGCAGCGCAAGGACCTTCAATCCATCACGACGCCCGTCGACGGGGTCGTCCAGCAGCTTGCCGTGCATACGCTTGGCGGTGTTGTCCAGCCGGCGCAGGCCCTGATGGTGATCGTACCAAAGGACGATCACGTCGAGATCGAGGCGCAGGTCTTGAACCGCGACATCGGCTTCGTCAGGGAGGGGCAGGTGGCGACGGTGAAGCTGGAGGCATTCTCCTTCACCCGTTACGGCACGATTCCCGGCATGGTGGCGGCGGTGTCACGGGATGCAATCAACGACGAGCGGCAGGGGCTCGTCTTTTCGGCGCGTGTTCGCGTCAACCGGAGCGGTATCCTTATCGATGGCCGCGACGTCGCGCTGACGGCCGGCATGCGGGCGACGGTCGAGATCAAGACGGGTGAGCGCCGCGTGATCGACTTCCTGCTATCCCCCATCATGAAAGCTGTGTCGGAAGCCGGTCGCGAGCGGTAAATGCCGTAAATTCAAGCTTTTTCGCGTCAATTTCCATGACCTGGGCTCCATTATCAGGGTAGATGGATACTCCCGTCGTCTATCATTAGCTGGCAATATTTCTGCCGAGAATGACGTGCGGGCACCAATTGCGAAACGAAGAAGTTCGCCGCGCAGCGGGCACGCCGTGAGTGTGTTCCTGATTGCGACCTATTGTTCATAAATGACGGGAGTTGTTGCCCGATGGATGAAACAATTGGGGAAAAGCTGTCTGACGCCGCAAGCATGGCTGCCGCTGGCGCGGATGCATCTCAGGACACGCAGGCCGCCTCCGGTGTGCCAATGGGCTCGCGGGACTTCCAAGGGGAATTCCACGCGGAGTGGTTGAAGGCGCACACGGGCCCATCGGGCAATGCTGACGGCCTCTCAGCTTCAGGGTCCGGTGCCGGATTGACCCGCGCAGGTCTCGCCTCGGCCGCTGCATCCGAGGGGCTCGCCAATAATCTCTTGAACTGGCTGAAGACCGATATCGAAAGTCAGACTACCAAGGTCGGCATCGCCATCGATAATGTCGATCGCTCCAATCGTGACTATCTGCCCGCAGCATTTGGCGAGGACCTGCCATCCCGCAAGTTCATGACGGGCGGGGCAGAGCCGGTGCAGCCGCGCCTGACAGGTGACGCCGCGCATGACGCCATGATCTATCGCGCCTATATCGGAACGATGGAGACCGCGCTCAGCCGGGCTTTCGGCGAGAATTTCGCGGCGAGCGACGACGCCAAGGCATCGGCATGGCGTGGCCTACGCCAGGAACTCTGGCAGGAGACCAGCGAACAGGCCCTCACGGAGCAGTACAAGCGCGGTAGCAGTTCAGCAGCTGTACGTGACCAGTTTTCGCCCGACGTCCTCAAGGGGCGGCTCGGCGCGGCCCTGCTCGACAAGAGCGGGCTCAATCAAAAACGGACACTGCTCAATCAGCAATCCACCGGAGCCTTGAGCACGCTGCGCATGGTCCTCGGCGTGCGCGATGGGCTCGGCATCCAGCGTAATATCGCTGTTCTCAATGATCCGAATGCCAGCGCCGACGCCAAGCTTCGTGCGGGCTTTGAGGTTGGCCGACAAAGTGGCGCGCTCCTGCAGGTCGTCGGCGGCGTCACCGTCGACGCATTGAGGTCATTTGCCGAGGGGCAGGGCCTGCTCACGCCTCTGAAGTCGAATCTGCAGGACCTCGCCAAATCGACCAAGGCCGGAATGAACCTTGACGTCTTGCGCGGACCTCAACCGACAGGGGCGCGCGGCACGACGTCTCTCAGCGATACGGTGGCCGATCTGGCGTCGCTGGATGCTGATATACGCGCCGCGCAAGCGCGCACGCGCAGCTCAGGGGCTGTTACGGCGGGCAAATCCGTTCTATCGCTGATCGCGGGCCTTACGGGGATCGCGAACGATGTCGCGCGTGTCGCAACAAGCGACGGCGATGTCCGCGTGATTGTCCAAAGCAGCCTCGGCATGGTGTCGACCGCGACGCAGACCGCGAGCGAGCTGACCAGTATCGCGGCTGCCGCCAAGTCCGGTACAACCGCCAGCAAATTGGCGGGCGCGGGCAGCGCGTTAGGTATCGGGGCCAGTGTCTTCGGTGTGGCCGCCGGCACAGTCGGCCTTGTCGGGGCGATCAAGAACCTCGAACAAAATCCCAATTCGACGGCGGCCAAATGGGCGGTTGGCAATTCCGGTGTCCAGATCGCGGCCAGCGCCTTTGCCGGCGCGGCGGCGGTTTTGTGTCCGCCGGCCGCGCTCTTGACCCTGCTCATTCCCGATTTCGGTGGAATCGGCAGGGCGCTCGAACTTGTGGAGCATATGGCGGACTTCGAGTCCCGCGGACTGATGCATGAATGGGAAGTGCTGAAAAAGCTTCACACCATTGCAGCGCTTGACGCGACGCCCTTGGTCAATTGGACCAGCGCCATCTACACGCCTGCGCTGAATAGTGAAATGCGCACCAAGATGGATACCGAATGGTATTGGGGGGCTTATGGTGAGCGTGTCAACAATCTCATGCAAGACGGTTCGGATTATGAGAGGAATTTGCACTCGATTGCGTCCGCATCTCAGGTAAATGAACTTATAAGCGTCTTGTATGATCGGGAGAAATTCAACTGGTTTAGCGACGATCGTCAGCTATTTGGGACGGCGATGGGCGTCTATAACAAGGATGGGCATAGAGCGGACTTCGCAGTCGAGCGCGGCAACGCGATTGACGTGACACGTGCCGGCGCCGTCAAGGACGGTGAGGTTGATCGTGTCCTCGTCATCGACAGTAGCCTGTCCGCCGGGGATAACCTCCCGGAACAGCAAGCTATTCAGGGCGAATGGAAGACGAAGCAGGTCTGGAAATGGACCAACGACTTTCTGTGGTGGGGCAGCGAAAAGTGGGTCGACGAACGGTATGAAGATGTCCGCTATGAAAAGGTTGAGCAGGGACCTTCGGTACGTCTCAACCTGGACGGCGACAATGAAATTCTTGTAAGGGCCGCCAACAGCCGCGTCACATCGGTCGGCGATAGCAATGAAACGTACTGTGTTATTGCGGGTGTCGATTGCGAAATCGATGATCGTGGCGGCGAGAATGACAGCATGTATCTTGTCGCTACCGGGAACGTGAGTAATTTCAACATTAAAGCCAGCGGCATCGAGAATATCCAAGGCTCCGACTATAATGACATCGTGGAGATATCTGCCGTCAGCGGCGTTATCGATCTCGGAGCTGGTGAAGATACGCTCAGCCTCGCCAACATCCGATCGGGCGCTATCAATCTGACGGCTTCGGCCCGCGGAACGCAGGTCGCGCAGATGGATCCTGTATCGGGCGTGCCGGTGTCGGAGGCCACGGTGAAAGGCGTGGAAACCGTCAGATTGAGCGACCAGGATGACGACGTGCGTCTGGCCGCTGATGCCGTTGTGACGATCGGGGAGGGAATCGCGCCGGAGATCGTTTTGCCTGAGCTTGCTGAGGTCGATGCCGGCAAGGGCAACGACACGATCGTATCCCTCGCGAGCCATATGCGGATCTTGGGCGGAGATGGCAATGACATCATCGTCATTGGTTCAGGCAGTATCGGAGCCCCGCCCGTGCGTGACGTGTGCGTCATTGCCGGGGCTGGCGACGATGTCGTGAATATCGCCGGTGACACACAGGTCAGGGTCGAGCTCGGTGAGGGAAGCGATCGCATATCGGCCGCCTCTCAAACCTCCGGATGGATCGAGATCGCCGACATAACCGGAGGCGGAGCCAAGCAAGTGGATCTGGGCGCCGCCGACGCGCTCTTTCGCTTCGATTCCGATAGTAATGGCACCGTCGATGTGACCGATAGCGCAGCGCGCGCGTCTGGCAATCACGGTCTTTCCTTCGATTTCGCGGGAGAAAGTGCCGAGAACATTGTTTTGACAGCGGTGCGGGACGAGGCGGGTGCCTTCAACTACGGTATCGAGACAGCTGACGCACGGCTGAAAGTCTCTGTCCAAGGGTCGGACTTTGCCAAGACATCCGTCTGTGTCGCCGATCAGGCCTATGCAATGGATCGGGCGATGAACCAACTGACCCAGCAGATGGCGAGTCTAGGACAGGGGGCGGGAAGCCTGCAGCTTTCCGCTTTGCCGGCGGATATGCACACCCCCATCCATCCTCTCAACCTGGCAACCCCGATGGCGTGAGGACTTGCCGGCCGGGCAGTGTGACTAGCCCCGGCCGTGAACGTCCCGCATTGCATTAGGGGCGTGCGCTCAGCGTGGAGATGCTGGCCGCGCGGCGAGGATCGAGACGAGAATGAGGGCGCCGATCATGCCGATATGTTCCGTCGCCGTATGGAAGGCGACGATCGCGCGCTCCCCTTCGAGTGACCAGAAATGGTGGACCAGGAGGATTGTCAGCGCTGTGAAGATCCCGAGCGCGCCTGCGCCGAGCCAGGTGTGCCGTCGGGCGATGATGAGCGCGGAGCCACCCAATTGCACGATGATCGTTGCAATGTTGAACAGCCACCCCGGCGTCAGGCCGAACATTTCCATCTCGGCGACGCCGCCACGAAAATCGATCAGTTTCGCCAAGCCGCTTCCCCAAAAGGGAAATGTGAAGATGATACGCGCCGCGGCTTCGGTAACGCGGCTGGACAGGATTGCGGTGATGATTGAGGGAGCCATGGGACATCTCTCTGCAGGGAATGCCAGTATCTACTGTACAGCTCCCGGTTAGTCACCGAGGTTTGCCAGCACACGCAGCCATCTCCACAACGGAAGTGGTGCAGGCGGTCGTGCGCCGCCGCTCTTAAGCACGATTGCAGATTGCGTTGGGCAAGTGATGAATGACGCTTGCATGCAGCGTCGCTCTCATATCGAATGCGCCCATAATTTTTCCTAGAGGCCTTTATGCATCTGAACCGACTGGCCCTTATAGTAGCGATCAGCATGGCTGCCACGGCATGCCAATCAACCAACCAAGGCGGGGGTGGTTTCAGCCGGTCCGGCCCTCCGGACTATGTTGAAGACCAACTCGACAACGCCGTCTCGCCATTCCCAGAAGACGACCGTTACGGCGACGACAGCCTCGTCCCGGAAGTCGGCGGACCCATGTAACTGGGGAACGCGCCGGGATGAACCGTCATCGGCGTCACCCGGTCGCTGTTTCCGGTCTTCGGCTTGCCGTCCGTGCGCAAGGCGAGGCCCTCGCGCACGGCGCGCGCCAGTGCCGCCGACGCGTCGTCTCCTTCAAAAGGTGACAGCATAGGGAAGGCGAGATCGTCATCATCGAGGGCGATCGCCTCCTCAAGGGGGACGATCTCGCTCTCTGCTTCAGCCTCGGCTGCGATAATGTCAGTCGAGAGTGCGGGCGGGATGACCGCCAGAACCGGTTCATCCTCGATGCTGCCGCCTGAAATCGCGGCGGCGATGGCGATCCCGGCATCCAGAACGATGGTGTCGGCCTCATCCGCGGCGACAAGAGGGACGGGCTCCCCCTCCGGTGCCGCGTCGGTCAAGCTTGCCGGCTGTTCCGCAGCGTGAGCGTCCTCGACCGTAGTCCCAGCATCCGCGGAAGGCACTGCAATCACTTCAGGCGGGATTGCCTCGTCCGGCGGGGCTACACGCACCCGGCGGATCTCAGCCACGGCGTCGCGGGCCAGAGCAAGCCAGGACAGCGCCACCGTCGATGCATCGAATGGCGGCAGCGGTGCCGGCTCGAAAGCGCGCCACAGATCCAGGAGTTCCGCCGTGCGGCGTGCGATGACTTCCTGCCGTTCGGCAGACATCGCCGAGACAAGCTCCTCCAGTAATCCATCGGACATTGTCAGCCACCCACCCACGACTCAATGGGTAAATGGTAATTAACCCTAGCGGTCTGGGTAGGTGGATATCAGAAGTTGTCCACGGAGATCTGCAACAACGTCAGTTGTGCTGACGAATAAGCCTTGATCTCAAGGCCGCTCGCGCGATGACCATGCTTCGACGAAGGCGCGCGCATTGGTGGCAATCTCCCGAACGTCCATGCCCGGCTTGTAGAGGGCCGATCCCAGGCCAAAGCCCGCGACGCCCGCTGCAAGGAAGGGGGCCATGGTGGTCGGAGTGATGCCGCCGACCGGCAACAGCCGCGTTCCCGCCGGCAGCACCGCCCGGATCGCCTTGATGACCGGCGGCCCGACCATCTCGGCCGGAAAGATCTTGAGGGCGGCTGCGCCGGCAGCGAGCGCGGCAAAAGCCTCTGTCGGGGTCGCGACGCCGGGAGTGCAGATGAGCCCGGCATCGGCCGCGGCGCGGATAACCGCCGGGTCGGCATGCGGCATTACAACGAGGTCAGCGCCAAGCCCCACGAGGCGCTCGACTTCGGCGGTCCGTGTCACCGTGCCCGCGCCCACGAGCGCGTCGTCCGGCAGCAGCTCCCGGATGATGCGGATGCTCTCGAAGGGGTCGGGTGAATTCAGCGGCACCTCGATGAAGCGGAAGCCCGCCTCATGCAGCACCGTGGCGACGCCGGCCGCCTCCTCGGGCTTCAGCCCGCGCAAGATGGCGATCAGCGGCAGCGTGGCGAAAGCCTCTTCCAAACGCGTCGCGCGGCTCGGCCGGGTCATGGTACCAATTCCTTCTGTCAGACGGTCGGACAACGTCCGGTCATGCCCGATCCAGCATGCCCGTGGCGGTTGCGAAGCGGAAGAGCCCCGCCGGGGCTGTATTCCCCAGAAGGGCGGCGGGTGCGACGTCGAACAAGGTCATCGCACGGCGATAGCTGTTGCAGAGGCCGTCATCGCCAATGAGCACGATGGGCGGCAGACCTGTGGCATCAGCCTGCAGGCGGGCGAGGCCCGAGGTCAGTTCTTGTCCGATGAGAAGACCCGAGAGATAATCTTTCAGGACATTGCCGGGCAGTCGCTTCGTGAGACCGAGGCTGCGCACCGAAAAGAGCTGGTTCAGGAGATCGCCGGCATGGCTGTCGCGCGCCGCCGCGACGCCTTGCAGGAAGGCGGCCTCCGCTGCCGCGGGGGCTGCGGCCGTTTCCTCCTGAGAGGTCATAAGGCGGCCGAGGATCGAGTGCTTCGTCATGACGGCGAAGACCTCGCCGGTCATATAGGTATCGAAATGGTTGATGCGGCTCGCGGCGATGGCAACCCATTTGGAATGGGTGCCAGGCATGATGATGGAGGCCCGCTCCGCCAGTGACGGATTCTCGGCGAGGGCGCCGGCGATCTGGATTTCCTCGCCCCGCATCACGTCCGGTGGTGCATCGGCCGGATTGTCAATGACGCCAGGGGCGATGAGGATCGTGCGGCCGTCCGCCGTCGTTGCGCGGCCGGCGTGGCGGGCGAGTTCCGCGACGTCGGCGGGGCAGGCGACATAGGGTGCTTCGACCCAGCCCTGCGCGCTGCCGACCATGCCGCCGGCGACAACCGGCAGATCAGGCCATTGCGCCAGCCATTCACCGCAGAGCGCGGCGAACGCCTTCTCGAACCCGGAAACACCCGGCTCCGGCAAGTTCTGGATGCCGTGGCTGCTGGCGCGTCGGTCGATGACTTCAGCGTCCCTGTCCATCAGGAAGCCGCGCAGACTTGACGTGCCCCAGTCGAGGGCGATGAGAACAGGACGACGGGCCTCTGACACCTGATTGCTGTTCACGCGATCGCTCCCTGGCATCGATCTTGGCGTCTGCCTACTCGATCACTGATGCAGGGTCTAGGGTCGATGCTTCGATCTTAGCGAGCGCGCGCTGTTGGATGGGCATCCGACCTGATCAATGGGGTTATCCAGCGAAGGCGCTCGTCACGGCATCGGCCCGAAATGGCGGTCACTATGGGCCGGGACGCGTCACCGCCAACCAGTCCTTCACAGGGCGAGGCTGTCCGGGATGGCTCCCTGGATATGTGCCGTATCCTATTGAATAATATGCATTATCAACGTCCTGTGGATTTGTGATTTGCACGCGTTCTCTTTTTTGTTCTATTTTTGTTCACGGTCAGTTACTCTGATGAAATTGCAAGTGGCAATCAGATCTCGTGGGTCCGACGATGAGCATGATGGTGGACGAAATCGTTGCGGCCTATCTGAAGGCTGAAGGGAATGCCATGGCGGCTCTCAACGCGGCCATTCGGGATGCGCTCGCCGACCTCACCGAAAAGGAGCAACGCCTTGCCAAGGCGGAACGGCTTATTTCGCGCGGCTATGTGCGCGGCCGGATGCATGCGGCGCTCTCGGCTGCCGCGGAACGGGAGCAGGCCGAGATCGACGAAGTGATGCATTCGAAGTCGATGTCGTGAAATGGCCGTCAAGTCGCGGCCTCTTACAAGAGAAACAAACGTTTTTCCGGTTCTATTTCATCCGGGTTCGGCTTCGGCCTGTCGTTGTCGGGATCGTCCGGATCGGGTTCTTCAACCGGCGGGATGATAGGCTTCAGGGGATCTGAAGGATCGATCGTCGGCGGTCGCTTAAAGGGATCCGGCAAGGGAGACCCGGGCATCGGCGGCTCCGATGCCTGCCGGAATGGCGAACCGGCCGTCTGCAGACCCGCGATATATCCGGTTCGTTCTGTTCGCATCCCGCTCATATCCATGCTGCTCGTCCTCGTTTGTGCGCATGGAGAAAAGTCGCGGGTGCTTGATGCGGTTCCCCTTTGACGTCCGAGCGCCGGCATCGATGTGAAGTCTCGCAATCGGCTGTAGACTCCAGCAGATATGTCACGACGCGGCCCCATTCCCGTGGAATTGGATGTATGGAAATCCAGATCCATCCGATCGAATCGCCGGAAATGAGGATAGCCATGAGCCGAACGAAGCGCGCACCCGCAATTCCGCGATCCGGGTTGTGGGCATTGAGCCGGCCTGTCGCATCGCGCCTCGCCGGTGGCGCTGCCGCGATCGCTCTCGTAATGGGAACGACATTTGTCGTCACCCCGGCCTCGGCCCAGAATGCGCCGCTCGAACTGCCGCAGCAGGGGCAGTCTCTCGCCAAGCCGGGCAAGACGAAACCGGCGCGTCCGGCCAGGAAGGCAAAGTCGCAATCGTCGGGACGCGTCGAGGGACGCTCCGTTCAGGAGTTTCGCCAGCCGAGCTACGATGATCTGGCGCGACAGGGAGCGGACGAAGGGGGCACCAGCATTCGCCCAAGCTTCCGCGGCGGCAGGCCGGCTCTGAATATGGGCTTCTGAATACGTCTTTTTCCATTCCCGATTGAGCGCCGGTCAGCGTTTCCCCGGTCTTGATAAGCCGCGGGAGAATGTTCGGCCGCGCTTTGTGCGTTGCCAGTGAAAGCTGATCGATTGAGGATGGATCGTAATTGAGCCAGCGTGTTTCCGGAAATATTGGATAAGGGACCAACTGATGAAGGAGGCCCCAATGGCGAGGCATGTGATGAGGACCGGTCTCTTGAGCGACGTTTTGAAGAGCGACCTCTTGCGCGGGATCTTGCCGCGAAGGCCGTTGATCGCGGCTCTCGCCGGCTCGATCCTGGTTCTGCCGTTTGCCGCGCCGGTTCAGGGAGCCTTGGCGGCCAGCGCAGATCCCCTTGCCGGCCAATGGCTGGCCGAGGATATCGGTGGCGGCGGCGTGGTCGACCGTATCCAGACGACGCTTGCGTTCGGTGGAGATGGCAAGGTCACCGGTTCGGGGGGCTGCAACCACTTCACCGGCAAGGCCGAGATCACCGGCGAAACCCTGCGGATCGGCCCGCTCGCTTCCACCCGCATGGCCTGCCCTCCGGCAGTCATGGGGCAGGAGCAGAAGTTCTTCAATGCGCTGCAGGGGGTGAAAAGCTGGGCGATCGACGGCAACGGCAAGCTCTTGCTGCGTGACGCCGGCGGCAAGCAATTGGCGTTGTTGACACGGGTCCGCCAGGGTGCGGCGATCACGATCGAGGTTCCGACGGCCAATCAGGTAGAGACCATCAAGGCGAGCTACGCCTGCGGTGACCGGGTTGTGGATGCCACCTATTTCAATGCCGGCGAAATCTCGCTGGTGTCCCTGTCGATCAAGGGGGAGTTCGTGGTCGCGGCCAATGTGCTGGCGGGTTCCGGCGCGAAATATGCCGGCGGGCGCTTCATCTGGTGGACGAAGGGCAATATGGCCGATCTCTATGATCTGACCAAGGGTGAGAACGCACAGCCCGTCGCTTGCAAGCAGACTTGACGGCGGCCGGAAATCGCCCCGGCGGGATATCCACGGGCAGCACGACATCCACTGGTAATCCCGGGCCGGGGGCTCGACCCCGCCGGTCCTCGCCTTATGCTTGGGCCGGGCCGGGCATGAGTCCGGCCGGGATGTGATCGGTATTGGGTTTCCGATGAGTGTTTCAGCGAACGAGATCTACCAGGACGTCGGCTTTGTGCATCTGCACGTCCATTCCTCGTTTTCGCTCCTCGAGGGCGCGCTGACCATCGCCGCCTTGTCGAAGATGGCCATTGCCGACGGTATGCCGGCCCTGGCGCTGACGGATTCCAACAATCTTTTCGGCGCCCTGGAATTTTCCGAGAAGCTCTCCGGATCCGGAATCCAGCCAATCGCGGGCTTGCAGCTCACGGTCGAATTCGAACCGCCGGACCCCACCGTGCGCCAGACGGTGATCCGCAGCCTGCCGCATATCGTGCTGCTCGCGACCAGCGAGACCGGCTACGGCAATCTGATGCAGCTCACGAGCCGCGCCTTCCTGGATTCGACGGCCGGGGAGGTGACACATGTGCCTTTCGCACGGCTGGCGGCGCATAGCGAGGGGCTGATCGCGCTCACCGGCGGACCGGGCGGCCCCCTCGACAGGGCTTTGCGCGACGGTCAGACGGACCTGGCGTCGGAGCGTTTCAGGCGCCTCAGAGAGCTGTTCGGCGACCGTCTCTATGTTGAGTTGCAACGCCATGGCACGGACGAGGAGCGTGCCGTCGAGACAGAACTGCTGCGCCTTGCCTATCGCGATGGGGTTCCACTCGTCGCCACCAACGAGCCCTATTTTGCGAAGGCGGGGGATTACGAGGCGCATGACGCGCTGCTGGCCATCGCCGAGGGGCGCCTCGTCACCGATGACAATCGCCGACGGCTCACCAATGCGCACGATTTCAAGTCGCGCGGGGCGATGGTCAAGCTGTTCGAGGATCTGCCCGAGGCGTTGCGGTCCACGGTCGAAATCGCCATGCGCTGCGCCTACCGGCCGCGCACGCGCAAGCCAATGCTCCCCCGTTTCAGCGGCGATGAGGCGGAGGAGGCGACCGAACTGCGCCGGCAGGCGATGGCCGGGCTCGATGTACGCCTTGCCTCTCATCCGCCGGCGCCCGGTCTGACCGAGGCCGATTATCGGCAGCGTCTCGAATTCGAGCTGTCGATCATCGAGCGCATGCGCTTTCCCGGGTACTTCCTGATCGTCGCCGACTTCATCAAATGGGCCAAGGCCCATGACATTCCAGTCGGCCCGGGCCGCGGCTCGGGCGCGGGCTCGCTCGTCGCCTATTCGCTCACCATCACCGACCTTGATCCGCTGCGCTTCGGCCTCCTCTTCGAGCGATTCCTCAATCCGGATCGTGTGTCGATGCCTGACTTCGACATCGATTTCTGCCAGGACCGGCGCGAGGAGGTCATCTCCTATGTGCAGCAGCGCTACGGCGAGGATCGCGTCGCGCAGATCATTACCTTCGGTACGCTGCAAGCGCGCGGGGTGATGCGCGACGTCGGCCGCGTGCTCGAGATGCCCTATGGCCAGGTCGACAAGCTGACCAAGCTCGTGCCGCAGAATCCGGCCAATCCCGTCACGCTCAAGAAGGCGATCGAAGACGAGCCCAAGCTGCAGAGCGCGGCGAAGGAGGAGCCGGTGGTCGGGCGGATGCTCGACATCGCCCAGAAGCTGGAGGGCCTGCACCGCCATGCCTCGACCCATGCGGCCGGCATTGTCATCGGCGACCGGCCGCTGGAAGAGCTGGTGCCGCTCTATCGCGATCCGCGCTCGGGCATGCGGGTCAGCCAGCTCAATATGAAGTGGGTGGAGCAGGCGGGCCTGGTGAAGTTCGACTTCCTCGGCCTGAAGACCCTCACCGTGCTGCGCACGGCGGTCGATCTCATCAAGAAGAAGGGGCTCGACATCGATCTGTCGACCATCCCTCTCGATGACAAGAAAACTTATGAATATCTCGGGCGCGGTGAAACGGTCGGCGTGTTCCAGGTGGAAAGCGCGGGCATGCGCAAGGCGCTCGTCGAGATGCGCGCCGACCGCCTGGAGGATC